>NZ_JADYVU010000003.1:0-894686 GCF_020194115.1 Bradyrhizobium sp. NBAIM01 | reverse complement strand
CCGCGAGCGAAATGCGAATTGAAGAACGGCGCTGCCCACCACACACTCCGTCATTGCGAGCGCAGCGAAGCAATCCAGAAATGTATCCGCGGAGGGATTCTGGATTGCTTCGCTGCGCTCGCAATGACGCTGTTGGGACAGTTGTTTGCCTGAAACTCAGGTCTCGTGCCCGGGACGCAGCGCGGCGTCTCTTGGACGATGCGCTGCAGAGCCGGGGCCCATGTCACAGCGAACCGCGCGGCGTCCTGGGTCCCGGCTCTGCGCCGCACCGCTTACGCGCTGCGCCGCGTCTGGGACAGGAGGAAACCGAACGACGCTGCGAGCCGCGACCGCGGCCCATTTGCCTTACATCCCGATGTCGAACACGTTCGGCAATTGGCCCGCCAGAGGCAGTGCGGTGGCGCCGAGGAAGGTCGCCACCATCGCCATCAGGCGACGGTTGTTCTGGCGCTTGCCACGCATCTGGCCGGCGATCCACTCCAGCATCTCGCTGTTGACCTTGGAGGCATAGGACGGCGCCCAGCTCTCGATCTCGGTGTCGGCCGACAGCGCGACGCTGCGCGGCGGCACCTTCAGGCCCGAGGCGCTCGCGGCATAATGGGCGACCGCCTTGGCAAGCAGGTCGTCGAACCGGCCGCCATCGGTGCGCTCCGTCGCGGCCTCGTTGATCTCGAACAGAACTTCGGCCTCGGCGCGGCTGACCGGCTGGTCGTTGACGGCGGTGGCGGTGAGGATGCGCACGCACCAGGCGGTGTCATCGGCGTCGAGCGAGCGGGAGAAATGCACCCGTCCCTTGGTGGTCGGGCCTTCGCCCGTGATCACGCCGTCCCGCACGACGGAAAGGGCATGAGCTGCAGTATCGCGGCAGGACGGCACGAGGGACGACGGCTCGGTGGGCTTAGGCGCAGCGGCGGACATAGTTCACTTCCAGACTTCTTCTGATCGACCAGCATTTCCATGCCGGCGTAAAGGGGTGGTTAACGATTCGATACGGGGATCGCGACTTTTCTAGATGGTTGCCAATTGGTCGCTATCAGGACCAATCTGGTTCTAGAACGCGCCGGGCGAGCGTGATGAAAGTCATAAAAGGCATTATCGGGGCGAGCGAGACCGTGTGACCCCGGGTGGAGCTGTTTCGCCGCAGCTGCCGCTGTAACAATAAGTTGCTAGAAAATCGGCTCTTCAAAGAAGGAATTCACATTTTACTTGAGCCGGTTCAGTTGGCGTTCACTTAGGCCGGCGAAGCCCTTATAATGGATGTGACGGCCGGAGACGAATTCTCGATTAGATTCAATGAGATGAGGTAAGATCATGACACTTCCGATCGGCGCCACCGCCCCTGACTTCGAAGCCGAAACCACCGAAGGGAAGATCAAATTCCACGACTGGATCGGCAACAGCTGGGCCCTCTTGTTCTCACACCCGAAGGATTTCACGCCGGTTTGCACCACCGAACTCGGCGCCCTCGCCAAGCTGAAGCCGGAATTCGACAAGCGCGGGGTCAAGCTGATGGGCCTCTCGGTCGATCCGGTCGACCGTCATGCCAAATGGTCGGAAGACATCATGGAGACCCAAGGCGCCGCGCCGAACTACCCGATGATCGGCGACACCGATTTCAACGTCTCCAAGCTCTACGGCATGCTGCCAGCCTCGACCTCTGGCGATCCCCTCACCCGCACGCCGGCCGACAACCAAACCGTCCGCAACGTCTTCATCATCGGCCCGGACAAGAAGATCAAGCTGGTGCTGGTCTATCCGATGACGACGGGCCGGAACTTCCAGGAGATCCTGCGCGTCATCGACTCGCTCCAGCTCACCGCCAAGCATCGCGTCGCCACCCCGGCCGACTGGTCGCAGGGCGACGACGTCATCATCGCGGGCTCGGTCTCCAACGACGAGGCCAAGACGATCTATCCGCAGGGCTGGAAGGAGCCGAAGCCCTACATCCGCATCGTCCCGCAGCCCAGATGACTTTTGGCGGTCGCGGATAGCGGCCCCAAAAAGTCATCCCGGGGCGATGCGTCAGCATCGAACCCGAGATCTCGAGATCCCGGGGCTGGTCCTTCGGACCATCCCGGGATGATGACCCAGAATCACGCCGCGTGCACGCGGTCGAGGAAGCTCTCGACCTCGGCCTTCAGATGCAGGCTCTCGCCCGACAGCGCCTGGGCGGAAGCAAACATGCGGCTCGACGTTTCGCCCGTCTCGCTGGCGCCCTTGGCGGCGTGACGGACATTGACCGCGACATCGGCCGTGCCTGACACCGCGGCGCGCACGCTGGCCACGATGTTGTGCGTCGCACTTTTCTGTTGCTCGACCGCCGCCGAGATCGAGCCTGCGATGCCGCTGATGCGCTCGATGGTCTGGCTGATCGCCTTGATGGCTGCGACCGATTCCTCGGTCGCAAGCTGCATGCTCTCGATCTGGTTCGAGATCTCGTCGGTCGCCTTCGCGGTCTGGCCGGCGAGCGTCTTGACCTCCTGAGCCACCACCGCGAAGCCGCGGCCGGCATCGCCCGCGCGTGCAGCCTCGATGGTCGCATTCAGCGCCAGCAGATTGGTCTGCTCGGCGATCGAGGTGATCAGCTTGACGACGTCGCCGATGCGCGAGCCGGCCTCCGAGAGCTGCGCGATGCGCTGGTCCGTCGCTTCGGCCTGCCGCACCGCCTCGGCGGAGATCTCGTTCGATTCCTGCACCCGGCGGGTGATCTCGGAGATGGATTGAGACAGCTCGTCGGAAGCGGACGCAGCCGAACGCACATGCTCGGAGGCGCTTTCGGATGCTCCCGCCGACTGCGCCGACAGATCTGCCGTGGAGCGCGCGGCGTCGGTGAGTTGTCGCGCGGCGCGCTCGAACTCGCCGGACGATGCCAGCACCTTGTCGAGAATGCCGCCGACGCTGCCGCGGAACCCCTCGACGAAGTTGCGCAGCTCGGCCTTGCGCTGCTCGGCTGCGGCAGCGGTTGCCGCTGCCTGCTCAGTGCGCAGGCGCGCCCGCTCCTGCGAGTTGCTCTTGAACACCGCGACCGTGCGGGCGATTTCGCCGATCTCGTCGGCACGGTCCTCGCATTCGATCGCGACGTCGCTCTGACCGTTGGCAAGCGCGGTGAGCGAATGCGTCACCGAGGTCAGCGGCCGGGTGATGCGCCGGACGACCAGCAGGGTCAGGACCAGCACCAGAAGCGCGGCAAGCCCGGCAGCGGCCGCCATGCTCTCCATCGCCTGGGACAGCATGCCCTCGAACTGCACCATGGGGATGCCGACATAGAGAATGCCGGCGACCTTGCCGGTGCCATCGGCGATCGGGAAATAGGCGGTCATGAACGTCTTGCCGAACAGCGTGGCCGGCCCCTTATAGGCCTCGCCACGGCGCAGCGGGGCCTGCCCCGGATGATCGGCGGCCAGCTGGGTCCCGACGGCGCGGTCGCCGTTTTCCTTTTTCACGTTGGTCGAGCGGCGGATGAACTGTCCGCTCGCCGCATCGAACACGAACAGGGTCGCGTTGCCGCCGACATAGGACACCGCCCGGTCGACGATGGCGTGATCCCTGAAGTCGGGCATTTTGGGGATCTCGGCGCGGACCACCGCGCCGTCTCGGATCGTGATCTTGGCTTCGGGAACGGTCTCCGCAAAGGCCAGCCCCAGCGTGCGCAGATTGACCTCGATGTCGCGCAGGGCGCGGTCATTGAAGGCGGATGTCAGTGACCAATAGCCGGCGCCGACCACGAGCGCCGTGTTCATTGCGATCAGCAGCACCGCGCACAGGACCGCTTTGGTGCCGAGCTTGAACCGCGGCAGGAACTTCGCCGTTAGAAGATTGGACATGGATGGAATGACCCCCGTAATTCCTGCATATTGGTGCAATTGACTTACAGCCGCATTAACGACGGGTTCCCACCGCCGCACGCCGTACGGTTTCCAATTGGTAAACGAGGCCTTCCCTGACCCCGCCCAGTCAGTCGTCCATCATCGTCTGGTTTCGCGACGATCTCCGCCTGTCCGACCACCCCGCCCTCCACGCCGCCGCCAAGTCCGGCACCCCGGTGCTTTGCCTCTACGTCCTGGACGAGGCGGCGGGGCGAGCGCCGGGCGGTGCGGCACGCTGGTGGCTGGCGCAGTCGCTGCGGGCGCTCGGCGACGAGATCGCCGCGCGCGGCGGCTCGCTCGTCCTGCGCAGAGGACCGGCGGCCAAGGTGATCCCTGAAGTGGTGCGACAGAGCGGTGCCCGCGCCGTCTACTGGAACGAGATCGCGCAGGCGCCTCATCAGGCGGTTGAACGGCAGCTCGAAGCGGCCCTGACAAAGCTGGGCTTGCACGCGCAAAGCTTTCCGGGCGACCTGCTGGTCACGCCCGCGGCGATCCGCACCAAGGACGGCCGGGGCCTGCGCGTGTTCACCCCGTTCTTGCGCCGCGTACTGGCACTCGGCGACCCGCCAAAGCCCCTGCCCGCGCCGAAGGAGCTTCGCGCTGCACCGAGCATCGCAAGCGATCGACTGGAGAGCTGGAAGCTCGAGCCGACCACGCCCGATTGGGCGGGTGGCCTGCGCGAGGCACGGACCCCCGGCGCCGCGTCCGCCCGGCTGCGCCTGCGCGACTTCCTCAAGCACAAAGTTCGCATGTATGCCGGCCACCGCGACCGTCCGGACCGAGAGGGCACCTCACTTCTGTCGCCGCATCTGCGCTTCGGCGAGCTCAGCCCGCGTCAGGTCTGGCACGCCGCCCGGTTTGCCGCGGCGGAAGATCCGGCACGGGGGCAAGGCGTCGAAAAATTCCTGAGCGAGCTCGGCTGGCGCGAATTCTGCCGCCACCTCCTTCACGATCACCCCAACCTTGCCGCCGAAAACCTGCAGACGAACTTCGATGCCTTCCCTTGGCAGCCCGACAAAGAAGCGCTCGCCGCCTGGCAGCGCGGGCGCACCGGATACCCCATCGTCGATGCCGGCCTGCGCGAGCTCTGGCACACCGGCGTGATGCACAACCGGGTGCGGATGGTGGTGGCCTCCTTCCTGGTCAAGCACCTCCTGATCGACTGGCGCGAGGGCGAGGCCTGGTTCTGGGACACGCTGGTCGACGCGGACGCCGGCAGCAATCCCGCCAACTGGCAATGGGTCGCCGGCTGCGGTGCCGACGCTGCGCCCTATTTCCGCATATTCAATCCGCAGCTCCAGGGCGAGAAGTTCGATCCTGATGGAGCCTATGTTCGATGCTGGGTTCCGGAGCTGAAGGCCCTGCCCGCCAAGCTGATCCACCGGCCCTGGCAGGCAACGCCGATCGAGCTTGCGAGCGCGGGCATCACGATCGGCAAGACCTATCCGCAACCGATCGTCGATCATGCCGGGGCACGCGAACGCGCGCTCGCCGCCTACGCAAAGATCCGCAAAGGTTGAGCGTCGCTTTGACACAATTTCGAAACCCGCTATCGTCATCGCTCCATACAAACCGTGGGGGACGATATGGACGACGAGAAGCCGATCACCGAACAGGCGATGGAGACGATCACCACTGCCGTGGAAACGACCAAGGACGCGGCAGTCACCGCAGTCAAGCAGGTGAAGAACGCCGCCAAGAAGGTCGCGAAGAAAGTAGCGCCGAAGAAGGCGGCCAAGAAGAAAGCCAAGAAGGCTGCGAAGAAGACGACGAAGAAGACCGCAAAGAAGTCGTCCAAGAAGGCCGCGAAAAAGGCTCCCAAAAAGGCGGCAAAGAAGGCCGGCAAGTCGAAGAAGAAGGCCAAGAAGGCCAAGCGCTGATCGCACCGGCGGACGTCTCCGGGTGCGGGCGCGCCCGGAGACAGCTCACACCTGCCCTCGCCGCTTGGCTGCGCCGGCCCGGTTGATGCCCGCCCACGGGTCTGGGCTGTGCACGCCGTCAGGACCGCCGATTGACGACGAAGACCGCCGCGGCGCAGAGCGCCATGCCAGCAATGGCAATCGCATCCAACTTTTCTCCGAACAGCAGATAGGCCATCAGGGCCGTGACGGCCGGAACCAAATAGAACAGGCTCGCGACCGAGGTCGCCGCGGCGTGGCGGATCAGCCAGTACAACAGCCCGATCGATCCGATCGAGAGCGCGACCGCGAGCCAGGCGAGCGCAAGCACAAACTCCCGCGTCCAGTGCACCACGCGATCCTCGAACAGGAAGGCGCCGACCGCGAAGAAGATGGTGACCGCCACGTACTGCACGAGATTGCCGGCGCGCCAGTCGATGTGATTGCAATAGCGGCGCTGATAGAGCGTGCCGAGCGTGATGCTGACCAGCGAGACCACCGAGGCGAGCCAGCCGAGCCCGGCTTCGCCGGTCATCGGGCGGTTGTGCAGGATCAGCACCACCCCACCGAGGCCGAGCACGAGCCCGGCCCATTGTAGCGGCGTCACCTTCTCACCGAGCCAACGGTTGGCGATGGTCGAGGTCAGGATCGGCTGCAGGCCCGGAATCAGCGCGGAAAGGCCGGCCGGAATCGAATGCGCGATCGCGATCGCGGTGCCGCCGAGATAGAAGCCGTGGACGAGGATGCCGGCGACCGCGCTGTGCGCGATGCCGGCGCTATCAGGCCATTTCGGCCGGGCGATTCCTGCGATGATTGCCATCAGCCCGACCACGATCGCCATGCGGATGGCGAGATAGGTCAAGGGATCGGCATTGTTGACGACGTATTTGGTCCCGATGAATCCGGTGCTCCAGAGCAGCACGAACAGGATCGGCGCGGCGCGGGCGGCCAGGGTTTCTTGATTATGGTTCATTGCCGCCCTCATTGCCCGACCCTCGGCCATGCGGCAATGCGAATTTCGTGGTGACGATATGCTGCGCTGCGACGGAGGATCGCGGTCCGTCTCAGCCGCTCACCATTCGTCCGGGCAGGGATTGACGATCTTCCAGAGCTCGACCCCGTTCTTGATCTTCTTCATGTCCGTGGTGAGCCCGCCATTGCGGCGAATCCAGTCCTTCACCGTGTCGGGGTAGTAGGACATGAGATCGGAGGTACCCTCAGCGCTGGTGACCTTGATGCCGAAGGTGAACGCCTTGTCGTAATAGGCCTGGTGGAAGCCGAGGCTCGCGCGCGGCGTCACGCAGATCTTGTTCATCGGCACGATGCCGAGCACGAGCGTGCAGGCCGAATTGCAGATGCCGTCGATGATGACCCGCTCGCCCTTTTCGCGCACCCGCTTGTACTTGGCCTTGTACTCCTCGACATAGCCGCCGTGGTCGCGCGTGATGTGCAGCTCGGCGCGCGCCGGCGTGGCGGCGGCGAGGCAGAGCAACAGCAGACTCGGAAGCGTGATGCGCATGGCGAGATGACGGCGAAGGCCTTCAGGAATGTACCGGACTCGAGGGGCCGGCAAATGCCCCCGGGCCGGCGGAAGAATTCTGAACCGAATAGTCTTTGGTCATACTTGTGTGGGGAATTCGTTAAGCATCCCGAAAAGGCCAAAAATGGGCAGCTTTGGCCGCATCTCCGGCAATTCTGTCACACCCACCCGGAAATCTGCGGGATTGGCATTGATTTCGGGCCTCCGGAGCGATGCTTGGCCGCTCGAAATTGCTATAACAGGCTGACCCGTTCGAGCAGGTTCCGGAGAATCGAGATGAGCAAGTTGACTCGTGTCGCCGCGGTTGCGGCCCTGACGGCTGCGGTCCTGGCTCCCGCCCTCGCGGAGGCGAACGGCCGCCACCGGTACCACCGCTCCTACGCGAACCCGCTGCCCTACCCGATCAGCTACCTGCACAATTACGGCCCGGGTATCACCCCCGGCACCTTCGCCTACTATGACGGCCCGGCGACCAACCACTGCTACCGCAGCGCGGCCGCTTATATTGGTCAGGACGGCCGGCGGCACCCCTGCTACTGAGGCGCCGCGGCCGCTGCGGCTCCTCTATTTGGCGGCGCCCAACCGTAGCAATTGCTTCTCGATCTCGTAGACCGGCAGCTTGACGAGGTCCTTGCCGACCTCCCCCTGAAGCGCCTTGCGCAGCCCGTCCGAATAGTCGGCGCGGATCATGCCGAGCGCACGTGGCGAGGCCACCATGGTCAGGGCCGTCGTCTCACCGGAGCTGACGGCGGCATCGAGCCGGCAGGCCAGGCTCCGCAAAAAGGCGCGCTCGGCCTCGTCGTGCCAATCGGTCTGCTCGACCGAGCTGCGTGCGCCGCCGACCGCGCCATGCAATCGGCCCGGCGCGTCGGCCCCCTGAGCGGCGGTCGCGGGATTGGGCTGCTCGTGCACCTCCCTGGTGTGGAGGTTCGGAAACATCTCGTCGCCGAGGTTTTCCAGAATGAGCGCCTTGCGCCCGTCGCACACGACCAGCCAGTCACCCTTGTCCATT
Organism: Bradyrhizobium sp. NBAIM01; assembly: GCF_020194115.1. Lineage (NCBI taxonomy): Bacteria > Pseudomonadati > Pseudomonadota > Alphaproteobacteria > Hyphomicrobiales > Nitrobacteraceae > Bradyrhizobium > Bradyrhizobium sp. NBAIM01. The sequence goes on along the minus strand of NZ_JADYVU010000003.1, from coordinate 886,370 downwards.
CTCATCTTGTCCATCGCAACTTCTCCTTGACACTTGCAGACGCCGCATCCGGCATCAGAGCTGTTCTTCGAATTCCTCGGAGGACTTGCCGAATTGCGTCATCGCCTCCTCCAGATAGTCGGCGAGCATTGGCGTACCGATCAGGTATGAGGCGGTACGCTGGTTGTGCGCCTGGGCGGCCTGGGCGCGCAGTTGACGCCAATCGGAGAGATCACCGTCGCCGCGGCCAAGCCAGGTCAGCGCCACGAGATCGATCTGCTCGTCAACATTGAGAGCGCGGATGAAGCCCGCGAGCTCGGCACGGTCGGTTGTTTCGCCGCGCCCACCGCGGCCGTAGCTCATGTCGTCGTCGCCGAAGTCCAGGATGACGCCACCCCCGCCCGCTTCGCTGTCGGACCGGCGCGATTTCGAGATGACGAAGAACACCTTCTCCGGCGAGATCGACAGATCTGGAATGACTCGCATTCAGCTCACCTTGCCCGGCAGCAGGCACCACGCCGCTGCCATGACGGCGACAGTAAGAGCCAAGGCAAACTTGCGAATTGCGCAGGATCAAGCTCAAGTCACGACACGGCCTGCCCGGCCTACGGCCCGCTGCCGAGCCGTGACGTAAGGGTCAGCTCGCCTGTTCATCTGTATTACATTTCGGTTCGGCCACAATTTGATCAGAACAACCTCGATATCCTGCATCGCGTAAGCGAAGGAAGACATCATGAACCTCACGACTGGCCGATTGGCCGCGTTCCTGTTCGGCGCCCTCGTTGCATCGTCGACGGCATCCGCCATGCCCATCGCGCCTGCACCTGCGACACTGCAGGTCTCCGGCGTCGAGCAGGTCCGCATGGTCTGCGACGCCTGGGGACGGTGCTGGTGGCGGCCGAACTATTATGGCTACTACTACAGGCCGCGGCCATATTATTACGGCCCGCGGTACTATGGGCCGCCGCGCTATTACGGGCCGCGCCATTATGGGTACTACGGCTATCGCCGCTGGTGACGTTTGAAGGGGCCTTCGGGCCCCTTCGCTTTTGCGAGATCATGTCTTGCGCAGTGGATCACTGGCCCCAAGCCGTTCATGTTTGATCTAGATCAAAGATGAGATCAGCCGAAAAGGTCACTTATGACGATTTAACCGATCGTGTTTCGGTGCTGTCAACATGAAGGTGCAGAGCGTTGAGAAACGGCGATGATCCAACGTACCTCATGGCATGATGTCCGCAATACTACGGCCCTGAATTTCGGTTTACTGAAACTCGATGCTTCGCCATTGATGATGCAGCGATGTTCCTTTGATTGTCTCATTTCAGCGGCCGGCCAGAATCATGTTGTTCGACGACCTCGCTCCCTCCTCTGCGCTTCAACTGATCGGCTTCTCCGATGTCGATGCGTTTCGGCCGATTGAGACGATGGAGGATGCGAGGAGCATTCCGCTCGACATCCCGAACTTCGCGGCGGCCCGAGCCATCGTCTCCCTGCCGGCGTGCCGCATCATCGTGATGAGATCGTTCGCGCGGATCCTAGATACCGCTTATCGCATGCCGAGCGGGATGGTGATCCTGTCGATGAGCGACGATCTTCAGGTCAACTTCAAAGGTGTGGATCTCGACGCCCGCTTCTTCGCTGCCCTCCACGGCAACGATGAGTGCCATTTCGTCGAGCCCCGGACCAATCATCACGCCATGATCATCTTCTCCCCCGAGCTGAGAGACCGGGGCTGGTTCGACCGCGCCGACCATTTGCGCGCCCATGTCGCGAACCGGCCCGCCCTGCTCCACACCCGACAGCTCCTGCTCGATATCCTGCGCACCGCGTCAGTGCAGCCAGACCTGTTCGAGACGACCGAGGTTGCGGCCCATCTGCAGGAAGGCCTGCTGCTCGCGCTCGACGATTTGTTTCGAATCGATTCGACGTCGGATCGGAGCACCTCGGTCCACAGCGAGCGGGCGATCAAGCTCGTGCAGCGCATCGACGACTACGTCGCTACATATCCGACCGCACCGATCTATACAGCCGATCTCGCCCGCGAGTTCGACGTCTCGATCCGTACGCTCGGCGGCGCCGTCAGCAAGGTGCGGGGCATGAGCCTGCACCAGTACATTCGCCTGAAGAGGCTGTGGGCGACCCGCGCCCGCCTCCTCAAGGGCGGCGTCACCGTGGCCACCTGCGCGCGTGCCCAAGGCTTCCATCATCTCGGCGAATTTGCCGCAGCCTACCGCGCGATCTTCCACGAGGCGCCCTCCGACACTCTGGCACGCGGCCGGCAAAGCGGTGTCCCGGCAGGCTGATGGACGCCGCAGGCCCTCGCGGCGGTGACCCGGCATCCTCGCCGCTTTAGAACATATATGGAACAAAGAGGACTGGCGCGCTCGGAAGGATTCGAACCTCCGACCCTCGGAATCGAAATCCGATGCTCTATCCAGCTGAGCTACGAGCGCCCTGGCCCGAGTAGCGGGCCACCGAGATCCGCCGGCCGGCACTGGCGAGGAGCCAGTACACCCGACGGCGGTCGGATTGGTTCGAATTAGCAGAGAGGCCGGCCAATAAAAAGCCCTTCCCACCTCGATCGAGGCAGTCGAAGGCGCTGTTACCAGGTCGTGTTGAAGAGGCCGAAATGCGGCTGCTGAGCGACCAGCATCATGGGGCGGCCCGGCTGATGCGCCGGTTGCGTCCTGACGATCTTACGCTTGGGCTGAGCCTGGACAGGAGACGCTTGGGCCTGGAACGTCTGGGGCTGGCCCGCGTCGGACTTCCTGGCTGCGGCGGTCCCGGCCCTCGGCTCTGGCGTGAACTGGGCGAAGGTCTCGCGCACCCGCGTCTTGGCAGACATCTCGGCCAAAGCCGGCGACAGGCTCTCCTGTACCGGTGGCTGGGGAGCCGCAACTGCGGCAGTCTGAACCGCGGGTGCGACAATCGTCGGCTGGCTCGTGTCGAGGACGACGCGCTCAGGCAGATGGCGGTCGGACCGGATTCGGATCAGCGGCTGCTCGTTGCTTGCGGTCGCGACGGCCTGCGCTACGGGCGCCGCCGGGAGAACGAAATCCGCCGCGAACAGCAGTGTGAGCAAAGCTCCACCGACAAAGATGAAATACCTAAAGATGGGCATTGGCCGCGCTCCGCCCCCCGCATCCCCGCGTGGGCTCTGCTCGCCTCAACAGGCGATCTTCCAATTGGTTCCTGGCCCAGCCGTTCGGTTCAAATGGTGATGCATAGTTTTCGGCCAAGGACTGCAGAAGGTAACTTTTCAGCTACCGGGACAAGTCGCCTTCAAGCGCGGCGTGCTGCAACCGGGGAACATTTTGCCTGATCGGCATTCACGTTAACGAAGCCGATTGGGACACGCACAAAGGTCTTGCGGCTCTTCATGCTGACCGGATCCGCCAGCACGCGGCTGCGGTCGGTCAGATGACTTCCGTCGCGCCGCGTGAAGGCACAGACGATCTCGACATCTTTTACGGCATAGTCGTTGTCGTTTCGCAGCGTGAACGTCACCAGGGCTTTGGAGCCGAGGCCGCCGCGACGCCAGGTCTGTGATGAAATCCTGAGACGACCAAGTTCTGCTGTCGCCGGCACCTGAGCTTCGGACACAGGCGAGGCTACTTTGGACGCATCGCCGGAGGGAGGCGCTTCAACAGCCGCCAGCTCAGGCCTCACCGGCTCAGCACTGTTGCCCTTGGAGAGAGGTAGCAGCATCCAGATGCCGCAACCGACGATGATTGCCGCCAGCAGCCATAGAAGGCTTCGGCCAAATGAGACGCTCGCAATCGTCACCGCCCGCGCCAGTCGTTCGCCGGTGCCGGCCAAGCGCCCCAATCCGAGTCGGTCGAGCCTCGCATTCATGGTTGCACACCGATCGCGACCGCAGCACCAATCGAACATGGGTTTAGTGACAGCTTACCTTAATTCGGGCGACGAACTAAGGTTCCCCCAACGTCATGCGAGTCGGCAACGGCGGTGGTGGCCACCGGCGATACTGCTAGCATGCGCCGTAGCATCGAATAGACCCGTTGGGAGAGTATGAAATGCCGTTCGCCGTCGCTTGGGATCACGTCCATCTGCGCAGCCCCGATCCGGAGGCCACCGCGGCTTGGCTGCAGGACATCCTTGGTGGCGAGATCGTGCGCGCGCCGGGACGAATCGACGTGAACCTCGGCGGAGCCAGGATCTTCATCGCGCCGCTCGAGGGCGACAGCGCCGTCAGCCCGCCACCTCCGCACCCGCATCAGGGCCTCGACCATTTCGGCTTGACGGTGAAGGACATCGACGCGGTCGCCGCCGAAATCAAGGCCAAGGGTGTCACGTTCACGCGCGAGCCGACGACCATTCGTCCCGGCGTACGCATCTGCTTCATCCGCGGGCCCGAAGGCATCTCGATCGAGCTGCTCGAGCGCGACAAGAAATATACCTGACGCGACGGAGCGCCCCGCCGTCCAGGCATCCGAGCCGGCGACAACGTCACGCCAGAAGGCTAAGTCATGCTACCGGGCATAAAGCAGCGGATGGTAACACCCATGTAGCCGTAGATCGGCCAGACCATGGTGCGTCCCACCCGGTTCGGCTCCGAGATCACGGCCTCCGCGGGCACGTCGACCCAGACGAGCTCCTGCTGCTGGCCATCGAGCGCATAGCCATAGCGCGGGACGCGGACGCGATGATGCCCGTCCTTGCTGTCCAGTCGGAGTCCGAGAGCGCCGAACCGTCGGCATCGGAACAGCAAGGCCCCTTGCCGCTGCGCAGACTGTCGAACCAGGCCTTCAATTCGGGATTGGTGTTGGCGAACTGCCCGCGGTCGCGCGCGTGCCCGAGGGGGCTGCGAGCGCGATCAAAGCCAACGCGGGCGCCAGCCTCGTCAGGTTTGCCCGGCGTATCGCATCGCCAATCCGCCGTTGTTCGCTTTTGCAATTCGTGGGCCGCGCACTGTACAGTCGCGGCTCATTGCCGCCGGAATCGATCCAGTTGGTCACGTTCGTCTTGCTCCAGCACCCCGCGGCCAGTGCAACAATGGTTATGCATTTCGCGGGCCAACTCTGATTCGCAACGTCGGGCCTCGCCTCACCATCAGAGCGTCACGACGGTGTCAGGGACAAGCCGGAACAACTACGGCTCGCAGGCCGCCGCGACCGGCCCGGCAAACTGCCTCGTTGCGCGCAGGGATGGGCTTTGGCATAAAAGCGGGACCGGTTGCGCCATTGGGCGATGGCGGCCGGCCTACGGGACGTTATGAAAAACGGCCTCTATTCAATTCACGTCACCCTGCTCGATGGTCGAGTCGGCAAGGGCAGCGGCGTGATTCTCTTCCGCGACGGCAAGATTCTCGGCGGCGATGCCTACCTGTATTACACCGGCAGCTACACGGTGAAGGACAACAACAGCTTCAAGGGCGAGGTGCTGGTGCAACGGCACACCTCGCCTCGAGGCGATGACAATCCGCTGTTCGGCGGCCCTGCCCCTGTCGGCATCGGCGTCACCGGCACGTTCACGGACACGCGCGGACAGATGACCGGCACCGCGCTGGTCGGCAAGGCCAGCCAGATCTTCGGCGCGACGCTGCACAAGCTTGCAGACGTCGATTAGCTATTCCGCGGCCTGTTCGAGCGGCGCCACACGCGGCAGGATCATCTGGATGCGCGTACCGCCACCCGGTTCGGAATCGAGATCGAGCCGGCCACCGAGCCGGTTGGTGACGATGCTGTAGACGATGTGCAGCCCGAGGCCGGTGCCGCCTTGGTCGCGCCGCGTGGTGAAAAACGGATCGAAGGCGCGGCGACGGACGTCGAGCGACATGCCGCAGCCATTGTCGGAGAAGATGATCTCGACGTTGTCCTTGCCGGACTCGCGCACCTGGATCTCGATCGTCCCGGGCCGGCCGTCCGGGAAGGCGTGCGCCACCGAGTTCAGAAACAGATTGGTCAGCACCTGGCCGTACGGGCCGGGATAGCTGTTCATGGTCAGGTCCGGCTGACACTCGACGTTGAGCGTCAGATTGTGCTTACGCAGGCCCGGCCGCAGGCTCATCACCACCTGCTCGGTGAGGTCACCGAGATCGAAAGTACGCTGATCCGAATAATTGCGGTCGGCGGCGACCTGCTTGAACGACTGGATCAGCTCGGCGGCGCGGTTGAGATTGGAGACGAGCTGCGAGGACGCATCGCGGCTGGTGCTGAGGAAGTCGTTGAGCGTGGAGCGGCGCAGCTCGCCGCGCTCGACTTCGGCGGTGAACATGGCGGTCTTGCGCTCCAGCGCGGAGGCGACGGTGAGACTGATGCCGACGGGATTGTTGACCTCGTGGGCGACGCCGGCGACGAGGCGCCCGAGCGCGGCCAGCTTCTCGGCCTCGATCAGGGAGGCCTGGGTCTCGCGGAGATTGCGCAGCGCGGTTTCGGCGGCTTCCTTGGCCTTGCGCATCTCCTGCTCGCCGCGCTTGCGCTCGCCGATATCGAGCGCAACGGTCACGATCCGCTCGATCTCGCCCTCGGCGTCGAGCAGCGGCAACTTGTTGACCAGCCATTGCCGCATGTTGCCGGAGGCGTCCTGATACTCCTCCTCGTAGAAACCGAGACCTTTTCGAAGCTTGAGCACCCGCTTGTCGCTCTCGTCGGACTTGGATGCGCCGTAGCGCGACATCAGGTCGGCCGTGGTGCGGCCGAGCGCCTCGCCGGGCTCGATGCCGAAGATGCCGGCCATGTAGCGGTTCATCAGCACGTAGCGCAGATTGCGATCCTTGACGTTGATCACCGCCGGCACGGTGTCGATGACCTGCTGGAGCAGGCGCCGGCCTTCGGCGATGGCTTCCTCCGCCCGCTTCTGGTCGGTGATGTCGCGCAGCGTGCCCTCGTAGCGGATGATGTTGCCCGCTTCGTCTCGCACGCCCGTGGCGCTGTCGGAGAGCCAGAGGATGTCGCCGCTGCGCTGGCGCACCTGATACTCGAACTCGCGCACCATGCCGTCGCGCGCCATCAACCGCTGGTATTCGGCGCGCGCCTCGGGGTGGACGTAGATCGTGTGGGCGATATCGCTGATGCTGTCGATCAGCTGCTGCGGGCTGTCATAGCCCATCATGCGCGCCAGCGCGGGATTGGCGTTGAGGAGGTCACCGGCCGGCGTCGTCACGTAGATGCCGTCGATGGAGCCTTCGAACAGTTTTCGATAGCTCTCCTCGGCGAGCCGCTGCTCGGTGAGCGCGCGCACCGCCGCCTCGCGCGCGGTGTCGGCCTCCTCCAGCGCGCGGCGAAACACTTCGGCCGCCCGCGCAATGTCGCCGATCTCGTTGCCGAGGTCGGCGGACGGAATTGAGACATCTTTCCGGCCGGCGGCAAGCGCGCGAATGGATCGCGCGATCTGGGCGAGCGGACGCACCGTCCTGCGAACCACGAACCAGGCAGCGCCGATGCCGATCAGCACGCCGACCGTGCCGAGCACGATGCTCTGCCATCGCGCCTCGGTCAGTGTCCGGGCAAAATCGCGCGACAGCACGTGGCCGCGCCGGGAGCTGACCTCGCGCAGCAATTCGGTGACGCGGCCGATCAGTCGTCCTTCGGTTCCCAGCACCTCGCGATCGATGTCGGCGATCTGCCGCTCGCGGACGGCGACAGCCATGATCGCCTCGGCATAGTCGTTCACCGCCGACTTCAGCTTGGCATCGGCAATATCGAGCCCCCGCATTCCCTGTGCAGCCTGCTCGGCTGCGGACGGGTTGCGCGCGAGCAGCCCGATCGCGATCCGGCCCTGTGCCTCGGACAGGCGGGACGCCAGCTCGCGGTCCGCGGTGCCTTCGACCGCTGCGTCGAATTGTTCGCGCAGCGGCGGCAGTCCGGCGAGCAGCTGGGCGCGGCGGTCGATCAGGGTGGAGATCCGCTCCAGGCCCGTGCGATAAGTCGCGAGCCGCTCGCTGACCCCGTCGATCATGTCCTGCTGCTCGGGCGCGAGCTCGATGCGGGTCTTCTTCAGGATGTCGCTGAGCGTCGAGGCCGCCTCGCCGACCTGCTGGAACTGGATGCCGGCACCGGGATCTGTGACGAAGTCGCGCGCGGCAAGACGCAGTTCGTTCATGCGGCGATCGATGTCCTCGGCGAGGTCGCCGACGCTCTGCAGCCGCTGCAGCTCGGCGAATGTCGTATCGATGTGCCGGATCGCGATCACGCTCGCAGTCGAGGTGACGATGATCACCGCCAGCACCAACAGGAAGCTACCGAAGGTGAGCTGGCCGATGGAGAGCGAGAAAGTTCGCCTTTTCTCAGGGGACGGCTTCAATTCGGCGGACATTGGTGGTTTGAGGACCGGACTGCTGGAGGTCCAATATACGACGTAATGCTGCCCGGGGGGAACATGCCTCGGGACGCGGAATATCGTTAATATCGGGACCTGGCGCCCGCTTCAGCTTTACGACAGTTTGACGCTGGCTGCCCCGCGCGCCGGGATTCATCGATACTTCGCCGCCTGTCGAAGTGTGCTAGCCGACGGGGCCGACCTCGAACACCTCGCCGTCATAGCCGGCCTCGCGGGGGATGCGGAGCTGACGGCCGGTTTCGGTTTTGGTCATCACCGGCATCACCGTAACGATCGAGAGGCCGCGGGCGTGCTCCAGCGCCGCGCTCACGCTTCCCTGCTTGGCGAGCCGGATCAGATTGCGCGTGGTCGGGAACGGCAGCTTGAAGCGGCCGCTTTCGCCGCCCTCCACCGCCTCGCGCGCTGACAGCCAGATCGAATCGGTGGACTCCCGCCCGTCGTGTGCGCCGAGCTGGTCGGGCGGCGCGGCCGCGAGGAAGAACCAGGTATCGAAGCGCTTCGGCATGCCCTCCGGCGTGATCCAGTGTGCGTAAGGCACCAGCGTGTCGAGCGCGAGCTGGAGGCCATTGTCGTCGAGGATCTTCAGGAAGCTGATCTTGTGCTCGTTGAGGGCAACGCGGTGCGCGTCAGCGATCTCGCCGGCGCGGTTGGCATCGACCGCCAGGCCAGTCTGCCTCGATCGCGCCAGCAGGATGCCGCTCTCCTCGAAGGTCTCGCGGATCGCGGCGATCCGGAAGCCGCGGTCCGCTTCGCTGAGGCTTTCGCCGCCCGAATAGAGGTCGGCGCGGGCGACGATCTCGTTGTCGCCGGCATCGACGCTGCCACCGGGAAACACCAGCGCGCCCGAGTTGAACTCGATCTGATGATGGCGGACCATCATGAAGACTTCGATTTCCTTAGTGCCGTCGCGCAGCAGGAGGATCGTCGAGGCCGGGCGTGATGCTGATGTCTCGGCCATGCAACTAGCCTGCGGCGCTGGATTGCGGGCCGAGATTGGCGCGCTTGTCGAAACGGGCGACCCGCGACAAGAGATAGTCGACCTCGGCCTTCGCCGTCGCCGTCATCGTCGCACCGGGCTTGCGCTGCGCGCTGGAAGCGATGATACCACGCTTCTGCAGCACGTATTTGCGCACGGTGAGGCCGACGCCGGGCTGTTGCTCGTAGCGGATCAGCGGCAGATGCGCGTCGAAGATGTCATGTGCCGCGTCGCGCTTGCCGGCCTTGGAGAGGTTCACGACGTCGATCAGGAGCTCCGGGAAGGCATAGCCGGTCATGGCGCCGTCGGCGCCGCGCTCCATCTCGAAGTCCAGGAAGGTGCCGCCATTGCCGCAGAGGATCGAGAGCGGACGGAGCGAGCCGTCCTTCTGGAAGCCGCGTAGTGTCGAGATCTTCTCCAGGCCCGGCCAGTCCTCGTGCTTGAGCATCACGCAGTTCGGATTGTCCATGACGATCTTGCGGATCACGGCGGGGGTGAACACCACCTGCAAGGTCAGCGGATAGTCCTGCAGCACCCAGGGCACATCAGGGCCGATGGCTTCCGCCGCCTGCTTGAAATAGCCGATGATCTGGTCGTCGGTGCGAAGCGAGGGCGGCGGCGCTATCATGACGCCGGCCGCGCCCGCATCCATCGAAGCCTTGGCCAGCGAACGCATGGTGGCAAAGCCCGGCGCGGAGACGCCGACGATCACCTGCATCTTCTTGGCGCGCTTGACGTAGCGCACCGCGACCTGCTCGGCCTCGACGGCATCAAGCTTGGGGGCTTCACCAAGAATGCCCAGCACCGTGACGCCGTCGCAGCCGACCTCCTCGTAGAAATCGGTCAGGCGGTCGATCGAGCGCTCGTCGATCCGGCCGTCGTCGTGGAACGGCGTCGGCGCGATTGCGAAGGTGCCCTTGGCGTCGGCGGTGAGTTTCATCGGTCCTCGTCTTTCTCTAATCTGTCATTCCGGGGCGCGACGCAGTCGCGAGCCCGGAATCCATAACCACGATCCGGAGTATGGATCCCGGGCTCACGCTTCGCGTGCCCCGAGATGACGGCCTTCTAAAACCGCCGTGCCCCCATCTTGATCTGCTCCTCGGAGAAGAAGATCTCCTTGGCATGATCGACAATGTCCTGGGCGTTCCAGCCCGAGTGCGGCGGCTTCCAGCCTTCCATTTCCATCATCCGCATCTCGCGCACGCCGCGGGGCCCGGACACGCCCAGCACCTTGCCGGTCTGGTCGCCCGACAAATCGCTGACCATGTATAGCACGGCCGGCGCGATGCCGTCCGGCCCGAGCGCGGCGCCGGGGTTCTCCTTATAGCGGGGCAGGTCTGCGGTCATGCGGGTCAGGGCGCCCGGGGCCAGCGTCCAGATCCGGATGTTGTACTTGCGGCCCTCGATCGCGAGCACGTTGGACAGGCCCCAGATGCCGCCCTTGGCCGCGCCGTAATTGGTCTGGCCGAAATTGCCGATCAGCCCTGACGTCGAGGAGGTGTTGACGATGACGCCGCCGCCGTTTTCCCGCATCCAGCGAAACACCGGCATGGTGCAACAAAAGGTACCCTTCAGATGGACCTTGATGACCTTGTCCCAGTCGGCCTCGCTGGCCTTGTGAAAGGTCTGGTCGCGCAAAATGCCGGCATTGTTGACCAGGATGTCGGCCCGGCCGAAATGCTTGATGGCGTCGTCGAACACCGACTGGCCGCCTTCCATGGTGGAGATGTCGGCACCGTTCGCGACCGCCTTGCCGCCCTGGGCCCTGATCGCGTCCACGACCTGCTGCGCCATGGACTTGTCGGCGCCGGAGCCGTCGCGGGGACCGCCGAGATCGTTGACCACGACCGAGGCCCCTTCCCGCGCGAACAGCTTTGCGTAGGCCTCACCGAGCCCGCCGCCCGCGCCGGTGATCAGCGCGACCTTGCCGTCGAGTAGTCCCATGGTGGCGTCTCCCTGTTTGTTTTTCTTCCACCTCTCCCCGCTTGCGGGGAGAGGTCGATCGCGTAGCGATCGGGTGAGGGGGTACAGGTCTCAATACCGTCCCGACTCGTGGTGAGAGCCCCTCACCCCACCCTCTCCCCGCAAGCGGGGCGAGGGAGTGAAACGCCGGTGCCCACTAACCCAGCACCGTCTTGCCGTTCTTGATCACCGTCACCCCGCGCGACTTCACCTTGGCTTCGAACGAGATCACGTTGCCGTCCTTCCAGAGGTCCATGGTCACGGTCTCGCCGGGATAGACCGGCGAGGAGAACCGCGCGACGTGCTGACGGAAGGCGCTCGCATCGTAGTCGGCATAGGTCTGGAGCACGCCGCGGCAGGTGATGCCGTAGGTGCACATGCCGTGCAGGATCGGACGCGGGAAGCCGGCTTTCTTGGCGAACTCGGGATCGGAGTGCAGCGGGTTGCGGTCGCCGCAGAGGCGATAGACCAGCGCCTGGTCGGGGCGCGTGGTGATGTCGATGGTCTTGTCCGGCTCGCGCGATGGGATCTTGTGCGGATCGGGCTGGGTCAGGTTCGGCCCGCCGAAGCCGCCATCGCCGCGGGCAAAGCGCGAGGCGACCAGCGTTGCCAGCTTCTCGCCCTTCTCGTTCTTCAGCACGGTCTGGTGAACGATGACCACGCCCTTGTCCTTGCCCTTGTCGTAGACTTCGAGCACCGAGGAGTCGGCGGTGATGTTGGCGGCGACCGGCAGCGGCTGGTGGAAGGTGATGTCCCGTTCGCCGTCGACCACCATGACGCGGTTGAGATTCATCTCGCCCGGGCCCGAGCCCCAGGCCGCGACAGAGGCGAAGGTCGGCACCACCTTCAGCGGCCGCGGCGTGAACGTGCCCTCGTTGACGAAGGCGAGTTCGTTCTCGTCCATGGGATCGGCACCGAGGCCGATGCCGTAGGCGTAGAGCATGACTTCGCGATCGGTGTAGGCGTATTTCTGGCCGAGATTTTTCAGGCCTTTGAGCTCTTCGTATCTGGCGGACATTCTTCTGGTTTCTCCCGGGATTTCACCGGCGCTTACTGATGCGCCCTCTCCCCTTGCGGGAGAGGGCTCCGAGGTGCCGGCCACATACGCGTTTGGGTGAGGGGTTGCTTCCACGTTGAAGATTCTCTCCGTGGAGAGAACCCCTCATCCGGCGCTTCGCGCCACCTTCCCCCGCAAGGGGGGAAGGAAGAAAGCAATCAAGCCACCGTGAAGAATGGCAGCGGGGCGCCGTCGGTCGGCTTGAACACCACCTTCACCTTCTGACCGATCTTGAGCTTCTCCAGATCGCAGTCGACGAAATTGGTCTGCACCGATGGCCCCTCCTTCAGCGTGACGTAGCCGATGGCGTAAGGACCAGTCGGCGATTTCCGCATCAAGCTGTAGGTGTAGATCGTGCCCTCGCCCGAGGCCTGCTCCCACACCGTCTTGTCGGAGTAGCAGAACGGGCAGATCGAGCGCGGGAAGTAATGCGCTTCGCCGCAGGCGGTGCAGCGCTTGATCATGAACTTGCCCTCTTTCGCGGCGTCCCAGAACGCTGATGTCTCGGGATTCGTCACCGGGGCCGGATACTTTTTCACTTCGCTCATCACACGCGCTCCAGAATGGCGGTCGAGGCGGCGTGGCGGACGCCGAGGAGGCCGCCGGTGCCGTGGGCGATGGCGAGATCGCAATTCTTGACCTGCACCTTCGGATGCGCCTCGCCGCGCAGTTGCCTGACGGCCTCGAGGATCTTGGTCATGCCGCCGCGGTTGACGGGGTGGTTGCTGCAGAGGCCGCCACCATCGGTGTTGAACGGCAGCTTGCCGACGCCCGAGATCAGGTTGCCGTCGGCGACGAACTTGCCGCCCTCGCCCTTCTTGCAGAAACCGAGGTCTTCGAGCTGCATCAGCACGGTGATGGTGAAGCTGTCATAGATCGAGGCGTATTTGATGTCCTTCGGCGTGATGCCGGCTTCCTCGAACGCACGCGGACCGGACCAGACGCCGGCGGAGTAAGTGAGGTCGAGATCCTTGCCGCCGCGCGGGCCCTTCATCGCCTCGCCATGGCCGATCAGGCGCACCAGCGGCTTCTTCAGGCTCTTGGCAATCTCCGGCGTCGTCACGATCAGCGCGCCGCCGCCGTCGGAGACGACGCAGCAATCCATGCGATGCAGGGGATCGGAGATCATCGGCGAGTTCAGGACGTCCTCGACAGTGACGACGTCCTTGAGCATCGCATGCGGATTGTACTGCGCGTGATGCGAGGCCGCGACCTTGATCCAGGCGAGTTGCTCGGAGGTGGTGCCATAGTCGTGCATGTGGCGCATGGCACACATGCCATAGGCATTGTGCGTGGTCGCCCCGTAAGCGGTTTCGAAATCGACCTCGGCGCCGGAAGCGCGCGGCGGCATCGCGCCGGTGCGCGGCTTGCCGGCGAGCGTCACGAGCGCGATCGAGCATTTGCCCGCGGCGATCGCCTCGGCGGCATGGCCGAGATGGATGATGTAGGAGCAGCCACCGGTCTCGGTGGAATCAATGTGGCGAAGCTTCTTGGTGTTCAGGCCGAGATAATCGACCATCGGCCAGGCGCCTCCGGGCGCGTCACCCGCACAGAAATAGCCGTCGATATCGTCCTTGCTGATCCCGGCATCCTCGATCGCGCCCTTGGCGACCTCGGCATGGAGCTGGGCGGTGGATTTGTCCGGCGCATGCCGGGTCGGGTGTTCGTAGATCCCGGCAATGTAGGCCTTGCCCTTGATGGTCAAACTTCGATCTCCGCTCGCGTCTTGTCTTGGTGCTTTTTTCTGAACCGCACCGGGCTGATTGGCAAGCGCGGAAATATTCCGCCCCGCGAGAGGGTGACGGGTCGGCGCAAGTGGAGCACATCCGAAATCCGGGCCTCGGATAGCAAGCGAACCTGCCCGCCGCGTCGTCATTGCGAGGAGCCCTTGCGATGAAGCAATCCAGAGCCCCTCCATTGAGGAATTCTGGATTGCTTCGCTACGCTCGCAATGACGGAGTTTGTTGCCACTGATGGCGCTGCTTCAACTCAAGACTCGCTCGCAGACACACGCCCGCATCCTCGCGGCACATCTCGCCCGAGTTTTGCTCCCGTCTTGCTCCCTCCGAAGACAGAGGGCGCAGGGAAGACCGGGTGCCGGCTGGGCACCCACGGTCCGCTGTGCGCGAATTGCGCGAAAAACAGATGCACAGCGGCATACAGGTGAAGCCCAACATCCGGCCTTCCCTGCGCAGTGGCTTTACGGCTTATGTCGCGCTCTCCCCGGGGAGCGATGCACTATTGCCCCCGTCGCCTTGCGAGAGAGACCCGCAAGACTTGACGCACAGACCCCGGGCGTCAGGACCACACGATTTTGCCGTACGCGAGACCGCGCCCGTCGTGCGCGCGAAAGACTCGCGCGACGCAGCCCGCGTCCACCGCCGCTCACCCCGCGTTTCGTGACGATCGCGATACGCCCCTCTGAGAGGGATGAGGTGGCGGAGAGATACGACAATTCCGAATTTCGGTAAAGCGGAACTTTTTTTACGCGCCCGGCTTGACCCATGGCGCGGGTGTTTTGCCCGACGCGTAGTGCTAGGGGTGGTGTCGTAGGGTAGGTTAGCGGAAGGCGTAACCCACCGCTTCGCTCTCAGCGGCGGCAGAAGCGGTGGGTTACGCCCCGCGAACGCGCTTCGCGCATTCACAAGGCTAACCCACCCTACGGGACCGCCTACTCCGCCGCGATCTGCCGGGGCGCCGGCGGCGGGTTGGTCAAATCCGCGGCGAGCTGGGCGTAGCGGGCCTTGGCGTCGTGTACGGCTTTCTCCTTCACGGGGCCGTAGCCGCGAATGCGGTCGGGCAGCGAGAGCAATTCGACCGCGGTGTCGATCGTGAGCGGCGACAACAGGCCGAGCACGGTGGCGACGTCCTTCTCGTAGCCGGCGATCAGGTCGCGCTCGAGCTTGCGGTCGGCGCTGCGGCCGAAGATGTCGAACGGCGTGCCGCGCAGGAACTTGAACTTGGCCAGCACGCGGAAGACCTTCAGCATCCACGGGCCGAAGGCGCGCTTCTTGGGGCGCCCCAGCGCATCGACACCGCTGCTGAGGATCGGCGGCGCGAGATTGAAATTGAACTTGAAGTCGCCCTCGAACTGGTCGCGGAGCTGCTGCTCGAAGGCGCCGTCGGTGTAGAGGCGCGCGACTTCGTATTCGTCCTTGTAGGCCAGGAGCTTTGCATAGTTCACGGCGACCGCGCGCGGCAGTGCATCGCCATAACCGCCCTTCGCGGCGGCATCGCGGACCTGGTCGACCAGCTTGCGATAGCGCTTGGCGAGACGAGCGTTCTGATAGGCGGTCAGATGCTTGGCGCGGTGCTCGACGACCTCGTCCAGCGTCATGGCCTCCAGCGCCTTCGGCGCAACCACTTCGTCCCCGCCCTTCAGCATGTCGGCAAGGCGCTTGGGGTCGGCGACTGCGAGGCGGCCGAGGCTGAAGGCTTCCTTGTTCATCTTGATCGAGACGCCATTGACCTCGATCGCCTGCTCGATCGCTTCCGCGGAGAGCGGCAACAAACCCTTCTGATAGGCATAGCCCATCATCATCATGTTGGTGGCGATGGCATCGCCGAGCAGCTGCTCGGCAGGCTTGGTGAAGTCGAAGAACACCGAATCCTTGTGCAGCGCCGTTTCCAGGAGCCCGTTCAGCTTGCGGGTCTGGAAATTGAAATCGCGGTTGAGGATGAAATCGGCCGTGGGAATGACGTGGCTGTTGATGATGCCGTGGGTGCGGCTGGTGTCACAAAGGGTGATCGTGTCCTTGGCGACTGCGACGACTTCGTCGGCGGCGAGCACGAGATCGGCCGTGCCGGTGACGATGCGCGAGCAGGTCACCTCGGCCGGATGATCTGATAGCCGCACGTGGCTGAGCACCGCCCCGCCCTTTTGCGCGAGGCCCGACATATCTAGGATCATCGAGGCCTTGCCCTCGATGTGGGCGGCCATGCCGAGCAGCGCGCCGATGGTGAGCACGCCGGTGCCGCCGACGCCGCCGACGGCGATGTTATAGGGCTTGTCGAGCGTCGGACGCGAGGCCGGCTCGGGCAGCGCGCCGATCTCAGCGAGCTCGGCTGGCGCGCGGTGGCGCGGCGCGCCGCCGTCGATGGTGACGAAGGACGGACAGAATCCTTTCAGGCAGGAATAGTCCTTGTTGCAGGATGACTGGTTGATAGCGCGCTTGCGGCCGAACTCGGTCTCCAGCGGCTCGACCGAGATGCAGTTCGACTGCACCGAGCAATCGCCGCAGCCTTCGCAGACGGCCGGATTGATCATGACGCGGCGCGCCGGGTCCTCCATCAGGCCGCGCTTGCGGCGACGGCGCTTCTCGGCGGCGCAGGTCTGCACGAACACGATCGCCGAGGTGCCCTTGAACTCGCGGCACATCTTCATGACGTTGTCGAGCTCGTCGCGGTGATACTTCTTCACGCCGGGCGCGATGGTATCGGCCGGGTAAGCGTCTGGGTTTTCCGAGACCAGATAGAGTTCGCGGATGCCTTCGGCGTAAAGCTGCTGGGTGATCTGCTGCGGCGAGAGATCGCCGTCATGACGCTGGCCGCCGGTCATGGCTACCGCATCGTTGTAGAGGATCTTGTAGGTGATGTTGGCCTTGGAGGCGATCGCCTGGCGGATGGCGAGAATGCCGGAGTGGAAGTAGGTGCCGTCGCCGAGATTTGCGAAGATGTGGTTCTCGTTGGTGAAGGGCGCGATGCCGACCCAGGGCACGCCCTCGCCGCCCATATGCGTGAACGTCTCGGTCGAGCGGTCCATCCACAGCGCCATGAAGTGACAGCCGATGCCAGCCAGCGCGCGGCTGCCTTCGGGGACTTTCGTCGACGTGTTGTGGGGGCAGCCGGAGCAGAAATACGGGGTTCGGGAGACAGGCGCGACCGCCTGCATCTGGGTCGCCTGGCGGCCGTTGAACCAGTCGGCCTTGGCGCGGAGCATCTCCGCGATTTCAGGGTTGAGATCAAGTCGAAGCAGGCGCTCGGTGAGCGAGGTCGCGAGCGAGGCGACGCTGAGCTCGGCGGCGAAGGTCAGGAAGCGCTTGTCGTGCTCGTCCATCTTGCCGACGATGCGCGGGCGCACATCGTCGCGCCAGTTGAACAACACCTGCTTGACCTGGTTCTCGACGATCTCGCGCCGCTCCTCGACGATGAATATCTCCTCCAGGCCGACGGCGAATTCATGCACGCCTTCCGGCTCGAGCGGCCAGGGCATGCCGATCTTGTAGAGACGAAGGCCGATTTTGGCGGCGACCTCCTCGGTGATGCCGAGCTCGCGTAGCGCCTGACGAACGTCCTCGTAGCTCTTGCCAGAGGCCATGATGCCGAAACGGGCGTTCGGCGAATCCATGGTGACGCGGTTGACCTTGTTAGCGCGGGCAAAGGCGATGGCGGCAAAGCCCTTGTAGTCCTGCAGGCGCCGGTCCTGCTCGAAGCGGTCGTCGGGCCAGCGCAGGTTGAGGCCGCCGGGTGGCAGCTCGAAATCGGTGGGAATGATGAACGGCTTCATCTCGTCGGTGAGGTCGATCTCGGCGGTGGTCTCCACCGTCTCCGTGATCACCTTCATGCCGACCCAGCAGCCGGAATAGCGCGACATCGCGATGCCGAGCAGGCCCATCTCGATCATCTCGTGGATGCTCGACGGGTAGAGATACGGCATCAGTGCCGACATGAAAGCATGGTCGGACTGATGCGGGACGGTGGAGGATTTCGCGCCGTGGTCGTCGCCGGCAAGGCAGAGCACGCCGCCGTTCTTGGCCGAGCCCGCGGCATTGCCGTGACGGAACACGTCGCCGCAGCGGTCGACGCCCGGGCCCTTGCCGTACCAGATGCCGACCACGCCGTCGTATTTGGCGCCCGGCGAGAGGTTGAGCTGCTGCGAGCCCCACACCGCGGTCGCAGCGAGGTCCTCGTTCACGCCTGGCTGGAACTTGATATTGTACTGCTCGAGATGCTTGCGCGCGGCGAACAGCTGCTGGTCGTAGCCGCCAAGCGGCGAGCCGCGATAGCCGGAGATGAAGCCTGCGGTGTTGAGGCCGTTGGCGCGGTCGCGCCGGATCTGGGCCATCGGCAAGCGGACCAGGGCCTGGATGCCCGTGGTGAAGACGTGTCCGGTCTCTTGGGTGTACTTCTGATCGAGACTGATCGGACCCTGGTTGATGCCCATGCTGTCCTCGCTTCGCGCCCTGTTCAGGTCTTGCTGACTTAAGTCGTTGCCTGCCCGTTGTTTTTAGCTAGGGCGCACCGACCACCTCCGCCACTCTATGTCGGATATTTCATGATCCGCATCACAATTCTGGACCAAAGGAGGCCTCGGGTAAAAATCGCAATTTCGTGGCCTGAAACACGTTGGCGATTTTCAGTTTGTGTCACCATACCCCCATCATTACGAAATGAATCGACGCTTCCCTTCACGCAGGTAGGATCGATGGGTCGCAGGAGAGGCTGTCGATGCGGACGATTCTGACCGGCCTGGCGCTTGTGGGCCTGGCGTTGTGCAGTGCGGTTGCAAGTACGGTCACAAGCGCGGCAGGCGCCGCCGGACCATCGCCCGAGCTGATCGCCTATGGCAAGGCGCTGGCCGAGGCCGGCGACTGCGCGGGCTGCCACACCGCCGATTCGGCCAAACCGTTCGCGGGCGGCAAGCGCATCGACACGCCCTTTGGCGCGATCTATGCGCCGAACCTGACGCCGGACCGTGACACTGGCATCGGCGGCTGGACGGATGCCGATTTCACCCGCGCCTTGCGCACCGGCGTCGCGCCCGACGGCTCGAACTATTACCCGGCGTTCCCCTACCCCTACTTCACGAAGATGACGAAGGACGACACGCTGGCGATCCGCGCCTATCTCGCCACGCTGGCGCCCGTCACCAGCCGCAACAAGCCGCCGGAGCTGCGCTGGCCATTCGGCTATCGCGGCCTGATGCGGCTTTGGAACACGATGTATTTCAAGCCCGGCCTGTTCGAGCCGGACCAGACCAAGAGCGCAGCCTGGAACAGAGGCGGCTACCTGGTCACCGGGCTCGGCCATTGCGGCGCCTGCCACACGCCCAAGAATTATTTCGGCGCCGACCGGGATGCGCAGGCGCTGTCCGGCAACGCGGTCGGCGGCTGGTTCGCACCGCGGCTCGACGGCGCCGCCCGCACCGGGCTGAAATCCTGGAGCGAGGCTGATATCACGGAGTATCTGCAAAGCGGGCGCAATGCCAAAAGCCACGCCGGCGGGCCGATGGCGGAGGTCGTCGTCAACTCGACCTCGAAGATGAGCGATGCCGACGTGCGCGCGATCGCGACCTATCTGAAGAGCCTGCCGCCGGCCCGGCGCGAGACCATCGTGACGCCGCCGGACGCAGCCGAGATGAAGGCCGGCCAGGCGGTCTACGCAAAGCTCTGCATCGCCTGCCACGAGGCCGACGGCACAGGCAGCCCGCGCATCTACCCGCCGCTGCCGGGCAATGCGCTGCTGCAATCGATCAATCCGTCCTCGACCTTGCGCATCATCCTCGACGGTGCCCACACCGTGACGACGCCGCGCGCGCCGAACACCGGCGAGATGCCGGCTTACGCCAAGCAGCTGTCCGACGCCGAGATCGCCGCGGTGACGAACTACATCCGCAATTCCTGGGGCAATGCAGGCCCGCTGGTGACACCGGCACAGGTGGCAAAAGCAAGGAAGCGAGAGGCGAATGGGGAATAGCGAGCGGCGAATGGCCCAGAACCATTCGCTATTCGCCATTCGCGCGCGACAGCGCTCACCGCTCTTCATCCCCCGTGAACACGAATTTCGGCATCTCCCATTTGTAGCGCACCGCAAGCAGGCGGAAGCTGATGCCGAGGACAAATGTCAAAATGGTCCAGAGCTCCGCGTTGAGCTTGAGACCGAACGCGGTCGCATAGAACAACCCCGTCACCAC
Organism: Bradyrhizobium sp. NBAIM01; assembly: GCF_020194115.1. Lineage (NCBI taxonomy): Bacteria > Pseudomonadati > Pseudomonadota > Alphaproteobacteria > Hyphomicrobiales > Nitrobacteraceae > Bradyrhizobium > Bradyrhizobium sp. NBAIM01. The sequence goes on along the minus strand of NZ_JADYVU010000003.1, from coordinate 866,180 downwards.
CGAGACGCTGGCATAGAGCTCGGAGCGAAACAGCAGCGGCACGTCGTTGCAGAGCACGTCGCGCAGCACGCCGCCGGCGCAGCCCGTCACCATGCCCGAGACGATGACGATCGGCAGCGAGGCATCCATCTGCCAGGCAACGTCGCAGCCGGCCATGGTGAAGACGACGAGACCGATGGCATCGAGCACGATGAAGGCGACCTTCAGCCGGTGCACGAGGCGCGCAAACAGGATGGTGAGGAAGGCGGCGCCGCCGGCGAGCGCGAGATAGATCGGGTTCTGCACCCAGGCCAGCGGATAATGTCCGAGGAAGAGATCGCGCAACGTGCCGCCGCCGAGCGCGGTGATGCAGCCGAGGAAGCAGACGCCCAGCCAATCCATGCTGCGGCGTCCGGCAGCGAGCGCAGCCGTCATGCCCTGCGCGGCCACCGCGGCCAGGGACAGGAAATGCAGCACGCTATCGGTAGGCGGCAGGCTCCACATCGCGTGTTCCCTCTCCGTGGCCCTCGAACTCAGGCGCGGGTTCCCATGGAACAGGTTCCCGATTCCCCACACCGAGGCAACATGCGACGAAAGCATCAAGGCGGCGGAACAGAATCTCGCACCTGAGGGTTGTCCCGGGGTCATAACCGAGGAGACCAAATCGATGGCAGACGACCGTTTTCCCAACGATCCGTACCGCCCGAACCTCGCCGACGATGAGTACTCTCGCGCGGCGCGCCGGGATGCCGACCTGCAGGCCGATCCCGAGCTCGGGGAAGGCCCCGCCTCCAGCGGCAAGATCGCGCTGTTTGCGGTCGCTGTCGCCCTGGTGCTGGGCGCAGTGTTCTACGGCTTGAACAATTCCAGCACCACCAACGAGGCCAGCAACACACCGGCCTCGCAGACTGCGCAGACGCAGCCGACCAATCCGGCCGCACCTCCCGGCATGCGTGACGTGACGCCGCGCAGCAACACCGAGCCGGGCGTGACCACGGGTGCAGCGCCGAACAGGCCGTCCTCGAATACGCCAGCTCCGTCCGACGGCGCGAAGTAACATTTCGTAATGATGCGCGAGAGCGGCGGGATGCAACATCCCGCCGCTCTTCGTTTGGCTGAAGCGCGATGGGATTAGGATGAATCGTCATCGCGCTTTAGGTTATTGTTTGAGCATGATCTTCTCGGAAAACCGCCACGCACTTTTCCGGATCATGCTCTAGCCGAACATCTTGTTGAGCTCGCCGCCGGGATAGCCGCCGCCGAGCTCGTTGAAGGTCCCCTTCTCCGCCATCTCCTTGGCCGCGCGCATGAAGCCGCCCCAGGCGGCGCGGGCGAGCGAGCCGCCGACGCTGATGCGGCGCACGCCAAGATCCTGGGCTTCCTGCAGCGACAGGCCGGAGCCGCCGATCAGAAGATTGAACGGCTTCGGTGCGACCGCCTTGACCACCGCGGCGATGTCCTCGCGGCTCTTCAGACCCGGCGCATAGAGGCAGTCGGCGCCGGCATCGGCATAGGCGGTGAGCCGGTCGATAACGAGCTTGAGATCGGTCACGCCCCACAGATAGGCCTCGCAGCGGCCGACCAGCAGCGTGCCGCTGTCGCCGATCGCCTTGCGCGAGGCCTTGATGCGCTCGACGGCCAGCGCGCGATCGTAGAGCGGCTTGTCCTTGTCGCCGGTGGAATCCTCGATCGAGAGGCCCGCAACGCCGGTGCGTACACCGCGCTCGACATTGTCCGCGACCTTGTCAGGCTCGACCGCAAAGCCACCCTCGAAATCGGCGTTCACGGGGATGTCGACAGCCGAGCTCAATGCTGCCAGATGCTGACAGACGTCCTCGACGGTGACGTGATTGTCGGCCTTGCCAATGGTCCAGGCAAAGCCCGCGCTCGATGACGCGATCGCCTTGAAGCCGAGATGCTGCAAGGCTTTCGCGCTGCCGACATCGACCGGATTGGGCAGGATGAAGCAGCCGCTCTCGTGCATTTTCCTGAACGTCGCGCGCTTGTCAGCGGTCGTCACGTGCATGTTTCTCTCCCTTGTTAGCCGCGCAGAGATAAGGCTGCGTGCCCGGCCGCGCCAGTGTCTCCGCCCTCAAAGGCGAGCGGAGCAATCAAGACCACTGGAAGTAAATGCTGCCATCGGCTATCTGACGGCATGTTCCTATCGATTGCGACCACCCATCAACCGGCCACCGACCTCGGCTACCTGCTCAACAAGCATCCCGAGCGGATGCATGAGCTCGAGCTGACCTACGGCAAGGTCCTTGTATTCTATCCCGAAGCCCGCGAGTCGCGCTGCGAGGCGGCGCTGGTGCTCGACGTCGATCCAGTCGGCCTCGTCAGGGGCAAGGGACAGGGCGAAGGGTTGCTCGATCAATACGTCAACGACCGTCCGTACGCGGCCTCCTCGTTTCTCTCGGTAGCGCTGAACAAGACGTTCCGGACCGCCATGAATGGCGTGAGCAGCGCGCGGCAGGAGCTCGCCGACAGCGATCTTCCGCTGGAGGCCGTGGTCACCCCGCTGCCGATGCGCGGCGGCGAGCGCGTGGTGCGGCAGCTGTTCGAACCGCTCGGCTGGCTCGTCGACCTCGAGCCGGTCCCGAGCCCGAACGTCGACACGGCCGGCAAGGCCTATGCACGCCTGCGCCTGAGCGGGACGGCCCGGCTCAGCGCCCTCCTCAATCATCTCTACGTGCTCATCCCGGTCATGGACGACGCCAAGCATTATTGGGTGGGCGACGATGAGATCGACAAGCTGCTCAAGCGCGGCGAAGGCTGGCTTGAACAGCATCCAGCCAAGGAGCTGATCGTCCGTCGCTATCTCCGTCATCGCGGCACGCTGGCACGCGTTGCGCTGGAACGCCTTGCCCCCGAGACCAAGGACGATCCTACCGAGCCCGACGAGCGCAGCGGCGACGAGGACACGCTCGAGACGCCGATCCGGCTCAACGACCAGCGGATGGCCGCGGTCGTCGAGGCGCTGCGTGCGACCGGCGCCAAGACCGTGGCCGACCTCGGCTGCGGCGAAGGCAAGCTCTTGCAGCACCTCCTCCGCGAACGCTGGGCCGACCGGCTGATCGGCCTCGACCCTGCCGTGAACGAATTGCAGCGGGCCGTACGGCGCCTCAAGCTGAACCTGCCCGGCGGCCCGCCGGAAGGCCGCGTGTCGCTGCTGCACGGCTCCCTGACCTACTACGACAAGCGCTGGGCCGAGGCGGATGCCGCAGCGCTGGTCGAGGTCATCGAGCACCTCGATCCCGACCGCCTTCCGCTCGTCGAACGTGTCCTGTTCGGCGCGGCGCGGCCGCGCGCGGTCGTCGTCACCACGCCCAACGCCGAATACAACGTGCTGTTTCCGACGCTCGCGGCGGGCAGCTTCCGCCATCGCGACCATCGGTTCGAATGGACCCGCACCGAGTTTCGCGACTGGGCGGACAGGATCGGCACGGCGTACGGCTACCGCGCCGAATTCAGCGACATCGGCGCGAGCGACCCGGCGCTCGGATCACCCACCCAAATGGCCGTCTTCACGCGATAGCTTCAAACGATGAAACTCGAGATTCCCGACTTCTCGCTGGTCGTGCTGATCGGCTCGACCGGATCCGGCAAATCCACCTTCGCGGCAAAGCATTTTCTGCCGACCGAGGTGATCTCGTCGGATTATTGCCGCGGCCTGGTGGCGGACGACGAGACCAACCAGAGCATCAGTGCGGACGCCTTCGACCTCGTGCGCGAAATCGCCGGCAAGCGCCTGAAGCATCGCCGGCTTGCGGTCATCGACGCAACCAACGTCCGCCCTGCCGAGCGCAAGGGCTGGGTCGAGCTGGCGCGCAAATGGCACGCCCTACCGATCGCCATCGTGTTCGATCCAGGCATCGACGTCTGCATCGCGCGCAACAAGGAGCGTCCCGACCGCGCGTTCGGCGGACAGGTCGTGCAACGCATGGTCTCGGAGATCCGGCGCGGCTTCGGCGGCCTCCAGCGCGAAGGCTTTCGTCAGGTGTGGAAGCTCTCGGATGTCGAGGCCATCGACGCCGCCACCATCGCGCGCCAGCCGCTCTGGACCGATAAACGCGGAGATCACGGCCCGTTCGACATCATCGGCGACGTTCACGGCTGCGCAGACGAATTGCAGGCGCTGCTCGCGCTGCTCGGCTACGGCGTGCAATGGTCGGCTGACCGTAGCGTCACCGTGACGCCACCCGAGGGACGGAAGCTAGTCTTCGTCGGCGATCTCGTCGATCGCGGCCCCAACACGCCGGATGTGCTGCGCATCGCAATGAGCATGACGGCGGCCGGCACCGCGTATGTCGTCCAGGGCAATCACGACCGCAAGCTCCAGCGCTGGCTTGCCGGCCGCAAGGTCACGGTTGCGCATGGCTTGCAACAATCGATCGATCAACTCGCCCATGAGGACCGCGGCTTCCGCGACGGCGTCGCCACCTTCCTCGACGGGCTCCGCAGCCATGTCTGGCTCGACGGCGGACGGCTTGCAGTTGCGCATGCCGGGCTGAAAGAAGACATGATCGGCCGCGGCTCGGGCGCGGTCCGGGAATTTGCGCTGTTCGGCGAGACCACTGGCGAGATCGACTCCTACGGCCTGCCGGTCCGCGCCGACTGGGCGGCCAAGTACCGGGGATCGACGACCGTCGTCTACGGTCACACGCCGGTGGTCCGGGCCGACTGGGTCAACAATACGCTCTGCATCGACACAGCCTGCGTCTTCGGCGGCAAGCTGACGGCCTTGCGCTGGCCCGAGAAGGAGATCGTCGAGGTTGTGGCGGAACGCGTTTGGTCCGAACCGGTGCGGCCGCTGGCAAGCCCTGCCGACCCAGCTTCGGCCCAAGCCGACGCCGATCAGGTGCTTGACATCGAAGACGTCGTCGGACGGCGCTGGATCGAGACCGAGCTGCGCGGCCGAATCGTGGTCGCGGAGGAGAATGCGACTGCGGCACTGGAGGTGATGAGCCGGTTCGCGCTCGCACCGCAATGGCTCGCTTATTTGCCACCGACGATGTCGCCTTCGGAAACCAGCGCGCGCGAGGGTTGGCTGGAGCGGCCCGAAGAGGCTTTTGCGCATTTTCGCGAACGCGGCGTCAGCGAGGTGGTGTGCGAGGAGAAGCACATGGGCTCCCGCGCGATCATCGCGCTGTGCCGGACGGCGAGCGCGGCCGCTGCCCGGTTCGGCGTGCCCATCGGCGAGACTGGCGCGATCTGGACCCGGACCGGGCGCGGCTTCTTCAATGACGCCGCGACGACCGAGGCGCTTTTGGCACAATTACGGCACGCGGTGGACGGCGCGCGCCTGTGGGAGGAGCTTGGCAGTAACTGGCTGCTGCTCGACGCCGAGATCATGCCCTGGTCGGCCAAGGCCGGTAGCCTGATCGAAAGCCAGTACGCACCGGTTGCCGCCTCGTCCGCGGCGGGACTGTCCGCGGCGGCGGACGCACTGACGCGTGCCACCAAGCGCGGTCTCGACATCGCCGGCCTTCGCGATCGCTTCGCCGACCGCCTTCTGCGCGCGGAGCGCTATGGCAAGGTTTGGGCGCCCTATATCTGGCCGGTGAGCGGCGTTGCCGATCTCAGGGTTGCGCCGTTCCATCTGCTCGCAAGCGAGGGACGCGTCTGGTTCGACCATGATCACGTCTGGCACATGAAGCTCGCCGACCGGCTGGCCGCCGCCTCCGACGCGGTCATCAGGAAAACGCAGTGGCGCACGGTTGCTCTCGACGACGAGCCCGCCATCGGCGATACCATTGCCTGGTGGGAAGCCATGACGAACCAGGGCGGTGAAGGGATGGTGGTCAAGCCACGCGACTTCATTGCTCGCGGCAAGAAGGGCCTCATTCAGCCCGCGCTGAAGGTGCGCGGGCGCGAGTATCTTCGCCTGATCTACGGTCCCGAATACGATGCGCCCGAACACATTATCCGGCTGCGCCAGCGCAATCTCGGCGGCAAGCGCAACCTCGCCCTGCGCGAATTCGCTCTCGGCCATGAGGCGTTGAAGCGCTTTGTCGCCCGCGAGCCGCTCCGGCGGATTCACGAGTGCGTATTCGCCGTGCTGGCACTTGAGAGCGAGCCGGTCGATCCGCGGCTCTGAGGCTTTCGTGGCCGCTACCGCGCGGCCTGGTCATGCACGGCGCGGCTGTCCTTCGGCGCCTCGTCGCGATCGTTCATGCCGTAGTCGCGGATGACGCTGGCGATGCGCAAGTGATAGTCGGCGAAGATCTGCGCCCTGCCCCTGGCCTGGGTGCGGCGGTGCTCCATCGTGTTGCGCCAGGCCTGGACGGCCGCTTCATCCCGCCAGAACGACACCGACAGGATCTTGCCCTTCTCAGTCAGGCTCTCGAATCGCTCGACCGAGATGAAGCCGTCGATGGTCTGCAGCAGCGGCTTCAGATCGGCTGCAAGGTCGAAATAGGTCTGGCGGTGTTCCGGCTTGGGCCAGACCTCGAAGATCACGGCGATCATGGGCATCTCCTGCTGTTGGTGGGCCTACAATACCACCTTGCGCAGGAAGGTGCGTTCTTCGGCGAGGATGAATTTCTCCGCCTCGGCAAAGTTGAAGTTTGCCATACCGTCGAGATCGGCGCGCAGCCGTTTGCGATAGGCTTCATAGGCGGCCAGGCTCTCGAACGAGATCAGGGCGGACGCAATGTTGTTGGTACCCTCATGCGGCATGAAGTAGCCAATCAACTCGCCGCCACATCTCGGGATGATGGTGAGCCAGCGCTTCGAATATTCCTCGAACTGCGCGCGCTTGAAGGGATCGAGCTGGTAGCGGATGAAGACGGTGACGGACATGATGGGCTCCTTTGTTTTCGCCGTCATTGCGAGCGTAGCGAAGCAATCCAGGAGTCCCTCCGCGGACGCAGTCTGGATTGCTTCGCTTCGCTCGCAATGACGTGTTCGTGACAACACGCTACGCCCTTGCCCGACACCAACGCTTCGGTTACCATCGAAGCATGAAATCAGGACCCGACATCGCCATGGTCGCCTCGCTGGTCGGTGATCCCGCCCGCGCCAACATGCTCACTGCGCTGATGAACGGCCGTGCGCTCACGGCGAGCGAGCTGGCTCAGGAGGCCGGCATCACGCCGCAGACCGCAAGCTCGCATCTGTCGAAGCTCGAGGCCGGCGGCCTGATCGAGCCGGAGAAACAGGGCCGCCACCGCTATTACCGCCTCACCGACGACGACGTCGCCGGCGTGCTCGAGGGGCTCGCCGGCCTTGCCGCGCGGACCGGCCATATGCGCGTGCGCACCGGGCCGAAGGACCCTGCGCTGCGGCGCGCGCGGATTTGCTACGACCATCTCGCCGGCGATCTCGGCGTGCAGATGCTGGACTCCTTGCGCGAGCGACATCTGGTCAGGCAGAAGAAGCAGGAGATCGAGCTGACCGCCGAGGGCGAGCGCTTTCTTGTGAAGCACCTGCAGATCTCGCCCGACATGCTCAGCCATCCGCGCCGCCCGGTCTGCAAGGCCTGCCTCGACTGGAGCGAGCGGCGGCACCATCTCGCCGGCACGTTGGGCGCGGCCATGATGCAACGGTTCGCCGAGTTGAAATGGGCCGCGCGCGATCCCACGCCCGGCAGCCGTATCGTGAATTTCACCCGTACCGGCGAGAAGCAGTTCGCTGCGCTGTTCGCGAATGGGAAGGACTGATCACACAAGCTCTGTGAGATCGCACGTTTGCGTGTGAATGTGCACTCTCGTCATGGCCGGGCTTGACCCGGCCATCCACGTCTTTATTGCGGCTGGCACGTGGATGCCCGGGCCTTCGCCTCGCCGAAGCGGCTTCGGCCGCGCAGGCGGGACAAGCCCGGGGCATGACGGAGACCGTGATGAACCGCATCTTCCTGGCCGCGCTTGCCGCCGCCCTTCTCGTTTCCCAACTGACATCGACCCGCGCCGCCGACACTGCGCCCCGCGAGCCCTATGGCATCGCGCTCGAAGGCTTTGCCTATCCTTACCCCGTGCACTTGCTCCCCGTCGTCAACGACGGCGAGCAGCTCAGCATGGCCTATATGGATGTCGCCGCGGCACGGCCGAACGGCCGCACCGTCGTGCTGCTGCACGGGCGCAATTTTCCGTCGAGCTATTGGGCGCCCGTGATCAAGATGCTGAGCGAGGCCGGCTTTCGTGTCGTGGTGCCGGACCAGGTCGGTTTCGGCAAGTCTTCCAAGCCGGCGGGCGAGCTGCATTTCGACAATCTGGCGCGCAACACCATTGCGCTGCTCGATCACCTCAAAATCGACAAGGCCGAGATCGTCGCGCATTCGCTCGGCGGCATGCTCGGCGTGCGCATCGCCCGGGCCTATCCCGACCGCCTCGCCCATCTGGTGCTGACCGCGCCGATCGGGCTCGAGGACTACCGCCTCTACGTGCCGCCGACGCCGACCGAGAAGATGATCGAGACCGAGGACAAGCTCACCGCCGACGGCTATCGCAAGCAGCTCCAGACCAATTACGCAATCAAGCTGCCGGCCGAGGCGATCACGCCGTTCATCGAGGCCCGCTTCAATATCAAGGGCAGCCCGGACTATCCGCGCTGGCTGCGCGCCTTCGTCTCTTCCGGCCAGATGATCTATCGTGAACCGGTGGCGCACGAGATCCCGCTGATCGCGACACCGACTCTGTTCATCATGGGCGCGGACGACCACAACGCGCCGGGCCGGCCGCTCGCGCCGGAGGCGCTGCGGGCCAAGATGGGGCAGAACGCAGAGCTTGCGAAGCAGCTCGCCGCGAAGATGCCGAACGCGCGGGCCGAGGTGATCCCCGACACCGGCCATCTCGTGTTCCTGGAGGCGCCGGAGACGTACAAGGAACTGGTGCTCGGCTTTCTCGGCCGCTAGCGACACCAGCGTGTCGTCCGGGACCAGATGCGGGGAACGTTCATGCCGCATTCAGGTCATGATTGGCAGGTTTGGATCGCGACGTGCCGGCACGTTTCTCCAATTTTAACGTGTCGAATCGTGTCTGTTGATTCATTGTGCGCCACAAGCGCCATCCCCCTAAGCCTGCCCCCAGGACGAGAAGGAAGATCAAAAATGAAATACCTGTTAGCCGCCGTCATGCTCGCCAGCGCGGCCGTCGTCGGTTTCAGCGAGGCGGCCAGCGCCGCCGAGGGCTGCGGCCGAGGGTTTTATCGCGGCCCCTATGGTCAGTGCCGCCCGATGCGTGGCGCAGTCGTCGTGCGCCCCGCCCCCGTGGTGGTCGCCCCGCCGGTCGTCGTGGTGCCCCGCGCGCGCGTCTGCCCCTACGGCTTCCGCTGGTACGCCGGCCGCTGCCGTCCTTACTGATCTTCTTCGCACTCCAGAATGGCCGCGCGGCATCCGCTGCGGCCATTTTCTTTTGGGGCTCTGACTTTCGCCCACGGAGCCGGGCGTCTCCAGAAAAGAAACGGGGACCGCCAGCGGCGATCCCCGTTGAGTCCGCGAATGGTCGCGAGCTTACCAATAATGGCGGCGGCGCCAGCGCCGACGGTGCCGGCGCCAATGACGGCGGTGCCAGCCCCAGTGGCGGCCACGCCCACGCCAGTGAACCTGCTCAGGAGCGAGTTGCGCAGCTTCCTCACTGGTCGTGACAGCGGGATGAGCGTCGGGATTGCCTTGCGGCGCGTGAGTGGGATCAGCGAGCGGCTGCGGTGACAGCGGCGCGGCCTGTGCCGCGGTCGCGGCGAAGGCAGCGGCGCCCGCCGTCAATCCCAAGGCAAGTTTCAAAAAGTTCCGGCGCTCCATCGTTTCTTCCTTCTTGGATCATCGTGCACGTGATGCAGAAGGAATGTCGCCGCAACGCCATGAACCGAAGCTGAAGCCGGCGTTCAGATTCATGCGAGCCGAGATGAAGAATTCGTAACTCCGTCCGGGTTACAGAACCTCGCTACGTCGCGAACTCCTGCGCCAGCACCAGCGTCTCGCGCGAGCGCTTCACGTCGGGCCAGTCGCGGTTGAAGTCGGTGACGAGCTTTTTCAGCGCGTCACCTTTCAGCATCGCGTTCAGCTTGGCCTCGTCATCGAACTGATACATCGCCTGGTGCAGCGAGGGATCGTCGAGGCTCCAGAACCGCCACGCCTTGCTCACGCCGAAGGCCTTCACTGCGTCGGGCAAGTGTTCCGTCTCGTACCACCGGTCGAACGCAGCGCGCTTTTCGGCGTCGGAGACGACGGCGCGAACGACGAAGAAGGCTGCTGGCATCGGATTTCCTCCTGTTGTTTGGGGCGAGCCTAGCCGGTTAAGCCGCCGGCGACAAAAAGAGTTGGCCTGGATGTCGGAACGGGCGCCCTTCGTTCGTCCTTTGCGTTGAACCGGCACACGGAGACAGCAAATGGCCGAGCTCACCCTGACCACCTTCGATTGGGTTCCCGCAGCGCCGCGAGGCTTCGTGCGCGACTTCCGCGTGCGCTGGGCCCTCGAAGAAGCCGCCTTGCCCTATCGCGTCGCCAGCGTGCCATTCGACGACCGCGGGCCCGCGCACTTCGCCCACCAGCCGTTCGGCCAGGTTCCGTGGCTGACCGACGGCGACCTCTCGATCTTCGAGACCGGCGCGATCCTGCTGCATCTCGGCGGCCTCAGCGAGAGGCTGATGCCAAAGGACCCGCGCGGCCGCACTGAAGCGGCGGAGTGGGTGTTCGCGGCGCTCAATTCGGTGGAGATGGCCAGCCTGCCCTGGGGCATGTCCAAATTCATGGGACATCCGACCGACACGGCAGCATGGAAATTCGTGGACGACTTCCTCAAGCTTCGGCTCAAGCATCTCGAGGCGGTGCTGGCCAGCCGCGAATGGCTGGCGGGCTCCTTCTCCGTCGCCGACATCCTGATGGCGGACGTGCTGCGCGTCGTCGATGGTTTCAACGGGCTGACGGATAGTCCTGCCTGCCGCGCTTACGTCGCGCGCGCCACCGGACGTCCGGCGTTCGCCAAGGCCCACGCCGACCAGCTGGCGCATTTCGCCGCGGCGGATAAGGCGCGCGGGGCGTGATGCACCTCACATAATCGATGCTGTGCTTGGCATAGAGTCGCCGGCATCGGAACGATTCAATTCGACAGGTGACCCATGGTCCGCATCGAATATCTCAAGCGACAGATCGCCCGCGCCGAGCGGTTGGCCAAGGCCATCCTCGACCGGCAGACCGCCGACCGGCTCCAGGCCTACGCCGCCGAATGCCGCGCCGAATTGTCGGAGCTGACAGTCAAGCAGGCCGCGTGAGGCTTGCTGGCGCTGGAGGCGTCTGATGCGTAGGGCGGATTAGCGACAGCGTAATCCGCCACTTCTCCATCCAGTGACGCGAACCTTGGTGGATTACGCTGTCGCTAATCCACCCTACGCATCACACCAGCTTTAGCGGCGCATCGGCGACCAGGCGCAGGTCAATGCTACCGATCAAGGCCGCCCGCCGCGCCTCCGCAGCACTGATGGCCTCCTCCGTCTGCCGCAACGTCGAGACGTTCGAGCCGAGCGAGACGATCCCGCCCAGCACCAGCGCGATCGATCCGAGCGCGGCAGTCTGACCGAAGCCGAACAGCCCGAGGATCGTCACGAGCAGCAGCGCCGCCCCGCCGCCGATCGCGATCTTGGACGCCAGGATGTACTTCCGGCAGCGCTCGGCGATCTCGGCGAGCCGCTCGATGCGATCTTCGATGTCGGAGATTTCGTCGGTCGGATCGTCTTCGGTCATCGTTGGGCAAGCTCGAGCGCAAGTTCTAGTCTACGACGATTCGGCTTCGTAATGCCCCTGCGGGTCTCCAAGTACTCCTTGACGCCGCTTTTCTCGAAGACAATCTCTGTGCTGCTCGCATCGCGCGGAAGCTCGATGTGAATGACAGTCGCACCATCAATGAGGATGTCGTACAAGTCCTCGGTCTGCTCTTGAATATGGCGCAGGACGTAGACGTTCCGAGTGATGGATTGCAGACGTCGCCGAAGCAGTGATAGCAACCTCCGTGAGGCCGGCGCCGAGAGTAGGTGCTCGCGGCCTGCTTCCAACTCTTCGAGAATTTGCTTTTCCGACCGACGGCGCGGCGTCACTGCACTCCCCTGCTTCCGAACAGTAGCCCGCATGAGCGAAGCGACATGCGGGACCTGAATAAGAACCCGGATGTCGCTTTCGCTCATCCGGGTTACGCCGTCTCACAACGGCAAATTGTCGTGCTTCTTCGCGGGCATTTCCGTCTTCTTGTCCTTCAGCATCGCCAGCGCCCGGGCGATGCGCTTTCTTGTCGAATGCGGCATGATGACGTCGTCGATGTAGCCGCGCTCGGCGGCGATAAAGGGGGACAGGAAGCGATCCTCGTATTCCTTGGTGCGGGCGGCGATCTTGTCGGGGTCGCCGATGTCACTGCGGAAGATGATCTCGACCGCGCCCTTGGCGCCCATCACCGCGATCTGGGCGGTCGGCCAGGCGTAATTCATGTCGGCGCCGATCTCCTTGGAGGCCATGACGTCGAAGGCGCCGCCATAGGCCTTGCGGGTGATGATGGTGACGAGCGGCACGGTGCATTGCGAGTAGGCGAACAGGAGCTTGGCGCCGTGCTTGATCAGGCCGCCATATTCCTGCGCGGTGCCGGGCAGGAAGCCGGGGACGTCGACGAAGGTGACGATCGGAATGTTGAAGGCATCACAAAAACGAACAAAGCGTGCCGCCTTGCGCGATGCGTCGCTGTCGAGCACGCCGGCCAGCACCATCGGCTGGTTGGCGACGAAGCCGACGGTGCGCCCGGCGATGCGTCCAAAGCCGGTGACGATGTTCTTGGCGAAGGCTTCCGCGATCTCGAAGAAGTCGCCCTCGTCCACGACCTTCAGGATCAGCTCCTTCATGTCGTAGGGCTTGTTCGGATTGTCGGGGATCAGCGTGTCGAGCGACATGTCGACCCGCTCGATGTCATCGAAGCTCGGCCATTCCGGCACGCCGTCGGTGTTGTTGGAGGGCAGGAAGTCGATCAGGCGGCGCATCTGCAACAGCGTCTCGACGTCATTCTCGAAAGCGCCGTCGGCGATCGAGGAGCGCGTCGCGTGCACCGAGGCGCCGCCGAGCTCCTCGGCCGTCACGACCTCGTTGGTCACGGTCTTCACCACGTCCGGGCCGGTGACGAACATGTAGCTGGTGTTCTTCACCATGAAGATGAAGTCGGTCATCGCAGGCGAATAGACGTCGCCGCCGGCGCAGGGGCCCATGATGACGGAGATCTGCGGGATCACGCCCGAGGCAAGCACGTTGCGGCGGAAGACGTAGGAATAGCCGGCGAGCGCGGCGACGCCTTCCTGGATGCGGGCGCCGCCGGCGTCATAGAGGCCGATGATGGGCGCCCTCGCCTTCATCGCCATGTCCTGGAGCTTCGTGATCTTCAGCGCATGCGTTTCCGAGAGTGAGCCGCCGAACACCGTGAAGTCTTTGGCAAACACAAAAGTCTTGCGGCCGTTGACGGTGCCCCAGCCGGTGACGACGCCGTCGCCCGGCACCTTGCTCTTCTCCATGCCGAACTCGGTGGAGCGGTGCTCGACGAACATGTCGAACTCCTCGAACGATCCCTTGTCGAGCAGAAGCTCGATGCGCTCGCGGGCCGTCAGCTTGCCGCGGGCGTGCTGCGCCTCGATGCGCTTCTCCCCGCCGCCGAGCTTTGCGCCGGCACGACGATCTTCAAGGGCGTCCAGGATGTGTTTCATTTGCTCCCGCCAGTTCTTAAGTGATGGGCGGGTTCTAACACGGCATTTTGCGGCCCGGAAAGCCGCTTTCGCGGTCGCAGGGCTGCCCTGCCGCAGCGGGAAAGCGCAAGGAATTACAAAGTTTTGCCCAGGAGGCGAGCGTGAGCGAAGGAACGGCCGAGACGGGCGCTGCAACAGGCGGCGTCAACATCCTGCTGCGGCTGGAGGGCCTCACCCTGTTTGCAGGGATGGTGACGCTCTATACGGCCTGGGACGGGTCGTGGCTGGTGTTTGCGCTGCTGTTCTTCGTACCCGATCTGAGCTTCCTGGCCTACCTGTCCGACGCCAGGTTCGGCGCGATGGTCTACAACGCCGCCCACAGCTACTTGGTGCCGGTGGCGCTGCTGACGCTGGGCTTCGCCCTCGCCTCGCCCCTCACCCTCTCCATCGCCTTGATCTGGCTTGCCCATATCGGCATCGACCGGGCGCTCGGCTACGGCCTGAAATATTCCGCCGGGTTCGGCTTCACCCACCTGGGGCGGATTGGGCGGCAGAGGGACTCCTGATCTCCCTTCCGGCTGAGTGCGTAGCCCGGATGGAGCGGAGCGTAATCCGGGACGGTGCAGCGCGGGCGCGATTCCCCCGGATTTCGCTGCGCTCCATCCGGGCTACAGGACCGCATTTGTCGCACCAGCGGGTTGACCGGGCCGACCGATTCAGGCTTGCTCCGAGTCAGATCAGGCGCCGAATGTTGCGTGAGCCCAATCGGTACGGCGGTGATCATCATGCCCTAGCTCCAGCGTCTACCTACTGGCATCACCGAGATGTCCGCGACGGTCGTCCCCTTGCCGCCGAACCCAGCGTCCGAAACGATCGACTTCCTGCGCCGCATGGCCGGCATGGTGTCGGGGCGGAACGGCGAGATGCTGCTGCGCGCAGCCAGCATGATCGAGACGCTGAGCCAGCGGGCGATGTCGGCCGAGCGGCTCTATCATCAGGCGCAGGAAGAGAGCACGCGCAGCGCCGTGCTGCGCGAGTCCGCCGAACTCGCCTCCGACGCCATGGTCGGCCAGATCGCGGCGCTGCGGGCACAGCTCGCCGAGCTCACCGCCGCGACCGCAGCCGAGCGCGCCGCCTTCGATGCCGAGCGCGGCAAGCTGCTCGAGCTGATGCAGCATGCCGAGAGACATATCGGCAAGCTCACGACGGAGCTCGACAGCTTGCGCGCCTCCGTCGACAGCCTCAACGAGACCGCGGTCTCGGTGCCGATCGAAGTGCTGCGGCTGGCGCGGACGCAGTTCGATTATCTCTCCAGCGGCTTTACCCGGCGCGGTGATCCGATCTCGCAGGCCATGAGCGAGATCGGCGGCTTTGCGACTGACCGGGCGCTCACGGCAAAACCCGACAACGCCTGAACTCCGTCCCCGAAATCGTCGACTTTCAGCTCGAGCTGGACCGCCGGGTTGGCGCTCAGAATAGCCGAGGAGTTGCCGATGGCTGCGTGGTGTTGCCATGACGTCATCATAGCGGTGACACCGAATCCACTACAAGGCCGGGCGTTCGAAAGCGATATCAGCGCAGCAATACCCCGCGACCGGAGAGAACAATGTTCGTCGATATCGATAATGCATCACTCGCGATGGCAGGCTCGAGCCTGCCCGGAGATCAACCTATCTTCATGATCAATCTTCTCCGTTATCGGAATGAGGCCTTGTACCGGGACAAGTCCGAGCTTCCGGCCTGTAGCGGCCGCGAAGCCTATTTTACGCGCTATGTCCCCGCATTTCGCAAGATCGCGACTCCGCAAGGGGTCAGGCCAACTTGGCTTGGATCTGTGGGAGCTCTGCTGGTGGCCGCGCAAGGCGAAGCCTGGCACGACGCCGCAATCGTCCGTTACCCTGACTTCGCGACCTTTCGAGCGATCGTCTTGAGCTCCGATTACCGGCGTGAGGCCGAGCCCCACCGTTTGGCCGCGCTCGCCGATTGGCGCCTGATTGCGACGACCGAGGTTCAGGTGCCGGCTGATCTGCAACCGCGCGCTTAAGCTGACCGTGTGGGATCGGGTTGCTTCTCCATCAACCACACGGTCGCGCTAGATCGCGCCGATCTCGGCAAGGCAGGCTTGCGTCAGCGTCATGCGAGCCTCGATGTGCCGTGGCTCTTTGCAATCCATGTTGAGCGCGAACACGGTATGTGCCTCGCCCTTCTCGGCCCAGCCGACCATCCAGCCGAGCGACGGCTCGCCGCGCTCGGCGCCCAGGAGACCAGATTTGGCGCGGATGACGGCGTTGCCGACCTTGGTCGCCGGCAGGATGTCGGCGACGAGATCCTGGCTGCGCTTCGAGATCGGCAGCGCGCGGCGGCGCAGCCGGTCGACGAAATCGACTTGCTCGACCGGATCGATGCGCAAGGCCCCGGTGAGCCAGAACTGGTCGATGCCGCCGCCGATGTCGCGATTGCCATAGTCGAACGCGTCGACATATTGCTGCATACGCACCTCGCCGATGCGGCGCGCGATCTCCTGATAGACCGGCACCGCGCTCACCGCGATCGCGCTGCGCAGCGTGTGATCCTTGTTCCAGGTCTCGATCGGCCGCTTGACGCCGTCCCAGGCAAACACGTCCTTGTCGGGGTCAGTGACGACACCGGCCTCGAGCGCAATCAGCGAGTTGGGAATCTTGAAGGTCGAGGCCGGCAACTTGCCCTCGCCCGAGCGCTCCTTGTCGCTGGCGACGATCAGATAGTCCTCGACCTTGTAGCCGACGAAGGTGCCCGACGTGCCGAGATCGGTGAAGCGCTTTGCAAGAGCGTCGCGGATTTCATTGCGCGGCGGCGCGACATGGGCGCGCGCGCGTCCAGGCAGGATCGCGGTTGCGGCGAGGAGGCCGAGGGTGGAACGGCGGGTCAGCAAAAGCGATATCCGTGAGCAGCGAAAACCAGCGCGACCATGCAGCCGCTAAGTGTTGAAACGATGACAGGTTGTTCTTACCGCCCCCGGCCCGACAGCCGCAGCACGAACACCAGCACCTCGGCGACGGCCTTGTAGAGATCCGGCGGGATCTCGTCGCCGAGCTCGACCTTCGACAGCGCGCCGGCCAGGACCTCGTTCTCCTCGATCGGAATGTCGTGGGCCTTGGCCATCTCGACGATCTTTTCGCCGATCGTGCCCTTGCCCTTGGCGACGACGACGGGCGCGCCGGATCCCTTCTCGTAATGCAGCGCGATCGCGAGCTTCGACGGATCGCTCATGTGGCGCGATCCAGGAAGTGGCCGGCGCGGGCCGGCGCCGGTGGCGGCGGCGTGCCGTCGCGGACCACGATATCACCGGGCTTGAGCTCGGCCTTGGTCAAGGCCTGGCTGAGCTCACCGATGCCGGCGCGGAGCTGCTGCGCCGTGGCCGGCCGCTCCGCCCACATCCGTACGAAGGTCTTGTCGCCGTTCAGCGTGATCAGCGCATGCACGGGTCCGACCGGCTCGACATTGAGCGAGAAGCGTGCGCGCCAGGTGCGCTTGGCGGCATCGTCCGACTCATTGCCGCCATCGCGCGAGATCTCGAACTGCGCCATCGCGGTACCTTGCGGGGTCGCGAACGGAATCTCGAAATTCCACTGCGGCACGGCCGGATCGATGCGGTGGCCGCTGGCGTCGGTGCGATCGGGAAGCGATGCGATTTGCAGCAGCGTCTGCCGCGCGATCGCGGCATCGGTGTCGTCGAGCAGGCGATGCACGGTCGCAGCCAGCGGCGTATCCGGTGCGAGCGATGGCGCGGCGATGGACTGAGGTGCCGGCAGCGCACCGCGGACTGGCGGAGGTGCCGTATGTGCGGCCGCCTCGAAGATATGGGCGTCCGGCACGGACTTGTTGGAGCCCGGCACGTTGCCGGTCAGGCGCGGCAGGTTTTCCGTGACCTCCTGCAGCAGGCTCGCGGCAAGGCCCCCGGACATGGTGCGCGACACCAAGGCTTGCGGATTGTTCCCCGCCGCATGGGCCAGCACGGCGACAGCGAGCGCACCGCGCGACGCTTGCGCCGGTTGGGCGAGTTCCGGCAACGCCGCTTGGGCCGTTTCGCCCGCCAGCGCGGAGGCTGCGGTCTGCGTCGTTGCCGCAGCACTCGCCGGCAGCGCCACACCTGGCGCAGTTGCTTGCGGCGCGCCGGAGGTCGATGCCAAGGTCTGGCGCAACACCAGCAGAGCGGCCTTCAAGTCCGGGATCGTGCCGGAGGACGGCGTTGTGCCTGCGGCCAATGACGCCTCGAGAAACAGCCCTGACTTCTGGAACGCGGATTCGATATCGCCGCCGTCGAGGGCGGTGTTGAGCGGCGTCTGCTGCGCCAGCACATCGAGCACCGCCTGCTTCAGCCCTGCAGGCAGTTTGCTGTTCGTCACGACGGAGGCCAGGTTGGCGAACAGCGCTGCCTGGCTGCCCTGTTTGGTCGCGGCGTCGGCAGAGGCCGTCTGAACGGCGACCTGCTCGGACGGAGTGAGGGTGTTCCGTGCCGTGGCCCCCGACGGCGCCAGCGGCGGGCTCTCCACCAGCGAGGCCGCGCGCGGCGTCAGCGTGACCTGATCTCCCGCCGCCTCGCCTGCCCCACCCATGACCGCGAGGCGAATGGTGCCGTTGCTCTGCGAGACCGCGAGCTGGAGATTCTGCCCCGGCGTCAACGCCACCTCCGACATCACGTCCATCGCCAGGTTGGCGATCGCGATCCGCACCAGATTGTCGGCGAGCACGCTGACCACCCTGGCATCGACGACACTGCCGGCTTGCAGCACGAGATCCGGCGTCGCCGCATCAGCCGGGCGGCTGGCAGCGTTGACGGGAGCGATGGGGGTGACCGGCGTCGGCATCTCGGCAGCCCTAGGGGAATGCTGGCTACCGTAACCGCTGCCTCGTAAACCTCTCGTTAACCTGGCACGGCCGGCGGCTTCACCGCCGCCAGAACCGTCGCAGCGGCCTGGAAATCCTTCAGGCGGGCGGCGCGGCGGGCGGCCGCCTCCTCGTCCAAGCCCCATTGCTCGACGTTCCAGTCCTCGTCGACATGGGCGGCGGCCCAGACCTGGTCGGCATCGCGCACGTCCTGGTCCAGCGCCAGCGCGAGCAGCGCCGATCCGGTCAGGGTGGTCACCATGTGGAGCGCGGCGACCGACCAGGGGTCGCCGGGCAGCGCGGCCCGTGCGGCCTTCACCGCCTCGTCCGGCTGCTTCACGTGCATGACGCCTTCGGACAGGATGAAATGCGCACCCAGCGTCTGCGCCGCCCAGGACAGCACAGGATCCCAATGCGCGGCCTCCCGGGCGACCAGTCCCTCAGGATGGCCGGCACGATAGAACAGCAGGTCAGACTCGAAATATTTGGCGAGGTCGTCGCTGACGAGCTCGACGCGATCGACAACGCCCTCGACCACGCTGTTGGCGATGCGCGTCAACGGCATGGTCACGGGATCGATCGCCTCGCCTTGGGCGGACCATTCCGCGGCGACACTATCTGCGAGCGCGCGCGTCGGGATCACCAATTGGCGGCCGGAGGGCGTACGGATCGGCTTGCCGTCGAGAGTGATGGCGAAGCCGCCCTCGGCATCGACGACGCCGGCCTCCTTGTAGAAGCGATTGCGCAGCAGCGTGCGCGCGGACGCGCGCGCCGATTCCCGGGGATCAGGCGGGGGCTGCCCCGCAGCTTCTTCGAACAATTCGCGCATGTCGTTTTTTTGTTCCTGTCGTCAGTCGAATTACCAGTGTCGTCACGGCCTCGCCAGTAGGACCAGGAGTGCTGCTAGTTCGCACACATGCGCGCGTACGTGCCGCGATCGGCCGGCCCCAGTCCTGCGGCTGCGCCGTCGTGAAGATATTTCGTGACGCGATCGCTGAACGAATTGCGCGGGAGCGGCTGGTAGTTGTAGCGCGGCGGCGCGTCAAACTGCGGAACCTTGGGCACCTCGATCTTCGGCGGCGGTGGCGGCGCAGGCAGCGGTGGAGCGAGCCGCGATGCGTCCGGCGAGACATATTGCGCGCAGGCGGCCGGCTCTACCAACAGAGTAGCCAAGAGCGCAAAGCAGATCGACAATCGTCTCATGGGGGAACATGTCGTGCGCCAGCCGCCCCTATTCAACCTCACTATTCTTCAGGCGCGTTCTCGATCGGATCAAATCTGGTTGCGTCCAGACCCAGCAGGTTCCACGACTGCTGCATGTGCGGCGGCAACGGCGCGGTGGCGTCGATCACGCCGCCGCGCGGATGCGGGATGACGATCCGGCGTGCGAGCAGATGCAGCCGGTTCTGCAAGCCGCCCGGCAGCTGCCAGTTCTCGATGTTGAAATATTTGGGATCGCCGACGATGGGATGGCCGATATGGGCCATGTGGGCGCGCAGCTGGTGGGTGCGGCCCGTCACCGGCTTCAGCGACACCCAGGTCAGCTTGTTGCCGGCGGTCTCGACCACGGCGTAGTACGTCACCGCGTGGCTGGCGCCCTCATCGCCATGCTGGGCGATGCGCATGATGGTGTCGTCCTCGCCCTCCTCCTTCGCAAGGAAGGTCGAGATGCGCCCCTGCTTCGGCTTCGGCAGGCCCGGCACCAAGGCCCAATAGACCTTTCGCGCCGAGCGCGAGCGGAACGCGCCGGTCAGGTGTGAGGCAGCGAAGCGCGTCTTGGCGATCAGGAGACAGCCCGAGGTCTCGCGATCGATACGGTGGACGAGACGCGGCTTCTGGCCTTTGGCATCGCGCATCACCTCAAGCATCTGGTCGATGTGCCGCGTCATGCCCGAGCCACCCTGCACGGCAAGGCCGGCCGGCTTGTTCAGGACGAGGACGTCGTCGTCCTCCCAGATCGTCATCTCCTTCAGCGCCTTCAGCGTCTTCTGCGCGGCCTCCGAGAGCTCGCCGACGACCTTCGGCGCATCGAGCTTGAGCGGCGGGATACGGACGCTCTGTCCCTCCTCCAGCCGGTCTTTGCTGTCGACGCGCTTGCCGTCGACGCGCAGCTCGCCTTTGCGTACGACGCGCTGGATGTGGGAGAACGACAGGCCGGGAAAGCGCGCCTCGAGGAATCGATCCACGCGCATGTTGTTCTCGTCGGCCGTGACCGTGACGGTCTGCACCTTGGTCGGTAGCAGCGCCTCGACGGACTTTTCAGGCGCAGGCCTCTCCTGGACCGCTTTGGGCGGACGCCGCTCGGCGCGCTCGCCAACAAAGCGCGGCGGCTTACCGCCGGGCTTGCCACCCGGACGCGGTCCGGCCTTCTTCGCGCTACGCGCCTGATGCGGCCGCGAGTCGTCGCGCTCGTCACGCGAGCGCGGCTTTGGGTTCATTCTCTTGATGCGGCGGCTCATGGTTGCCTGCGTACCCTAAAAGCGGCCTTCCGTCACGACGAAATGGCCGCTTCTAGGGCGAGCCGCCCCGCTCCTTGCGCAGCTTGGCCCAGTAATCCAGCCGCTTCCTGATCTCGCGTTCAAAACCGCGCTCGGGCGGGTCGTAGAAGGTCTGACGTCCCAGGGCCTCCGGGAAGTAGTCCTGGCCGGAGAAGGCGTCCGGCGCGTCGTGGT
This sequence comes from Bradyrhizobium sp. NBAIM01, assembly GCF_020194115.1. Taxonomy (NCBI): domain Bacteria; kingdom Pseudomonadati; phylum Pseudomonadota; class Alphaproteobacteria; order Hyphomicrobiales; family Nitrobacteraceae; genus Bradyrhizobium; species Bradyrhizobium sp. NBAIM01. Next base: position 845,022 of record NZ_JADYVU010000003.1, on the reverse strand, counting down.
CGTATGCGTAGCCGGAGCCGTAGCCTTCCGACTTCATCAGCTTGGTCGGGGAATTGAGGATGTGCTTTGGCGGTAGCAGCGAGCCGGCCTGCTTGGCGACCTGCATCGCGCTGCCAAAGGCGGTGTAGACCGCGTTCGATTTCGGCGCGGTGGCGAGATAGACCACGGCCTGGGCGATGGCGAGCTCGCCCTCGGGATGGCCGAGGAAGTCGAAGGCGTCCTTGGCGGCATTGGCGATGACGAGCGCCTGCGGATCGGCCAGCCCGATGTCCTCGACCGCCATGCGCACGACGCGGCGGGCCAGGAACAGCGGGTCCTCGCCAGCGTCCAGCATGCGCGCGAGGTAATACAGCGCGGCATCGGGATCGGAGCCGCGCACCGATTTATGCAGCGCCGAGATGAGATTGTAGTGGCCGTCGGCCGATTTGTCGTAGATCGGCGCGCGGCGCTGCAGAATCTCCTGCAGCTGCGCGGCATTGAAAATCTCGTCCGCCCGCGCCGAACGCCAGACTTCTTCGGCGAGCGTCAACGACGCACGGCCATCGCCGTCGGCCATGCGCACCAGCACCGCGCGCGCCTCCGCATCGAGTGGCAGCTTCCTGCCCTCGACGGCTTCGGCATGCACGAACAGCTTTTCGATCGCGGCGGCATCGAGCGAGCGAAACACCAGCACGCGCGCACGCGAGAGCAACGCCGCATTGAGCTCAAAGGACGGGTTCTCGGTGGTGGCGCCGACCATGACGACAGTGCCGTCTTCCATCACCGGCAGAAAGGAGTCCTGCTGGGCGCGGTTGAATCTGTGCACCTCATCGACGAAGAGCAGCGTGCCCTTGCCCATCTCGCGACGGGCGCGCGCGGCATCGAACGCTTTCTTGAGGTCGGCGACGCCAGAGAACACCGCAGAGATCTGCTCGAAATGCAGATCCGTCGCGTCAGCCAGGAGCCGCGCCACCGTGGTCTTGCCGGTGCCGGGCGGGCCCCAGAACACCAGCGAGCCGAGCGTGCGCGTTTCCAGCATGCGCGTCAGCGCACCATCGGGGCCGAGGATGTGATCCTGGCCGACGACCTCCGACAGCGCACGCGGGCGCAGCCGGTCCGGCAGCGGATGCGGAGCATCGTGATCGAGCCCCGCCGCAGCAAAGAGAGTCGGTGTCTCCGTTGGTCGCTTCGGACTCATCCGCCCAGCGTGACGTTGATCTGCTGGCCACCACGCACCAGCGTGATGCGCCAGATCCGTGCCCGTTCACCTGCAGCCTTCTCGAGGTCGCCGGTCTTGCTGATCTTCTGATTGTTGACGGCCAGGATGATGTCGCCCTTCTGGAAGCCGACACTCGCAGCCGCGGTATCGCCGCCGATATCGGTGATCACGACGCCTTCAGTGTCGGCATCCAGACGCAGCTCATCGGCGACGGCCGGCGTGATGGTCGAAACCTTCGCGCCCTGGAACGGCGACCGCGCGGTGACGACGAGCTCGTTGCGCCCGGTGTCGGGCGCGGTCTCCAGCGCCACCGTCAGCTTCACCGACTTGCCGCCGCGCTGCACGTCGAGCTGCGCGGTGCCGCCGAGCGGACGGGTTGCGAAGCGATAGTCGAAGGCGTTGGGATCATCCACGATCTGGCCGTCGATCCCGGTGATGAGGTCGGAGGATTTCAGGCCGGCTTTCGCCGCCGGACCGTTCGACACCACGCTCGCGACCAGCGCACCGGTCGGCGAGCGCAAGCCGAGGCTCTCGGCGATGTCGGGCGTCACCGCCTGCAATTTCGCACCGAGCCAGGGCCGCTTCACCGCCTTGCCGCCGCTCTTGGCGGAGGCGACGACGACGCGCACCATGTTGGCGGGAATCGCAAAGCCGATGCCTTGCGAGCCGCCGGAGCGCGAATAGATCGCGGTATTGATGCCGGCGAGCTTGCCACCCATGTCGACCAGCGCGCCGCCGGAATTGCCCGGGTTGATCGCCGCATCGGTCTGAATGAAGAACTGATAGTCGGTGATGCCCACTTGCGTGCGCGCCAGCGCCGAAATGATACCCTGGGTCACGGTCTGGCCGACGCCGAACGGATTGCCGATCGCGAGCACGACGTCGCCGACCAAGAGCTCATCGGAATTGGTGAAGTCCAGCGTCGGGAACTTCTCCTTGCTGTCCTTCAGGCGCAGCACGGCGAGATCGGTCCGGGAATCCTTGAGCAGGATCTCGGCCTCGAACTCGCGCTTGTCCGACAGCGACACCTTCACCTGGTCGGCGCCCTCGATGACGTGGACGTTGGTGACGACGAGGCCGGAGGTATCGACGATGACGCCGGAGCCGAGCGAGCGCTGCATCTGCTCGGGCTGCTGGCCCGGGACGCCGAAGAAGCGGCGGAAGATCGGATCGTCCAGTAGCGGATTGCGGTTCTGCACCACCTTTGCGGCATAGACGTTGACGACCGCCGGCTGCACCCGCTGCACGATCGGCGCATAGGACATCCGCAGCTCGGCCGGCGACGACGGGACCCGACGGTCCTGCGCAGCAGTCGGATTGAAGGTGGCCGAGAAGGCTACGCACAGCGCCGTAAGGGCGGCAGTCCAGGTCGCTCGAAACATTCCTACCTCTTGGAAAAGACGCCGGAATATAGGCGCGTTCGCCTCCCAATAGAAGGCCGCCGGCGGGCAATATTCGGTCCCTTCGCAGCCGTGTCCGGCATGCAAGGGTGCCGTGCGAATCGGCCATTTGCCCGGCGGCGGATTGGCATGATGTGCGTCATCTTGCATGGTGGTGTGAAGCGGATTCGGTTGCGGCGAATTTGCATCAGTGGGAACCGACGCAACCGCTCGCAGCGTCGCGGGGCAGTCATCGATCACACCTAGGCTCTCCGTTCGCGACTTGGGGAAAACAGTCAGATGATGGAGCGTAACGTGAGCAGAACAAGAATTGCGGCCACCGCGATTGGTCTCGCCGGCGCGCTGGCGGCCTCGCAGGCCCAGGCCCAGTCGGCAAGCAGCAGCGAGCAGGAGATCGCGCTGTTGAAGCAGCAGTTGAAGATGCTCGAGCAGAAGCTCGACAAGCTGCAGAGCCAGACCGCGGCGAACACGGCGGCCACAGCAAAGGCGAAAGTCGAGGCCAAGGCAGAGGCAAAGGCCGAGGCGCGCGCGGAGGCAAAGGCCGCGGTGGCCAATGCCAACGCGGCAATCCCCGTCAAGGGGCCGGCGCCGGCGTCCGGCGTCGTCGTGACGATGCCGAACAACCGGCCGACGATCTGCACCGCCGACCAGGCCAACTGCGTCGCCATCACCAGCCGCCTGCATTGGGACGTCGGCGGCTATGACTATCGTCCCAACACCGCGGCCACCGTGCCGCAAAAGCTCGATAGCGGCCAGAACGTCCGCCGCGCGCGCATCGGTGTCACCGGCAAGTTCTTCCACGATTGGAATTTCGCACTGGTCTACGATTTCGGCGGCTCGTCCGACGGATTTGGCGGCGCCGCGCCGGGATCGCTGCCCGGCGGCGGCGTCTCCGGCGTCGAGAACGCCTATATCAGTTATACCGGCCTGAAGCCGTTCGGCGGCAAGATGGCGATCGAGGCCGGCATCATGGACCTGCCCTACACCATGGATGAAGCCACGAGCTCCAACGACATCATGTTCATGGAGCGCGCCTCGCCCGGCGTGATCGCGACCAACATCGCCGCCGGTGACTTCCGTTCCGCAGCCGGTGCGCGCTGGTTCAACGACCAGCTCTGGATCGGCGGCTATGTCACGGGACCGACGACTGGTGCGATCCATTCCGCCTCGAGCGCGGCGCCGCCCGGCACCAGCGAGCAATATGGTGCCGTGGCGCGCGTCGCCGGCAATCCGATCAGCACTAAGGACTACTCGGTGCATATCGGCGCCAATGCGCAATGGCTGATCCAGCCGCCGCGCAATCTCATCGCCAACACCCAGACGGTCACGCTCAGCGATCGTCCGGAATTGCGTCTCGACCCGACCACGCTGATCTCGACCGGCGCTATCGCCAATGCCTCGGGCGCGCAGGTCTACAGCGTCGAGGCGGCGGCGACCTACGGTCCGTTCATCGTCCAGGGCGAGTATTTCTGGTACAATGTCGATCGTACCGCCAACACGGCCGTGCCGCTGACGGGTGCACCGAGCCTGAAATTCCAGGGCGGCTATGCGCAGGCCGGCTATGTGCTGACCGGCGAAGGCCGCTCCTACAATGCGGCGAACGCGGCCTATAGCGGCGTCAAGCCGGCGCATCCGTTCTCGCTCGACGGCGGCGGCTGGGGCGCGTGGGAGATCGCAGGACGGTTCTCGACGATCGACCTCAACGATCAGCTCGCGACCGCGAGCGGCGTCGCAGGCGGCCGGCAGACCGTCTATACGCTCGCGCTCAACTGGTACGTCAACGGCAACGTGCGCTTTATGCTCGACTATCTGCACGGCACGGTGTCGCGACAGGCCTCGCCGATCTCGACCGCCGACGTCGGCTCGAAGTTCGACGCGGTCGCGATGCGCACGCAGTTCGCGTTCTGAGACTCTACACATCTCCCATTGGGAGAGGTCGCGCCGAAGGCGCGGGTGAGGGGTTACGTTCCATCGAGGATGACGGCGCCCCCTCACCCGAATTGCTTCGCAATTCGACCTCTCCCCGTCGGGGAGAGGTAACGAACCGCACCGCCTGCTTTCTCCAAATCACGCCGCGCGCTTCTTCTTCACGACCACGGGCGGCGGCGCGCAGGACAACCGCTCCTGGTGGCTCTCGCCCCAGGCCTTCAGGATGTCGATCACGGGCCTCAGGCTCTCGCCCAGCTCGGACAGGCAATACTCCACGCGCGGCGGCACCTCGGCATAGACCTTGCGGATGACGAGCTTGTCTTCCTCCAGCGCGCGCAGCTGCTTCGTCAGCATGCGCTGGGTGATGCCAGGCATCCGGCGGCGCAATTCGCCGAAGCGCTGGGTGCCGCTCTGCAGGTGGTAGAGGATCACGCCCTTCCACTTGCCGTCGATCAGGTCCAGCGTCGCCTCGACCGAGCAGCCTGGACGGCGGGCGAAGTTACGGCGTTTCATGCGGCTTTTTCCCAATAGTATCCAAACAGGGACTGTATCCCCAAATTTACAGTACTTGCCAAATAGGAGCCAGAGCGACAGTTAGGGCAGCGGGCGAACAAAGCCATCTGATGGAGACACGCCATGAAAGCCGTCGGCTACAAGAAATCGCTTCCGATCGAGGACGCGGAATCACTGTTCGATTTCGAGACCGCTAAACCCGACCCCAAAGGGCGCGACATCCGCGTCGCGGTGAAAGCGATCTCGGCCAATCCGGTCGACTACAAAGTGCGCAAGCGCGCCGCCCCGCCCGAGGGCGAGACCAAGATCCTCGGCTATGACGCGGCCGGCGTGGTCGATGCGGTCGGGTCTGAGGTCACGCTGTTCAAGCCAGGGGACGAGGTGTTCTACGCGGGCTCGATCCTGCGTCAGGGCACCAACGCCGAATTCCATCTGGTCGACGAGCGCATCGTCGGCGCCAAACCGAAGAGCCTGTCGTTCGCCCAAGCCGCCGCTCTTCCCCTCACCTCGATCACCGCCTGGGAGCTGCTGTTCGACCGGCTCGGTGCGGTGCCGGGCAAGAGCGTCGATCCGCGTACCCTCTTGATCACGGGCGGCGCCGGCGGCGTCGGCTCGATCCTGATCCAGCTCGCCCGCCGCCTCACCGGGCTGACGGTGCTCGCCACCGCGACACGGCCGGAGTCGCAGAAATGGTGCCTCGATCTCGGCGCGCATGCGGTGATCGACCATGGCAAGCCGATGAAGGAGCAGATCGAGAAACTGAACCTGCCGCCGGTCGCACTCGTGGCCAGCCTCACCTTTACCGACCAGCACTACAAGGCGATTGCGGAATTCATGGCACCGCAGGGCAAGTTCGGCCTGATCGATGATCCTCCGGAGTTCACGATTGCCGCATTCAAGGGCAAGGCAATCTCGGTGCACTGGGAATCGATGTTCACGCGCTCCTCGTTCCAGACCCCTGACATGATCGCGCAGCATCATCTGCTCAATGATGTCGCTGACCTCATCGACAAGGGCGTGTTGCGCACCACGCTCGACCGGACCTTCGGCACAATCAACGCAGCCAACCTGAAGCGCGCGCACGCGCTGCTGGAGAGCGGCAAGTCGCGCGGCAAGATCGTGCTGGAGGGATGGTAGGCTTGGCACGATTGATGCATCATGCGTCTGCGGTCCCGGACAAGAGGGCCGACCCCCCGCCCGCCGGGACCAGCAACAAGCAGATTGATGATGACCGAACCATGCGACCTGTCAGCGGTCGCTGCACGCACGCTGATCGGCCAACGCAAGCTTTCCCCCGTCGAGCTGACGGATAGCTGCATCCGCCGCATCGAAGCGGTCGATCCGGCGGTCAATGCCGTCGTTGCGCGCTCGTTCGAAACCGTGCGCAAGACGGCGCGCGAGCGCGAGGCCGCCGTGATGCGCGGTGAGACCCTCGGCGCCGTGCATGGGCTGCCGCTCGGTGTCAAAGACCTGATCGATGCGGAGGGGTTGCCGACCAGCTTCGGCAGCGTGCTGTTCGCGGACAATGTCGCCAGGCAGGACGAGGCCATCGTCGCGATGCTCAAGCGCGAGGGAGCGATCGTCATCGGCAAGACGAATGTGCCGGAATGGGGCGCCGGCGGCAATACGCGCAACGCGGTATATGGCGCGACCGGCAATCCCTTCGATCCCAATCGATCCGCCGCCGGTTCGTCGGGGGGATCGGCCGTCGCGCTCGCCACTGGCATGGTGCCGCTCGCGACCGGATCCGATACCGGCGGCTCGGTGCGGAATCCGGCATCCTTTTGCGGCGTGGTCGGCTTCCGGCCCTCGCCCGGACTGATCGCCAGCAACAGCCGCAACATGGCCTGGCTGCAGATCTCGCAGCTCGGGCCGATGGCGAGAACCGTGCCCGACGTTTGCCTGATGCTGTCCTGCATGTTGGATCGTGACGCCCGCGATCCATTGTCGGCGATCCTTCATGCGGGCGGCGCGCCTTCGCCGGCGCTTTATCGCAATCCGCCGCGCGTCGATCTCTCCGCGCTCCGCATTGCGGCAACCAGCGATTTCGGCTTTGCGCCGACCGAGGGGGCGGTCGCCCGCACCTTCAGACAGAAGCTCAATTCGTTCGAAACGGTGTTTCACAAAGTCGAATGGGCTCATCCTGATTGCACCGGCGCGGACGAGGTGTTCAGCATCCTGCGCGCCGTCGCATTCCTCGGCCGCCACCGCGAGCTCTTGGAAAAGTTTCCGGACAAGGTCGGGCCCAACATCCGCGACAATGTTGCGGAGGGGCTTGGCTATTCCGCTGCCGACGTGGCGCGCGCGCTCTCGATGCAGACCGACCTTTACCGGCGCTGGCAGACCTTCTTCGCGGATCACGATTTCATTCTCGCGCCTGCGGTCACCATCAGTCCACGGCCGTGGTCGGAGCTCTATCCAGCCGAGATCGACGGCCGGCCGACCAAGAGCTACTTCCACTGGCTGGCGCTCGCCTATGCCGTCACCAATGTCGGCCATCCCACCGTTGCAATCCCCGCCGGACGCGACGACGCCGGTCTGCCCTTCGGCATCCAGGTGATCGGCCCGCGCGGTGGCGATCTCTTAACGCTCGCGGTCGCGCGCGAAATCGAAGCGGTGCTCGCCGCTAATCCGGATACCGCTCGCCCCGTTCCCGACATTGGGTGGCTTAGCAAGCAGCCGCCGATTGCAGACAAGCCGGGATTTCTTGCCTTCGATTGAAACGTCAACCGCGGAAAAACGACACGATGAAAACAACATTCCTGACGCTAGCGCTCGCCGCCATCGGTTCGATCAGCGTCAACGCGCTCGCAACTGCGCAATCGACTTATCCCGAGAAATCCCTGCAATTGATCGTCCCGTTCCCGCCGGGCGGAGCCTCGGACGTGGTGGCCCGCATTATCGGCGGCGAGCTCGAGGGGCGGCTCGACAAGCCCGTCATCATCATGAACCGTCCCGGCGGCGGCACCACGATCGCGGCCAAGGAGGTCGCGCGCGCGGCCCCCGACGGGTACACCCTGTTCTTCAGCTCGAATTCGAGCTTCACCTTGCCGGCCGCCGTGAAGGAGAGCGTTCCGTACGATGCGGCCAAGGATTTCGAGCCGCTCGGCCGGGTCGGCAAGATCACCCTGGCGCTGGTCACCTATAAGGACAATCCGGTCAAGGATCTGCCTGCGCTCGTCGCGGAGGCAAAGGCTAACCCGGACAAGCTGTCGCTGGCCTCCTTCGGCGTCGCGACGGTGTCGCATTTCGCCGGCGAGTTGTTCAAGTCGAACGCCGTAATCAAGATGGTCCACCTGCCCTACAAGGGCAGCGCGCCGGCGATGAACGATCTCATCGGCAAGCACATCCAGTATCATGTCGACACCGTGATCGCCGCGAAGCCGCAGATCGAGGCCGGCGCCGTGAAGGTGATGGCCGTATTCTCCAGCCAGCGCACACCATTCCTGCCCGACGTACCGACGTTGGCAGAGCTCGGCTACCCCGCGATCGACTTCTCGTCGTGGGGCGCGGTGGTCGCGCCCAAGGGACTGCCGCCACCGGTTCGCGACAAGCTCACGGCGACGCTGGAGGAGATCATCAACAGCCCCTCCGTTGTGGAGCGCTTCGTCAAGGTCGGCTTCGAGCCCGGCTTCGCACGCGTCGACGACTGGGCCGGTGCGGTGACCAAAGAGACGGCCGAGATGAAGGACATCGCGCAGAAGGCCGGTATCAAGGACGAGTAGCCGACCGTCTACGGCGTCGATACGCCTTCGACAAGCAGCAGCCTGCGCTGCAGCGCGCTCGCGCGCAGCTTCAGGGCTTCGGCATACTCGGGAGAGGCGTACCAGTCCTTCAGCCGCGTCATCGTCGGGAACTCGACGATGACGATGGCCTTCGGTGATGGACCGCCCTCCAGCAGCTCGGCTTGGCCGCCGCGGACGAGATAACGCCCGCCGTACTGCGCGGTCGTCTTGGCAGCCAAGGCGCGATAGGCCTCGAATGCAGCTGGATCGCGCACCTCGACCTCCGAGATCACATAGGCCGCCATGCGCATCGCCTCAGGCGATCGTGTTGACGATGCCGCCCTCGGCGCGCAGCGCTGCGCCGTTTGTGGCGGATGCCTCCTTCGAGGCGACATAGACCACCATGTTGGCGATCTCGTCGACACTCGCAAAACGCTGCAGCAGCGAGCTCGGGCGATGCTGCTTGACGAAGTTGGCGGCGGCTTCATCCACGGACTGGCCGTTCTGCCTGGCGAGATCCTTGACGAACGTCTCAACGCCTTCCGACATGGTCGGGCCCGGCAGCACGGAATTGACGGTGACGCCGGTGCCAGCGGTGAGCTGCGCCAGGCCGCGCGCGACCGAAAGCTGGGCCGTCTTGGTCATGCCGTAGTGGATCATCTCGACGGGAATGTTGAGCCCGGACTCCGAGGAGATGAAGACGATGCGGCCCCATTTGCGCTTGAGCATGCCCTTCATGTAAGCCCGCGACAGCCGCACGCCGCTCATCACATTGACCTCGAAGAAACGGCTCCAGTCCTCGTCGGGGATGTCGAAGAAATCCTTAGGCTCGAAGATGCCGGCATTGTTGATGAGGATGTCGACCTCGGGCAGCGCCGCAACGAGGGCCTTGCAACCTGCGGCGGTCGAAACGTCGGCGGCGATGCCGCGGACCTTGGCGCCCGTCCCTTCCAGCCTGCGTACCGCCGCATCCACCTTATCCTGGCCGCGGCCGTTGATCACGACGCTGGCGCCCGAGGCGGCGAGGCCCCTGGCGATAGCGTGGCCGATGCCGGCGGTCGAGCCGGTCACGAGGGCGGTCTTTCCGGAAAGGTCGATGTTCATGCGATATCTCCATGGATGCGGATGGAATATCGGAAGCGGCTCCCTTAGCTGCAATCGGGGCTCACCGACGCGTGAGGAGCGTGAATGGTGGGCACGGCGCGCCGAGCGCGCCTTTGTCCACCCGCCCGTTCCAACAAAAAAGCGGCGCCGAAGGCGCCGCTTTTGAAACGTCATGCCGGTCGGGGCTTTACGCCGCCTCGGCTTCCTTCTCCTGCACCGGGCCGGAATCCTGGCCCTTGGCATCGACGTCGCGATCGACGAATTCGATCACGGCCATCGCGGCGTTGTCCCCGTAGCGGAAGCCGGCCTTGATGATGCGGGTGTAGCCGCCCTGGCGGTCCTTGTAGCGGGTCGCGAGCGTATCGAAGAGCTTCTTGACCATGTCGACGTCGCGCAGCTCGGAGATGGCCTGGCGGCGCAGGGACAGGCCGCCCTTCTTGCCGAGGGTGACGAGCTTCTCGACGATCGGGCGAAGCTCCTTGGCCTTGGGCAGCGTGGTGACGATCTGCTCGTGCTTGATCAGCGCGGCCGCCATGTTGGCGAACATCGCCTTGCGGTGCTCGGCCGTGCGGTTGAGCTTCCGATGAACCTTGCCGTGACGCATGTGTGTAGTCCTTCTTCGATTGTGTCGCGGTGGTTCAGCGACTGGTTTTCAGGTGGGCTTCCTGCGTTCGCCCTAGGCTGCGAGTGGCGAATGGTGAGTAGCGAATAGATCTTCTTCCCCTACTCGCCACTCCCTACTCGCCATTCGCTCAGTAATGATCCTCGAAGCGCTTGGCGAGCTCGTCGATGTTCTCCGGCGGCCAGCCCGGCACTTCCATGCCGAGGTGCAGACCCATCTGGGCCAGCACTTCCTTGATCTCGTTCAGCGACTTGCGGCCGAAGTTCGGGGTGCGGAGCATTTCCGCCTCGCTCTTCTGCACGAGGTCGCCGATGTAGACGATGTTGTCGTTCTTCAGGCAGTTGGCCGAACGCACCGACAGCTCGAGCTCGTCCACCTTCTTGAGGAAGGCTGGGTTGAAGGCGAGGTCCGGGATGATCTCCTGGGCGACTTCCTTGCGCGGCTCTTCGAAGTTGACGAACACGTTGAGCTGATCCTGCAGGATGCGGGCGGCGTAGGCCACCGAGTCATCCGGCGTGATCGCGCCGTTGGTCTCGATCGTCATGGTCAGCTTGTCGTAGTCGAGGATCTGGCCCTCGCGGGTGTTCTCGACCTTGTAGGAGACCTTGCGGACCGGCGAGTACAGGCTGTCGACCGGGATCAGGCCGATCGGCGCATCCTCGGGACGGTTGCGCTCGGCGGGCACGTAGCCCTTGCCGGTCGAGACCGTGAACTCCATGCGGATCTCGGCGCCCTCGTCGAGCGTGCAGATCTGCAGATCGGGGTTGAGCACGACCACATCGCCGACCGTCTGAATGTCGCCCGCGGTGACGACACCCGGGCCCTGCTTCTTCACGACCATGCGCTTGGGGCCCTCGCCCTGCATCTTGATCGAGATGTCCTTGATGTTGAGCACGATGTCGGTGACGTCCTCACGGACGCCCGCGATCGAGGAGAACTCGTGCAGCACGCCGTCGATGTGCACCGACTGCACCGCCGCGCCCTGGAGCGAGGAGAGCAGGATGCGGCGCAGCGCATTGCCGAGGGTCTGGCCGAAGCCACGCTCGAGCGGCTCGGCGACGATGGTCGCGAAACGCGAGGAATCGCTGCCGGGCGTGACCTGGAGCTTGTTCGGCCGAATCAGTTCTTGCCAATTTTTCTGGATCGTCACTGTTTCACCCATACAGGCCAGTCAATTTGACGGTGCAAATACTGGCGTTGGAGAAAGGCCGCAGATCATTCCCGCGGCTTCTTGCAAAGTCGCCGCGGGCGCCGACGCGCCCGCAGCTCGTCAAAATCAAACGCGCCGACGCTTGCGGGGACGGCAGCCGTTGTGCGGGATCGTGGTCACGTCGCGGATCGAGGTGACGGTGAAGCCGGCAGCCTGGAGCGCGCGGAGCGCCGATTCGCGGCCCGAACCGGGACCGGCGACCTCGACTTCCAGCGTGCGCATGCCGTGCTCCTGCGCCTTCTTGGACACGTCCTCGGCGGCAACCTGCGCGGCATACGGGGTCGACTTGCGCGAGCCCTTGAAGCCCATCGTGCCGGCCGAGGACCAGGCGATCGTATTGCCCTGCGCGTCGGTGATGGTGATGGTCGTGTTGTTGAACGACGAGTTCACATGCGCGACGCCGGAGGCGATGTTCTTGCGCTCACGACGACGAACGCGGGTGGCTTCCTTGCCCATTGAGTCCCTTTCCTGAAGATCTCAAACGCCGCCGTAATGCCAGCGGCTACACCTATGGAAGCGAATAGCGAGTAGCGAGTGGCGAATAGGGAAGCCCCCTACTCGCCACTCGCCACGTCCAATTCGCCAGTTTACTTCTTCTTGCCGGCGATGGCCTTGGCCGGGCCCTTGCGCGTGCGCGCATTGGTGTGGGTCCGCTGACCGCGCACCGGCAGACCGCGACGATGACGCAGGCCGCGATAGCAGCCGAGGTCCATCAGACGCTTGATGTTGATGCCGACCTCACGACGCAGGTCGCCCTCGACGAGATAGTCGCGGTCGATCACTTCGCGGATCTGGAGCACTTCGGCGTCGCTGAGCTGATTGACGCGACGATCCACGGGGATCTTCACCTTCTCGAGGATCTCACCAGCGATCTTCTGGCCGATGCCATGGATGTACTGGAGCGCGATCAGCACGCGCTTGTTGGTGGGAATGTTCACGCCGGCAATACGGGCCACGGCCTTCTCTCCTGTTGCCGATCCCTCGTCAGGGATCGGGCTTTAAGTGCTTGCTTTCTCGGGCAGGTGTTCACAAACGCGAACACGACGCCCACCCCCGGTCTTCCTGGGGCCCGGCATCGTCTGAAACTATCCGACTTGGATGCGGGGCTTATTAAGGGATTCCGGGGGCTTTCGTCAACCGCTGCTAGCGCTTGGCTCGCTTTTTCGTGACCTTTTTTGCGGCCTTTTTGGCACCCTTTTTGACCGACTTCTTGGCTGCTTTCTTGACGGCTTTCTTGGAGGCTTTCTTGGCCGCCTTCTTTGGGCCTTTCACCGCCGATTTGGCGGCCTTTTTAGCCGATTTGACGCCCTTTTTGACCGTTTTTGCCGGCCTTGCCGCCGCCTTCTTCCCCGCCTGGGCCTTTTTAGCCGGCGCCGCCTTGGCGGCGCTCCGGGCATGCGTCTTGGGCTCGACCGCCCCCAGAGCCAGCAGCTGGCGATGGATGGCGCGGGTGACCTCGTCGATGGTCATCATGCCGTCGATGGTCGAGAGTTTCCGCCGCTCGGAATAGTAGTGAATCAGCGGTTCCGTCTGGCTGCGATAGCTGGCCAGCCGCTTGGTCAGGACCTCCGGGGTATCGTCGAGCCGGACCTCCTCGCCGCGCTCCCGCATTTGGGCGACGCGGGTCTCGACGCGGCTCAGAAGCGCACTCTCATTGACCCGGAGCTCGATCACCGCGTCCAGCTTGAGGTGCTTGCGCTTGAGCAGCTCGTCCAGCGCCTCGGCCTGCGGCACGGTGCGGGGGAAACCGTCGAGGATGAAACCGCTCTTGGCGTCCGGCTGCTCGATGCGGTCGGAAATGATTCCCACCACGACGTCATCGGGCACGAGGCCGCCGCTCGCCATGATCTCCTTGGCCTTCAACCCGACCGGGGTGCCGGCCGCAACCGCGGCACGCAGCATCTCGCCAGTCGAGAGCTGGACGATGCCATAGCGCTGCACCAGGAGCTGGGCCTGGGTCCCCTTGCCCGACCCCGGCGGTCCCAGAAGTATAATTCTCATCGGCGTACGCCCCCCGGATTGGTGAGCGACACCTCGCGCACCTGCGTTTTGATATCAAGGACGGTGCAAACCACAACCAGCACTGCACCACCATTGACGACCATACTATAAGGCAGCCCGATCCCGTAAAGCTCGAACACCTCCGGAATCAACTGCAACGCCGTCAGGTAGACGGCTCCGACGACTGTCGTCAATGACACGACGCGATCGAGATAGTCCGCGGTGGCCTCGCCGGGACCGACACCGGGAATTGCGCCCTCATGGCGGGTCAGGGATTTGGCGGTGTATTCGGGATCGATCACATAAGCAGTGTAGACGAAGGCGAGCACGAACACGGCGATCGACACGAGAATGAGGTGCGCCGGCTGCCCCAGCTGGAGATGCCGGTAGGTTGCGGCAACCAGGGGATGATCGCCTCCCAGGATGAAGCCCGCAAAGGCAAGCGGCAGATAGAATATCCACGGCGCCACGGTGACGGGAATCACGAACCCGGCGCTGTTGAGCTTAATCGGCAGTATTGCATCGCGCACAGGCAGTTGCCGCGTACCGACGCTTTGTGCTGCGAACTGGACCCGGATATTTCGCCGCGCACCTTCGACAAGCACGATCACGACGACGATCGCGATCCAAAACACGACATGGCCGAGCACAAGATTGCCCGAGATCGTCCCGCTCCGCACGAGATCCGCGATACCGGCAATGTTTTGCGGAACGGCGACGATGAAGCCGGCACTCAAGATCAGCGCCAAGCCATTGCCGATGCCGTAGCGGGTCATCTGTTCGCTGAGCCACACCAGCACGACGACGCCGCCGACCATCGAGGCCGTAGCCGTCGTCACGAACCAGCCGTCGGGATTTTTGACGAGGCCCGGGATCGACGTCAGTGCCGAGGCGATGCCGTAGGCCTGAAAGGCCGCAATTCCGAGTGTGAGCCCGAGCGTGGCACGTGCGATCTTACGCCGTCCGCCCTCGCCGGATCGTTCGAGCGAACTCAGGCCGCGCCACACCATGGACAGCAGCCGGATCAAGATTGCCGCAGTCAGATAGGGAATGAGGCCGAGCGCAAAGATCGAAAGCCGGGAGACGAGATCCAGCGCCGGCGAGACGTCGGAGAGATTCAGCCCCGCAATCGGGATCTGCGTGCCGAGCCTGAAAAGGAGCAGCGCGCCGATCGTGAAAGCGATTCGGCGCGCGAGCTCCCTGCTCATCTACGGCGGCCCCGCAGCTTGGACTTGCGGATCAGACCTTCATACTGGTGCGCCAGCAGATAGCCCTGGACCTGCGCCACCGTGTCCATGGTGACGCTGACGACGATCAGCAGCGAGGTGCCGCCGAAATAGAACGGCACCGAAGCGTAGGAGATCAGGATTTCCGGGATCAAGCAGACGATGGCGAGATAAATCGCACCCAGCACGGTGATGCGCGACAGCACATAGTCGATGTATTCCGCGGTGCGTTCGCCCGGGCGAATGCCGGGAATGAAACCGCCGTGCTTCTTCAGATTGTCCGCGGTCTCGGTCGGGTTGAACACGATCGCGGTGTAAAAGAAGGCGAAGAACACGATCAGCGCCAGATACATGATCAGGAACAGCGGACGGCCATGGCCGAGCTGTGTGGTGATCCACTGGAACCATTCCGGCCCGCTGCCCGTGTTGAAGTTCGCAACCGTCGTCGGCAAGAGGAGCAGCGAGGATGCGAAGATCGGCGGGATCACGCCGGAGGTGTTGAGCTTGAGCGGCAGATGCGAGGACTGGCCCTCGAACATCTTGTTGCCGACCTGGCGCTTCGGATACTGGATCAAGAGGCGGCGCTGGGCGCGCTCCATGAAGACGATGAAGGCGATCACGACGACGGCCATGATGATGACGACCAGGATCAGGCCGGTCGACATCGCGCCCTGACGGCCGAGCTCGAGCATGCCGGCGAGTGCCGCGGGCAACTCGGCGACGATGCCGGCCAGAATGATCAGCGAAATGCCGTTGCCGATGCCGCGCGAGGTGATCTGCTCGCCGAGCCACATCAGGAACATGGTGCCGCCGGTCAGCGTGATAGAGGTCGAGAGCAGGAAAAACAGTCCAGGTTCGCTGACGACATTGCCGGCGCCCTGAAGTCCCACCGCGATGCCGTAGGACTGGAACGCGGCCAGGATCACCGTGAGATAGCGGGTATACTGATTCAGCGTCTTGCGGCCGGCTTCGCCTTCCTTTTTCAGCGCTTCGAGCTGCGGCGACACCGTAGTCAACAGCTGGATGATGATCGAGGCCGAGATATACGGCATGATGTTCAGCGCGAAGATCGCCATGCGGTTGATGCCGCCGCCAGCGAACATGTTGAACATGCCGAGGATGCCGCCGGCCTGCGAGCGGAACACCTGTTCCCAGGCGCTCGGGTCGATGCCGGGCAGCGGAATGTAGGTCCCGAGCCGATAAACGAGCAGCGCACCCAGGGTGAACCAGATGCGCTTCTTCAGTTCGTCGGCCTTGGCAAACGCGCCGAAATTGAGATTGGCTGCCAGTTGTTCCGCTGCAGAGACCATCTTGGACTTTCTCCCGCCGCCTATTGCGCCGTTGATGCCCGCGGCCGGGCTGAATTAGCGGACGCCGGACATTATCTGGGGCTCGGCTTCGATAAGTCCACGTCCCGCATGCGTAAAGGCCCGCGAGGCGCGGGCCAATGACGCAGTTGTTACGCCGCCTCGCCTTCTTCCTTGGACTGGGCGAGGATCTTCACCGAACCGCCGGCCTTCTCGACCGCGGCGATCGCGGTCTTGCTGGCGCCGTGCACTTCGATGTTGAGCTTGGACTTGAGCTCGCCTCGGCCGAGCAGCCGCAGGCCGCCCTTGGCGCGGCGCAGCACGCCGCCTTTCACCAGGGCCTCGACATTGACGACGCTGCCGGCGTCGATCTTCTTGGCGTCGACCGCTTCCTGGAGCCGGTCGAGATTGATCTCGGCGAACTCGACGCGGAAGATGTTGTTGAAGCCGCGCTTGGGCAGACGGCGATGCATCGGCATCTGGCCGCCTTCGAAACCCTTGATGCGCACGCCCGAACGCGCGGTCTGGCCCTTGCCGCCGCGGCCGGACTGCTTGCCCTTGCCGGAACCGATGCCGCGGCCGACGCGCATACGCTTCTTGCGCGAGCCGGCGTTGTCGGCGATATCGCTGAGCTTCATCGCCCTTCTCCTTGTGTCTTGCGCACGATCTTCACCGAAAACCGCTTCCCGCTCTCCGGGACCGTGCGCCTTTGCTTACTTCTCGTCGATGATGCGGACGAGATGGTGAACCTTCTCGATCATGCCGCGGACCGCCGGGGTATCCGGCAGTTCGCTGGTGCGGCCGATCTTGTTGAGCTTGAGCCCGATCAGGGTCGAACGCTGCGAGTGATGGCGGCGGATCGCGCTGCCGGTCTGCTCGACCTTGATCGTCTTTGCGGTCTTGGCCATGGGAGTCTACTCCGAAAAGCTTCCGTTAGTCGGCGGCCGCCTCGGCATCGCCGCCGATACGACGGGACTGGAGGGTGGACACCTTGATGTTGCGGCGGGCTGCGACCGAACGCGGCGAATCCTGGTGCTTGAGCGCGTCGAAGGTCGCGCGCACCATGTTGTACGGGTTCGACGAGCCGATCGACTTCGCCACCACGTCCTGGACGCCGAGCGTCTCGAACACGGCGCGCATCGGGCCACCGGCGATGATGCCGGTACCGGCCGGAGCTGCACGCAGATAGACACGGCCCGCGCCATGACGGCCGGCGATGTCGTGATGGAGCGTGCGGCCCTCGCGCAGCGACACCCGCGTCAGGTTGCGCTTGGCGGACTCGGTCGCCTTGCGGATCGCCTCAGGCACTTCGCGCGCCTTGCCGTGACCGAAGCCGGCGCGGCCCTTCTGGTCGCCGATCACGACCAGCGCTGCGAAACCGAAGCGCTTGCCGCCCTTGACGACCTTGGCCACGCGGTTGATGTGGACGAGCTTGTCGACGAACTCGCTGTCGCGCTCCTCGCGCTCCCTGCGTTCACGTCCGCCGCCGCGTTGATCGCGTCCACCACGTTGTTCGCGTTCTGCCATTTTTCTAATCCTTCAGAGACTTACGCCTCAATCCTCAAATTCTGTTAGAAGCTCAGCCCACTCTCACGCGCTGCATCGGCAAGAGCCTTGACGCGCCCGTGATAGAGATAGCTGCCGCGATCGAACACGACTTCCTTGACACCCTTCTCTGCAGCGCGCTCAGCCAGCAGCTTGCCGACCGCCTTCGCCGCATCGATGTCGGCGCCGGTCTTGCCGCCGTCGCGCATCGACTTCTCGAGCGACGAAGCAGAGGCCAGCGTCTCGCCCTTCAGGTCATCGATGACCTGGGCGTAGATGTGCTTGGAAGAGCGGAACACCGACAGGCGCGGACGGCCGCCGGCGGAACGGCGCAGCTTCAGCCGCACACTCCGCTTGCGCCGGGCATTCGTAACCTTGGCTTTCGACATGACCGGCTCCGTTACTTCTTCTTGCCTTCCTTGCGGAAGATGAATTCGCCCACATACTTCACGCCCTTGCCCTTGTAGGGCTCCGGCGGACGATAGGAGCGGATCTCGGCGGCGACCTGGCCGACGCGCTGGACGTCGCTGCCCGCCACCGTGATCTCGGTCGGCTTCGGCACGGTGATCGTGATCCCCTCGGGGATCGGGTAGATCACGTCATGGCTGTAGCCGAGCGCGAGCTGCAGGTTCTTGCCCTGCATCGCGGCGCGATAGCCGACGCCGGTGATCTCGAGCTTCTTCTCGAAACCCTTGGTGACGCCTTCGACCAGATTCGCGACTTGGGCGCGAGCGGTGCCGTAGAGGGCCCGCGCGCGGTTGGTCTCGGTCCGCGGCTTGACCTTGACCTGGCCGTTCTCGAGCTTCACCTCGACGTCGTCGTGGACGACGAACTGAAGCTGGCCCTTCGGCCCCTTCATCTTGACGGTCTGCCCATCGACGGTCGCGGTCACACCCGACGGAACCGCCACAGGCCTTTTGCCAACTCGTGACATGGATGAAAAATCCTTCTCAGAACACCGTGAAGAGGACTTCACCGCCCACATTCGCGTCGCGCGCGCTGTGGTCGGCCATGATCCCCTTCGGCGTCGACAACACCGAAATGCCGAGACCGTTGTTCACCCGCGGCAGGTTCTTCACCGAGGCGTAGACTCTGCGCCCGGGCTTGGAAACCCGCTCAATCTCGCGAATGACGGGCTCGCCGTCGAAATACTTCAGCTCGATCTCGATCTCGCTGCGGCCCGAGGAGTGCTCGAGCGTGGCGTAACCGCGGATGTAGCCCTCAGCCTTCAGAACCTCGAGCACGTTCTCGCGCATCTTCGAGCCGGGCGTGGAGACCTTGGTCTTCGAACGCATCTGCGCGTTGCGGATACGGGTGATCAGATCGCTGATTGGATCGTGCGTAGACATCTAAACGACCCTCCTTACCAGCTGGACTTCACGAGGCCCGGGACCATGCCCTTGGAGCCAAGTTCGCGCAGCGCGATACGGGACAGCTTGTTCTTGCGATAGTTCGAGCGCGGACGGCCCGACAGCTCGCAACGCAGGCGGATGCGGGTCGCCGACGAGTTGCGCGGCATTTCCGCCAGCTTCAGTGTCGCGGCGAACCGCTCCTCCATCGGCAGCGTCTTGTCGGCGATGATCGCCTTCAACCGCTCGCGCTTGGCGGCGGCGTTCTTCACCATCCGCTTGCGCCGGTTGTTCTTCTCGACTGAACTCTTCTTTGCCATGCTTGGCTCCTGGGTATCCGCGTTTGAGAGGCTCTAAGTCAGCGTCTCACTGCCGGAACGGGAAATTGAAAGCGGTCAACAAGGCCCTCGCCTCTTCGTCGGTCTTGGCCGTGGTGCAGACGGTGATGTCCATACCGCGGGCTTCCGTGACCTTGTCGAAGTCGATCTCGGGGAAAATGATGTGCTCCTTGATGCCGAGCGAGTAGTTGCCGCGGCCGTCGAAGCTCTTCGGGTTCAGGCCGCGGAAGTCGCGCACGCGCGGCAGCGCGACGTTCACCAGGCGATCGATGAACTCGTACATGCGGGCCTTGCGCAGCGTGACCTTGCAGCCGATCGGCTGGTTCTCACGCAGTTTGAAGGTCGCGATCGCAATGCGCGAATAGGTGACGATCGCCTTCTGGCCGGCGATCTGGGTCAATTCGGCAGCGGCGGTCTCGGCCTTCTTGCGGTCGTTGACGGAATCGCCAACGCCCATGTTCAGCACGACCTTGTCCAGGCGCGGAACCTGCATGACATTCTCGTAACCGAACTTCTCGGTCAGAGCCGTGCGGATCTTCGCGTCATATTCCGCGCGCAGGCGCGGCGTGTAAGCGGCCTCAGCCATCGATCTCAGCTCCCGAGCTCTTGGCGATGCGGACCTTCTTGCCGTCCGCCAGAATCTTGAATCCGACGCGGGTCGGCTTTCCGTCCTTGCCGACATACGCGATGTTGGACAGTTGGATCGGCGCCTCTTTCGAGATGATGCCGCCCTCCTGGGCCTGCGTCTGCTTCTGGTGACGCTTGACCATGTTGATGCCGCGCACCAGCGCGGTGCCGGCGTCGGGGCGAACCTCGAACACTTCGCCGGTGCGGCCCTTGTCGCGGCCGGTCAGCACGACGACCTTGTCGCCCTTGCGGATCTTCGCAGCCATCACAGCACCTCCGGCGCGAGCGAGATGATCTTCATGTGGTTCTTGGCGCGCAGCTCGCGCGGCACGGGCCCGAAGATACGGGTGCCGACCGGCTCGGACTGGTTGTTGATCAGCACGGCGGCGTTGCGGTCGAAACGGATGACCGAGCCGTCGGCGCGGCGGATGTCCTTGCGGACGCGCACCACGACGGCCTTCATCACGTCGCCCTTCTTCACCTTGCCACGCGGAATGGCTTCCTTGATCGACACGACGATGATGTCGCCGATCGTGGCGTAGCGGCGCTTGGAGCCTCCGAGCACCTTGATACACATGACACGGCGTGCGCCAGAATTGTCGGCCACGTCGAGGTTGGTCTGCATCTGAATCATTGATGCACCTCGTCCTCTTTCTCTTTGCGCCAGCCCAGCCGGCGCTCAACATTTCCCTGAAGTCAGTCGGCTAAAGCCAACAGATCAGGCGCTTTTCTTGTGTTCGCCCCGGATCACGACCCAGCGCTTCAACTTCGAAATCGGCTTCGTTTCCTCGATCCACACCATGTCGCCCGGCTTGAACTGGTTGCTCTCGTCGTGCGCGTGGTAGTTCTTCGAACGGCGGATCGTCTTCTTGTAGATCGGGTGCGTGAAGCGGCGGTCGACGCGCACCACGATGGTCTTGGCTTGCTTGTCGCTGACGACCACGCCCTGCAAAGTACGTTTCGGCATCTTCGTAAGCCTCTTACTTCTTCTTCGCGCGCGTCTGCGCGGCGATGGTCTTGATCCGGGCGATGTCGCGGCGGGCCTCGCGCAGGCGCGAGGTGTTCTCGAGCTGCCCGGTGGCGCGCTGGAAGCGCAGGTTGAAGCGCTCCTTCTTCAGGTTCAGGATGGCCTCATCCTGCTGGTCGGGGCTCATCGCGCGGATGTCTTCGATCTTCATCTGTGCCATGGCCATTACTCCGCAATGCGCTCGACGAAGCGCGTCTTGATCGGCAGCTTGGCGGCCGCCAGGGTCAGCGCCTCACGCGCCGTCTGGGTGTTGACGCCATCGATCTCGAACAGCACCCGGCCCGGCTTGACGCGCGCGACCCACAATTCCGGCGAACCCTTGCCGGAGCCCATGCGGACTTCGGCCGGCTTCTTCGACACCGGAACGTCGGGGAACACGCGGATCCAGACGCGGCCGGCGCGCTTCATGTGGCGGGTCAGCGCGCGGCGGGCGGCTTCGATCTGGCGCGCGGTGACGCGCTCAGGCTCGGTCGCCTTCAGGCCGAACTGGCCGAACGCCAACGTCGCGCCCGAAGACGCAACGCCGTGGATGCGGCCCTTATGCGCCTTCCGGAACTTCGTTTTCTTAGGTTGCATCATGGCTTTAAGCCCTCAAATTCCTGTCTGGCCTTAGGCAGCGGCCGTCTCGCGGCGCTGACGGCCACCGCGGTCGCCACTGCCGCCGGTCTCGCCTTCGGCCATTCTCTTGTCCTGGGCCATCGGATCGTGCTCGAGGATCTCGCCCTTGAAGATCCAGACCTTGACGCCGCAGGTGCCGAAGGTCGTGAACGCGGTCGCAACGCCGTAGTCGATGTCGGCACGCAGCGTGTGCAGCGGCACGCGGCCTTCGCGGTACCACTCCATGCGCGCGATTTCCGCACCGCCCAGACGTCCCGAGCAGTTGATGCGGATGCCCTCCGCGCCGAGACGCATTGCCGACTGCACGGCGCGCTTCATGGCACGGCGGAACGCCACGCGGCGCTCGAGCTGCTGCGCGATCGATTCGGCCACCAGCGTCGCATCGAGCTCCGGCTTGCGGATCTCGACGATGTTGATGACGACGTCGGACGAGGTGATGTCCGCGACCCTCTTGCGCAGCTTGTCGATGTCGGCGCCCTTCTTGCCGATCACCACGCCCGGACGGGCCGAGTGGATGGTGACGCGGCACTTCTTGTGCGGACGCTCGATCACGATGCGGGCGACGGCCGCCTGCTTGAGCTCCTTGTGCAGGATCTCGCGGATCTTGACGTCCTCGTGCAGCAGCTTGCCATATTCCTGCTTGCCGGCGAACCAGCGGGAATCCCAGGTCCGGTTGATGCCGAGACGCAGACCGATCGGATTGATCTTTTGACCCATCGTGTTCTCCTGCGCCCTTAAGCGGCGGCTTCAGCTTCGACCTGACGAACGATGATCGTCAGCTGCGAAAACGGTTTGTAGACACGGCCCGAGCGGCCGCGGCCGCGGGCGGCGAAGCGCTTCATCACGAGGCCATTGCCGACGAAGGCCTGCGCCACGACGAGATCGTCGACGTCGAGGTCGTGGTTGTTCTCGGCGTTGGCGATCGCCGATTCCAGGCACTTCTTCACGTCGACCGCGATCCGCTTGCGCGAAAACTGCAGGTCGGCGAGCGCGGCAGACGCCTTCCGGCCGCGAATGAGCTGGGCGACCAGGTTGAGCTTCTGCGGGCTCACCCGCAGCATCCGGGCGACCGCCTTGGCCTCGTTGTCGGCGAGGCTCCGTTCGCGCTTAGGTTTGCTCATCGTTTAATCCTCAAGCCTTCTTGGCTTTCTTGTCGCCGGAGTGGCCATGGAAGGTCCGGGTCGGCGAGAACTCGCCGAACTTGTGACCGACCATTTCCTCGTTCACGGCCACCGGCACGTGCTTCTGACCGTTGTAGACGCCGAAGGTCAGGCCGACGAATTGCGGCAGGATCGTCGAGCGACGGCTCCAGATCTTGATGACGTCGTGACGGCCGGACGCGCGCGCGGCATCTGCCTTCTTGAGCAGAGAACCCTCGACGAACGGGCCCTTCCAGACTGAACGAACCATGTCCGGCGTTCCTTACTTCTTCCGCTTGTGGCGGCTTAGGAGAATGAATTTGTTGGTCGACTTGTTGGTGCGGGTCTTCTTGCCCTTGGTCGGCTTGCCCCACGGGGTGACCGGGTGGCGGCCGCCCGAGGTACGACCTTCACCACCGCCGTGCGGATGGTCGATCGGGTTCATCGCGACACCGCGGTTGTGCGGCCTGCGGCCCATCCAACGCTTGCGACCGGCCTTGCCGATCGAGGTGTTCATGTGATCCGGGTTCGACACCGCGCCGATCGTGCCGCGGCAACGACCGTGCACCAGGCGCTGCTCGCCCGAATTCAGGCGGATGATGACGTAGTCCTGGTCGCGGCCGACGAGCTGGGCGTAGGTGCCGGCGGAACGCGCCAGCTGGCCGCCCTTGCCGATCTTGACCTCGATGTTGTGGATGATCGTGCCGACCGGCATGTTGCCGAGCGGCATGACGTTGCCCGGCTTCACGTCGACGTAATTGCCGGCGATGATCGTGTCACCCACCGCCAGGCGCTGCGGCGCCAGGATGTAGGCCTGCTCGCCGTCCTGATACTTGATCAGGGCGATGAAACCGGTGCGATTGGGATCATACTCGAGACGCTCGACGGTCGCGGGCACGTCGATCTTCTCACGCTTGAAGTCGACCGTACGCAGCGTCTGCTTGTGACCACCGCCGCGGAAGCGCACGGTGATGCGGCCGGTGTTGTTGCGGCCGCCCGAGGACTTCTTGCCTTCGGTGAGCGCCTTGACCGGCTTGCCCTTGTAGAGGGCCGAACGATCGACCATGACCAGCTGGCGCTGGCCCGGCGTCGTGGGATTGAATGTCTTCAGTGCCATCGTCGTACGACCTTACAGACCGGTGGTGACGTCGATCCGGTGACCCTCTTCGAGGGTCACGATCGCGCGTTTGCTGTTCGACTGCGAGCCGATGGTGCCGCGGAAGGCCTTGACCTTGCCCTTGCGGACCAGCGTGTTGACGCTCTTGACCTTGACGTCGAACAGCTTCTCGATCGCTTCCTTGATCTGCGGCTTGGTCGCCTTGGCGGCCACCTTGAACAGCACCTTGTTGTGCTCCGAGGCGATCGTCGCCTTTTCGGTCACGACCGGCGACAGGATCACGTCGTAGTGGCGAGGCTCGATGTTCTTGCTCATTTGAAGCGCGCCTCCAGCGCATCGATGGCGGCCTTGGTCAGAACGAGCTTCTGACGGCGCAGGATGTCATAGACGTTGATGCCCTGGATCGGCAGCACGTCCATGTTCGGGATGTTGCGAGCCGCAGCGGCGAAGCCGTTGTTGAGCTCGGCACCGTCGATGATCAGCGCGTTGGTGAGGCCGAGGCCCGAGAAGTGGCCGAGCAGCGCCTTGGTCTTGGCGGCTTCCAGCGCGGCCTTCTCGATCACGACGAGATCGCCGTCCTTGGCCTTGGCCGAGAGCGCATGCTTCAGAGCGAGCGCACGGACCTTCTTCGGCAGGTCGGTGGCGTGCGAACGCACCACCGGACCGAAGGCACGACCGCCGCCGCGGAACTGCGGCACGCGGGCCGAGCCGTGACGAGCACCGCCGGTGCCCTTCTGCTTGTACATCTTCTTGCCGGTGCGCCAAATCTCGGCGCGGCCCTTGGCCTTGTGCGTGCCGGCCTGGCGCTTGTTGAGCTGCCACTGCACGCAGCGCGCGATGATGTCCTCGCGCGGCTCGAGGCCGAAAATGGCGTCGGACAGCTGGACGGAGCCGGCTTCCTTACCTTCGAGGGTGGTGACCTTCAATTCCATCTCACGCCTCCTGCGCAGCCGGAGCGGCTTCCGCGTCGCCAGCAACCTTGAACTTGCCGGGCTTCGGGGCTTCCTTCGGCAGCGGCTTCTTGACGGCGTCGCGCACGCGGATCCAGCCGCCCTTGGAGCCGGGAACGGCGCCTTCGACGAGGATCAGGCCGCGCTCGACATCGGTCTGGACGACGCGAAGGTTGAGCGTGGTGATGCGGTCGACGCCCATGTGGCCGGGCATCTTCTTGTTCTTCCAGGTCTTGCCGGGGTCCTGACGGCCACCGGTCGAACCGATCGAGCGGTGCGAGATCGACACACCGTGCGTGGCGCGCAGACCGCCGAAGTTCCAGCGCTTCATGCCGCCGGCGAAGCCCTTACCGACCGAGGTGCCGGTGACGTCGACGAACTGGCCGACGACGAAGTGGTCGGCCTGGATCTCGGCGCCGACCGGGATCATGGCGTCCGCGGTGACGCGGAATTCCTCGACCCGGCGCTTCGGCTCGACCTTGGCGACCGCGAACTGGCCGCGCTCGGCCTTCGGCATGTAGACGGTCTTGCGGCTGCCCGAACCGAGCTGGAGCGCGACGTAACCGTTCTTCTCTTCGGTGCGGTGGCCTACGACCTGGCAATTGCCGAGCTTCAGCACGGTCACGGGGATATGTTCGCCGGCCTCCGTGAAGACCCGCGTCATCCCGACCTTTTGTGCGATCACTCCGGAGCGCATCGGCTTGCTTCCTGTTCTCTTTGTCCGCTTTTGGCGAACGGGATCCAAAATCTTAGAGCTTGATCTCGACGTCGACACCGGCGGCCAGGTCGAGCTTCATCAAAGCATCGACGGTTTGCGGGGTCGGATCGACGATGTCGAGCAGGCGCTTGTGAGTGCGCATCTCGAACTGTTCGCGGCTCTTCTTGTCGACGTGGGGCGAACGGTTGACGGTGAACTTCTCGATGCGGGTGGGCAGCGGAATGGGTCCGCGGACCTGCGCGCCGGTGCGCTTCGCCGTGTTCACGATCTCACGGGTCGACGTATCGAGGATACGATGGTCGAACGCCTTGAGACGGATACGAATGTTTTGGCCGTTCATTGCCGAATCTTTCTTAGTGAGTGGCGAGTAGCGAATAGCGAATAGAAACTATTCGCCACTCGCCATTCCCTATTCGCGTTGTTACTCGATGATCGAGGCGACGACGCCGGCGCCGACAGTGCGGCCGCCTTCGCGGATCGCGAAGCGGAGCTTCTCTTCCATCGCGATCGGCACGATCAGGTGCACTTCCATCGCGATGTTGTCGCCCGGCATCACCATCTCGGTGCCTTCCGGCAGGTGCACGACACCGGTCACGTCGGTGGTGCGGAAGTAGAACTGCGGACGGTAGTTGGTGAAGAACGGGGTGTGGCGACCGCCCTCTTCCTTGGTGAGGATGTAGGCCTCGGCCTTGAACTTGGTGTGCGGCTTGACCGAACCCGGCTTGGCCAGAACCTGGCCGCGCTCGACGTCTTCGCGCTTGGTGCCGCGGAGCAGCGCGCCGATGTTGTCGCCGGCCTGGCCCTGATCGAGCAGCTTGCGGAACATTTCGACGCCGGTGACGGTGGTCTTCTGGGTGGCGCGGAGACCGACGATCTCGATTTCCTCGCCGACCTTGACGACGCCGCGCTCGACACGGCCGGTCACGACGGTGCCGCGGCCCGAGATCGAGAACACGTCTTCAACCGGCATCAGGAACGGCTGGTCGATCGGACGCTCCGGCTGCGGGATGTACTCGTCGACGTTCTTCATCAGCTCGAGGATGGCGTCGTGGCCGAGCTTCTTGTCGGAGTCTTCGAGAGCGGCGAGCGCCGAACCCTTGATAATCGGGATCTTGTCGCCGGGGAATTCGTACTTGGAGAGCAGCTCGCGGACTTCGAGCTCGACGAGTTCGAGCAGCTCCGGATCGTCGACCATGTCGCACTTGTTGAGGAACACGACGAGCGCGGGCACGCCGACCTGGCGGGCGAGCAGGATGTGCTCGCGGGTCTGCGGCATCGGGCCGTCAGCGGCCGACACGACCAGGATCGCGCCGTCCATCTGGGCAGCGCCGGTGATCATGTTCTTGACGTAGTCGGCGTGGCCGGGGCAGTCGACGTGGGCGTAGTGGCGGTTCGGCGTCTCGTACTCGACGTGCGCGGTCGAGATGGTGATGCCGCGGGCCTTCTCTTCCGGCGCCTTGTCGATCTGGTCGTACGCGGTGAACGTCGCACCGCCGGCTTCGGCGAGAACCTTGGTGATCGCCGCGGTCAGCGACGTCTTGCCATGGTCGACGTGACCGATGGTGCCGATGTTGCAGTGCGGCTTGGTACGTTCAAACTTTGCTTTGGCCATTTGACTCTCCGTTCAATCGTCAGCTTTCAACCGACGACAATCAGGCAAACTTCTTCTGGACTTCTGCCGACACGTTGGCCGGCGCTTCTGCGTAGTGATCGAACTGCATGGTGAAGGTCGCGCGACCCTGGCTCATCGAGCGCAGATTGTTCACGTAACCGAACATGTTCATGAGCGGCACCATCGCGTTGATGACGTTGGCGTTGCCGCGCATGTCCTGCCCCTGGATCTGACCGCGCCGGGAATTCAGGTCGCCGATGACCGAGCCGGTGTAGTCTTCCGGGGTCACCACCTCGACCTTCATGATCGGCTCGAGCAGGACCGACTTGCCCATCTGCAGCGCTTCGCGGAAGCAGGCGCGCGAGGCGATTTCGAAGGCGAGCGCCGACGAGTCGACGTCGTGATACTTGCCGTCGACGAGCTGCACCTTGACGTCGACCACGGGGAAGCCCGCGACCACGCCGGACGACAGCACGCTCTCCAGGCCCTTCTCGACGCCCGGGATGTATTCCTTCGGCACCGCGCCACCGACGATCTTCGATTCGAACTCGAAGCCCTTGCCGGCTTCGTTCGGCTCGACGATGAACGACACGGCCGCGAACTGGCCGGTACCGCCGGTCTGCTTCTTGTGGGTATAGCTGTGCTCCACCCGCTTGGTGATGCGCTCACGGAACGCCACCTGCGGCGCGCCGATGTTGGCGTCGACCTTGTAGGTGCGCTTGAGGATGTCGACCTTGATGTCGAGGTGGAGTTCGCCCATGCCCTTGAGGATGGTCTGGCCGGACTCGTGGTCGGTCGACACGCGGAAGGACGGATCCTCCGCGGCGAGCTTGGCCAGCGCCACGCCCAGCTTCTCCTGGTCGGCCTTGGACTTCGGCTCGATCGCGATCTCGATGACCGGCTCGGGGAACTCCATCTTCTCCAGGATCACCTGCTTGTCGGGATCGCACAGCGTGTCACCGGTGCGCGCTTCCTTCAGACCGGCCAGCGCGACGATGTCGCCGGCATAGGCTTCCTTGATGTCCTCGCGGTTGTTCGCATGCATCAACAGCATGCGCCCGATCCGCTCCTTCTTCTCGCGGGTCGAGTTCACGACGCCGGTGCCGCTCTGCAGGATGCCGGAATAGATGCGGCAGAAGGTGATGGTGCCGACGAACGGGTCGTCCATGATCTTGAACGCGAGCAGCGCCAGCGGCTCCTTGTCGTCCGCCTTGCGCACGACCTCGTTGCCCTTGTCGTCGGTGCCCTTGATCGCGGGCACGTCGAGCGGCGACGGCAGATAGTCGACCACGGCGTCGAGCAGCGGCTGCACGCCCTTGTTCTTGAAGGCCGAGCCGCACAGCACGGGATAAAACGCGCCGGTCAGCACCGCCTTGCGGATCAGGCGCTTCAGGGTCGCCTCGTCCGGCTCCTTGCCATCGAGATAGGCGGCCATGGCATCGTCGTCGAGCTCGACGGCGGCTTCCACCATCTTCTCGCGGTATTCCTTGGCCTGGTCGGCAAGGTCTTCCGGAATATCGACATAATCGAACTTGGCGCCGAGCGATTCATCGTTCCAGACGACGCCCTTCATCTTCACGAGGTCGACGAGACCCTTGAAGTTGTTCTCGGCACCGATCGGAAGCTGGATCGCGACGGGCTTGGCGCCCAGACGGTCGACAATGTCCGCCAGACACTTGAAGAAGTCGGCACCGATCTTGTCCATCTTGTTGGCGAAGACGATGCGCGGAACCTTGTACTTGTCGCCCTGGCGCCAGACGGTCTCAGTCTGGGGCTCGACGCCCTGGTTGGAGTCGAGCACGCAGACGGCGCCGTCGAGCACGCGGAGCGAACGCTCGACTTCGATGGTGAAGTCGACGTGACCGGGCGTGTCGATGATGTTCAGGCGCTTGCCGTTCCAGAACGCGGTGGTCGCAGCCGAGGTGATCGTGATGCCACGCTCCTGCTCCTGCTCCATCCAGTCCATCGTCGCGGCACCTTCGTGCACTTCGCCGATCTTGTGGCTCTTGCCGGTGTAATAGAGGATGCGCTCGGTCGTCGTGGTCTTGCCGGCGTCGATATGCGCCATGATACCGAAGTTACGGTAGTCCTCGATGGCATGTTGGCGGGGCATGGGTCGTTCCTTGCGAGTCCGAGTGTGTCGCCGTTACCAGCGGTAGTGCGAGAAGGCGCGGTTGGCTTCCGCCATGCGGTGCACGTCTTCGCGCTTCTTGACGGCGTTCCCCCGGTTGTTCGATGCGTCCAAGAGCTCCGCCGAGAGCCGCTCGGTCATGGTCTTCTCGTTGCGCTCGCGCGCAGCCGCGATCAGCCAGCGAATGCCGAGCGCCTGCCGGCGGGTCGAGCGGACCTCGACCGGAACCTGGTAGGTCGCGCCGCCGACGCGGCGGGAGCGGACCTCGATGGTCGGCATGACGTTCTCGAGCGCCTGCTCGAACACGCCGAGCGGGTTCTGCTTGGTCTTGGATTCGATGATGCCGAACGCACCATAGACGATGCCTTCCGCAACCGACTTCTTGCCGGCGTACATCACCGAGTTCATGAACTTCGTGACGATGATGTTCCCGAACTTCGGATCCGGAAGAACTTCGCGCTTTTCCGCAGAGTGGCGACGAGACATAGGCTTGGTTCCCGCTTACTTCGGACGCTTGGCGCCGTACTTCGAACGACGCTGCTTACGGTTCTTGACGCCCTGGGTGTCCAGAACGCCGCGGAGGATGTGATAGCGCACGCCCGGCAAGTCCTTAACGCGGCCGCCGCGGATCATGACCACCGAGTGCTCCTGGAGGTTATGGCCCTCGCCGGGGATGTAGCCGATCACCTCGAAGCCGTTGGTCAGGCGCACCTTGGCAACCTTACGAAGCGCCGAGTTCGGCTTCTTCGGGGTCGTGGTGTAGACGCGCGTGCAAACACCACGCTTCTGCGGCGACTGCTGCAGCGCCGGCACCTTCTTGCGCGACTTCTGCACTTCCCGCGGTTGAGCGATCAGCTGGTTGATCGTCGGCATACTGGCCTTCACCCTTTTTCTGCCGCGGCCCCTCTCGGGTCCGCTGTCTTGCCGCGGCCCGTCACCGGGTCCGCAAATTCTGCTCGAGCTACCCGCCCGAACGGGCCGCCTGGCGCGAAAGACCCGCGCAAAGCGAAATTGCGCCAACCGCTCCATCAACGAGCGGAAAGCGCTTCGACGCCACAGAGGACCGCAGTCTCGAAGCCGTTCAGCGTAACGCCGCGGCCCGCGCACTGAGGTCATGCATCCGAATTCGATCTCAAGAGAACGTGCTCGAGAGAACTAAAGTCGCACTGGCATTGCCTAGCTATGATCGACAGCGTTTGAGCGGCATTCGTCGAGGTTGGTGCCCGTCTTTGCGACCCCTGGCAGATCTAGTCTTTGGGGATCAACGGGTGGCCCGTTCCGACGCTGGCGATGCTCACCGCCTGTCGTTAAGTGAGGCGCTTTCTATAAGTGGGAATCGGTCAAGTCAAGGTGAAACGACAGTCACAAAGCGCTTCATGCGCCTGCAAAAAATCGCCTCTTCGCCGCCTCCCCGCGCCTGCCTGATATAGGAGCGAGGCGACTGACCTGCCAGATCTGAAACAATTATACCCGGGTCTAATGTAGTTTTATTACCAAGCTGAGGGGCTTTTCACCTGCCTGCGCTCGGTTTGCTGGCTGGTGGCCGGTCTACCAGCTTTTCCCGGCCCGCCGCGATGCCCGGTGTGACGGGGCTTCAGCCGGACTGGTCGATCCGCGAATGGCTCTTGCCCCAAACCATGCGTGCGAAAAAACGCGGCGCGCGGCGGCCGAACGCCTTGCATCAGAGAATCGACGAGTCGACGCTGAACCGCGCGTTGCCGTGAGACGAGACGATCAGACGCGGCCGCTCGAAGCTCACCGCCCGCGGTTACTCCTCCTCGTCGTCCTCATCGTCATCGAGGTCTTCGTCCTCGTCGTCATCGTCGCGGTCGGCGTCGGCATGAGCTGCCGCGCCATGGGGCTGGTGGATCTGGTCGTTCCACAGCTTGCGATAGGTGCCATTCTTGGCGAGCAACTCGGCATGGGAACCGCGCTCGATCGCCCTGCCCCCTGAAATCACGATGATCTCGTCCATCTCGACCACCGAGGTCAGGCGGTGGGTCGACCAGATCATGGTGCGACCCTTGGCGACCCTGAGCAGCGTGCGGTTGATTGCGGCCTCGGTGGTCTGGTCCAGCGCCGAAGTTGCTTCGTCCAGCAGCAGCACGGAAGGGTTGCGTATGATCGCGCGCGCGATCGCAATGCGCTGGCGTTGGCCGCCCGACAGCGTGTCGCCGCGCTCGCCGACCGGCGTGTCGTAGCGCTGCGGCAGGCTCATGATGTAGCGGTGGATCTCGGCCTTCTTGGCCGCCTCCTCCACCTCCTCGTCGGTTGCGCCCTCCTTGCCGAGCCGGATGTTCTCGCGGATCGACATGTTGAACAGCATGTTCTCCTGGAACACCACCGCCATGCTCCGGCGCAGCGAGTCCAGCGTCACCTTGCGGACGTCGACGCCGTCGATGGTGACGCGGCCTTCGTCGGGCACGTAGAGCCGCAGGATCAGATTGAGCAGCGTGCTCTTGCCGGAGCCGCTCGGACCGACGATCGCGATGCGCTTGCCGGCGTCGAGCTTGAGGCTGAGATTGTCCAGCACCGGCGTCTGACCACCCTCGTACTGGAAGGTGACGTGATCGAATGTAATGTCGTGGGTGATGCGCGGCAGATCGGGTGCGCCCGGGCGATCGGCGCTGCGGGTCGGCTCGTCGAGCAATTCCTGAATGTGGCGGATCGCGGCGGCCGAGGAGATCGACACCGGGATGAAATGCATCACATGGGCGATGTTGTAGGAGACCTCCCAGAACGCGCTCTCGAAAGTGACGAAGGTGCCGATGGTGATATGGCCCTTGGTCGCCAGATACGCGCCGATCGCGAGCACCACAAGGTGCAGGAGGAGCACCGAGATGGTGACTGTCCGCTCCACCATGGTCGAGAGGAATGTGGCCGAGGCCATCTTGTTGCGGGTCTCGTCGTTGCGCAACCGGAAGAAGCCGAACATCTTGCGTTGCAGGCTGAACGCCTTGATGACCGCCTGGGCGGCCACGTTCTCCTGGACTTGGCCCAGCAACGCCGATTCATTGAGCTTCTGTTCGTAATTGGCCTGCACCGCCTTCGGCGTCAGGATCCGCGGGCCGATCAGCGTGATCGGGAACACCAGCAGCGCGACGACGGCGAGCTGCCAGTTGAGGAACAGCATCAGGATGATGCCGGCGATCAGCTCCAGGAACGGCAGCGCGGCACTGTTGGCGAACGTCTTGACCGAGCCTTCGAAGGCCGAGAGATCGACCGAGAAGCGCGACAGGATCTCGCCGCGCCTGGTGCGGCCGAAATAGGCGGCGGGCAGGTCCTGGACGTGCTCGAACAGGCGTGTGCGGACATCGGAGATGATGCAAGCGGCAAGTCGCGCGTCCCAGCGTTCGTACCAGACTGCAACGATCGAGGTGAAGATGCCGGCGACGGCGAGCACGCCGAGGATCTTGTAGAGCGCCTGAAAATCCTCCTCGCCGAGGGCATCGTCGATCAGGAACTTGAGGCTGAGCGGCATGATGACGTTGAACAACGTCTCGACCACGACGCCGAATGCCACGAATGACAGCATCCGCTTGTAGTTGGAGAGATAGGGCTTGACGAACCCGACAATGGTCGCAAGGGCCCCGGCGGCTTCGCGCGCGGTAAAGACGACGAGGTCCTCGTCCTCATCGTCCTCGTCGAGCTCCAGCTCGTCATCCCCCTCGTCTTCGGCGTCCTCGTCGTCCTTGAGATCCGGCTTGGCAGCGTCGGCGAGCTTGCCATCGAGCCCGGCCGCCTCCTCCGCGGCGAGCTTCTGTTGATCGGGAGATAGAGGCTTGTCGCCAGGCAAGAAAGGCTTGGATGCCATGAAACCAACCGATGCTGACGGCCGGCATGACCGCAGAGAACGCAGGAAATAGCGGCAACCGCTATTGCACCGATTCTATGCGATCAAGATGAATTCGGCAAAACAATTGGCGAATTCGGTTGGCGTCCCCCGGGCTAGTCCTCGTCCTCGACCTTGTCGAAGAAGGAATAGCGCAAGCTGTCCGCGTCGGCGTACCACTGCCCCGGCCCCTTGTTGGCGGCGAGCGTCGCCTCCCACAGCGCATCGGTGCAATCCTTGCGGTGCATCGACAGGTCGAAGCCGTTGCCGAAGAACAGTTCGGACCATTCCCACCAGGTGCCGAGCTTCTTGACTCCGCGCAAGAGGTCGTAGCGGTCGATCAATGCCGGCGCCATGTCCGAGGTGATGGAGCCGAACACGAGGCCGGTCTTGACCACGCGGTTGAGCTCGCGGATCGCGCGGACCACTTGCTTCGGGGAAACGTGGCAGAGGCTGGTCTCGAACACGAAGTCGAACGTGCCGTCCTTGAACGGCATGTCGGTGATCGTGCCGAGCTTGTTGTACTTCTTCAGCGATTTCGGCGTCCTGGCGTGGATCGCGCGGTTGTTCTCGATTCCCCATGCATCGATGCCGCGATCGCGCAGGGCGCCGACCAGTTCGCCGCTGGCGGAGCCCGCGACCAGCAGCTTGGCGCCCGCCGCCCTGCCCCAGACGATGCCGATCAGCTTCGTCAGGTAGTCGGGATCGGTGAAGTGCCGCCACGCCTGATGATAGGGGCCGAGACCGCGATAATTCTCGAAATATTTGCGATCGATCTTGTCCGAGAGCGGCTTGTCGTCCTGCGCGCGCTGGCGGCGCAGGCGCATCATCTCGGTCAGGATGATGTCGGTCGCCGCGTCCGAGGAATCGAGCAGGCCGTTGAGCGTCGAATCGAACAGATAGTCGCCAACCACCACGATGCCGGGGTGCTCCTCCGGCTCGGGCCGGTGATTGGTCATGACGTCGCGCGCGGGCAAACCACCAGGCAGCGCGTTCACCGAGGACAGCCAGCGGTGGATCTTGCCTTCCATGAAGTGCAGACGCGCATCGCCGAGAGAAGCTGGGAGCGATTTCAGGGCGGCCTCGATCAGCTCCTGGTCCGACAGATTGGCAAAAGCCAGCGCATCGGAGCCGGGAATGAGCCAGTTCAGAACACCATGCTTGCCGACGTCGTGACGTGCGCCCTCGTTGTAGACGCAGCAGCCGCCGAAGGCTTCCGACATGAACCAGGCGCCCGGAATCTTGTCGCCCCAGAACGGCTCGTCGAACAGGATCGAGACGCGCAGATAGTGCGCGGGCCGGTCGAAATAGGCGACGTGCTTGACCATCGACCTGCGCAGCTGCTCGCCCTCCCAGCCGAGAGTGGCGAGCCAGGAATGCGGCAGGCAGACTAGCACGAGATCGAAGTCACGGGTCTCCGGCCCCTTGCCGTTCATCATCTTGAGCTGATACCGGCCGGTCGGCGCCTTGCCGACGGTGAGCACGCGGTGATTGAGCTGGATGTCGGCATTGACCTCCGACTGCAGGCATTCGATCAGCTGCTCGTTGCCGTTCTGGATGGAATAGAGGCCGATATAGCCGTCGACGTCCATCAGATAGTTCTTGAGCGCGTTGAGCCCGTTGGTGTTGTGGCTCTCGGTCGCGATGTCGGAACGCGCCATCACCTTGAAGAAGCGCTTTGCGGTGACGTCCTCGACCTCCTCGTCGAGCACCTGCTCGGCGGTCTTGTAGGCCCAGGGATGTTCGTTGTCGTGCGCGCCGACGCCCTCGTAATATTCCACCGGCGACATCACCTCGGCGCAGCGCTTGCGGAAGGCTTCGATCGCGGCGGCAGTCTTGGCGCCGTATTTGCGGCGCATGCCGGGAACGTCGTTGAGCAGCTCACCGCCGAACTGCACCTGCTCGGCATCCATCGGAATGGTCTGAAGGCCGAAATGCTGGATCAGCTCGCGCAGAGGATCCGGGCCCGTCATGGAGTAGTCGTAGATCTCGGCAACGCCGGCCTCGTACATCGCGGGCGCCGAATCGAACTTGCGGGTGACGATCTTGCCGCCGAGCCTGTCGGAGGCCTCGTAGATGGTGACGCGGCAGAGGTCGCCGAGCTTGCGCTTCAGGTACCAGGCGCTCATCAGCCCGCCGGGGCCGCCGCCTACGATTGCGAGATCAAGCATGAGAGTTCCGTGGTCTTCCGGCCCTGCCCCCTTGGCGGGACCACCGGTCTAAGGCGCCATAGCACAAGCGCTTTTGCGGCTGAAGGAAAGATGAACAAAGGTTGATCCCGCATCGCAACAAAGCAGCAAAAAGGCCGGCAAAAGCCGGCCTTTTCATTGTCCTCGGTATTCCTACGGATGAACGATCATTCCGCGGGCGGCAGCGCAGGAAGCTCGGCTTCCGGCGCCGGCGACACGACGGCGGCCTGCTTCTCCCGCTCGTCCAGGATCAGCTTGTCGCGCTTCATGGCGACTTCGCGGATCTTGGCCATGGAGGCGCCGGTGCCCGCCGGGATCAGCCGGCCGACGATGACGTTCTCCTTGAGGCCTTCGAGCGGATCGATCTTGCCGTTGACCGCCGCCTCGGTGAGGACGCGAGTGGTCTCCTGGAACGATGCCGCCGAGAAGAAGGAGCGGGTCTGGAGGCTCGCCTTGGTGATGCCGAGCAGAACCGGCGTTCCCGTGGCGGGCTTCTTGCCCTCTTCCTTGGCCTTCACGTTCAGCGCGTCGAACTCGATCTTGTCGACCTGCTCGCCGGAGATCATGTCCGTGTCGCCCTGGTCGGTGATTTCCACCTTCTGGAGCATCTGACGGACAATCACCTCGATGTGCTTGTCGTTGATGAGCACGCCCTGCAGCCGGTAGACCTCCTGGATCTCGTTGACCAGATAGGCAGCGAGCTCCTCGATGCCCTTGACCGCGAGGATGTCGTGCGGCGCCGGGTTGCCTTCCACGATGAAGTCGCCCTTTTCGACGACGTCGCCGTCCTGAAGGTGGATGTGCTTGCCCTTCGGGATCAGGTACTCGCGCGGCTCGTCGGTCTTGTCCATCGGCTCGATCGAGATGCGACGCTTGTTCTTGTAGTCGCGCCCGAACCGGATGGTGCCCGCGATTTCGGCGATGATCGCCGCATCCTTCGGGCGCCGAGCCTCGAACAGTTCCGCCACCCGCGGCAGACCGCCGGTGATGTCACGCGTCTTGGCGCTTTCGGTCGAGACACGGGCGAGGATATCGCCCGGCTGGACCTTGGCTCCGATGTCGACCGAGAGAATGGCGTCGACCGACAGCATGTAGCGGGCATCGCCGCCACGGGCGAGCTTGAGCACCTTGCCGTCCTTGCCCTTGACCACGATGGCCGGACGCAGGTCCGAGCCGCCGCGCGTCGAACGCCAGTCGATGACCACGCGCTTGGCGATACCGGTGGCCTCGTCGAGCGTTTCCGAGATCGACTGCCCCTCGACCAGATCCTCGAAGCCGATGGTTCCTTCGACCTCGGTGAGCAGCGGACGGGTGTAGGGATCCCATTCGACGATGCGCTGGCCGCGCTTGACCATGTCGCCCTCGTCGACGTGCAGACGCGAACCGTACTGGATACGGTGCGTCGCACGCTCGGTGCCGTCGGCATCGACGATCGCGACAACCATGTTGCGCACCATCGCGATAAGGTGACCTTCGCTGTTGCGGGCGATGGCCTTGTTCCTGATCACGATCTTGCCGTCGAAGTTGGCTTCGACGAAGGACTGCTCGTTGAGCTGCGCCGCACCGCCGATGTGGAAGGTGCGCATGGTGAGCTGGGTGCCCGGCTCGCCGATCGACTGCGCCGCGATGACGCCAACCGCTTCGCCGTGGTTGACCGGCGTGCCGCGGGCGAGGTCGCGGCCGTAGCACTTGCCGCAGATGCCGTTGACGAGCTCGCAGGTCAGCGCCGAGCGGATCTTCACCTCCTGGATGCCGGCCTGGTGGATGGCATCCACGTGGCTCTCTTCCATCAGCGTATCGCGCTTGACGATCACCTGGCCCGAGCTGTCACGCACGTCTTCGCAGGCCGTGCGTCCGAGGATGCGCGAGCCGAGCGAGGCGACCACGGTACCGGCGTCGACGATGGCGCGCATCTTGATGCCGAGCTTGGTGCCGCAGTCGCTCTGCGTGATGATGCAGTCCTGCGCCACGTCGACGAGACGACGGGTCAGGTAGCCGGAGTTCGCGGTCTTCAACGCGGTGTCCGCGAGGCCCTTGCGGGCGCCGTGGGTCGAGTTGAAGTACTCGAGCACCGAGAGGCCTTCCTTGAAGTTCGAGATGATCGGCGTCTCGATGATCTCGCCCGACGGCTTGGCCATCAGGCCGCGCATGCCGGCGAGCTGGCGCATCTGGGCCGGCGAACCGCGGGCACCGGAGTGAGCCATCATGTAGATCGAGTTGATGTCGGCGTCGGCTCCGCTCGCCGTCTTCTTGGTGGCGGAGATCTCCTTCATCATCGCCTTGGCGATTTCTTCCGTGGCCTTCGACCAGGCGTCGACGACCTTGTTGTACTTCTCGCCATGGGTGATCAGGCCGTCGTTGTACTGCTGCTCGAAATCCTTCGCCAGCGTACGGGTGGTGTCGACGATCTTCCACTTGCCGTGCGGCACGACCATGTCGTCCTTGCCGAACGAGATGCCGGCCTTGAACGCGTTGTAGAAGCCGAGCGCCATGATGCGGTCGCAGAAGATCACCGTCTCCTTCTGGCCGCAGTGGCGGTAGACCTGGTCGATGACGCCGGAGATCTCGCGCTTGGTCATCAGCTTGTTGATGATCTCGTAGGAGATGCGCGGGTTCTTCGGCAGCAGATTGCCGAGCATGACGCGGCCGGCGGTGGTCTCGATCCAGCGCTTGGAGACCTTGCCGGTCTCGTCCATGCCTTCCCACCGGTACTTGATCTTGGTGTGGAGGTGGATGACCTTCGCGTGCAGCGCATGCTCGAGCTCGGCCATGTCGCCGAACACCTTGCCCTCGCCGGGCAGGCCTTCGCGCATGATCGAGACGTAGTACAGACCGAGCACGATGTCCTGCGACGGCACGATGATCGGCTGGCCGTTCG
Organism: Bradyrhizobium sp. NBAIM01; assembly: GCF_020194115.1. Taxonomy (NCBI): domain Bacteria; kingdom Pseudomonadati; phylum Pseudomonadota; class Alphaproteobacteria; order Hyphomicrobiales; family Nitrobacteraceae; genus Bradyrhizobium; species Bradyrhizobium sp. NBAIM01. The sequence goes on along the minus strand of NZ_JADYVU010000003.1, from coordinate 806,717 downwards.
CGGGATGCAGGATGTTGTTGGTCGACATCATCAGGACGCGCGCTTCCAGCTGCGCTTCGAGCGACAGCGGAACGTGCACGGCCATCTGGTCGCCGTCGAAGTCGGCGTTGAACGCGGAGCAGACCAGCGGGTGAAGCTGGATCGCCTTGCCCTCGATCAGCACGGGCTCGAATGCCTGAATGCCGAGGCGGTGCAGCGTCGGGGCGCGGTTGAGCAGCACCGGATGCTCGCGGATCACCTCGTCCAGGATGTCCCAGACCTCGGGCCGTTCCTTCTCGACCAGCTTCTTGGCCTGCTTCACGGTGGTGGACAGGCCCTTGGCGTCGAGCCGCGAATAGATGAACGGCTTGAACAGCTCGAGCGCCATCTTCTTCGGCAGGCCGCACTGATGCAGGCGCAGCTCGGGACCGACCACGATCACCGAACGGCCCGAATAGTCGACGCGCTTGCCGAGCAGGTTCTGGCGGAAGCGGCCCTGCTTGCCCTTGAGCATGTCGGCGAGCGACTTCAGCGGACGCTTGTTGGCGCCGGTGATGACGCGGCCGCGGCGGCCGTTGTCGAACAGCGCATCGACCGCTTCCTGAAGCATGCGCTTCTCGTTGCGGATGATGATGTCGGGCGCGCGCAGCTCCATCAGCCGCTTCAAGCGGTTGTTGCGGTTGATGACGCGGCGATAGAGGTCGTTGAGATCAGAGGTCGCGAAACGGCCGCCGTCCAGCGGCACCAGCGGACGCAGGTCCGGCGGAATCACCGGGATCACGGTCATGATCATCCATTCCGGCTTGTTGCCGGAATGGCGGAACGCTTCCACGATCTTCAGACGCTTGGCGAGCTTCTTGTGCTTGATGTCGGAGTCGGTCTCCTGCATCTCGGCACGCAGCGAGGCCTCGAGCTTCTCGAGGTCCATGCCCTTGAGCAGCTCGCGGATCGCCTCGGCGCCGATCATGGCGGTGAAGCTGTCCTGGCCGTACTCGTCCTGCGCCTTCAGATACTCGTCTTCCGACAGCAGCTGACGGTCCTTCAGCGCGGTGAGGCCCGGCTCGAGCACGACGTAATATTCGAAGTAGAGGATCCGCTCGAGATCCTTCAGCGTCATGTCGAGCAGGAGGCCGATGCGCGAGGGCAGCGACTTCAGGAACCAGATGTGCGCGACGGGGGCTGCGAGCTCGATATGACCCATGCGCTCGCGCCGGACGCGCGACAGCGTGACCTCGACCGAGCACTTCTCGCAGATGATGCCCTTGTACTTCATGCGCTTGTACTTGCCGCACAAGCACTCGTAGTCCTTGATCGGCCCGAAGATGCGGGCGCAGAACAGGCCGTCGCGCTCGGGCTTGAAGGTACGATAGTTGATGGTCTCCGGCTTCTTGATCTCGCCGTAGGACCAGGACAGAATCTTCTCTGGAGACGCGATCGAGATCCGGATCTGGTCGAAGACCTGAGCCGGCGTCGTCGGGTTGAAGAGATTCATAATTTCTTGGTTCATCGTCTTCTCCTCGCGTGCCGGTCGCCTCCGGCCGCAAATTCGAAAATCACTTCTGCATGGCGCCCTGCCCTCAAGGCCTCGGGCGGGGCGCCGATGCCCGGCCGCGAAGGCCGGGCATGACAGGTCGAATTACTCGGCCGCTTCCGACGTCGGCGCCGGTCCCATCTTGGAGTTGTGCAGGTCGACGTTGAGGCCGAGCGAGCGCATTTCCTTGACCAGCACGTTGAACGATTCCGGAATACCGGCCTCGAACGTGTCGTCGCCGCGCACGATCGCCTCGTACACCTTGGTACGGCCGGCGACGTCGTCCGACTTCACCGTCAGCATCTCCTGGAGCGTGTACGCCGCGCCGTAAGCCTCGAGCGCCCACACCTCCATTTCGCCGAAGCGCTGGCCGCCGAACTGCGCCTTGCCGCCCAGCGGCTGCTGGGTGACGAGCGAGTACGGACCGATCGAACGCGCATGGATCTTGTCGTCGACCAGATGGTGCAGCTTGAGCATGTAGATGTAGCCCACCGTCACCTTGCGATCGAACGGATCGCCGGTGCGGCCGTCATAGACGGTCGACTGACCCGAGGCGTCGAGACCGGCGAGCTTCAGCATCTCCTCGATGTCGGCTTCCTTGGCGCCGTCGAACACCGGGGTTGCGATCGGCACGCCGCGGCTGAGGTTATGACCGAGCTCGATCAGCTCGTTGTCGTTGAGCGACTTGATCGTCTCGTCCTCGCCGTAGACCTTCTTCAAGGTCTCCTTCAGCGGCTTGATGTCCTGCTTCGACAGGTACGCATCGACGGTCTGGCCGATACGCTTGCCGAGGCCGGCGCAGGCCCAGCCGAGATGGGTCTCGAGGATCTGTCCGACGTTCATGCGCGAGGGCACGCCGAGCGGATTGAGCACGATGTCGGCATGCGTGCCGTCTTCGAGGAACGGCATGTCCTCGATCGGCACGATCTTCGAAACCACGCCCTTGTTGCCGTGGCGGCCGGCCATCTTGTCGCCGGGCTGGATCTTGCGCTTCACCGCGACGAAGACCTTGACCATCTTCATCACGCCGGGCGGCAATTCGTCACCGCGCTGAAGCTTCTCGACCTTGTCGAGGAAGCGCTGTTCCAGCCCCTTCTTCGACTCGTCGTACTGCTTCCGCATGGCCTCGATCTCGGCCATCAGCTTGTCGTTCGGCGAAGCGAACAGCCACCATTGCGACTTCGGGTACTCCTCGAGCACCGCACGGGTGATCTTGGTGTCCTTCTTGAAGCCCTTGGGACCTGCAATGCCCTGCCGCCCCTCGAGCAGCTCGGCAAGACGGTTGTAGACGTTGCGGTCCAGGATCGCCTGCTCGTCGTCGCGGTCCTTGGCGAGGCGCTCGATCTCCTCCCGCTCGATCGCCAGCGCACGCTCGTCCTTGTCGACGCCGTGGCGGTTGAACACGCGCACTTCGACGATGGTGCCCTGCACGCCCGGGGGAACGCGCAGCGAGGTGTCCCGGACGTCGGAGGCCTTCTCGCCGAAGATGGCGCGCAGCAGCTTCTCTTCCGGCGTCATCGGGCTTTCGCCCTTCGGCGTGATCTTGCCGACCAGGATGTCGCCGGCGCGCACTTCCGCGCCGATGTAGACGATACCGGCTTCGTCGAGGTTCTTCAGCGCTTCTTCCGAGACGTTCGGAATGTCGCGGGTGATTTCCTCAGGTCCGAGCTTGGTGTCGCGGGCCATCACCTCGAACTCCTCGATGTGGATCGAGGTGAAGACGTCCTCCTTCACGATCCGCTCGGAGAGCAGGATCGAGTCTTCGAAGTTGTAGCCGTTCCACGGCATGAACGCGACCAGCACGTTGCGGCCGAGCGCGAGCTCGCCGAGATCGGTCGAAGGACCGTCGGCGATGATGTCGCCCTTCCTGACGACGTCGCCGACCTTCACCAGCGGACGCTGGTTGATGCAGGTCGACTGGTTCGAGCGCTGGTACTTCATGAGGCGGTAGATATCGACGCCCGACTTGGTCGGATCGAGATCTTCCGTGGCGCGGATGACGACGCGGGTCGCATCGATCTGGTCGATCACGCCCGAACGGCGCGCCGCGATCGCAGCGCCCGAGTCACGGGCAACCACGCCCTCCATGCCGGTGCCGACGAACGGCGCCTCGGCGCGAACCAGCGGCACCGCCTGGCGCTGCATGTTCGAGCCCATCAGCGCGCGGTTGGCGTCGTCGTTCTCGAGGAACGGGATCAGCGCCGCGGCGACCGAAACGAGCTGCTTCGGCGACACGTCCATGTAGTCGACCTTGTCGGGCGTCATCGGCACGACGTCGCGGGTGCCGCTCGAACGGCAGACCACGAGGTCTTCGGTGAAGCGGCCCTTGGCGTCGACCGGCACGTTGGCCTGGGCCACGGAATAGCGCCCTTCCTCCATCGCCGACAGGTACACGACCTCGTCGGTGACACGGCCATCCTTGACCTTGCGATACGGCGTCTCGACGAAGCCGTACTTGTTCACGCGCGCGAAGGTCGCGAGCGAGTTGATCAGGCCGATGTTCGGACCTTCCGGCGTCTCGATCGGGCAGATGCGGCCGTAATGCGTCGGGTGCACGTCGCGCACCTCGAAGCCGGCGCGCTCGCGGGTGAGACCGCCCGGTCCGAGCGCCGAGAGGCGGCGCTTGTGGGTGATCTCGCTGAGCGGGTTGGTCTGGTCCATGAACTGCGAGAGCTGCGAGGAGCCGAAGAACTCGCGCACCGCGGCGGCGGCCGGCTTGGCGTTGATCAGGTCCTGCGGCATGACCGTGTCGATGTCGACCGAGGACATGCGCTCCTTGATCGCGCGCTCCATGCGCAACAGGCCGATGCGGTACTGGTTCTCCATGAGCTCGCCGACCGAACGCACGCGGCGGTTGCCGAGATGGTCGATGTCGTCGATCTCGCCCTTGCCGTCGCGCAGATCCACCAGCGTCTTGATGACGGAAAGGATGTCCTCCTTGCGCAGCGTGCGCTGGGTGTCGGGCGCATCGAGGTCGAGGCGCATGTTCATCTTGACGCGGCCGACCGCGGAGAGGTCGTAGCGCTCGGCGTCGAAGAACAGCGACTGGAACATGGCCTGCGCCGATTCCAGCGTTGGCGGCTCGCCCGGACGCATCACGCGGTAGATGTCGAACAGCGCGTCCTCGCGCGTCATGTTCTTGTCGGCCGAGAGCGTGTTGCGGATGTAGGGGCCGACATTGACGTGGTCGATGTCGAGCAGCGGCAGCTCTTTGTAGCCCTGCTCGTTGAGCGCCTTCATCAGCTTGTCGGTGATCTCCTCACCGGCCTCGGCGTGGATCTCACCGGTCTTGGGGTTGACGAGATCCTCGGCGACGTAGTTGCCGACCAGCTCCTCGTCGGCCATGCGCAGCGCCTTCAGCCCCTTCTCCTGGAGCTGGCGGGCGGCGCGGACGGTGAGCTTCTTGCCGGCCTCGAGCACGACCTTGCCGGTGTCGGCATCGATCAGGTCGTTGACCGTGGAGTAGCCGCGGAAGCGGTTGGCGTCGAACGGAACGCGCCAGCCTTCCTTGGTCCGCTTGTAGAGAATCTTCTTGTAGAACGTGGACAGGATCGCCTCGCCGTCGAGGCCGAGGGCGAACATCAGCGACGTCACCGGAATCTTGCGGCGACGGTCGATACGCGCATAGACGATGTCCTTGGCGTCGAACTCGATGTCGAGCCAGGAACCGCGATAGGGGATGACGCGGGCGGCGAACAGCAGCTTGCCCGAGGAATGGGTCTTGCCCTTGTCGTGGTCGAAGAACACGCCGGGCGAACGGTGCATCTGCGAGACGATGACGCGCTCGGTGCCGTTGACGATGAAGGTGCCGTTCATCGTCATGAGCGGGATGTCGCCCATGTAGACGTCCTGCTCCTTGATGTCCTTCACCGACTTCGCGCCGGTTTCCTCGTCGATATCGAACACGATGAGGCGCAGCGTCACCTTGAGGGGCGCAGCGAAGGTCATGCCGCGCTGGCGGCACTCGTCGACGTCGTATTTCGGCTGCTCGAACTCGTAGCGGACGAATTCCAGCATCGAGGTGCCGGAGAAGTCGGAGATCGGAAACACCGAGCGGAACACCGCCTGCAGACCCTCGTCGAGACGTCCGCCCTGGGGTTCGTCCACCATCAGGAACTGGTCATAAGACGCCTTCTGAACCTCGATGAGGTTCGGCATCTCGGCGACTTCCTTGATGTGTCCGAAGAACTTGCGAACGCGTTTGCGACCGGTGAATGTCTGCTGCGCCATCGTGGCCTCTCATTTTCGTCGCCCGCCCTGGGCGCACCGTCCGGACCGCGGCTGCCACCGCTTTCCGGGTTGAATTTTCGAACCCGTCTTGGGGGGCCGGAGACGCAGTTTCAGGCGCCGATGTCCTGAATCTGTTCTTCAGACCTTCAAAACGCAAAACGACGCGCGGGGCGCAGATGCGCGCCCGCCCGTCACAACGATCATCTTCACGGACTGCAAAAGCCCGAAATAGCCTGCTCTCCCAACGGCTTACAGGGAAATCCGGCATCCCTGCCCACCGCGCTTTCGTGCTGCCGACCCGATATGGGGCGACAATAGTGCAGATTCGAGGGTCAAACCCTCAAATCCCCACACTTTTTCGTGTTTGGCCTGCGTCGGATCGTTCCGTCGCACGCCTTTTGCATTCCGGTCCACCCTCTCGAAGGGGGACCAGGATCCCGGGCAGAGCCGTTGCCCGCCCGGGATCCCGCCAGTAAGCAGTGCTTACTTGAGCTCGACCTTGGCGCCAGCCTTCTCGAGCTGGGCCTTGATCTTGTCGGCTTCGTCCTTGTTCACGCCTTCCTTCAGCGGCTTCGGAGCACCCTCGACGAGGTCCTTTGCTTCCTTCAGGCCGAGACCGGTGATGGCGCGGACTTCCTTGATGACCTCGATCTTCTTGTCGCCGGCGCTGGCGAGAACGACCGTGAACTCGGTCTTCTCTTCCGCCGGAGCGGCAGCACCGCCGCCGCCAGCGGCCGGGCCGGCCACGGCGACAGCCGCGGCAGCCGAAACGCCCCACTTCTCTTCGAGGAGCTTCGCGAGTTCGGCAGCTTCGAGCACGGTCAGGCTCGAGAGGTCGTCAACGATCTTCTGCAGGTCAGCCATTGTTCAGTTTCCTTAACTGTAAGTCTGGTTCGGGTTTGAGTTTTGCGAAGGGCGTCAGGCCGCTTCGCCCTTTGAGGCATGAGCCTGGATGACGCGCGCGAGCTTGCCCGCGGGCGCGTTGGCGAGCTGGGCCAGCTTGGTCGCCGGGGCCACGATGAGGCCGACGATCTTGCCGCGCAGTTCGTCAAGCGACGGCAGCGAGGCAAGCGCCTTCACACCGTCGACATTCAGGACGGTCTTCCCCATCGATCCGCCGACGATGACGAACTTTTCGTTCGCCTTGGCGAATTCGATGGCGACCTTTGGCGCCGCTACCGGATCGTTCGAAGTCGCGATCACGGTCGGCCCCTTCAGCATGGGGCCGATGGCAACGACGTCAGTGCCTTCAAGAGCAATTTTGGCGAGACGGTTCTTCGAGACCTTCACCGCGGCACCCGCCTGCTTCATCTGCTGGCGCAGCTTCTGCATCTGGGCGACGGTGAGGCCGGAATATTGAGCAACGATCGCGACGCTCGTGGTCTTGAAGACCTCGTTGAGCTGTTCGACCGCTTCTTTTTTTGCCGCTCGTTCCACAGCAAGCTCTCTCCGGTTGGCGGTCATCGCGAGAAGCGGGACCGCCGGGTTGCACCCATCGTCCCGCCCAAACCTGAACCTCCGGGTCAAAAACCCATCGGACACGCCGGGCAAGACGACATTCAAAGCCTGCCCTCCGGGAGCCCAAGGGCCCACGGCGTGTCGAGGTCCGAACCAGACCCGTTTCGCAAAACCAGCCCTTAAAGCTGGATGCGAAGTGAAATCCGGTCTTCACCCGTCTATGCAGGCAATGCGATTAAGCCGTTGAGGAATCGAGATTCCCCGCGGGCGCCTGCAGTCTTGGACAGGACGAGGTCAGCCGGCGAACCGCCCGACCTCTGCCCGCATCCCTGCCAAAAGACGGATCTTCCTTCCTTTTCGGGCAAATCCTCACGGACGTCCTGAAAAGGAATGATCTCCTGTCGTGTCGGGTTTTCGGAATGCGTGCACGAACGCGCCAGCCGAGGCCGGCACGTCCGGAGGCGGTTCTTTAACCGCTCGGAGCCTGCTTGCCAAGAGCAAAATTCACACCAGTTCCAATCGATTGGCGGTTGGCCTTGAGATGGCCCAACAAGGGCCGATTCAGGCCGATTTGATCCGGTACGGCAGCGTTTTGCCCTCGAAGAATGCGGTCAGGTTGGCCAGCACGCAGTTCTGCATGGCGACGTGCGAATCCAGGGTGTGGCCGCCGATATGCGGGGCGAACACCACGTTGGGGAGTTCGGTCAGGGCGTCAGGCGCGTGCGGTTCCTTCTCGAAGACGTCGAGGCCCGCCCCCGCGATGGTCTTGTCGGTGAGCGCCGCGACCAGGGCCTTCTCGTCGATGACGGAGCCGCGGGAGATGTTGACGACGTAGCCCTCCGCCCCGAGGCGCCTGAGGATATCGGCGTTGACGGCATGTTGGGTCTCGGCCCCTGCCCGCACCGCGATCATCAGGACGCTGCACCAATCGGCGAGCGCCTCCAGGGTCTGAAAGTACTGATAGGGCAGATCATACCGGGTGCGGCTGAAATAGCCGACCTCGCTCTCGAAAGCAGCACAGCGCGCGGCGATCTTGCGGCCGATCTCACCCATGCCGTAGATGCCGATGCGGCGGCCGGGCATGCCGGCCTGGGGACGCATCATTGGCGACTGTTTCGAGGCCGCCCAATCGCCGCTGCGGACATATTGGTCGGCCACCAAAATCCGCCGCGTCGTCGCCAGCATCAAGGTCATCGCGATGTCGGCGACAGAAGCCGCATTGGCACCTGGGCTGTGACCGACCGCGATGTTCCGGCTGGCCGCCGCCTTCAAGTCGACGCCATCATAGCCAGTCCCATAGCAGACGATGGCGCCGAGCTTCGGAAACAGGTCCATCGCCTCCGCACCGAGTGGCGAGCCGCCAGCAGTCAGCAGTGCGCGGATGCCGCCCAGCTCCTCCGCCGGAAACACCTCCCGCACGGGCTTGCCGCCGGTGTCGAGCAGCTCGAACCGCTCGGCGAAGCGCGCCATCATCGACTTGGGAAAGCGCGAGTAGATCAGGACCTTGTCAGCCATTGTTGTTGTTTCCGAAGAGCGCCGCCACAAACGACGAGGGGCGGAATCGGTCGCCCGATCCCGCCCCTCGCCTCATGCAATTTCCAAACCTCAGCCGAGAATGGTGCCCGGCTCGACCTTCACGCCCGGGCCCATCGTCGAGGACACTGCAACGCGCTGGATGTAAGTGCCCTTGGAACCGGCCGGCTTCGCCTTGGAGACCGCGTCAGCCAGAGCCTTGATGTTCTCGACCAGCTTCTCCTCGGAGAACGAGGCCTTGCCGACGCCGGCCTGCAGGATGCCGGCCTTCTCGACGCGGAACTCGACCGAGCCGCCCTTGGCGCCCTTCACCGCACCGGTGACGTCCATGGTCACGGTACCGATCTTCGGGTTCGGCATCAGGCCGCGCGGGCCGAGCACCTTACCGAGGCGGCCGACCAGCGGCATCATGTCGGGGGTGGCGATACAGCGGTCGAAATCGATCGTGCCGTTCTGCACCTTCTCGACCAGGTCCTCGGCGCCGACCACGTCGGCACCGGCGGCCTTGGCTTCATCGGCCTTGGCGCCGCGGGCGAACACGCCGACGCGGAGCGTACGGCCGGTGCCGTTTGGCAGGGTCACGACACCGCGGACCATCTGGTCGGCGTGGCGCGGATCGACGCCGAGATTGATCGCGACCTCGATGGTCTCGTCGAACTTCGCTTTCGCGCGTTCCTTGACCATCTTGATGGCGTCCGCGAGCGGGTAAAGCTTTTCGCGGTCAATGCCTTCGCGGGCTTTGTTCAAACGCTTTCCGATTGCCATGGCCGCTTACCCCGCAACTTCCAGACCCATCGAACGGGCCGAGCCCTCGACCATCTTCATGGCCGATTCGATGGTGTCGCAATTCAAGTCCTTCATCTTCTTCTCGGCGATCTCGCGCACCTGCGCCTTGGTCACCTTGCCGGCCTTGTCGCGGCCCGGCGCCTTCGAGCCGGACTGGATTTTTGCAGCCTGCTTGAGGAAGTAGGACATCGGCGGCGTCTTCATCTCGAAGGTGAAGGAACGGTCCGCATAGATGGTGATGATCACCGGGATCGGGGTGTTCTTCTCTTCCTTCTGGGTCTGGGCGTTGAACGCCTTGCAGAACTCCATGATGTTGAGACCGCGCTGACCGAGCGCGGGACCGATCGGGGGCGAGGGATTCGCCGCGCCGGCCGGGACCTGAAGCTTCAGGTATCCGGTCACTTTCTTTGCCATGTATCACTCCTGTTGTGCCGGCAGGACCGGCGGTTTCAGGTTCGTGGTCTGGGTCGGATGCGGCTGGCAACCGCCCCTCCCTCCCACGGCCTCTTGTTGCGCGAGACCGAAGCCTCCCGCGTTACCCGATCAGACCTTCTCGACCTGACCGAATTCCAGCTCGACCGGCGTCGCGCGGCCGAAGATCGACACGGCGACCTTCACGCGCGAGCGCGCCTCATCGATCTCCTCGACCACACCCGAGAACGAGGCGAACGGGCCGTCGGCCACGCGCACGTTCTCGCCGATCTCGAACGACACCGACGCCTTCGGCCGTTCCACGCCCTCCTGCACCTGGTGCAGGATGCGCATGGCCTCGGCTTCCGAGATCGGCATCGGCTTGTTCTCGGCGCCGAGGAAGCCCGTGACCTTCGGCGTGTTCTTGATCAGATGGAACGCCTCGTCGGTCAGCTTCATCTTCACCAGCACGTAGCCGGGGAAGAACTTGCGCTCGGCGTCGATCTTGCGGCCGCGGCGCACTTCCGTGACCTTCTCGGTCGGAACCAGCACCAGCTCGAACAGCTCCTCGAGCCCGCGCTGCTTGGCCTGCTCGCGGATCGATTCGGCGACCTTCTTCTCGAAGTTCGAATAGGCGTGGACGATGTACCAGCGCTTGTCGGACACTTGAGCGGTTGCTGTTGCCATCATTGAATGCCCAGGAGGAAGGTGACGAGGTAGCGAATGATCAGGTCGGCGGCGAAGAAGAAGATCGAAGCCACCGCGACCATGACGAACACCATGATGGTGGTGATCGTGGTCTCACGGCGGGTCGGCCAGGTGACCTTGGCAGTCTCCGAGCGCACTTCCTGCAAGAACTTGAACGGGCTGACTGCCATCACTTGAGGTCCAGCGTCCGTCGACAGACGCAAATGAATTTCAGGGATCCGAACAGCCGCCGTTGGCCCAGCCCTCTGTCTCGAAGGATGAGCCGGAAACCGGGCTCGATTGTTCGGGGATTTCAAGGCCGCGCCGGAAATCCGCGTCTAACGGGCCGGCTGCGAGTGCCGGGTATCTACTGCGGATGCGGCCAAAGGTCAAGGTAGAGAGAGTTCGCCCGGGCAGGCCGCCCTCCCCCCGAGGGTCGTGCAGAGGCCATGTGGATCAAGGACTTGTCGACCGCCCGGAACGCGCCATCCCATCCCCGGCAAGGCTATCGGGAGCCGTCAGTCGGCCCGGTCGACCATGGAAATCCCCGGCAGCGGCACCACGAACTTCCCGCCTTCGGCGAAATAGCGGGCGTGCTTGGCCCGGATCGGGTCGACATAGCGCCAGGCGAAGACCACGACGAACGCGGGTTTGCGCTCGTAGAGAGCGGCAGGCGGCAGGATCGGGATGTCATAGCCGGGGCCCGCCATCACTTTCCCCTTGTTGGGATCGTCGTCCACGAGGAAGTCGATCTTGTTCTCCAGGCCGAACTGCGGCAGCAGCGTCGTGGTGCCCACCGAGACGCCATAGCCGGCGACCAGCTCACCGCGCGCATGGGCGGCATCGGCCATCGCGACCAATTCGTCACGGATGGCGGCGATCCTCTTCACGTACGGTACATAATAGGCCGGCTGATCGACGCCGAGCCGGTCTTCCTCGGCAACGAAACGCGCGACCTCGGCCGACGGTTTCTTGGCGCCGCCGGCGCGCTGCACGGTCACACGGATCGAACCGCCCTTGGTCCAGATGTGCTGGACGTCGATCAGCTCCATGCCCAGCCGGGCGAAGAAACGGATCAGCGGCTTGATGTTAAAATACGACAGATGCTCGTGATAGACGGTATCGAGCAGGTTCTTCTCGGTGACGTCGACGCCGTATTGCGTTTCGAAGACGAACAATCCGTCCGGCGCGAGCACGTCGCGAACCCCGATCACCAGCGGATCCAGATTGTCGACATTGGCGATCATGTTGTTGGCGATCACGACGCTCGCCGCGCCATGGCTCTGCAGGATGCGGCGACCGACGGCATCGGTGAAGAAATCGCCGATGGTCTCGATGCCCGCCTCCGTGGCGCGCCGCGCGATGTCGACGGCGGGATCAACACCCAGCACCCGCATCCCCCGCTCCTTGAAGAAGCCGAGCAGCGATCCGTCATTGCTGCCGAGCTCGACCACCAGCGAACCCGGCGCAATGCCGAAACGGCTGACGACGTCGTCGGCATAGGTAGCGAAATGCTCGCGCAGGCCGAGCGAGAGCGAGGTGGTATAGACATAGTTTCGGTACTGGATCTCCGGATTGCCGACATGGAGGATCTGGAGGTGGCCGCAGTCCCGGCACAGATGCAGCGCCATCGGCACCGCAGCGCGGAACACGGGATCGTCGACGCTGGCGTTCGGCACCTGGAAGTTCGGCGTGCCGATCGGCATGCCTGCCATCGGGACGACCAGCTCTTGCTTGTCGCAATGACAGAGGCGGCAAGTATTGCGGACGTAGAACAGGTTTTTCATCGTGCAACCGAAGAATGAGATACGCGCGCGAGTGGGATAATCCCACCCTGTGAAGACCAGATCGGCAACGGGCTCAAGCGGGTCATGGGTGGCTCGAGGCCTCGTTGCCCAGCCCGTAGCCGGGCGCGTCCTCCGCTGCCTTGGCCACCTTGTCGGCCGAATACGAGCCGCGCTCCGGACTTGCCAGCCAGATTACGCCACCGACGAGCCCGATGATCACGCTAATGGCGCCCAGCAGGAGCGATACCGACAGCGCCTGCTCGGACGACACACCCGCCAGACCCAGGCAGGCGACCATCGCTCCCTCGCGAACGCCCCAGCCGCTGATCGAGATGGGGACCGCCGTCAACAGCACCACCGGCGGAATCAGAATGCCGGCGTCGAGGACAGAGAGCTGCGCTCCGACGCCGCGCGCCAAGGTGTAGCAGGCCGCGGCGGTGACGAGATGGATGAGGAGCGCCGATCCGAACAGCAGCGCACGGCGCTCGGACTGCAGGAGCAAAAACCTGACCAGCGTTCCGAACCGCACGAAGCTCGCGATCGCGGGAAGCGCAATGAAGCGTTTCGGCAGACGGTCGAGCGTCAACAGGACCAGCGTGCCGGCGACGCCGGCCACCGTCAGTCCGCCGATCGCCAGGATCGCAGCGTGATTCGACACGCGCGACAACAGAAACGGCAATCCGGCCACCATCAGCACGACCAGTCCGATCAATGCCGTGAAGCGGTCGGCTGCAACGCCCTTGACCGCCTCCGGCCACTGCACGCTGCGTTGACGCAGCAGCCAGATCCGCACCGCGTCACCGCCGACCGATGACGGCAAAACCTGATTGAACCAGAGGCTGGTCATCAGTATCCGCCAGCCGGCGAGCCAATCCAGCGACACGCCGAGCGCGCGCATGATCAGCTCCCACCGGCCGTTGAGCACGAAGGTCTGGACGAAGATCAGCGCAAGCGCGACGACGAACAGGACAGGATCGACCGAGACGAGATGGTCGCGCAGCTGGCGCAGGTCGAGACCGCGCGCGATGTAGACCAGCACGGCGATCGACAGCAGCAGCTTCACCGAAAACAGGGCCGCATGCTTGAATCGCGACTGCATCGGATGCCCGCCTCAGGACGCCGGATATTCCGCACGACCGATGACGAGGTCGATTGCGGCCATCATCCAGAACTGGTGCGTGGTCTCGACAATGTTGTAGCTGCGGCTGTCGACCCAGAAATTGACGTCGCCGAGATTGCGCAGCGGATTGTCCGCGTTCATGCCCGACAACGTGATCACGTCGAGCTTCATCTTGCGCGCCTGCGTGACCGCGTTGAGGATGTTCTTCGAACGCCCCGACGAACTGATTGCGACGAGGCAATCGCCGGCGCGCGCATTCAGCCGCACGGCGTGCGCGATCCAGTCCTCGAACCCGTAATCGTTGGCAAGGCACGACATCATGCTCGCATCGCTGAAGCAGAGAGCGGGCACCGACGCATTCTTCGCCAGATCGATCGCCAAATGGGAAGCGATGCCGGCCGACCCGCCGTTGCCGATGAAGATGACGCGACCGCCCTGCTCGCGCGTGCGTAACCAGGACGCGCGCGTCGCGGAGATCCTCGCAAAAATACCGTCGTCGACCGCCGTCGCGCGATGCAGGCGCCCCACGTAATCGTCGAGGAAAGCCTTGTGGTCGGGATCGACGGATTCGGCAGGCATGGGCTGACGGCTCGATTGCAACATTACCGGGTGATACCGGCTATTACCAAGGATTGCAAAGGTATAATACTTGCAAAGTTTGCGGGCGGCTGATAGTCGGCTTTTCGGGTTTCACTCAACATTGGCGAGCCTATTTCGCTGGGCATTCGCGTCACGGATGTTCCCTATGAAATGCATTGTTACTGGCGGCGCCGGGTTCATTGGAAGTCACCTCGTCGATCGCCTGCTCGATGACGGCCATGAGGTCATTGCGCTCGATAATTTCGTGATCGGACGCGCTGAAAACCTCGCCGCACGCGCCGGTTCGAGCCAGTTGAAGGTCGTGCGGGCGGACGTCACCGATCTGGACGCGATCAAACCGTATTTCCACGGGGTGGATTGGGTCTTCCATCTCGCCGCGCTGGCGGACATCGTACCCTCGATCGAATCGCCGATCCCCTATCATCGCGCCAATGTCGACGGCACGGTCAACGTTCTCGAAGCGGCGCGGCACGCGGGCGCCAGCCGCTTCATCTATGCGGCTTCCTCCTCCTGCTACGGCATTCCGGATGTCTATCCCACGCCGGAGAGTTCCGAGATCCGGCCGATGTATCCCTACGCGCTCACCAAGAATCTCGGTGAGCAATGCGTCATGCACTGGTGCCAGGTCTACAAGCTGCCCGCCGTGGCGCTGCGCCTGTTCAACGTGTTCGGACCGCGCCATCGCACCACCGGCACCTACGGCGCCGTGTTCGGCGTGTTCATGGCACAGAAGCTGGCGGGCAAGCCCTTCACGGTGGTGGGCGACGGCGAGCAGACGCGCGACTTCACTTTCGTCAGCGACGTCGCCGATGCCTTCGTGACCGCCGCGCGCTCCGACGTCTCGCACGAGATCTTCAATGTCGGCTCGGACAACACCTACAGCGTGAACCGCCTGGTCGAGCTCCTCGGCGGCGACAAGGTCCACATTCCCAAGCGCCCGGGCGAGCCCGATTGCACCTACGCCGACATCAGCAAGATCAAGCGGGTCCTGAAATGGGCGCCGAAGGTGAAGTTCGAGGACGGCGTTGCGACGATGTTGAGGTCGATGGACCAGTACAAGGACGCTCCGCTCTGGACGGTGGACAAGATCGCCGACGCCACCAAGGACTGGTTCAAATATCTCAGTGACGACAAGGTCACCCCGCAGAAGGCAAGCCGTTGAGCAGATTCGTTCACCCCCCAATTTTGCCGCCAGCCGATCACGTCCGGGCCGGCCAACTGAGACCGACCGGCGCCTTGGGTCATTCACATGGGTAATGCTGCGACAGACAGGCCGGCCGGCCATCCGGCACCGCACGAGAAGATCAAGACGATCGAGGAGCTCGGCGAGATTGCGCGCGCCGCGCAGGCTGAGGGCCTGACCGTTGCGCTCTGCCACGGCGTGTTCGATCTGGTGCATCTCGGTCACGTCCGGCACATCCTGGCAGCCCGCAACGAGGCCGACGTCGTCGTGGTGACCATCACCGCGGACCGTTACGTCAACAAGGGCCCGGGACGGCCGATCTTTCCGGAGAACATGCGCGCCGAGATGCTGGCCGCGCTCGGCACGGTCGACTGGGTCGGCATCAATCAGACCTCCAGCGCCGAGCCGGTCCTCGATACCGTGCGCCCCGACATCTACGTGAAGGGCTCGGACTACGAGAATCCCGAGGATGACGTGACCGGCAAGATCGCAGTGGAGCGCGAGGCGGTCGAGCGTCACGGCGGGCGCATCGTCTTCACGCGGGACGTGACGTTCAGCTCGTCGTCGCTGCTGAACCGTTATTTCGACATCTACGATCCGCCGCTGCGCGACTACCTCCAGAAGGTGCGCGATGGCGGCGGCGCCGAACGCCTGCTGAAGCTGATCGACAAGATCCAGGACATGCACGTCGTGCTGGTCGGCGACACCATCATCGACGAATACCAATACGTCACGGCGCTCGGGAAGGCCTCCAAGGAGAACATCGTCGCGACCCTGCTCAAGAACGGCGAGCAGTTTGCCGGCGGCGTCATTGCCGCGGCAAATCACGTCGCGAGCTTCTGCAAGTCGGTCGAGATCGTCACGACGCTGGGTGGCAACGACTACCCCGAAGAGTTCATTCGGGCGCATGTCCGCCCGAACGTAAAGCTCACGCCGATCCGCGTTCAGGGCCGTCCGACCACCCGCAAGCTGCGGTACGTCGAGATGGGCTATCTGCACAAGCTGTTCGAAGTCTATACGATGGACGACACGCCGCTCGATGAGGCCGCGCGCACGGAGATCGACCGCGTCACCGCCGAGCGCGTCCGCGGGGCCGACGTCGTCATCGTCACCGATTTCGGTCACGGCATGATCGCATCCAGCACGATCGACGCCTTGATCGCGAATTCCAAGTTCCTGGCCGTCAACGCCCAGAGTAACAGCGGCAACCACGGCTACAACCTGATCACGAAGTATCCGCGGGCCGATTACATCTGCATCGACGCACCGGAAGCGCGCCTGGCCGCCACCGACAAGTTCAACGACATCGCATCGGTGATCGAGGGCGGCCTGCATCGCAAGATCGATTGCGACAACATGATCATCACGCACGGCTCCTTCGGCTGCTACCCCTTCTCGTCGAAGACCGGCGTTGCGCGCGTCCCTGCTTTCACCAAGACCGTCGTCGACACCGTCGGTGCGGGCGATGCCTTCCTGACAATCACGGCGCCGCTGGTGGCGGCCGGCGGCAACATCGAGGACGTCGCCTTCATCGGCAATGCGGCGGGCGCGATCAAGGTCGGCATCGTCGGCCACCGCAACTCGGTCGAGAAAGCGCCGTTGGTCAAGTTCGTCACCGCGTTGTTGAAGTAGCGCGATCGAAGAATCCGGAGAACGACAGTGATTGATCGGAAATGGAATGTGATGGTCACCGGTGGCGCCGGCTACGTCGGCAGCGTGCTGGTTCCGCAATTGCTTGCCGCGGGCCACAAGGTCACCGTGCTCGACTTGTTCATGTATGGCGAGGACGTCTTTGACGCCGTTCGTGACAATCCGAACCTCCGCCTGATCAAGGGCGACATCCGCGATGAGGCCGCGGTCAACGAGGCCCTGCGCGGCAACAACGCGGTGATCCACCTCGCCTGCATCTCCAACGATCCCTCGTTCGAGCTAGACCCGGCACTCGGCAAGTCCATCAACTACGACTGCTTCCGTCCGATGGTGCGCGCCGCGAAGAAGGCGGGTATCAAGCGCTTCATCTACGCCTCCTCCTCGAGCGTCTACGGCATCAAGGACGAGGCCGAGGTGACCGAGGAGCTGTCCTGCGAGCCGCTCACCGACTACTCCAAGTTCAAGGCGATGTGCGAGACCGATCTTGCCGACGAGGCCGCGTCCGGCTTCGTCACCTGCACGGTTCGCCCTGCCACCGTCTGCGGCTACGCTCCGCGGCAGCGGCTCGACGTCGTCGTCAACATCCTGACCAATCTGGCCGTCAACACCGGCCGCATCCGCGTGTTCGGCGGAACGCAGAAGCGGCCCAATCTGCACATCCAGGACATGACGGCGGCCTATCTGTTCCTGCTGCAGCAGGACGATGCGAAGATCGACGGCAAGACCTACAACATCGGCTACGAAAACCACTCGCTGATGAAGATCGCCGACATCGTCAAATCGGTGGTCGGCAACAATGTCGACGTGGCCGTCGAGCCGACCGACGATCTCCGTTCCTACCACGTCTCGTCGGAGAAGATCCGCCGCGAGCTCGGCTTTGCGCCGACGCACACGATCGAGCAGGCCGTGTCAGGGCTTGTGGACGCCTTCAGGGCGGGCCGCCTGCCGAACTCACTCAACGATCCCAGGTATTTCAACATCAAGATGATGCAGAACATCAGCCTGAAGTGAGCGGCGTGCGGATCGGCATCGATTTCGACAACACGATCATCTGCTACGACAAGGTCTTTGCCGCGGCCGCGCGCCAGCGCGGGCTGGTGCCGGAGGGCTGGGACGGGCTGAAGACCGACGTGCGGGATTTCTTGCGATCCCGCGCCGGCGGCGAGCTTGCCTGGCAGGGGCTGCAGGGCTTCGTCTACGGCAAGGGAATCGGCGGCGCCGAGATCAACCCTGGCGTCCGCGAGTTCCTTGCCGCGTGCCGCAAGGCCGGCGCGAGTGTCCATATCGTCAGCCACAAGACGCAGTTCGGCCATCAGGATCCCGATCGGGTCGACTTGCGCGAGGCTGCGCGTGGCTGGCTGAAGAGCGTGGGCCTCATCGACACCGCCGACGCGGCGATCTCGGCGGGCAATGTCTATTTCGAGGACACGCTGGCGGCCAAGGTCGAGCGGTTGGCAAGCCTGCAGCTCGACGTCTTCATTGACGATCTCGTCGACGTCTTCGAGCAGCCGCATTTTCCGAAGGCGACGCGATCGATCCTGTTCACGCAGTCGCGGCCGCCGCATCCCGCGCATTGCGAGCCGCTCGCGACCTGGGCCGATATCCACCGCGGAGTATTCGGGGCATGAGCCAGCCGGACCTCAGCGTACAGGATGCGGTCTCGATCGGCAGCCGCCTCTCCGGGGCGCGGGTCGCGGCGGCGCAACCGGCGCGGGCCGGCGGCAACAACCGGGTGTTTCGGCTGGAGATGGCGGAAGGCCCGCCCCTCGCCCTCAAGCACTATCCGTCCGACGGGCGCGATCGGCTGGGACAGGAATATGACGCGCTCTCGTTTCTCTCGCGCCACGGCATCAATGCGACGCCGCGGCCGATCGCGAAGGATCCGGCCGCGTTCTGTGCGCTGTATCAATGGTTAGACGGTGAACCCGCGGTCCTGCATCCGCAGCCCGACGACGCCGA
The DNA here is from genome assembly GCF_020194115.1 of Bradyrhizobium sp. NBAIM01. NCBI lineage: Bacteria > Pseudomonadati > Pseudomonadota > Alphaproteobacteria > Hyphomicrobiales > Nitrobacteraceae > Bradyrhizobium > Bradyrhizobium sp. NBAIM01. The sequence continues at coordinate 787,803 of NZ_JADYVU010000003.1, read as the reverse complement.
CCAGTTGGCCGATTTCCTGATCGAGCTGCAAAAGCTGCACGACGCTGAAGGCGCGCAGACTCTGCGGAATGCGTCGGCCAGCATCTTCTCGGCCGAGGCGGCCATCGCCCAGTACGAGCAACGCCTCGACGACCTGAGGCGGACTTCGGATGATCATCCGGATCTGCGCGCGTTCATGGACGGCAGCCTGGTTCCCACCGCTGCCGTCGCGATCCGGCAACTCCGTCGGCGCTATGCGGAACAGGGCCTGGATCCCGCCGCGGACCTTGCGCCCGCCCAACGTGCATTGAGCCCGTCGGATTGCGGACTACACAACGCACTGCGCACCGACGACGGCAAATTGCGCTTCATCGACTTCGAGTATTTCGGCTGGGACGACCCGGTCAAGCTCGTGTCCGACACCGCGATTCACCCCGGCAGCGGTCTGCCCGTGGCCGATGCGAACCGATTGATCGAGCGGCTCTCGCGCGCTTTCGCGGCTGGGGATGACGCGTTTGCGGTCCGCCTTGACGTACTGTATCCTGTGTTCGGGGCGATTTGGTGCCTGATTGTCCTGAATGCCTATTTGCCGGAAAGCCGCTCCCGGCGTGCCCTGGCTGCGCAAGGTGGCGATCTGACGGTCCGCCTTGCCGGCCAGCTCGACAAAGCCCGTCGGCTCCACCAAACGATTTGCCAACGTGATCCAGATCTCACCCCACGCTGAAGCTGCTCTCACCTGCACGCTGGACGAGCGGAGCCTCTATTTGCGCCGCCTGGTCCTCGGTTCTGTCCGCTCCGCGGGACGCGGCCATGTCGGGCCTGCCCTGTCGCTGATCGAGATGGTCCGCGTGCTTTACGACGACGTGCTGCGGATCGACCCGAAGAACCCGGGCGATCCCGATCGCGACCGCGCCATCCTCAGCAAGGGACACGGATGTCTGGCGCTCTATGCGCTTTTGGCCGATCGCGGCTTCTTCCCGCTGTCGGAGCTGGACGGCTTTTGCGGTCCCGACAGCATTCTGGGCGGACATCCCGAATACGGCATGGTGCCCGGCGTCGAGGCCTCGACCGGCGCGCTCGGACATGGCCTCTCGATCGGCGTCGGCCTTGCGCTCGCCGCCCGCATGCGCGAGCGCAGCTACCGCACCTTCGTGCTGCTCGGCGACGGCGAGATCAACGAGGGATCGGTGTGGGAAGCGGCGATGGGCGCGACCAAGCACGGCCTCGACAACCTCGTCGCGCTGATCGACTACAACAAGCTGCAGAGCTACGGCCCCACCGACTACGTGCTGCCGCTGGAGCCGCTCGCGGACAAGTGGCGCAGCTTCGGCTTCGCGGTGCAGGAGGTCAACGGCCACGACGTCGGCGCACTGCGCATGGTCCTGAAGCAGCTCCCGGCCGTTGCCGGCAAGCCCACCGCCATCGTCTGCCATACCGTCAAGGGCAAGGGTCTTCCGGCTGCGGAATCCAATGCCGATTGGCATCACAAGAACAAGCTGACCGACAGCGAGCTCGACGCCATTCGCGTCGCCGTCGGCGATTTTTGATCGGCTCCCCATGCGCAACACCGCGATGAACATGGTCCACAAGCTCGCCGCGCGCGACGAGCGTGTGCTTTACATCGGCTCCGATCCGGGTGCCGGCACGCTGCGCGCGATGAGCAAGGAGTTTCCCAAGCGCCACCTGATCGAGGGCATCTCGGAAGCGCATATCATCGGCATGTCGGCCGGTCTCGCGATGGAGGGCTTCGTGCCTTACGTCAACACCATCGCGACCTTCCTCACCCGCCGCTGCTACGAGCAGGTCGCGGTCGATCTCTGCCTGCACAATCTGCCGGTACGGCTGATCGCCAATGGCGGCGGCCTCGTCTATGCGCCGCTCGGTCCCACGCACCAGGCGATCGAGGACATCGCCATCATGCGGGCGCTGCCCAACATGACGGTGATCTGCCCGTGCGACGCCGACGAGGCTGCGCGCATGATGGAGCAGACGCTGGATTGGAAGGGCCCGATCTACATCCGGCTCGGCAAGGGCGGCGATGCCATCGTGTCCAAGGCCGAGCACGGCTTCGAGATCGGCAAAGCCATCCTGATGCGGCCGCCCGGCGACGTCCTCATGGTGACCACCGGCATCATGCTCCAGCGCGCCCTCGCCGCAGCCGACCTGCTGGCCGCGCAAGGCATTCGCGCCGGCATCCTGCACATGCATACCGTGAAGCCGCTCGATACCGCAGCGCTGCTGCAGGCGATCCGCGGCACCCGGCTCGTGGCAACGCTGGAGGAGCACGTGCCCTCCGGCGGCCTCGGCAGCGCGGTCGCGGAGGCGCTGATCGACAAGCTCGGCTCCGGTTTCCCTGCGATGCTGCGGCTGTCGCTGCCCGACCGCTTCATGCACAATTACGGCTCTCAGGACTCGCTGCTGAAGAAGCACGGGCTCTCCGCCGGCGCCATTGCGACCTCGATCGAGCATGCGCTCGCGGCGTCGCACACCCCCTCACCTCAACTTCATTCCACCTGACGGGTCACATGTACGACGTTCGATATTCCTATCTGCTCGAGCAATTCGCGGATCCCGCACCGATCCTCGCCGAGATCGGCCGGCTGGTTGCGACCGGTGACTTCACCCTTGGCAAGCCCGTCGCCGAGTTCGAGAAGCGCTTCGCCGAATTGATCGGCGTCCGGCACGCCATCGGCGTCGGATCCGGCACCGACGCGCTCAAGCTGCCGCTCAAGGCGCTCGGCATCGGTCATGGCGACGAGGTCATCACCGCCGCGAACACCTTCATCGCCACGGTCGGCGCGATCGCGGAAACCGGCGCGACGCCGGTTCTTGTCGATTGCGACGATTCCTTTTGCATGAACGTGGACCAGGTCGAGGCTGCCATCACCGGGAAGACCAAGGCGATCATGCCGGTCCAGTTGACCGGCGAGGTCACCGACATGGGCAAGCTGATGCCGATCGCGCAGCGCCACAACCTGCCTGTGGTCGAGGACGCCTGCCAGGGCATCCTGTCGGAGTTCGCGGGAAAACGCTCCGGCACCCACGGCATCGCGGCCGGCTTCTCGCTGCATCCGCTCAAGAACCTCAACGTCTGGGGCGATGCCGGCGTCGTCGTCACCAATGACGACGGCATGAACGAAAAGCTCCGCCTGATCCGCAACCACGGCATGAAGAACCGCGACGAGATCGCGATCCTCGGCTGCAACTCGCGGCTCGATTCCCTGCAGGCCGTGGTCGGCAACTGGCTGATCGGCCAGACCAGCGAGATCACGCGCCGCAGAATCGAAAATGCGGCCTATTACGATGCGGGTCTCGCCGGCCTGCCCGGCCTGCGCGTCCCGCCGCGCCGTCCCAACGTGAAGCACGTCTACCATCTCTACATGGTGTTCGCCGAACGTCGCGACGAGCTCTACAAATATTGCCTGGATAACGGCATCGAGGCCAAGATCCACTATCCCATCCCGCTGTATCAGCAGGAAGGCCTGAAGCATCTCGGCTACGCGCCGGGCACGTTCCCGGTCACCGACCGCCATGCCAAGGAAGTCATCAGCTTCCCGGTCGACCAGCACCTGACGCGCGCCCAGCAGGACCGCGTCATTGAGACCGTCAGGAAGTTCTGCCATGGACGCTGACACCGGCCGCCGGCGCATCGGCTACGTCAATCTTCCCGCGCAGTTCGAGGAAGAGCGCGCCGAGATCATGCAGGCGGTCGAGGGCGTGTTCCAGCGCGGCGACTTCATCGGCGGGGCGGCGGTCGGAAGGCTCGAGGAGGAATTATCCGCCTATCTCGGCTCGCCGCATGTGGTGACGCTGAATTCGGGCACCGACGCGCTGATCCTCGCCATGCGGGCGCTCGACATCGGTCCCGGCGACGAGGTGATCACGCCGCCGAATTCGTTCGTGGCATCGACCGCCGCGATCATCGCGGTCGGCGCCACGCCGGTGTTTGCGGACGTGCTGCCGGACCAGAACATCGATCCGGCCGCGGTCGAGGCCGCCGTCACGCCGCGGACCAAGGCGATCATGCCGGTGCATCTGACCGGACGCATGGCCGACATGGCTCCGCTGATGGCGATCGCTGCGAAGCACGCGCTCGCCGTGATCGAGGACAGCGCCCAGGCGGTCGGCTCGACCTATGACGGCCGGATGAGCGGCACGATCGGCACCTTCGGCTGCTTCTCCGCCCACCCCTTGAAGAATCTCAATGCCGCCGGAGATGCCGGCTTCCTCGTCACTGCCAACGCCGAGCTTGCCGCAAGAATCCGACGGCTGCGCAATCACGGCCTGATCAACCGCAGCGACGTCCAGGAATGGGGGATCGTGTCGCGGCTCGACACGCTCCAGGCCGAGGTGCTGCGCATCCGCCTGCGCCACCTTCCTTCCGTGATCGAACGCCGGCGGCGCAACGCCGCGCAATACCGCGCCGAGCTCGCCGGCCTGCCCCTGTTCATTCCGCCCTGCCGGAACATCGAGTTCAACACCTTCCACACTTTCGTGGTGCAGACCGAGCGTCGCAACGACTTCCAGAAATATCTTGCCGACAAAGGCATCGAGACCGCGATCCATTATCCGGTCCCGATCCACCTGCAGCCGGCAGCAGCGCATCTCGGCCATGGCCGCGGCGCGTTCCCGGTGACGGAACGGCAGGCGGACCAGATCCTCACGCTTCCCATCAACCAGTTCCTGTCGGCCGCCGACATCAGCTATATTTGCGCGACCGCCCGGGAGTATTTTGCATGACGGACACGGACTTCCTGCACGCCGACGAGCAGGCGCTGGCGCAGCGTTTCATCGACGATGGCTTCGTCACCACCCCGGCCGACGATCGCGCCGGGCTCGACCGGATCCAGCGCCGTGCTGCCGAGCTCGCGGCGGACTATCTGAAGCTGCCGCACAGCAACGATCCCTACGCGATGCTCGACACCATCCACACGCGGGTGAGCGTGGATGATCTCAACGGCCTGCGGCTGCACGTCTTCAACGGCCTCAACGCCGAGCCCTGGTTCCGGCCGACCTATTTCCGCCTGGCGCGCTCGACGATCGAGACCATCGTCGGCAACGAGCTCTGCATGCAGCGCCGCGTCAATCTCAGCATCCAGCTTCCCGGCGACAGCTCCTCGCTGCTCGCCACCCATTCCGACGTCTGGTCGGGCGACTCGCCGTTCGAGGTCGTGGTGTGGGTGCCGCTGGTCGATGTCCACCGCACCAAGTCGATGTATCTGCTGCCGCCGTCCCTGAACGGCGAGATGCAGGACCGGATGGCGGCCTTGCGCAGCGCCGAAGAGCTCTACAAGACCATCAAGCCGCACGCGACCTTCATCGAGATTCCCTACGGTCACGTCATGCTGTTCAACCAGACCCTGATGCACGGCAATCGCGTCAACGAGGAAGCCGGCACGCGCTGGAGCATGAACTGCCGCTTCAAGAGCATCATGTCGCCCTACGCGGACAAGCGCTTCGGCGAGTTCTTCGAGCCGATCCTGCTGCGCCCCGCAACCCGTGTCGGGATGCAGTACAAGCTGCCGGGAGGCTTCCATGGCTGAGCGAGCCGGCCACCGCGGCTATATCGGCGCCAGGCCGCTGAACGGCAGCCGCACCCCGCAGCACGTCCAGAACATCGTGATCCGCGACTATGCGCGGCGCAAGAACCTGCACTATCTGTTGAGCGCCGCCGAGCACACCATGCCCGGCAGCTACATGGTGCTGGAAGACATTCTGGACGAGCTGCCGCAGCTGCGTGGGCTGATCCTCTACAGCATTTTTATGCTGCCGCCCGACGAGGGTCGGCGGCGGCAGATCTACGACCGCGTGCTGCGCGAGGGCTGCGATCTCCATGCAGCGGTCGAGGAGATCACGCTGGCGTCTCAGAAGGACATCCAGGCCATCGAGGACATCCTGCTCGTCAACAGGTTCGCGACTATCCTGTGATGATGCCGCGGACCGGTTGGCCCCCATGACCGAGATCAACCTGCTCCAGCCGATGCACGCATCGACGAGGCGGGACTACGTCCAGCGCGTGGTCGAGCACGACAAGGCGGAATCCGCCACTGTGGCGCGGCAATGGGGACGCGACTATTGGGACGGCGACCGGCGCTACGGCTACGGCGGCTATCGCTATGACGGACGGTGGCGCCCGCTCGCCCAGACCCTGATCGATCGCTACGGCATCAAACCGGGCATGAGCGTACTCGACGTCGGCTGCGGCAAGGGCTACCTGCTCTATGAGTTCACCCAGCTCGTCCCCGATCTCAGGATCGCCGGCATCGACATCTCCGAGTATGGCATCGCCAACGCCAAGGAGGAGGTGCGGCCGCATTTGAAGGTCGGCAGCGCCGTCGAGCTCCCCTACCCCGACCACAGCTTCGACCTCGTCGTCTCGCTCGGCTTGCTGCACAACCTTCCGCTCGAGGACGTGTTCCGCGCGGTGCCCGAGATCGAGCGCGTCGGACGCGGCACCTCGAAATATCTGATGGTCGAATCCTTCCGCAACGAGCGCGAGAAGGCCAATCTGCTTTACTGGCAGCTCACCTGCCTGAGCTTCCACGGCCCGCAAACATGGGCCTGGATCTACGACAAATGCGGGTATCGGGGCGACCATGGGTTCATCTTCTTCGAATGAGGCAGGCCTGCACCGGCCGACCTCGTTGCGCGCGCAAAATCCGGAAGTGTACTATTCGGACGATGCCTTCGTCACCGCGGACGATGCCACGATCGCGGAGCTGAAGCGCATCGCCGCCGGCAACCCGCGCCTGCGCAGTCGGCTGTGCACGCATCCCGATCCCTCGTCCGGACTGCACGAGATGCTGATCGTGCACCATCGCGAAGCCTATGTGCGGCCGCACAAGCACCTTGGCAAACCTGAATCGTTTCACGTGATCGAGGGGACCGCGCAGGTCGTGATCTTCGAGGACGACGGCGGCATTCGCGAGGTGCTCGAGATGGCGCCCTACGGTCAGGGCAAGCGCTGCTATTATCGCATGCCGGAACAGGTCTTCCACTCCATCCTGATCACCTCGGAATGGCTGGTATTTCACGAAACCACCGCCGGCCCGTTCGATCCTTCGCGCACGGCATTTCCCGACTGGGCGCCTGATGGCAGCGACGCTGCCGCGGTGCAGGACTACGTCACAAGAATTGGTAGGCTCGCCGCGGAGCATCTGAACAAACGAGGCAAAGCCTAGGGCCATGGTCACCCCCGTCGGTTTCGACGATGCTCGCACGAATGTAGATCCGAAAGCTGCGGCTCTCCGACAACGGGAGCGGGCGGGCATTGGATACGTCTACGTCGCTCTGGTTCTCGCCTTTGTTACGGCCGTGCCCGCGCTGTTCGCGCGTGAGGTCTTCGGCGACGATTGGACTGTGTACTACATCTATTGGACTCAAGGTGCCGCTGGCGTCGCTCGCGTGCTGTGGGAGTCGGCACACGCCGGCTTCGCAATCCCGATGACGCTGTTTGTGGCGCTTTTGAACGATACTCCCGATGTCTCTGCGCGGCTCGCGGGACTAGCCTGCCATCTGGTCAACGGCGTGTTGCTTCACTCCGTCCTGTCGCGATCATCCTATACGAGACGGATCGCCGGTCTTGTCACGGCTCTGTTCCTGCTCAGCCCGTTCTATGCAATTCGCCTGACACTCAACGCGGTCTACGACTTCTTCCTGCTCTTCTATCTGCTGTCCTACGAGCTGTCCTATTCGAAGGTGCGGGCGCTTCGATGGAGCGCACCTTTTTGTCTGTTATTCGCGTTGTCGCTCGAGACTCTGATCGCCCTCGAACCGGTTCGCGTCGTGCTCACCTGGTCTGGTCCCGAGCGGTGGAGGCAGAAACTCGCGCGTCTTGTACCGTTCTGGCTGGCCGTTGCAGCCATGATCGTTCTGCGACTGACAATTCTGGGGAAGAGCGGCCACTACGCCGGACAATACAGTTTCGCGAACGATTTCTCGATCATAGCCAATGCGCTCTATGCGCACCTCATGGCCTTCCCGAGCGGCCTGAGCTACGCATATTCTCACGGGGTTGCGCTGCTGGGGCTTCCTGTTTCCGCGGCAGTGACATTGGCCACGATCGCCGTCTTTGCCCGGTTCTCATCGACAGCATTGTGGACGCCCTGGCTGCTGAACGGCCGCTCGACCACGAATGCGATGCTTCTGCTGCTGGTGCTGGGAGCCGCGATTGCCCTCATCGGCGCGCTGCCCTACGCTCTTACCGGAATTTATGGCGACGTGACGCGGGGCGAGTCCAGGCTACTCTTTCCCTCGCAGTTCGGCGTCTTGATCCTGATGGCGACCGTTGTGCAGGCGATTCCGGGATCGCGCGTCCGCGCAGCCGTCGCGGGGGGCTTGGTCGCGATCTTCGCCTTGTCGTCGGCTCACGATTCCAAATGGCTGCTCTACGACGGGTTGCTCAGCAGCGACATGCTGCGGCAAGTCCGAGCAGCCTTGCTCGCGGACCCCGAGCCAAAGGTCGTTAAGCTCCAGTTCGAGAACTCGCACGTCTTCTCGTTCCGCTCACGATGCCTCGGCGGCAATGACATGAACGTGGCACAGACGATCCTGCGGGATGAAAATCGCGAGCGGTCGTTTATCTACACGGACTACTGCGGGGATTTTACTGATCCTCATTTCGTTGTGAACGGCAACTGCCCGGTTTCCTACCTCGAGACCTTTCCTTGCCCACCCCGTCGCGAGACCTGGCGCTATCGCGCCGCCCCGGGAATTCCACGACCCGACGACATTGGATTCATCGAGCTTCTGACGGCGACCCTCGGAAATAACTCCTCGGCCACGGAGGGCCGCGGTGAACTGATGCAGTTGAAGGATGGAGAGCCGGCCCCTGTGGCGAGAGCCGAGTATCGGCCGCCTTGCAATCGGCCTGGCGTCCGAGGCGCAGCCTGGTTGCTGGCGCTGCCGGCCCCGGCATGTGAAGGTGCTGCCTCTGGAGTTCGCTAGAGCATGCGTCAGCCATGGAGGGTTCCAGCGCCCGTCATCCAGACACAAACATTGCCATGCCGGAGGCAACCACGGGCTTCGCGGGATTGTTCAGGGAACGCTGTGGTGGTAGAAGCGCCTCGCAACGGGAAGTTCAGGCAATTGGGGACTGGACGTGATTTCAGAGAAAGTTAGATTTTCCGCTGTGTTCGACGCAGCCTCCTCCCCGACTTCGATCGTAGCTAGCCTCGAGACCTCCTAGTGGAGTACACAAGGGAATTCTCGATCGCCGCCAGAGCTGTTGTGGCCGCCCTGCTGGGATGCGCCGTCGCCTACGTGGTGCTGCTGCTGGTGAAAAATCACCTTCCGTCATTTCAATCAAATTTCGTCGAAGGCTTCGACATGGCCTTGGCAGACAGGAATTGCGATTTCTGCAAGAAGGCGTTCTACGGCTCGTTCTTCCTGTCCGGGCCGATTGCGGCAGCAGCGGCATTGTACGCGACGTATCGATCATCGGGCTCGCTCGCACTGAGCGCCATCACGGCGAGCTTCGTCTATCTTGCCCTCGGCGCTGCCAACGATTGGAGGAGCCCCGGGATCGCGATCGCCCTGCTGGCGGTCGCCGCTATCACCGTCGCGCTCAATCGAGACGCCAACAATTACCTTCCTGCTGCAAAACCCTCGACCGACACCCGGTTCAGCGTGGGGGCCGGCGATCTGCTCGCGATCATATTCCTCGCTCTGCTGCTGATCCCCTCCGACCTCGAAGGCCTGACCGCGGCCGTGAGGGACGAAGCGCACAAGGTAAGTTACTTCATCGGTCCCGCGCTTTATGGCTACGCCCCCGGGCTCGTTCCCGGATTGGACTTCCATTCGCATTACGGCCCTGCGCTCGGCTGGTTCTTTCATCTCATCATGGGAGATGGCTGGAAATCGGCGGCGATGCGAGCGGTCGGATTGAACATCGCGGTCACGCTCGCGACCTACGTCCAGGCCTACTTTCTTCTGTATTACTTGATCCGCTCGAAGCTTGCCGCGATCGCCGTCATCACGGCGCTCGCCGTGCTGGCTTTCTCTACGACCGGCCAGTTCTACTCGCCATCTGCCTACCCGACGCGATTTCCGCTCTTGATCGTCTTTGCGCTCGCGATCAGCCTGCACTGCACCGCTCCCGGGCGCCTGACATGGCTAATCCTATCGGCCATCATGTGCGCCGTCTCGCTGCTCTGGCAGACCGAGATCGGGCTGTTCTTCCTTGTGACGGGTACCTTCGTCGCGGCGATCGCCGGAGGGTTGCCGAACTATCGCAATGCCCTCGTGTTCGCAGTCACATCGATAGGTGCCGCAATCCTGATGTGCCTGGTGCTGTTCGGCACGAGAGCCTTCTCCCTGGAGTTTCTGATCGAATGCTTTCGCCCGCTCGTACTCTACGGGACCGGGTGGGGAAGCACGCCCATCAAATGGGACTTGGGCTGGGGCATCATCTACAATCTGCCGCTCCAGATCGTCGGATGCATCACCGTCGGCTGGGCCGCGATCCGGCTGTCACGGCCCTCCGATTCTTGGCATGACCGGTTCGTGACCGGGATTCTGCTGACGCTGTCGATGATTGGCATGGCGCTGATGATCAAATGGGTCAACCGGACGCTGGACGCTGTCTGGCACCAGAACGCGTTGCCGCTGGTGATGGTCTCGGCCTGGTGGATCCGCCAGTTTTCAACGGGGTGGCAACCGTCGTTCCGAAGAACCGCCGGCGCCATAACGGCCGCTGCGACCGTTCTTGCGCTGCTGTTCGTCCAGGACAAGAACAATCCCCACCTCTACGGCCTGAGATCGTATGCAACTTATCCCAGCCTTCTGCGGTGGCCGTTCGTCTCGAGCCCGGCGGTCACGTGGCAGGAGGACCTGGATCAGATCACCGAGGCCGATGCGAAGTTCATCCAGGATAAAACCAGGCCAGACGAGAGGGTTCTGGTCATCGCCCTCAGGGATTGGGCCTATCTGGCCCAGGCCCATCGGGCGCCGATGGCCTATTTCATGCCGTTCCTGGTGTCCTTTGACGCGCGGTTCCTGGATCGCTCGATGAACCCGGCGGACCGGCTGTTCTACGACAGCATGGTTGAGCGCAGGCCGGAGTACCACCATGTTCAAGAGGTCATGAAGCGGATCAAGCGGGATTTCGTGGCCGTGGAGACCCGGGGTAATTTGACACTCTACGAGCGGCGGCGGCCTTGACGTCGACCGTGCTCGCAGCCGTCGCGCGCGTACATGGCCGGCCGCATCCACCTCCAATTGAGGGACGGCGGCACGTCTTGCAAGACCTATCCACGGCTGCTACCTGCTTTGGCCGAGAACGCACAGGCCGGAGGAATGCCCCGCGTAACCCGGTTATGATGTATCCGGGAGCGTCTCGTTGCCGGCCACGCCGGTTTCCATTGAAGGTCGCCTCGTCAGACCTGCCAAATGCGAGAATAATCAGTGACCGATCATTGCCGCCTCTGCCATTCGACCAACCTGCGACCGGTCATCGACCTCGGGCAAATGCCAATCGCGCATCGACTTCGGCGCAGCCGGAACGAGCAGGAGGAGCGGTATCCGTTCGAGGTGCTCGCCTGCGGCGACTGCGGCCTGCCGCAGATCGTCAAGCCGATTGATCCAGACATCCTGTATCGCCAGTTCAACTACAATTTCAGCAGCTGGAAGCCGGAGCCGCACCAGGTCGACGAGCTCGACACCATCGCGAAATTCTCGAAGCACCAATCCGTGTTCGAGATTGGATGCAACGACGGCCTGTTCATGGACAAGCTGCGCGAACGCGGCGCGAAGGTCCTGGTGGGTGTGGAGCCCAACCCCGTGTCGGGCAAGATTGCCCGCGAACGCGGCATCAAGGTCTATTCCGACATGATCAGCCCGGCCCTGTGTCACGACGCGGTCGCCCAGTCCGGCAAGTTCGATCTCGTGGTCTCGCGCCAGGTGCTGGAGCACATCGTCGATTTCGAGAACTTCTTCGACTGCGTGAAGATCGCGCTCAGCGACGACGGACTGCTGTTCATCGACGTGCCCGACTTTGATCCCGGTTCGACGGCGGGCGACCTCTCCGTGCTGTGGGAGGAGCACGTCAGCTACTTCACCGAGCCGACGCTACTCGCGCTCTTGGTCCGCCACGGCTTCGAGGCCGTCTCGGTGAAGAAATACAATTTCAGCGGCGGCAGCCTCGCGATCGCCGCCCGTCGTGCAACCCGCGACGTGACGCCGCCGCCTGCGCCCTCCGGCGTCGGCGAGAAATTCGGCCAGCGCGCAAGGGAGTACGGCGCGCGCCTGCGGCCGATCCTCGCCAAGGCCCGTGCGAACGGCGCCGAGATTGCCATCTACGGCGCGGGCTGCCGCGCCTGCACCTTCACCAACGCGCATGAGCTGGCGGAGCTCGTCGATCTCTCCGTCGACGACCAGAAGGAGCGCCAGGGGCTGTTCCTGCCCGGCACCGGCATACCGATCCGTTCGCCGGACGAACTCGCCGGCAAGTCGGAGCCGCTCGTCTGCCTTCTCGCCGTGAACCAGGAAAACGAAGCCAAGGTCAGCAGCCGGCTGCGGGAGAACGTGAAGCGGCCGCTGCACATCGTTTCGATTTTCGCGCCCTCCGACATCTGGAGCGAGCTCGATCGGCTCGAGGCGGCCTTGGGTTAGGGACGCGGCATGGCTGACGAGAAGCTCTTCAATTACTACGAACGTCAGGACGTCCTACCGACGTTCGGGAATTTCAAATCGGCCGCCGAACTCGATGCATATGCCAGCCAGCGGCGCGAGCTGTTTTCAGACAAGCTCGTGCTGCCGCCGCGGCTGTTCCGCGATGCGGAGGTGCTCGAATTCGGTCCAGATTCCGGTGAGAATGCGCTGGTGTTTGCCGGCTGGGGCGCGAACATGGCGCTCGCCGAACCGAACCGGCATGCGCATCCGAAAATTGAGGCCTATTTCGCGCGTTTTGGCCTGAGCGAGCGCCTGCGCGAACTCGCGTTGGCCGATGTCGAGGGATTTCGCAGCGAGCGCCGCTACGACATCATCGATGCCGAAGGTTTCATTTACACCGTGCAGCCGACCGAAAATTGGCTCGGCGTCTTCCATCGGCTGCTCAATCCGGACGGTTTCGCCGTCGTGTCCTATTACGAGCGCTATGGCGGCTTCTTCGAGCTCGCGCTCAAGGCAATCCATGCCGCCGGCAAGGCTTTGTCAGGCCGTCCCGCACTCGAAACCGCGAAGACGCTTTTCGACGCGAAATGGAACAGCATTCCGCACACCCGCAGCTTCGAATCCTGGCTGATGGACGTGCTCGAGAACCCGTTCGTCCGGCATCGGTACTTCCTCGACGCAGCCGCCTTGTGCACGGTAGCGCATGAGCAGGGATTCGACATCCATTCGGCGTGGCCAGCCTATCGCGACAGCCTGGACGTCTACTGGCACAAGAAGGTTCTCTCCGCCGACGAGAAGCTGCGGCGTGCGGCGCGCCATCTCCACCGCAGCCGCCTCAGCTTCCTCGGCGGACGCAAGCTCTACCTGGTCGGCAAGGCCGATGCCGTGGCGGCGATTTCGGCATCGATCGAGACGCTGGTTCTCGACGTCGACGCGATGATCGACGCCCCCTTCGGCGAGAGCCTGCCGCGCGTGATCGCAAGCCTTGCGTCCTTACGCGAGGCGATCCGAACGACGGACATTCTCGCGGACGATGCTTCCGACATCGAAACCATCGTTGCGACGCTCGACAGTTTCCACCGCATCTTCGCCGCGATCGGGCGACGCGATGCGCCTGCGGTCACGGCCCTGACCCAGACAGATCCGGCATTCATCAACACCTGGGGACAGCCGGCGCATTTCCTCGTCATCCGGAAGCGCTTCAAGGGATCATAGCCAGTGAGGCCAGGCATTGGCATCATCGGAACGGGGATGGTCGGCCAGATGTGCCACCTCGCCAATTTCGTCGCCAATCCCGCCTGCCGCGTCGTCGCCATCGCCGATCTCCGGCCGGATCTCGCTGGCGCCGCAGCGCAGAAGTTCGGCATCTCGCAGGTCTACGGCACGCATCGGGAGCTGCTCGCGGACGCTGCGGTGTCCGCTGTCGTGGTCGTGACAAAGCGGCGAGCCACCGGTCCGATCGTGCTGGACGCGTTGAACAGCGGCCGCCACGTGCTGTCGGAGAAACCGATGGCCTATACGACGGCTCAGGCGACGTTGCTGGTCGAAGCGGCGCGGCAGCGAAACCTCGTCTACAGCGTCGGCTACATGAAGCGTCACGATGCCGGTGTGGCGCGCGCGCTCGATGTGCTGACGCGCTTGCGCAACGACCGATCGCTCGGACGCGTGGTCCGCGCCAAGGGCTGGTGCTTCGGCGGCGACACCGGCCGGTCGCGCGACAATTTCGTGATGACCGGCGAAACACGGCCGGACGGGATCGAACTCTGGAAGGACGGTCCCGACTGGATGCCGAGCACGATGCGGGCCGGCTACGACAGCTTTCTGAACGTCTTCAGCCATATCATCAATCTGACGCGCTACCTGCTTGGATCATCGCCAACGCTCGCCGACAGCTCCGTCGAAACTTCGGGAGCCGCGCGCATCACCCTCGACTTCGACGGCATCGCTTGTACGCTGGATCTCGTGAACGGGTCCGAGGGAGCCTGGCGCGAGGGTCTGACGATCGATTTCGAGCGCGGCGCGGTGACCTTGAAACTGCCCCCGCCCTTTGCCGAGCAAGAGGCGGAGGTCATCGTCGAGCACGATGGTCAAAGCACGCATCTGACGGGTGAAAAGAGCTGGGCATTTCGGCGCCAGGCCGACGCCTTCGTTTCCGATATCGCCGAGGGACGCCCCCCCCTGGCCTCCGGCGCGGACTCGGTGACCGACATCTCACTGGCGGAGATGGTCTACAAGCGGCGGGCTGACGGCATCGCGTAATGCGGAAGTTTGCGCAGCCAGCCGTTTCCATCGCGACACACGCGAGTCCGCGTGACAATCGCCAGTCAAAGGCGCCGGGCTGCCTTGACCTGAAAAATACGACCCCCTATAGACTTTCGCTCTGACTGGCCTGAGAGGCGTCCGGGACGATTTTCCGCAATGAACCTGCTACCGGGCCCGGCGCAAGCTGCTGCGATTGGTGTCAGCCTCGCCTTTCCACTGTTGTTGCTGCTTTACGCGCGCATCGCCGCCACCGGCGGAGCCGGCCGTCGCTTCCGGCTGGGCTGCATCAGCGTCGTCATCCTTTACGCCGTCGCCTGTATCGCCCTTCCAGGTCAGCGCCACGTCGGCGATGTGCTTGGCGGTCTCTTCCTGCTCGGGACCGCAATGATGCTCTGCTACATCCTGTTCAGCCTGCTGGCCTGGGGCTTCACGCTGACGCTGCTCACCGCACTCGTTCAGGCTGGACATCCTCTCACCCTGGAGCAATGGGCGAGAGCCTACATGCAAGGTGGAGATCTCGGCACCTTCACGCACAACCGCCTGAAGCTCCTGATCGGGGCCGGGATGGTCATCACGGCGGACGGCCGGCTTGCCCCCACCTCCAAGGGGGTTGCGGTAGCGCATCTCGTCAAGCTCGTTCGTCTGTCGACAGGCCTTGGGTGAGTCGATGTCCTTTGCTGTCGGACTTGCCGCCGTCGCCGTTTTCGCCCTGCTGGCGCCTGCTCTGCAATTCATGGCCCGCGCACGCGCTTGGCCGCTCGGACCCGTGACCCTGCTGGCGATTGCCACGATTGTCTCGCACGGTCTCGGGGTGATGCTCGGAATTCTCTTCGTCCCGCAGCTTCAGTACTGGGACGCCGCATCGATTTTCGGATTTTGCGTCATGGCTTACGTGTTCGCCTTTGGCGCCGTGTATAAATCGGTTTCGCTGGGCATCCTGCTCAGCCTCGTCGATCGCCCCGATCGCAGGGCACCGCTATCGGAGATCGCTGACGGGCAGGTTCCAGATCTGTTCCGCGGACGAATTGGGAACTTGGTCGATGGCGGCCTGGTGGAACGGACCGATTCGCACTTCGCGGCGACGGCGGCGGGCCGGAATATGGCAGGCCACGTCGGACGGCTGCGCCGCGCCTTCGGCATTGGCGACACCAGCCTCTATGATTTTTCCGACTAGTTGCGCGGAACACACACATCATAGGTTTCGCGCCGGTCTTGTGGGCATACCGGCGAGCCGCATTGTTCGCCCGGTTCAGATGACCTAGACTTGCATGGGGTCACCGGGACAGAGTGGCCCCGCCAACGGGCGCATACAATGACACCTTCTAGGGCGGCAAAAAGGCTTACGATCGTCATTCCTGCACTGAACGAGCAGGACAAGATCGCCGACACGATCGACGGCGTGCTGCCGCTCGCCCGCGACCTGCTCGACGATTTCGAGATCTTCCTGATCGACGACGGCAGCACCGATGCCACTGGCGCGATCATGGACGAGTTCGCAGCCGGCGAGCCGCGCATCATCGTGCATCACAATGCCGAACCGCGCGGTGTCGGTGCCGGCTTCGAATATGCGCTGTCGCGCGCGAAATTCGATGCCATCACGCTCATCCCCGGCGATCACGCCTTCCAGAACGAGGGTGTTGCCCGGATGTTCAAAGCGGCGGGCGCCGCCGACCTCGTCATCACCTATCGCGACAACCAGTCGGACCGCTCCGTAAACCGCTCGCTGCAGTCGCATTCGTTGCGGTTCATCCTGAACTGCCTGTTCGGCTTCTGGCTGTCCGACTATCACAGCATGATCGTCTATCCCGTGAAATGGCTGCGCCAGATCGCGGTCAAGGCCGACGGCTACGGCTACCAGATCTGTGCGCTGATCTCCCTGCTCCAGCTCGGCCTCACCTACGTCCAGGTTCCGGTGAGCCTGAACGCGGAGCTGAAGGGCTCGTCGCGCGCGCTGCGGCTGCGCACCTATCTCGAGCTCGGCGGGACCATCCTTTCCCTGCTGCGCCGCGTTCCCATCCGGAACGTCAACCTCAGGCAGATTCCCGCCGACGCGGAACGGACCCCGGCGCGCTAGGCCTCGCCGGACTACGACACGGCACCTCCAGCACAGCGGCTGCGAGAGCACGGGCGCGCGCGGGACGCCCTCCCGCCGCAATCTAGTCTAAGTGATTGATTTGGCTGGCAGGAGTGGCAGGGCTCGAACCTGCGACCCCCGGTTTTGGAGTACGGGCGGCATTGTCTCAACCAGTGCCGCCCTGTTCGTTTCCGTAATGAAATCAAGCGGGCGGCACCCGACCGCAGTCCATCAGGTCCAGCCGGTGACGCCCCGTACTTTCGCCTTTGGGTCCAGGATTGGGTCCGGCCTTGGTCGCGCTCAGCGGCCGCGCGATTGTTCGCCGCCATCTCCAGCAGACCGGCGCGCTCCAGCGGCATCGTGCTGTCGTCGGCCAGGCAGAGCCGCTCGAACGCCTCGAGCTCGTCAATATCGTGCTGATGCTGCCCCCATGGGCGCCGATCAGACTCCGGCGCCCATGGTCTCGTCAATCCCGAGATCAGTTAAGCTTCTTCGGCTTGCTGTCTGCAATCAGCTTCGGAAGGTGCTGGAGCGCCTGGCTGTCACGCCCTGCGGCGTCAAGCTCCGCCCGGCTGCGCTGCACCCGGCTGCCGATTAGCTCGGTCTGCTTCGATCGCGCTGCGGATGGCGGATGCACTCGTCGCGCTGGCCTCGATGCAGTCATCGTTGCCAATTCGAATCTCCTGCTCGATGCGTTCTGCCGCGAGTGCTTCCGCCGCCATGACGAATGACAGTTCGGCTACGCTGAGATTGTCGCGGATGTTTGCCATCGGATCCAGCTCGCGGGCCTGGCGCAGCTGGTGAGATCGTCCGCCGAGCAGCTTCAAGTAAACGGCCTCGGTGCAAAGCATATAGCCCTTACCGGTGACGTGGTGCTGCTTGAGCGTGTCTGTGTAGGCGACGCGCTGCGATCGTGAGATGGCTCGAGCGCCGACCCACCTGTTCTCCTCGGCAGTGGCGCGCTGCAATATTTCATCTGCCAGCGAGGCATCGCCTGACCGATAGCGCAGCCAGATCTCACGGACTTCGAGCTCGAGCTTAGAGCTTAGATAGCCGGCGTAGGCGGCGGCCAGGATCGGATGAGCGAATGTGCCAGTACTGCCGCGGCCACGCTTCGCATAAATAGCTGACGTTACAGCCTTATTCTCCTTCAAAGAGGAATTGACGATCTTTTTCTCAAGCTCGCCGATGAGCGCTTTCGCCATTCGAGTGTTGCGCCACTTCGACGGCACCTTTCCTGCGCCAGCTTTCGCTGCCCGCCAGAGGTCGTCGAGGCATACATTCCCGTGGCTATCCTCGTAAACGCGGTGGCCCCGCAGGACCAGAATCGTCGACTCGTTCAAGGTCGTATCTCCTGTGCGATACGACCACTCCGTGCTTGTGGATTTCTCCAGTCAGAGTACAAAGGCCTTGTTCAGGGGCTGTACCGCGCACGTCGTGGTCCAGATTTGAATTAAGAAAGGCGGTCACCCGGTGGTGCGGGGCCGCCTTTCGGCTTTCATGAGCTCAAATTAATTCCGACGGGAGTTACCGGATCGTTCCCCGGTGACCGCTTCGAATCAGCGTGAGCACATGACGCTCATTGGACACCCGGGTGCCGACTCGACGCAACGAACAACGTCGGCACTCCATGAGTTACGAACAGGCACCTGCCCGTTAATTGTGCGAATCCGAAGATATACTGGCTCGTTTTCAGAAAATGTCGCCCGGTCGCAACATCCGGGCGTTACCGGGGATGGGCGCATCTGGCATTGCAGCATTCCACACCCACGACGCGCAGTAGCTGGCGCGCGCCTCGAGGCCCAAGGGATTGATAATTTGCGAGCTACTTAGGTTGCCGCTTTGATGGCGGCATGCCTCGCCCTCCCCGACGCTACACGCCTACGCATGCCGACGGCCGGCCGCTCAAGATCACGTTCGGAGAGATGCGTGAGATGGGCTTGCGCGGCGTCCTGGTCTACTGCCATTGCGGGCACCACGTCGCTCTGAGGGCCGATCGCTGGCCGGATGAGGTACGGCTATCCGACATCGAGCCGCGCTTCGTGTGTCAAGGCTGCGGCAATCGCGGCGCCGAGGTTCGCCCCGACTTCGAGTGGGGCGACTTGCGGCTGGCTATCAGAGGATACCGAAACACACGATGACCAAGGGCTGGGGGCGGCCTTTCGAGGATCCGATCAGGATCGGCGATCGCGTACTGGTGACGCTGCTCGACGCCGGCGAGTACATCGCTGCGCTGCCGAAGAAAGAGCACACCGCGCCGGAATGGCAAGCGGCGATGGAGGCGCTGCTTCTGGTGGTTGAGCGCGACGGCCCAACGATGTTCGCGCGGATCGGCGTCTTGCGGGCATTGAACCGTCACTACGTCCCCGAGTTCAACCCGAAGGGAAAAGAGCCGCATTGGGGCCGGCGCAAGCTGAAGAGGGACCAATGACCGTTTTCGTGTATGTGAACACCGCCAAGCAGGTCGGCGATAAAGACCACATCAAGGTGTTCGCCAACCAGGACGCGGCCGAAAAATGGTTCGAGGAGAACGATCCTGAGGGCGTGGCATTCGAATACGAGGTGCTGGAATAGGCCCGCCAGCCTGAGCCGACGGGCCCTCTCGTTCACTGAGCTCGGCGCTTCGTTGGCCACGCTCCGTCAGTCAAGTCGCCTTTTTGCTCGAGTCTTCGCTTCAACGCGCGGATCAAGTCTGTCGAGCGTCTAAACCTGCTCCGATAACGTTTCCTCAGGACCGCCTCGGTCACTATCAGCGGTCGCTCGGGAATGCGGTCTCTCGACGTCAGGATATAATCGACAGGCTCCTTATTCTGCTCATCCAGCCTGACCACAACGGCGATACCCGGACGCTGATTAGAGCTACGCCGTAGCGTCCAGACCCGACAGTGTCGCTGGGGATGCTGCCAGCATCGGGCGACGCGCAATGATATAAAGGAGCCATCTTTCGCGGCCAAACAGCCTCCCGTCCGCTCAGCAATGAGATTGGAGCCCACGTTAGGCACGCCAGCAGCAATTCTCGCGGCAAGTTGGTGGATCAGGCTCACGCGGTCGCCGCGCGTATCGAGATAGCTGTAGTCTCCTGGAGGATCAAAGCCGATCAGCGCATACGCTTTGCGAAGGCTGCCGAACCGGCGTTCATATATCGACGCGCATGGCACCCCCTTGGCCCGATTGATCGCATCGGCGGACAAAGTGCCTAGCCGGAGCTGTAGAACGCGCAATTTCTTGAGCAACATATCGGACGACAGCTTCAGTCGCACCCGACGCTCGATAATCCGCTGAGCGTTATCGAACACATCGCGAGGTACCATTGGCTCAAGGGTACCCTCTTTGCGGATCCACTTGGCCTTGCCGTTGATGACGCGACGTTGCCGGAGGTAGCTCGATGTCCGATAATAGACGGTATTGCCAATGTAGTTTTCATTGCGAAGCATGCGGCCGATAATCTGAAGATTCCACGGGACGCCGCAATGGTTGGCTACGCCCCTTTCGTTCAGCTCGGCCGCAATGGCGGTTTCCCCTTTCCCGCCAACGAAGCTTTCGAATATCCACCGCACGATCGCGATCTCATCGGGGGACCCGGCCCGTAGCAACACTCTGTCGGTTTGCAATGCCTTCTGCTCGCCAGGCTGGAGAAAGCCCCTCGATCTTCCCGTCGCGTCGACCAGTTCTCTGCGCAGTGCAAAGCCGGGCCGACCACCCACCCGATAGCCGAGCCCAACGATCCGGCTATGCCCCGCAAAAATCTTTGCCGACTTGTCGCGGCTGTCCTCGGCCGCCATAAGGCGCTTCATGCTTTTCCATAGGCCGGACATCGGGCTTCCATCGTTCTCGAAGATCTCAGCGCAATAGATCACCTTCACGCCGGCCAGTTTGCAGATGAACTCATAGTAGGCGCTCTCATCCGTGTCCTGGAAACGACCCCAGCGGCTGACGTCCCGGACCAGAACGTGGGCAAAGTCAGCATCTCCCGATTGCACGTCATTGAGCAGATCGATAAGCCCCTGGCGATTATTAATCCTCAACCCGCTAATGCCCTCATCCATATAGGTGCGCACGATCTCGAGCCGATGCTCGGCCGCGTAGCTCGCGATCAAAGCCATCTGATTTGCGATCGAGTATTGTTGCTGATCTGTCGACATTCGGATGTATTGGGCCGCCCGAAGCTCATTCTCGCGTCGGCGGAGCAACCTGGCACTCTGAACAGTGAGCGCAGTTCCCATGGAACGCCCCTACCGTTGGCCACGTCCAGCCTATCCCAGCCAGCCTGAAAGCCAAGACGAACAGTGCTTTCCGATCCAGTCCAGTGCAAGCGAACCTGCGACCGGCGCCAAGGCAGACCAGAAAGATGTTCCCCAGCAGCAATGTTGCTTGCATCCCAACCGCAGCCGCGGGGCGAAATCAACAGGCCGCATGGATCAATATGGATAGGCCCGCCAGCGTGAACCGGCGGGCCCTCGCCCTTACCGTCTCATCCGGCGGCGGTGGGTCATCAGCCGTTGCCGGTCGCGCTTCCTGTGTCTTCGGCGCCGACCCTTCATTTGCCTTTCCCGTACCGAGCGATTTTGCGCAGAGACAGTCTCACCGTCCGGAGCACGTCGAGCGCTAGCGACTGACCGTTACCGGAAGCGTGGATAATCTCGGTGGGCAAGATGCTGAAATTGCGCTCCAAGTAGAGCAAGAGGTCAATCAGCGCCGTCAGCTCCGTGGGCATGACGAGGAGCAGGTTGTTCGCCGCTTCCCTCATTTCCTCATAGGCCTTAACGGCTTCCAAGTTGGCTTGGCCGATCTGAGCGACAGGCATGTTTTGCTCGGCCATTAGGGCCGCCCGCATGGCGGCCTGCGCGTAGGCTTCCCTCGCGGTGACGTGCCTGCTGATGTCTTTGATGACCCATTGGCGATCGCGCCAGGTTTGAGCCTCGGGACTGGCAATTGAGGGCGCGGGATGGGCAACCGAAGAACTGCCCGGGAATCGAATTAGGTTGGACATGGTGGTGCTCGCGGTATGAACCGGCTTTCCTAGGGCCGGGCGCCAGCGGCGGGCTGGCACCGGGAGTCTAGGAACACGTCCGCGAGAACGTGCGCCACGGCCTTTACCCTTTCGGGCTGTTGCATAACCGTGGCACTCCCGGCATAGTGAGCCGGTCGCAGCCCACGGCAATGGGCGCGGTGACGTCTTTCAGCGGGACATGAGGCCCGGCAAGGCCGATGGCCCGCCTATCGCGGATGAAGCGCTATCCCCGGCAAGGGACCGCTTCGGGAGTTTCCTAGGCTCCGCGAGCATCCCACCATGATTTGGTGAATTTTGTCTATCCCCTTCCGGGGGCGCTTTCGCGCGCGTTCACGCCGGTGGAATTGCGGCCCATGACTAAACCGTTGGTGATGCGCGAGGCTGCATGTCTATGCCCCGGTCAAGGTCGGCGCCAAATCAAGGCCGCGCAGAAGATGACCAGAGGAACCATTACAGCGCTTATCCTGCCGACCCACTTTGCCATTCGCTCGATCTTAAATTGGAGCACCAATTCGTCGGCTCCGCAGGAAGCGGGGTCGGTTGGTTTTCTATGCATGGCAGCTTCTCAGGACGTTGAAGAAAGCTCGAGTTGATGTGCCAACTAAGCCGCGTTCGACCTCAAGCTGGCGGGCTTCTGCTCGAGCTTAGTGTAGCGATGATCACGATGGCTAGAAGAACCCATCCGAGGATATCGACGGATGTCATAGCTCGCTCCGTATCAAGTCAGGCGAAATCAAAGTCCGCGGGCAATTTCGTCTGGTCACTTGGGCCCTCGCTGAACACCCGGAGGCTACCGAGGTGCCGATTGAATATGCTGGCAGACCATCCCGCCCGGACTGTCCGATGTGGCCACGTCATGCACTGCCAATCGTACAGTGCCCTCTCGCTGCGGCTTGCCGGCTTCCAATTCCAGAGCGACGGCCTCAAGCCAAAGGCCTTGAGCCCTTATCAAGCGGCTCGATTCCGTAGCCGCAGCTCCACGCAGCACAGGCAATCTCTCGATCGCGTCCTGAATGGCGCCAGCAAGCGCCTCATCAGTGATGGGCTCTTTGACAACGAGCCCGGCACCTGAGCGCACGACTTCTGTCGCATATCCGCAGACATCGCTGACGATAGCCGGGACGCCGGCAAGCAACGATTCGAGGATCACTTGTCCAGCTGCCTCGACGCGCGCCGGGTGCACCAGGAAGTCAGCTGCACACAGTAACCGTATGACATCGGAGGTGTAGGGCACCAATCGCGCCCGATCCTTGAGCCCGAGTCTTCTGATCTGCCGCCGTATCCATCCCTTTTCCGAGCCGACGATCACGACATAAAGATCGGGATGGCGGGCCGCAGCAGCGAGGACCCTATCGACGCCCTTCTGCAACGGATCCACCGCGATTGCTATCGCTGCGGTTGCGTCCAAAGGGATGTTCAAGGCTTTGCGGACGTCTGATCGAGCCACCCTCGCCTTTGCAGCCTCTATCCTCTCCTGGTGCACGATAAGGGGCAGCACGATGCCGCGAGCCGGATCAAACCGATATACTTTGGCGTATTCGTCCCGCTGGCGCTCGGTTAGGAATAAAAGCTTTGTATTTGAGCCCGATCCGAAGACACCCTCCTCCAGAGCGCGGCGAGTGCGGTATCGCGGCAGCCAGGCGAACAAGCCTCCACACCGGACGACACCATCGGCCGCAAAATGTGCGTCGGCTCCGGGTATCCGTTCAAAAGCCAAGAAGGCCTCAGCGCCAGCAAGTCTTGACCACTGAAGAGCGGCCCGACTGAATGCGCGAGATCTGACGTGGTTGAATTGGCCCGGCGCCTCCAGCAGCACAACCGGACATGGCAACGAAAGCCTCTGATCAATGGCCGTCGCGATGATTGTGACCACATGTCCGCGGCCCCGCAAGAATCGAGCGACCGCAAGACAATCGCGCTCCTTGCCTCCCAGCTTGACAAGCTGGAACACAGCTAACACTACCCTCAAAGTCCGAGCCCCCCGGCCCAAATTGTTTGTTTTTCAATAGAAACATTGTAATGCACCTAACCGCCGGTTGCAAAACAAAAAGTTGCGGCAGTCGCGACCTCAAGCAACGGTTGATATGAAGATAATGCTTAACAATATCAAAGACTTAAAATCTAAACATTTGGGTATTGGGGCCATATTTCTGCTGGGTTTCGCCTGCGCCGCTGCGCCGTCTGTTGCCGAAATCATAACGGCGGTTTTCGTCATGGTGGCAATCGTCGTGCTAGCCCATGATCGCACGCCCCTCGGCGAGCCGCCTATTATCCTAGGTCTTGTTTGGATCGGTTTTGTCTTGTTGAGCGCGACATACGCCGCTGCCCACGGATTGCCGGGCGATCACTTCAAGGCGCTGGGGAAACACCTACCGATCGCTCTCGGGCCCATCGTGGCGGTCCCTCTGGCCTCTTTGCGGCTGCGCCAAGATACGGTTCTGGTCGTCTTCCTCGGTGGGCTCGCGATTGGCGCAGCGGTCTTGTTGGTGCGCAACGGTGCGATCTCCCTGATTGCCGGAGAACTCGTCGAGCCAGACCGCGCGTATCTAGGACACATAAACCGTAATTCTGCTGGTCTAGCATGCGGCCTCTTGATCATATCCGCAGCCTCGCTTTTGCAATATGTGGTGCTTCAGAAACCTTGGCGGCTGCTCTTCAGAGCCTCACTTACTGTTACGCTCGGAGCCGCAATTGTTTTCGCAGAGATCCTGCTGATCTCTCTCCAGAGCAGAACAGCTCTAATAGCTACCGGCATCGCCATGGCGACCTGGTTCGGCGCGCAGCTAAAATATGGTTTTGGTCGCGATGCCAGAGGGCGCGTAGATCGGTATGCTACCGTCGCCCTACTCGCGACTGTGGTCATCGTATCCGCGACAAAATGGTCCACGATTACGCAGCGATTTGATAATCCGATGACCGCCGCCATCGGGATCGGACGACCGCTTGGTGATCTCAGGGCGTCTGGTCAGGACCGGCTCGCTCTAACTGCTCTCGCGCTCGATCTGGTCCAGCAGAGGCCCTTGCTTGGTTGGGGACCCGATGTCTCTCGGCTGCCATACCTCTTCGCGCAGACGAACGGGGTAAAATCGCTCACGCAATTCCACAACGGCTACCTGCAAATCCTGGTCAACTTCGGCGCAATTGGCGCACTCCTTATGACCGCGCTAATAGTTGTGGCGCTGCGCGCGGCTGCTCGGTCGCCCGGCAGCATGCCAGCGGCGATCTATTCAGGAGCTCTTGCTATCGCCGCCTATTTCACTGTCGCAAACTTCACCGAAAGCGTGCTGTTCGTGAAACCAGCAGGAACGAGCGCTATGATCTTGATCGCGGTGGCTTGCATGCCGGCCCTAGGCCGGCGACTAGGCCGTGCAAGAACTTTTTAGCTGACCCCAAGGTCGTCAAATCCACTTTCAGTTAGCCTTGGGTAGCCACGCAAAGGCTTTAAACGACGACGACGCGGCGTCTGCTCGGCAAGCAGCGGGCGCGGATGATCTTGGCCCCGACGCGCAATCAGCACGCCCTCGTCATCGCGTGTCGGTCAGCGCTGGGCCCCCATTATTGCGTTCCAAAACATGCGACTTCCACGGTGGCCGGATCGTAGGACGTCCCGGCCAGGTTCACCGCGAAGATCGGGTTCGCACTTCCTGAACGCCCGCTTGAAGCGCCTTTGACGATTCCGTTGCTGCCGCTGTCCTCGATGTTTCCGACGCAGGTGTAGGTCGTGTTCGCGAACGCGGTCGAGAAGTTCAGAGTGTAGGATCCTGCCGACGAGCGCGTCACGCTTGCGACGTTATAGGCTTGGCTTATCGCTCCGCTTGCACCTGTGAAGCGAACCCACGCTTTGGCCGCGCTCGGATGGCTCTGCTGCTGAGAGGGCGTGACCACTGCGGTTGTGCTGGTAGCCGCCTGCTGATCCGACTTTGTCGCAGCCGTTGCGCAAGTGCCGATCGTGGTGATCGCCGAACCAAAGCACGTGATACTAGTGACCGTTCCGGTTCCGGAAGCGGTGATCCACGACGGATTTGCACCCGCACCACCGGTCGAAAGGAGTTGCCCTAACGTGCCGGGGTTGAGAGCCGACCAGGATGAAGCCCCACGATAAACCAGGCTGCCGTGCGTCGTGCCGAGCAGCTTGTCCAGGACCGCGGAAATGGGGTTATCGTCCAGCGTCGAGGTGATGCCGGAAATGTTGGACCTGATCGTCCCGTCCGGCGCGGTGCTGGGCGACACCAGCGAATGCGCAAACCAATTGCTATAGCCGTCGGAGATGAACACGAAGGCGCCGTTTGCGACGTTGATGACGACCGGCGAAATGCCGCCGTTGATCCTGTCGTCCCCCGCGGTGGTATTCCTCACAATAGTAAGCGGCTTGGCGGCGGTAATCTTCGATCCGAGATCGATGACGTAGAGCGGCTGGCCTGGATTGAAATCCGCGGCGCGGGGAAGAGTCCACGTGTGAGGGTCAAACCATGAGGCTAGCTTGTTCGTGGCAACGACGCGATCCGTATTGCCCATCACGTAGTCGGCATCCGCGACTTTAGTCAGGCTGTAGAGGTTTAAGATTTTCAGAAGCTCTGAGAATGGGAGCGCGTGAGCGGGATTGGTGTAATTCAGGGTGTTGGCAATAACGCTGTTCGGCGGCAACGTGTTGTACATCTGCGCAGTAGCCGCAACGGGCCAAAACGCGACTATCGCCGCTGCGAGCAGAATATTCCGGCCTTTCATCGAATTACCCCCTGGAGCTCTCAAAGTTTGACCTCGACACCGGCGGCCGCGACCCACGGCGCGGTCTCCAGGAAGCGTCGGAAGGCTTCCAAGGCGAGAACCGCATCCTTCTTGGTCCAGCCGGCGCCGTCGAGAATGCGCAGCTCAATGCCGGACGCGGCGCTCGATGCTGTCCCGGTGGTGAAGTCGCTCTGCTTGAAACCCTGGACGCCGCGGTTCAACGCGATGTAGTGATCGGCCACCTTCGTTCTCCGCTCTTTATGCCGCGCGCACGCGATTGCCGATCGGCATGAAGCCAACAGGCATCGCCGGCCGCGCCAGATCTTGCACGGCGCTCATCCAGCACTTGCTGCGCTTCGCCCTCGCCCGCTCCAGTTCGGACAGCACGACGGTGATCGTCTGCTCCTCGGACGTCTTCGGGTTGACGAGATCGAGTTGATATTTGTGCATGGTCAGAAGCTTTTTCGTTCACCTTTGATACCGATGGAGATGGCTGCGTTCGCGATCGTCATGAGCCGGACGGCCTCTTGGTCATTCGCGAGGAATTTCTTGGAGAACTCGGCGTCTCGCATGTGCCGGTCCTTCCAGGCTTTGATGCTTTTGATCTCCTCGGCCGTGTAACCTTCGGCCTTCAGAATCTCGCGGGTCGTGCCGACCGAGATCCCGAGCGAACGCATCCAGGCTGCGCCTTCAGCCAGACGCTTTGAATCGCTGTCCACGAAATCACCGATCCGGGGAACGATGCCCGCGATCGCAGCGTCAACTGCACTCTCATCCTCGCTTCCGAGGCGGGCATGCAGATCGCGCCACTGCTGGTTTGCTGCAACATCGCCGGCCAGCAGACGCTGGCTGAAGTCAGCATCCGCGATCAGGCCGTCGATCTGTGTTCGCGCCTCGGCGGAGGTCGCGGGGGGCGTTTGGGTGCTCATATCAACTCCTATGCTGCGGTCTTGGCCGCGATCGGCATCACTTCGCGGTCGAGCTTCTCGACCTGGGCCCGGACGCTGCGCAGCACCGCTTCGTGCGCATCTTGAAGCGTCTCCCGCGCCGGGCGCATCTTGGCGGTATCGTCCCCAGCGCTGAGCGGCGGGGCCTTCGCAAAGGGAGGCTTCGGCCCCGCGCCGGCAACCCGCCAGGCTTCGCGGCCGATAAGAGCCTCGCCGCTGCCAAGGAATGAGCCGCCATCGCCGAAGTTCATCGCCGGCAGGAAGGTCCCGGTCGGCAACGCGGTTGCGAGCTCGGCGGTCGCCTGCGTGTAGCGTGCCCACTCTGCAGTCGCCTCCGCGATCTTTGCCAGGACCGCAGCCATGGCGTCGACGCGCTCCGCGGCCGCCTTCTCGAACACGGCAAGCTGCTGAGCGCGCATCTCGACAGCTGCCGCAGCCGCGGTTTCGCGGTCCAACCGCTGGGCCAATTCCAGCGCCGCCCGCAGCTCGTCGACCGCCCTCTTGGCCGCTTCAACCTTCTCGCGATGCGCCGCCAGCTTCCCGGCCGCGCCGGGCTGGCGTTCGATCGCTTCAAGCGCGAACAGCGCGACCTCGGTCTCTAGCTCGGCTTGCACCGCCAAGGCGGTTTCGAGATTGGCGCGGACCTGCGGCGCGCGCTGCGTGCAGGCTTCGGGCACGAAAGGCTGGCCGTCCTTCGGCTCGGCGCCGGGTTTTTTGCGGAACATGCCCATGATCCTCACGCTGCCTCGCTGCGATGCTGGTCCTGCCGGCGCGCCGCGGCGACGGCGTCCTCCAGGCGGCACCGGATCCAGTCGGAGACCGTGCGCCGATCGCGTGCGGCGATTTCCTTCACCTGCTCCTCGAGATCAGGTTTGACCCGCGCACCGATCATCTTCGTGTTTGCCATCGTCGACCTCTGTCACGTTCGTAGCGCCACCATCCATCATGATTATATGGCCGCCAGCAACGCACTCGGTTGCTGCACGCTTCTTTGGCCTTGGTGATCGCAAGCGCGGCTTCCATCTGCCGCGGACGCGCTTCGCGAGCTCCTCGTCCTCGACAATCACACAGACCGCAATCCGCAGCGCCAGCGCATCCAGGACCGCCTGGAGCGACATTTCGCCGAAGCCCCTCATCGGTGGGTCCGAGAGCAACTTGCTTACGTAGCCGCTCTGCAAGCCCGTGATGGCGTCGATTGTTTCGTGGCTGAGATTGAGGGCATCCCTGCGATCGCGCACGACCTGCAGCAGCTGCTCGCGTGATGAGACCAGGCGCGGCTTCATGTCAGACATTGCTCAACAGTGTTTGCAGGGGATGGACGCGGAAATTGGCCGGGCCGCCGCGAAAGAGAACGGGGACATGAAATCTGCGAAGGGCTCGGGATTTTCCTGCCACCCACCCCCCGCCGGGTGTTTTTGCATCAGGCCATGGATATTTGCGCCGTCGACAGATCGCTCCACGCGCGCGCGCATTCGAAACGTCTAGAGTTGCTTCGCTGCGCCCATAAATCCCTTCCCCGAATGCGCAAACCGGTGTCGCCGCGTCGACAAGCTGCTGATTTTGTTCGCTGCTATCCAGCCGGGCGAAGGCATTGGACCCAAGCTCGGACCCAGCAAGGCGACAAACCCCGATGGTAACTGTTACTAACGAGTTACGTGCTCGACTAGGTGCCTGGTTATATCCCGACCGATCGCCAGTCGTTTCGACGTTACTACGCACGTGGGCCGAACGAGGTCCTTTCGGCTCAGAGTAACTGCCTATGCCGTTGGGCGAGCGTGCAGCACGCGTGCAGGCGTGCAGCTCGCCTATGGCTAGGCAGAGGAGTGGGCTACACGGGTAGCTGTACGTAGCTACACTGGAGCAACACGGTAGCTGCACGCTTCTGATCATGGCTTCACCGCCAGTCGGGAGGCAGGGCGAGAGGGTCGGCCGTAGTTCTCGACATGGACCTTGCCGGCACTGAACAGGCGCTCCATGGCATCCTTCAGATCGGGCTTACGAAGACCAACCCGCTTGGCGTCGGGATCGGCGGCGAATGCCGTCGGAGCAAAATTGGGCGCGGTCGGTGTCGCGCTCACATTGCGCCCCTGGTCGGCGAACCGGCGCAACAAGTCGAGGAACAACTCGTCAGCCCGACCTTCCCGCGCCAGCTTGTCCAGGCTCGACGCGCCTCCCTCGGGGAGGAAGAGACCGCGCTGATAGCGCAGCACGAGGGTCTCGCCGCGGGGGCCGTACTGGTTCTTCTTGAACTCGAGCTCGCGCAGATCGTTGTCCGGTTGTTCGCTGTCCTCGCTTTTGGCCGCCTTTAGGTACTGCCGGAAGCGGAAGGCGCCGTGCCATGCTGTGGAGCCTGACAGGCCGGAGCCGGAATTGATGCCTTGGAGGCTAGGATGGCTGAGAACGGTCACCGAACCGTCGGCCACCTTAGCGAGGGCCTGCATGTGCATCGCGAAGGCGTACACCTGCACACGATCGATTTCGTTGCCGGAGAAGGCGCGCGAGAGCGTGTCGACCGAGATATTCCGCGGTTTGATGTCGCCGGCGGCCTCGTAAAGTCTGTGATAGAGGCCGGTCACTTCCACCTTGCCCCCCTTCGTCGCGGCGACAAGCGTAGCGTCCTGGCCGAGTAGCGGCAGAACGCGCAAGCCGCCGTCGGCGAGATCCTTGAATGTGGCGTCGTAGTGCTTGGCGATCGCCGCGAGACGGATGTGGATTTCGTCTTGGTCGTCCTCGGCGCCAAGGTAGAATGCGGGCCCGGGCTCAGGCAGGGTGCCCAGCCAATCCTTTGCGGTGACGTGGGCCACATTCTTCATCAGCTCGATGATCGATTTACCGGTGCCCCCTTCCCCGCTGAACAGGCCGGCCTGTCGCAATGGGACACGGTCCTTGATTGCCCATTTGCGCTCCGGCACGGCTTGACCGTCCAGTGCAGACAAGTCGAGCCAAGCGAGTTTCTCGGTCGCCGAGGGCTGCTCTAGCGGAGCCGAAGCCTCGTGCCCGAAAGCATCAAATGACGTGACGGGCGGCCGATCGTCATGCGGCGGCTCCTCCGTAGGAGCCATCTCGCGCACATAGCCTAGGTCCTTGAATACCTGGAGGCCCATCGCGCGATGTGCAGGGTTCAGCATCAGGCGACCTCCAACGTATCAAGAAGCGCCGGCGCGTCGTTCGGATGGTTTCTCAGCCACTCCGCTAGCCGCTCGCGGTTACCCAGGCTCAGCACGTAGTGGAAGGCCTCGATCGTGGCTTGCGTGGTGTAGTAAGACTTGCCGTCGCGTCCGACGCGCTTCTCAGGTGCGTAGTCCTGCGCACCTGACTTGCGGGCCGGAGGCAATTCACCCGTCCATTTCCAGCGATCCCGTTCGTCATCGAGCTCCCAGCGCATGACCAAGTGCGCG
This sequence comes from Bradyrhizobium sp. NBAIM01, assembly GCF_020194115.1. Classification (NCBI taxonomy): domain Bacteria; kingdom Pseudomonadati; phylum Pseudomonadota; class Alphaproteobacteria; order Hyphomicrobiales; family Nitrobacteraceae; genus Bradyrhizobium; species Bradyrhizobium sp. NBAIM01. Next base: position 756,798 of record NZ_JADYVU010000003.1, on the reverse strand, counting down.
GCGTAGTCGGACGGCAGGGTCTCGACTGGCGCGAAGGCAGCCGACATGAGCGCCTGCACCTCGTCCTGGCCGAGATCATCGACATACCCAGCGCATTCCGCGAGCAGCTGCAGGTTATCGACGGCAGTCTGTTTCTCGACCCATCGCTCATCGACGAACCAGCGCTGCGCGGCGCAGCATTCCGCAAATTCCTCAGCGACGCTCATTCGTCGTCGCTCCCGTCGAGGAGACCGAGCTCTCGCGCCTTTTCCACCGCCTTGTTGATCGCCTTGGCGAGATCCGGCAGCCGCGCGACTCCGATAGCGAGGCCCTTCGTCGTCGGAACGAGCTTCCCTTCCCTGTTCATCGCGTGCTTGCGCACGTTGATCAGGTTGTGACCTTTGAAGGTCGTGAGTTCGGTGATGATCGCATCGTGCCGACGGTTGGCCCAGAATTGATCCACGACGATGGGTTGGGCGAGCTCAGGGCGCTTAGCCATGGTGCTCTCCTCAGGCCGCAGTGAGCATGCGCTCGATGACGGCGCGCGGGATCACAATGCGGCGGCCGATCCGGATGCAGCCGATTTCGCCTTTAGCCACCGCCGCGTAGGCGCCGGCGCGGGAGATCGGAAAGATTTCCGGCAGTTCCTCGACTGAGAACGTCGCCCGCCCGTCCCACTTCGGTGGGAGAATTGCCGGTGATTTGTCCATGACATCCGCCTTTTTGGGATTGATGTGTCATGGTCTATTTGCTATTTTGTTTTCTGTAAGTCGTTTTATTGTGGGATTTTGGTATGCAAAAATCACCAAGGAAGCGCGGGCGCCCTCCGGTCGGTGAGGAGACCGAACAGGTCGCAGTCCGACTGCCGAGGGCCTGGATCGAGATGATGCGGCCGCATCTGTCGCAGAACATCCGCAATCGCCTCCATCGCTCTTTGTTCGAGGAGCAGATCGATCAGCAGCGCGACCAGCACCTAGTCAGGCTTGGCGGTCAGATTGAAGAGCTCGCCCGACGCGTTCGGAGAGCGACGCGCGCCGATTGGCATGCGGACCGCATCTCGCATCAGATTTTCTTGGAGACCCTGCGCCTGCTGTTCGAGAGCGAGCCTGCGCCGACGGCGGAGATTTCGAACGTGAAATCCGATCCGAAGCAGGCCGCCGAACTGATCTTCAACAGCTACATCGAAGAGGTTCGCGAGCACGAGCAGGGAAAACACACAATGAGGATGAAGCAAACTCTTCTATCAAAAATTGAGGGCAGCGATGGCTAAACGGGGACACGGCGAAGGCGGTATCGACGAGCGCGGCGAGAATGTTTTCAGGCTGCGGTGGCGTGCGAACGGGAGGCGGCACACGAAGACATTCCGCGGCACCAAGGCCGAGGCACGGAAGGAACTGCGCGCGCTGACCACTGCGGTGGACACGGGCGAGCACGTCGACCCGAGCAAGATCACCGTCAGCCAGTGGATCGATCAGTGGATCGCCGCGGGCGCGCCGGGACGAAAAAAGCAGAAGGTCGGGCAGCGCACCCTGGAACGGTATGAGGAGCTGCTACGCGTCCACGTCAAACCGAAGCTTGGGGACAAGATCCTCCAGAAGCTCAAGGCCACCGAGATCGATGAGCTTTATGGCGAGCTCGAGCAGAAGCTTGCGCCGATGACGGTCAACCATGTGCACCGGTGCTTCAACTCGGCGCTGTCCACGGCCGAGCGTAAGGGGATGCTGGCGAGCAATCCGATGACCCGGATCGAACAGCTTCCGTCGGCCGGCGAAAGCGATCACGGTCTGGCGCTCGACGAAGCGGATCTGAAGACCCTGGTGAACGGCTTCAAGCCGTCGGCGACGATGTACGCGCCGGTTGCCGTTGACGCCTCGACCGGGGTCCGCCGCAATGAGCTGCTGGCCTTCTGGTGGACCGATTTCGATCCCGAGAAGAAGACCTTGAAGGTCGAGCGGGCCCTGGAGGTCACGAAGAAGTTCGGCATCCGCTACAAGGCCCCCAAGACGTGGCGCGGGAAACGCACGATTGCTCTGGACGATGGAACCGTTGCGCTGCTGCTGACCGAGCGGGAGAAGTATCAGCGGCTCACGGCGGGCATCCCTGATGGCGCGGACGCGTCCAATGTCGACTTCACCAGGATCAAGCTGCCTGATGGTGCCTTGATCTTCCCCGGGGCGCCGGCGGCCGGAGAGGACTTCGACCTCACCAAGCCGCGGGACCCCAGCACATTCTCGAAGCGCTTCCGCAAGGGTGCGGATGCTCTCGGCTTCGCCGGTTTCGAGTTTCACCACCTGCGGGGCACTCACGCCACCCTCCTCCTGGACAAGGGCGTGCCGGTGCACACCGTCGCGGAGCGGATCGGTGATGACCCCGCGGTGCTGCTGAGGAACTACGCGAAGCGCAAGCGCAAGCAGACCGCCGACACGTCGGTCGCGTCGGTCATCAACACTATCTCTGCCGGAATTTTCGAGTCCTGAACCGGATTGGGTCCGGGTTGGGTCCAAGTTCAGCGTCTGTTCAGGAGGAATGCCACCTAAGCCTTTGACTTAGCTGGCAGGAGTGGCAGGGCTCGAACCTGCGACCCCCGGTTTTGGAGACCGGTGCTCTACCAATTGAGCTACACTCCTACGAACCCGCGTCGCCGCGGATCAGGGGCGCTTTCAAGCACAGAGAGCGGCCGGTTTGCAAGGGTGAACCGCGCCGGCTTCGCTTGTTTGTGCCGGGGGTTCTGGGCCACAGTCCATCGGCCATAACGAAAAACAATCGGGAGTGCCCATGACCGCTACAGCGACCGCCACTGCCGCCCCGCAGGCCGCAAACGCGCCCCACACCCCAGCTTTGCCGGAAGCGCGCCCAGAGACGCTCGGGCTGTCGCGGCCGCGGCTCCAGGCCATGTCGGACACCTTCAAGCGCGAAATCGACAAGGGAACCGTTCCCGGGGTCACCGTGCTGGTGGCGAGGCGCGGCCAAATCGGCTGGTTCGAGGCGCTCGGCAAGCAGAGCCCGGCAGGCGCGGCGCCCATGGCGCGCGATTCGATCTTCCGCATCTTCTCGATGACCAAGCCGATCGTCTCGGTCGGCATCATGACGTTGGTCGAGGACGGACAGTTCCTGCTCAGCGATGCCGTCGCAAAGTTCATACCGGAGTTCGCGAGCCAGCAGGTCGGCGCCGTCAAGGACGGCCGGTTGGAGCTGGTACCGCCGGCGCGGCCCATGACCGTGCAGGACCTGCTCCGCCACACCTCCGGCCTCACCTACGAGCACCAGGGCGACGGCCCCGTGCACAAGCTCTACCAGGAGTCCCGCGTCCGCAGCCGCAAGATCACCAACGCCGAACATGCCGCGCTGGTGGCGAGCTTCCCGCTCGTCTGCCAGCCCGGCGCGGAGTTCAACTACAGCCGCTCCACAGATATTTTGGGCCGCATCATCGAAGTCGTCAGCGGCAAATCGCTCGGCGCGTTCCTTACCGAGCGCGTGCTTGCGCCGCTCCAGATGGCCGAAACCGGCTTCTCGACAAGCCAAGCCAATGCCGGCCGCCTTGCCGAGCCGTTCGCGGCCGACCCGTGGACCGGCGACAAGGTCGCGCTGTTCAACATGCTCGAGCAGCCCGTGATGGAGTCCGGCGGCGGCGGCCTGGTCTCTACCACGATGGACTACGCCCGCTTCTGCCTCATGCTGCGCAATGGCGGCACGCTCGACGGCAACAGGATCATCGGCCGCAAGACCCTGGAGCTGATGGCCTCCGATCACCTCGGGCCAGGCGTGCCGACCAACGGCACGCTGCTATCGCCGGGTCATGGCTTCGGCCTCGGCTTTGCCGTGCGCCGCGAGGCCGGCATCGCGCCCTTCCCAGGCAGCGTCGGCCAGTATTTCTGGAGCGGCATTGCCGGCACGTTCTTCTGGATCGATCCGAAGGAGGATCTGTTCGCAGTGTTCATGAGCCAGGGGCCGGGACAGCGCGACCACACGCGGACCCTGGTGCGAGATCTGGTTTACGCGGCGGTGGAGTGAGGCCCTGCGCTTACGCGCGACGCCGTATCATCATCCGCACTGTCATGCCCCCGCGAAGGCGGGGCATCCAGTACGCCGCGGCGGTCATTCGTTCACACAACTGCGGCTGCGGGTACTGGATCGTCCGCCTTCGCGGGCGATGACCGCTGTGTATGGGTGGACTACGTGCCCTTTCCCTTCCGACAAACGCATCAACTGATCGTCGCGCCGCCGTCGATCACCATGGTCTGGCCGGTCATGAAGTCGCCGGCCTTCGAGCCCAGGAACACCGCCGCGCCGGCGATCTCGTCGGGGATGCCGATGCGCAAGAGCGGCGAGCGCGAGGTCGAGGCTTTCAGGTTCTCCGGATTGTCCCACAGCGCCTTGGCAAAATCGGTCTTGATCAGGCCCGGCGCGATGCAGTTCACGCGAATGTTGTGCGGGCCGTATTCGCAGGCGAGGTTGCGCGCGAGCTGCATGTCGGCGGCTTTCGAGATGGCGTAAGCGCCGAGGATGGTCGAGCCCTTGAGGCCGCCGATCGAGGAGACGATGATGATCGATCCGTCCTTGCGCTCGATCATCTGGGGCACCACCATCGAGATCAGCCAATTGTTGGCGACGATGTTGTTGTCGAGGATCTTCCTGAACTGATCGTCGGAGATGCCGGCGAGCGGGCCGTAATATGGATTCGATGCGGCGTTGCAGACCAGCACGTCGATCTTGCCGAAGGCGCGGTTGCTCTCGTCGACGAGGTTCTGCAAATTCTCTTTCGAGGAGATGTTGGCGGCGACCGCGACCGCGGTGCCCTTGCCAAATCTGTCGTTGATGCCCTTCGCCACCTGCTCGCACACGTCGGCCTTGCGCGAGGAGATCACCACCTTGGCGCCGTGCTCGGCCATGCGCTCGGCGATCGCAAGCCCGATGCCGCGCGTCGAGCCCGTGATGACGGCGACTTTCCCCTTCATGTCGAACAAGGTCATGTTTCTCTCCCAGATTTGATTTTCGTATTCAGTATCAGGCCAGCTTCTTGACTTCCGGTCCCGCCGGCTGATGCATCGCCGCGTGCGCGGGATCGGCGATCCAGGGCTGCTGATTGACCATCGGCAGCCGCCAGACCGTGCGATCGGGACTCGCAAAATAATCCAGCCGCGTCACCGAGCAATTATCGATGTCGAACGACAGCCCGCGTTCCGGCTGCCCGCCGAGCGCGAACCCCACTGCCGCCCTGATAGTGCCGCCATGCGCGACTGCGATGATGTCCTTCCCGGCCGCCTCGGCGTTGATCCGCTCGATGGTGCGGCGCGTGCGGTTGTAAAGGTCCATGAAGCTTTCACCGCCGGGCGCGGGCTCGTTGATGTCGGCGAACCAGCTCGCACCGACGGGGCGGCTGGCAATGAACTGGGCGCGGTTCATGCCCTGCCAGCGGCCGAGGTTCTGCTCGGCGAGATCCGCCTCCCATTTCAGCGCTGCCGGCCTTGGAAAACCCGCAGCCCAGATCGCCTCGGCAGTTTGATGGGTGCGCATCAGATTGCTCGAATACCAGACCGCCTGGCGTGGCAGCACCTTGGCAACAGCATTGAACACATAAGTATCGCTGGTGTCACAGGCGATGTCGCTCTGCCCGTAGATGTTGCCGCCGTCGTTGCGCACCGGCGCGTGACGGACCCACCACCACCGCGTGATGACCACGTTCGGCTTGTCTGCACCTGCCATCGAAACCCTTCCATCCCGTCTATTGTCGCTGTACGTGAGTAGTGAACGCGTCTCAAGACACTTTGCCGTTTGAAATCTTGTTTGAAATTCCGTCGCGCGGCAAGCGTCGTGCACGAGCAAAAGGGAGAAACGCATGGGTCGCCTGCAAGGCAAATCCGTCATCATCACCGGCGCCGGCAGCGGCATCGGCCGCGCGGCTGCGCTGCTGTTCACCAAGGAGGGCGGCAAGTTGATCGCGGTCGATCGCACCGAGGCGGTGAAGGAGACGGTCGAGGAGATCAAGAAGGCCGGCGGCGTCGCGGAAGCGATGGTTGCGGATGCCGGCTCCGAACAAGACGTCATCGCTGTGATCGACAAGGCGGTGAAGACGCACGGCCGGCTCGACGTGATCTGGGCCAATGCCGGCGTCTCCGGCGGACTCGTTCCGCTCGCCGAGCAGACCGTCGAGCATTGGCAGGAAATCCTGCGCGTCAACCTGATCGGGCCGTTCCTCGCGGTGAAGTACGCAATGCCGCACATGGTCAAGCAGCAGTCCGGCGCAATCGTGCTGACCGCCTCTGTCGCCGGCCTCAAGGCCGGCGCGAGCGGGCATCCCTATGCCGCGAGCAAGGCCGGCGTGATCAGCCTGGTGCAGACCACGGCGTATTCGCTCACCGGCACCGGCGTGCGCATCAATGCGGTCTGCCCCGGCCTGATCGAAACAGGCATGACCAAGCCGATCTTCGACCGCGCCAAGGAGCGCGGCACCCAAGACAAGATCGGCCAGCTCAACCCGCTCAAGCGGCCGGGACAGCCGCACGAGCTCGCGGCGATGGGACTGTTCCTGGCGAGCGACGAGGCTTCGTATGTGAACGGCCAGGCGTTCCCGGTCGACGGCGGCTTGACGGCATCGATGCCGTATACGGGCAAGCCGGTTTAGTTCGCAGGTCGTGTCCCGGACGCGACGCAGCGCGCAAGCGGTGCGGCGCAGAGCCGGGACCCAGCAGGCTACGTCGCTCGCTGCTGCACGGGCCCCGGCTCTGCAGCGCATCGTCGAACCGGACGATGCTTCGCATCGCCGGGGAGACGCTGCGCAGCGTCCGGGCCACGAGACGTGAGTTTCAGGTACACAGCTGCCTCAACCCGTCATTGCAATCCAGAATCCCTGCGCGGAAAGACTATGGATTGCTTCGCTGCGCTCGCAATGACGGTCGTGTGGTGGGCAGCATCCGGGCTGCGGGACTGTGTTGATTTGCTCGACCGGGGCTTACGTTGGTATGGTTCCTGCAGGCAACTCAGCCTCCATTCCCTGACAAGACCGAGACAATGCCAAGCTCAAGACCCGACCGCATCCGAAAACTCCTCGCCGACCTCGTCTCGTTCGACACCGTCAGCGACCGCACTAACCTGCCCCTGATTGCCCATATCGAGAGCTATCTCGCCGCGTTCGGCCTCAAAGGTGAGCGCATCGTCGACGAGACCGGCGAAAAGGCTTCGCTCTGGGTCACGATCGGGCCGGAGGATCGGCCGGGCTTCGTGCTGTCGGGCCATACCGATGTGGTGCCTGTCGTGGGCCAGGACTGGAGCCATGATCCGTTCAAGCTGGTGGAGCGTGACGGCAAGCTGTACGGCCGTGGCACCACGGACATGAAGGGCTATGTGGCGGTGTGCCTCGCCATGGTGCCGGAGATGGTGGAGGCGAGACTCAAGACGCCGATTCATCTGGCGATCTCCTATGACGAGGAGATCGGCTGCGTCGGCGTGCGGCCGATGCTGCACGAGGTCGCGAAGAAGAGGGTCCGGCCGCTCGGCGCATTCATCGGCGAGCCCACCCAGATGCAGGTCATCATCGGCCACAAGGGCAAGCACGGTGTACGCGCCACGTTCCATGGGCTCGCGCGTCATTCCTCGATCGCGCCCGACGGCGTCAATGCGATCGAATATGCCGCCGAGCTGATCGTCGAGATCCGCCGCCGCGCCGTGGCGCTGGCGGCCATGCGGTCGACGGACAGCCTCTACGACGTCCCGCATTCGACGCTGCTCACCAGCATCGTGCACGGCGGCGCAGCGCTGAACATCGTGCCTGATACCTGCACCATGGATTTCGAATGCCGCGGCATCGGGATCACCGAGTCCAAGGAGGTGACCGATGCGATCGTCGCCTGGGCCAAGGCCGAGATCGAGCCGGCGATGGAGGCGAGACATCCCGATTGCGGCATCGATTTCGAGGAGATCCTCGACTATCCCGCGCTCGACACCGCCGCCGACGCCGCCATCGTCACGCTGGCCAAGAGCCTCGCAGGACGCAACGACCACGCCAAGGTCGCGTTCGGCACCGAGGCGAGCTTGTTCGCCGGCATCGCCGACATTCCCTCCGTGGTGATCGGCCCGGGCTCGATCGCGCAGGCGCATACGCCGGATGAGTTCGTGGAGATGGCGGAGCTGGAGAAATGCGCGGGGTTCGTGGAGCGGCTGATCGCGCATTGTGCGAAGGGGTAGCTCGTCATTGCGAGGAGCAAAGCGACGAAGCAATCCAGACTGCGACCGCGGAAGGATTTCTGGCTTGCTTCGCTTCGCTCGCAATGACGGAGCGCGGGGGAACCACCTGTCCGGATCGTCGCACTCATTGCGACTACGGGCTCACCGCGCCCTATCGCTCCTGCAAGGCCAGCCGCACGCCGACGGCGCAGTAGATGGCGCCGACTACCTTGCCCTGCCACTTCACCACCGCCGGATGGCGGCGCAGTAGGTTGCCGAGACGACCGGCGCCGACGGCGAACACGACAGTGCTGACGAGACCGAGCAGCACGAAGACGACACCGAGAATGGCAAGCTGAAGTGCGGGCGCGCCGTGCTCCGGCTTCACGAATTGCGGCAGGAACGCCAGGAAGAACAGTGCGGTCTTGGGATTGAGCACCTCGGTCAGCACGGCCTCGCGAAAGGCACGGCCCGCGCCGATCGCGGGCGCGGCGCCGTTCAACTCGATCGGGGCCTTGTCGAGCATGGCGCGAATGCCAAGATAGATCAGGAAGCCAGCGCCGGCATATTTGACGATGCTGAACAGCAGCGCCGAGGTGGCGATGATCGCCGAGAGTCCGACAATCGCCATCCCCGTATGTACCAGGTCTCCAGCGGCGATTCCCGCACCCGTGGCGATGCCGACCTTCGTTCCCGAGCTTGCCGCCCGCGCCATCGTGAGCAGCGTCGCTGGTCCCGGGATGAAGACGAAACCGAGCACGATGAGGACGTAGGTGATGAGGGTAGTGTGGTCGATCATGCGCGGGTCTCCCGGGGCGGATTGGGCAAAGGGATACAAGGACTCGGTCGCTGCGAAAGGCACTTGCGCGGTGTGAATTGCGAGTCTTGGATTCCGCCTCCTCGTCATTGCGAGCGCAGCGAAGCAATCCAGGGGGCCACCGCGGAAAGAATCTGGATTGCTTCGCTGCGCTCGCAATGACGGCGCGTGTGGAGCAGCGCCTTACCAAAACAAAAAAGGGCGCAGCCATCGGCCGCGCCTTTGTTCTTCCTACACCGCCCCCGCCTTCTGCGCGTATTCCCAGGAAGCCTTCGACAGCGGCACGGTGCGCTTCGCGGATTCGAGCGCCTTGGCGTTGGCGGCGGTGCCGTCGCGGACGCGGCCGGCGATGCCTTGGGTGATGCCGGCGAGACGGAACAAATTGTAGGCGAAGTACCAGTTGAGATCGGGCACCGTCATCTCTGTGACGTTGCAATAGATCTGCGCGGCCTCTTCGAGGCTCGGGATGTTGAGCGCCTTGAGGTCGGTACCGTCGAGGCCCGGCATGATCCATTGCATCAATAGATAGGTGAAGTCGGCCATGGGATCGCCGAGCGTCGACAGCTCCCAGTCCAGCACCGCCTGCACGCGCGGTTCCGTCGCGTGGAAAATCATGTTGTCGAGGCGATAGTCGCCATGGACGATGGAGACGCGCGCCTGCTCCGGCACCGTCTTCGGCAGCCATTCGGCGACCTTCTCGAACTCCGGAATGTGCTGGGTCTCGGAGGCGCGATATTGCTTGGTCCAGCGGTCGATCTGGCGGGCAAAATAGTTGCCGGGCTTGCCGAAATCGCCGAGCCCGATGGTAACAGGATCGAACATGTGGAGTTTCGCCAGCGTCTCGATCTTGCTGGTGAAGATCTTTCGGCGTGCATCGTTGTCCTGGCTCGGCAGCGTCGGATCCCAGAACACGCGGCCCTCCTCCATCGACATGATGTAGAAGGCCGCGCCGATGACGCCGTCGTCCTGGCACAGCGCATAGGCGCGCGCGACCGGAAAGCCCTGCTTGCCAAGCGCCGCGATGACGCGATACTCGCGGTCGACTGCATGCGCCGAGGGCAGCAGCTTGCCGAACGGCTTGCGGCGCATCACGTAGGAGCGGTTCGGTGTGTTGAGGCGATAGGTCGGGTTGGACTGCCCGCCCTTGAACTGCAGCACCACAAGCGGGCCTTCGAAGCCTTCGACGTGCTCGCGCATCCAGGCCTCGAGCCGCATCTCGTCGAAGCGATGCCGCTCCTCGACCGGCTTGGTGCCCGAAAACTCCTCGTCTTTCCTGACGCCGTCAGCCACGGTCACGCTCCCTCTTCAGTCCGAACATGATCCTAATCGGTAACCGCTGACGCACTTGCGTCAAGCGGTTACCGCAATTGGATCATGTCCCGTCGTTTCTTCAAGTCGGGAGCGCCGCAGGGCTCCCCCGCTTAGTGATTGGGAGAGTTTGCATACTTCCGAAGTTCGAGCCTGGCAATGGCGCGATTGTGCACCTCGTCCGGGCCGTCGGCGAGCCGCAGCGTGCGGATGTGGGCGTAGTCCTTGGCAAGGCCAGCCTCGTCCGACACACCGCCGCCGCCGAACGCCTGGATCGCCTCGTCGATGATCTTCAGCGCCATGTTGGGCGCAGCGACCTTGATCATGGCGATCTCGGCCTGCGCGGTCTTGTTGCCGACCTTGTCCATCATGTCGGCCGCCTTGAGACACAGAAGACGCGTCATCTCGATGTTGGTGCGGGCCTCGCCGATGCGCTGCTCCCACACGCTGTGCTCGACGATTTTCTTGCCGAACGCGGTGCGCGAGGCGAGCCGCTTCACCATTTTCTCCAGCGCCTCCTCGGCCTTGCCGATGGTTCGCATGCAGTGATGGATACGGCCCGGGCCGAGGCGGCCCTGCGCGATCTCGAAGCCGCGGCCTTCGCCGAGCAGGATGTTCTCCTTCGGCACGCGCACGTTCTCGAGCAGCACCTGGGCATGGCCGTGCGGGGCGTCGTCGAAGCCGAACACAGGCAGCATCTTCTCGACCTTGATCCCGGGCGTGTCGAGCGGAACCAGGATCTGCGACTGCTGCTGGTGCTTGGCGGCCTTGAAATCGGTCTTGCCCATCAGGATCGCGATCTTGCAGCGGGGATCGCCGACGCCGGACGACCACCATTTGCGGCCGTTGATGACGTAATGGTCGCCGTCGCGCTCGATGCGGGTCTCGATGTTGGTGGCGTCGGACGAGGCCACCGCCGGCTCCGTCATCAGGAAGGCGGAGCGGATCTCACCGTCCATCAGCGGCCGCAGCCATTTCCGCTTCTGCTCCTTGGTGCCGTAGCGGATGAACACTTCCATGTTGCCGGTGTCGGGCGCGGAACAATTGAACACTTCCGAGGCCCAGGTGATGCGGCCCATTTCTTCCGACAAAAGCGCGTATTCGAGATTGGTCAGTCCCGCGCCGCGGAATTCATCGTCCTCATGCTCGGACGGCGGCATGAACATGTTCCAGAGGCCTTCGGCCTTCGCCTTCTTCTTGAGGTCCTCGAGAACAGGGATCACCTTCCAGCGGTCGCCGCTCTTGTCCTGCTGATCGTAGATCGGCACCGCCGGGCGCACGTGCTTGGCCATGAAGGACCGCACGCGGTCGAGCCATTCCTTTTGCTTGGGCGACATATCGAAGTCCATGCGACGCTCCTCTCTCTCACTGGTCCTTTTGCGCCGGACTGTCCTCCCGCTTTGCGCGGCCCGCAAGCGCGAATGCGCGTCCTTGCGGACCTGTCGAAACCCGGCTGCAGTTGCGAACGAGTCCCGATTGCGGATTGACTTTTCCCGACCTTCAAACGATAGTTTCATACAACTGTTTGAATTGCAACTCCCCTCCCCGAGGGCATCCATGGCCAGCGATCATACGAGGTCTGCCATTCTCGCCGCCGCCGAGCGGCTCTATGCCGATCGCGGCTTCGGCGACGTGACGCTGCGCGACATCGTCGCGGAGGCGGGCGTCAACCTCGCCGCGGTGAACTATCATTTCGGCTCAAAGGACGAGCTGATCGCGGAACTATTCGTCACACGCTCGATCGCCACCAACCGCGAGCGCCTGCACGAGTTGAAGGCGGCGGAGGAGCAAGGCGGCGGCCGCGCGCCGATCGAGGTCATCCTGCGCGCGTTGGTCGGGCCGACCTTGCGCGGCTGCCTGGGGCCGGAGAACCAACGCTCGACCGCGGCGCGCTTCATGATCCGCGCCTCGATCGAATCCGTGCCGCCGATCCGGCGCATCAAAAACCGCGAGATCGACCATTTGCGCAAATTCGTCGGCGCGATGCGGCGGTCCCTGCCCGACCGCAGTGACGTCGATATCTATTGGGGCCTCAACTTCGCGCTCGCCATGGCGCATCACACCATCCGTGAGAGCGAGCGGCTGACCAAGCTTTCGGAGGGCAAATGCGACCTCGACGACGTCGAGGATGTGGTCACGCGCGTCGTCAGCGTGGCGACGATGGCGCTGACGGCGGGACGGATGGAGCCGAAGGTCTCTTCAAAGGTGGCGGCGCGTTAGCGCGGATGGGCGTTGACGGTACGGAGCTGGAAGCTGCATTCGCGGTGCGCTCCCTCGCCCCGTTCTTACGGGGCCGCGACGAGCTTTGCTCGCGCTGAGAGGGGTTGGGGTGAGGGGCCTCTCTCCACACGTGCGGTCTTCGGGAGACCTGTACCCCCTCACCCGGATCGCACCGGACGATGCTTTCGCATCGCCGAGGCGATCCGACCTCTCCCCGCAAGCGGGGAGAGGTGAAGTCAGCGCCATTCACCTCACAACAGGCGATGCAGTCGATCTGGTCGAAGAATGATTGGTGGGCGGGACTACGCCCGCTGCGGCATCTCCTCGGCCTCTTCCTTGGCGAGCAGCAGCAGCATCTCGATGCCCATTTCGCCTTCCTGCGGCGAGCGGATGAACTTGATCTCGTCGGCGCTCTGCCGCAGCGCGGCAATGATGGCGACGGCCTGATTGGCGGTGGCCGCCTCGGTCGCCAGAATGGCTTTCTGGTCCTTGGCCTGGAACCCGATCGTGTAGGACATTCACTTCCCTCCCCGAACTCAAGTGGAGAGATCGAATCAGAGTCGGAGGCAAAGCGGAAGCCTGTGCGACTACGGACCGGGATTACTTGGGGATTGCGGGCAAGCTTCACGCAAGCCCCGGCATGGCGCCCCGATTTTTCTCGCCGTTTCCGCAAGCGCGGCCCTCTTCCCTTCTCCCCTTGTGGGAGAAGGTGGCGCGAAGCGCCGGATGAGGGGTTCTCTCGACGAACTCGACTGCAGCTTTGCACGCGGAGAGAACCCCTCACCCGTCTCGCCGCTTTGCGGCGAGCCACCCTCTCCCACAAGGGGAGAGGGAAAGCCGGCGCCGCTTCGTCGAATCTAGATGATGCCCTGCTGCTTCAGCTGCTCGATCTTGCCGGCATCATAGCCGAGCTTGCCGCCGAGCACCTCCTGGGTGTGCTCCCCGAGCAGCGGCGGGGCGCGGTAGTCCTTGATCGGTGTCTCCGAGAGCGTCAGCGCGTTGCGGACCAGCGACAGATCGGGCTCGAAGGGATGGTTGACCTTCACGCGCATGCCGCGCGACTGGACGTGCGGGTCGGAGAACACCTGCTCGAAATTGTTGATCGGCCCTGAGGGCACCCCCGCCTCCTCCAGCTTCTCCAGCCAGTAGGCTACCTTTTGCTTCAGGAACAGGCCGGCGAAGATCGCCATGATCTCCTTGCCGTGCACGACGCGGTCGTTGTTCTTGACGAAGCGCGGATCGCTTGCGAGCTCGGGCGCGCCGAGCACGGCGCAGGTGCGCTGAAACTGGCCGTCATTGCCGACCACGACCATCAGCTCGCCGTCGGTGCAGCGGAACACGCCGGCCGGCATGCCGCCATTGCCCCAGGTGCCGCGGCGCGGCGGGATCTTGCCGTTGACGAGATAGATTTGCAGCCAGTGCGACAGCGATGCGATCACCGTATCGAATAGGCAGACGTCGATGTGCTGTCCCTGCCCGCCCCTGGCGTCGCGATGGTAGAGCGCCGAGAGAATGCCGATCGAGGCGTTCATGCCGGTCATGTAGTCGACGATCGACGGGCCGACCTTCATCGGGCCCTCGCCCGGCTCGCCGTCGATATGGCCGGTGACGCTCATCAGGCCGCCCATCGCCTGCAGGATGGCGTCGTAGCCGGCGCGCGGCGCATAGGGGCCGGTCTGGCCGAAGCCGGTCACCGAGCAATAGATGATGCCGGGATTGATCGCCTTGATGGTCTCGTAGTCGAGGCCGTAACGCTTGAGGTCGCCGACCTTGTAATTCTCCATGAAGACGTCGGCATCCTTGGCGAGCTCGCGGACGATCGCCTGCCCTTCGGGCTTGGCGATGTTGACGGTGACCGACTTCTTGTTGCGATTGGCGCAGAGGTAGAACGAATTGTTGTTGTTGGCCTTGCCCTCGGGGTCGGTCAGGTAAGGCGGGCCGAAGGCGCGCGCGTCGTCACCGGTGCCGGGCCGCTCGATCTTGATCACCTCGGCGCCGAGATCGCCCAGCATCTGGGCCGACAGCGGCCCGGCCAGCACGCGGGTGAGGTCAAGGATCTTGATGCCTGAGAGCGGCAGGGCAGACATGTCGATTTCCTCCGGAGAACTGGATCTTGGCGCGGCGGCGGGATCGCGAGGCCGCGCTCCCTGCCGATACCACCATTTTCGCGCCCTGAGCACTGCACTGGCGGCATACGGCTATCTCCGGCCGGACCGGAGGTCGTCGCCGTCAGCAACTTTCCGCGCGGCGAAGATTGCGTGATCGGCTCAGGTCACAACAACCGGCAGCCGCGGCCGGCGCCGAGCGAGCAGAACGAGGATCAGCACCGTCGCGCAGGAGAACACCAGCGTGAGGCCGAGCGCGCCGCGGCTGCCGAACGCCGTGAGCAGGCCGACGAGGAGCGGCGGCGATATCGCGGAGGCCAAGTTGAGCGGCAGCGCGATCATCGACATCGCTTTGGCGAACTCGGCCTGGTCGTAGAACACCAGCGGGATGGTCGCCCGCGCCACCGCCATCGCGCCGCTGCCGGCGCCATAGAGCAGGATGAAGACCGCCACCGCCCAGGTGGCACCCTCGCCCGTCATCAGCAGCAGCATGGCCACCGGCAAGGCGCTGCCGGCGACGAGCCCCGTCGTGATGCCGTCCCATCGTCCGCCGCCGAGGAAATCCAGTCCGCGAGCGCTGACCTGGATCACGCCCAGCATGGAGCCGAACAAAAGCGCCTGAGCCGGCGCCAGCCCCTCTGCCCGCAACAGCTCGATCAGGATCGCACTGACGCCGAAATTGACGAAGGCGTTCAGCGTGATCGCGGCGACGACGAGACCGAACGTGCTCCGCGCAATCGCGGGCGGCGGCGACCGCGTGGCCGGCGCGGCGCCTTCGTCCCTTGCGATCTGTCGGCGCGGCGCGCAGAACGCATAGAGCGGAAGGCTGACGAGGAGCATCATCGCCGCATAGACCAGACACGTCCCCCGCCAGCCGAGGTGACCGCTCAGGAACGAGGTCGTCGGCCAGAAGATGCTGCTGGACAGGCCCGTCACCAGCATCAGCGCACCGATCGCGTTCTTGGCCTGCCGCCCCGCAATCTCGTTCAGCATGATATAGGCGCCGGTCGACAGCGTGGCGCTGCCGGCGATGCCGAGGACGATCCAGGCGGCGAAGTACAATACCGGCTCTTGCGCCAGCGACAGCAGCACGAAGCCAGGCGCCGTCACGATCGTGCCGACCATCATCACCGTCCGCGCGCCATGCCGCGCAAACGACTTGGCGAGCAACGGGCCGCACAACCCCATCGAGACGTAGAGAACGGACGTGCCGGCGAACACCGCCGGCAGGCTCATGCCGAGATCGGCGGCGAGTTCGCGCCCGACGACGGCGGGAAGCCCGATCGTGCCCCATCCGACCAACTGCGTGATGGCAAGCACCAGCAGCACGCCGATCAGCCTGCGGTCGGATTTCAAGAACTGCATTCCAAACGTCGCCCGCCCGGCAGGCGCCGAGTACGCCTGTAGCATCTGTCTACTCGGAGAAACGGCGCACGGGAACGCCGGCCGCCGAATGGCAGGCGGCAGCCGGGAGCATGTCAGGACGAGGAAGCCGCTTACCCTGCGATGCCGAGCAGCGATCGCGCTTCAGTCGCGGTCGCAACGCGCCGGCCCTGGCGCGCGACCGCCTCGCAGGCCAAGGTCACGAGCTCGGCGTTGCTGGCAGCGAGGCGCGTCTTGTCGATGCGGATATTGTCCTCGAGCCCGGTGCGGACCGCGTCCGCCCCTCGGGCGAGCGCCCACCCCATGACCTCGGCCTGATGGCGGCCGATTCCGGCTGCGGTCCAGGTTGCCTTCGGGATCAGCCGCCTGAGCTCGCCCAGGAGAATGTCGAGCACATGCTCGTCCGCCGGCATCGCGTTCTTGACGCCCATGACGAACTGCACGTGCGGACGCGCGTCGATGAGGCCCGCATCGATCAGGCGGCGGGCGCCATGCAGATGCGACAGATCGAAGATCTCGATTTCCGGCCGGATGCCGTTCGTCTTCATGCTAGTGGCGAGCGTCTCGACCAGCGCGGCGCTGTTCTCGTAGACGATGGTCGGAAAGTTCACCGATCCCGTGGAGAGCGAGGCCATGTCGGGCTTGAGGTAGAGCGCCGATCCGCGCGCCGAGGGATCACGGCCACGCCCGCCGGTCGAGAACTGGACGATCATATCAGGACAATGCTTTTTGATCCCCTCCTGCACCTGGGCAAAACGCTCGGGATCGGAGGACGGCGTCTCGTCGTCGTTGCGGACGTGGATATGCGCAAGCGTGGCGCCCGCCTCGAAGGCCTGGTGCGTCGATTCGATCTGCTCCGAGGGCAGGATCGGCACCGCCGGATTGTCCTTCTTGCGCGGAACGGAGCCGGTGATGGCGACGGCAATGACAGCGGGGTTCATCCAGCGACCTCATGATCTTTGCGCTCGCGCGCATAACGTTCGGCCAGTCTTGCTACAAGTGAAACCCTGTCGCGGCAACATTCGTCGATCGCAGCGACAGGGCCTTTTCGTCCGAATCAGGTCGGAAGTGCGGTCGCCCGGCCTGCTGTGGCCGTGCGGCTGGCGGCGGCGCGCGCGATGACCTCGAGGCGACTACCTCGATTCAAAGGCCGCTACGGAAATGACGGAGGAGTGCCGCCCGCCGCGGGCGATTGATCGTCTGGTCGGTTGGCCGCAGCGGAGCCCCCTCACGCGGTGTGGCCGGGATCCACGTGCTTCGGCGTCTTCTTCTCGCGCTGCGGCGTCATCTTGGCCGGATCGGGCGCGCCCGGCACGCCGCGCGGGCCGAGCTGGTCGCGCTGGATGTCGTCCTCGGAGCGGGATGGCTCGACGCCGTTGGGCTCACGGGGCTTGGTCATCGCGTCTTCCTTCTCAAGCGTTGTCCCGGACGCCGAGCGCGTTGCCTCCCGCCTCGCGGCCGGGCACGCTGACCTGAACTTCATGTCCCTCACGCAGCGCGAGGGATGCGGCGGCGACTGCGGACTCGAACGCGGCTTCCTTGGTGGCGTAGGTGTTCTTGACGTCGCCGTCGTGCAGCACGCCCCATTCGTCCCGCACCGGCACGATGGCATATTGCGCAAGGCCCATTGTCCAAACTCCTGGCTCTAGATTTCAGAGAAAAGGTCTGCACGACAACGCGCCTGCGCGCTTAACGTTGCGTCAGCTGCGGATCGGTCGCGCTCACTCGCCAGACCGTATTGCCGCTGTCGTCCGCAACCAGAAGCGCGCCGGTCTTGTCGATGGCAACACCAACGGGGCGGCCGCGCGCCTTATTGTCGCTGTTGAGGAACCCGGTGACGACGTCCTGCGGCGGGCCGCTCGGCTTGCCGTCCGTGAACGGCACGAACACGACCTTGTAGCCGCTCAGCACCTGCCTATTCCAACTGCCGTGCTCGCCAACGAAGGCGCCGCTGCGATAGGCGGCTGGCAGGCTGGTGCCGGTGTTGAAGGCGAGCCCGAGCGGGGCGACATGCGAGCTCAGCGCGTAGTCAGGCACGATCGCCCTGGCGACGAGATCCGGCCGCTCCGGCTTGACGCGGGGATCGACGTGCTGGCCGAAATAGCTGTAGGGCCAGCCGTAGAAGCCGCCGTCCTTCACCGAGGTCATGTAATCGGGCACG
Source organism: Bradyrhizobium sp. NBAIM01 (assembly GCF_020194115.1). NCBI lineage: Bacteria > Pseudomonadati > Pseudomonadota > Alphaproteobacteria > Hyphomicrobiales > Nitrobacteraceae > Bradyrhizobium > Bradyrhizobium sp. NBAIM01. The sequence continues at coordinate 738,665 of NZ_JADYVU010000003.1, read as the reverse complement.
AGATCGGGACCGAGCTCGTCGCGCTCGTTGACCACCGCCCAGAGTGCACCGGTCTGCGGCTCGAAGCTGAGGCCGTTGGGATTACGCAGGCCGCTTGCGAACACGCGCCAGCGGCCGCTGGCGCGATCGACCTCGAGGATGGCGGCGCGATTGTGCTCGGCCTCCATGCCCCTCTCGGCGGCGTTGCTGTTGGAGCCGACGCCGGCATAGAGCTTCGAGCCGTCGGGGCTGGCGACCAGGCTCTTGGTCCAGTGATGGTTGATCGGACCGCCCGGCAGTGGCGTCAGCACCGTGCCCGGCGCGGTGATCTTCGTGTCCCCTTCGGTGTAGGGATATCTGAGGATGGCGTCGGTGTTGGCGACATAGAGATCGTTGCCGACCAGCGCGACGCCGAACGGCGAGTTGAGATGGTCGAGGAAGACGCTTTGCGTCTCCGGCACGCCATCCCCGTTGCTGTCGCGCAGCAGCGTGATGCGGTTGCTCGCGCCGCTGTCGCCGCCGGAGGTCGCCCAGGACTGGATGACGCCCATCACGAGTTCCTTGGGCCGCTTGATCGGAGCGCCTTTCGGCGCCTTGGATTCCACCACCAGCACGTCGCCATTGGGGAGAACGTAGAGCGAGCGCGGGTGCTGCAGGCCGGTGGCGAAGGCCTTGGCCTGCAGGCCCTGCGCGACCGTCGGCGTCTCGTCCTTCTTCCAGCCGACGATGCGGGCAATGTGGACCGGCGGCAGCAGATATTGCTGGATTTCGGGAAGTGCCGGATTGGCGCCGACCTGCGCGTTGGGATCGCCGCTGCCGTCATTGCAGCCGGCCAGCCCCAGCAGCGACGCGCACAACAGCGCGCGGATCATCGCAGACGTCATCGTGCAACTCCCACGCCGTGGCGATAGACGAGAGCCCAGCCGAGCCACCCCGTGATCGGCAGGATCAGCACTGTGAGCGCGGACAAGGCGAGCCCGCTCGGCCACACGGAAGTCCAGCCATCGCGCATGTGGATCATCAGATTGACGATCGAAAGGATCAGCACCACGGCATTGCCGATCAGATGCGGCCAGGCCGGCGCCTGCGCCCGCACCAGCCGATTGCCGAGGAAGTCGATCAGGCCCGCGATCGCCGCCAGCACGCCGAAGACGATTCCGGCGAGCAGCAGCCAGGCCGAAAAATTCGCCCACATGATCTCGGCACTGGCGACATAGGCGATGTCGGTCAGCAGCGCCCCGACGAAACACGTAATCGGGATCGGCACCAGCATCGGATGAATCGGATGACCCGCGATCTGCGCGGTGGAACGCACGCGCACGTCGTCTTGCACGGTTGGCCTCGTGACTTTCACCCTTGCCCCCACGGCGAACTCCTGCTCATGACGAAGGTTCCTCCGCGTGCTGCACCGCGCCTGGAGCGAGGCTGCACCGCGCAAGGGGAACTGAATGGGACATCCGGAAGTCTTGACTGGATCAGCCTTTCGGAGACCGCAGCGTGGATCAGTCTGGCGACGGCGCCTCATTCAACCCAGCATCCAAGCTCGACGGCGTGTCGCGGCGCCAGACCAGGCAGATCGAATCCCAGAGCAGGCCAAGCGCCGCGCTGATCCATGAGACGATCCGCGCCGAAGGCGAGCAGGAGCTGGAGCGGCGATGGTGGGCCATCGTGCTGTCCGGTTTTGCTGCCGGCCTTTCGATAAGCCTGTCGCTAATCGTTCAGGGCGAGTTGCATGCGCTGATCTCGGATGAGGCGACCCGCCGCCTGGTTGCTCCGCTCGGCTACACCGTCGGCTTCCTGGTCGTCGTGCTGGGACGACAACAGCTCTTTACCGAGAACACGCTGACACCGATCCTGCCGCTGTTGCACAACAGGGATCTCGGCACCTTGGCGAGCGTGCTCAAGCTCTGGATCCTGGTTCTCGCCTCGAATATCGCAGGGACCTGGGCAGCCGCCTCCGTGCTCGCTCGCACCAGCATCTTCGAACCTCGCATCGTGGACGCCTTCATCGATCTCAGCCGGCCGACGATCGAGGGGACGTTCTCGAGCACCTTCGTCAGGGCCATCTTCGCCGGCTGGCTGATCGCCTCGATGGCCTGGCTTCTTCCGGCTGCCAAAGGCTCGCGCGCACACATCATCGTAGTGATGACCTATGTGGTCGCACTCGGCCAGTTCTTGCACATCGTCGCGGGTTCGATCGAGTGCGCCTTTCTGGTGCAGAGCGGCCTGGCCTCGTTCAGCCAATATGCCTCCGACTTCTTCATACCCACGCTACTCGGCAATATTATCGGCGGAACGACCCTGGTTGCGCTGCTGAACTACGGACAGGTCGCCGCCGAAATCGATAACCACAGGGGATAGAGCCTGCACGAAGCGGCTGCTTTGGACAGGAACGATAGCGCAGAGCTGGGTTTGCCCTAGCAATCAACGCGGTCAAGCAGGATCATTCATGAGCATCGAGAGCAAGAGCCCATTCGACAGGAACCGGCCGAAGGATCACGCGACATCATTGATCGCGAACTTCAGCGCGGCGACGAGGCCGACAAGGTCGATCATCTCCCCGGCGTGAAGGTCAGCGGACAGCCTCAAGGCGGCGCGCTCGATCGCGCACGGAAGGAACGCGAGCGACGGGACGAGGAATAGCTGATCGGCCGTCAAGCCACGGGCGGCTATCGAGGAAACGCCCTGCTGGGATATCGCGTCCAACAGGTTCTGGAGCGGGTGAAGGGAATCGAACCCTCGTATTCAGCTTGGAAGGCTGCTGCTCTACCATTGAGCTACACCCGCGTTGGGGGCTCCCTAACACGGCCGGGCTGCGGTCTCAACTGCCCAGGAGGTCGCTTTCCGGCGTCTTCGGCGGCCTTGCGAACCACCCGGGTTCCTGCGGACCCGCCGCCCCTTAACAGCGGCGGGATCGCCGCCTATATTGAAGACTTCCGAAACCAACGAAAGGAGGTGATCCAGTGTCTTATCTCAAGCGCTGTCACCTCGCTGGGATCGCCCGCTAAGCTTCGAGTAGGGCTTGGCATCGGGGCGCTCTCAGCCCTGGACCAGCGAGCAAGAAATCGGGCGCGACGGGGCTTCCCCGCCGCGCCTTTTTCGTCTGTCGCCGCGGCTCAGGCGGGCGGCTCGCCGGCAAGCACCTCGCGAATCTTCTGCGACAGCTCCGCCTTGCGGTATGGCTTGAACAGCAGCGCCACGCCGGGATCGAGATGTCCGTCGTGGACGATGGTGTTGTCGGTATAGCCGGAGGTGTAGAGCACCCTCACGCCCGGCCGGCGGAGCCTGACGGCTTCGGCCAATTCATGCCCGTTCATGCCGCCGGGCATGATGATGTCCGTGAACAGCAGATCGAATCGGGCACCTTGGTCGACCAGCGCCAGCGCGGACGCGCCGTCGCTCGCAGCGAGCGTGCGGTAGCCGAGGCCGCCGAGTTGCGCGATGACATAGCCCTGGACCAGCGGATCGTCCTCCACCACGAGTATCGTCTCCCGCCCGCGCGCCGTGGCGGGCGCTTGAACCGGCGCCGTCCTGGCCACCGCCTCGCCCTTTGCCCGCGGCAGGAACAGCCGCATCACGGTGCCGCGCCCCTCCTCGCTTTCGATCGCAACAGTGCCGCCGCTCTGGCGGGCAAAGCCGTAGACCATGCTCAGCCCCAGACCGGTGCCGCGGCCGACCCCCTTGGTGGTGAAGAACGGCTCGAAAACACGCTCGCGGATATCGGCCGGAATGCCGTGACCGGTGTCGCCGACTGCAACCATCACGAAGGCGCCGCGCACGCCCTCACCAGCGGTCCCCGTGCCGTCGAGCTCGCGGTTCGCGGTTTCGAGGGTGAGCTTGCCGCCGCCCGGCATCGCGTCGCGCGCATTGACGGCGAGGTTGACGATCGCGGAGGACAGCTGCGACGGATCCACCATCGCGGACCAGGCCTCGTCGGCGAGCCGCGTCTCGATCTCGATTTGCTCGCCGAGCATCGGCCTCAGCAGCTTCGCGGTCTCGACCACGAGCGCGTTGACGTCGATCTCGCGCGGCTCCAGCGGCTGGCGGCGCGCGAAGGTCAGGAGTTGCGAGGTGATCTCCGCTCCGCGCGCGGCCGCATCATCGATCAATTGCGCGATCGCGGCCAGCTCGGGCTTGTCCGCAAGCCCCTCCTGGATGATCTCGATCGTGCCGGTGATAACCGTGAGCACGTTGTTGAAATCGTGCGCCACGCCGCCGGTGAGCTGGCCGATCGCGTCCATCTTCTGGGACTGACGCAGCCGCTCCTCGATCTCGTGCTGCGCGGTGAGGTCGGTCGCGGAGCCGCGGTAGCCGAGGAAGCGTCCATCGTCGTCGAAAACCGGCTTGCCGTTGACGCTGAAATGATGCATCCGCCCGCGCGTGTCGCGTCCGCGATACTCGAATTTGCGGAACGGCTCGTGACGGTCCAGCGTCGCCAGATGCGCGCGCCATTTTTCAGACTCGGTATCCCGATCGAGCGCAGTATCGATGCGACGCGTGCCGATCCGCACTTTGGGATCCATGCCGAAGGCAATCACCCGGTCAGAGAGGTAGGTGAAGCAGTGGTCCGGCCCGGTTTCCCAGAACCAGTCGGACGCGGTCTCGGCATAGTCGCGGAAACGCTCTTCGCTCGCCCGCGCCTCCGCTTCGGCGCGCCGGCGGATGGTTAAATCGCGCTCGAGATTGGCATTGGCCTCGCGCAGCTCGCCATAGGCCTGCTGGAGGTTCGCGCACATCGCGTTGAAAGCCTCGATCACCTTGTCCAGCTCGTCGGCATCGGAGGGCGGCCGGCGCTCCAGGCGTAACGGCGGTGGGGGCCGGGTCAGGCTGTATTTGCTGACGTACTCGGCGATGGCCGCAAGCGTCTCGATGTCGGTCAGACCAGGCTTCGCCGCCGTCGGCGCGATGGCGTGGCTGCGCTTGGCGTCCTCGTCAGCTGCGTTGGCCATGCACCATGTTCCCGAAATGGCGGCTCGCTGCTGCGGTCGAGCGGTTGCAGTCTCGAGCAATCCATGGGCTGAGACGCGCCCGTCTCGTCACCCGATGCAAGCGACGTCCCGTCGGCCCGCGAGCTCGAAGTCGGCAAGTCACGTCTTCCGCCCCCGCAGCGGCACTGCTGGGCAAATTATCACTGCTCGTGCTAAAATGTCATCGGTGAAAGTCCGGTATGGCTCGCGGGACGAGCGCGCAATGATCGTTGCGACCGGGTGTGCAGGCGCCAACTTTGGCGGCTAGCCGTCGCCTGCCTGTCGCTGCTCGCCACTGACCCTGCGTTGGCGCAGGACACGATCCGGCTGGCGCGCATCGCCTGCAACCACTACCTGCATGAACGTCATCGCGATCTGGTGCCTGAGGTCGGCAAGGTCATCGCCCAGATGCAGGCGAGCGGCGAGCTGGCCTCGCTGCGCGAGGCGCTGGTCAAGCAGGTCTTGAGCGGGCAATGACGAATGCTGCGTCAGCCAGCGCGAAGCCGCTCGCGCAGCGCGACGGCGGCGATCAGCATGCCGACGCACCAGGCCACGACCGCGCGGTGCGGCTCCTCGCCGAGCAGCACCGTGACCAGAGCATGATCCGGAAAGTGTGTAGCGGTTTTCCGAAAAGATCATGCTCAAACATAACCTCTGGTCAGAAGGCACGGGACGATGGCCTTGGAGGTCCGGATCATCAGCGCGAGCAGGAACGGCATCGCCGCGATCGATATCTGCGGAACGTCCATTTCGAACGCCCGCCTCGCCGCAAGGCTTCAGAAGCCGAAGAAGTTGAACGCGCGCCGCAGTTTGCCGCGCCGGCTCTCGACGATCCGCTCACCGCCGTTCTCAGCCGAGCTGCCGTAATAGCGGTGATGGCCGGCCTGGTCGTGCAGATCGGCCGGCTCCGACTGCCCTGCCCGCCGCGCGTCGCAGATGATCTTGATGGTATGACCCGACATTGCCGCCTCCAGCAAAGAACTTGTTGTTTATGGTCCATCAGTCGCGACCAGTTCCGGCGGCGTTCACATGGGCGAGGACGCAATCGGGTTTCAGGACGGTTTCGCCGCTTGCGGGCCACGCAATATTTTGCTTCGGAAGTGTCGGCACGGGCCGCCGTGCCACGTCCTCAGGACTTGCGCAGAAACAAAAGCAGAAAAGAACGAGGTGACGATGCTGTACGCCATCCTGGCCTATCACGTGGAAGACGAGGTCCTGTCCTGGACGGCGGAGCAGGACGCCGCGGTCGTCGCCAAGGTCATCGAGGTTCAGGCGCCGCTGCGGGCCAGCGGGCAGTTTGGTCCGGCGGCCCGGCTGGATGAGACCCGCAAGGCCCGGACCTTGCGCGGCCCCGGCGCGGGAATGGTGCTGGACGGGCCGTTTGCCGAGACCAAGGAGCAGCTTCTCGGCTTCCACTTGATGCAATGCGCCACCGAGGAGGAGGCGATCGAAGCGGCGCGGAAGCTGCGCGCGGTCAATCCGACGGCGGTGTACGAGATCCGCCCGGTCAAGCTTTACGTGCCGGCCGATGGGTTCGGCGCGACATAGAAGCGCTGGATCAGTAGGCCGCCAAAGGCAAAACACCAGATGTAGGGCGCGATATGCGGCGCAAACGCCGCAACGATGGTGCCCGGGATGAACACGGCGACCGGAAACAGCGAAGCCATGATCTCGCGGCCCCAGCCGCGCAGGATGGTCCACCACAGCAAGGCATTGAGGCCGCCGATCGTGGTCAGGTGCAGGCCGTAGAGCACCGCCACCGCGCTGCTCATGGCGTAGTTGGTGTAGAGCCCATTGGTGACCGGCAGCAGCACGATCGAGAGCAGGAAGAAAAGGTTGAGGACCACCATGCCGCGGCTGCCGACGGGCTGACGTGCCAGCCGGCGGTGATGGCTGATCCAGAACACCCCGGCGATGATGAAGCTGAGCGCGAAGCCGGCAAGCTTGCCGGAATACACCCGCGCGAGATCGTTCCAGTCGGGTGCGCCACTGAACACTGCCGCCTTCGGCAGGTCGTAGGCCAGCAGCGTCATGGCGACGCCGAAAATGGTGTTGCTGAGCGACTCCAGCCGCCGCATCTCGAATTGTTCGGGCTTGAGCTCGGTCATCTCGCCATGGGGTGCTGGAACCAAAGGGCCGTCATCCCCCTAAATCCTAATTCCAGTTCCGTCCAGCCGCATTGCGATTCGCGCCGGGATCGCCGAGTCTCATCCTTTCACCGGGGCGATTCGTGGCGACATATCTGGATACGCTCAATGCGGAGCAGCGCCGCGCCGTCGAGCATGGCGTGGCCGACGGCGCAACCGTGGGCGGCCCCCTGCTCGTCATCGCCGGTGCCGGCTCCGGCAAGACCAACACGCTCGCCCACCGCGTCGCGCATCTGATCGTCGCAGGCGCCGATCCCCGCCGCATCCTGCTGATGACGTTCTCCCGCCGCGCCGCGGCGGAAATGGCCGGAAGGGTCGAGCGCATCGCGCGCAAGGTGCTGGGCGAGAACAACGCCGCAATCATGCGCGATGCGCTGACCTGGGCCGGCACCTTCCACGGCATCGGCGCGCGGCTCCTGCGCGAATATGCCGAGCGGATCGGCGTCGATCCCGCCTTCACCATCCATGACCGCGAGGATTCTGCCGACCTGATGAACCTGGTCCGGCACGAGCGCGGCCTGTCGAAGACCGAGAGCCGCTTTCCGGCCAAGGGCACCTGCCTGTCGATCTATTCCCGCTGCGTCAATGCCGAGATGGAGATCGAGAAGGTGCTCGCCCAGCATTTTCCCTGGTGCGCGGGCTGGGCCGCCGAGCTGAAGGGTCTGTTCGCCGCCTATGTCGAGGCCAAGCAGGCCCAGCACGTGCTCGATTACGACGATCTGCTGCTGTATTGGTCGCAGATGATGGGCGATGCGCTGATCGCTCAGGAGATCGGCGGCCGCTTCGACCACGTGCTGGTCGACGAATATCAGGACACCAACCGTCTGCAATCCTCGATCCTCTTGGCGCTCAAGCCCGACGGCCGCGGCCTCACCGTGGTCGGCGACGACGCGCAGTCGATCTATTCGTTTCGCGCCGCCACCGTGCGCAACATCCTGGACTTTCCGCAGAGCTTCTCGCCGCGCGCGGAGATGATCACGCTCGACCGCAATTACCGCTCGACGCAGGCGGTGCTGTCGGCGGCGAACGGCGTGATCGGCCTCGCCCGCGAGCGCTTCACCAAGAACCTCTGGACCGACCGCACCTCAGGTCAGAAGCCGCAGCTCGTCACCGTGCACGACGAGGCCGACCAGGCGCGCTACATCGTCGAGGCGGTGCTGGCGAACCGCGAGCAAGGCGCGCTGCTCAAGCACCAGGCGGTGCTGTTCCGCACCTCCTCGCATTCGGGTCCGCTGGAGATCGAGCTGACCCGCCGCAACATCCCCTTCGTCAAGTTCGGCGGCCTGAAATTCCTGGATGCCGCGCATGTCAAGGACGTGCTGGCCGTGTTGCGCTTCGCCGAGAATCCGCGCGACCGCGTCGCCGGCTTTCGCATCCTGCACCTGCTGCCGGGTATCGGGCCTGCGACCGCACAGCGCGTGCTGGACCAGATGGCGGAGAGCACCGACCCGCTTGCCGCGCTCGGCCGGCTGCCGGGGCCGGCGCGCACCGGCGAGGACTGGACCTGTTTCGTCCGCACGGTCGAAAACCTGCGCTATTCGGAATGGCCCGTCGATCTCGAACGGGTGCGGCTCTGGTACGAGCCGCATCTCGATCGCATGCACGAGGATGCCGAGACGCGCCGCGCCGATCTGATGCAGCTCGAGCAGATCGCGAGCGGCTATGCCTCTCGCGAGAAATTCCTGACCGAGCTCACGCTCGATCCGCCGGATGCGACCAGCGACAAATCAGGGCCACCCCTGCGCGACGAGGATTACCTGATCCTCTCCACCATCCACTCCGCCAAGGGCCAGGAGTGGAAATCGGTGTTCGTGCTCAACGTCGTCAACGGCTGCATGCCGTCCGATCTCGGCGCCGGCACCAGCGCCGAGATCGAGGAGGAGCGCCGCCTGCTCTATGTCGCGATGACGCGCGCCAAGGACGATCTGCATCTCGTCGTGCCGCAGCGCTTCTTCGTGCACGGTCAGGCCGCCAGGGGCGACCGCCACGTCTACGCCTCGCGCACCCGGTTCATCCCGGAGCAATTGGTCTACCTGTTCGAGCGCACCGCCTGGCCGAAGGCAGCAAGCGGTGCCGCGCGCACCGCGGCGCAGGGGCCGAAGATCGACATCGGGGCGCGGATGCGGGGGATGTGGCGGTAGACACAAGAGGCTAGTGTCGAGACCTGTCAGGATAACTGGAACAACAGAGGTCCGACATGAAAGCCGTTGTCGTCGAGCAATACGCCCCCATCGATCAGATCGAGCTGAAGGACGTACCGCCGCCGTCCATGGAGGCGGAACAGCTGCGCATCCGGGTGGAAGCTGCCGGGATTGGCTTCGTCGACGGGCTGAAGATCGAGGGACGCTACCAGACCAAGGACCCCCTGCCCTTCATTCCCGGGACGGAGTTCGCGGGGGTGGTGACGGACGCGCCCGGCGCACCGGGGGGTTACCAACCCGGCATGCGCGTGATGGGCATGACGCGATCGGGCGCACTGGCCGAAGAGATCGTCGTTAGGCCTGAAGCGGTCCATCCCCTGCCGGATGGCGTCGCAGCCGAGGTCGCCGCCTCGTTTCGCGCCAATTACCTGACGGCCCTATATGCGCTGGGCGCGCGCGCTTCGCTGGCCGCAGGCGAGCAGCTTCTCGTGCTGGGTGCCGCCGGCGGCACTGGGATTGCGGCCGTCCAGATTGGAAAGCTGCTCGGCGCTCGCGTCATCGCGGCTGCATCAACACCAGAGAAGCGCGAGTTTGCGCAGGCGCATGGCGCCGATGCGGTGATCGACTATATGCAGGCGGGCTGGCGCGACACGCTCACGGAGTTGACGGCAGGACGTGGCGCGGACGTGATCTTCGATCCCGTTGGCGGCGAAATCTCGGTGCAGGCATTTCGATCCATCGCCTGGCGCGGACGCCATCTCGTGGTCGGCTTTGCCGCCGGCGCCATTCCCGCGCTGCCGTTCAATCTGCCGCTTCTGAAAGGCGGCGCCTTACTCGGTGTCGATCTTGCGCAGATTCCAACGCGCGAGCCCGATGTGCAGAAGCGCCTGATGTCACAATTGACGGACTGGCTTGCCGATGACCAGTTGAAGCCCGTGGTCGGCCAAGTCTTCGCCTTCGAGGATTTCCGCGCGGCATTCAAGACGATGCAGACGCGCGCTGCGCTCGGCAAGATGGTGGTGCGCATCGGGCGATAAGATCCACAAACGGAAACCGAGCATTTCCGCACGTGCGCTTGTGACCGGGCTGCGGTCCCTTAGATGTGGCCGATCCTCCCACAGAGACTTGATCGATGACCCCACCGCTCGAATTCGGATTGGATACCTTTGGCGACGTCACAAGAGATGCGTCCGGCGACATGATTCCGCATGCGCAGGTGATCCGCAACGTCGTCGACGAAGCGGTGCTGTCGGACGAGCTCGGTCTCGATTTCATCGGTCTCGGCGAGCATCACCGCGCCGATTTCGCGATCTCCTCGCCTGAAACCGTGCTCGCTGCGATCGCATCGCGCACCCGGCGCATCCATCTTGGCTCGGCCGTGACGGTGCTGTCCTCGGACGATCCCATCCGCGTGTTCCAGCGCTTTGCCACGCTGGATGCGGTCTCGAACGGACGCGCCGAGGTTATCCTCGGCCGCGGCTCGTTCACCGAATCCTTCCCGCTGTTCGGCTTCGACCTGCGCAAATATGAAGAGCTGTTCGAGGAGAAGCTCGATCTGTTCGCTGCGCTCTTGTCGCAGCAGCCGGTCACCTGGCAAGGCAAGCTGCGTCCGCCGCTGAAAGATCAGCTGGTCTATCCGCCGGTCGAGAACGGCAAGCTGAAAACCTGGATCGGCGTCGGCGGCAGTCCGCAATCGGTGGTGCGCGCCGCGCATTACGATCTGCCCTTGATGCTGGCGATCATCGGCGGCGATCCAGCGCGCTTTGCGCCCTATGTCGAGCTCTATCATCGGGCCTTCAGGGAGTTCGGTCGCCCGGCCCAGCCGATCGGCGTGCATTCGCCGGGCTACGTCGCCGAGACCGACGCGCAGGCGCGCGAGGAGCTCTGGCCCGACTACAAGGCGATGCGCGACCGCATCGGCAAGGAGCGCGGCTGGCCCCCGATGGGACGCGACGAGTTCGTCCATGAGGCCGAGCACGGCTCGCTCTATGTCGGCGCGCCGGAAACGGTGGCGCGCAAGATCGCGAAGACCGCGAAGGCGCTGGGGCTTTCGCGGTTTCAGTTGAAGTATTCGGCGGGGCCATTGCCGCACGAGAAGCTGATGCGGAGCATCGAGCTCTACGGGCGGAAGGTGGTGCCGATGGTGCGGGAGATGATGGGGTAGCGGGCTTGAGAAACAGTCCCAGTCCGCCTACGCCCTGCGGGCTACGGCGCGACAGCCTTCGCTCACTTCGCGCCACGAGCACTTATGCTGGCTTGCCTAGCCGTAGCTCTCGAAGCGAGCGAAGGCTGGTGGGGGAGGCAGGACTCGAACCTGCGAAGCCATGAGGCGGCTGATTTACAGTCAGCTCCCTTTGCCACTCGGGACACTCCCCCGCTCGACGGCAGCACAATCGGGCCGGACCTTGCCGGCGGACCGAAGACGGCCATGGAACGTGAAGGCCGCGGCAACCCGTATCGGGGCGCGACCGGGCGCGTTTATGGGCGAAGCGGTGGGGCAAAGTCAACCGAGGCAAGCAGCTAAAATCGCCCTCGAAGCCACTCAAATTGCCATATTGGGGTCCCCGTGACACAAGCGAGCCCATGAAGGACAAAAAATTCGCCCCGAGGGGCCCCCGCAGGGGGGCTAAGCCCTTCAACAAACCAGGGAAATCGACCGGCCGGCCGGCTTGGCGCGAACGCGATTCGCACCCCGACGGGCCCGTCATTCTCTATGGCTGGCACACCGTCACCATGGCCCTCGCCAACCCGCAGCGGCGGATCCGCAAGCTGACGCTAACCGAGAACGCCGCGCGGCGGCTGGCGGACGAAAACATCGCGACCCGCATCGCGCCCGAGATCGTCCGTCCCCAGGAGATCGACCGCCTGCTCTCGCCCGACGCCGTGCATCAGGGCCTGCTCGCCGAGGCCGATCCCCTGCCCTCGCCGGACATCGAGACGCTCAAGCAGGAAGGCATGGTGCTGGTGCTGGACCAGATCACCGATCCGCACAATGTCGGCGCCATTCTGCGCTCTGCAGCGGCCTTCGCGGTGAAGGCGATCGTGACCACCGCGCGTCACAGCCCCGAGGCGACGGGCGTGCTCGCCAAGGCCGCCTCCGGCGCGCTGGAGCTTGTGCCTGTCGTCACGGTGCAAAATCTCGCCCGCGCCTTAACGGCGTTGAACGAGCGCGGCTTCCAGACCGTCGGTCTCGACAGCGAAGGTACCGAGGACCTCTCGAACGTCACACTGCGCGAGCCGCTCGCGCTGGTGCTCGGCGCCGAAGGCAAAGGCTTGCGGCAATTGACGCGCGAGACCTGCAGCGTCGTGGCGCGGCTCGACATGCCCGGCGAGATCAAGAGCCTCAACGTCTCGAATGCGGCCGTACTCTCGCTCTATGTCGGCGCGAGCCGGCTGGGGCTGATGAAGCGCTAGCGCTTTAGGTGCCGCGCATATCCGGACGATGCTAGACTACGCCTGTTTTGCCCGACGGATCAATCGAAGTCTCTGTTTTTCCGAAATTTGGGGTTCGAACAATGAGCTAATGAGCGATGCTCGCTCATCTCGGTCACATTGCGCTTCAAGCCCTTGATTTCACTGTTCCCGGCTACTGTGCATGGGGTTGTTTTGAAGAGAAAGCAAAACGCCCGTCCGCATCACGCGAACGGGCGCTTCGCAAATCTCAACCGATCAGAGATCAGTAATAGCGGCGCAGCACGCGGTGACCGCCATAATAGCGCGGTGCATGGCGGTGGGCGTAGCCGTAACGGTGAGCATGGCCGTAGTGAACGCGCGGCAGATAGCCGTAGCGCGGGCCGTAGCCGTAGCGATAGGGACGGAAGTACGGGCGGCGATAGGGATAAGCGGCCGGCGGCGCGACCGCAGCGGCACGATAGCCATAGCCATAGCCGTAATTGGCGGGCGCGACGACCGCGTCCTCGCGATAGGTCGGGTACGGCGCGAAGGCTCCCGGACCGGTATAGGTCGGACCCTGGTTGACGTAATAATACTGCGTGGTCGGCTCGGCGAGACGCTCATAGGCGCCGTAGCCGTAGCCATAACCATATCCGCCGCATCCGGTGTTGCAGCCGGCATAGACCGGCGCAACGGGCGCGCATGTGCTGAAGCCGCAGGCCGCGGCCGGCACGGTGGCGGCGAACATCACGGCAGTTGCCGCGACCAGTCCCGAAATCATTTGACGCATTACTCTCTCCTGTTGATTTCCGTTTTTGGTTTTCACGTTTCTCAACCCGGCGGCCTGCCGGGTATCTCTGTGCGCGGCCGCGGCCGCGGGGGCCGAGGACGGTCGTTGATCTCGGGCGCGTAGATCACCGGCGGCGGATCGACGGGCGGATCCATCTGCGCCGGCAGCGGCGCGGACGAGGCACCCCAGCTCTGGTGGTAGCTCTCGGCGGGCTTGGGCAATTTGCGGTTCGCCGGCGGCTCGACCTCGAGCCGGCCGTAGCCCGGCCGCAGGCCCAGCGTCGGATAATAATGGCCGACGTCGTCGGGCTGCCGCTCGGCGATATAGCGTCCGCCATAGATCGTGGGCTGCACCTGCTGGCCCTTGCCGAGACCCCAGGTGCCCTCGACGACGGCATAGGACGCATCGATGTTGTTGATAATGATCGGCACGCCGGGACGGCCGGGAACGACGATCTCGAAGCCGGCTGCAAACGCGGTTGCAGGCAGTCCGATCAGAAAGGCGGCGAGCGCCACGGCACGCATGAGGAGACCCCGGTTATCCGGACGCAACCTAACCGATCGCGACGCAGAGAGAGTTAAGGCCTGCTCACCAAATTCCGGTAAGCCTAACGTGCAAGGATTGCGCGCCGCTCAAATGCTGCACGGCGAGCTAGCGAAGCGTTAACGGCGCGGAACCGCGCGGCTGGAACAACGCATGCTGCTCACATCGGTTTGACGGCTCGCCTCCGAAAAATCCCAAGGTTGCATCGGAACGTCCTGCGCCGTCAGCGTTTAGCTCCTGTCCACAAAATGGGAGCGAACAACCATGACCATCAAGCTTCTCGGGGCCACGGCGATCGCAGCGACCATGCTGGCAGGCTCTGCCATGGCGCAGACCGTCGTCACCAATCAGGGCCGCTGCTCGGCGCAATTCCCGAACGCCAATTGCCAGACCTTCGGACCGGGACAGGCCACCACCGAGAGCGGCTACCGCCACCGCCGCGCGGCCTATCGCCAGACCAACCGCGACTGGAATAACGACTGGAACAGAAGCCCCACTGGCTTCTGGCCGACCGACGTTGCGGCGGGCGCTGTCGGGACGGCGGCCGGCGTCGCGGGCGCCGCGATCGGCACCGCCGGCGCGATTGCCACCGCCCCATTCCGAGGTTGGGACAATTCCTACGCCTATGACAATTCGTGGGACCGCGGCTGGGACAATCGTAGCTGGGACAGGCGCACCTATGCCCAGCGCAACGGCTTCGTCTGTACGCCCGGCACGTACTTCAAGGGCGCAGACGGCCGCCGGCAGCTCTGCCAGTAAGCCGGCTTGAGCCGAACGCGACACATCGGGCGGCCCGCGCGGCCGCCCGATTCACGTCCTGCGACGACGACCTCCCGGTTCTGGCACTTTCCGATCAAGTCTGGTATTGCGGCGCGCACGGGTAGACGGGGCCCGGCGCGAGCCGAGCTCTGCCCTGCCTCTTGAGGCATCGCCGGCTTAGCTCAGCGGTAGAGCAGCGGTTTTGTAAACCGAAGGTCGGGGGTTCAATCCCCTCAGCCGGCACCAGCTTCTGACGCGAAGCTATTCTCCGGCAGCTCATCCAGCCGCCAGAGCCCGAGGCTCTTGTCGCGCCAGCCGCCACCGCCCTCCTCGCAACGCTCGTCGATCAGTGCCTGAGGTGCCGGCCAGCCGAACGGCGCTTTCTCCATGTTGAGCGCGCGCCAGTCGCCATCCTCGCAATCGTGATTGTCGTCCCACTCCGGAAAGGTCGTGACGAGCAGGAAGCGCGCGCCGCTCATCCGAAATTGCGCGAGCGCGCGATAGATGTTCGCAAAGCTCAGATGCACCAGGCAATCCCGGCAGAGAATAACGTCGGCGTGCGGCAGCGCATCGCGCGTGATGTCAGCGACGAGAAACCGACCGGACGAACCGTCGGCTGCGACACGCCGGCGGTTTGCATCGATCAGCGACGGTACGATGTCGATGCCGGTGTAATCGATATCGAGCGCGAGCCGGCCGATCCAACCTGCATCGCCGCAGGGCGCATCGAGCAGCGAGCGCGCGCCGAGCCGTTGCAGCAATGCAGGCAGCGCCTCCTGGATCGCGGCTGTGGCGACATCCTCCGAGCCGAGGCCGGACACCGAAGTGGCCGCGCCCCAGAGGTTGGTCCGCTCGATCCGCGCGAACCGCGCGGCGAGATCCAGCCCTGAGAAATTGTCACGGTCGGCAACGAAGCGTTCGTGCGCAAGCACGGGGGGACGATCGGCGGTCATTGGGCGAGCCTTTTGCGGCACGCGCGCACTATACAACCCAGGCGAACTGTTCGAAACCGGCGCGGTGACGGCTGTCGTCACGACGGCCATGCTGTTCGTGCTTGCGCTCGGCCTTGTGCTGTCGCACTAGGCGCGATCTAAAGTCCCCCGTTTTCGCATCGAAAATCGCCGGCCCGGAACCGGCTCCGGCGCCAGCCGTTGTCAGCGCATGCGGATCCGGGAAGAAAACCGAAGCATGATTCTGCTGGCGACGGTGATGCTGTGCTGCAGCGCCGTGGCCGGGACGCTGGCGCTGTTCGAGCCGGCGCCTGTACGGACGCCCGATAAGCTGGTCGCCGATAGGGCCGTGATCGAGCCCACTCCGCGCACGCCAGCTCAGATCCCGGTTCGGGTGGTCGGCGCGCCGTTCGAGCCCAACGTCAATCCGCGCGAGCGGTAGCGCTCACCTCGACGAGGTCTTGCTTACCTCGGCGAGGCCTTGCTCACCTCGGCGAGGCCTTGGCGCCCTCCTCGGGCCGGCCGTGGACACGCGCCAATTCCTCGACAAACGCGATCACCTCCGCCCGCTTGTCGGGCGGCAGCGTCAGGAACGCGCGGATGAGCCTCAGGCCCTCCGCCTCGTTCGGTCTTTCTTTCGATGCATCCATCTGCCCAGTGTCGGGCTACCGGGAAAAATATGCAACCCTTGCAAACAGCCTTGATTCGAAGCAGCCGCTTTGCTGGAATACGCGCGGCTGAGGTGGATCATGAAATGGATCAGGGAGCGCGACGCACTGATCGCGCAGACGCTGGCTTTCGTCCAATCGGTGACCGGCAGGAAGGATGACGTCCTTCAGCCGGAGGCGCCCGCATCTGGCCCGGCCGTCGCGATGGAGATCGTCACCGTGGAGGCGGTCACCGTCGAGATCGAACCGCCGCAAGCCCCCTTTCCGCCGCGGCCCGCGCCTCTGCCGACGCGGACGAGCGGCGAATTCCGTGCCGAGATGCAGGCCCGCATCGCCAATTTCCGCAAGCACCAGGAGCGCTTCGAGCGCGAACGTGAGGAATATTGTGCGGCGACCCTGACCAAATTGCGTGCAGCCATCCGCGACGCCTCAGGTCCGCCGGCCGAATAAGGCCCGGCCAGGGCCCTACAGCCAGGACCCTACAACCACGACCAGACCAGCCAGAGATTGGCCGCGCAGGCGCCGAACAGCGCCAGCGTGAGCGGCAGGAGCATGTGCCCGCAGGATGTGTTCAGGTCGCTCGTCATGGCCGAAAACATCCGCTGATTCCGGCCGAAGAGTCCCAGGGATTCTTTTTTCCGGGATTCAGGACTCGTTAAGGACTCAAGGGCCGTCCACGACGATCACGGGCGCGTGATCGGGCGGGTGGCCGGAACCCTCCCCCCGTAAGCTCGTTAACGGGCATTCCTGGAGTCGGGATGCATGCCCTACGCCCTCTTCTGCAATGACGCCCAAATCAGCAAGTCCTATCCGAGCGAGGCCGACGTCTGGAAGCTCGCCGAGCGGAGTGGTCTCGTCGTGGACGTGACGGCGGACGACGAGCGGCCGGGACCGCGCCGGGTGCTCGACAATGATTACAAGATCGAGCCGTGCCAGGCGGCTCAAGGCGAGGACCCCGCCAAGAACAAGGCGGAGGCCGATCGGCAGTCCAGAATGGAGCTCGAGCTGAATTCCTGAGCTCCGGCACGGAGCCGGAGCGAAAGCTCAGGGGGTGGCCGCCACAAGCGAGGCTTGCTCGCCCGGCATAGTCACGCAGGCCTTGCGGCGGTGCAGCCCGCGGATGGCGCCGGTGACCTTCATGACCTTGCCCGACGGACATGAAGCGTCCTTGACGAAGGCAACTTCGTACGGTGCCAACATCAGAGGCTCGGATCTGAGGATTGTCTGTGCAGAGCACGGCAGGCAGCCGAAGAACGAGAGCACCACTGCCGACACCAAGATACGCATGTCCGTCGTCCCACCTGCCCGGTAATTGTCATATAACGCGTTCCGGAGCGCGAGTTCCGTAAACCGCAAAAATTATTTTTGCTTTACGCCAGCCCCATGACGCGCGTGAGAAGGCGCGCCAGCATCGTTTGCAAGCAAATGACGCGCCAAATGGTTCACGGAATGCAAAGAAAGCAGGCGCCGGAGGCGGCAGGCCGGCAAACGAAAGGCCGGCGGAGCCGGCCTTTGTCAGGTCTTGGATCTTCAGGTCTTGGATCTTCAGGTCTTGGATCTTCAGATCTTGGGTCGGCGCTGACCGTCAGTACCGCGAGGCGGCCGGGCCGCCCCAGCCGAAGCGATAGTTCACCCCGGCCTTGACGGTATGCTCGTCCTCCCGGCCACGAACGCCGACGATGTCAGCCGGGCCGGAGGTGAAGGTCGTGCTGCCGAAATTGTAATATTGATACTCGGCCTTGGCCGACCAGTTCGGCGCGAACATGTATTCGAGGCCGGCGCCGACCGTATAGCCGTCCTTGTTGTTGCCGGTGGTGGTGAAGGCCTGCGGCACCCCGGCGATGTTCACGCCAAGGCCGTTATTCCGCCAGGCATAACCGCCCTTGGCGTAAAGCAGCGTCGGTCCCCAGGTGTAACCGATGCGACCGGTCACCGACCCGATCTGGTCGGTGTTGGATGTCACCTGCGTGCCCAGCGGGAAGATGGCGCCATTGTTGTTGGTCGGCAGCCAGGAATACTGGGCCTCGATACCCACCACCCAGTTGGGCGCGAACTGGTAGTCGAAGCCGCCCTGCACGCCGCCCAGAAAACGCGCATCGCTCGACTGGAAGCTGTTGTCGCCGGCAAACGCGCCGCCGAGATGGCCGCCGATATAGAAACCGGTCCAGTTATAGATAACCTGCGGCGGCGTGGCCGGAGCCTTGGTGTAGGCGCGCGGCTGCATGTCGGCCGCTGCGGCCGGCGCAACCAGCGCCAGCAGAGCTGCTGCACCCAGCAAGATCGACTTCATGATCATCCCCGTTCTTTCATTACGACACTCGGGAAACAACGTGGCGTGAATTGGGTTGCTTCGCGGCAATGCCGGAACGTTGATCGTTCGTGACTGTGACGGCCTGGCAACAACACGAATTTGTTCCGTCAACTCGGCTGCGCAAGGCCGCCGCCACGATTTGTCGCAAGTCGAAACCACCTCGTTCAAAGCTCGCCGAAATGTGATCCCGCGGCTCCGGCTCCTTCTGTCTAACACCGGGCGATGAAGGCTGCCTTTGCGCTACCGCGTCATCTTTTCCAGTTCCGGAAACGGTGCGTAAACCGCACCGGCGCAGAGATCGCTGGTCTGGTCGACCACGCGGTCCGCCCGGCCGTTGACGAAGATCACGGCCCGCTCGCGCATGCCCTTGTAGCTCCCATCCGTCTCGCGCGGGGTGAAGTGCAGGCAGCTCACATAGAACTGCCGGCCGCCGACCTCGCGCTGTACCGGCTCGGCCATGGCGGCATTGCGCACGCCGACCGGATTGTTGAGATAGGCCCGCATCAACGCCACCGTGTCGTTCCGGAAATTGTCGGGAAACGGCTGCGGCCCGCCGGCCTGGGTCCCGCCCATGAAAGTCGGACGGTCACTGTCGCTGCCGAAACATGCCGCAAGCGCCAGCGGCAACGCCAGGATCACCGCACATCTCGCCAATCGCCCCACAGGCCCCGCTCTCCGCTCGAACAGATCAGGAGACGTTCTAGCCCCAAGCCGGGATGAAGGGAATTCGCTTGCAGCGCGCAAACAGCGCATCGGCCAGCCGCCGAAATCTCGGGCTTCCGCCCGAGGCGTGGCAACGGGCCAGGCCTGACGTCCGCGCGCGGCGGCGGGCAATGCCAGGGATGCCGCCGCGCGGGATCAGTCGTCAGTTGCGCTTATCAGACGTCGCGGGCTTGGTCACATCCGGCTGCGCCTTCTGCGACTCCTTGGCCGTGACCTGCTTGTCGTGATGGCGATGCTTGCTCACGCTCTTGTGCTGGTCGGTGGTGACCGCGGCATTGGCGTCCATTGCCTTCGACTTGCCATCCACCTTGGCGTCCGTCTTGACATCGGAAGCCTTCGCGTCCGTCGTCTTCACGTCCGTCTTGGCGTCGGCCTTGACGCCGGCTTCCGGTTTTGCGGCAGTGGTCGCCGCCTTGGTCTGGCTCTGGTCGGCCTTGATCACCGGCGCGGCTGTGGTGGTCTTGCCGGCCTCGGCGGCGAACGCCGGGGCTGCGATCACGGAGGTTGCGAGCAAGGCTGCAGAAATGGTCTTCAACATGGTGGTCTCCTCTTGGAAGGATCATCAGGCGGCGCCCTCTCGCCCCATCGATCGTGGGAAGGAACATAAGCGGGGTGCACTGAACCCAATCTGAAGCCCCTTGCAGGCTTCCGTTCATCTCGATGACACGTTTGTCATCCACGGCCGGGGCGAATAGATCGTGCGACGCGGGAATGTTTTTGCCCGAGAGGTGTTCCGGTCTTCGGGCAATCGTGTAGGATCGCCACGTTCCATACCGGAGAACTTAGATGCGCAAACTCTCAATGCTCGTTGTGCCGGGACTCGTCGCTATGACACTGGCGGCCGCGCCGGTGCTGTCCAGCGCGTATGCCGCCGCCGGCGACGACCCTTCGTCGCCGCCGAAATCAGACACCTCGACCAAGAAGGGCAAGAAGAAGAGCTCTTCCGTCAGCGACCCCAAATTCCTCGCGGCCTACCGCACCGCCTACGCCGCGATCTACGACAAGCACGATTACAGGGGCGCGATCGACCAGCTGAAGTCGCTCAAGCGCAACGACGTCGCGGACGTCGCCAACTTGATCGGCTACTCCTATCGCAAGCTCGGCGACTACCAGTCGTCGAAGGCCTATTATGAGCTGGCGCTGAAGGACGATCCGAACCACGTCCGCACCTGGCAATATTACGGCCTCTGGCAGCTCGAGCAGGGCAACCGCGAGCAGGCGCAATACCACCTCGACAAGATCGCCTCGCTCGCCGGCACCGGCAGCTCGGAATATCGCTCGCTGGCCGAAGCGCTCGACAAGCCGACCGGCGCGACGCTCGTCTACTGAAGGCATAGACTGGAGACATCGCATCTCCGAACGACGCAAACGGGCACAACCTTTCAGGTTGTGCCCGTTCTGCTTTCTCGGCTAGCCTTTCGCACCGACCTCCCTCGCAAACCGGTAGCGCAATGGACACGTGGCTGCGATCCGCGATCGACTACATCGGCTCCTGGATCGAATACCAGCTGACGACGATCCAGCAGCCGGGCGTCATCGTGGCTTTCGCCCATCGCGGCGAGGTCGTCGCCGAGCATGCGTTCGGCCTCGCCAATCTCGACACCGGCGAGAAGCTCACCCCGCGCCATCGCTTCCGCATCGCCTCGCACTCCAAGAGCTTCACCTCGGCCGGCATCATGAAGCTGCGCGAGCGGGGCAAGCTCCGGCTCGACGACCATGTCGGCCGATATGTCGGCGGCCTCGATCCGCGCGTCGCCGAGACCACGATCGCGCAAGTGCTATCGCACAGCGCGGGGCTGACGCGCGACGGCGCCGATTCCGGCCAGTTCATCGACAGCCGCCCCTATCTCGATGCCAAGGAGCTGCTTGCAGAATTGAAGCTGCCGACCGCGATCGACCCCGGCACACGCTTCAAATATTCCAATCACGGCTTTGGCCTGCTCGGCCTCGTGATCGAAGCTGTTGCGAAGGAGCCCTACTCCGTCTGGATCAAGCGCGAGATCATTGCGCCCGCCGGCCTGCGCGAGACGGAGCCTGACGCACCGTTTCCCAAGGGCGCAGCGTTCGCGCGCGGCCACACGCGCAGGGTGCCCTTTGGCGAGCGTTGCGTGATCCCGGGCGACAATCCCGCCCATGCAATGGCATCTGCCGCAGGCTTCGTCGCCACCGCCGCCGACACCGCCCGCTTCTTCGCGCAGCTGGCGCCCAACGCGAAGAAGAGCGTGCTGTCGGTCGCCAGCCGCCGCGAGATGACGCGAAACCATTGGCGCATCCCGCAGAGCTTCGAGGCCTATTACGGCTTGGGCGTCAATGCCGGCAAGACCGATGGCTGGGACTGGTTCGGCTATGGCGGCGGCTTCCAGGGCTATATCTCGCGGACCTGCTCCATTCCCGCTTGCGAGCTTGCAATCAGCATCCTCAGCAACTCGATCGACGGCGCGGCGCCGTTCTGGATGGACGGCGCGATGCAGATCCTGCGCGTCTTCCAGACCCGCGGCGCCCCCGACCGGCGCGTGCGCGACTGGACCGGGCGCTGGTGGACGATCTGGGGCGCGACCGATCTCGTCCCCGCCGGCAACCGCGTGCTCGTCGCCAACCCGCAGTTCAACAACCCGTTTATGGATGCCGCCGAAATCGAAGTGACCGGCCGCGACACCGGCAAGCTCGCCTGGGCTGCCGGCTATTCCAGCCACGGCGAGCCGGTGCGCCGGGTCCGTGACAAGCGCGGCAAGATCAGCGACATCTGGATTGCCGGCGCGAACGTGAAGCCAAAAAAAGTCGTCGCACGCGAGATCGCGCGCCGGTATCCGCCGCGCAAGCGCCGGCCTACTCCCGAATGAGCGCCTCGACCTCGCTTCGGAACGCCTGCCGCGATCCGTCGCGCGAATAGAACATGTGGCCGCCGGGATAGACCACGAACTTCACGCGCTGCGTCACGAAGGCCGGCAACTGGTCGAGCACCCGCCTCGTTGCGAAATAGGGCGTGGCGAGATCGAACAGGCCGTGCGTGACCAGCACGTTCAGCTTCGCATCGGTGGCGAGGATCTGGCGCAGCTCGGAGACCGATTGCGGCGGGTTGATGCCGCGGCCGAAATCCCATTGCCCTTCGACAGCACCGTTCAGGACTTCATATGAGCCGCCGGGCCGCCAGTTGAGCTTGCGCGAGAGCACGTCGACCGCGGCGCTCGTCAGCGGTGCCTGGAGCGCATCGCCGGAGGGATCGCCGAAGCGCGAGCTGCTCGAGTCCGGATAGGGATCGAAGCCGCGCACCGAGGCATCGTAGCGTCCGGTCACCTTGCCGTTCTTGCGGTCGAATTCGCGGCGGAATTCACCGACGTCGAAGCGGCCGGCGAGGCGGCGGCTCACCGCCTGGTCGATGCCGGTGAGTTCGGCGACCTTGTCGGCCAGACGCGTCGTTGCCTCCTTGTCCGCCTCGCCCCTGACGAGGTCGGTCAGGAATTCGCCGCGCGCATAAGCTTCGACGTCGGCGAGGTCGGCGCGCTTGACTGGACGTTTGGCTTCGCGCGCCACTGCCACGTAGCTCGGCAGCGTCGCGACATATTGCAGGAGGCTCGTGCCGGTGAACTCGCGGAAATCCAAGAGCGGCGAGACCAGGATCAAGCCCCTGACGCCGACGCCGTGCTGGAGCTGCAACTGGCGCAAGACCTTGGGGCCGCGAATGCCGCCATAGCTTTCGCCGGCGACGTATTTCGGCGAAGTCAGCCGCTCGTGCTTTTCGAGCCAGCGGCGGATCACGAGCGCGATCGAGTTGGCGTCGCCGTCGACGGAGTAGAACGATTTGCGGGCATCCTCGCCGCTCGCCACGAAGCGGCTGTAGCCGGTGCTGACGGGGTCGATGAAGACGAGATCGGTGAAGTCGAGCCAGGTCTCCGCGTTCGGCTTCACCTCGGGCGAGGCCGACGGCGACAGGGCCTCGCCATCGAGCGGCAACCGCCACGGCCCGGCCGCGCCGAACTGAAGCCAGGCCGAGGACGCACCGGGCCCGCCGTTGAACAGAAACGTCACCGGACGCGTGGCACGCTCGGCACCGTCGAGCTGGTAGGACGTATAGGCGATGTCGGCCAACGGCTCGCCTTTGCCATCGAACACGCGGATCGACCCCGCGGTGGCCGTGAAGTTGAGGGTCCGGCCAGGCAGATCGAGCGTCTGCTTCGTGGTCGAATCCGGCGGCAGACGGTGCGGCTCGGCCGCGGACGACGACGTCTGCGGCGCGCCTTGCGCGGCACCGCCGCGCCCACCCTTCTGTCCGGCCGGCGCGGCCGCCTCGGAGCGCGGCTGCGGCGCATCATCTGCGGGTGCAACGCCGGCGAACGCGAAAGCCGACACCGCCAACACCAGGCCCGCGCTGCGGAGCGCCGGCAAAGTCGTGACCATGATCATCCTCCGTGTCCGGCCGTGACCGCCGGGGAGTCCGAAAGGTAGCGCCAAATTACGACGGTTTGGGGAATCATTGGCGGTGCGGGCCCTGAAGCGGCCGGCCGGGTTCAAATTGCCCGGTTCTGTGCTTAAGTCCGGTTGGACCGTCCCCATTAGCTTTGGTGGGCGGTCATCCTCGACAATACGGGCCTACCTCGTATAGACGAGCCCGGCGGAACCTTCCTCGACCCAGCGGCCCTGCCGAGAAGCCATGACCAAGCCTGCGCGATACGACCGGATCGCCTTCGTCGCCAGCCCGAGCAACGAGGCGCAAGCCGCCTTTGGCCAGCTGACCAGGGACTATGGCAATTGCGATCCCGATGAGGCCGACGTGGTCGTCGCACTCGGCGGCGATGGGCTGATGCTGCAGACGCTGCACCACCATATGCGTACGGGAAAGCCGATCTACGGCATGCACCGCGGCACGGTCGGCTTCCTGATGAACGAGTACTCGACGCATGATCTGCGCCAACGGCTCGAGACGGCGCATGAATCCGAGATCAATCCGCTCTTGATGCGCGCGACCGACGTCAACGACCGCGTTCACCTGCACCACGCCATCAACGAGGTCTACTTATTCCGCCAGACCTCCCAGGCGGCGCGCTTGCGGATACTTATCGACGAGCGCGAACGCATGCCGGAGCTGATCGCCGATGGCATTATCGTCGCGACGCCGGCAGGCTCGACGGCCTATAACCTCTCCGCCCAGGGACCCATCCTCCCAATCAACGCCGCCCTGCTGGCGCTGACGCCAATCAGCGCCTTCCGGCCGCGGCGCTGGCGCGGCGCCCTCCTGCCCAATACCGCCTATGTCGTGATCGAGGTGCTGGAAGACGACAAGCGCCCCGTCGCAGCGGTCGCCGACCACGAGGAGGTGCGCAGGGTCCGGCGCGTCGAAGTGCTTTCGGACAAGAGCATCTCGATGCGGATGCTGTTCGACCCTGGCCACAGCCTGGAAGAGCGTATCCTGCGGGAGCAGTTCGGCTACTGAGTGTCCTGCCGGCCCACCCCTGGCCGCAACCCTTCGTTAACTCCCGGCACGATATGGTTAACGAAGGTTGACCCGCTTTTGGCCCGGGCGTCATGTTCCGTATCGACTTCAACAAGCTGCGCTTCCTCGTCTGCGACGACAATCCGCACATGCGCCGCATCCTGCGGACGCTGCTGCATTCGTTCGGCGCGCGCGAGGTCTATGAGGCCGAGGACGGCGCCACGGCGCTCGAAATGTACAGCCATTACGTGCCCGACATCGTCATCACCGACTGGGCCATGCCGATCTTCGACGGGCTCGAGCTCGCGCAGATGATCCGGCAGCCGGAATCCAAGGGCAATCCCTATGCACCGATCATCATGCTGACCGGACATTCGGAGAAACGTCGCGTCACGGTCGCGCGCGATGCCGGCGTCACCGAATTTCTGGCCAAGCCGATCTCGGCCAAGGGGCTCTATCAGCGCATCCTCAACGTCGTCGCCAATCCCCGCCCCTTCATCAAGACCAAGACCTATTTCGGCCCCGACCGGCGCCGCAACACCAACTCCGCCTATATGGGCCCGGAGCGCCGCGTCGGCGAAAAGCACGAGGTGCTGCAGCAGCCCTCGCTGCTCGACAAGGCCCGCTCCACCATCTAGCGCAACCGCTTCAGACGAGGCAGGCATCATGGCGAAGAACAGCGCAAAGGACATCGAGGTCAAGGCCTTCGCCACGCACCAAGTCATCACGCAGCCCAATCCGCTGCGCAAGGTCCTGCGCCGCGTCGAAGAAAAAGACCTGGATGACCCGGTCGGCCGCGCCGAGCAGGCGCTCGCGCGCCTCTCCGGCGAGTTCAAGGACTGGATGGTGATCGAGGTCCAGCGACTGTCCGCCGCCTGGACCGCCGTGCAGAAGGACGGCTTCACGAAGAAACTGCGCGACGAGCTGTTTCACGCCGCGCATGACATCAAGGGCGATGCGGCGACGTTCGGCTTTCCTTCAGCCGCAGGCATCGCCGAAAGCCTGTGCCGCGTCATCGAGCACGCGCCTGACCTGGAAAAGGTGCCGGCCGAGCTGTTCACGCACCACATCAACGCCATTCTCGCCATAGTGCACGAGAACACCAGGCTGGACAGGATCAGCGTCTCGGCCGAGCTCAGCCGCCGCCTGCGCAAGGTCGCCGATGATTATCTTGCCTACGTCAACCGCGACCGCCCCGAGCATCTCGAGGTGATCCTGGCGCCGAGCATCGCGCCGGCGGAATAAGGCCGAACTCTCTCCTCTCGTCATTGCGAGCGCAGCGAAGCAATCCAGACTGTCCCCGTGGAGGGATTCTGGATTGCTTCGCTGCGCTCGCAATGACGGAGCCTGTCTCTTCCGGCCCGCCTTGTCGCGAGCTTCGAACTACGCCGCAATCAGATCGTCATAGACCGGATCGACCACATCATCCGCGACAATCTCGTCGCAGAACAGCCGTGCCTCTTCGCGCGCGGACTCGGTCGCGAAGCGTCGCAGCAGGACCATGAGTGGCTCGGTGGCGCCGCGATCGGATTCGCAATGGGTGAGCACGCGTTCGACCATGCGCCGGCGCAGCCGCACCGCGCCGTCGTCGCTGTCGACGAAGCCCTGCTCGTGGCAGGCATCGAGCGCGACCTGGAACGCCGCAAATGTCGCCTCCGGGAGCCCGGCGCGACGGAGCAGCGCGTGCACGCTGTTGCCGCCGCGCTCGTGCAGCAGCGCCGAGACGCGCGCGAGCGGCAGATCGGCGAGCTCGGCGAGTGCCGCATCGAACAAGCCCAGATTGCCGGACAGTAGTGCGCGCAGGATCAGGCCCGCGGTCAGCTGGCCGGTGACGCGCAAATGCCGGACCAGGCCCTGCATGTCATCGCCGCGCGAGCGCGCCGCGATGTTCATGGTGGAGCGATCGCGCGCCTCGATGGTGATGCGGTCCGCGCGCTCGGCGCTCAGCCAGTTCCGCGCCACGACGAATTGCGCCAGCGTCTCGGAGAGCTTTGCCACCAGCGCAGCACGCGTTGCGGCCGGCAGATCCTCCAGCACCAGCATCGCCTCGCGGATCGCGGCGAGATGACCGTGACGCTCGACGATCCGGTCCCAGGAGAACGGGGCGAGCTCGGCATGGGGATTCTCGATCAACTCCAGCGCGGCAGCCGCGCAGCCGACTTCGGCGATCGCGGCGCACACCGACACCGGCAATGCGATGCGGCGGGCGACTGCGCATTGCACCTCCTCGCCGCCGGTCGCGACGATGTCGACGAGATCGGCGTCGATCAAGAGCGGGGAATGTTCGAGCACCGGCAGTGCGACTGTCGGCTGATCGGCCGACAGCGCCCGCACGATTGAGGCCGGCGCGTCGAGGCTGCGGGCAAAGGCTTCGGCCATCGCCTGCCGGACCAGCGGCGAGGCATCGTCGAGCAGCATCAGAAGCGCGCCTTCGGCGGCGCTGCGATCGTCTGCAGAAAGGTCCGAGATCAGCCAGGCCCGGGCAAGCGCCCGTGTTGCCTCGGCCCGCTCGCCTGCGGGCGCCGTCCTGATCCAATGAATGAACTGCCGAACAATCATGCTGCTTCCGGCTTACACAACAAACGAAAAACGATGACGCTCGTCACCTGCAACACAAAATAAACCACGACGCTTAACAAAGCGTTCACCATAACTGGCTGGTTTTGTTGATGATTTGTTAAGGGAACAAAGCCGCCACGCGCGGCACACGCGACGAGCTCTCGCTGATCCTCCGTCATTGCGAGCGCAGCGAAGCAATACAGGACTGTATCCGCGGAGAGATTCTGGATTGCTTCGCTGCGCTCGCAATGACGGTGTTGACGCAGCTGCGCACACAGTCTCGATCTTGTGCACGGACGTAACGCGGCGTCCGGAGCAAGAGCGAAGCTAGCTCGAGAACGTGCCGCTGCGATCACTGAAGAGATCGAGCGGTTGCGGCGGCCGCACGTCCGGCGTCGCCGCTGCGACCGAGGTGAGCGAGGCATTGTTGCCCCATAGTTTCTGCACCGTGGTCGAGACCGGCTGCGTGGCATCGCCGGGTTGATAGATCGAACGAAACACCGGCGTGCCCGTCGGATTGTCCGCGACATGTGTCGACGACGTCGCGCTGACGGGCGTCACTGTGCGGGCATTCGGGAAGGTCTGGAGATAGGCGGCGTTGTCCACGACAGGCGCAGTGGGCACCACTGCATTGGCACTCGCGACCTGCGTGGTCGAAGGCGTGGCGCCATACATCGCCATCGCGCTGCGGGTCACCTTTGAATTGGCCGCGCTGGCATAGCGGCTGTCCAGGACCGAATAGACCTCGGAGACGCTGCGGGCGCGGCCGTCCTTGGCGTAGAAGATCGGGCGGTTGGCGGCCGCCGCGTTGGGAAACAGCCGCGCGCCGACGGCTTGCGGATTGTCCTCGGCATTGGCGATCAATTTCGCCGCGCCGCGGACGCCCATGAAATGGGCCATGTAGAGTTCGCTGTCGCTCGGCCTGCGCCCGAGCAGGCCCGTGAGCTTGAAGCTGTTCGACTGCGTCAGCGCCGCGGCCATGGCGGAAGCGGCTTCGGGATCGTCGCGCAGCTTCATGATCGACCGCTTCTTGACGGGATCGTCGACGGTGTAGGTCCCCGATGACGTCCTGGTGATGGCGTCGGCGTAGCTGCCATAGCCGAGCTGGGCACCCGCTTCCTTCACCGTGCCGAGCCAGGTCTGGTCGATGAACTGGTAGAGCCCCTGCGCGGACGAGGTGGTGGCGGTGGCCGTCGGATTGAAGTCCGATTCCATCTTGGCCGTGGTCAGCATGTACTGGAAGCTGACGCCTGTGACGTTCGAGGCCTGCTTGATCGCACCGGCGACACGCGCGCGCGACGGATCAAGGCCGGCCGTCTGCGTGGCACTGAAACTGTCGATCGACATGGTGGAGGGCCCGCCCCGCGCGGCGCTGAGCGACGCCGGCAATTCGGCGCCCATCGTCTCACCGTGGGGCAGGTATGGTTAAGGCGGGGTTAACTGACGCTCCGCGTCATTCCGGGGCATGCGACAGCGCGAACCCGGAATGACAGGCTGCTACTTCCTGTAAACGTCGTTCGGATCGAACAGCCGGTCCGCCTCAGTGAAGACCAATCTCGCTCCCCCGCCCTCGGCCTCGACCTTGCGGTAGAAGCACGACCGCCGGCCGGTATGGCAGGCCGCGCCGATCTGCTCGATGCGGATCCAGACCGCATCCTGATCGCAATCGGTGCGCATCTCGACCACGCGCTGGGTCTGACCCGACGTCTCACCTTTTCGCCACAACGCATTGCGCGAGCGGCTGAAATACCAGGCTTCGCCGGTCGCAATGGTCTTGCGCAGCGCCTCCTCGTTCATGTGCGCGACCATCAGCACGTCGCCGGTGGCGACGTCGGTGGCGACGACCGTCACGAGGCCAGCGGCATCAAATCTGGGCAGGAAGGCGAGGCCCTCCTCGATCTCATGGGAATGAGCGGACACAGCAACTCTCGCCGGTTTGTCGCGAGGTCAGCGCGTCGTGCCTCGCACCAGGGACAGGAAACGGGCCTGCTCCGCCGGATTGTCGCGGAACATGCCGGTGAAGCGGCTGGTGAAAGTAGAGGCGCCATGCTTGGCGACGCCGCGCACCGACATGCAGGTATGCTCGGCCTCGATCAGCACGGCAACGCCGCGAGGCTTGAGGACCTCGTCGATCGCGGCGGCGATCTGCGCGGTCAGGTGCTCCTGGGTCTGGAGCCGGCGGGCGAAAATGTCGGTCAGGCGGGCCAGCTTGGACAGGCCGACGACGCGCTCCACCGGCGTATAGGCGATGTGCGCCTTGCCGTAGAACGGCATCATGTGGTGCTCGCATTGCGAGGTGAACTCGATGTCGCGCACCAGGACGAAATCGTCATAGCCCGCCGTCTCGCCGAAGGTGCGGTCGAGCACCTCGGCCGGGCACTGGTGGTAGCCCTGATAGAGCTCGTCGAAAGCCTCGACGACGCGGCGCGGCGTGTCGAGCAGGCCCTCGCGCTCGGTGTTCTCGCCGATATAGGCGAGCAGCGTCTTCACCGCCGCTTCCGCCTCGGCGCGCGCGGGACGCGGCTGGTCGGCGCGGACGGCGGCCGCGAGGAATTCGGCAGGATCAAGCTCGGCCGGGCGGTTCTCGGGCTGCCGGTCGGAGGGCTTACCCGGGCGGATGGATTTGATTGCAGCGTCCATATCTTCTCCGTTCGACGGCCTAACGGCCGGAGTGTCACCGGCAGACGGGGCGGCCAAGCCGCCGGACGCCTGAACAGAACAGTTTCGGTGCAAAAGTCCCAAGGTCACAAAGCCGGCAGCGCAGATCTTGATCACCGCCACCGCTCCGCTGGACTGTTTTTCCACCAGTTCCGCCCCTATATAGGACCGTGGGCGGCGCCCGCCAAGGCCGATCCGGCTTGGATGCGGGTGTGGACGCGTTGGACTCCATCACATGCTGAACGACATTTACAACAAGCGGATCATCGAGCTGGCCGGGAATATTCCGCGGCTCGGACGGTTGGCGGACCCCGATGCCTCCGCCACCGCCCATTCCAAGCTGTGCGGCTCGACCGTGAAGGTCGATCTTAAGATGAACGGGGATACCGTCACCGACTTCGCCCATGACGTGAAGGCCTGCGCTTTGGGCCAGGCCTCTTCATCCATCATGGCAAGTCACGTGGTCGGCTCGACTGCGAGCGAACTCCGTGAGTTACGCGAAACCGTTCGCAAGATGCTGAAGGAGAATGGTGCGCCTCCTCAAGGAAAATGGGAGGAGATCAAGTTCCTCGAGCCGGTCCGCGACTACAAGGCGCGCCATGCCTCGACGCTTCTCACCTTCGATGCCGTGGTTGATGCCATCGGCCAGATCGAGGCCAGAACCAAGCAGCCGGCCGCAGCGCAAGGCTGACCCCCTCTCCGTCATTCCGGGCGAACTTGCGCACCCCAGGTACGCACTTGCTCACCAAGGTTCTCGCTGACGCGCGCCCCGGGATGACTACCGAGATTTAAGAGCTTACTTCGGCGCCGCCGCAGCAGCCGGTGTGGCAACACTACCGGTCGGCACCAGGGCTTCCGCCGTCTTGGTCGACTTGGAAGCCTGCTCCGGTTCCGCGCCGAACCTCGCCTGCGTCTTCGGTGCAAGCTCCGCCATTGCCGGCGCCGAGATATCCACGTGCGGGAGCACGTCAGCCACGAGATCGGTCGTAACCAGATTGGTGAGCTTGAGCTCGCCGGCATCGAGCTCGTGCAGGTCCTCCCAAGGCGGGACGCTGAGCGCAAGCGACAACAGATCCCCGGCGCCACCCATATCGAAGGTGTATTTGGCGAGGCGCCCGATGTCGCGCTCCACGATCATCAGGTCCTGCGCGCTATAGCTCGCCGCCTTGGCATCATCGGCGCGGTCGCCCATCCAGATCTGGTGAACCCGGACATGAGCGGCTTCCGGCACGTAACGCTTCTTGCCGGCCAGCAGCAGGAAGGCGCACATGGATTCGCAATACGCTTCCGGCGCGACGGCCGGCCGTGTCGACGGCCCGCCGCGGAGGCTCACGCCGACCGTGGTCAAAAGCCCGAGATTGCGGAAGCGCCGGCCGAGCGTGATCGCGTCATTGACGGAGCCGCCGCTGGAATCGAGCACTACGGTGGCGCCGCCGAGCTGGCGGCCGCGCGAAAACTCTTCGAATTCTTTGGGCGTATCGGCGGTGATGATGCCTACCGCGCTGATCCAGCCGCGGCAGTTCGGCTCGCAGGCGACCCAGCTGAACTTCATCGGCAGCTTGCGCTCTTCGAGGGCAGCGCCGGCGCGGGCCGACGATCCGAATGTTGCGACAGCGCCAGCCAGCGCGACTCCGCAGACGGCGGTTCCCACCAGCAACCAGCCGCGAAGTTTAAGGGAGTTCAGAAGTCTCAATCTGGTTCCTTCCCCAAGCCCCAAAGCCCCAAGGTCCCCAAACAATCCCCGGTGGCGCTACCTGAGTCCATCATACAGGCGTATGCTTCTACACACGACCGTCATAAAAATGGTATCCGGGCGAATACAGATCGTCCACAGATACTTGCTGCACTGCTCCCAAAAAACACGCAAAATATGGCGTGGAAACAACAACTTATGGTTCCCTGCACCGGAACCGGGCAAAGCTTCGCTCAACATCGCAGCACAACGCACATGAAGCATTCAGCTTGCGAGCATTGTTCCAGTTCCGTCGATGGTGTGCTCCGGCTGCCGCGCAGATTCGGCCGTGCACTGATCTGGCTGTATCGCCACACGCTGTCACCTCTGGTCGGTTACAATTGCCGGCACCTGCCGACCTGCTCCGTCTATGGCGATGAGGCAATCGAACGGTTCGGGCTGTGGGCCGGCGGCTGGATGACGCTCGCGCGCCTGCTCCGTTGCCATCCCTTCGGCACGTCCGGCATCGACAACGTGCCTCTCACGGCGCCCAAAGGCGCACGCTGGTATCTCCCCTGGCGCTATGGCCGCTGGCGCGGAGTTAACGCGTCCTGACCTGCGGTGCTCTGAACAGCGCCGCCCTGACCGGAACCTTAGACTTTCCGCCCGCGTTGTCTTGATGCTCCCCACGGGAGGAAACAACAATGCGCTGGAAAATCAGCCCGCATTTTCACGCTAAGCCCGGTCCGAATCTCGATCACAGGGCGCACGATCCAAGAACCATCGACCTGCTCGCCATCATCGCTTTGCTTGCGCTCGTCCTCGGCTCAGGCTGGTATCTTGAGAGGAGCCTTGCGACACAGCCGAGCACGACGACGTTCATCGTGCCGAGCCAGAGCGTGCATTGGTAGTCACCGGAACCAGTAGAACCGTCCCTGTGATGGAGGGATCGACTCCGGCGGTCGTAGCCGCTTCGGGCGCGGCGGCTTTGGCGCCGGCTCGGCGGCCGAAGTGGTCTCTGCAGCCGGTGCGGTCTCGCTGCCCGGCACCTTCACCGCCAGCAGCAAATTCGATTCACGCATGCGCCAGCGATAGCCGACGCCGAAATCGATCGGCTGGGCGCGCGTGAACAGCTCGGCGTAGCGCTCCTGGTAGCGGCCGGGGAATTCGTCGATGGGACCAAGATAGCGGCCGAACGGGAAGAACCGCCATTGCCGTGCATTGTAGTTCGCAAGCGGAATGCCGGAATCGTCCTGGATGATGGTGGCGCTGTTGGCGAGCAACCAGTCGCGTGCGACGGTGAAATTGCCGGAGTGCAACAGGTAGGACGCACTCTTGAGCAGGCTGTTGCCGGGCCCGAGCGTCTCGCAGAATTTCAGGAAGCCCGTGGCACGTGCGCCGGAATTTGAGAGGTCGGTCGCGAAATAATACAGCGTACGCGCTTCCCCGTCGCTGCCGGCAAAGCTGATGCGGACGCCGCGCGTCGCGTTCCGTCCGGGATTGTCGCCGCCGACATGTAGCCCGCCCTTGTCGTCGAGCGCGACCATCTCGACGTTGCGGATGGTCTTGCCGGAGCGGGCGAGGAAGACATAGAGGATCGGCAGGGTGCCGTTGACCTGGTTGGCGCTCAGGTCGACCTTCATCTGCTTGGTGATGAAGAACGAGAAGCTCAGGATCGAGCCAAGCGAGCGTTCGACGTTATAGAGCGCAGCGCCGACCGAACCGCGCGGCAGCCGCGTCAAATCGGGGACCGCGCCGACCGGCTCCAGCGCGCCGAGCACGTAGGTGCTGGCTTTGGGATAGAAGGTGTTGGCGTAGAGGAAATCGGGGCCGCTGAACAAATAGAACATGGTCGGTCGGGGCGCGGCCAGATTGAGGTCGGCCCAGCTGCGGATCTTCGAGAGCTGACGCTGCTCGAGCTGAGCGAAGGCGCCGTCGAAGAATTTGGCGTGACGCTGCCAGGCCGGGTCCCTGGTGAGCGGCACCAGCGGCGAGTCCGCCGAAGGCTGCATGCCCGCAAGGAAGCGCGCCGTGTCATCGAAGGTGACGTCTGCGGCACGCGCGGACGAGACGGCCGCAGCCAGGAGGACGAAAGCAACGGCCGCAATTCTCAGGGGGCGGAGCATGTCTATTCGCGATGCGGTGATGCGGCAGCGACGACGGGCCGCCTGCGGAAAACAGCGTAAATCAAAAGGCCGGAGAGCATGACGAGCATTCCCGACAGCGACTGAAGCGGCCGCTCCGTCAGAAGGTAGTACATCATGAACGCGGTCACGAGCAGAAACACGAGCGGCGTGAACGGGTATCCCCAGGTGCGATAGGGCCGCGGCAGATCGGGATCGGTGATCCGCAGCTTGATGACGCCGGCGACCGTGAAGAACGAGCAGAACAACAGCGCGAACTGGATGAAATCGAGCACCGCCTCGAAGCTGCGCGTGAACAACAGAAGATTGGCGATGGCCAGTTGGAACAGGATGGCATAGGCCGGCGCGCCGCTCACGGACCGCTTGGAGAAAACGCGCAAGGCGGGAATGTCCTCCCCCATCGTCATCATCACGCGCGGGCCGATCCACATCATCGCGCTGATCGAAGAGATCAGACCGAAGCAAATCATGGCGCCGACGATCCGACCGCCGAGGGTGCCGAAGATCGCCGTGCCGGCGACACTGGCGACGTCGAGCTGGCCGGCGAGCGCGCTGACCGGCGCCGAATGGAGAAATACCGCGTTCAGCGCGACATACAGCACGAGCACGATCAGCGTGCCCGCGAGCAGCGCGCGCGGCAGGTTCCGTTGCGGCGTCTTCATCTCGCCGATGATGTAGGTGGCGGCATTCCAGCCCGAGAACGAATACATCACGAAGACGAGCCCGATGGCGAACGGCGCGCTGACGATGTGAGCGATATCGCCGGGCTGCGGCGTGAAGCTGATCGGCTGCGGCACGGCGATGACGAAGCCGGCGACCAGGAAGCCGACGATCAGCACGACCTTGAGGACGGTCGAGATCAACTGGAACGTGGATGAGTGCCTGACGCCGGTCAGTTGCACCAGCGAAACCAGCCACACCACGCCGATGGCGAGCGGAATCGCCGGCAGATCGGGTACAACCGACTTGGCATATTCCCCGAACGCCATCGCGGCGAGCGCGACCGGCGCCGCGAAGCCGACCGTGGCCGACACCCAGCCGGCGAGGAAGCCGAAGGCCGGGTGATAGGCACGGCCGAGGAAATTGTACTCGCCGCTCGAGCGCGGAAACATCGCGCCCAACTCGCTGTACGCGAACACACCGCACAGCGCGACGACGCCGCCGACCGTCCAGAGCAGCAGGATCGAGAAGCCGGACGGGATGTCCTTGACCTGGAAGCCGAGGCTGGTGAAGACGCCGACCCCGATCATGTCGGCGACGACGATGGCGGTGGCGACCGGAACGGAGACCCCGGCCCCCCTCCCGGTCAGCCGGTCCGTCCAGGGCGGGGTACCCGCATCTGATGCCGTCATCGGGGTCCTTAACCTCAGGCGCTTCGCCTAATGGGCCGATCGTGCACTTTGGCCCAGTCAATTCAAGCAGGGTTAACAAGGGTTAAATGAGGCAACGGAGGTAGGTACCTGACCACCGCCTAGGCGCTTCTTTGGACGATGTCTCTGGATGCACCCGGGATTGTCCGTTCCGCTCCCCCACAATCAGGACACGATTGCATGGTCCTTTCGAGCGTTCCGGATGTGGGGAAGTTTCTCCGGACGCTTAACGTCGCCTAAACGCCAGTCGGCTCAATTGTTTCAAGTTTGCCGATGGACGTGTGACTTGGACGTGTGACCTGGGACGTAAGACTTGGGTCGTGACTTTGGGGTCATGGGTGGATGGCCGGGGCCGCTCCTAAACTGAGAGCTGATGATCGTGCCGATCGGACAATGTCCGGTCGGCATGATCGTGCGCTCCGGGCCGCTCTAATCTCAGTCATGGTGCCGTTGTCGCTGACGCTGGTTCAATGCGGCAAGGCGCCGGATCCGGCGGCGCTGGCGGCGAACTCCCAGGCGAATGTCCAGGTGGTCGCCAAGACCAATTCGCAGAGCTCGAACGCGCACCTGGCAAGCGGCGACACGTTCGAGGACCGCTTCCCTGCCCCGCAGTTCAGGGAGCGCTTTCCCTCGGCGAGTGAGAGCTTCCTGCAGCGGCAGATGTCGGACTTCTCGCCCAAGCGCGCCGTGCAGTCTCAGCCGGAGCAGGCGTCCTACAAGGTGGCCTCGCTCGAGCCGCAAGTGCCGTACAAGCGCCCCGCCCGCGAGGATCTGACGACACTCGTCAGCATGAAGTCGTCGGCCTTTCCCTATTTCGGCAACAACCCCGCCTCCGACGCGCCCTTCCTCAACATCTCCAAGGGCGACCGCCGCGGCCACCGCAGCTATTCCGGCCGCGTCTACTGGCAGGACGAGACCTACAGCGACAGCCGCGTGCTGGTGCACGTGCCCGAGCATTTCGACCTGCGCAAGCCGGGCGTGATCGTGGTGTTCTTCCACGGCAATGGCGCAACGCTCGAGCGCGACGTCCGCGACCGGCAGATGGTGCCGAAACAGGTCACCGATTCCGGCGCCAACGCGATCCTGCTCGCGCCGCAGATGGCGGTCGACGCCGCCGATTCCAGCGCCGGAAAATTCTGGCAGCCGGGCGGCTTCAAGCGCTTCATGGCGGAATCGGCCGACCATCTTGCGCGCCTCACCGGCGATCCCAACAGCGCGCGCGCCTTCGCCAACATGCCGATCGTGATCGTCGGCTATAGCGGCGGCTTCCTGCCGACGGCCTGGAGCCTCGAGGTCGGCGGCATCAGCGACCGCGTGCGCGGCGTGGTGCTGCTCGATGCCGTCTATGGCGAGATGGACAAATTCGCGTCCTGGATCGAGAACCACCGTTCCGGCTTCTTCGTCAGCGCCTACACCCGCCACACCGCGCGGCGCGACCGCGAGCTGATGAGCATGCTCCGCCAGAAGGGCATCAGCGTCGCCGAGGACATGGACGGGCCGCTACGACCCGGCAGCGTGGTGTTCGTGGAGACCGGCGAGGGCATCACCCATCGCGACTACGTCACGCGCGCTTGGACGCGCGATCCGCTCAAGGACGTGCTGGTGAAGATGGCGGCGACGCCGTCGCTCGCGCTGACGCGCGTCGCCTCCACAAATCCCTAGCCGGGATATCAGTTCCCAATATCAGTTCCTGGGCAGCTTCGGAATGCTCTCGGCAAAGCCGTTGAAGCAGGCCAGCCGCTCGTCCTCTTCCTTGAAGAAGCGGCAGTCGGCATAGCCCTTGGCCTTGGCCGGCTTCGGCTTCGGCGCCGGCGGGATCACGGCGTCGTAGCAATTGAGGCGATCCTTGGTGCCATCGTCGATGTCGAGGCAGGCTTGGAGGCGGACCGCGATCGATTGCGGCTTGCCCTTTGGAGCAGCGACAGCCTCCTTGGCGCCTTTCGGCTTGACCTGCACCAGCGGCTTGTCCCCCACCATGGGTGGCTTCTCGGTCTGCGCAAATGCGGAGGCTGAATAGAGCACCGCGGCAACCGCCAGAATCATCCTCATCTCAGTCAACTCTCTTTGATCCCCACGCCGGCCTTCTACCGCTCCCGCGCGAGGTTTGCCAAGCGCCTTGCGCGCACGACCTGCTGCGTTCAGGCGGTGGCGGCAGCCGCCCGCCTGGGCCGGGTCACGACCACCAGGATCAGTGCCAGCACGACGAAACCGACCGCGACGAAGCCGAGCGTGTGCAGGAGCTCGCGGGCGAACAGCAAGCCGCCGAGCGCGGAGCCGACCGCCTGGCCGATATAGAGGACGGATGTGTTGAGCGCGACGGTGGCCGATGCCAGCGGCGGCGCAGCCGCGACCAGCCGCACCTGCTGCATCGAGTTGGTCGAGGCGAAGCCAAGGCCCCAGATCGTCACCGCGCCCGCCATCATGACGAGCGAGCCGGCGCCGAGGGCCCACCCGCTCATCCCGGCAAGCAGCAGGCAGGTGAACAGCAACGAGGTGCGATAGGGCCCTGCAGTGTCGACGATGCGGGTGGCGACGACGACGCCGAGGAAGCCGCAGATCCCGTACAGCGCGAAGACCGAGCCGATCGCATCGGGACCGGCGCCG
Organism: Bradyrhizobium sp. NBAIM01; assembly: GCF_020194115.1. Taxonomy (NCBI): domain Bacteria; kingdom Pseudomonadati; phylum Pseudomonadota; class Alphaproteobacteria; order Hyphomicrobiales; family Nitrobacteraceae; genus Bradyrhizobium; species Bradyrhizobium sp. NBAIM01. Next base: position 700,859 of record NZ_JADYVU010000003.1, on the reverse strand, counting down.
GTGAGCTTGTTGAGCAGCGGGCCCATATAGGTGAACACGACGAACTGCCCCGACATTTGCAGCATCGTGATCGCGAGCAGCAGCAGGATCGTCCTGCTTCGGCCGACGGCGGCCCATGTCTTCAGATCGACCGGTGCGCCCTGCAGGCCCGCCGGCAGGCGCAGCAGCAACAGCAGCAAGCTGACGCAGCCGAGCGCGCCGACCCCGCCATAAGCCGCGCGCCAGCCGTAACGGCTGGCGATAAAGGTGATCAGCGGCAGGCCGACGGCGGCTGCGAGCGACCAGCCGAGGAAGAGGTACGCAATGGTGCTGCCGCGCCGTTCCGCCGGCACGATCAGCGCAGCCGTGCCGGCGGCCTGCGGCGTATAGAGCGAGCCGACTGCGAGCATCGCGAGCCGAATGATCAGCAGGCTGGTGTAATCGGGCGCAAGCGCGGAGGCGAGATTGCCGAGTGCGAGCACCGCCAGCGTCGTGGCGAGCAGGATCCGCCGTTCGATGCGGCTGGTCAGCCACGCCGTCAGCGGCGAGCCGACGCACAGCGTCACCGCGCCGAAGGTGATCAGGAGCCCGGCCGCGTGGATGCTGATCCCGAGCCCCGCCGACAATTCCGGCAGCATGCCCGCCGGTGCCAACACCGAGCAGCCGGTCACGAGATTGCCGAGCATCAGGGCGGTTGGCGCGAAACGGCCGGCGGCTGGGGCGCTTTTCATGCAAACGCATGTAGCGGCGGCCTGCGACCGGTTAAAGGGTACAACGTGAAATAGTTGCTGGCTCCGCCCCGGGTTTTGCGCGCCACTTTCTTGGAAATGCCGGATTGCGCAGGCCGAATCGCCTGATATATCGCTCGTTCCCGCTTACCTGCGCTCGTTCGCAGGAGTGAGCCCCAGGAGAAAAGCAATGTCCGACCAGCCCAAATCCGAGTCCGGCTTCCAGTACAGCCTCTCCAATTTGAAGCCCGTGACCCCCGCCGCCAAAGTCACCCTCACCTTCCCCGACGGCGCCAAGCGCCAGTTCGACAAGGGCATCACCGGCCTCGATATCGCCAAGGGCATCTCGCCGTCGCTGGCCAAGCGCACGGTCGCCATGGCGCTCGACGGCACGCTTGCCGATCTCAACGATCCGATCGAGGCCGACGCTGGAATCGAGCTCGTCAATCGCGATGACCCGCGCGCGCTCGAATTGATCCGGCACGACTGCGCACACGTGCTGGCGGAAGCGGTGCAGACGCTGTGGCCGGGAACCCAGGTCACGATCGGCCCCGTGATCGAGAACGGCTTCTATTACGACTTCTTCCGCAACGAGCCGTTCACGCCGGAAGACTTTGCCGCGATCGAGAAGAAGATGCGCGAGATCATCGCGCGCGACAAGCCTTTCACCAAGGAAGTCTGGGACCGCGAAAAGACCAAGCAGGTGTTCCGCGACAAGGGCGAGGCCTTCAAGGTCGAGCTGGTCGACGCCATTCCCGGCACCGAGCCGATCAAGATCTACTACCAGGGCGACTGGTTCGACCTGTGCCGCGGTCCGCACATGACCTCGACCGGCAAGGTCGGAGGCGCCTTCAAGCTGATGAAGGTGGCCGGCGCTTATTGGCGCGGCGACAGCAACAACCCGATGCTGACCCGCATCTACGGCACGGCCTTCGCCAAGCAGGAGGACCTCGACGCCTACCTCAAGCAGATCGAGGAAGCCGAGAAGCGCGACCATCGCAAGCTCGGGCGCGAGCTCGACCTCTTCCACTTCCAGGAGGAAGGTCCGGGCGTCGTGTTCTGGCATCCGAAAGGCTGGACCATCTTCCAGCAGCTGATCGCCTATATGCGCCGGCGCCTCTCCGGCGACTACAACGAGGTCAACGCGCCGCAGATCCTCGACAAGGTGCTGTGGGAGACCTCGGGCCATTGGGGCTGGTATCGCGAGAACATGTTCGCGGCGCAATCGGCCGGCGACGAGGCCGAGGACAAGCGCTGGTTTGCGCTCAAGCCGATGAACTGCCCTGGCCACGTCCAGATCTTCAAGCACGGCCTGAAGAGCTATCGGGACCTGCCCTTGCGCCTCGCTGAGTTCGGCGTGGTGCACCGCTACGAGCCCTCCGGCGCCATGCACGGCCTGATGCGCGTGCGCGGCTTCACCCAGGACGACGCGCACATCTTCTGCACCGAGGATCAGCTCGCCGAGGAGTGCCTGAAGATCAACGATTTGATCCTGTCGACCTATGCCGATTTCGGCTTCACCGGCGACCTCACGGTGAAGCTCTCGACCCGGCCGGAGAAACGCGTCGGCACCGATGCGATGTGGGATCACGCCGAGCGCGTAATGGCGACGGTGCTGCGCGAGATCCAGTCGCAGAACAATCAAATCAAGACCGAGATCAATCCGGGCGAAGGCGCGTTCTATGGGCCGAAGTTCGAATACGTTCTGCGCGATGCCATCGGTCGCGACTGGCAGTGCGGCACCACGCAGGTCGACTTCAACCTGCCGGAGCGGTTCGGCGCCTTCTACATCGACCATGACGGCGGCAAGAAACCGCCGGTGATGGTGCACCGCGCGATCTGCGGCTCGATGGAGCGCTATATCGGCATCCTGATCGAGCACTATGCCGGCAACTTCCCGCTCTGGCTCTCGCCGGTGCAGGCGGTTGTCACCACCATCACCTCGGAAGGCGACGAATACGCCAAGGTGGTGCTGGAGCAGGCGCGGCGCGCCGGGCTTCGGGTCGAGATCGACCTGCGCAACGAAAAGATCAACTACAAGGTCCGTGAGCACTCGCTGGCCAAGATCCCGGCCCTGCTCGTGGTCGGCAAGAAAGAGGCCGAGACGCACTCCGTCTCGGTCCGCCGGCTCGGCAGCGACGGCCAGAAGGTGATGACCACGGCCGAGGCGATCGCCGCCCTGGTCGACGAGGCGACGCCGCCGGATGTGAAGCGAATGCGCGGCGCCGCTTGATCCTGAAATCGATCTAAATTCGCTTCCGGTTGCGGGCGTGCATGCTTATCTCGGCATGGCACGCCCGCCGACCATTTGAAGAGGATATCGCAGTGCCCGATGCCATCGAACTCCTGAAGACCCGCCGCTCGGTCAAGCCGCGCGAGATGACGGGGCCCGGCCCGTCGGCGGCCGAGCTCGAGACCATCCTCACCATCGGGGCGCGCGTGCCGGATCACGGCAAGCTCGCGCCCTGGCGCTTCATCATCTTCGAGGGCGAGGCCCGGCTACGTGCCGGCGAGGTGATCGCGCGGGTCTTCGCCAGGAAGAATCCGGGCGCGCCGGCGGCCGACGTCGAGACCGAGCGCAAGCGCCTAATGGACGCACCGCTGGTGATCGGCATCGTCAGCTTCACCAAGCCGCATCCGAAGGTGCCGGCGTTCGAGCAGGAATTGTCGGCGGGCGCCAGCGCCATGAACATCGTCACCGCCGCCACCGCACTCGGCTACGGCGCCTGCTGGCTGACCGGCTGGTTCTCTTTCGACCGCGACGTGCTCGACGGCCTCGGCCTCAAGCCGGATGAGAAGCTCGCCGGCTTCATTCATATCGGCACGCCGACCAAGCCGAACGAAGACCGTCCGCGCCCGTCACTTTCGGACATCGTGACGCGATTTTAATCGATGTTGTGTTGACGCATCGAGCCTCTTGCGGCTTTGATCCCGCCGAGGGAGGAAGGTGCGGATGAGACGCCGTGAATTTCTGGTCGGGGCCGCGATGCTCGCCGGCACGATGGCGCGAAGCCGGGCCGCGGACATCCCCGCCCCCTCGCCCGACGGCCTCGACCGCATCACGGCGTACTTCGACAATGAGGTGGCAAGCGGCCGGCTGCCGGGCGCGGTGATCCTCGTTCAGCAGCACGGCAAGCCGGTCTACCTGAAGTGCTTCGGCGTGCGCGACACCAGGAGCGGCGTCGCGATGACGCCGGACACGATCTTCGCCATCCATTCCATGACCAAGCCGATCACGTGCCTTGGCGCGATGATGCTGATCGACGAGGGCAAGCTCGCGCTGACCGACCCCGTCTCGAAATACGTCCCGCTGTTCGCCGGGACCAAGGTGGGCCGCGAGGTGACCCTGCCCAGCGGCACGGTCGAGCTGGACCTCGACCCACCGGACCGCCCCGTCAACATCGAGGATCTGCTGCGGCATACTTCGGGCATCAGCTACGATTACATCGGCAGCGAATGGGTCGAGCACGCCTACAAGATGGCCAACATTTTCGCGGGCCATTTCGACAACAGGGAATTCGCCGATCGCATCGCCAAGCTGCCGCTGGCGCGGCAGCCCGGAACGCTGTGGCGCTACGGCCATTCCACCGACGTGCTCGGCAGCGTCATCGAGATCATCTCGGGCCAGACGCTGTACGACTTCCTGAAAGCCCGCATCTTCGATCCGCTCGGCATGAACAGCACCAAATTTACGCTCGCGACCGAGGACGAGCTGGCGCGGATGGCGCGGCCGCTGCCGAGCGACTCAATCCTGCTCGCCGGCGAGCGCGACCGCCTGGACCATCCAGAATGGCAGTCGGGCGGCGGCGGCCTCCTCTCGACCATCACCGACTATCAGCGCTTCTCGCAGATGCTGCTCAACGGCGGCGAGCTCGAGGGCAGGCGCTATCTCAGCCCCGCCGCGTTCAAGGCCATGACGACCGATCAGATCGGGCCGGGCTCCGGCGTCGGACGCGACTATTTCTATTTTCCAGGCGACGGCTTCGGCTACGGCTACGGCCTTGCGGTGCGCACCGATCCCGGCAATGCAAAACCGCCGCCGCCGGGCTCGCTCGGCGAATTGAAATGGGACTCGGGGAGCGGCACCTATTTCGGCGTCGATCCCAAGCTCGACATGGTCTACGTCATGATGCAGCAGACCCAGAACGAGCGCGGCCGCATCACCCCCGCGTTCAAGGCGCTGGTCTACGATTGCTATCCGCCCGCGTTACGCCGCCCGTGAGGTGCGCTGGCCGAAATCGGCGAGGAGCTTTCCGAGCTCGGCCGCCGGCCGCGCGGCGCTGAACAGAAATCCCTGCACCTCGTTGCAGCCTTCGGCGCGCAGCCAGTCGAGCTGATCCTCGGTCTCCACGCCCTCCGCGGTCGTGGTGATGTTGAGGCTGCGCCCCAAACCCGAGATCGCGCGCACGATCGCACCGCAGTCGGGCCGCTCAGCCAGATCCTTGACGAAGGAGCGGTCGATCTTGATCTTGTCGAACGGAAAGCTGCGGAGATAGCTCAGGCTGGAATAGCCGGTGCCGAAATCGTCCATGGAAATGCCGACGCCGAGCTCGCGCAACTGGTGCAAGGTGGCGACATTGGCGTCGGTCTCGGCCAGGAAAATCGACTCAGTGATCTCGAGCTCGAGCCGCTTCGGCGACAGGCCGGACTGCGCTAGGGCCGAGATCACGACCTGGACCAGGTTGCGGCTGCGGAATTGTGCCGGCGACAGGTTGACGGCGACCTTGACGTCGACGGGCCATTTTACCGCCTCGGTGCAGGCTTCGCGCAGCACCCATTCGCCGAGCTGGGTGATCAGGCCGATGTCTTCGGCGACGGGTATGAACTCCGCAGGCGAGATCATGCCCTTGTCCGGATGACGCCAGCGCAGCAGCGACTCGAAGCCGGAGATGCGGTCAGAGGCGATCGACACCAGCGGCTGATAGTGCAGCTCGAACTCGCCGTTGGCGAACGCCCGGCGCAGATCCAGCTCCATGTCGCGGCGCCTCTGCGCCTGGAGGTCCATCTCACGCTCGAAGAAGTGGTGCACGCCGCCGCCGTCGGCCTTGGCCCGGTACAGCGCCATGTCGGCATTGCGCATCAACTCTTCCGGCGTGGTGCCATCGCCCGGCGACAGCGCGATGCCAACGCTGGCGCCGATCACCATCTCCTGTCCGTCGACGTCGTAAGGCGCCTTGAGCATGTCGATCAGCAGGGAGGCACAGGCGCTGGCCTCGTTCGGCGAGACGTCGGCAGCCAAGATGACGGCGAACTCATCGCCGCCGAGCCGCGCGGCGAGATTGGTGCCGCGGACCGCTATGGTCAGGTGCTCGGCGACCTGCTTCAACAGGCGATCGCCCACCGGATGACCGAAGGAATCGTTGATGTTCTTGAACAGGTCAAGATCGATGTAGAGCACGCCGACCCGTTTTCCCGCGGCCTGGTCCAGCGCCTGCTTCAGGCGCTCCTGGAAGTGCTCGCGGTTCGGCAGGTCGGTGAGCCCGTCATGATGGGCCATATAGGCGATGCGCGCTTCGGCCTTGCGTCGTTCGGTGATGTCGACCACCGCCACCAGATAGCCGTCGCGCTCGTCGAAGGCGACGCGACGGCCGAAGGTGAGCACCTCGATCTCGCTGCCGTCGGCGCGCAGGTGTCGCCAATTGCGCGAGGAGTGGTAGGCGTCGCCGAGGCGCTCCAGCGCCGCGGCGTGGCTGTCCCACTCGTCCTCCGGCCATATCTCGTGCAGCTTCATGCGCAGGAAGGTCGCGCGGCTGTAGCCGTAATGCTGGACCGCGGCGTCGTTGACGCTGAGGAACTCCTTGGTCTCTGCGTCGAACACCCACATCGGCATTGGATTGTTGTCGAACAGGAGGCGGAACGAGGCATCGCGCCGCTTCAGGACGGTGACATCGGAGATGGTCAGCGAGACCACGTCGGCAAAGGCCGTGGCGCTGAGCCTGAGGTAGCGTCCCTCGCTCTCCAGCTCGAGCTGCTCGCAGCGGCTGCCCGAAACGGCCTTGAGCAGGAATTCCATCACCTCGGGGAAAGCCAGCAGCGTGCCGCCTTCGCCGATCCGCCGCCACAACAGGCTTGCGCCTGCAACCTTCAGCAGCTCACCCGCGCTCTTGTTGTGGTGCACGACCTGAAGGTCGAACGGCTTGCCGGCGGCATCGCGCAGCGTCGCCAGGAAGACCACCGCGTCGTCGGTCGCGGAAAAGATGGCGTCGAGGAGATTGTATTGCGCGCCGCGCTCGTTGACATAGGCGCCGATCAGCGTCGCGCCCCAGCGCGAGGACGTCGGCAGCGCCAGCACGTCGTAGGTCCTGACCATGCCGTCGCGCACGCAATGCGCGCTCGCCCGGTGCGGCCGTCCGGCCGCCAGCGCGCTCGCCGCCGCTTCCGACAGCGCCGTGGCGCAATCGGGCGACAGCTCGGCTAGGGGAATGTCCCAGCGCTCCTCGCCGAGCCATTTCTGCACGTAGCGTCCGCTGCGCGACAGTTCGAGCACGCCATCGTTCTTCAAGAGCGCGATGTGGTCGGCGAGCCGTCCGAGACTGCCGAGCATGACGTCCTCGTAACGCGGCAACCGCTCACCCGGCTTCAACGCCGCACGCCATTTGCGCTGAAGCACCGGGATGTCGTCGAACATTTCGGCGGCCGGTTTGCCCGGCATCTTCTTCGCGGCAGTCATTGCAGTCCCCAACGCACTTTCCCGCCGCATCCAATGCAGGCGCGCTTAACGACGTGTAAAAAGCGCGCAGGCGTGGGTTCCATTCGGTGATTATGACAGTTTTAAGTCAGGTGTTGGTTAGTGGGCGTTAGAGACTGTGACGGTTGCGCGAAGGCGATGCTCTCGTGTCCCGGACGCGACGCGTAAGCGGTGCGGCGCAGAGCCGGGGCACGAGAGCGGAGCTTTGGCGCGCACCTGCCTCAACACCTTCATTGCGAGCGCAGCGAAGCAATCCAGAATCCCTCCGCGGATACATTTCTGGATTGCTTCGCTGCGCTCGCAATGACGGAGTGTGTGGTGGGCAGCGCCGTTCTTCAATTCGCATTTCGCTCGCGGACACGCTTCCGCATCCTCGCGGCGCATTTCGCCCGAGCTTTGCCTGTCGTCCGACCCTCAATTGAAAGAGGGCGCAGGGAAGACCGGGTGCCGGCCGGGCACCCACGGTCCACTGTGCGAAAGGTGGCAACGAAGAATTTGCACAGCGGCATACAGGTGAAGCCAAACATCCGGCCTTCCCTGCGCAGTGGCTTTACGGCTTATGTCGTGCTCTCCTCGGGGAGCGATGCACTATTGCCCCCGTCGCCTTGCGGATGGCTGACGCGTGGGCCCGGTTGGGCCGCTCACATCATCACAAGACTTGGCGCACAGACCCCGGGCGCCAGGACCACACGATTTTGCCGTACGCCGATGACACCGGTCGTATGCGCGAGGTCTTTGCTCACGGCTCTCCGCCCTGCAAAGCCTTTCGCGCCAACGCCATCAGCGTCCACCGCCCCTCGGCCCGCGTTCGTGACGATCGCGATACGCCCCTCTTCCTTGGGCCGGGTTGCGCGAGACATACGCGATTTCCGAATTTCGGTAAAGCGGAATATTTTGGGCCGTGTGCGTTGACCTAGCGCTCGCGTGTTTTGCCCGTCGGGCAACGCAAGGGATGGTGGCCTACCCCGCTAATCCTCGCTGGAGGCCGCCGAGCGGTTGCGCAAATAGGCCTGGGACAGCAGGAAGAACAACGCGCGTTCGCCCTGATATTTGGCGGACGGGCGCGTGCGCGCGAAGCCGTCGGCAAATATCTTGCCGGACTGGTCGCACACCTGCCACCGCCAGCCGAACCGCTTGCGCCTGGTGAGGATCACTTCGAACATGTCGACAAGCCTGGTCCCCTGCTCCATGCCGGTCCTGCAAGGCATGAGCCTGCTCCGGCTTCCCCCGTTGGACGGACGCCAGACATATAGCGCAGCAGGATGGAAAGAGAATAAAATTGATTATCGGAAATACGTACCGTCCACGATCGTAAGCAAGACGCGCTGCTGCTGGAATAAGCCGATGCCGCCGGTGTTTGCTGGCCCCTGCACGTAATGATGACGCTACCAGTGTTCACAACAGAACACAGAGAGGGGTCCGAGGTTACCTGGCAGAAACCCACTGACGGTGACGGTAACAGAAGATGCACATCCGTGCGCGCGATGAGAATCGTCGTGCCGGAGCCTCTCGCCGCCGGCTGCCCTTAGCGCGCGATGACCTCGACTTCGCCGTCGACGCCGTTGACGACGTTGAATCCGCGCTCGTAGACCTTGCCCTCGTTCTTGGCGATGGCGCGGTACTCGCCTTCGGACAGCACGACGCGCGGGAACGCGCCGATCGATTCCTTGATGACGTCGCCGCCGGGGGTCAGCACCGACCAGGCGGTGTTGGCGAGCGCCTCGCCGCCCCTGTCGCTGACCAGCTTGAGCGTGATGACGGCGGCGCGGTGGGTGATGGTGACGTCGGTGAGCTTGCCGGCCTGGACGCGGATGTCCGAGCGCACCACCGAATTGGCATCGCCGTAGTTGGAGACGATGTAATAGGTGCCCTCCGGGATCAGCACGACGTCGCCGGCGGCGACGTTCGGCACCAGGGAAGCGCGCTCGCCGGATTCGAACTGGCTGCCCTTGTAGATCGCGAATGAGATCTGGTTCTGCGGAATGCGGCTGGTGCCGACGCGGCCCTCGATGCGCAGGCCGCCGGCCGGCAGCACGAAGGATTCGCGATTGGTCTCGGACTTCAGGCTGACGGTGCGCACCGCGCTGACGAGGCCGAAGGCGACGTGGACGACATAATTGCCGGGCGGCAGCACGATGTTCGGCGTCCCGCTGCGGTCCTCGCGGATCAGCTTGAAGGTGCCGTTCTCGTCGGGCCGGTCGGCAAACACGCGCCAGACCAGGCCGCTGGTGATCGGGGCCGAGTCCTTGCCGTACTTCGCCGTCAGCGACAGCACGCCCTGTCCGGGCACGGCCGCATTCAGCGGGGCGGCGGGCGGCACGGTCGAGACAGCGGGCGGTGGCATGCTCGGGGTCGCCGGCTGCATCAGGGTCGGCGGCAGGCTTGGCGGTCCCGCGCCCAGCCCGGAGGGCGGCGCCAGGCTGACAGCGTTGCCTGGGTCGGGCACCGAGGCCGGCGGTACCGGCGGCGGACGATCCGAGAAAAGCTGCGCCTGGGCGGCATTTCGGCCGGAAGTAAAGAGGCATGCGGCAAGGACGAGCGCCGGCAGCAGCCTGCTGCTGCGCCGCCATCCGCTGATGCCGTCACCCCCGCGTGTCATGGTCCCTGCTTTTCACCGAAAACGCGGCAAATTCAAGCCTCTGAAACACCAGGGAATACGGCCCTGGACCTTCGGTGGAACCGGCTTGACGGTTGCGTGATTAGCCCCGTGGCAACCGGCCCTCGCCATATTCCTGCCCCGTGCCCTTTCCAAAGCGGCATAAACCATGCTTCGCGCCTGATATGGCGGAGCGCAAGTGCGATGCCTAGTCTGACGATGCGGGCTGGCCCGGCGTAGGAGAGTTTCGGTGCTGGACAGATTGAAAGGCCGGGGCGCGAACGGCTCGAACGGCGAGAAAGTGGGCGAAAAAGTCGGCGAAAAAGTTGGCCTGGGCAGCATCCGCCGGCCGGTGATCGGCCTTGCCCTCGGCGGCGGCGCGGCGCGCGGCTTTGCCCATATCGGAATCCTGAGGACCCTGATTGCCAATGGAATCGTGCCCGATGTCGTGGTCGGCACGTCAATCGGCGCCGTGGTCGGCGGCCTCCACGCGGCCGGCCGGCTCGATACGTTCGAGGAATGGGGGCGCAGCCTGCAAGGGATGCGCAACATTCTCGGCTATCTCGATATCCGTCTCAACGGCTCCGGCCTGCTCGGTGGCGAGAAGCTCGCGACCCGGCTCGAGGAGGCGATCGGGCAGATCCTGATCGAGGACCTGCCCATCAAGTTCGCGAGCGTCGCGACCGAGGTTCGCACCGGCCACGAGATCTGGCTGACGCGCGGCCGCGTGGTCGATGCCATGCGCGCCTCATACGCCCTGCCCGGCATCTTCGCGCCCGTGCTGATCGGCGACCGCTGGCTGGTCGACGGCGCGCTGGTGAACCCGGTGCCGGTCTCGGCCGCCCGCGCGCTCGGCGCCGAAATCGTCATCGCCGCAAATCTTTCCAGCGACATCTTCACCCATTCCACCACGATCTATTCGCACGGCGCAGTGCCCGCCCCGGTCGTACCGGTGGCCGAGGAGCCGACGGCGAAGCGGCGCTTCCCGCGCCTGTTCTCGCCCGAGAAGACGATGAAGCGCGAGTTCTTCGGCGGTAACGGCCGGCCCGGCATCTCCTCGGTGATGGTGGACGCCTTCAACATCATGCAGGACCGCATCACCCGCGCCCGTCTCGCCGGCGATCCGCCCGACATGCTGATCACGCCGCGGGTCGGTCAGTTCGGCTGGTTCGACTTCCACCGCTCCGAAGACCTGATCGCACATGGCACGCGCGCTGCGGAGCGTGCACTGGAGTCCATCCAGGAGGCGATCCACGTGCTGGCGCCGGCGCCCGCGGGCATCGCGCCGAAAGCGGACGAGCCGAAAGCGGGAGACTTGGCCTGATCAGGCGGTTTTGATGTAGTCGCGCAGGGCTTCCTGCTCGCTCTCGTATTCCTGGACGCGGCGCTTGACGATGTCGCCGATCGAGATCAGGCCGACCACCTTGCCGTTGTCGATCACGGGCAGATGACGGAACTTGCCGGTCGTCATCATCTCCATGAGCTCGGCGACGGTGTCGGTCTCCTTGCAGGTCACGACCTTGCGGGTCATCACCTCCGAGACCGGCGCCTCCAGCACGCCGGCGCCGCGCTCGCCGAGCACGCGCACAATGTCGCGCTCCGACAGGATGCCCTCGAGCCGGCTCTGGCTCATCACCAGCACCGCGCCGATCTTCTTCTCGCCGAGCAGCTTGATCGCGTCCGCCAGCTTGGCGTCGGGCTCGACGCTCATGATCTGGTGGCCCTTGGTGTTCAGAATGGAACGTACCGTCATCGTCGCCTCCCTGAATCCGAGCCGTCCGCCTTTGGCGGTTCGGACTTGTTCGCGAGTCTTCAACTAACAGTTACAGCGCCGGTTTCACGCTCGTGCGCTTTGCGAAGCATCGTCGCTAAGGACGTGTCGCTTCGGAACATTCTTCGCGGGAATGATGGATGAATTCGGGCCGCGTCGCAAGCGCCGCTTCAGATACGGTCTGAAACGTCCCGTGATGACGCATCCGCAGCATCGCTTCGCACGCGCGGCACGGGATCGAACAGCGCGAACAACAACAGGCCGGCGAAGAAGCCGCCGATATGCGCCTGCCAGGCCACGCTCGTGGTTTCCGCATCGACCCCGATCGCGCCCACGCCGAAGATGATGTTGATGCCGAACCAAACGGCGAGGAAGCCGACCACCCGCCCGTCGCGGAGCGCGCGCGACAGCGGCAGCGCCGGAACTTTCGCGGCGGTATCGGCATCCGATCGGCTGAACGACAGGAAGCTGCCGCGGACGAAGGCAAAGCGGATTGCGGCTGCCATCGCGCCCGACACCGAGGCCGAGGCGCCGATCATCGGCGCCACCGCATGCTCATGGGTGATGAGATGGGCGAGCGCGCCGGCCGCCGCCGTCACGGCCAGGAAGACGAAGAACCTGACGGTGCCGAAACGCCGCGCCAACGCGCTGCCGAACGGCAAGAGCCACAGCACGTTGAAGCCGAGATGGGTGAGATTGGCGTGCAGCAGCGAATAGGTGACGAAGGTCCAGACCTTCGCCCCCGCCCCGCCCGGGATCTGCAGATTGAGCAGCGAGGAATCGTAGCGCTTCGGGATGAAGCCGAAGACGTCGATGGTCCAGTTCTCGAGCTCGGGCGGTAGCAGCACGTGCAGATGGATCACCGCCAGCAGCAGGATATAGGCGGTCAGCGCCGGAGGCAGCGTCAGGATCGGCTCGCGCGGAGCCTCCACGACGGCCGGCGGGCCCGGCTCAGGACCTTGCGGCGACGAATCTTGCGGGGAATCCAAGGCAGCTTCGCTTTCGGGCGACATCGGGGCGACAGACTTGGAGATAGGCGCCTTTGCCGTCCCTGCGCAAGTGCACAAAAGGAAAAGGCAGGGCCGAAGCCCTGACTGTCCGTGTCGGTCTTCCGGTGGCCGGAGAGATAAGGCGTATCCCCACCCCTCCCCGCGGCCCGTGACCAAACTGTTTGACGCCCTGTACAGGCCCCGCCGAGAACCTGGAGAAAAGCGGCGAGGCTTGCGACCGCGGTCACCATAGCAGGCGCGCGGCCGGCACGAAGCGCATAGTTAATTTAACGTTAACGACGCAAAGGCCGGCCCAAGAAGCCTGAAAACGCGCCGGCGGCATGGACGCTGCAAATCCCCTCCTGCACAACAACAGAAGGGATCGCGGGTGCACTGAAGCGGGACAAGTCTGTCCCTTCGAGGTTGCACCCCGGGGCGAGCGTTCAGTCATGAAACATCCGTCGAGCCGCGCGTTCTTCGCGTATTGGGACAAGAAGCGCGGCACTGCACGGGCTCCTGACCGGGCCGACATCGACCCGGCCGCGGTCCGCGGCCTGCTCGGCGACATCTTCGTGCTGTCCTGCGAGCCGAACCTCGGCTTCCCGTTCCGCGTCGCCGGCACGCGCGTCTGCGCGCTCGCAGGAACCGACCTCAAGGACCGCAGCTTTGCGGCGCTGTTCACAGAAGCAAGCCGCAGCGAGATCGAGGAGATCACGACGATCGTCGCCGACGAGACGCTGGGCGCGATCGCCGGCGTCACTGCCGCGCGCGAGGACGGCAGCAAGGCGCATCTCGAGCTCCTGCTGCTGCCCTTCAACGCCCGCCCGCATACGCCGGTCAGCGTCACCGGCGTGCTCGCGCCGTTCGACGACGAATGCGGCACGTTGTCCGCCTTCACCCTCACTTCCTGGCGCTACCTGCACCAGCCGGAGAAACTCCTGCCGCGCGCCATCCGCAAATTGCAGATCGCGCGCGGGCTGATGGTGTATGAGGGGCTGCGATAGAGCCCCTGCAGACGTGCGGCGATCCTGCGATGGATCGTCGCGCAGCGTGACCGTTTTTGCCGGATTTGCGTCATTCCTGACGTCGATGCGACCGGATAGCTTCCGCGCCGCGTGAGACGAGCGGGTGACATCATGATGAGCTGGCGCAATCTGGCGTGGACTGCCCTCGGCGGCATGACATTGCTGGCAGGGATCGGCGCGACCTGGCTGCTCCTGCTGCCAGCCGCGCCAGCCTCGGGAACCGCGCCTGCGATTTCCAGAGACGAAACCGAATCGACCCTGGCGGCGCTGAAACCGCCGAAACGCAAGCGCCCCTTGATCGCCATCGTCGGCATCAACGACATGAGCGAGACCACCGATTACCTGATGCCCTACGGCATTCTCGCCCGCGCCGATATTGCCGACGTCCTCACCTTGTCGACGCAGCCAGGGCCCGTCACGCTCTATCCCGCCCTCAAGGTGCAGCCGCATGCGACCATCGCCGAGTTCGATGCCGCGCACCCCGATGGCGCCGACTACGTCATCGTGCCGGCGATGAGCCGCGACGACGACGCAACGGTCTTGCACTGGATCAGGAGCCAAGCCGGCAAGGGCGCGATTGTGATCGGCGTGTGCGTCGGTGCCACGGTTGTTGCCAACACCGGGCTGCTCGACGGCAAGCGGGCCACGACGCATTGGTATTCCGTGGGCGATCTGAAGAAGCATTCGACGATCCGCTACGCGGCGGACCGCAGGCTGGTCGTCGACCAGGGCGTCGCGACGACCACTGGCATCACCGCATCCATGCCGATGGCCCTCACCTTGATCGAGGCGATCGCCGGCCGCGCCAAGGCCGAGGCGGTCGCCGGCGACATCGGCCTTGCGCGATGGGACGCACGCCACCGCAGCGACGCGTTCAGCTTCACACGCCCCTTCGCGCTGACGGCGATCGCAAACACGCTCGCATTCTGGAAGCGCGAGCAACTCGGCATCGCGTTGACGCCTGATGTCGACGAGGTCTCGCTCGCCCTGATCGCCGATGCGTGGTCGCGCACCTACCGCTCGCGCGCCCTCACCTTCGCCGCCACGGCAGAGGCGCGGACCAGCCGCAGCGGTCTTCGCATCCTGCCGGACCGCATTGCCGGGAGCTGGCCGGCGGAGCAGGCCGTGCCGGATTCCGGCGCCTCGCCGCCGGCGCGGGCGCTGGACGAAACGCTGCGCGCGATCGAGACGCGCTACGGAGCACGCACGGCCGACTTCGTGGCGATGCAGCTGGAATATCCGCGATAACGACCGCCAGGATCTTTCCCGCTGCGCGCATCGCCGCGGCGGAATAGATTGGAAGGACACCACGGAACGACGGATCGACATGAGCAAGCCGCATTGGCGTCCCGCGCGCGCCTCCGACCTTCCTGCGATAAGCGCGATTGCGGCACGCATCCATCCGGCGTTGCCCGAACGCGAAGAGGTGCTGGCGGAGAAGATCAGGCTTTGCCCGGAGGGCTGCGGCGTGCTCGATACGGACCAGGGCATCATCGGCTACGGACTGGCACATCCCTGGATACGGTACCGAATTCCGCCGCTCGACGGCTTTCTGCAAGCATTGCCCGATCGCGCCGACTGTCTCTACATCCACGACGTCGCCGTATTGCCGGAGTTCCGCGGCGGCGGCGTGCGCGCTTATGTCGGTGATATCGAGAAGCTGGCGCGTGCATCACGCATCAGAACGCTCGCGCTGGTCTCGGTCTACGGCACGCCGCCGCTATGGGAACGCGTCGGCTTTCGGACCGTGACGGCGGACGCCGAGTTGCACGCAAAGCTCGCATCCTACGGCGACGGCGCGACCTACATGCTGCGCGACCTCGCCGCGACGTAATGCCCGTCCCCGGGCAAATTGATCGGATTGCTTCGCAGGACGCCGTCAGGCTGCTTCTTCACGCCGCCCCCGCGCGGAACGACTGCCTACCCCCGGACTTCCCGTTTCGTAGACCCAGGCCTCCTTGGCAAACCACTCGTGCGTTGCCGCACACATCTCGCAATAGGTGCGAGAGAAGAACACTACACTGCACCGAAATCGTTCGCGGTCCATCTCGATGCCGGTCGAAATGGCTCGGCCCGTTTCCGGGCACTTGATCATCACCATACCCATCTGATTTCCTCCAACTCGGCATCCCTTCACGGAAGGGCGTCGCCGCCATCAGCCGGACGGCGTCTCTTCTGGCGAAGACGCTCGTCCGCCGATTCACGCGGCCGATAGCCTCGATTCAAGCTGCCCTGTGCAGAACCCGGTTGAAGCTCTTCTTGATCGGCTCGGCCGTCTCGGTCGCAACCTTCTGAGCAAGGTCCCAAAGCTCCCGGTTATGCCCGGAAGCCATTTCAAAGGTCCTGCGGCTGTGGGTGGTGGAGAGGTTCACGACATCCGCAAACGACCTCGCATCGGCCAGTTGGGACAGGAATTCCAGGGTGGAGCTGGTATTGATTTTCGATATTTCGATGACCTTGGTGCCGTAGTCGGCGGCACGCGTGGCATTGGTCGCACAGGCTTCGCGGAAAGCGTCGGTGATCTCCTCGGAAGCCGCCTTCATCTGCTCGAGATTTGCCTTGGCCCGCGCGGCGCCCTGCTCGGCAAGATCACCGAAGATCTCCTGGATATTGAAAAACGGCACGTCGAACTTGAGCCTTGCACCACCATTCCCACCCGCGGGAGTGGCATTCGTCTCGGCTTTCACATTGGCATCATGCATCGTCATTCCATCCTTTCACGCGAAACCAGATGTTGGATTGAAGACTCTCAGAAGCTCCCGGGTGCGGGCCGCACCGGGAAACCAGTGCCCCTACTCTCAAAAATGGAGGGATGCTGCTGATGAGCTGCTCTCGCCCCCCTGCCGATGCCAACTATGACCAACCAGGATCGGACCTTCAGTTCGCTTTCAGACTCTCGACTTGATTAAATTCGATTCAAGCGACGCCTCGCCGCAGGCGCCGCTCTTGCCGCTTTGAGTTTGCCGAAAAGGATTCTGCCAACTCGAGAAGGCGCGGGCTCGCAGGCGCGTCCGGATGGCACCATGTTACTGATTGATTGCGCCATAGCGCACCGCGCGAGCCTTCGGCGGCGTTAGTCTGGCCGGGGCCGGAAAGCGGCAGATCAGCCCCGACGCTTCTTCTTCGCATTTTTCTCGGGCGCGCCCTTCGCAGGCCACGGCGTGACCGAAGGCTCTGCATGGCCGGGCTTGTTCTTGTGCTTCTTTTTCTTTGCGAAAGAACGCGCATCACCGAATTTCGACGCGCGCTCGCCCTGAGGCTTGCTGCGCGACTTGAATCCACTCGCCTCGCGCGGGCGATCCTCGCGCCGTTCATGATGAGCGCCGGCCTCGCGCTGCGGCGCGCGGGGGCGCTCCTGAGGAGCTTCTTGCCGGTCCGGCGCATCCGTCATCGGCTCGATCCGGATGCTGTCTTCCTTGTCGGGACGCTTGATCTTTGCCGCAAAGGATTCGGCGACCCGCTGGGAGATCTCGAACTCGGTGGTGGTGTCCATGATCCTGATGGCGCCGATGTCGCGCTTGTCGATGCCGCCGCGGCGACAGATCATCGGCAGCAGCCAGCGCGCTTCCGCGTTCTTGCGGCGCCCGATGGCGGCGCGAAACCAGACGCTGCCATCCGCCATGGCGTGCTTCGAGGATTTCCCAGCCTTCGACCGCGGCTTGGCGCGGTCCTCGCCCTGTTCCGACCTATCACGCCCGCGTTCCGGCCTGCCGCTTCGCTCGCCGGGATCGATGATGTCCTCGGGCGACGGCAGCCGCGCGCGATAAAGCCGCGCGAGCGCGGCGGCGATGTCCTCGGCCGAGCGCTCGGCCAATAGCGATTGCGCCAAAGCCAGATCGTCGGGACCAGTCTCCTCCGTGAACAGCACGTCCTTCATGCGCGCATGATCGAGCTTGCGGATGTCTTCCGCCTGCGGCGCCGTGCCCCAGACCGCGTCGACCCCTGCGAGATCGAGCAGCAGCTCGGCGCGCCGCCGCCGCGCGGGCGGCACCAGCAGGACGCTCGTCCCCTTCCGGCCCGCGCGCCCGGTGCGGCCCGAGCGATGCTGCAGGACCTCGGCGTCGTTGGGCAAATCGGCATGAATGACGAGGTCGAGGCTCGGCAGGTCGATGCCGCGGGCGGCAACGTCGGTCGCGACGCAGACGCGGGCGCGGCCGTCGCGTAGCGACTGCAGCGCCAGGGTGCGTTCGTTCTGCGTCAATTCACCCGACAGCGCGACCACAGAGAAGCCGCGCTCCAGGAGCGCGGCTTGCAAATGCCTGACGGCATCGCGCGTGCTGCAGAACACCAGCGCGCTCGGCGCCTCGTAGAAGCGCAGCACGTTGACGACGGCATGCTCGACGTCGGCGGGCGCGATGCGGATCGCGCGGTATTCGATATCGGCGTGGCCGCCCTCGTCGCCGGCGACCTCGATCCGGAAGGCGTCGCGCTGATATTGCCGCGCCAGCGCGACGATGCCACGGGGAAACGTCGCCGAGAACAGCAAGGTGCGGCGCGTCTGCGGCGTGGTCTCGAGGATGAATTCCATGTCCTCGCGAAAGCCGAGATTGAGCATCTCGTCGGCCTCGTCGAGCACAACCGCGGCGAGCTCGGAAATGTCGAGACGGCCGCGCCGCAGATGATCGCACAGACGCCCGGGGGTGCCGACGACGATATGCGCGCCGGCGGCGAGCTCGCGCTGCTCGCGCCGCGGATCCATGCCGCCAACGCAAGAGACGACACGCCCGCCGGCATGCCCATAGAGCCAGGCCAGTTCGCGCTGAACTTGGAGCGCGAGCTCGCGGGTCGGCGCCACGATCAAGGCCAGCGGCGCGGCCGCCGGTGCGAACTGCTCGGCGTCATCGAGGATGTTCTTCGCGATAGCCAAGCCGTAAGCGACGGTCTTGCCGGAACCGGTCTGGGCCGAGACCAGGAGGTCGCGGCTGGTGGCTTCATGGGCGAGCACCGCGAGCTGGACGGGCGTCAGTGAATCATAGTTCCGCTCGGCCAAAGCGCGGGCGAGCGGCGGGGTCAGGGCCGGAAGAGACACGAGATGGGAAACCTTGTTTGATTCAGGCGCGCGAACGGTTGAACCGGCGCCCCGAGCTGCGTGCGCGGCAAACGGCCCGACCGCACGCTGATTTGATCTGGGCGCTCTTTACGCCAAGCGCCCGGAAATCACCATAGCCGTGATGCATGGCTTGACGGCGAGCCGCGCCTGAAGCTTGCAGCGGATTTTTGCGGCCAGCTCGATTAACCTTGGCGCGGCGGAATCGGCCTATAGCCGAGCCACGCTCACGTCTGGCGATATGGGGAATAAAGATGCGATTGGCGGTCATTTCCGACATCCACGGCAATCTCGCCGCGCTGGAGGCGGTGCTGGCGGATATCAAGACGCGGGGCGTCGATCGGATAGTCAACCTCGGCGACTGCGTCACCAGCCCGTTGTGGCCGAGGGAAACGTTCGAATTCCTCCAATCGCTGGCGTTGCCGACCGTGCGCGGAAATCATGATCGCTGGATCGAGGAGTTTCCGGACGACAAGCTCTCGCCGGCAGGTCTGTTTGCGCGAAACGCACTGACTGCAGAGCAGCGCCGCGCGCTTCACAACCTGCCCTCCCAGCTGCGGCTGGACGACGGCATCCTGGCCTGCCATGGCACGCCCGAGAGCGATACGGCGTGCCTGCTGGAGGACGCACTCGACGACGGCCGCTTCGTGCCGGCACGCCGCGACGTGCTGGAAGCACGCCTTGCGAGCGAGCCGGCGGCGCGCGTGGTGCTGTGTGGCCATAGCCACCGCCCGGCCGTCGTTCACGGGCCGCGCGAATGTCTGGTCCTCAATCCCGGCAGCGTCGGATGCCCTGTTTTCGCTGACATTCCCTTTGCCGCGAAACTGGAACACCGCTCGCCTCACGCCCGCTACGCGATCCTCACCAAGGGCAAAAGGGGCTGGCAGGTCGAGCTGCTGGTCCTCGAATACGACTGGGAGGCCGCCTCGGCGCGCGCGCTCGCCAACAACCGTCCGGACTGGGCGCACGCCATGTTGTCGGGATACGTCAAATAGAATTTCTCAGATCTCGGCGTACACCTCCAGCAGATTCCCGTCGGGATCGCGGAAGAACAGCGTGCGATGGCCGAAGGGCTGGTTGGTCGGCGGTGACAGCAGCGCCACGCCTTGCCGCACGAGTTCATCGGCGCACGCGTCGACCTCTGCAGCAGAGACCTTGAAGGCCAGCTGCAGCGAGGCGCTGCCCGCTGGCGTCGGTGCATCGCTGGCGGTGCGGCTCGGCCTTGCCAGCACCAACGTGTTGCTGCCGAGGCCGTACTCGATCCAGTTCGGCGACAGCTCGCGCGAGAGCGGAAAGGCGAGGACGTCTTCGTAGAAGCGGCGCATCGGCGCCATGTCGCGCACGAAGATGACCGTGTAGTCGATCGCGCGGATGGCGTGGAAGGGGGATTGTCGGGCTGGTTCGGGTGTCTTTTCGTCGGTCATTTCGTCGCTCGTTCCAGGCTCCGACTTTTAGCCCGCATGGAGCAAAGCGGAATGCGGGACGGACGTCCCCGGATTACGCTCGGCTCCACCCGGGCTACGGATTTTGTCTATCGCAGCAGGCCGCCATCATAGCGCAGCTCATAAAGCGGTGTACCATCCTGCCGGGCAATCGTCTCCACACCGTGGAAGCGATCGGTACCGCCTTCGATCTCGTTGCGGTACGCCATGCCGTCCTGCTCGAACAGGCGAGGTCCCCGGTAAGGCTCTTCGACGCCGACGCGCAGCAACGCCTGGCGCAGGAATTTGTAGATGGCGAGGAAGATCTCCCGCTCCGTGATCTCCGCACGAACGCCGCCGCTGTAGCTCATCGACCAGATGACGCGTTCATCCCGCGACACGGTCTCCTGCCCGACGAAGAAGCCCATCCCGAAATAGATATCGCGATAGGCATAAGGCGGCGCGTGATGCTCGAGCTGCTTGGAGCCGGTAAGCAGCGGCGCAGCAACGGTCGCATCGTCATCGAGACCCGCATAGGTGCGGCGTTTGGCTTCGACCAGGAACGCCGCGAGATCGTGAGGCGCGGACGGCATCGTCTACTCCACCAGCTCCGGCCACGGCACGATCGTCGCCTTCACCGTCTTCATCGCCATTGCGTCCTGCACGGCCTGCGCGACGCCCGCTTCCGTGAACGGGTAGATCGTCTGCATTTTCAGCCACGGGTATTTGTCACGGGTGCGGTAGAGCATGTCGACGCCGAGCGGGAGGTCGTTCCCGGTGAAGCCCCAGGATCCCAGCACGTTGAGATCCTTGGTGCAGATGCGGTGCCAGGAGGTGTCGATCGAGCCGGCGTCGGTGAACTGGCCCATCTCGACATAGGTGCCGCCGTCGCGCAGCATCTCGATGCCTTCGGGGCCGGCTGAGGGGTGGCCCGAGCAGTCCATCACGAGATCGGCGCCGAAGCCGCCGACGATCTCGCGGACGCGCGCAATGCGATCCTGCGGTGATTTCAGCTCCTCGATGTTCACGGTCGCCTCGGCGCCGAACTCACGCGCCAGCTTGAGCCGCGGCTCCTCCGGCGCGCCGACGCAGATGATGCGCCCCGCCCCCATCTCCCTGGCGGCCGCGACCGCCAGAATGCCGATCGGGCCGGAGCCCTGGATCACCACGGTGTCGCCCCAGCTGAATCCGCCGGCGCGGGTCGCACGATTGAAGGCCCGAATGCAGGAGGTCAGCGGCTCCGACAGCGCACCCAGGCGCAACGACATGTCGTCCGGCAGCTTGTAGATCTTGGTGCCCGGCAGCATGTCGAGATCGACATAGACATATTCGGCCCAGCCGCCCCACAAATGCGGCGCCTTGTCGAAGCCGAGATAGCGGCCGTAATAGACCGGCGTCAGGCATTTGTTCGCGGTTTGCGGATAGTGGATGCAATAGTAGCAGCGGCCGCACGGCATCAAGGGCGGGATCATCACTTTCGATCCAACTTTGAGCGGCTTGCTCATGAAATCTTCGGTGAACTCGTCGCCGCATTCGACGATGACGCCGCCGAGCTCGTGTCCCAGCGTGAACGGCCAGGGCAGCGGCTTCGGCCAGTGCCCCTTGAGGATATGGAGATCGGTGCCGCAAACCCCGCAGGCGCCGACCTTGATCAGCGCAGCCTTGCGGCCGACCTTCGGCCACGGCACGGTGCGGATCACGGGCTCCGAGCCGGGACCTGCGTGGGTGCAGACGCGGATTTGTTGCATGGCTGTTTCCTCGCTGCCCGCTTGTTGTGTTTTGATTGTGCGGGCTGAGGCGAAGCGTATGTGAGATGCGCGCTCGTGCCAAGCGGACAGGATCGTAGCCCGGATGGAGCGCAGCGCAATCCGGGAGAAGTCCATCCACGGCTAACGGCCCGGATTTCGCTTCGCTCCATCCGGGCTACAGGACTAAAGGCCGCAGACGCATATCTGCCGCATGCTTTCCGCCGTTAACGTGCTGCGATCGAAATCACCGAAGCGCTCGATGAGGCGGAGGCCGCCCGAGGTCACGAGCAACGGCATCTCCTGCGGGAAGATGTTGCGCATCGGCAAGGCGGCTTGCCAAAAATCCTTCTCCGTCTTGCTCGACCAGCACCAATCCACGTGCCTGATCTGGGTGAGCGGGTCGTATCTCGCAGTCTCCTCGACAGTGATGGCGCCAAGGCGATCGTGGACCACCGTGCCGATCAACTCGCGCTTGTTGGGATCAGCGTTGAGCATGGCGATATTGGGCAGGAAGGCGTCGAACACCAGCCGACCCTGCGGCGACAGATGTCTGCCGACCGATCCGAAGAAGTCTCTGAAGTCGTCGAGACTATGCAGATGCAGGATCGAGTTCACGGCGACGACGATGGTGTCGAAAGTCCGCCCGCCGAGATCGAAATCGCGCATGTCCAACTCGACGAAGCCGGGCTCAACCGCGTTCGCCCTGGCGTAATCTCGCGCCCGCTCCAGCATCGCGCAAGACAGATCGCCTCCAATGACATCAAGGCCCGCCCGCGCCAATGGAACGGTGAGGCGACCGCTCCCACAGGCAAGATCGAGCACGCGGCCACCGCGTTCGCGCGCGATGTCGACATAGAAGCCTTCGAGGATCGGATCTGGCGGCGCCATCAGGTCATAGAGATCCGGCCGATCGTAGAGACTGTTCTGTTCCATGGAGACGATCGTAGCGAATAATTCCGTGCCCTGCATGCGGCGACTGCTGCGGCTCGACGAGCGCAGGCCGGAAGCCGCAAGGCTCGCACCTCAGATAACGCAGGCCTCGTGGCAGGAGTGCATGGCTGCTGTTCCAGCACGCCCAATTGTCTTGAGCGCCGACTGGCGAACGTGTAAGGCGCCAGGAGTCTCACCTCAGGTCCTCCAGTGAACCCCCTCCCCCAAAATCCCGTGGCCGCGTCCGGATCGTTCGCGGCGATGAGGTCCGTGCCCTACCGTCTCCAGTTCGCCTCTTACGTGCTGGCGATGATGGCCGACAATATCGAGCATGTGATCAGCTATTGGGTGGTGTTCCAGAAATTCCATTCGCCGACGCTGGGCGGGTTTGCCGTGCTGTCGCACTGGCTGCCGTTCCTGCTGTTCTCCGTCGCGGTCGGCGGCCTCGCCGACCGGTTTGATCCGCGCCGCATCATCCAGTGCGGCATGCTGCTGTTCATCGTCGCCTCCGCCGGTTGGGGCTTCTTCTTCCTGACCGATACGATCCAGATGTGGCACGCGATGCTGCTTCTGGTGATCCATGGCTGCGCCGGCGTGCTCTGGCAGACGCCGAACCAGCTCTTGCTCTACGACCTGGTCGGCCCGGCCGACCTGCCGAGCGCGGTGCGGCTGAACGCGATGGCGCGCTATCTCGGCATCCTGGTCGGCCCCGCGGTGGGCGGGCTCATCATGCTGACGCTCGGTCCCTCGCACGGCATCATCTTCAACACGCTGTTCTATCTGCCGATGCTGCTGTGGCTGTTCTGGGCCCCGATCAGGGACAAGAGCGTGGCGGCGCGCCGCTTCGCGGTGCGCGGCCTCGCCGACATCGTGCTCACCATCCGCGCGATCGGCACCCAGCCCGTGCTGTCGGCGATGACGTGGCTCGCCGGCCTCACCTCCTTCATGATCGGCAACGCCTATCACGCCCAGATGCCGGGCTATGCCGGCGATCTCGGCCATGGCGATCCCGGCGTCTCCTACAGCGTGCTGCTCGCCTCGGACGCGGCCGGCGCATTGCTGGCCGGCATCGCGCTGGAATCCTGGGGACGGCTGAAGGGCACCCCGCGCACCGCGATCACGCTGGCGATGCTGTGGAGCGTGGCGCTGCTCGGCTTCGCGCTCGTGCCGGTCTATCCGGTCGCGATCGCGCTATTGTTCTTCGCGGGCTTCTTCGAGCTCTCCTTCAACACCATGGCGCAGGCGCTGGTGCAGCTGAACGCCCCGCACGACATCCGCGGCCGCGTCGTCGGCCTCTACAACATGGCCGGGCTCGGCATGCGCGCCTTCAGCGGCATCACGGTCGGGGTGGCAGGCGCGGCGATCGGCATCCACTGGTCGCTCGGCTTGTCGGCCGCCGTGCTGCTGGCGCTGCTGTGCCTGCTTTATGGGCGCGCCGCGAGGAAGCCGAGCCCCGCCTGAAGGTGTGGCTTTTCGAGCGCATCGTGTCTGTCCGTGTCCAGCGCGCCCGATCCTAACGCGGCATTAACCCTGTGCACCTTAGGGTCGCAAGGACTCCGCCCGGGCGGGGGGTCGGGTGTTGGAAATGGCGTTGGCGAACAAAAAATTTCTTCCGGCCGCCGAGGAGCGCAGGCGCTTCCAGCGGGTGAAGGTGCACCTGCTCGGCCGCTACATGCTGCCGGACCGCCGGGAATTCCCCTGCCAGGTGATCAACATGTCGCCGGGCGGCCTCGCCTTGCTCGCCCCCGGCATCGGCAATGTCGGCGACCGCGTGGTCGCCTATCTCGACCATATCGGCCGCGTCGAGGGCAAGATCACCCGGATCATCGACAACGGCTTCGCCATGACCATCGGTGCGACGCCGCGCAAGCGCGACAAGCTCGCCGCGCAGCTGACCTGGCTCGCCAACCGCGACATCCTCAATCTGCCGGAGGACCGCCGCCACGACCGTATCGTGCCGCGCAACCCGATCGCGGTGCTGACGCTCGAGGACGGCACCAAGATGACCTGCCGCATCATCGACCTCTCGCTGTCGGGCGCGGCCATCGCCGCCGAGAACCGGCCGCCGCTGAAGTCGACGGTTCTGCTCGGCCGCGTCCAGGGCCGCGTGGTTCGAAACCTCGAGGACGGCTTCGCGCTCGAGTTCATGCACGAGCAGCCAGTGGAGACACTCGAAGAGAGCGTTACCGCGCGGTAAAGCGCAAGGACGCGAAAACCTCCATATTTCCAGGCTCGAAGGCGGCTTCCGCGATGCGGACGCCGCCTTTTTCATGTCTCGCGGTGAATGGCCAGCGGTTAACGGAGGGGCCGCAGATGAGCGCAAACAACGCTCCTCCCAGCGTTTCCGCGTTAATAGATAAAATTTGAATCAATTGCAGTCATATCCAATTTTACGCGAATTCTATTCAAGTATAGATCGAATTCGCCGCGCCTTTTACTTGCATTCGTCTCGACTTGACTTGGTCGACTTAGCGGCAACTCAAAAGCTCCGTGCGAAATGTGGTCCCAACAAGAAACGGGGGCCGCAATGTTTGACTTCAGGGGACGGGGGAAGGGACTGGCGCTGGCCGCCATGCTCTTCGGGATCAGCGCGGCAGCGCAGGCCGGCGAAGGCCGTCTGCTCTACGCGAGCCTCGGCGACACCACGCGTGCGCCGATCGGCTGGGTCGAGTTCTGCGCGGACAATGCTGCCCAGTGCCAGGGCGCACCGCTGCAGCCGCGCGACATCGTGATGTCGCAGGCGGCTTGGCGCGACCTCGTCAAGGTCAATCGCTGGGTCAACGAGACCGTCAAGCCTCTGACCGACCAGGAGCACTGGGGCGTGATCGAGAAGTGGTCGCTGCCGTCAGACGGTTACGGCGACTGTGAAGACTACGTGCTGTTGAAGCGCAAGATGCTGATGGACGCCGGCTGGCCGCGCCAGGCCCTGCTCATCACCGTGGTGCGCGACAAGAAGGGCGAAGGCCACGCGGTGCTGACGGTGAAGACCGACAAGGGCGAGTTCATTCTCGACAATCAGAACGAGAACGTCCTCGCCTGGACGGAGACCGGCTACCGCTTCGTCAAGCGCCAGTCGCAGAGCGATCCCAACGTCTGGGTCTCGCTGGGCGATACCAAGCCGGCGGTCTCCACCGCCAGCGCGAAAGATCAGTAGGAACGAGACAACAGGTTACGCGACCCGGTCACATCCCCACCCCTCCCCGTCCCAGACCGGTTCGCGCGCGGCCAGCCATCCCCCAATGGCTGGCCGCAACTTTTTTGGGAAAGCGCGATCAGCTCTGCTGGCCCTGGCGCGACCAGGGCACGCGTGCGGCGGCAAAATCCCGCCAGCTATCCTGCAAGCCCTGCTGCACGCCGATCGATGCCCGCGCCTGCCAGCCGGCGATCGCGGCCGCCGCAATGGCGCTGTCGCGATCGTCAGCGCCGAGCCCGTCGAGCAACGAGGCCGTCACCGCCATGTCGTTGAAGACGCCGAGCTCCTCCTGCAAGCCGGCGAGCCGGCGTGCGAATTTTCGTGCGGACTTGCGATCCTCGTAGAGCGGCAGCAGGAACTCGCCGAGATAGCGCAGCCGCTTGGTGGCGAGCCGCACGCGGTGCAGTTCGTCGACCGTCAGCGATTTGAAGCGGCGGCCGCGCTTGAGCACCTTCGCGTGCTGTTCCGATAGGACGCGCTGCGCGAAATTGAGGGCGGGCTCGGCGAGCCGGCCGAGATCTTCGGGCGCGACGCCGTTGCGCCAGCCGCGCGTCTCGATCCAGCCGCCGAGGCCGATCAGGAAGAGCGCGCAGCGGCGATCATCGAGCGCGTGGCGGGCGCTGCGATAGGCTTCCGCCTGACGCTGAGCCGCGGCGCGCCCAAGCGCATCGAAGCCCGCGACCGAAGGACAGGCTCTTGCGATCGCCGGCAAGGTGTCGAGCTGGAACACGTCCCAGTCGCGCGCGGCGGACAGGCCTTGCGCCAGCCATTTGGCCTCCGAACGCAGCGCCTCGAGATTGCTGAGCGCGCCGACCGAACGCATCAGGTCGAGCGCGGATCGCAGCCGGCGCAGCGAGACGCGCAGCTGATGCACGCCTTCCGGATTGCGGCCGTCCTCGGCCGCCGGCAGCGATTGCAGCAGGTGAAGGAAGCAGGCGCGCAGGATGGTCGCGAAGGCTTCGTCGAGCGTCACGGAGGGATCGAGGCGAAGCTTGCGCGGCCGGCGTGCCGACGGCGGCAGGTCCGCGGCAAGGTCGAAGCCGCGCGCAGACTTGCTGCGGATGGACGGCTTCACCGTTCCGTGCTCCGCAAGGCGCAGAGCGATCTCGTAGATCGCGCTCGTGCTGCCGCTCTTCAGCTCCAGCTCGATCTCGCTGACTGGAACCGACCGGTCGCCGGCCGTCAGCTCGCCTTGGTCGAAGGCGACCTCGACCGTGCCGGACGGCAGGTCGACGATGCGCGTATGCCGGTGCACATCGGCCGTGAACACCGCTTCCAGCGGCTGCGCCTTGAGTTGCTCGCGAAGCTTCTCCGGAATGAACGGCATCGCCAAAGCGAGATCGGGCACAAGCGAATGCACACTTGCTTCCCATTCGCCGCGACGCAACGGATCGTCCGCAACTTCGGTCTTCACGGTCTGCACGAAACGCGAGCCGCTGTGGCGGACGCGCAAGCTGAGGCCAGCGCGACGCAGCGCCCGCTCGGGCGTGTCGTAATAGACGGACTTGAGACGTTTGCGCGTGCCCTTGTTGCGTGCATTCGCTGCGATGACGGGCGCTGCGCCGAAATGCGCCATGCGATCGGCACCAACGAGCAGCTTGAGCTCGATTTCGGCGGCGGGAGATGCGGGCTGGGTCGGGCTCGGCGCGGGCGTCACGTCCTGCGATGGCGTCTGCTCAATGGCAGCGCGCTCCTCGACCGTCGCGGGTTCCACGCTGACGTCCTCGCGTCGCCCCGGGAAGCCGGTGAGGAGCTGCCTTCTCTTGGTGTTCCCAACAGCAGGATTGGCTTCCGGTGCGCCCGGAGTCTTGCGAGCCGGCGCAGCATCTGACTTTAGCATTTGCAATAACATGACAGTTCGATGACAAGGCGACAGGATATAGCCTGTACAGCCTGCGAGGACTAGTCACATCAGATCGCCGTGCGATCATGATTCACACGTAACGCGTCACATAAAAGCTGCAGCCGTCAGCGCATACCCCTTCAAAGCCTGACCACAACACGCCGAGGGATGCCGGTCATTCTGCCGCTTCAAGATTGGCCGGCTTATCAGCCTCGCCGAGCGGGGAAACCGCCGGGCCGTTGAGCGCGGTGCCATCGGGTGCAAACTGCGATCCGTGACATGGGCAGTCCCAGCACTGTTCGAGTGAGTTCCAGTGCACGACGCAGCCCAAATGGGTGCAGCTCGCCGAATGCAAATGCAAATGTCCGCTTCGGTCCCGGCACGCCGCGATCTTCTTCAGGCCGCTTCGGAAGAGGCGCCCCTCGCCGGGCCGCAGTTGTTCAGCGCTCGCGATTTCACTTGCGGTGAGATACTCCGCGAAATTCTTGATAGGGGTGATGTTCTCGCTGATGAACTCGCCGATGTTCCTTTGAATCTTCCGCGACGGAGCGTAGACGTCCTCCCAGGCACTTGCGCCGCTGGTGATGAGATCCGCGATCAGCATGCCGGCCACGAGCCCGTTGGTGATCCCCTGCCCGGAGTCGCCGCTGACAACGAATACATGCTCCTCGCCGGGGCTGCGGCCGATGAAGCCGGCGAAATCGACCGGCTCCAGCACCTGACCCGACCACCGATGGGTGACCTCGCGCAAATCCGGCAATCGCTCGCGCGCCCAGCGCTCAAGCGCGTCAAGGCGCTGTGCGCCATCATTCGCCTCACCCGACTTGTGATCTTCGCCGCCGATGATCACGATGTCCTCGTCGGCAGATAACGGGTGGAGGCGTACATAATGATAAGGATCGAGCGTGTCCCAATAGAGCGCATCCTCCACGGCGCCGGCCGCAATCTTCGCGGCGAGTGCATAAGTGCGGTAAGGCGCCTGCTTGGTGTGGATCGCCACCTGAACATTGACGGGCGAGTTGGTCGCAACCACCACGTCGGCGGCGTGAACCTCGTAGCCTGAGGCGGTGGTGACGACCATGCTACCCTGGCGTTGCTGGATGCTCTCGACGCAGGTGTCAGCATAGAGCTGGGCGCCCCGGCGCTGCAGTGCGCTCGCCAGACCGGCGAGATATTTAGTCGGATGCAGGCGCGCCTGGCGCGGAAAGCGCAGCGAACGCGTCTGACCGCTGTCATGGAATGGTGTCCGCTCGATGCAATTTTCGACCGGAATCTGCAGCTTGCGACAGCAGTCCAATTCACTATCCAGCTCGGATGCGGACGTTTCGGATGCCAGTACCCAATAGCCATCGACGCGCTTAAAACCGCAATCGATGTGCTCGGCGCCTTGGATGGCCTCGACGCGATCGATCGCGGCAGCGACGCTCTGATAGTAACGCCGCGCACAGTCAGGGCCGCGGACTCGCACAAACGCATCGTAACCATCATCAAGTGCGGTCGCCAGATGCGCCGTGGTGCGCGCCGTCATCCCGCTGCCGATGCGGCCGCGATCGATGACTGCGACCGAACGTCCATGGCAAGCAAGTTCATATGCGACCGAAAGCCCGGCTATTCCGGAGCCGACCACGGCAACGTCCACGCCGACCGTACTCGACAGCACCGGAGCTTCGGCGACAGATACGTCCATCCAGAGGGACCACGTGTGCTCATCCCGTACATTCATGGCGCTACTCCTCGGAAGAGCAAACGATGCAGCAGAATGACGGTTCCTATGTGCGCTATCGACCGAAACGCCGATGAGATGGCCGCATTCATTAGGAACCTTCATCGTGCTCGCGCTTGAACCGGCATGAAAAGTCCATCACCGGGGATGCGCAGGGCGCTACGCCAGGCGCGATTGTACGGGCACCTGCTCGTCCGCAACGACAGGCTGTATCACCCGGGCGGCAATCATCCGATCTGCTCGATACAGCTTGCACGAGAAATGGTCAGGTCAGGATGGATGACCAAGCACGACGGCGAATACGAGATCACGGCAGAGGGGCAGCTTGCCGCCGAAAGCGAAATCGGTCGCTGAGGTCGATGCGGCACCGTCCAATTCCCGGCCGGGAGTCGGGCCTGTTGACTGATCCGGCGATTACATCATTGACTAGCGGAACGGTCCTCACAAAGAGCTGCCATGCCCTCGTTCCGTCCCGTTATCGCGTTGTCGAGAGGCCTCGAGGTTCTGCGCGTCATCAACCAGGAACGGCAATCGACCGTAGGCTCGCTGCATAAGGCGACGGGCCTCAACAAGGCAACAATCGTCCGCATGCTCGAAACGCTGGAGCATGAAGGATATGTGGTGCGGCGCGCCGAGCCGCCCAGCTATGCCCCGACCGGACGGGCGCTCCTGCTCAGCGCCGGCTACGACGAACCCAATTGGATCGGCGGTATCGCCGAACCGATGCTCAACAAGTTTCGCCAACAGATTCAGTGGCCCTCGGACGTGGCTGTGCTCGACGAGGAATCCATGGTGATCGCGCATACGACGCGGATCGGCGGTTCGCTGCTCTTCTACCGTCCGCCGGGTTTTCGCTTTCCCGTGCTGGGCACCTCGATGGGGCGCGCCTATTTGGCGTTTTGCGAACCGGCCGAGCAGGAGCGCATCGCGGCGCGCCTTGCCCTCAGCCCGGAGCCCTGGAACGACCTCGCCCGCAATCCCGCCAAACTCACCAAGGTGCTGCGCGCGATCCGGAAAGCCGGATTCGCAGTGATGGACGAGAGCTACAGCCGCCGCATCTTCGGCGGCGCCGTCTGGGCGATCGGCGTTCCCGTCGCTGTTCCGAACCGCCTGTTCGCAAGCATGAACGTGATGATGCTGCGCGAGGCCGTCAGCACCGAGGAAGGTCTCAGGCGCTTCGTGCCTCAGATGAAGAAAGTCGCCTCCGCACTGGCCGAGACGCTCAGCGCCAGGCTTGCTGCGGCAGGCCCGTCCGCGGCCGCCAAGAGCTAGCCATTTCATACAATGAAATGTTGTTTCTATTTGACTCTGCTCGTGTGACATCTCTGCCCGGCGGCCAAAGGGCGCCCAAAGACGCAACAAAACCGGAGGGGCAAGTGAGGACATTCGTCGCAATGCTGGGCGCTGCAATTGCAGGCCTGGTGCTGGCCACGGCTGACGGGGCTGCGGCCGAAGCCTGGCCGACCAAAGCAATCAAGATCGTCGTGTCGACGCCCGCCGGCGGCATCACCGATGCGTTCGCCCGCGCCTATGGCGATTACATCTCTCAGAAGCTCGGACAGCCGGTCGTCGTCGAAAACAAGACGGGAGCGAGCGGCGCGCTGGCAGCCCAATCGGTCAAGGATTCGCCGGCGGACGGCCATACGCTGATGTACACGATCTCGTCCACGCTGCTCGGAAACCGGCTGCTGCTGAAGTCGCTCGCCTACGATCCGGACAAGGATTTCACGATCGTCGCGATGACGCCATCGGGTCATCTGCCGCTGGTCGTCCATTCCGCTACCGGTGCAAAGTCCATCGAAGATTTCGTCGCCTATGCGCGCCGCAACAAGGTCACGGCCGGGTCGTATGGGATCGGTTCGTTCGCGCACATCGCGATCGCCGAGCTCAATCGCCAATACGGCCTCGACATCTCCATCGTGCATTACCGCGGCGAAGCGCCGATGTGGCAGGACCTGGCGGCCGGCGTCATCCAGGCCGCGACCGGCAGCTACCAAGCCGCGCTTCCGGTCCTTGATACCGGCGTCGGCCGCGCGATCGCTGTTCCGTCACTGGTTCGCATGAAGAAGCTGCCGGACACCAAGACGTTCACCGAGCAGGGGGTCACCGGCAAGGTCTTCCAGCTGACCAGCTTCACGACCCTGGTGGCGCCCGCTGCGACGCCGACCGACCGGATCGAGCTGCTCGCCAAGCTGATGGTCGAAGGCGGCAAGACCGAGCGTGTCCAGAAGCTGCTGGAGGCCTTCGGGGTCGATGCGCCGGCAATGGACCGCGCATCCTCGGTCGCCCTCTACGAAAAAGAAGGGCCGGTCTGGCTGGAGTCGATCAAGAATCTCGGATTGGAGCCACAATAGCGTCCGGACCCGCCGATCCCGTGCGCTGGCGACGCCCTTCTCACGCCCCCAGCACGTCCGCCAGCCGCAATTCGTCGGCGGCGGGATCCTTCAGGAACAGCTCCGCCTCGATCTCGTTCAGGTGCGACAGCATCAAGGCGCCGGCGCGCGCCTTGTCGCGCTTGCGGATCGCGGCGGCGATCCCGGCATGATGATCGGTGCCGCACGCGGGCGTGTCGTGACGGCGGTAGAGCAGGATGATGAGCGAGGAGCGCGCGATCAGCTCCTTCAGGAAGCCGAGATAGATGCTGTGGCCGCTCATCTCGGCGACGAGACGATGAAACTCGCCGGACAGACGGACGGAGGCGCGGGCATCGCCGCGCAACTCGGCCTCGCGTTCTTCCGTGAGATGGTGCTGCAGGCGATCGAGCCAGGCCGGCGAAACCGCGTCAATGGCGCGGTCCACGATGCTGGGCTCGATCAGGCGCCGCGCCTCGAACACCTCGCGGGCATCAGCCGGCGTCGGGCGCGCAACGAAAGCGCCGCGATTCTTCTCGATATTGACGATGCCCTCATGCGCAAGCTGCTGCAGCGCTGAGCGCACCAGCGTCCGGCTTGCGCCGTAGATGTCGCCGATCTCGTCCTCCCCGAGCTTGGTGCCGGGCAGCAGGCGATGCTCGAGGATCGCGGCAGTCACACCCTCCCGGATACGGCTGACGCGATCGCTCGCGTCTGGCGCATCGGGTTTCTGGCGGGACTTGGCGGCCATGATTGTGAGGCTCGATCGACGAACGTTCGGCCTGCAATGTTAGTCGACGAGCTGTATCCAATCACAGGCGAAACTTTATACAATCTTCGCCCGTTTTGTGTGCAGCTGGCTGCACGGGTGACGGCCCGACATTGGGCCGGAATCGATCTAACGATCTGACTCCGCTGCACAGTTTCTGAAATTCGCATCGTCGCGGGCTGTTGGCACGGACCTTGCGGAGAGAGGCGGGACGCAACGCCCCTCCTCGGACACGCCATGGCCATTCCCGCCGCTCTCGAACTGGTCGCCGTCACCAAGCGCTACGACGCCACGCTGGCCGTTGACAACGTCAACCTGAAGATCCCGGCCGGCACCTATTGCTGCCTGCTCGGCCCCTCCGGCTGCGGCAAGACCTCGACGCTGCGCATGATCGCAGGTCACGAGGCGGTCAGCGAAGGCGACATCATCCTCGGCGCGCAGAACGTCACCGACCTCGAGCCCGCCAAGCGCGGCACCGCGATGATGTTCCAGTCCTACGCTCTGTTTCCGCACCTCTCCGTGCTCGACAACGTCGCCTTCGCCCTGAAGATGCGCGGCATCGACAAGCCGACGCGGCACAAGCGCGCCGGCGAATTGCTCGAGCTGGTCGCGATGAGCCAATATGCAGGCCGTCTTCCGGCGCAGCTCTCCGGCGGCCAGCAGCAGCGCGTCGCGCTCGCGCGCGCGCTGATCACCGAGCCGCAGATCCTCCTGCTCGACGAGCCGCTCTCGGCGCTCGATCCGTTCCTGCGCGTCAAGATGCGCGGCGAGCTGAAGCGGCTGCAGCGCGAGCTCGGCATCAGCTTCATCCAGGTTACCCACGGCCAGGAAGAGGCGATGGCCCTCGCCGACCACATCGTGGTGATGAACCACGGCAGGATCGAGCAGCAGGGCACGGCGCGCGACATCTTCCATCGTCCCCGCACCGAATTCGTGGCCCGATTCATCGGCGGACACAACGTGCTCAGCGACGCCGGCAATCTCATCGCCGTTCGCGCCGATCAGCTCGGCATCGTGCCGTTCGTCGACGGCGCCTTCGGCGCGCCGGCGCTGCTGACCCAGACCGAGTACCAGGGCTCCTACATCGCCGTCTCGCTCACGCTCGACGACGGCACCGCCCTTTTCTCCCACGTTCCCGAGGCCGCCTTCGACGTGCATCCGTTCCGCCCGGGCGATCGCGTGCTGGCGACCTGGGATCCCGCCAAGGCGCAACGCCTACAATAGCACCCTTCACCACGGAATGCGCAACACAGAGGAGTGAGCGAAATGACCGAGACGACCAGGAAGACCGGCGTCAGCCGCCGCACGCTATTGAAGGGCACCGCGGGTCTCGCCGGCCTCGCCGCCGGCTCCGGCGCGATCACCGGCTTTCCTTACGTGAAGTCGGCCGATGCGAAGGTGCTGCGCTATCTCGGCACGGCCGTGAACGAGGGCGACGACATCGCCAAGCAATGCCTGAAGGACACTGGTATCAAGATCGAATACATCACCGCAACCACGGACGACGTCACCAAGCGCGTGATGACCCAGCCGAATTCCTTCGACGTGCTTGATACCGAATATTTCTCGCTGAAGAAGCTGGTGCCGTCGGGCAACATCCTTGCGCTCGACGCCAAGAAGATCAAGGAGTTCGGCAACATCACGCCCGTCTTCACCAAGGGCGAGACGCCCGACGGCAAGAAGATCGGCGGCCAGGGCACCGCGCCATGGAAGGTGCTCTATCTCGAAGGCAAGGACTCCAAGAAGTTCGCGACGTCGGCGACCGAATTCGTCACGCTGATCCCGACCGTCTACAACGCCGACACGCTCGGCATCCGCCCCGACCTGATCAAGCGTCCGATCACCACCTGGGCCGAGCTGCTCAACCCCGAATTCAAGGGCAAGGCTTCAATCCTCAACATCCCCTCGATCGGCATCATGGATGCCGCCATGGTCGTGGAAGCCTCCGGCAAGTACAAATATGCCGACAAGGGCAACATGACCAAGGAAGAGATCGATCTCACCATGAAGGTGATGACCGAGGCCAAGAAGGCCGGCCAGTTCCGCGCCTTCTGGAAGGACTTCAACGAGAGCGTCAACCTGATGGCCTCGGGCGAGACCGTGATTCAGTCGATGTGGTCACCGGCGGTCACCAAGGTGCGCTCGATGGGCATCCCCTGCACCTTCCAGCCGCTGAAGGAAGGCTACCGGTCCTGGGCTTCCGGCTTCTGCGTGTCGAAGGGCGTCTCGGGTGCCAAGCTCGAATGGGCCTATGAATTCGTGAACTGGTTCCTGTCGGGCTTTGCCGGCGCCTATCTCAACCGCCAGGGCTATTACTCCGCCGTGCTCTCCACCGCGAAGGCCCACATGGAGCCCTACGAATGGGCCTACTGGATGGAAGGCAAGCCGGCCGAGAAGGACATCAAGGCGCCCGACGGCTCGCTGCTTGAAAAGGCCGGCGCGGTGCGTGACGGCGGCTCCTACGAGGATCGCATGGGCGGGGTCGCGTGCTGGAACGCCGTGATGGACGAGAACGACTACATGGTCCGCAAGTGGAACGAGTTCATCGCGGCGTAACGGACATGTCGGAAGAAGTCCTGCAACAGGCAGCCCCGGGCTTGATCCCGGGGTCGGGCACAGCGCGCGCCGCAAAGCCGACGCGCCTGTCGCCGTCCTTCATCTCCTGGCTCCAGGCCGGGCCGATGATGCTGGTCTTTCTCGCGTTCTTCCTCATTCCGCTCGTCTTCGTCGTCATCGTCTCGTTCTGGGACTACAACGAATACCAGCTGCTGCCGGCTTTCTCCGGCCGCGGCTACACCGACACGTTCGAAGGCTGCATTGCGCAGCTCCCTGAGCTCTGCACCATCGCCAAGACCTATCTGAAGACGCTGAAGCTCTGCTTCCTGGTCTGGGCCATCACCCTCTTCATCGGCTTCTGGGTCGCCTACTTCCTCGCCTTCCACGTCAAGTCCAAGACCTGGCAGATGGGCTTGTCGCTGCTCTGCACGATCCCGTTCTGGACCTCCAACGTGATCCGCATGATCGCCTGGATCCCGCTGCTCGGGCGCAACGGCCTGGTGAACACCGGCCTGATGAAGACGGGGCTGATCAACCATCCGATCGAATGGCTGCTGTTCTCCGAGTTCTCCGTGGTGCTGGCACTGGTGCACCTCTTCACCTTCTTCATGGTGGTGCCGATCTTCAACTCGATGGTGCGCATCGACAAGTCGCTGATCGAGGCCGCTTATGACGCCGGCGCCAGCGGTTTCCAGACCCTCGTCAACGTCATCATTCCGCTGGCCAAGCCCGGCATCGTGATCGGCTCGATCTTCGTCATCACCATCGTGATGGGCGACTTCATCACCATCGGCGTGATGGGCGGCCAGCAGATCGCCGCCGCCGGCAAGATCATCGAGACGCGGGTCAACGCGCTGCAATTCCCCGCCGCCGCGGCCAATGCCGTGATCCTCCTCGCAATCACCTTCCTGATCATCACCATGATGTCGCGCATCGTCGACATCAAGAAGGAGCTCTAGAGCATGAAGGAAGGACGCCCGCGCTCGTTCTACGTGCTCGCGATCTTCTTCGCGGCCTATGTGCTGTTTCTCTATGGGCCGATGATCGCGATCTACGTGCTGTCGTTCCAGGGGCCGCAGGGCGGCCTCACCTTCCCGATGAACGGCGTATCGACCTTCTGGATCGCAAAATTGTTCCAGGGCACCGGCATCGTCGATCTCGGTGCCGCCTTCCGCCGCTCGCTGCTGCTCGGCATCGTCGTGATGATCGTCACCGTCGTGCTGTCGGTCGCCGCCGGCATGGCGTTCCGGCGCAAGTTCAAGGCGCAGAGCATCCTGTTCTACTCGGCGATCGCCAGCCTCATCGTGCCCTCGATCATCACCTCGCTCGGCATCTCGCTCGAGTTCCGCATCATCGACGACCTGATCAAGGCGCATTGGAACGAGAATTTCGAGACCTCGATGGGCCTGCTGACGTCCGGGCTCGGCGCGCACCTGACCTGGACGCTGCCGTTCGGGCTGCTCATCATGTTCGCGATCTTCAACCGCTTCGATCCGCGGCTGGAAGAGGCCGCGCGCGATCTCGGCGCGACACCGTGGCAGACCTTTCGTCATGTCGTGCTGCCGATCATCCTGCCCTCGGTGATCGGCATCGGCCTGTTCGGCTTCACGCTGTCCTGGGACGAGCTCGCACGCTCCAGCCAGGCGATCGGCGCCGTGAACACGTTGCCGCTGGATCTTCAAGGCCTCACCACCACCGTGACCAACCCCGACATCTACGCGCTCGGCACCGTGATCTCGGCGGTCTCGTTCACGGTCATCACGCTTGCGCTCGGCACCATTCACGTGCTCAACAAGCGGCAGGCGGCCAAGGGCTCGGACGCCGGCAAGGGACTCGTCTGAGATAAGGACTCGTCTGTTCCAATGCGGCTTCACGTCGTCAATCCCAACACAACGGCGTCGATGACGGCGAAGATCGCCGCTGCCGCGCGCAGCGTTGCCCTCGCGGGCACCGTGATCGATGCGCGTCAGCCGGCGATGGGCCCGGTCTCGATCGAGGGGTTTTACGACGAAGCTTTCGCGGTGCCCGGCATGCTCGGCTGCATCCGCGAGGCCGATCGCGACGGCGCGGACGCACACATCATCGCCTGCTTCGACGACACCGGCCTGGATGCCGCGCGCGCCGCCGCCAAGGCGCCGGTGATCGGCATCGGCGAGGCCGGCTTCCACCTCGCGAGCCTGATCGCGGCGCGCTTTGCCGTGGTGACCACGCTCGGCGTCTCCATCGTGCCGCTCGAGCACAATCTGCGGAAGTACGGCCTGGCCGAACGCTGCGCCCGCGTCCGTGCCGCCGAGGTCCCGGTGCTGGCGCTCGAAGAGCGCAACATTGATGCGCTCGGCAAGATCTCGGCGGAGATCACCGCCGCCATCCGTGACGACCGCGCAGAAGCGATCGTGCTCGGCTGCGCCGGCATGGCCGATCTCGCAGGCGAGCTCGCCGCCACGCACGGCCTGCCCGTGGTCGACGGCGTCGCGGCCGCGGTGACGCTGGCGGAATCACTGGTGCGACTTGGACTGAAGACCTCCCGGCTCGGGCCCTATGCGGCACCGCG
Organism: Bradyrhizobium sp. NBAIM01; assembly: GCF_020194115.1. NCBI lineage: Bacteria > Pseudomonadati > Pseudomonadota > Alphaproteobacteria > Hyphomicrobiales > Nitrobacteraceae > Bradyrhizobium > Bradyrhizobium sp. NBAIM01. The sequence continues at coordinate 662,951 of NZ_JADYVU010000003.1, read as the reverse complement.
CGCAAAGAGCTATTCCGGGCCGTTCTCGCAATTTCAGCCTTGATCCCTGCCCCCTGCGCGGCGCTCCCGGGCTGCAAGAGCCGCTGATCACTGGTTTTTTGCCGCTCAGCCTCTTTTTGGTCCCATTCCTTGCCGAAACGTAAGGCTTTCGGGACGCCCCGGTGACCCCTCTGGGTTGCCGGTCTTCGCCACTCACCAAGTTTCAATTTGGGTTTTGTCAGCGATGATCGATCTCGCCCAGGACAGGCCGTCCAACACCCTCCTTCGCCTTGGCGCCCAGCCGATCGCGCTGACTGCTGCAGCCCTCCTGCTGCTGATCGCGGGCGTGACGTCGATCGCAATCTGGCGGGCCTATACCGGTGCCGCCCCCGAGCGCGACCGGGTGGTGGCCTCGCGGCAGCTTCAGGCCCGCACCGCCCAGGCCTCCGAGCAGCTGGTCGAGAAGACCAAGGGGCTGGAGGCGACCCAGCAGGAATCGATCGACCAGCTCCAGGTGGTGCAGGACCAGCTTCAGACGATGAAGCGGCTGCTGGCGGCGCAACAGGCCGACACCAAGCGCCTGTCGGAGCAGGTTACGGCCTTGAACGAATCCATCGACGGCTTGCGGCAGTCCTTTGCCAGTGCACGGGCGACCGAGGTCGAGACTCCATCGGTTACCCGCAGGAAACCGGCGCGGCACCGCCACGCCAGCGCACGCAAGCGCTCGGGCGGCTGAGCCGGGCACGGTGCGGGAACTTTATTTTCGCCACTTGTGAACTGGATCACATTCGCCGGTATGATTCCGCGCGATGCTCGCCGTTACCGGATGGCGTGAGCCGATTTCAATATCCGGGGCTGGCAAGGTCGTTGACGGTATACTGCGTCAACGACCTTGTTTTTTAACAGCTATTTCGCCTCACTCGCAGACGTCGACTTGGCGGTAGCGCCATCCCGACGGGGTCATGACGCGCTTGCGCACGACGTAGCAGCCGCCATAACCGTCGTTGTAGCCGACGCCATAATAGGTGGGGCCGCCGTAATAGGGGTAGCCGTAGCCGTAATAACCGCCGTAGTAGCCGGCGCCGGCGAGACCCACCCCGATCCCGATCCCTGGCCAGAAGCCGCCGCCATGCCAATGACGGTGCCCCCAGCCATGGAAGCCGCCACCATGGAAGCCACCGCCGTGAAAGCCTCCACCACGTCCGAAACCGCCGCCCGCCTCGGCCTTTTGTGGCGCCGACAGCCCGACCGCCGCCACGGCCAGCGCCGTCATCATCATCCTGCGTAACATCACTCGATCCTCCGCGTGGAGGTTGCTCCACGCTTCAAAGCAGGACCAAGCTACCGTCAGTCGGTCATTCGTGACAGCCACACTGTCTCACTTCCGCGCGAGCATCGGCAGCCCGCGGCAGATGCGAGCTGCCGCCGGCCGCTATGCCGCCGCTGCCGGCCGTTCGGTCCGATCCTCGACCATGGTCACGAACATGTGGGACTCCTCACCGGCGCCCCCCACCTGGATGCGGCGGGCGCAGATGACGCGGTGCCCGCGGACGGGATTATCGATGGTATCGATGATCGGCTCGAGCTGCTGCCGCTGTGCGAGCAACTGCTGGTCGCGCCGCTCGATCAATTCGGCAGCCTCCACGGAGAACAATTCCCGCGCCGTCTTGCCGATGATCTCGCCGCGCGACATGCCGATCATCTTCTCGGCGGCCTTGTTGACGAAGACGTAGCGCAGATTGCGCGCGTCCTTGGCGATAATGCCCTCGGCCACGTTCTCGATGATAGTGGCGAGAAAGCGCTCCATCCGTTCGAGAATGCGTTCGCGGTGGCGCTGTTCCGTGACGTCCTCCTGCACCGACACCCAGCCGCCGCCGTCCATCGGGCGCTCGTAGATCTTGATGATGCGGCCGTCGTTCAGCGCGATCTCGTACGACGTCGGCTGGCGTTTGGCGATGCGGTCGAGCACCGCCGCGACGTATTTCGTGACGTCGCCGCTGAACAATCCGCTCTCGACCCTGTGCTGGAGGATCTCCTCGAGACTCGACCCGGTCTGGATCGTCTCAGGCAGATTGTAGATCCTGCGGTAATTGGCGTTCATCGCGACCACATTGGCCTTGCCGTCGAGCATGATCAGCCCCTGCGGCATGCTGTTGATCGCCGCCGAAAGCTGCCACTTCTTGGCCTGGTACTTGTCGTTGAACTTGTCGCGCTCGGTCATCGCCGCGTCGCGCGCCTGCGCGGTGCCGACCTCGAGCTCCTCGAGCTCGAAGATGCGCGCCACCGCGTCACGGAAATTCTGCACCGCGCGCGCAAGGCGCCCGATCTCGTCGTGACGGCGCAGATGCGGCACCTCGCTCTTGACGTCGCCCTGCGCGATCCGGTCGGTCGCCTGCGTGATATCGGCGAGCGCGCCGACCACCGAGTTCCGCATGACGACGACGTTCAACGCCGCGAGCATCAGCGCCACGAGCCCCAGCGCGAACAGATAGGCGGCTGCGTAGCGGTGGCTGTCGGCGAGTTCGTCCGCCTCGCGGGCGCGCTGTTCGTAGATGCGCTCGAGCGCTTCGAGATCGCTGTTGAGCTTGCTGCGCAGGGTGCGATTGGCGTCGTTGTCGCCCCACTCGCGGGCCGCGGCCGGGCTGATCTCGACGCCGCGGCGCACCAGCTCCTGGCGGAAGTCGATGAATTGCTGGATGCGCTGGCGGAAGGAAGAGAACAGCTCGGCGTCGTCGTCGCGCACCGTACGCTCCATGCTCTTCACGGCCTCGGCGAGCTCGCGGTTGCGCCGCACCAGCCCGTCCGCGAACTGCTTCATCGCGGCACGATCGGCGGACATGTAGATGCCGCGCGATTCCATCACGACGGCGTAGATCAGGGCGTTGATGCGCCCGACGCCGACCGCCGCGTCGGCGGAGGTGGCATGCAGGTGGCGATACGTCGTCTGCAGGCGCACCGACTGGACCGACATCACCAGCAGGAAAGTGGTGACGATCGCGAGAAAGGCGGCGATGCTGTAGACCTTCTCCGCAACGGTCAGCGTGTCGGCGCCGCGCACGAAACGGACCAATTTCTTCAAGAATTTGGTTCCGGCACCGAGGCCGGATTCCAGCGCCGCAGCTCCCATGGCGCCGCTCCTCCTGGTTGAAAACGCTGGATGATAAGCGTGATCGCGCTAGCAGAGGATTAAAGCACCAACCTGTATTCTTACGGCATCGAGCCGTGGCCCGGCTGGGGCGAAGCGCGGCCGGGCGGGCCGGTCAGCCGATCCGCTTCAAGCCCTGCTTGAAGCGCGGACCGTTGGCCACGTAGAACCGGGCCGCGCTCCCCATCTTCTGCACCTGGGCGTCGTCGAGGGTGCGGATCACGCGCGCGGGCGAGCCGATGATCAGCGAGCGCTCGGGGAACTCCTTGCCCTCGGTGATGACGGAGCCGGCACCGACGATGCTGTTGCGGCCGATCTTTGCCCCGTTCATCACGATCGAGCCCATGCCGATCAGCGCGCCCTCCTCGATGGTGCAGCCGTGCAGGATGACGTTGTGGCCGACCGTGCAATTCCTGCTGATGACAAGCGGAAAGCCGAGATCGGTGTGGCAGGTCGAGCCGTCCTGCACGTTGGCGCCCTCGCCGACCTCGATCCACTCATTGTCGCCGCGCAGCACTGCGCCGAACCAAACGCTCGCGCCCGGCTTCAAGCGCACCCGGCCGATCACGGTCGCGGTCTCGGCGATGAAATAATTGCCGTCGGCGGGAAGGTCGGGCGCCTGCCCGTCAAGCTCGTAGATGGCCATTGGCTGTCTCCTGTCGCATTGACGACTGGCATAGCCAAACGGCAGCCGCGACGCAAAGGGCCGGCCGCGCTCGAGGCACTTCGGATCAGACCAGAATGCCGGCAGCGCGCAGCGTCATCAGGAAGAAGGTGCCGCTCATCATGCTCCAAAAGGCGGCGATGACGGTTGCCATCATCACGAATTCCATGCGGCGGCTTTCCACCCGCACGCCGCGCAGCGTGTTGCGCATGATGATGAAGGGCGCGGCGAACACCAGGAAGGGAACCGCCGCGAAGGTTTTCGGGGCCACGCCGTCCTGCAGCAGGCCGAAGCCGGCTGGCCGCTGTGCCAGCGCCTGGTATCCGTTCACGAGCGCGCCCGCGAGCGCGAAACCGATGCCGATCGAGAAGAAGGTGTTGAGAGCTTCAGGTGTCATCGGAAGTGCTCCGCCCTTACACAACGCGCGTGCCTTCCTGTGACAAACAGGGCCCGTTAACGCTACATTATCCTTAAGGAAAGGTTAACGCGGCCGGCCGTCCCGTGCAGGGGCCGTCCCCGATCCAAGCGGCCGGGAACGCTGCGCGAAAGCGCCGTCGCATGGCATATTCGCGCTGATTCGTCGGCCATCGGCCGACCTCCGGTCGACCTCGCACAATTCATGGCATTGTTCTCGGCAGCTCCCCTCAGGTCCCCCCGCACGCGCACCCGTGCGCATGTCGTGCCGATCGTGCTCGGCGGCGCGGCGGCGGTCGCAGCTGTCGCGCTCGTCGCCTACCTGCTGTGGCCGACCTGGGGCAGCCGGGGCGCGAACGCGCCGGACAAGCTGCCGGTGAGCGTCGGCGGCACGTTGTTCAACCTGCCGGTGACCGCGATCCGGATGAAGATCCAGCGGCACTCGGGGCCGCAGGAGCGCATCGATCTCGACTTCCTCTATCCCTCGCTGGAGCCGCCCGGCGCGCCCAAGCACGTCACCTCCGACACGGCGGAAGCGGCGCTGCAGTCGATCGACCGCATCTTCCTGTCGATCGCCGCCCATCACGATGCGCTCTCGCCCGAGCAGCGCACGGCCACGATCTATCCGCGCTATCTCGACCCGGCCGCGGCAAGCCCAGCGGACGGCCTGACGATGCGCATGTTCCGCACCGACACGCCCTACGGCAGCGAGGACCTCTATTCGGCTGCGAGCCCCGCGCTCACCGCGCGCTGCACGCGCGATGCCGCCACCCCCGGCATGTGCCTCTCCGAGCGCCGCGTCGGCGGCGCCGACCTCACCTTCCGCTTTCCACGCAGCTGGCTGTCGCAGTGGCGCGAAGTGGCGGAGGCGATGGAGAGGCTGACCGCGCAGCTGCGCGGGCCGCGGGGCTAAGGGCGGTCGGCTTACTGTCGGCTGGAGCCTCCAAACCAAAAAATCGAAAACAACCCCATGCACAGTAGCCAAGCGTTGGCAGCATCGAGTCTTTTCGTTTTTTTCGAATAACGATTGACCCATCGGGCCAAAACAGGGCATGATGGCCGTGATGCGTGGCACGGGGTTGCCCGGATGGCGCATGGATGTGTGACTGATATCACTGAGCACAGATTGCGATTGGCCATGCTGCGAATAATCTGACGCTATTGCATTCGGGGGCTGGAATGCGGCTTCGGCTGTTTGTTTTGTTGATATTTGCGATCTGCGTGGGAGCCGGACCGGCGCTGGCCGAGAAGCGCGTCGCGCTGGTGATGGGCAACTCGGCCTACAAGAACGTGGCGCGGCTGGCGAACCCCGCGAACGATGCCACCCTGGTCGGCGGCATGTTCAGGAAGGCCGGGTTCGATACCGTCGACATCAAGCTCGACCTCAACGGTTCGGAGATGCGCCGGGCGCTGCGTGACTTCGGCGGCAAGGCGCGGGATGCTGGGGTCGCGGTGGTTTATTACGCCGGTCATGGCATTGAACTGGACGGCGTCAACTATCTGATCCCGACAGACGCGACGCTGGAGACCGACAGCGACGTGCTGGACGAAACGATCGCGCTGGACCGCGCGCTGTTCGCGGTCGAACCTGCAAAGCAGCTGCGCCTGATCATCCTCGATGCATGTCGCGACAACCCGTTTGCCAAGACGATGAAGCGTACCATCGCCTCGCGTGCCATCGGCCGCGGCCTCGCCAAGGTCGAGCCAACCAGCCCGAATACGATGATCGCGTTCGCGGCGAAAGCGGGCTCGACGGCGTCCGACGGCGACTCCAAGAATAGCCCGTTCGCGGCGGCTCTCGTCGAACGTCTGCCGACGCCCGGGCTCGATCTGCGCAAGGCGTTCGGCTTCGTGCGCGACGACGTGCTCAAGAATACCGGCTACAAGCAGGAGCCATTTGTGTACGGCTCGCTCGGCGGCGACGACGTGGCCCTGGTTCCGGCCAAGCCGGTCGCGACCGGACCGCAGGCGAACCCGGACAGCGACATCCGGCGCGACTACGAACTGGCGCTCCAGCTCGGCACGCGCGACGTTTGGACTGCATTCCTCAATCGTTATCCCAGCGGCTTCTATACCGATCTCGCCAAGGCTCAACTCAACCGGATTTCTGCCGAAGACGCCCGCGCTGCAGCGGCCGAGAAGGCGCGGGCGGCCGAGGAGGAGAAGGCAAAGCTTGCCGCCGAACGGGCCAAGAAGGCCGAGCAGGAGAAAGCCGCAGCAGCGGCCAAGGCTGCCGAAGATGCTCGGATCGCCGCGGAGAAGGCCAAACGGATCGAAGAGGCCAAGGCGGCGGCCGCCGAGCAGCGCAGGAAAGATGCAGAAGCAGCCGCCAAGGCACTGGCCGACAAGCAGGCTGCCGAGAAGGCGCTGGCCGAGAGAATCGCCAGCGAAAAGGCAGCGGCTGAGCTAGCCGCCAAAGAGAAGGCTCAGCGTGACGCTGAGCAGAAGGTCGCGGCCGTGGCCCCCACCCAATCGCCGCCGAGTCTGTCGCCGCAGGAGACAGCCAAGCTGGTGCAGTCAGAACTCCGCCGCGTCGGCTGTCTCGCGAGCAATGCGGACGGCGACTGGAATGCGACCTCGCAGCGTTCGCTCAGCCTCTTCAACAAATATGCCGGCACGAAGTTCGACGCCAAATTCGCGAGCTTCGAAGCGCTCGATGCCATCAAGGCCAAGCCGGGGCGCGTCTGCCCGCTCGTGTGCAATCACGGCTTCAAGGCGGACGGCGATACTTGCGTGAAGATCACCTGCCGCGCCGGCTATCGCATCAACGACGACAATGAATGCGAGAAGGCGCAGGACAAGAAGCCGGTCGCGACCCGCGAGGATGCCAACAAGCAAGACAATGAAAAGAAGAAGGTCGAAACCACACCCGCGAAGCCGCAGGCGACGGGTCAGATCTATTGCAACTCTGTCGGTTGTCGTCCAGTTCGTTCTGGCTGCCGGCTCGAAGATACGGGGAGGCGAGGCGGAATAACTGGTACTTCGCTCGTTGAAGTCTGCAACTAAGAAGCCGCCGGCCACAGGGGAGGTTGCTTGCAGCCAAACGGGTTGTCGGCAGGTGAGGCCCGGCTGTCGCGTGGAGGTGAGGTCAATTGGGAGGACCAGCCTCGTCGGTGCTGGAGCGCTGAAATCTGCAATTGAGCCCGTAAAGCTGATCAGGATGCCGCTCCAGCAATGCTACCGCCGAGGCGTGTGTTGCCGAAAGAACCCCAAGCAGAACTATGAAAGCTTGATCGTACCCGATCGGAATGATGCGGCAGCTCGTACGCCATGATGACCCGCATCTTGCCGAACATATCGAAGCAATGATCTTGGGACGTGCCACTCTAGAGGCGCGCGATCGCGCGTCCTACTCACAGATTGTTGCCAATGGCATCAGCACCACGAAGCCTTGCGCCGAATCGACTGCTTGGTACCCTCGCCTTTGACCGCGAAGCTAACGGCGTCATTGCGAGCGCAGCGAAGCAATCCAGAATCCCTGCGCGGAAGAATTCCTGGATTGCTTCGCTGCGCTCGCAATGACGATGGGGAGAGAGTGCGCCTCGAACCTCGACGCGTACCCCGGATACAGCGCAGCGTCTCCCTGCCGATGCGAAGCATCGTCCAGTGACGATGCTCTGCTGAGCTGGGGCCCATGTCGCAGAAATATTCCGTGTGGCTTCTGGGTCCCGGCTCTGCACTGCAACGCCATAGCGTGTCGAAGACGCGCGTGAACGCGCTTAAGGAGCGTTGCAGTGCGTTCGGGACACGGAGAACGCCGCGCTCGAGCGAAGACTCCGCTTCGCTCGCGACCAACTACTCCTGATCGACCAGGTCGTCCTCGAGTATCGCCATCTGGAATTGGAACGAGCGATCGTCGTCCTCGTCGTCGACGAAGAGCACGCCGATGAATTCCTCGCCGATATAGACTTCGGCGGAATCGTCCTTCTTCGGCCGCGGCACGACGCGGATCTTGGGATTGCCGAATACGCGCTTCAGATACGCATCTAACTTTCTGACTTCTTTGACGTCCACGGCAAGTCTCCGATCGAAAATGGTCGGCGGGTTTTAGGACGAGATGCGGCGAACCGCCAGCACGAATTTGGCGAGGAAAAGGGCCGGAAAAATCCGGCCCTTCGCAGCATCAAGGGCCCGCTCAGAGCCCCATCGCGTTGATCATCTGATCCATGGTGCGCGACGGCTCGGCGCAGCCGGCTTCGCCGACGATCTTGGCCGGAACGCCTGCGACCGTGACGTTGTGCGGCACCGGCTTGACCACGACCGAACCGGCGGCGATGCGCGCGCAATGGCCGATCTCGATGTTGCCGAGAATTTTTGCGCCGGCGCCGATCAGGACGCCGTGGCGGATCTTGGGGTGACGATCCTCGTTCTCCTTGCCGGTACCGCCGAGCGTGACGCCGTGCAGGATCGAGACATCGTCTTCGATCACAGCCGTCTCGCCGCAGACGAAGCCGGTGGCGTGGTCGAGGAAGATGCCGCGGCCGATGCGCGCGGCGGGATTGATGTCGGTCTGGAACACCGCCGAGGATCGGCTCTGAAGGTAATAGGCGAAATCCTTGCGGCCCTTCAGATAGAGCCAGTGCGCGAGGCGATGGGTCTGGATGGCATGAAAGCCCTTGAAGTAGAGCAAAGGATCGATGAAGCGCGACGTCGCGGGATCGCGGTCGTAGACGGCAACGAGGTCGGCGCGGAAGGCGTTGCCGAGATCAGGGTCGTCGCGCAGCGCGTCCATATAGGCCTGACGCACCAGGTCGCCCGACAGCGCGGAATGATCGAGCCGCTCGGCGACGCGGTGGACCACCGAATCCTCCAGCCGGCCGTGATGCAGCACCGACGAATAGATGAAGGTCGCAAGCTCCGGCTCGCGGCGGACGATGTCCTCCGCTTCGCTGCGGATCCGGTCCCAGATCGGATCGAGCGATGCGAGCTTTCCTCCCGGATTGACCTGATGCACTGCCATGGGATCTGCTCTTTCGAATTGGCTGATTTTGTTGGCTCTATAGCACAGTCTAGGCGACAAAGTCCTGACGGGCTTGCCTGAGAGTGAACAGTGCCTTGCCTCGGATAGCAAGCCAAAGCATTGATAAACAAGGCCTTCTTCTGACGCCCCGAGCGGCAAGGTCGGCTCAAGGTGGTCAGAGTTTCGCCAAATTCAAGCCGGGCGGCGTCAAACTATTGGTGAATTCGCCTCCAACCGTTATTGCGGGCATGATCCGAGCGGGGGCAGAGCCGATTTGACCATCACCACCGATCAACTGCGCGCGCGCGCCGCGGGCTCTTTTTGGCTGCGGCTGGCCGCAATGGCCCTGCCCCTCCTGATGATCGCGCCGGCGGTCTGGAACGGCTATCCGCTGTTGCAATGGGATACCGGCGGCTATCTCGCGCGCTGGTACGAGGGCTATCTCGTCCCCAGCCGCTCCACGGTGTTCGGCCTCTATTTGCACTATGGCGAGGGTTTCGGCTTCTGGATCAACCTCGCCGCCCAGTCGCTGGCGACGCTATGGCTGCTGCAGCTCACTCTTCGCGTGTTGAGTTTGATGCAGACCTTCCGCTTCGTCGCAATCAGCCTCTCCCTGATGCTGTCGACCGCGCTGCCCTGGCTTGCGAGCATGCTGCTCACCGACATCTTTGCCGGGCTCGCGGTGCTGTCGCTGTTCCTCCTGGTGGTCGGCGCAAACCGCACCTCGGCGATCGAGAAGATCTCGCTGTTTGTCTTCACCGCCTTTGCCGCGGCGACCCACAGCGCCACGCTCGGCGTGCTGCTCGGACTGTGCGCCGCGGGCTGGATGGCGCGGCCGTTTCTGGGCGCGCGCCTGCCGCTGGCCGGACTACTGCAGGCGAGCCTCACCATCGTCGCGGGCGGCTTGATGCTGGTGTCGGCGAATTATGCGCTGTCCGGCAAGCTGGCCTGGACGCCCGGCGGCTACGGCGTCGCCTTCGGCCGCATGATGCAGGACGGCATCGTCGCGCAATATCTCAACGACCGTTGCCCGCGCGAACGTTACAAGCTTTGTCCCTACCGCAACGAGCTGCCGGCGAGCGCCGACGAATTCCTGTGGGGCAAGAGCGTGTTCAACACGCTCGGCCGTTTCGCAGGCATGAATGAGGAGATGGGCACCATCGTCGTGCAGTCGCTGAAGGATTATCCAGCCTGGCAGGCCGGCGCGGCGCTTCGCGCGATGGGACAGCAATTGCTGCACGTGGCGACCGGCGAAGGCACCAACGGCTGGATCCCGCACACCCGCGGCATCATCGAGCGCTACATCCCCGCACAGGCCGCGCCGATGCGCGCGGCGCGGCAGCAGAACTGGGGTGTCAATTTCGATGTCGTGAACTGGCTGCATGTCCCGGTCGCGCTGGCCTCGATGCTGGCGCTGCTCGCGCTGCTCGGCCATGCGCTGGCAAGGCGCCGGCTGGACGATCTGACGCTGCTGGCTGGGACGGTGACGCTGGCGCTGCTCGGCAACGCCTTCATCTGCGGCGTGATCTCAGGGCCCCACGACCGCTACGGCGCGCGCATGGTGTGGGTGGCGACGTTCGTGGTGCTGATGGCCGCGGCGCGGCGGCTGGGCGAGGACGGCAAAGCAGGATGAGATCGGGGTGAAGCCTCATCGCTCCCAATCTCCTGAGGGAGTGGACGATGTGTACACATTTGCACAGTTTAATGCGGCAGCCGTCTCGGTCAGGTAGGCTGTTCGCATGGACCGAGAATTCCGCCGCCTCGAACATGCCGCCCGCGAGCAAGCAGCACTGTCGGCTGACGGGCGCACCAAGGCTGCGCTGCTAGAGATCGCCGAAGAATACCGTTTGCGCGCCGACTACCTCGAAGCTCAAAAGCGCAGCCCTGCTGATTAAGTTGCAATATCGCTTGCTTGGCACTCTGACGGCATTGACTGCCAAGCCGTTGAGGAACAGTGTGTTCCATCACCGCCCGGTCCGTGGCTTCAATCGGTGACAGAGAGACTGGTTGTGCTCCCGCCCTACTCCAACAGGGAGCAGCGTCATGCCGATTCTACGGCTGATTGCGAATGTCGATCTCACCCGCGAACAGGAACATGTTCTTGAACTCGCCTTCAACCATGCCTTGCGCAAGCTCGACCTGGTGGATCGAAGCGATCCGATCTGTGATCTTCTCGCCAAGAGGATGATCGACATTCACATGCGCGGCGTGACTGACGCTGTCGCTCTGGCCGAAATCACCGTCCGGGAAATCAGAGCACCGAAACAATAGGGCCCGAGATCGGTGACGCCGTTGAGCGACGGCGCCTGGCACTGTCGCCACAGTTTCACATCGCCTTGGCGAGCGCGAACAGCCGGAAATCCTCAAGCGCCGCGTGCCGGTGGGGCGCCACTTCGCGCCTGTAAGTCTCGGTGTCGACGATCGAGCGGAAGGTGGCAAAGTCACCGTACTCATTGAGCGCCGCTTCGTCCCAGCGTTCGCTTGGCGAGCCGACGAGGCTCGCGAGGATCGGCCCGGAAAACATCGGCGCGATCGGCTTGCCGGCCGCAAGGCGCCGGAATGCCGGCCTGTAGCGCTCATGAAAGGCTTCACGGCCCGAGCAGGGCGCGGCGTCAAAGCCGTCCTCGTAACGCGCCTGCGCGCGGTAGCGCAGCAGATTGAGCATATAAACCGGCTGCCCGGATGGAATCGCCCGCTCGGCGGCGTCGAGGGCTTGCAGCGTAATTTCGATAGGGTTCATCGGACGTCCCGCGTTTCCAGCGCCGCAGAATGCGTGCTGATACTCCCCGATTAGCCGTTCTCGAATGGGTCTTGTAGTGACCGTCTGGCCATGGCTATGTGGACTTCATGTCCACAACGACTTTGCCTCCCGACCTTTCGCGCCTCCTCGCCTTCGTCCGCGTCGTCGAGGCAGGCTCCTTCGCCGAAGCCGCGCGGCGGGCGGGGACGACCACATCGGCGATGTCCAAGGCGGTCGCCCGGTTCGAACAGGCTCACGGATTGCGACTTTTGCATCGCTCCACCCATTCGTTGGCGCTGACCGCAGAGGGCGACCGGCTGATGTCGGCGGGACGCGCGTTGGCCGAAAGCCTCGCCCGTGTCCAATCCGCGCTCGGCGAAGTCGCGCGCGACGATGGCGGACGGGTGCGCGTGACCGCCCCCGCCTCGTTCGCGCGCGCCTGCATCCTGCCGCGACTGCCCGCGTTCCTGCGGGAACGGCCGGAAATCGAGATCGAGGTCAAATTCCGCAACGAGATTCTCGATCTCGCGGCGGAAGGCGTCGACATCGCGATCCGCACAGGGCCGCTCGATCGCGCGCCCGGTCATCAGGCACGGCGGCTTTGCACCTTCTCCTGGATCGCTTGCGCCTCGCCTGCCTATCTGAAAGCGCGCGGCGCGCCGGCCACTCCCTTTGAGCTTTCCGCGCACGAGCACGTCGGCTTCCGCAATCCCGCGAGCGGTCAGATCCTGACCTGGCGCTTCGCCGACCCGCGCGGCAAAGGACCCATTCGCATCACCCCCAAGCCCAAGCATATTTGCGACGACGCGCATGCTTCGCTCGCTTTGATCGTGAATGGGTTCGGTGTCGGCTGGGGGCCGGCGTGGCTGGTTGGCGAAGACCTTCGCGCCGGCCGGCTGGTCGAAGTGCTGGCGCCCTGGCGCGCGCCTGGGGAACCCCTTTGGATGCTGCGCACCTCGGGCCGCCGCCCGCCCCTGCGCACACAGCGCGTCATGTCGTTCCTCAACACGCTTCCCACCGCGTTCAGCGACAAGGTGGTGTGAAGCAGCAGTCGTCACCGACATTCGGTCGCCAGGAAAATGAGCTCCAGGCGGCGGCTGCCGGTGAGGTGTGGATTATGCGATCCCGTCTTGCATCAACCAAGGGTTTGAGATGTCCGATTACATTGGATCGAGATTCAAGCGGCTGGACGAATAGCGATTATGGCGCGTCCTCGCGCCGACGAGTGGTTGGAGATGGAAGTCATTGAGTGGAAGGACGCCCGAGTCGATCTGGTAGTGAGCCTTCTCGAGCGCGAGGAGGTTTCAGAGCTTGGGTTACAGCGTGAAGACGAGGTTTGTCGTTCTAACGGAATCGACTTCATCTCTTTTCCGATTCCGGATCGGAGATTGCCAGAATCGCGACCGGAGGCATCGCAGATCGCTCGCTTATTAGCCAGCGGCTTGCGAGATGGTCGTTCTATGGCGATCCATTGTCGCGCGGGGATCGGCCGATCTTCGGTAATTGCAGCTTGCGCACTGATCTGTTCCGGAATCCAAGCGAAGGAAGCTCTTGAGCTGATTGGAGCTTCGCGGGGCTTGATCGTGCCGGACACGGATGAGCAGCGCGATTGGGTGATGACCTTTGGCCAGGCGGAGCGCGGCGATGCGCCACGTACCCGATAGGCCATGCAATGTCGCCTCAGCCGCGGCGTGACAGGAAGTCGAGCACGCCGGTCTTGTAAACCTTGTCGCCGACTGCACGCATGTGGTCGCGATTGGGAATATCGAGCACTTCGGAACCCGGTATGATCGCGCCGAGCGCGCTGGCGCTTCCTGCGACATCGTCGGCGCTGCCGACCGCGATCAGCACCGGCACCTCGATGCGCGCGGCCTCTTGCCTCGTCATGAGATCGCGCGTGCCGCGCAGGCACGCGGCGAGTGCACGGCGGTCGGAGCGGGTCTGGTCGGCGAACGCGCGAAACGTGCGGCCGACGGGATCGGTGACGTCGTCCAGCGCGGGCGCCTCCAGCGCCTTGGCGACGTTCTCGCCGGGACCGCTGCCCTCGATCAGGCCGCCGATGCCGATGCCGCCGAGGATCGCCGAGCGCAGGCGCTGCGGCTCGTTGAGAGAGAGCCAGGCCGTCATCCGCCCGCCCATCGAATAGCCCATGATGTCGGCCTGCGGGATGGCGAGGTGATCCATCAGTGCGAGCACGTCGCCGGCCATTACGGGTATAGAATATTGCGCGGGTTCGTAGAGCTTTGCGCTCTCGCCATGGCCGCGATTGTCGAGCGCGATGACGCGGCGTCCGTTCTTGCGCAGCTCCGACACCCAGGTCGGATAGACCCAGTTCACGTTCTTGCTGGAGGCAAAGCCGTGCACCAGGATGATCGGATCGCCCTCGCCTTCGTCGAGATAGGCAATTTCAACGGCGCCGTTGTGAAAGCTCGGCATCAGCAGTTCCGTGGGATCTTGTGGGGGACAGCTCGATCTTAGAGCACGATCCGGCAAAGTGTGCAGCGGTTTTCCGGCAACATCATGCTCAAACAATAGCCCGAAGCGGATCGCGCCTCAGGCCGTCGCGGCCGCGTTAGCCAAAGCAGCGTCGGCCGCCATCTGCGCGCGGCGCAGCCGCCGCGCCCGCCTGCGATCGCACCAGGCCTGGGTCAGGCGCTCGGTCGTCGCCTTGATGGAGGAGAGCAGGCCGAACAGCGTCACGACCGCGCCAAACAGCCACATCGCCAGATCGAACGCGCCGCCGACGAGCAGCAGCGCGCCGCGGCCGAGCAGCTTGATGATCGCGCGCGTCTTGCCGCCTTGCGCTTCCGCAAGCCGCACGGCGCGCGCGACGTCCTTGGGGCCCTCGGCGATGCGGAGCGTATCCATGGCCCCGCGCGTGCCGGTCTTTCCGGCGACGCGCGTGACGTCCTTGCCGAGCCGGACCAGCGCACCGGCCTTCTCGGCCCGGAACGCGGCCTTGATCGCGCTCACGGTCTGGCCTGGGCGCAGCACCGAGCCCGATGCCACCGCGTTCCGCAGCATCGGCGCGTCGACGACCTCGCGCGCGGACCGGCCGGCCCATGCGGCGAGCCCCTCGCCGAGCCGTCCGAGCTTGCGCGCATCCTTCACCAGCGTCAGTCCTGCGCGCACCGGCGCGGCACCGCCGACGGAGATGTAGGTTGCCGCCGTCACCGCAAGGCCGGCCGCCGCAAGGGAGAGCACGAGGCGGTCGGTGTCCTCGCCCATGGCGAGGTGCTTGCCTTCGCGCACCACGTCTCTGATGTCGCCGAACACGAAGAGATCGCCGGCCACGGTCCCGGACAAGCTGGCGACATCGTCCGCGTTGCCGGTGACGAGACCCGTGGCGAAGCGCTTGGCGAAATGCGCGCTGGAATTCTCCGCTTTCACGGCATCAGCGACGCGGCTCAAGAGGTCGTCGGGAAGCGCGATGTTGCGCTCGCGCGCCAGCGTGACGAAACTGTCGGCGAGATCGGCATCGCCGGCCGCGAGCGCGGCCTCGATATTGTCCTGAACCAGGCGGTCGTTGTGCCGGAGCAGTGCATCGAGCTTCAGCTCGGAGAGCGCGACCGGATCGTCCTGGGCAGCCAGGATCGCGCCGGCCTCGCGGGCATGCGGCGCCACCTGCGCGAGCACGAAGCCGCACACGGCCATTCCCGCCAACGCCGTACTGATTCGCAGCCACTTCATGTGGAAAAGCCCGGATGCCCTGAGATCGCTTGCGCGGAACACTACGTCTTTCGTCCCGGTTTCACGCAACCACAGAGATAGTATGCCAAAATTGCGACACAACGTCCCCGACGAAAGAAGGGCTTCTCTCAGGCCGCAAGATTGTGTCGAATTTGCATGAGCAAATGAGCATGGGGCGCTTGCGAAGCTTTTCGGTTCCGCTGGACTAGCAATCACCTGTACCCGCCAGTATGGTCCGCAGCGCCTCAAAGATGCCGCGTAAGTTCGTGATTGTATCTGCCGCCATTGCCACTCCAGGATGAACTTCGATGTCCGACCATGTCGTCCCGCACTTCCATAACGATGCCGGTGTCCCCGTCATCGAGATCGGCTCGCAAGAGTTCATGTGCGTGGGCGCCAATCCTCCGTTCGACCATCCGCACGTCTTCCTCGACCTCGGCAACGACAACGAGATCATCTGCCCCTATTGCTCGACGCTGTACCGCTTCGCGGCCGACCTGAAGCCGGGCGAAGCCCGCCCGCCGGAATGTGTGCTGAAGGACAAGGTGGCCTGACCGCGTCCATCGGTTAAGGGGTGGCGCTCTCCCGAACGATCGTCGTCGCCGGTGCCGGCATCGGTGGCCTGACGGCCGCGCTCGCGCTCGCCGCCCGCGGCTTCCGCATCGTCGTGCTGGAGAAGGCCGAACGCCTCGAGGAGGTCGGCGCCGGCCTGCAGCTCTCGCCCAATGCCAGTCGCGTGCTGGTCGAGCTCGGCCTCACCGAACGCCTCAAGCTGCGCGCCGTCACCCCGGAAGCGCTCTCGATCATGAGCGCGCGCGCCGGCGGCGAGCTGCTGCGCATGCCGCTCGGCGAAGCCGCCTCGCTGCGCGCCGGAGCGCCCTATTGGGTGGTGCACCGTGCCGACCTGCAAGCGACCCTCGCCGGCGCCGTCGCCGACCATCCCGACATCGACCTGAAGCTGGGCGCGACCTTCGAGGACGTCGCGCCTCACGCCAAGGGCCTGACCGTGGTCCATCGCAGCGGCACGATCCGCCGCAGCGATCTCGCCAGCGCGCTGATCGGCGCCGACGGCATCTGGTCGGCGGTGCGCCAGCATCTGTTTCCCGAGGTGCAGCCGCGCTTTTCCGGCCTGATCGCCTGGCGCGGCACGCTCGATGCCACGCAATTGCCGAAGGACTATACCGCGCGCCGGGTGCAGCTCTGGATGGGACCGAACGCCCATCTGGTCGCCTATCCCATTGCGGGCGGACGCCAGATCAATGTGGTCGCGGTGCTGCCCGGCACCTGGAACCGGCCGGGCTGGAGCACGCCCGGCGATATCAGCGAGGTGATGGACGCCTTTGCCGGCCCGCGCTGGCCGCCGGCGGCGCGGATGCTGCTCGCCGCGGTCGACAGCTGGCGCAAATGGGCGCTGTTCGGCGTGCCCGAGGGGTGCCCCTGGAGCAAGGGTTCGGTGGCGCTGCTCGGCGATGCCGTGCACGCGATGCTGCCGTTCGCAGCGCAAGGGGCCGGCATGGCGATCGAGGATGCCGCCGTGCTCGCCCGGCATTTGAGCCTGGAGGCCGCCGAGAGCAGCAAAGCGGTTGCCGCCGCGCTGACGCAATACGGCCGTGCCCGCCAGGCGCGGGTACGGCGGGTGCAGCGGACCGCGCGGCAGCAGGGCCGCATCTATCATCTCAATGGGCCGCTCGCGCTCGCACGCGATCTTGCGATCCGCGCGCTCGGCCCAGAGCGCATGCTGGCGCGACAGGACTGGATCTACGGCTGGCGGCCCTGATGCGGCGCGCCGCCGGCAGGATGCCTCAGTGGGCCGCTTTGCCGGATTTCGACGCGGATTTGGCGCTGGCCGCGGGCGATGCCGGAGGCGGCGGCGCCTCGGGCGGCGTCTCCCGGCATCTGTTGCGGCGCCAGGCATCCTCGGCCAATTGGACCTGCCCGCGCACGGCGACATAATCGTTGCGATAAGCGAGCTCGGACACGACGGCGCCGCCGGCCCCGGTCTCGGCCTTCTCCATCAGCGCCCGCAAGTCCTGAGTGCGCTTGGCGAGGTTCTTGCGCTCAGCCTCCAGCTGCTTGCAGTCGTACAATTCGTATTTGGCGGGATCGGCAAAGGCCGGTGCGATCGTCTCGCTCACGCCGGCGCAGCCGGACAGCGCGAGGCCAGCCGCAAGCAGCGCGAACAGCGCGCCAAAGCCGCGCAGCGAAAAGGAAAACGAAGCAGCCATGCCGGATGAATAGCCCCCGTGGATTGAGAATGCCTAAAGCAGCAACAGATGTCCGGATTGAGGCTTTGCCTTGCGCCCCCGGCTCGCTTAAGGAAGAACCGTCCCTCCGGCGGCGAACGCGCCAATTCCAGACCGCCGGAACGGACTTAAGTGTTTGATCTCGTTGGATCAAGCGGGCATGGCGGAATTGGTAGACGCAAGGGACTTAAAATCCCTCGGTGCGCAAGCGCTGTGCCGGTTCGACCCCGGCTGCCCGCACCACTAGCTTGTATCACCCCCGCTCGAGGCGCTCGGGCTCTGCGCGGAAATCGAGCAGCACGATCCAGAAGCAGATCAGCGCGGTGACGAGGAGGATGAAGGTGCCCTCGATCGGCGCGCCCAGAAGCGAGACCAGTGCCGGAAAGGCGAGGCCGATGCCGAGGATGGCGGCGAGCGCCAGGGACGGAAGATCGACGATGAGGATCGCGGCAAGAAGCGCGAGCTCGAAGAAGGCATATTCCTTCAGACGCGGCGAGCTGAGATAGAGCGCGAACATGGCAAGCACCGTGATGCGCATGCCCGTGCGCGGGTGATCCATCAGCCAGCGATCGAGCTGCGTCAGGAGCGATGCCCCTTCGCGCACCGGTCCGCTCGCGGCCGCGCGCAGGACGGACAGCGCGAACGGCACGAGCACGAGCGCGAGTGCCGCGAACGCGTAGGCCGCCAACATCGCCGGCTTGCCGTCACCGAAGCCGGCCTGGGCCATGAGGTCGCGCGCCAGCAGCAACAGCGACGGATTGGTCTCCACGAGACCGACGGCATGCTGGCCGGGAATTTGTCCTGCGATCGCGAGCAGCCAGCTCGCGAACAGATCTGGATAGAGTAACCGCGACAGCGCGAGCGGCAACGCGAAGGCGAACGCGGCCACCGCGATCAAGGCCAGCTTGCGGCCACGCGGCAGCGGCAGGAAATAGAGCGCCGCCAGCACCGGGACGAACACCAGCTTGAACGAGGTCACGAGGCCGAGCAGCGCAGCGCCGGCGAGGCGCGAGGAAAAGTTCGAATTCTGTTCGGATGCGAGCGGGCGTAGCAGGAGCTTCAGCGCGATCGCGGTCAGCACTCCGCTCAGCAGCGCAAAATTCCCCGACGCCACCACGAATTCGAAACCGACGAACGCGCCGAGCGCGCAGAGCACCTTCAAGCCAGCATCGCGCGCGCTGGCACGCGTCCGGCCAAGGCCGGGCAGAAGCAGCGCGCAGAGCACGGCGAGGACGAGAAAGATGCTTCGGTAATGATCGAGCAGAACGCCGCCCGCGCAGAGGGGACGGAAGACGTCCAGCGTCACCGGCAGATAGGGATAAGAATAGGTGGTGCCCTTCAGGTTCTTGACGAAGTAGGGATCGAGCCCGTCGGCATGCGCATCGACCGCCGCGCAATTGACCCGGACGTCCCAGCCATACGGCAGGTCGAGCGAGGCATCGTTGGCGAGATTACCGAGCACCAGCAGCGCGGTCAGCGTGACCACGCCGGCAAGCCAGACGTTGCGCCTGGCAGCCTTGGCCGCAGGCGCCAACCATCGTGCTGCACCTGATATGTCGGACACGGGCGATACCCTGTTTGGCTTCTCGCGGCGCCGTTGCGGCAGCCGCTCCAGCCACAATGGACAGGACGGGTTGCCGATTCATCTCCCCGGCGTGCCGCGCCCGATCTTATGGTGAATCCCTGGTTGCAGGCCCAGCCCTCCGGCGCTGCGGATGGTCCATCAGGCCGGCGACGGGCCCTCACCCGTTTTTGACCGCTCCTGCTCCGCCTGCCAGCCATCCCGAAACATGGGTTGTGCAACGCAGCATCGGGGCTAGATAACTCGCTTGATTGCAGGGGTAAGCTTCTTGTCCGACGTCAATGCCGACGGTTGGGTGTCCTCGGGACACCGCCCAATGGGTTTTCCGGAGTTCGTCATCGTGATCGCGTCCATCATGGCGCTGAACCCGCTCGCGATGGACATGATGCTGCCGGCGCTGCCCAATATCGGCGCCGCCTTCAAGATTCCCGTCGAGAACCATCTGCAACTGGTGCTCTCGACCTTCCTGATCGGCTTCGGCGCCGGTCAGTTCGTCATGGGTCCGCTGTCGGACCGTTTTGGGCGCCGACCGGTGCTGCTCGGCGGCATGGCGGTCTATTCGGTGGCGAGCGTGCTGGCGGTCGCCGCACCCTCGTTCGAGACGCTGCTGCTGGCGCGTGCGCTCCAGGGGCTCGGCACCGCGGCGACGCGCGTGATCGCGACCTCGATCGTGCGCGATTGCTATGTCGGCCGCCGCATGGCGAGCGTGATGTCGCTCGCCATGATGATCTTCATCGCGGTGCCCGTGGTCGCGCCCTCGTTCGGACAGGCGGTGCTGCTGGTGACGGCGTGGCGCGGCATATTCGTGGTGCTGATGCTCTACGGCCTGCTCGCGCTCGCATGGTGCGTGCTGCGGCTGCCCGAGACGCTTCCCGAGTCGAAGCGCAGGTCGCTGGCGCCCTCCGACGTGCTCTCGGCATTCCGGCAGACCCTGACCCATCGCCAGACCGTCGGCTATGCCACCGCCGCCGGCAGCGTCATCGGCGCGCTGTTCGCCTATGTCTTCTGCGCCCAGCAGGTCTTCACCGGCATCTATCATCTCGGCCAATATTTCCCGCTGGCTTTCGCCGCGATTGCCGCCGGCACAGCCATCGCCGGCTTCCTCAATGCGAGGCTGGTCGGCCGGCTCGGCATGCGCGTGATCTCGCACGGCGCGCTGACGCTCTACACGGCCGTGGCCGGCGTGATGCTGCTGACGGAAAGCCTCGGCGTGCTGCCGCTCGCCTTGTTCATGGTGCTCTCGGCCCTGATGATGTTCTCGTTCGGCATGATGGTCGCCAACTTCACCGCGCTGGCGATGGAACCGCAGGGCCACATCGCCGGCACCGCCTCCTCGCTGTACGGCTCGATCACCACGCTGATCGGGATCGTGGTCGGCATGGCAATCGGGCAGAGCTTCGACGGCACGCTGCTGCCGTTCTCGATCGGCTTTTTCCTATCCACCCTCGCCGCGCTCGCGATCGTGCTGGTGGTGGAGAAAGGGCGGCTGTTCAGGCCGCATCATCGCCCGATCAGCTAGGAACTTCCCGCCCCTCGCGATGTTGTACTGCAGCAATTCAGAGGATTGGCGAGATGGAACAAGAGAACAGATCGGATCAGCCCGCGTCCGAGATCGAACGGCCGATTTCGCAGCCTCGTTCCGATGAACGAATGGACTCGAGCTTGGCATTCGTGAGTGAAGGGCTCGAGCAGCTGCGCGACAGCCACTGCTAGACGAGCGCGATCACAGACCGCCTCATAGAAAACGGCGCCGCAGGAAACTGCGGCGCCGTTCGTATTCACATGCAAGGCGCGCGGCGCGTAAAGCGCGATGAGATTCGGACGATCGTCATCGCGCTTTAGGTTGTTGTTTGCGCGTGATCTTTCCGGAAAGCCGCTTCGCACTTTTCCGGATCATGCTTTATTCCTTCTTGTCGATGTTCCAGAACACCGGCGTCGCGGGGCCGTCGAGCACGCCCGTCAGCGATTTGCGCCAGCCGCTCGGGATGAGATACTGCCCCAGCGGAATGTAGATCACCTGCTCATAGGCCTGCTTCTGGATATCGGCGGCGATCTTCTTCTGATCGTCGACCGAGGCCGCGCGGACGAAAGCGTCCTTGAGCTGCTCGATCTTGGCGTCCTCCGCCCAGCCGAACCAGCCCTTCTTGCCCTGGCCGCCGATCGAGAGATTGGCGATCGGGTTGGACACGTCGGCCGCGACCCAGTTGGTGAAGAACATGTTCCAGCCACCTTCCTTCGGCGGCTTCTGGCTGGCGCGGCGGCTCACCACCGTCTGCCAGTCGGTCGCCTGAAGGTCGACCTTGAAGCCGGCCTCGCGCAGCAGCTGGGCCGAAACGATCGGCTGCGCCTTCAGCGTCGTGACGTCGCCAGGGGCCATGATGACGATCGGCGTGCCGTCATAGCCGGACTCGGCGAGCGCCTTCTTGGCTTGCGCCATGCCGTTCCCCTTGACCAGGGTCTCGGAGCCCGCATCGGTTGCGAGCGGCGTGTCGCAAATGAAGAACGCGCCGCAGATCTTCTGATATTTGGCGTTGCCGACCAGCGCGTCGAGCACGTCCTTCTGGTTCAGGGCCAGCAAGGCAGCACGCCGCACCTTCACGTTGTCGAACGGCGGATGCAGAAAGTTCATCCGGCCGAGCGTCTGGAAGCCGAACTTGTTCAGAACCTCGATGGTGAGCTCCTTGTTGCCTTCCAGCACCGGCAGCATGTCGAACGGCAGGTTCTCCATGAAATCGATGTCGCCCGACTGCAGCGCGTTCACCGCGGTCTGCGAGTCCGGCATGGTGATCCACTCGACGCGGTCCACCTTCACCACCTTGCCGCCGGAGGTCCAGCTCGCCGGCTCCTTGCGCGGCACGTAGTCAGTGTTCTTGACGTAGACCGCCTTCACGCCGGGCTGGAATTCGCCCTGCACGAACTTGAACGGACCAGAGCCGATCTGCTCGGGGATCTGCTTGTCCGGCGGCGTCTCCGCAAGGCGCTTCGGCATCATGAAGGCGACGCGCGAGGACGGCTTGCCGATGGAGTCGAGCACCAGGCCGTAGGGCTCCTTCAGCTTCAGCGTGATGGTCTTGGGGTCGGTCGCCTCGATGCTGGCGGTGAAGTCCATGAGCTTCTGTCCCATGCCGTCGACCGCAGCCCAGCGCTTCAGCGAAGCGACGCAGTCCTCCGCCGTCACCGGCGCACCGTCATGCCACTTCAGGCCGTCGCGCAGCGTGAACGTGTAGGTGAGCTTGTCGTCGGAGACCTTCCAGTCCGCCATCTGCGGCTGGACCTTGAAATTCGAGTCGGTGGCCACCAGCGTGTCGTAAACCATGTAGCCGTGGTCACGCGTGATGTAGGCCGTGGTGAAGATCGGATCGATGATGCGCAAATCCGAATGCAGCACCGCCGTGAGAGTCTTGCCGGCCGCGAGCACCGGCGAGGCCAGCGCGGTCGAAAGCGCGACGACCGACAGCGCAAGTGTGGAGGCGAACGCGCGAGGCCCCCGGCGCATGAAGTGGAACATAGAAAGTTCTCCTGACGTGAAACTGTTCAAAGGCAGGTTATTGGTTGAGCATGAGGTTCGTTCGTTGGGCGAACTAACCTCATGCAATGCCTTCGTCTTTCGAGACTTGCAGACAGGGTGAAGCGCGTCAATCCGGTTTCGGTGCAAGCCCTTGCGGCGCGCGCACGGGCTCCACAAAGATCGGTTTGGCTCTACAACACCCTCCGCTTGTCCCGTCCGCGCCAATGCAATGCGCGTTCCATCTTTCCAAGCTTGAGAGACATTGAGATGAATCCTGCCAATCTTCCCTTTGATTCCGAGGCCATGCTCGAAGGCCTGCGCGGCTGGGTCGAATGCGAAAGCCCCACCTGGGATGCCGGTGCCGTGGACCGCATGCTCGATATCGCAGCGCGAGATATGGCGATCATGGGTGCGACGATCGAGCGCATCGCCGGCCGCCAGGGCTTCGGCGGGGTCATCCGCGCGCGTTTCCCCCATCCGAAGCAGGGCGAGCCCGGCATCCTGATCGCCGGGCACATGGATACCGTCCACCCGGTCGGCACCATCGAGAAGCTGAAATGGCGGCGCGAGGGCAACAAGTGCTATGGCCCCGGCATCTACGACATGAAGGGCGGCAACTACCTCTCGCTGGAAGCCATCCGCCAGCTGGCACGCGCCTCGTTCACGACCCCACTGCCGATCACCGTGCTGTTCACGCCGGATGAGGAAGTCGGCACGCCCTCCACGCGCGACATCATCGAGGCGGAAGCCGCGCGCAACAAATACGTGCTGGTGCCGGAGCCCGGCCGCGCCGACAACGGCGTCACCACCGGACGTTACGCCATCGCACGCTTCAACCTCGAAGCGACGGGCCGGCCGAGCCACGCCGGCGCGACGCTGTCCTCGGGACGCTCGGCGATCCGCGAGATGGCGCGACAGATCCTCGCGATCGACGCCATGACGACGGAGGACTGCACCTTCTCGGTCGGCGTCGTGCATGGCGGCCAATGGGTCAATTGCGTTGCTACCACGGCGACGGGCGAGGCGCTCTCCATGGCCAAGCGCCAGGCCGATCTCGACCGCGGCGTCGAGCGGATGCTGGCGTTGTCCGGCACCAGCAACGACGTCAGCTTCAAGGTCACGCGCGGCGTGACGCGGCCGGTCTGGGAGCCCAATGCCGGCACCATGGCACTGTACGAGAAGGCCCGCGGCATTGCCAAATCTCTCGGCATGGAATTACCGCATGCAAGCTCCGGCGGCGGCTCGGACGGCAACTTCACCGGCGCGATGGGAATCCCCACGCTCGACGGCCTCGGTGTGCGCGGCGGCAATGTCCACACGCTCGAAGAGTATATCGAAGTCGAGAGTCTCGCTGAGCGAGGACGGCTGATGGCGGGGCTGCTGGCGACGCTGGAGTGATCGCGAAGCGATCCCGTAGGTGGGCAAAAGGCGCAAAGCGCCGTGCCCACCGTTTTCCCGACCGAAAGCAGGTGGGCACGCTCCGCTTTGCCCACCCTACGAAGATTGGCTGCACCGCAAAAACTGTGGCCCTCGTGGCACGGGAATTGCTGAAATGTTAGGCTGATGGCAGGCTGGCCGAAGAGCCCTGCCCAATTTGACTCTAAACTGACGGATCCAACTTGCTCGGATATCTCCTTCGCCGAATTCTCGCCGCCGTGCCCGTGATGGGCGTGGTCGCGCTGTTCGTTTTCCTCCTGCTCCGCCTCACCCCCGGCGATCCCGCCGCGATCCTCGCCGGCGACAACGCGACCCCGGAACGGCTGGAGCGCATCCGCGAATCGCTCGGCCTCAACGAGCCGCTGATCGTGCAGTTCGTCACCTGGGTGAACAAGCTGCTGCACGGCGACCTCGGGACGTCGCTGATCTCCAATTTGCCGGTGATGAAGATGATCGGCCAGCGCGTCGAGCCGTCGATCTCGATCGCGCTGTGCACCATCATCCTCGCCGTCATCGTCGCAGTTCCCTTGGGGGTGATCGCGGCGTGGAAGCACGGCACCTGGATCGACCGTTTCGTGATGGGTCTGTCCGTGCTCGGCTTCTCGGTGCCGGTTTTCGTGGTCGGCTATGTCCTCATCCAGGTCTTCGCGATCGAGCTGCGCTGGGTGCCGGTGCAGGGCTTCCGTAGCATCTTCAACGGCTTCGGTCCGTTCTTCGAGCGCATGATCCTGCCGACCTGCGCGCTGTCCTTCATCTACGTCGCACTGATCGCGCGCATGACGCGTGCGGCGATGCTCGACGTGCTCGGCGAAGACTACGTGCGAACGGCGCGCGCGAAGGGCATCAACGAGATTGCGGTGATGATGCGCCATGCTCTGCGCAACGCCGCCGTGCCCGTGATCACCGTGATCGGCACCGGCTTTGCGCTCTTGATCTCCGGCGTCGTCGTCACCGAGAGCGTGTTCAACATCCCCGGCATCGGGCGTCTCACCGTCGACGCGGTGCTGGCGCGCGACTATCCGGTGATCCAGGCGATGATCCTGCTGACCTCGCTGATCTACGTCGTCGTCAATCTTCTCATCGACGTCGCCTACACCCTGCTCGATCCCCGGATCCGGTACTGAGGCAAGGACAAGAACAAAATGTCGGTCGATACCCTTCCCCAGTCCTCCATTCCGATCACGTCGCCGCTGCGGCCGCGATTCGGATTCCTCACCTCGACCCCGATCATCGCCACCGCGACGTGCCTGCTCGCCTTGATCGTGGTGGTCTCGATCCTCGCGCCGCTGATCGCGCCGCATGATCCGATCCAGCTCGCCCCGTCGCAGCGGCTCAAGCCATCTTCCGCACAGTTCCTGCTCGGCACCGACGCCTACGGCCGCGACGTGTTGTCGCGCGTGATCTATGGCGGCCGCATCTCGCTTCTGATCGGCATCGGTGCGGCGATCCTGTCGATCGCCATCGGGCTGGCGATCGGCCTCGTC
The DNA here is from genome assembly GCF_020194115.1 of Bradyrhizobium sp. NBAIM01. Lineage (NCBI taxonomy): Bacteria > Pseudomonadati > Pseudomonadota > Alphaproteobacteria > Hyphomicrobiales > Nitrobacteraceae > Bradyrhizobium > Bradyrhizobium sp. NBAIM01. The sequence continues at coordinate 637,105 of NZ_JADYVU010000003.1, read as the reverse complement.
TCCGGCTTCTTCAAGCTGGTCGATTCCGTGATGATGCGCGTCATGGACGGCCTGATGGCAATGCCGAGCATCCTGCTCGCGATCGCCGTGGTGTCGCTGTCCGGCGCCAGCCTCTGGACCGTGCTGATCGCGATCACGATCCCCGAGATTCCGCGCGTTGCACGCCTGGTCCGCTCGGTCGTGCTGTCGGCGCGCGAGGAGCCTTACGTCGAGGCCGCGATCTCGGTCGGCTCGAGCCTGCCGAAGATCATGTGGCGCCACCTGATGCCGAACACGATCGCGCCGCTGATCGTCCAGGGCACCTATATCTGCGCCAGCGCCATCCTGACCGAGGCGATCCTCTCCTTCCTCGGCGCCGGCATCTCGCCGGAGACGCCGACCTGGGGCAACATCATGGCCGAGGGCCGCCAGTACTTCCAGATCAAGCCGTCGCTGATCTTCTGGCCGGGCCTGCTGCTCTCCATCGCCATCCTCAGCATCAACCTGATCGGCGACGCCGCCCGCGACGCCCTCGATCCGCGCATGAAGCAGCGGGAGGGGAAGTGAAACAAGTAGCATTGTCATTCCGGGGCGCGCGTAGCGCGAGCCCGGAATCCATTTCACCACGCGTGCTGCGGCCCGATGGATTCCGGGCTCGCGACTTTGTCGCGCCCCGGAATGACGGAGAGAATTGACGTGACCGACACCATCCTCGACATCAACAATCTCGTCGTCTCCATCGGCAAGCAGCCGAAAGGCGCCAACATCATCGACGGCATCTCGATCCAGGTGCGCGAGCGCGAGACGCTGTGCCTCGTCGGCGAGAGCGGCTCGGGCAAGTCGGTGACCTCGCTCACCACCATGGGCCTGTTGCCGAAGGGCACGCTGGTGCCGACCGGCGGCAGCGTGAAGCTGGTCGGCGAGGAGCTGCTCACCGCCACCGACCGCCGCCTGCGCCAGCTCCGCGCGACCAAGATGGCGATGATCTTCCAGGAGCCGATGACCGCGCTCAATCCGGTGGTTCCGGTCGGCCGCCAGATCGACGAGGTGCTCCGCGCCCACACCAAACTCGATGCCAAAGCGCGCAGGAAGCGCATTCTCGACATGATGGAGCAGGTCCACCTGCCCCAGGTCGAGCGCATCTTCGCCTCCTACCCGCACCGTCTCTCCGGCGGCCAGCGCCAGCGCATCATGATCGCGATGGCGCTGGTGCTGGAGCCGAAGCTCCTCATTGCCGACGAGCCGACCACCGCGCTCGACGTCACCACGCAGAAGCAGATCCTGTCCCTGATCCGCGAGCTCCAGCGCGATCACGGCACCGCCGTGCTGTTCATTACGCACGACATGGGCGTGGTCGCCGAGATCGCCGATCGCGTCGCGGTGATGCGGCAGGGCCGCCTGGTCGAGACCGGCCCGCTCGAGACCGTGCTGCGCAATCCGACCATGGAATACACCCGCAACCTGCTCTCCTCGGTGCCGAGCCTGGTGCCGCGCCCGCCGCGCGAGGAAACCCGCGAGCCCGTGGTGCTGGAGGCCAACGAGCTCGGCAAGGTCTACAAGGAGCGCGCCTTCTTCGGCAAAGGCCGCGAGGTCGTCGCTGCCGACAAGGTCACGTTGACCCTGCGCAAGGGCCGCACGCTCGGCATCGTCGGCGAAAGCGGCTCGGGCAAGTCGACGGTTGCGCGCTGCATCGTGCGCCTGATCGATCCGACTTCCGGCGGCGTGCGCCTCGCCGGCCGCGAGATCGCCGACATCTCGCGCCGCCTGTTGCAGCCGCATCGGCAGAAGATCCAGATCGTATTCCAGGATCCCTATCGTTCGCTCAATCCGCGCGTCACCGTCGGCGAGAGCATCGCCGAAGGCCCGGTCAATTACGGCGTGGCGCACGCCGACGCGATGAAGCGGGCGCGCGAGTTGCTCGAGCTGGTCGGCCTGCCGCCGGATGCGGTGTCGCGCTATCCGCACCAATTCTCCGGCGGCCAGCGCCAGCGCATCGCGATCGCCCGGGCGCTCGCGCTCGATCCGGACGTGCTGGTCGCGGATGAAGCGGTCTCCGCGCTCGACGTCTCGGTGCAGGCGCAGGTGCTGGAGCTGCTCGACGAGATCCAGAAGCGGCTCGGCATCGCCATCCTGTTCATCACCCACGACCTCCGCGTCGCAGCCCAGATCTGCGACGAGGTCGTGGTGATGCAGCACGGCCGCGTCGTCGAACAGGGACCGGCCGCCGAAGTGCTGACGCATCCTAAGGAGGCCTACACCAAGGCGCTGCTGGATGCGGCGCCCGGGCGGGGTTGGGATTTTGCGAACTTCAGGCCGGTGGCCGAGGGCGTGGGGGCGACACTGTAGCTCTCTCCTCTGTCATTCCGGGGCATCGCGAAGCGATGAGCTATGGTGCGCAATTGCGCACCTGAGAATCCATTTAGCCGCGGACTCTGTCGCACGATGGATTCCGGGCTCGCGCCCAAGAGGGCGCGCCCCGGAATGACGGCGGAGTATGGGGCGCAGCATTCCCAAATCGTCTTGACCCTATGCACGTCGCGAGTGCTTCCTCACCTTGCCCTCCTCGCAAGGGCAAGGCTAACGTCGCGCACTTTCAATTGGGACTGAACTGAATGACACGTATTGCCGTCGGCGGCTTCCTGCACGAGACCAACACCTTCGCTCCGACGAAGGCGACATTCGCGGACTTCCAGCATGGCGGCGGCTGGCCGGCGATGACTGAAGGCGCCGACGTGTTGAAGGTGATGCGCCGCATCAATGTCGGGCTCGCCGGTTTCGTCGACAGCGCCGAGGCGAACCGCTGGGAACTCATTCCGACCATCGCCTGCGGCGCGAGCCCGTCGGCGCATGTCACCGAAGACGCATTCGAGCGCATCGTGAAGGTCATGGTCGACGGCATCGCCGCCGCCGGCCCGATCGACGCCGTCTATCTCGACCTGCACGGCGCGATGGTGACCGAGCATCTCGACGACGGCGAAGGCGAGATCTTGGCGCGCGTGCGCCGCGTCATCGGTAAGGATGTTCCGCTGGTCACCAGCCTCGATCTCCACGCCAACGTCACGCCCGAGATGATGGAGCATGCCGACGCGCTGATCGCCTACCGCACCTATCCGCATGTCGACATGGCCGAGACCGGCCGCGCCTGCGCGCGCCATCTCGCGCTGCTGCTGCAGACGAAGCAGCGCTTCGCAAAGGCCTTCCGGCAATTGCCATTCCTGATCCCGATCAGCTGGCAATGCACCAACGACCAGCCCACCAAAGGCATCTACGAAAGACTCGCCGCGCTGGAGAGCGATGCCGTTCCCACCCTCTCTTTCGCGCCCGGCTTTCCCGCCGCCGATTTCCGCGACTGCGGCCCCAGCGTGTTCGCCTACGGCAAGACGCAACACGACGCCGATCGTGCGGCCGACGCGCTTCTGAAGCTGATCGAAAGCCACGAGAACGATTTCGACGGCAAGATCTGGACGCCCGACGACGGCGTGCGCCACGCCATGGAACTTGCCAAGGGCGCGCGCAAGCCGATCATCATCGCCGACACCCAGGACAATCCGGGCGCCGGCGGCGATTCCGACACCACGGGCATGCTGCGCGCGCTGGTGCGCAACAAGGCGAGTGCCGCAACCGGCGCGATCTACGATCCGGAATCGGCCAAGGCCGCGCACGCAGCCGGCGTCGGCGCCACCGTGACGCTGTCGCTCGGCGGCAAGTCCGGCATCCCCGGCGACGAGCCCTATCGCGAGACCTTCGTGGTCGAGCAGCTCTCGGACGGCCGCTTCATCGCGCCCGGTCCCTATTACGGCGGCCGCGAGATGGAGATGGGCCCGTCCGCAGCCTTGCGCATCGGCGATGTCCGCATCGTCGTCTCTTCGCACAAGGCCCAGCTCGCCGACCAGGCGATGTACCGCTATGTCGGCATCGAGCCGACCGAACAGAAAATCCTGGTCAACAAGAGCTCGGTGCATTTCCGCGCCGATTTCGAGCCGATCGCCGAGAAGCTGATGATCTGTGCCGCGCCCGGTGCGATGCCGGCCGACACCGCTTCGCTACCCTGGACGCGCCTGCGCCCGGGCATCCGCATCAAGCCGAACGGCCCCGTATTCACGCCTCCCTCACGCTAACCGGACAGGACCACATGCCCACGATCGATCGCATCGACGGCTACGCCGACGAGCTCACCGCAATCAGGCGCGACCTCCACGCCCATCCCGAGATCGGCTTCGAGGAAGTGCGCACCTCCGGCATCGTCGCCGACAAGCTGAAGAGCTGGGGCATCGAGGTGCATCGCGGCCTCGGCGGCACCGGCGTGATCGGCGTCATCAAGGGCAAGGGCACCGGCAGCAAGCGCATCGGGCTGCGCGCCGACATGGACGCGCTGCCGATGGAAGAGAACACCAATCTGAAGTGGAGCTCGAAGATCCCCGGCCGCTTCCACGGCTGCGGCCATGACGGCCACACCACCATGCTGCTCGGCACCGCGCGCTATCTCGCCGAGACTCGGAATTTCGACGGCACCGTGCATCTGATCTTCCAGCCGGCCGAGGAAGGTCTCGGCGGCGCCCGCGCCATGATCAAGGACGGGCTGTTCGAGAAATTTCCCTGCGACGAGCTCTACGGCCTGCACAACGCGCCCGACCTCAACCATGGCGAGATCGCGATCCTGCCGGGCCCGGCCATGGCCAGTGCCGACTTCTTCGACCTGCGCATCACCGGCTACGGCGCGCATGGCGCGATGCCCGAGCGCTCCAAGGACGCGGTTGTCATTGCGACCACACTGGCGCAGGCGATCCAGACCATCGTCAGCCGCAACGTCGACCCGCTGCAAGCCGCGGTGATCTCGATCACCCAGATCCATGCCGGCTCGGCTTACAACGTCATTCCGGGCGATGCGCATCTGTGCGGCACCATCCGCACCTTCTCGAACGAAGTCCGCGCCCTGATCGCCGAGCGCATCCGCACCATCTGCGCCGGCATCGCCGCCGCCTATCAGTGCACGATCGAAGCCGACATCCGCGACACGTTCGGCGTTCTGGTCAACCAGGTCGAGCAGTCCAAGGTGGTCGAGGAGGTCGCGCGCACCATCGTCGATCCCGCCAACGTGATCACCCGCATCCAGCCGAAGATGGGCAGCGAGGATTTCGCCGACATGCTGGAGACGATTCCCGGCGCTTACTTCTGGGTCGGCCATGACGGCTCGGTGCCCGTGCACAATTCCGGCTTCGTGCTCGACGACAAGATCCTGCCGATCGGTGCCAGCATGTTCGCCCGCATCGTCGAGACGCGCATGCCGGTGGGTGGCAATGCATAAAAAGAGCGTCGAGGAAGCGGTCACCTCGCTGCACGATCTGTCCGCGGTCGACCTGATCGCGGGTTATCGTGCCAAGCAGTTCTCGCCGAGCGAGGTGCTGGAGGACGTGCTCGCGCATGTCGCGGCGTGGGAACCGCATCTGAAGGCGCTCTATGCGTTCGACCCCGATGGCGCGCGCGAGGCCGCAAAGGCCTCGACCGCGCGCTGGACCGGCGGCGAGCCCTCCGGGCCGCTCGACGGCGTGCCCGTGACGGTGAAGGACAACATCGCGACCAAGGGCGTGCCGGTGCCGCTGGGGGCAGCCAGCGTCAAGCTCGTGCCGGCCGAGAAGGACGCGCCGCCCGCTGCGCGGCTGCGTGAGGCCGGCAGCATCATCTTCGCCAAGACCACCATGCCCGATTACGGCATGCTGTCCTCCGGGCTCTCCTCGTTCCATGCGCTCGCGCGCAACCCGTGGGATCTCAGCAAGAACCCGGGCGGCTCCAGCGCCGGCGCAGGCGCCGCCGCCGCGGCCGGCTACGGGCCCTTGCATCTCGGCACCGATATCGGCGGCTCGGTTCGCCTGCCCGCCGGCTGGTGCGGCCTCGTCGGCCTGAAGCCGAGTTTTGGCCGCGTGCCGATCGACCCCACCTATGTCGGCCGTGTCGCAGGCCCGATGACCCGCACGGTCGACGATTGCGCGCTGATGATGAGCGCGATCGCAAAGCCCGACCGCCGCGACGGCATGAGCCTGCCGGCCGAGTTGCTGAACTGGAAGGGGCTGGAGAAATCTCCGCGAAAACTACGCATCGGGTTGATGCTCGATCCCGGCTGCGGCCTGGCGCTGGAGAAGCCGGTGCGCGAGGTCGTAGTGAAGGCCGCGAAGGCATTCGAGTCCGCAGGCAGCGTCGTCACCGAGGTCGACGGCATCCTCACGCGCGAGATGCTCGACGGTCTCGACAATTTCTGGCGCGCGCGGATGTGGGACGATCTGTCCAAGCTGACGCCGGCCGAGCAGGCCAAGGTGCTGCCCTATATCTTCAAGTGGGGCGAGTCCGGGGCCAAGCTCTCGGGCGTCGACGTCATCCGCGGCTTCAACCAGACCATGGCGATCCGCGCGGCTGCGGCGAAGCTCTTTTGCGAGCTGGACTATGTGATCTCGCCGACCGCGCCGAACGTGAACTTTCCGGCGGAATGGGCGTCGCCGACCAACGATCCCATGAAGCCGTTCGAGCACATCGCCTATACCGTGCCGTGGAATATGTCGGAGAACCCGGCGATCTCCCTCAACGGCGGCTTCGACGCCAGGGGTTTTCCCATCGGCGTGCAGATCATCGGCCGCCGCTTCGACGACATCGGCGTGCTCGGCATGGCCAAGGCGTTTGAAGGCCTGCGCGGCCCGCAGCGGCCCTGGCCGAAGCCGCCGGCGTAACAAACGCTCGCTCGTCATTCCGGGTTGCGCCCTCTTGGCGCAAGCCCGGAATCCACTCATCCGCATTACTGATGTGGACAAATGGATTCCGGGCCCGCGCTTCGCGCGCCCCGGAATGACGTGCTAGAGAGAGCGACAAAGAAACAGGGAAGGAAACCACCATGGCGTATGAGACGATCAAGTACGAGGTCGCCGATCAGATCCTCACCATCACGCTGAACCGGCCCGACAAGCTCAACGCCTTCAACGCGCAGATGCAAGCCGAACTGATCGACGCGTTCGACGCCGCCGACAAGGATGATAACGTCCGCGCCATCATCGTCACCGGCGCCGGCCGCGGCTTTTGCGCGGGCGCCGATCTCTCCTCCGGTGCCGACACGTTCGATCGCGACGCGCGGCGCGGGCCGGTCAAGCGTTTTGCCGACGGCAAGGTCGACTATAGCGACCCGCAGGTGCGTGACGGCGGCGGCCAAGTGACGTTGCGCATCTTCAAATGCCTCAAGCCCGTGATCGCGGCGGTGAACGGCCCGGCCGTCGGCATCGGCGTCACCATGCAGCTTGCAATGGATATCCGCATCGCCTCGGAGGCTGCGCGGTTCGGCTTCGTGTTCTCCCAGCGCGGCATCGTGCCCGAGGCGGCCTCGAGCTGGTTCCTGCCGCGCATCGTCGGCATCTCGCAGGCGCTGGAATGGTGCTATTCGGGCCGTGTCTTCCCGGCGCAGGAAGCGCTTGCGGGCCGCCTCGTCAGCAAGGTCGTGGCCCCCGATGATCTGCTGCCGACCGCCCGAGCGCTCGCCAAGGAGTTTGCGGCAAAGACCGCGCCGGTGTCGGTCGCGCTGATCCGCCAGATGATGTGGCGCATGATGGGCGCCGACGATCCAATGGAAGCCCACAAGGTCGACAGCCGCGGCATCTACGCCCGCGGCCGCTCGGACGACGTCAAGGAAGGCGTGGTGTCGTTCCTGGAGAAGCGTCCCGCGCACTTCAAGAACAAGGTGTCCACCGACATGCCGGATTACTTCCCGTGGTGGACGGAGCGCGAGTACAAGTGACGAGCGCGTAGCGCGCCTTAACGCGCAACTCGGCTGTTTGATCCATGCCAAGTGCGCATGGACAGTCGGTCGACAGGCCTGCTGCATCGCAAAACCACCTTGCGCTATCGTTCGCATCGCACAGGGAAGCGATGCCGATGCAACTTTGCCTGCGAATGGCGGCTCTCGCGCCACTCGTCCTTGCCGGCTGTGCCGAGCAGGACGCCGAGTGGGCGCAGCGCGGACGAGCCAGCTTGATCGGTCTCGACCAGTCGGCGATCCGCATGTGCGCCGGCCTGCCGGCCGGAACCGCCAAGGACGGTTCGGGCGAGATCTGGATGTACGAGCACGCGGCGAGCCCTCCCGGCGGCATCGCGCCGCCCACGCTCACGCTTCCGCCCGGCCTGAATATCGGAGGCCAGGCGCCGTCGGGCTATTGTCGCGTGCAGTTGCGCTTTGCTCGCGGCAAGGTCACCGAGGTGCAATATGCCGGGAATACCGACATCGGAAATGCGCGTGACGCCGTCTGCGGCCAGATCGTGCGGACTTGCCTCGGCTACGCGCCGGGCGGCCGCGACACCGTCGCGCGGACGTCACATCAGTAGCGCGACGCGTCCGATCGCCTTGCGGTCGAGCAACAACCGCATCGCCTTCGCATAGTCCTTAAGCGGCAGGCGGTGCGAGACGTTGGGGCGCAGCTTGCCCTCCTCCGCCCATTGCAACAGCGCCTTCAGGCGGACCTCGCCGAGCGCAGGATTCTTCCGCACCGCTTCGCCGGCGCGTACGCCGAGCACGCTGGCGCCCTTGATCAGCAACAGATTGGTCTTGGCCGAGCCGATGCCGCCGGTGAAGCCGATCACCAAGAGCCGCGCGCCCCAGGCGATGCAGCGCATCGAATCTTCGAAGACCTGGCCACCGACGGGGTCGAACACGACGTCGGCGCCGCGCCCCTCGGTGATGCGCTTGACGGCATCGCGAAACGGCTCGCGGTCGTAACGGATGAGATGATCGGCGCCGCGCGATTTCGCGATTCTGAGCTTCTCGTCGCTGGAGGCGGTCGCGATCACGGTCGCGCCCAGCATCTTGCCGATCTCGACAGCGGCAAGGCCGACGCCGCCGCCGGCACCGTGGACCAGCAGCACCTCGCCGGGCGCCACCCGGCCGCGATCGATCAACGCGTGATAGGCCGTGCCGTGGCCGGCGAGATAGGTCGCAGCCTCCGCATAGTCGAAGGTGGACGGCATGGGGGTGAGTTGCGACGGCATCACCACCGCTTCATCCGTGAAGGCACCAAAGCGCATCTTCACAATGACCTTGTCGCCGACGGCAACGCCGCTTGCCTCCGATGCCACCTCGATGACGTCGCCGGCCGCTTCCATGCCCGGCGTGAACGGCAGCTCCGGCTTGAGCTGGTATTCGCCGGCGGCCATCAGCACGTCGGGGAAGTTCAGCCCGGCGGCGCGGATGGCGACGCGCACCTCGCCCGGCCTCAGCGCGCGGGGCGGAAACTCCTCCAGCAGCAAACGCTCGGGCGCGCCGAGCTCGCGGCAGACGACGGCGCGCACCATCAGGCCGCGCTCGCCTTGCTGCGCAAAAGCGCTTCGCGGATCAGCGGCAGGCGGTCATTGCCGAAATACATGTCGGTCTTTTTCACGAAGATCGTCGGCGAGCCGAAGCCGCCGCGCGCGATGACCTCCTCGGTATTGGCCTTGAGCTGGTCCTTGATGCCCTGCTCGGCAATACCGGCGAAGAACTTTTGCTCGTCGATGCCGACCTTCCTGCAGATCTCCGCGAGCACCGCGTCCTGCGAGATGTCCTTGTCCTCGCCCCAATAGGCCTCGAACACTGATGTCGCGAACGGCACCATGTCCTGACCGAGCCAGAGGCAGCCGCGCATCGCCTTGACGCTGTTCACCGGAAACACCGTCGGCGGCATCTTGATGGCAAGACCCGCCGAACGCGCCCAATCCGCGAGGTCCTTCTTCATGTAGCGCGCCTTCAGCGGCACCGGCTTCTCGCGCTGCGCGTAGACGCTCGGATTGACCGAATTGAAGATGCCGCCGACCAGGATCGGCCGCCAGGTGATGTCGGCTCCGAACTCCTTGGCGAGCGGTTGGATGTTGTGGAAGGCGAGATAGGTCCAGGGGCTGGAGCAGTCGAAGAAGAATTCGATCATGGGGGTTTCCTTATTGTTGTCATTCCGGGGCGCGCCCCTTTGGGCGCGAACCCGGAATCCATTTCGCCTCTCATTACGCTGCCCGATGGATTCCGGGTTCGCGACTTCGTCGCGCCCCGGAATGACGGCGTGGCCGTCACTTCCTTCCCAGCACTTCCTTAGCCCGTTGCCCGAACATGATCTTGCGTGATTCCTCGTCGAACGGCTCTTTCACGAATTTTCCGATCGCTAGCCCCGCCTGCACCTGCGGCCTTGCCCGGACCTCGGCATACCAGCGTTTCACATTGGGATAGTCGTCGAGCGTAAAACCCTGCGCCTTGTGGGTCATGGTCCAGGGGAAGCAGGCGATGTCGGCGATGGAATAGTCGCCGGCGACATAGGCGCCGGTCCTGGCCAATTGGCGATCGAGCACGCCGTAGAGCCGCGCCGCCTCGTCGCGATAGCGCTCGATTGCGTAAGGGATCTTCTCGGCCGCATAGAGCGCGAAATGGCCGTGCTGACCGAGCATCGGCCCGAGGCCCGCCATCTGCCACATCACCCATTGGATCGTGCTGGAGCGGCCGCGCCAATCGGCGGGCAGGAAGCGGCCGGTCTTCTCCGCGAGATAGATCAGGATCGCGCCGGTCTCGAACGCCGAGAACGGCGCGCCGCCATCAGCGGGCGCGTGATCGACGATCGCGGGAATACGGTTGTTCGGAGAGATCGCCAGGAACTCAGGATTGAACTGCTCGCCGGCGCGGATATTCACGGGGATCACCCGATAGGGAAGCCCGAGCTCCTCCAGCATGATCGAGATTTTCCAGCCGTTCGGCGTCGGCGCGTAATAGAGGTCGATCATGGGCCTTCCCTTGCGCCGTCCCTATCGCTGCCGCCAGCCAATGACGACTTTTGTTGTTCTGTACCTCGACGTTAGGACATGGCAGGAAGGGGCGCAACAATCTGCCGGGAGGGCCGCCATGCTGTTTCCAACCACGATCGCCGGCTCCTTGCCGAAGCCGGAATGGCTCGCCGAGCCCAACATGCTCTGGGCGCCCTGGAAGTCCGAAGGCGACGAGTTGCTCCGGGCCAAGCGCGATGCGACGCTGATCTGGCTGAAGCTCCAGGAGGACGCCGGCATCGACATCGTCACCGAAGGCGAGCAGGCCCGGCAGCACTTCGTGCACGGTTTCCTGGAGAAGATCGAGGGCATCGATTTCGCCCACAAGGTCGAGATGGGCATCCGGAAAGATCGCTACAAGGCGATGGTGCCGCAGGTGGTCGCGCCGCTGCGGCTGAAGGACCGCGTCCATGCCTTCGAGGCGCGCGTCGCGCGCACGCACACCAGGAAGCAGCTGAAATTCACCCTGCCCGGCCCGATGACCATCATCGACACCATTGCCGACCGCTACTATGGCGACCGGGTCAAGATGGCCTTTGCCTTCGCCGAGCTCTTGAACGAGGAAGCCAGGGCCTTGCAGGCCGACGGCGTCGATCTCGTGCAATTCGACGAGCCCGCCTTCAACGTCTACATGGACGAGGTCAACGATTGGGGCATCAAGGCGCTGGAGCGCGCCGCACAGGGCCTCGCCTGCGCCACCGCCGTGCACATCTGCTACGGCTACGGCATCAAGGCCAATACGGACTGGAAGGAGACGCTCGGCAGCCAATGGCGGCAATACGAGCAGATCTTTCCGGCCATCGACGCAAGCCCGATCCAGCAGGTCGCGATCGAGTGCCGCAATTCCAAGGTGCCGCTCGACCTGCTCGCGCTGCTGAAGAACAAGATCGTGCAGGCCGGCGTGATCGACGTCGCCAGCGACATGGTGGAGACCGCCGAGGACGTCGTGAAGGTGATCGAGGCGGTGTCGCAATTCGTGCCCAAGAGCAACATCATCGCCACCACCAATTGCGGCATGGCGCCGATGCGGCGCGAGATCGCCGAAGCCAAGCTGATGGCGCTCGGCGCCGGCGCGGCGCTGGCGCGCGAGAGGCTGGGGTGATGGCGGTGATCCGCAGGTCGCTCGGCTAGTCCGGAGCGGTCGGATGCAACGCCGGTCGATATCCGGCGCTGAACGCCCGTAATGTGGATGGAGGCGTCAGCAGCATCGCACTCGACAGTTCGTGCTCGGTACGGGCATAGCCGGCTGGCGACCAAAGCAGCGGCCGGCCTTTCGTCACAAGATAGCTCTGCTCGCCCTGCTGCACCATCACGCCATCGGGTAAGTCTGCGAGCGGCCCTCGCAGTGGGTGCAGGCGCTTACGGCCGTGATCCAGACGCTCCGGGTGCAGCTTTGCGTCCATTGACTTTGCGCTCACCTTGCTTGCGCCGTTTCCCCTCTCCCATGCCGCGCGAAACCGGTGGGCATCGTCACGCCGGCAGAAGAAGCATGGGCGATGTCCGGCAGCAAAGGCGGTGGCTTCGTCGAGAAAGAACAGCTCGGTCCAGCTCCGCCGCGCCATCACCGGCCGCCGCCAGCCGCGGAATTCGCACAGGCATGTGATCCAGGCCGGCGTCGACCAGCGCTTCTTCAACAGCGTCTTCGTCGCGGGATCGTGGATGATGCCGCGATTGCCGGTGAACAGGCCGCGGTGGGGGGTGGCGATGATGTCGCCGGTGGGCGTGACTCGGTTCTGGAGGGGGCGAGTGGCGAATGGCGAATGGCGAATGGGGTCGGTGTTACTCGCCATTCGCTACTCGCCATTCGCTCTGGTCACGCCGCGCCGTCGCGCAGCGGCGGGTGGTAGGACAGTGCTGTGTCCCAGGGGAAGAAGATCCAGGTGTCCTGCGAGACTTCGGTGATGAAAGTGTCGACCAGCGGGCGTCCCATCGGCTTGGCGTAGACGGTGGCGAAATGCGCATCGGGCAGCATCTCGCGCACCATCCTGCCGGTCTTGCCGGTATCGACGAGGTCATCGACGATCAACAGGCCCTTGCCGGTGCCGCCGCCGAGCGTCATTGTCGCCTCGGAAATGCCCTTGAGCACCTGGAGCTCGCCCTGCTTGTTGTGGTCGTAGCTGGCGACGCAGACCGTATCGATGACGCGCACCCCTAACTCGCGCGCCACGATCGCGGCGGGCACCAGGCCGCCGCGGGTGATCGCAATCACCGCATGGAACGGACCGACCTCGTTGAGCCGCCAAGTCAGCGCCCGGCAATCCCGGTGGAACTGGTCCCACGAGACGGGGAAGGCCTTGCCTGCCCGCTCCTGCGCACTCAGTTCCGGTGCTTCACCAGCCATCGCCTGTCTCCTGCAATCTCGTCCGGCAATTCCCTGCTAGCGGTTGACGTTCAATCCCGCCAGCATTTCCTTCACCGCGGCCATTGCCGCCGCGAGCTTCTCGGGATCGCGCGAGCGCACCACCAGATTGGTGTTGGGCTTCTGCTCCTCGTCCATGAAGGGATAGCTGCCGATGACGGTGTCGGGATGGGCGGCAGCGATCGCCCGCAGCGGTCCGCCGATATCGCCCTCGCGCGCATTGGCCCGGACCGAGTCCGACAGCATGCGCACGCCCGACTTCAGTTTGGGCGAGACGATGTCCATCATCGCCTGCATGATCGAGGGCACGCCGGCCATGACGATGACGTTGCCGATCTTGAAGCCGGGGGCGAGGATGGTCGCGCTCTGGATCAGCTCGGCGCCGTCGGGGATGCGGGCCATGCGCAGCCGGGCCTCGTTGAGGTCCTGCTCGCTCCAGCGCTCGCGGAAGCGGGCGACGACCTCCGGGTGATGGTCGATACCGACGCCGAACGCCTTGGCCACGGCATCAGCGGTGATGTCGTCATGAGTCGGCCCGATGCCGCCCGTGGTGAAGACGTAGGTGTAGCGATGCCGCAATGCATCCAGTGCAGCGATGATATCCGGCTCGTCGTCGGAGACGATGCGGACCTCCTTCAGGTCGATGCCGATATTGGTCAGGTATTCGGCGATGAAGCCGATATTCTTGTCCTTGGTCCGGCCGGACAGGATTTCGTCTCCGATGACCAGAATGCCCGCCGTGACGATCTCGCTCATGCCTTAAGTCCCTCACCTGTGACGCCGACTTTGCCGAGGTAACGCGTTGAAGTCACGCGGTTTTGCTTCTGAAATAAGCAGTCTTCAGCCATTTTTTCAGGCACGCCGCCGGCCGTCGCCGGCAAATGCCCCCTCTCCATGCTTATCGCGCTGGCCCGGCCCTTGCTACCACATGAAAGTCATGCACTGTTGACGCATGGCCACAGGACGTTGCGGTCTCATCAAGGCCGACGCGAACTGGCGCATGGCGCAACGCCTGGGGAGACAAGTCGGGATCTATGGCAGTCGCGTTTGACGAAATGAACATTCCCGGCGGGGACCTCCGCCCCGCCTATCAGGAGCTGGCGCGCTGGCTCAAGGAGACGCCTCCCGAGGCGCTCGAATATCGCCGCCAGGAAGCTGAGCTGCTGTTTCGCCGGATCGGCATCACCTTCGCGGTCTACGGCGATTCCGAGTCCACCGAGCGCCTGATCCCCTTCGACGTGATTCCGCGGATCATGTCCGGCAAGGAATGGGCGCGGCTGGAGAAGGGCCTGAAGCAACGCGTGCGCGCGCTCAACATGTTCCTGCGCGACATCTATCACGGCCGCGACATCCTCCGCGCCGACATCGTGCCCGACGATCTGATCTTCCAGAACCCGGTGTTCCGGCCCGAGATGAACGGCCAGCAGGTGCCGCACGACGTCTACGTGCACATCGCCGGCATCGACATCGTCCGGGTCGACGCCGAGGACTTCATCGTGCTGGAGGACAACGCCCGCACGCCGTCGGGCGTGTCCTACATGCTGGAAAACCGCGAGATCATGATGCGGCTGTTTCCGGATCTGTTCGCCCGCCACCGGGTGGCGCCGGTCGAGCGCTATCCGGACGAGCTGCTCGCAGCGCTCCGCTCGGTCGCGCCGCAAAGCGCCTCCGGCGAGCCGACGGTGGCGCTGCTCACCCCGGGCGTCTACAATTCGGCCTATTACGAGCACTCCTTCCTCGCCGACAAGCTCGGCATCGAGCTGGTCGAAGGCCGCGACCTCGTCGTCAAGAACAACGAAGTGTTCATGCGGACGACGGAAGGGCTGAAGCGGGTCGACGTGATCTATCGGCGCGTCGACGACGACTTCCTCGATCCCCTCACCTTCCGTCCCGATTCGGTGCTCGGCGTGCCCGGACTGATGTCGGCCTACGCGGCCGGTAACATCACGCTCGCCAACGCCGTCGGCACCGGCATCGCCGACGACAAGGCGATCTACTCCTACATGCCCGACATCGTGAAATTCTATCTCGGCGAGGACCCGATCCTGAAGAACGTGCCGACCTGGCGCTGCCGCGAGCCAAAGGACCTCGCTTATGTGCTGGACAATCTAAGCGAGCTCGTCGTCAAGGAAGTGCACGGCTCCGGCGGCTACGGCATGCTGATCGGCCCCGCCGCGACCAAGGCGACGATCGAAGCGTTCCGCGACAAGCTCAAGCGCGAGCCGGAAGGTTTCATCGCCCAGCCGACCCTGGCGCTCTCGACCTGCCCGACCTGCACGGCGTCCGGCCTCGCTCCACGTCACGTCGATCTTCGCCCCTTCGTGCTCACGGGCAGCAAGAGCACGACCATCGTGCCGGGCGGGCTCACCCGCGTCGCGCTCAAGGAAGGCTCCCTGGTGGTGAACTCGAGCCAGGGCGGCGGCACCAAGGACACCTGGATTCTGGACGAGTAGAGAGATGCTGTCGCGTACCGCCGAAAACCTCTACTGGCTCGCCCGCTACGTCGAACGGGCCGAATATCTCGCGCGCACCATCGATGCGACGCTGCGCGTCACCGCGCTTCCCGCCGCCTATATCGGCAAGACCAATGAATGGGATTCGGCGCTGCTCACGGCCGGGGTCGCCGCGAGCTTCTATCAGGCCTATGAGGAAGCCAACGAGCACAACGTCGTCGAGTATCTCTCGTTCTCCCAGAACAACCCGTCCTCGATCCGAAACTGTATCGAAGCGGCGCGGCTGAACTCACGCTCGGTGCGCACGGCCCTCACCAGCGAGATGTGGGACACCATCAACTCGGCCTGGATCGAGCTTCAGGCGGTGTGGAGCAAGGGCACCTCGACGCGCGAGGACCTCGCAAAATTCCTGCGCTTCGTGCAGGAGACCTCGCTGCGCTTCGACGGCTCGGCCTATCGGACCATGCTGCGCAACGACGCCTATTGGTTCTCGCGCATGGGCGTGCACCTGGAGCGCGCCGACAACACCGCGCGCATCCTCGACGTGAAGTATCACGTGCTGCTGCCCGAGGAGGAGCATGTCGGCGGGCCGCTCGACTTCTACCAGTGGAGCTCGATCCTGCGCTCGGTCTCGGCGCTGACAGCCTATCACTGGGTCTATCGCGAGACGCTGAAGCCCTGGCTGATCGCGGACCTCCTGATCCTCAACGACACGCTGCCGCGCTCGCTCGCCAGCTGCTACGGCAACCTCGTGCGCAACCTCGACCAGATCGGCGTCGCCTATGGCCGCCAGGGCCCGGCCCAGCGCCACGCCCGCGGCATCCGCAACCGGCTGGAACACAGCAACATGAACGACATTTTCCAGCATGGCGTGCATGAATTCATTCAGGAATTCATCGCGGACAATTCCAGGCTGGGCGAAATCATCACGAAGCAGTATTTGATCTAATGTCGCTCGACTGACGACAGGGGATATTGTCATGGCCGGGCAAGAGCGCGAAGCGCGTCTTCGCGCTAGATGTCCCGGCCATCCACGTTCTTGCTTTTGCGCGACGAGGAAGAACGTGGATGCCCCGGGACAAGCCCGGGCATGACGAGCTTCTTTGCGACGGCAGTCACGCCTTACAACAAACGACACGGTCCACCATGCGCCTGCGAATCCAGCACACCACGACCTATCGCTACGAGCCGCCGGCCACCAGCGTGATCCAGATCCTGCGCATGACGCCGGGCAGCCATGACGGGCAATACGTCGCGGAATGGCAGATCGACGTCTCCACCGACACCAAGCTCGACATGCATGAGGACGCGTTCGGCAACGTCACCCACGTGCTGTCCTGCGGGCCCGTCGGCGACATCCAGATCATTGCCGAAGGGCTGATCGAGACTCACGACACCGGCGGCGTGCTGCGCGGCAGCGACGAGCGTTTTCCCCCCGGCATGTTCCTGCGCGTCACCGACCTCACCTCGGTCAATCCGGCGATGACGGCGGTCGCGCGCCAGTTGCGCAGCGAGGCCGAGAGCGACACGCTGGGCTTCCTGCACACGCTGATGACGCAGGTGGCCGATCACATGACGTTCGACGAGGACCCGACCAACAGCGGCACGTCCGCAGCGGAGGCGTTCACGCTCAAGCGCGGGGTCTGCCAGGATTACGCGCACATCTTCATCGCCTGCGCCCGCGCCGGCGGCGTGCCGGCGCGCTTCGTCTCCGGACATTTCCTGCGTGCGGACGACACGGTGCACCAGGACGCCGGCCATGCCTGGGCAGAGGCCTACGTGCCCGATCTCGGCTGGGTCGGCTTCGATCCCGCCAACAGCATCTGCGCCACCGACGCGCATGTCCGCCTCGCGATCGGGCTCGACTATCTCGGCGCGGCCCCGGTGCGCGGCACGCGCTACGGCGGCGGCACGGAAACGCTGACGGTGGCGGTGAAGGTCGAACAGGCCGGCCGCGGCGGGCAGTCGCAATCGCAATCCCAGCGGCAGAGCTAGGAGCCGCCAGCCGAACACATTCGGCGTGCTACAATCGCGGGATCGGATCAACCCGCGAGGTAGCCATGGCGACTGTGAAACTGCTTTCGGATGATGAACTCTCGACTGAAGCGCGAGCCGTTTTCGACGACATCCGTAAAGTGCGGAAATCGGACTTCGTCAACAATTTCTGGCGCGCGCTGGCGCACGATCCGAAGACGCTGCGGCGGACCTGGGAGAGCATCAAGGAGGTGATGGCTCCCGGCGCGCTCGATCTCAAGGTCAAGGAAATGCTCTACGTCGCGGTGTCGATCGCGCATGGCTGCAGCTATTGCATCCACTCCCACACGGCCGCGGCACGGGCCAAGGGCATGAGTGAGGCCGAATATGGGGAGTTGCTCGCCATCGTCGGCATGGCCGCGGAGACCAACCGGCTGGTGACGGCGCTCGGCGTGCCGGTTGATGAGGCGTTTCTGGTCGACGCAGCTGACTAGCTTGCCGTCTCGCACCGTCATTCCGGGGCGCGCGTAGCGCGAACCCAGAATCCATCTGGTCGCAGAGTTGGTGGAGGAATGGATTCCGGGCTCGCGACTTCGTCGCGCCCCGGAATGACGGGCTTAATCGGGGGTTGGAGTGGCCCTTGAAATTGGCTAGTAATTCCGCGCAAACGCGTTCGGGGACTGGAAATGACCTATTGCTGCGGAATCCTGGTTCGGGACGGTCTGGTGATGATCGCCGATACCCGCACCAATGCCGGCCTCGACAATGTCTCAACCTTCCGCAAGCTGCACATCTTCTCCAAGCCCGGCGAGCGCATCATGGCGATCGCCAGTGCCGGCAACCTCGCCATCAGCCAGTCGGTGCTGTCGACGCTGACCGAGGGCCTCGAAGATCCCAATACGGGCGAGATCGAGACGCTGATGAACGCGCCGACGATGTTCCAGGCCGCCCAGCGCATCGGCCGGGCGATCCGGGCGGTGCATGCCACCGAAGGGCCGGCGCTGAAATCCGAGGACGTGTCCTTCGACGTCTCCTTCCTGTTCGGCGGCCAGATCAAGGGCGCGCGGATGCGCCTGTTCATGGTCTACACCGCCGGCAATTTCATCGAGTGCACCACCGACACGCCGTACCTGCAGATCGGCGAGCACAAATACGGCAAGCCGGTGCTCGACCGCGCCATGCATTACGACGTCGAGCTCTATGAGGCGCTGAAGACCGGCCTGATCTCGATGGACTCGACGATGCGCTCGAATCTCGGCGTCGGCCTGCCGATCGACGTGCTGGTGGTGCGCAACGAAGCCTGCGAGGCCGATCTCAACCACCGCATCGAGGCGGGTGAGCCCTATTTCCACGACCTGCGCTCGCGCTGGTCGGCGGCCTTGCGCGCGGCGCATCAGAACATTCCGCGCCCGCCCTACAAGAACGACAAAGAACCCAAAACCTGACAGCAGAAGAGAAAAGGCAGGAAACGATGAGTGAAGCGAAAAAGATCGCATTGGTGACGGGCGCCGGCACCGGCGTCGGGCGCGCGGCGTCGCTGGCGCTGATGAACACCGGCTTCACCGTGGTGCTCACAGGCCGCCGGCTCGACATGCTCGAGGAGACGGCAAAGCTCGGTCCCGCGGGAAAAAGCCTCTGCGTCACCGCCGACATGACCAAGCCGGACTCCATCGCCGCGCTGTTCGACAAGGTGAAGGCGACCTACGGCCGGCTCGACGTGCTCTTCAACAATGCCGGCATGGGCGCGCCGGCCGTCAACTTCGAGGATCTCAGCCTCGAGCAATGGCAGGCCGTGGTGAACACCAACCTCACCGGCCCGTTCCTGTGCACCCAGCACGCCTTCCGCATCATGAAGGATCAGACCCCGCGCGGCGGCCGCATCATCAACAACGGCTCGATCTCGGCGCACGCGCCGCGGCCATTCTCGGCGGCCTACACCTCGACCAAGCACGCCATCACCGGCCTCACCAAGGCCAGCAATCTCGACGGCCGCATGTACGACATCGCCGTCGGCCAGGTCGACATCGGCAATGCCGCAACCCCGATGACCGACCGCATGGTCAACGGCCCCGGCGTGCTGCAGCCCGACGGCACCACCAAGCACGAGCCGCGCATGGACGCGAAAGCAGTCGGCGATGCCGTGGCCTACATGGCCAGCCTGCCGCTCGATGCCAACGTGCTGACCATGACGGTGATGGCGACCAAGATGCCGTTTGTGGGGCGGGGCTGAACAAAAAACGCGAAAACAACCCCATGCACAGGAGGCGTCAAGAGGCGCCTGCTGCTGCCGGGCTGCGGGCGTGACGCGAGTTAAGTCCCCACGCCATCTCAACAATCGTCATTGCGAGCGCAGCGAAGCAATCCAGGCTGCCGCCGCGGTGAGATTCTGGATTGCTTCGTCGCATCAGCGCAAAATTGCTACGCAATTTTGTCGCGAGCTCCTCGCAATGACGTTGAGAGAGCGGAGCGCCTACTCCAGGCTCTCCACCTTGCGCAGGGCTGGAAACAGCTTCATCCAGAGCAGCGCCAGTGCGACGGTGGCGACGCCGCCGAGCACGGCGGCAGGCATGGCGCCGAGCAGCGCGGCTGCCACTCCACTCTCGAACTGGCCGAGCTGGTTCGAGGCGTTGATGAACAGGAAGTTCACCGCGCCGACGCGGCCGCGCATCTCATCGGGCGTCGACAGCTGCACCAGCGAAAAGCGGATCACGACGCTGATCGTGTCGGCCGCACCGAGGATTGCAAGCGACAGCACCGACAGCCACATCCAGGACGACAGCGCGAACACGATGGTGGCGAGGCCGAACACGATCACGGCCTGGAACATGCGAAGGCCCACATGCCGGGAGATCGCGTGGCGCGCCAGCACCATGGTCATCAGCAAGGCACCGACCGCAGGCGCGGCGCGCAGCACGCCTAACCCGACCGGGCCGGTCTGGAGGATGTCGCGGGCATAGATCGGCAGCAGCGCCGTGACGCCGCCGAACAGCACGGCGAACAGATCGAGCGAGATGGTGCCGAGGATCGCCGGGTTGCTGCGAATGAAGCGGACGCCGGCGAAGATGTTGTCCGAGTCCATCCCCTCCCTCGCGATCGCCTGCGGGCGCGGCCGGATGAAGCCGGTCAAGATCATCCCCAAGACCCAGAACAGGACCATCACGGCATAGGCAAGGTGCGGGGCGACCGCATAGGCGATGCCGCCGAGCGCAGGTCCCGTGATGGTCGCGACCTGCGCCGCCCCACTGGAGACGGCAGTGGCGCGCTGGAGCGAGCCCTGCGGCGCGATCAGCGGCAGCAGCGCCGCCGTGGTCGGGCTCTCGAACGCGCCGGCGATTCCGAGCAGGAAAGTCGCGATGAAGATCTGCACTTCGCTGACCGCGCCGAGATAGGTGATGGCCCCGAGATAGAGCGCGGTCGCGGCCTCCACCAGCTGGCAGAGCTGGACGACGCGCTTGCGCTCGTAGCGATCGGCGGCGTGGCCGGCGACGAACACCAGAAGCGCGGTGGGCAGGAACTGGACGAGACCAACCATCCCGAGGTCGAACGCCGAGCCGGTGAGATCGTAGATCTGCCAGCCGATCGCGACGGCCGCGATCTGGCTGGAGAAGCGCGACAGGCTGCGCGAGAGCAGGAAGAACAGGAAAGCGGGATGGCGGAGGAGCTCACCGGCGGTGACCGGTCGATGTCCGGATATTGGCTGCTCTGGCATCGCCTCTTCGGTCACGCTCGGACCGCTCTTTCCCTCGATATCGAAGGCCCCCGGGGTGGCCGAGGTGGCCCCGCTTGTCAACACTGGTCGTTCCCGGCTGCTCCCGGCATTGCCTTTGCAACGCATGGGCGGCCATAATCATCGAGGGGCTTGAGACATCATGCTGCGCCTGCAATCTGCACTCGGCATTTTCGCATTGCTGCTGATCGCCTTCGCGCTGGCGGAAAATCGTCGCGCGGTGTCGCTGCGCCAGGCGGCGATCGGCCTTGCCGCGACCTTCGTCACCGCCCTCGTGCTGCTGAAGCTGCCGGTCGTCGCCCATGCCTTCGGCGCCATCAACGAGGCGGTCGGCGCGATCTCGGCGGCCTCGCGGGCCGGCTCCGCCTTCGTGTTCGGCTATATCGGCGGCGGACCCCTGCCCTTCGACCTGAAGGCGCCAGGCGCGGACTTCATCCTGGCGTTCCAGGCACTGCCGATCGTGCTGGTCATGAGCGTGCTCACGACGCTGTTGTTCTATTGGCGCGTGCTGCCGCCGATCGTCCGCGGCATGGCCTGGCTCTTGGAGCGCACCCTCGGCGTCGGCGGCGCCGTCGGGCTTTCGACCGCCGCCAACATCTTCCTCGGCATGGTCGAGGCACCGCTGTTCGTGCGGCCGTATCTGGCACAGATGACGCGCAGCGAGTTGTTCCTGGTCATGACCGGCGGCATGGCCGGCATCGCCGGCACCGTGCTGGTGCTCTATGCGACTCTGCTGGCGCCGCTCATTCCCGACGCCGCCGCGCATTTCGTCATCGCCTCGGTGCTCGGCGCGCCGGCGGCGATCCTGGTCAGCCTGATCATGGTCCCTGAAACCTCCGACAAGCGCACCGGCGGCACGCTGGAAGATCCGCAAATGGAGGTCGCCAGCACGATGGACGCGATCGTGAAAGGCACCAGCGCGGGCATCGAGCTGCTGATCAACATCGTCGCGATGCTGCTGGTGCTGGTGGCGCTGGTCTATCTCGTCAACGCCATCCTCGGCCTGCTCCCGCACGTCGGCGGCGCCGCGATCTCGCTGCAGCGGCTGCTCGCCCTCGTCATGGCGCCGGTGTGCTGGCTGATGGGGCTGCCGTGGGATCAAGCGATCACCGCCGGCAGCCTGATGGGCACCAAGACCGTGCTGAACGAATTGATCGCCTATGTCGACTTCTCGAAGCTGCCGCCCGATACGCTCGATCCGCGCTCGCGCCTGATCATGCTCTATGCGATGTGCGGCTTCGCCAATTTCGCCAGCCTCGGCATCATGATCGGCGGCTTAGGGGTGATGGCGCCGGAGCGGCGCGAGGAGATCAATGCGCTGGGGCTGAAGTCGATCGTGTCGGGGACGCTCACGACGTGCCTGATGGGAGCGGTGGTGGGGGTGTTGGCGTAGGCTCTCCTTCCACGCGTCATTGCGAGCGAAGCGAAGCAATCCAGACATGCGTCCGCGGAGACAGTCTGGATTGCTTCGTCGCAAGAGCTCCTCGCAATGACGGCGGCGAGAATCTTTGCCTCAACCGACTTCTGCAGGATGCGACGCACCTCAGGCATCTTGGCGCGGCAAGGCTCGGCCGCCATCGCCTTCGCCTCGCTGGTTCGCCCCTGCACCCACAGCAACACCGCCATCAAGCCCTGCGCCCCGGAGCGCACCGGCCCACCCGCCACGTCCGAAGCTGCGAGCGACATGGCGGTTTGCGCTTCCCTCTCGGCGGCATTGATATCCGCTTGTTCCAGGAAGAAGACAGCACGGTAGACGTGAGCCCGCGCGTCTTTCGGGTAGCGGCTAACGAGATCGAGCGACCGGCTGGCCATCTCGTCGCCCTTCATCGGCACTTCAGAGGCGCGGATATAGTGCGCGGCATCGGCCATGTAGGCCGAATAATGCGCGGCGGCGAAGCCGGCGCAGATGAGAGATCCGATGGATCCTGCCAGCAAGGTCATGCTCGCGCTCCGCGGCAGGCTGTCATAGGACCAGAAGGCGAGCCACGGCGTGACGGCGAGCGCGGCGCCGGCCACCGCACCGCCTGCGTGGGCGTAATAGTTGACGTTGCCGGAAGCGCCAAAGGCCATTGGCAGCAGTGCGGGAACACCGAAGAACAGCGACGTCTTCAGCCTCGATATGGTCTGATCGGCGTCCGCTTCGGGATCGAAGCTCGCCACGAACAGCGCGGCGATCAGCCCGGTGATGGCGCCGGACGCACCGACGCCGACCGTGCCGGGACCGTTGCCCAGCAGCGAGCCGGCCTCTCCGGCCAATGCACTGGCAACGAAGATCAAAGCAAACCAGCCGCGGCCGATCAGCGACTCCAGCCTGACGCCGACGATGAACAGCGCCACGCAGTTGCTCACGAGGTGCCACCCGCTGCCATGCAGAAGCGGCGCAAGGCCGATTCGCCACCACTCTCCCCTCCCGACGACGAGATCGTAGCCGGACGCCCCCTGAGCGATCAGCGAGCGCACATCAATGTCGCCGTCCCGCGCGATGTCGATGGCGAGACTACGCTGCAGAACGAAGATCAGGAGCAGACCGAAGATCAGGCCGATGGTGAGGAAGGGGATGTCGGCCAGAAGCTTGTTGTCGGCAAAAAGCGTCTCCTCGCTGGACGAGGGCTTCTCTATGGCGACCGGCGCGGCGGCGGCTTGAAACGATGCTCTTGGAGCTGGCGCTACGGTGCCGCGTCGGCCAAAAGTGTTGGTCGCCATGAAAGCATTTCCCGCGTTGACACAGCCTTGAGTTGACGCGAGAGGTATTTTCGACTGGTTAGCACCAGGCTTGCGGGGCGGCCGAAATCATCCCGATTGCTGACCGCCCGGTTTCTCGGATCGACCGCATTTTAGCGATCGAGAGTTGCGCTTACGCCTTCAGCTCCACCGTCTTGAACTCAGCGGGGAGGATCACCTCCAGCAGCTCCACGTCGTCCGAATAGTCCAGGATCATGTGCCTGATCTTCGGCGGCTGGGTCCAGGCGCTGCCTTGCTGCATCAAGGTCTCGCCCTGCCCGTCCATATAGGTCTTCACCCAGCCCTTGAGCACGTAGACCATCTGGAATTCGACGTCGTGATAGTGGAGCTTGGACACCTCGGCCGGGTTGCAGGGGCCTTGCAGGCGGATCACATGCGCCTGCGCGAGGCCATGGGTCGCCTCGGCGATGCCGAGATCGCGATACTTCGCGTAGGCACGCAGGCCGTCGGCCTTGAAGTCTTCCTCGCGGTGATGGCTGACGGCGATGCGCTGCTTCGGACGTGCGGGCTTTTTCGCAGCGGCAGTGCGCGCCTTCGCCTTCACGGCCTTGCGTGCCGAGGATCGCGCCGCCGCCTTGGCGCCACTCCGCTTCTTCACCGCGGTCTTCAATGCGGGCCTCGATGCCTTTTGCTTGGCCATTGTCTGCCTCCCTGTTTCTGAGCCGCCGTCGCGCGGTATGGCTTGAAGGTCAGCTTATCCAGTCGTGGGCGAGGCAGCAATCGCAGAGCTGGTCGTGTTGAGTAGTGCCGCATCCGCGCTGTCACCCTCCCCCTCCAGGACCCTCCCCTGGAGGGTAAGAGGCTGAGGCCAATCACGCGATCACCGTATCGGATCGTAGCTTGCCCCAAGCTGGCGCGTCGGGCTGGGGTCGTCTCGTCTTCGTTCTCGCGCTGAACTAGTCTCGCCCGGGACATCCGGGGGAATTGATTCATGGGCAGCAATGTCGGTCAGCGTGCATTTCAAAATGCCCGGCTTCAGAAGCGGCAAAAGGCAGACGTGCTGCCCTTGCTCGGGCAAGCGCTCGAATTGCACAAGAAGGGCCGCCTGCCCGAGGCCAAGGCTGCCTATCGCCAGCTCCTGCAGATCGCGCCCAATCAATTCATCGCGCTGCATATGCTCGGCGGGTTGGAGTCCGATGCCGGGAATTATCAGCAGGCCGAGAGCCTGCTGAGCCGGGCGGTTGTCGTCGATCCGCGATCGGCCGAAGCCCATATGAGCCTGGGCGTCGCGCTGAACGGGCTGAAACGTCACGCTGATGCCCGCGAGAGCTATCGCAAGGCGCTCGCCTTGCGGCCCAACTACGCCCTCGCCCTCTCCAATCTCGGGAACGCGAGCGCGGCCCTGGATCGCTACCAGGAAGCGCTCGACAGCTACGATCGGGCGCTCGCCGTCGACGCAAACCTCGCCGAAGCCCACAACGGCCGCGGCTCCACGCTCTGCCGTCTGCGCAACTACGACAAGGCTCTTGCAAGCCTGAACCGCGCGCTCGCGATCAAGCCCGACTATGCGGCGGCGCTGGCGAACCGCGCCGTGGCACTCCGGGAGCTGCAGCGATTCGACGAGGCCATGGCGGATTGCAACCGGGCAATCGCCCTCGCCCCTGACGACGTGAACGGATGGCTCTGGCGCGCCAATGTCTTGCTCCAGACCCGGCAGATGGCCCAGGCACTATCCGATTGCGAGAGGGCGCTCGCGATCGCGCCCGATTCCGATCAGGCTCATCTGGTGCTGGGCCTTTGTCTTGCCGGACTAGGCCGGGTCGACGAAGCCCTCGCCAGTTTCGACAGAGCCCTCGATATCAGGCCCGATCTCGAGAGCGCGATCTCGAGCAAGATCTTCACGCTCGATTTTGTGCCGGACGCCAGCGTCGAGCGGCATCAGCAGGCGCGACGCGTATGGTGGGAGCGGATCGGCGCGAAAATCGCTTCAGAAGCGGCGGCACCGCATGACAACGGCCGCGATCCGGATCGCCGCCTGGTGCTTGGCTACGTCTCGTCGGACTTCAACGCGCATTCGGCTGCGTTCATCTTCAAGCCCGTCCTGCAACACCATGACCGCGCCCAGTTCGAGATCGTGTGCTACTCGTGCTCGGCGAAAGTGGACGCGACGACACGCGAATTTCAAGGCATCGCCGATCGCTGGCGTGACGCCTCGCAATGGAGCGACGATCGCCTCGCCGCCCAGATTCGCGACGATCGCATCGATATCCTGATCGATCTGTCCGGCCATACAAAAGGAAACCGCCTCGGCGTATTTGCGCGCAAGCCGGCACCGGTCCAGGCGCACGGCTGGGGCCACGGCACTGGCACCGGGCTGCCGACGATCGACTATCTGTTCTCGGATCCGGTCGGGATTCCGCACGACGTTCGGCATCTGTTTGCAGAGACGGTGGTCGACCTGCCGTGCTTCGTGACGCTGGCGCCGCTGCCGGCCGGGATTGCGCAGGGCAAGACGCCGGCGCTCTCGAACGGCTTCGTCACGTTCGGTGTCTTCAACCGCATCAGCAAGATCTCGGACGAGGCGGCGGCAGTCTGGTCCAGGATCCTCGAGCGGGTGCCGGGCTCGCGCCTCCTGATCAAGGATGTTGCGCTCGACGATCAACTGGTCCGGGACAAGCTGCTGGCGCGATTTGCGGCTTGCCGATTGCCGGCCGAACGCGTCGATCTGCTCGGGGCCACCTTGCGGGACGAGCATCTGGCATCGTTCAATCGCATCGATATTGCTCTCGATCCGTTCCCGCAGAACGGCGGCGTCAGCACATGGGAAGCCCTGCAGATGGGCGTGCCCGTGGTGGCGAAGCTCGGCAACAGCCTGCCCGGCCGCGCTGCCGGCGCCATCCTCACCGCACTTGGCCTGCCGGACTGGGTCGCCGATAGCGAGGGGGCCTATGTCGAGATCGCGGCCAGCCGCGCGGCCGAGACCGGCGAGCTCGACAAATTGCGCCGCGAACTGCCCGCAACGATCAACGCCGCGGCCGCGGGCAACCCCGTCTCATATGCACGCGCGGTGGACGCGGCCTATCGGGCGATGTGGACGCGTTATTGCAGCGGCGGCGTCTGATTGCGTGATCTCGTAGGGTGGATTAGCCGAAGGCGTAATCCACCGTTTCTGTTTCGGCACGCGGAGAGAAACGAGGTGGATTACGCCAGCGGCAGCGCGTCGCGCCGCCGCAGGCTAATCCACCCTTGCGGCCTCAATGCAGGCGGAACACGCCGTCAACGGCGCGGAGCTCGGCCGGCTTGATCAGCTTGGAATGGGCCACCGTCACCGAATGGAGGGGACCGTCGAGCTTCTCCTGCCAGAACGCCAGGAAATCGGTCAGCGCGGGGAATTTCGGAAACATGTCGTAGTTCTGCCAGACATAGGTCTGGAGCAGCGAGGGATGATCCGGCATCCGATAGAGAATTTGTGCCGTCGTCAGCCCGTAGCCCAGCATCTGTTTCCGGAATTCCTCGGAAACGCCCCCAACGCGCAGTCCCATGCCAAACCTCCTTTGCAGGAGCGCATTCGGCGAGTGGCTTGGTCCGTGCCCCGGGGAGCCACCCGGAAACGATGCGCTCACATGAGAGAAATGTGACGCAAACTGACAACTCATCTCAAGCCCAAAAGTTTAACAAGCTGTTGAAATTCAATGCTTTAGCAGCAGAGACGACTCCGTGCTAATACGGTCACGGCTGCCCGGTTAACGATGGCGAGGGGTTTCTGGCAGTCCGCGCTTTCGGCTGCTAATTTTTCTGCTACAAACCCTTGCCCCCGCAAAATTCCTGTCCTATTTCAGGCTCGCCCGTGCTAGCACTCACGGGCAACGACTGCTAACAATCTCCAAATCCTCAACACGTGCAATTGCTTAGGAGGACTGCATGAAATTCCGTCCGCTTCACGACCGCGTCGTGGTCAAGCGCATCGACGCAGAAGAGAAGACCGCTGGCGGCATCATCATTCCCGACACTGCCAAGGAAAAGCCCTCCCAGGGCGAAGTCGTCGCCGTTGGTCCCGGTGGCCGCGACGAAGCTGGCAAGCTGATCCCGATCGACCTGAAGGTCGGCGACCGCGTGCTGTTCGGCAAGTGGTCCGGCACCGAGGTCAAGATCGACGGCCAGGACCTGCTGATCATGAAGGAGAGCGACGTGATGGGCGTTCTCGAAGTCACCGAGTCCAAGAAGAAGGCGGCTTAAGAGCCCCTCTCCTCCCTCCAGTCAAACTCACCTAAGGAAAACTCCAGATGGCAGCCAAAGAAGTCAAATTCTCGGTTGAAGCGCGCGACAAGATGCTGCGCGGCGTCGACGTTCTCGCCAATGCGGTGAAGGTCACGCTCGGTCCGAAGGGCCGCAACGTCGTGCTCGACAAGTCGTTCGGCGCTCCCCGCATCACCAAGGACGGCGTCACCGTCGCCAAGGAGATCGAGCTCGACGACAAGTTCGAGAACATGGGCGCGCAGATGGTGCGCGAAGTCGCCTCCAAGTCCGCTGACGCGGCCGGCGACGGCACCACCACCGCCACCGTGCTCGCCCAGGCGATCGTGAAGGAAGGCGCCAAGTCGGTCGCCGCCGGCATGAACCCGATGGACCTCAAGCGCGGCATCGACCTCGCGGTCGAAGCCGTCGTGGCCGACCTCGAGAAGAACTCGAAGAAGGTCACCTCGAACGACGAGATCGCCCAGGTCGGCACCATCTCGGCCAACGGCGATGCCGAAATCGGCAAGTTCCTCGCCGACGCCATGAAGAAGGTCGGCAACGAGGGCGTCATCACCGTCGAGGAAGCCAAGTCGCTCGAGACCGAGCTCGACGTGGTCGAGGGCATGCAGTTCGACCGCGGCTACATCTCGCCCTACTTCGTCACCAACGCCGACAAGATGCGCGTTGAGATGGACGATGCCTACATCCTCATCAACGAGAAGAAGCTCTCCTCGCTGAACGAGCTGCTGCCGCTGCTCGAGGCCGTGGTGCAGACCGGCAAGCCGCTGGTCATCGTCGCCGAGGACGTCGAAGGCGAAGCGCTTGCGACCCTCGTCGTGAACCGCCTGCGCGGCGGCCTCAAGGTCGCGGCCGTCAAGGCTCCGGGCTTCGGCGATCGCCGCAAGGCCATGCTGCAGGACATCGCGATCCTGACCGGCGGCCAGGCGATCTCGGAAGACCTCGGCATCAAGCTCGAGAACGTCACGCTCAACATGCTCGGTCGCGCCAAGAAGGTGATGATCGACAAGGAGAACACCACGATCGTCAACGGCGCCGGCAAGAAGGCCGACATCGAGGCGCGCGTGGCGCAGATCAAGGCGCAGATCGAGGAGACCACCTCGGACTACGACCGTGAGAAGCTCCAGGAGCGTCTCGCCAAGCTCGCGGGCGGCGTCGCGGTGATCCGCGTCGGCGGCGCGACCGAGGTCGAGGTGAAGGAGCGCAAGGATCGCGTTGATGACGCGATGCATGCGACCCGCGCGGCCGTGGAAGAAGGCATCGTCCCGGGCGGCGGCGTCGCCCTGCTCCGTGCCTCCGAGCAGCTCAAGGGTCTGCGCACCAAGAACGACGACCAGAAGACCGGCGTCGAGATCGTGCGCAAGGCGCTGTCGGCCCCCGCTCGCCAGATCGCGATCAACGCCGGTGAAGACGGCTCGGTGATCGTCGGCAAGATCCTGGAGAACAAGGCCTACAATTACGGCTTCGACTCCCAGACCGGCGAATATGCCGACCTCGTCAAGAAGGGCATCATCGACCCGACCAAGGTGGTCCGCACCGCGATTCAGAACGCTGCCTCCGTGGCTGCGCTCCTGATCACCACGGAAGCCATGGTCGCCGAGCTGCCCAAGAAGGGCGGCGCCGGCCCCGCGATGCCTCCGGGCGGCGGCATGGGCGGCATGGACTTCTGATCCAGCCTCTCAGGCACGATACGAATGCGAAACCCCGGCAGCGATGCCGGGGTTTTTGTTTTTTTGGGGAGCACGTCATTCCGGGGCGCGCCCCTCTTGGGCGCGAGCCCGGAATCCATAACCACGAAACTCACGGGCGACGGGCATAGCGGGCCCACTCCATCTGGCTGTGATTATGGATTCCGGGCTCGCGCCCAAGGGGGCGCGCCCCGGAATGACAAGGAGTGCAGGATGAACCTTATTTGGTCAGCCCCGGATAGAGATCATCCCAATTTGGGTTCTGCTCCTCGATGAGACGCGTCTTCCAGTCACGTCGCCATTTCTTGAGCTCCTTCTCGCGGGCGATGGCGCTCACGGCATCGTCGTAGATTTCGAACAAGACGAGCTTGTCGACGCCGTACTTGCTCGTGAAGCCGGGGACGGTCTTCGTTCTGTGCTGATACACGCGGCGCACCAGGTCGTTGGTCACGCCGATGTAGAGCGTGCCGTGTTTCTTGCTCGCAAGGATGTAGACATAGTAGGCCATTCCCGTCCGCCTGTGATTATGGATTCCGGGCTCGGCGCAGCGCGCCGCCCCGGAATGACGGAGCAAGCCTCACTCCACCTTCCCGATCCGCTCGAAGCGCGGCTCGCCGTCTTCGTCGAGCGACCAGAAGATCCGCGTCACCTTGCCGATGAGATTGTCCATCGGGACGAAGCCGAATGTCGACATGCGGCTGTCGGTGGAATTGTCGCGGTTGTCGCCGAGCACGAAGATGTGGCCCGGCGGCACCGTGAAGACGTCTGTGTTGTCGAGATAGCCGTTGTCGAGGCAGTCGTAGGTCACATAGGACGCGCCGCTCGGCAGCGTCTCGCGCCAGCGCTTGACGGCGGCGCGGTCGTCGACACCGCAGGCGTCGCCGGCAAATGTCGCCTCCAGGGCGACGCGGGTCACCGGGCGGCCGTTGAGGATGAGCCGGCCCTGCCGCATCTGGATGCGGTCTCCGGGCAGGCCGACGACGCGTTTGACGTAGTCGGCAGAACTGTCCTTCGCCGTCCGGAATACCACGATATCCCCGTATTCGGGATCGGCGGCGAGGATGCGGCCCGAGATCCAGGACGACGCGAATGGGAGGGAATAGCGGCCATACCCGTAAGCGTATTTCGCGGCGAAGACGTAGTCGCCGACCATCAGCGCCGGTGTCATCGAACCGGACGGAATGTTGAACGGCTGATACAGGACGAAGCGAAACAGGATCACCGGCGACCACAGCACCGGGATCATGAGGATGAGGACGACGATCGCCTTCCAGTCGCTGGATCGTGCCGCGGGGCGGATCGATTCCTGAAGAACGGTCATGGGCCTTCCCTGATCAAGACGTTGCGGTCCCAAGATGACGCAACCTGCGAGCGCGCTCAATCCCCGACGAGCTCAAATTGGTCGCGCCGCGCGCCGATCGCGTTCATCGCAGACGGCGGCAACGCCAATGTGAAGGGCCGCCCGTGGGCGGCCCTTCGGTTCATGCGCTCTCGGGCGCCTTCAGACGCACGAGCCGGGTCAGGAGGGCATCGAGGCCCTGGCCTTCACCGGCATGGAGGTCGATGCGGCCGACCTTCTCGACCAGCCGCTCCAGCGACTCCAGCTCCTTGAGCCGAAGCAGCAGGGGGTTCTCCTCCATCAGGCGGGCAGTGTTCAGGAGCGAACGCGTCGCCGCGGTCTCCTCCTGCCGGCGGATCAGGTTCGCCTTCGCGACTCGCTCCGCCTCCACCACCTTGTTCACCAGCTCCCGGATCTCGCCGGGCAGGATCACGTCCTTGACGCCGAGCTCGGTCACCTCCACGCCGGACTCTCCGACGCGTGCACGCACATAGTCGCGCAGCTCCGCATCCAGCGCCGCCTTCGCAGACAGCACCTCGTCCAGCGTCCGGCCCGCCACCGCCTCGCGGATCGCGAACTGCACCAGGCGGTACAGCCACGCATCCACGTCGGGCACGGTCGCCACCGTGCGCTCGGGATCGACGATGCGGCGGAACGCCGTCAGCGTCACCCGCAGCGCGATGCGATCCTTGGTCAGCATCTCCTGCGCGGTGATCTCGACCGCCTGGGGCCGCAGGTCGAGGCGCTTCACCTCGATCTTGCGGCCGACGGTCCAGAAGGCGTGCCGGCCGGGCGCGAGCCGCTCCACGAGCCGGCCCTCGACATAGAGCAGGCCCGCTTCGTGGTTCTCGACCACAGTCTCGCTCATGACGGTCGAGCGGCTACGCTCGATCATGGTGAGGTGCCGCGCGTCGACCCTGACGTCGCTGGACACATCGATGCGCTCGACATCGATGCGCGTTGCGACCTTCCAGTAGACGCGCACCTGCCAAGGCGTCATCAGATGCACGGGCCGGCCGTCGAGGCTGACGATGGCGATCTCGTCCGCCTTGGTCTCGACCGCCTCGAACAGCTCGGCGGCAAGATCAGGCCGCGCGGCCTTCAGCACTGCGTAGCGCTCCGCAGGAAATTCGCTGCGGACCACGTCGAGCACCTCGGCCTTCAGCTCGTGCAGGGGATCGAACAGGCGATGCTTGCCGGGCGCGAGCACGCGCACGAGCTGCCCGTTGCGCGTCAGCAAACCACGCTCGCCATCCTTCACCGTCACGTTCAGCATCAGCAAATGCCAAGTCTTGTTCAAAGTCATGGCACGCCTCCTTCAGTTGCCTCCGGCCGAGCGCGGCCGGATAGCGGGTTACACCTGCAAAGGACGTGAGGACGCGGACGACGCTTCCCGCGAAATCGGCGGGCCGGGGCTTGAGCTTGCATGACGACGGGCGCACGCGCGCGATCGCGCGACGCCTGTCGCGCGGCCGTGCGGAGCCACCCGGCATCAGCGCAAGCGGTATCTACCCGCGGCGCAAAGCCGGTCTCACAGTGTCTAGGTTCGGACGGAAAGCCTTGCGGCAAAACGGCCGGACCGCGACTGAAGCGCGCGTCCGGTCCTCGTCAGAGGTATCAGCGTTTCAGGCTGAAACGGAGCGCTGGAGCGGGATTCGAACCCGCGACAGGATGAGTAAAAGTCATCTGCTCTACCAAACTGAGCTATCCTTTGTGCAAGAGACCGGAATCGAACCGATGCCTTCGGGTGTTCAACCCGACGCTCTCCATGAGCTACGTCCTGCGTTTCTCCTTCATTCGGCGGAACACGAAACCGGCAAGACCCGGCCCGCGCCAGTCGGGATCTCAGCGAGCCCGAACCCATGGCCTAGCGAAGGACGGCGCTAATAGACCAGGCACGTTCGGGTTGCAAGGGGGGATGAGAAGATTTTTGGTTCGTCATTCCGGGGCGGCGCGGAGCGCCGAGCCCGGAATCCATAACCACAGGCCTTAGTTGGAGATTCCGTTGTAGAGATCATCCCAATTTGGATTCTGTTCGTCGATCAATCGTGTCTTCCAATCGCGCCGCCATTTCTTCAGTTCTTTTTCTCGAGCAATCGCGCTTGCAGGCTCATCGAAAACTTCGAACAGGACCAGCTTATCGACTCCGTATCGCTTGGTGAATCCCGGGACCATTTTGATCTTGTGCTCGTAGACGCGCCGAACGAGGTCGCTCGTTATGCCAATGTAGAGCGTGCCGTATTTTCTACTCGCCAGGATGTAGACGTAGTACGCCATTCCATCGGCCTGTGACTATGGATTCCGGGCTCGGCGCTTCGCGCCGCCCCGGAATGACGGGCGGATGTTAGGATCAAGCGGAGAACAGATCAACCAAAAGCTGTAGTCGCAGTATTGCGATCGTTGCTCTGCGAAGAGCATCACTCGCGCGCACTGTCCTGGAAGCACGCCCTCACCCACGCGATCGTCACGCGTGTCGCGGGATCGCGCTTGAGGTGGTTCTGCACGAGCAGCCAGACGTCGCGGCGCTTCGGCAGCAGGGTGGCGCGCAGGCTGCGGTCGGCGAGCAGGGGTGCGCAGCTGTGCTCGGGCAGCACGCCGATGGCCAGATGCGACTGGATCATGGTGCGGATGATGCGGATATTGTCGGTGACGCAGCGCATGTTGGTCAGCCGCTTCGCACGTAAGAACTGCGCTTCCGGGATCGCGTCGAGCTCGTCCGGATAGACGCACGCAACGGGCTCGCGGCCGCCGCGGTCCGCGGGCTCGAAGAAGTACAGCCTCACGTCGCCGAGCTTGGAGATGGTGAAGTCGCCCTTCTCCGGCTTGCGCAGGCGGATGGCGAGATCGGCCTGCCAGCGCGAGAACTTGACGTTGCCGCTCGCGGTGAGGAATTGCAGCGTCAGCCCCGGATGATCGCGCAGGAAGCTGCTCGCATGCGGCGCCAGCAGCTCCTCGGCGACCGCATTTGTCGAGGCGATGCGCAGCCGCCCGACCGGGCCGGCCTGGCCCTCCTTGATGCGGTCGATCGCCGCCGCATGCGCGGCCATCGCACCGACATGCGCGAGCACCGCCTCGCACTGGCGCGTCGGCCGCCGCACGCCGTCCACCGCATCGAACAGCTTCACGCCGAGATCGTGCTGGATGCGCGCAAGCCTGCGGCCAACGGTGGTCTCGTCGATGCGCAGCCGCGCGCTGGCGCCGGCATAGGTGCCCTCGTCCCTGACCGCGGCAATGATGCGCAGATCGTCCCAATTCATCGGGGCGAGCCTAGCAGGCGCCGCCGCTGCCTGCAAATTCGCAGCCATCAGCTGCAATAGTCCTGCACAATGGCAGGCTGCTGCTGCGCTAGTGTCGAAGCATCCGAATTCACGAAAGCCTGACGGCATGACCGCTCCAAAGACGCTGCTCGAACTCGCCGGCGCCGATCTCGATCCGCCCAAGCTCAACGAGACATGCCTCGTTCTGATCGACATCCAGAACGAATATTGCGCCGGCCCCATCGCCCTGCCCGAGGCGCAAGCGGCGATCGCCGCGGCTGCGCGCCTGCTCGCGCGCGCACGGGAGAGCGGAGCCGCGATCTTCCACGTCGCGCACAAGGGCCGCGCCGGCGGCCTGTTCGACCGCGAGGCGGCGCGCGGCGCGATCGTCGAACGCCTGACGCCACTCGCGACCGAGCCCGTGATCGAGAAGGCGCTGCCGAATGCCTTCGCCGGCACCGACCTGCAGGCCCGGCTGGCCGCGACCGGACGCAAGAACATCGTGCTCGCGGGGTTCATGACGCATATGTGCGTGTCTTCGACCGCGCGCGCCGCGCTCGATCTCGGCCTGCGCACGACGATCGCGGCGGATGCCTGCGCCACGCGCGATCTTCCCGATGGGCGCGGCGGCACGCTGCCGGCGAGAATTGTTCACGAGGTCGCTCTGGCCGAATTGTCCGACCGGTTCGCGATCATCGCGCAGAGCGACGTGCTGACCTGAGGAGACCTTCCCGATGCTGCAGCTCTATTTCTTTCCGATGGCCTGCTCGCTCTCGAGCCACATCGCGTTGCTGGAGGCCGGAATCGAGGCGCAGTATCACCTCGCCCATATCTGGACCAAGCGGCTCGTGGACGACGGCCGCGACTTCCGTGAGGTGTCACCGAAGGGCGCGGTGCCGGTCCTGGTGCTGGAGAACGGCGAGCGGCTGACGGAAAGCGCAGCGGTGCTGCAATACATCGCCGATGTGAAGCCGGAGGCACGCCTTGCGCCGCGGCCCGGCGACATCGATCGTTATCGCCTGCAGGAATGGCTGAGCTTCGTCGGCGCCGAGATCCACAAGGCGTTCCTGTTTCCAACCTTCTGGTACAAGGACGACGGCCCGCTGGCCAAGCCGCGCGCGAGGATCATGCAGACATTGTCGGTGCCGGCAGCGCATCTGGCGGGCCGCGAATTCCTCGTCGGCGACGCCTTCACCGTGGCCGATGCCCATCTCACCTGGACCTTGCTTCTGCTCCGTCCGGCAGGGATCGACATCGCGCAATGGCCACCGCTCGCGGCCTATCTCGAACGCATGCAGGCCCGCCCCGCGGTCCGGCGCGCGATCGCGACCGAGATGGCGCTGCGCAAGACCGTTGCGGCCTGAGCTCGCCTCACTCCACCCGCGCCAGCACCGCGAGCTTGCGGATGCCCTTGTTGCGGTAGGCGTCGAGGAACGCGTAATAGTCCTTGAACGACACGCAGCCGTTGGAATCGCCGCCCGGCCCGAGCATGAAGGTGTGAGCGAGCAGGCCGTCGCGGCCGTAGATCGCGCTCTCGCCGCCGATCGGGGTCAGGCGCAGCGCCGGCACGCCGTGGAACAGCGCCTCGCGCGGCTTCAGCGTGTAGATGTGCGGCGGCGTCACGCCGCGCATGCGCAGGCGGCGGGAGTCCGGATCGTCGCGGTTGGCGCCAAGGCCGGAATGCGCCTCGAGCCTGGTGCCGTCGGGCAGATACACCATCTTGGCCGTGATGTCGTAGACCGCGGTGTCCCGCTCATAAGGCGGAGCGCCGCCGAACATCGGGTTCTGCTCCTTCGGGGCGATGGACGCAGTGATGCTGGCATCGGCCGAGGCGTAGGCGAGCAGCCCGCCGGACACTTCGCGCTTGCCCCACAGCTTTTCCACCATCGCCTGGCGCGGAGCGGTGATCGACATCACCGCGGCCTTGGCACGGTCGGCGAAGGATTTTTGCTTGGCTTCGGGCGCCGGCACGATCTCGGCCGGGTCGGCCGAGGCGAGTTGCAGCTGGGCAGCCGGCGCGCGCTTGGTCTTGTCCGCGGCGTTGTCGGCGCCCTTGGCTGCCGGCTTCAGCGCTTCCGCGACCTTCGCGATCACGCCCTGCTTCGGAGCGTCTTTGGCCACCGCAACGACCTGCGTTGCGGGTGCGGCGCTTGCGGCACTCGACGGCACGCCTTGCGTTGCGGCCGCGGCAAAGCGCTCGTTGAACATCTCGCGCGAGATCGGAGCTGCGACCTGGAGGCGGTCGGGCAGCAGCGCGAAGGTTTCCTTGATGGCCTCGCCGGCCTCACGCAGCGCCACCCTGGGCGCGCGCTTGATCACCGGCTCGTCGTAGCCGACGCTGCCGACTGAGGGATAGACGCTCGCGCCGAAGATGTTGCTGTGGATGGTCCAGCCGGCGCCCATCACGGCGCAGCCGATCGCCGCGGCGCCAAGCCAATTGGTCGTGGTCATTTTCCGGGAAGATTTCCGCGAATTATTCTTCGAGAAATTCTTGGACTTCCGTGCCGCGTTACTCTGCGCAGCGATACTCGTACTCATTCGCCTTGCGTCCAGGACGGTGTCACTCAGTCCCCCTTCGAAGTGCCGCTGGTCACGATCCGGGAACAGCATCTCGCAGAGGGTCGGAGCGTCATTAAGGCGACTTTTAGTTAAATGCGGATTAAGTTCGGGCGGATCTGCGACAACTCGTTAACGCTGTCCCGTTTTGAGAAAAAGCCCGCAGAACTACGGACTTAGTCGGGTCTGTTAACTATAATTCTCGGCCGGTTCACCAGACTCTCGGACGTCTGCGCCCACATCCATGACGCACTTGAGAACGTCATTTTCGTGGCCCTCCACTGCCCCCGAACGTAACGCGCCAGCGTTGCGCGAGGCTGGTGGACGACACGTCGGATTGGCCTCGTCGGCCGCGCGGGAATGTTGCATGCTTATGTCGCGCCGGGCGACCTCACGCGGCACGGCGCCGTGATTGAAAGTTGATCGCCTCGGTTCTGGACATCGCGGGTGCGAGAAAATAGCTCCCACTTCGGCACTTTTCAGCAGCCTCTGCGCGTGATACGGTACCGTATCATCCTGCCCTGAGCTGTGCCGAGCACGCAAACGGAGGCTGGCATGAGAGGGATCGCGCGCGCGGGGTTTTTCGCCCTGGCGGGGTCGTTTCTGTTGATCGGATCTGCGACTGCGCAGCCTGCGGCGAATGCGGGCTGCACGGCATCGCCGTCGGCTGCCGGGACGCAGACCTGGCGCTGCGACAACGGCATCACCATCGTTGCGGAAAACGGCGCCAGATTTGAACTTAAGGACGCCAACCGCGACGGACATATAGACTCCGTGGAGTTGAGCAGCAAAGCGCTGCTGATCGAGGTGCCCAAGAAGCCGCGCGGCAATCCCTTCAAGGTGCTGACGCCGCAAGCGATCGCCGCAGTGCGCGGCACGAAATGGGCGGTCGATGCCGCCGACGCCAAGACTTCCGTGTTCGTCGCAGACGGCCGGGTCGGCGTGAGCCGCAGGGCTCGTGGACGCGGCGTCGTGCTCGGCCCCGGCGAAGGCGTCGATGTCGAGCCAACCGGTCCGTTGACCGTCAAGACCTGGGGCCAGCCGCGCGTCGACGCGCTCATGGCCAGACTCGGGCAATGAGCCGGGGCCGGCAAGGCCCGGCCCATGAGATTTGGATTATACGATTGCAAGACCGCATGCGCAGCCGACGCGTTCAGATCCTGGTGGCACTCGTCCTCACCGCGGTGTGGGGCGCGGGCATCTATGCCACGCACGCCCACGGCCATCTGCGCTTTCTAGACCGCCTCGAAGCCACGTTGACGGATTGGCGAACGCAGGCGCGCGGCGTGCGGCGTCCGCCGGATTTCGTCACCATCGTTGCGATCGACGACACCGTCGTGAAGCGCGGCGGCACCTATCCACTGCCGCGCGCCGATCTTGCCCGCGTGGTCGATACCATCGTGCAGTTTAAGCCGAAGGTCGTGGCGATCGACCTGCTGCTGGTCGACCGCAGCGCCGCGATCGGCGATGCGACGCTGGCCAACACATTGGCCACCGGCCGCATGGTGCTCGCCGCCGCCGCGATCTTCCCCTCGGCCAGCGAAACCGTGTCACCCAGCAGCGAAGGTCCGCTGGCCGTGCTGCCGGAGGCCGAGCGCTTTCTGCAGCCATTGCCCGCATTCGCCGATCACGCCGAGGTCGGCATCGTCAACGTCGCGACCGGGCAATCGGGCTCGCCGCTCTCGGTGCCGATGCTGTTCCGGACCCGCGACAAGGTCGAGCTGTCGTTTCCGTTGCGCGTTGCGGCGCGCGCGCTCGACGAGCCGCTGACCGTCGCGCCGGGCCATCTCATGCTCGGCGATCGCGTGGTGCCGACCGACAGCAATCTGGCATTGCCGATCACCTATTACGGCCCGCGCCGCACCATCCGTACCGTCAGCGCACAGAGCATCTTCGACGGCACGCTCGATCGCGCGGCCATCGAGAACCGGATCGTCGTGATCGGCGCCTCCGTCGCCGGCGGCGGCGACTTCTATCCGACGCCGTTCGATTCCCTGATGCCCGGCGTCGAGGTGGTCTCGACCGCAATCACGCATCTCGTCGCCGGCGACGCCATCCTGCGTGACCACCGCGTCCGCATTGCCGACGCGCTCACGGCGATCCTGCTGCCGGTGCTGCTGGTCGGCCTGCTCGCCTGGCGGCGCATCGCACTCGGCACCATGGCGGCGGCCGCGGTGATGATCGCCTGGGCCGGGCTCAACCTGTTCGCGTTCACGCACGGCGTCTGGCTGAACGCCGCGACCACGCTCGCCGCCGCCGTGCCGCCGGTTGCGGTCTTTGCCGGCGTGCAGCTGTGGGCCGGAGGCCGCCGCACGCAATATTTCGCCGCTAAGAGCAGGTCGCTTGCGCAATTCCAGGCTCCGGCGCTGCGGGATTGGCTCTCGCGAGATCCGAACTTCCTGTCGAAGCCGGTGCGGCAGGATGCAGCCGTGGTGTTCGTCGATCTCTCCGGTTTCACCGGTTTGAGCGAGCGGATCGATCCGGACGAGCTCACGGATATTCTGAAGGCGTTTCATGCGCTGATCGACCGGATCGCGATCGATTGCGGCGGCATGATCACGGGCTTTCTCGGCGACGGCGCCATGATCCTGTTCGGGCTGCCGCGCGCGATGCCCGACGATTCGGCGCGCGCGCTGAAATGTGCGGTCGATCTGCATCGCGGCCTCGCACGCTGGATCGCCTCGCTGCCGCCGGCGATCGCAGGTCAGCTTGGCTACAAGATCGGCGCGCATTGCGGCCCGATCGTCGCCTCGCGACTCGGCGAAAGCCATCAGCACATCACGGCGACGGGCGACACCGTCAACGTCGCAAGCCGGCTGATGGAGATTGCCGCCCAGAACGATGCGCGCCTTGCGCTGAGCGACACGCTGCTGGATGCGGCCGACTTCCAGGGCGCGCCCGACGGCGTTCTGTCCGGCCCCCTGCTCGCCCGGGTCCGCGGCCGTTCCGGCGTCGTGACTGTCTGGTTCTGGCGCGATCGCGATGGGCCGGGACAGGATGCTGACAAGGCCGAGATGATCGATTAAGCCGCTAGAGATGATCCGGAAAACCTAAAGCGCGACGATGATTCATCCTAATCGCATCGCGCTTTAGCGCGCTTCCGGCGGCGGCGAACGGTCCAGCACCTCGCCCTTGGCGACTTCCAGCAGGTCGATGCCGTAGGTCTCGATCACGAGCGGCCCGCGCTTGCGCTGCAATTGCGCCACCTGCGTCACCTTTGCAAAGAGAGCATTGAGGGTGGGATGACCGTCGGCGCGCAGCTCGTCGACATAGAGCAGCTTGCCGGCGAGCAGCTTGGGATCGGGCTCCGCCATGTTGATCCAGCGGATGCGCTGATTTTGCTGCGCGACGCAAGTGCCGCGCGGCAGATAGAATGCGAGCCAGCTCGTGGTGCCGTAATCCTGCGCCAGCACGCAGGTGGCGCCACTGCGCGCGCGCACCGCTTCGATTCCGGCCGCGAGCTCGCGCCAGCCGACACCGACACTGCGCACGGTGGCATCGCGGCGATATCCGGACAACCAGCCGGTATTGGCCTGCACGATCAAGGCGGCAAACATGACGATGCCCACAGGCGCGGCCCAGCGCAGGCAAACGTCGACGAGGCGCCGCTGACGCGGCTTCCATTGCGCAAGATTGGCCGCGGCGGCCGCGGCAATGACGAACGGCGGATACACCGGCGCGAACCAGTTGGCCTCGACGCGCGCATGCAGCGAATGCCAGACGAAATAGGCGACGATGGTCCAGAACATCGTCTCGATCAGCACGCGCGAGGCCAGCGCGCCGGCGCGCTGCCAGGTCAGCGCATGCAGGCCCATGGCGCCGAGGATGAAGACCAGCGGGGTTGCGAACGCGATCTGGGTCGGGATCAGCTCGGCGATGAAGACCGGGCGGAAGTCCTCGATCTTGGCACGGCCGAGCTGCTTTGCGAACGAGACCCATTGATGGTCGGCGTTCCAGAGGATCACCGGCGAGAACAGTGCCAGCGCCACGAGGCCGCCGAGATAGGGCCAGGGCGAGAGGAACCAGCGCCGCAGCTTCGGCACGCAAGCGAGCCAGATCAGGATCGCGGCGCCAAAGAACATCGCGGTGTATTTCGACAATAGCGCCGCGCCGACGGCGGCGCCGACCGCGAGCCACCAGGCGCCGCGTCCGGTCTCCAGCACCTTGGCGAGAAAGAACAGCACGAAGCTGGAGGCGACCAGCAGCGGCGCATCGGGCGTGACGATCAGCGTGCCGACGGAAGCCAGCAGCGTCACGTTGAGCAGGATGGCGCTGGTCGCGGCCACACGCACCCCGCCGAACAGAATTGCGGCGGAGCGATAGACCGCATAGCTCATCGGCAGCGCGAGCAGGATCGAGACGAGGCGGACGCCGAGCTCGGTATCGCCCGCGATCATGGTGCCGGCGCGGATCACATAGGCGACCATGGGCGGATGGTCGTAATAGCCCCCGGCGAGGCTCTTCGACCACATCCAGTAATAGGCTTCGTCGAACGTGATCGGCGTGAAGGCGGCTGCGACGAGCCGCAATCCCACCAGCGCGACAATCAGCAGCGCGGTGTTGCGGACGATCCGCGCGTCGGCCCCGCCCATCACGCGCTATTTCTTGCGCCAGACGAACAGTCCGGACATCGCGTAGTTCCACACCACGCCCATCAACGCGCCGGCCAGGCCGGCCAGCCACCAGATCGGCTCCTGGTCGTAGACCGAGAAGGCGACGCCGACATTGGCGAGCAGGCCGACGCTGCACACGATGTAGAAGGCGATCAGGCCGCGCAGCAGCGCAAAGCCCTTCAGCCGCTGGTCGCGATAGGTGAGGAAATTGTTGAGGATGAAATTACTGGTCATGGCGACGATGGCGCCGGCGGCCTGCGCCTCCGGGAACGGCACGTTGAACAGGCGAAGCGCGATGAACAGCGTGGTCAGGTGCACCACGAGGCCGATGCCGCCAACCATCGCGAACAGGATGAAGCGCAGCGAGACGATGTCGTTGGTCAGCTTGGCGAAGACGAGACCAAGGAAGTCGAGCGCGACCATGGAATCGAGCTTGCTCTCGCCGTGCTGGCGGGCGCCGAAGGTGTAGGGAATCTCGACCGCCCGCAAGCTGCCATGCGCGGTCGCGACGATGTCGAGCAGGATCTTGAAGCCGTGCACGGAGAGTTTTGGCGCGAGCTGCTCGAAGCGGTCGCGGCGGATCATGAAGAAGCCGCTCATGGGGTCGGCAATCTCGACCCGCAGCATCTTCTTGGCGACCTCGGTCGCGAGCGCGCTGGCGCCAGCGCGCTGCCTGTTGAAGCCTTCGCTCTTGTAGCCCTCGATGTAGCGGCTGCCGACGACGAGGTCGGCCTGATCGCTCGCGAGCAAGAGCAGCATCTTGGGCAGCTGGGTCTCGTCATGCTGGAGGTCGGCATCGATCACGGCCACATAGGGCGCGCTGGAGGCAAGGATGCCCTCGATGCAGGCGCCCGACAGGCCGCGGCGGCCGATGCGGCGGACGCAGCGCACGCGGCTGTCGCGCTGCGCCAGCTCACGCACGACATCCCAGGTGCCGTCGGGCGAATTGTCGTCGACGAACACGACTTCCCAGACGACGTTGGCGAGCGTCGCCTCGAGGCGCCGGTACAGCACGGTGACGTTGTCGCGCTCGTTGAAAGTTGGGACGATGACCGACAGTTCCGGCCCCTCGTGGGCTTGGTTGTCGATGCCCGGTCTGATCGCTTCGTTCATGACGGCAGCGTATATCCGCCGCATCCTGCGCTGCCAAGCCGGGGGTCTGGGGAAGGGCCGAAAAGGGGCCTAAAATGCCAACGACCCCGGAACGGCGGGCCGCGCGTACATCCGGCGCAAGCCTTAAGCTATTCCAAGGTCGTTCCAGCGACGGAGGTCTTTACGCTCAACGTCGCCGTTAGAAGCTAGATGGGAATGGCAAAAGCGTTCCGCAAGGGGCGGAAATCCGATTTTCAAACCCTATTGGTTGGGCACTTCCCGGATGACCGGCCCGCGCGGCGCGGGCGCGACCGGGGCTGCGGGTGCCGCCGCCGCCGGCTCGGCCTTCGCCGGCTTGGGCGGCTTGCCGTACTGGCCGATCGGCCCGAACACGACGGCAACCGCAAGGACGACCGCCGCGACGATCGCCCCCAGAATGCCACCCACCGACTCAGACGACATGCAAGTTCCTGCTCCAGACGGGCTCACTGATACCATGGATGAGCGCGCGACTGGAAGGCCCAGGGCGAATAGCGAATAGCGAATCGCGAATGGCGAATGAGCATGGCCTGCCTTGTCGCCCTATTCGCCATTCGCCACTCCCCTACTTCTGGGGCGGCCGGTGCTTGACGAAGGCCATCACGATGTCCTTCTGCGCCGCCTCCACCGCTCTGTTCGCGGTGGCGAGATGAGCGCCGGCATCGATATCAGGATATTGCGTGGTGAGATAATCGAGCAGCGTCACCCGGTAATATTGCCGCTCCGATGGACAGGCTCCCGCAACCGAGCGGCCGAAATCCTGCTCCGACAGGCCCTGATTGGACTCGCGCGAATATTCCCGCGCGAGGCAATGCCAATAGTCGTCGCGGCCCTGCTGAGCGAGCTTCTGCGCGCCCTTCGTGTCGTCGTCATCCGCCACGGCAGAACTTGTCATGGCAGCAGATGTCATCATGACGAGTGCGCCCCCCACCAGCAGCATCCGCATCTTGTTCTCCTTCTTCGCGGGCCCGTCGCGAGCTTAGACCGGACCGGCCAACTGGCCAATCACATCTGGTTTGATTAGGATGAGATCCCTCCCCGTCGATGCGAGATCCTCCCGTGGCCAAAGCAAAAACTGCGTCCAAAAAATCCGGCAACATCTTCATCGGTATCGGCGGCTGGACCTTCGAGCCCTGGCGCGGCGTGTTCTATCCGGAGAA
This sequence comes from Bradyrhizobium sp. NBAIM01, assembly GCF_020194115.1. NCBI lineage: Bacteria > Pseudomonadati > Pseudomonadota > Alphaproteobacteria > Hyphomicrobiales > Nitrobacteraceae > Bradyrhizobium > Bradyrhizobium sp. NBAIM01. The sequence goes on along the minus strand of NZ_JADYVU010000003.1, from coordinate 593,133 downwards.
GCTGGCGCAGGCGAAGGAGCTGTCCTATGCCGCCTCGAAGCTGACCTCGATCGAGATCAACGGCACCTATTACGGCTCGCAGAAGCCGGAGAGCTTTCGCAAATGGGCGAGCGAGGTGCCTGACGGTTTCGTGTTCTCGGTGAAGGGACCGCGCTTCGCGACCAACCGCCGCGTGCTCGCCGAGGCCGGTGATTCCGTCAAGCGGTTCTACGATTCCGGCGTGCTGGAACTCGGCGATCATCTCGGGCCGGTGCTGTGGCAGTTTGCGCCGACGAAGAAGTTCGATGGCGCCGATTTCGGCAAGTTCCTGGAGCTGTTGCCGCGCAAGCTCGAGGGGCGCGCGCTGCGCCATGTCGTGGAAGTGCGCCATGACAGCTTCTGCACGCCGGACTTCGTGGCGCTGATCCGCGAGTTCGAGACGCCCGTGGTTTTCGCCGAGCACGGCAAATATCCCGCCATCGCAGATGTCGCCGGCGATTTCGTCTATGCGCGGCTGCAGAAGGGCGATGACGAGATCAAGACCTGCTATCCGCCAAAGCAGCTCGATGCCTGGGCCGAGCGCTTCCAAGCCTGGGCTTCCGGCGGCGAACCTGACGACCTTCCGAAGGTCGACAAGGCCAAGCCAAAAAAGGAGCCGCGCGACGTGTTCGCTTACGTCATCCACGAGGGCAAGGTGCGCGCACCGCACGGCGCCATGGAACTGATCGCACGGGTGAGTTGAGGGTCCCATGGCAAAGGCGAAGAAGCTCTTCACCATCGGCTATGAGCAGACGCCGCCGAAGGCCGTGCTGGACGAGCTGGAACAGGCCGGCGTCAAGCTCGTGGTCGACGTGCGCGCGGTGACGTCGTCGCGTCGGCCGGGCTTTTCCAAGAGGCAGCTTTCGGCGGGCCTCGACGAGCGCGGCATCGGCTATGTCCATCTCGCCGCGCTCGGCACGCCGAAGGAAGGCCGCCTCGCCGCCCGTAGCGGTCAATACGACGTGCTGGAGAAGATCTTCTCCAAGCACCTGAAGACGCCGCAGGCGAGGGAAGAGATGGACGAGCTTTCTGCGCTGGTGAAAAAGGCCGGCCCGGTGTGCCTGCTCTGCTACGAGCGCGACCACACCCACTGCCACCGCCAGATGATCGCGGAGATCATCGAGGAGCGCGATGGGGTTGCGGTAAAGAATTTGGCGGGGCGGCAGGTGTAGTTGTCGCCGTCATTCCGGGGCGCGTAGCGCGAGCTAGGGTGCGCAATTGCGCACCTGAGAATCCATTCCTCCACCAACACTGCGGCTAGATGGATTCCGGGTTCGCGCTACGCGCGCCCCGGAATGACAAGTTACCCCTCCCCCGCCAGCCGGAACGTCCCCTCCATCATCTGCACGCAAGCGCCGCCGACGTGAGCGGATACAATTTTGCCGTCCTGCTTGCGTACGCGGGTCGAGAGGATGCTTGGACGACCCATGTCAAAACCCTGGCCGAGTGTGAGCTTGAGCTCGCCGTCGCTCGCGGGATCGAGATCGGCGAACAGCGCGGCGGCGGCAACCGTGGCGCTGCCGGTGGCGGGATCCTCGACGAGGCCGCTGGCACCGCGCATGAACATGCGCGCCTGTCGCTCGCAAGGCGCCTCCGCCGCCGGCACATCGCGCGTATAGAACCACACCGAGCGGGCACCGTCGCGCGGCAAGACCTTGCCAAAGGCCGCAGCATCGGGCCGGGCCCGCTTCAGCGCCTCACGCGAATGCAGCTCCATCACCAGAAACGCGTTTCCGACGGTGACGACCTGTGGCTCGTGATTGTCGGTCTTGATGTCGTCGGCAACGAGCGAGATGCAGCTCGCGGCTTCCGCTGTCGACAGCGTTGAGAGCCGCTGCAGCGGCTGCGGCGCGGTGAGCTCGGTTCTGATCACCCTGCCCTGCTCTCGCACGATCTCGACCGGAACCAATCCGGCCTTCTCCTCGAACAGCAGGCGTGGCTTCGGCTCCTTCGCCATCGAGGCCAGCACGAAGGCGGTGCCGACATTGGGATGGCCCGCAAAGGCGATCTCCTGCACCGGCGTGAAGATGCGCACCTCGGCGTCGTTGGCCCTGTCGCGCGGCGGCAGCACGAAAGTGGTCTCGGAATAATTGAACTCGGTCGCGATCGCCTGCATCTGCTGCGTCGTCAGCCCGCCGGCATCGAGCACCACAGCGAGCTGGTTGCCGCCGAAGGCGCGGTCGGTGAACACGTCGACGGTGATGTAGCGGCGCTGCATCGTCACTTCCCCATGCAAGTCGCGGCCGCGACCGGCCGCATCGCGCAGCACTCTACAAGCCGAAAACATCGCTCGTCATGCCCCAAAATTGAGTGCAATCGGAGCAATCGCTTGCATGAAAGAGAACTGCGCGCACCGATGTGTGATGCACATTACCCCAGCTGAAACACCGGTACTTTCTGCTCGTAGCCGCGCACTTCGACCTCGCCGAGCGCGACGGCATCGCTGCCGTCGGCTCCCAGCGCCTCGCGCACGGACGCCGAGATCAAGAGCTGCGAGCCGAAATCCTTGTTCAGCGCCTCGAGCCGCGAGGCGAAGTTCACGGTATCGCCGATGACCGTGTATTCCTTGCGCCGGGGCGAGCCGATATTGCCGGCGACGACCTCGCCGAAATGGATGCCAATGCCGATCCGCAGCGGCCAGCTGCTCTCAGCGTTGATGCGGTCCATGGCCCTCAGCATCTCGCGGCCGGCGGCGACCGCGCGGTGCGCGGCATCGGATGCTTCCAGCGGCGCGCCGAACAGCGCGAGGAAACCGTCACCGAGAAACTTGTTCACGATGCCGCCCTGGCGGTCGAGAATGTCGACCAGGACGGCGAAGGCGCCGTCGAGCCGGTCGACCACCTCCTGCGGACTGCGCGACTGCGCACCGGCCGTGAAGCCGCGGAAATCGACGAACATCACCGCGACACGGCGGACGTCGCCGCTAGCGCCCGTTCCCGCCGTCATCAGCCGCTCCACCACCTGCGGCGAGACGTGCTGGCCGAACAGATTGGTGACCCGGTCACGCGCGGTGGCGGCCGCGATGCTCGCGGCGAACTGCCGGCGCAATTGCGCGCCGACGGCGCCGGCGAGCACGCCGCAGATCAGGATGATGGCGCTGCGCACCGCGTGAAAATAGAGCTGGGGCTCGCCGACGCTGCTCGAGGGATCGTAGACCCGTGCGACCACGAACAGCTCGGCAGCAGCGACGAAGCCGGTGAAGGTCGAGAGCCAGAAATCGAGCCGCAGCGTCGAGAGGATGACGAAAATGAAATACATCAGCGGCACGGCGAAGCCGAGGGCCTGGGTCGCGCCCATGGACCGGATCTGCAGGATGAGGATCACGGTTGGCAGCGACGTCTCGATCAGCGTGCCGATATAGCGCCTGGCCACCGGCACGTCGCGGTCGAGGCGGAGGTTCTTCCTGATCTGGGTGTGGACCCAGGCCTCGAACAAAATGAACCCGACGAGCAGGCCGTAGACTTCGGCGAGCCCTTCGGTGCCGCGCCAGACCCGGTTCACCACGGCGGGGTCGATCAGATAGATTGCGGTGAGGAACAGCGTCATGACGCAGCCGGTCGCAATCAGCGCCCGGACCCGCAACAGCTCGGTGCGCAGCACCTCCCGCGTCAGCTCGCGCTCGAAGTCCTCCGACAAGACGGCATGCTGCCGCGCTTTCCTGCTCGCAAACTTGGCCATCCCGCCCCTCGATTCCGGGGTATTGTGCCTCAATCCAGCGTGCGGCGGAAGCGCGTCACCGCGACGGTCATGGCGAGCAGCATCAGGGCCGCCAGTGCCAGCGTATCGAAGCGCAAATTCTCCATGGTCGCGCCCTTCAGCATGATGGCGCGGACGATCCGCAAATAATGGGTCAGCGGCAGGCATTCGCCGAGATATTGCGCCCAGGCCGGCATGCCTGCGAACGGGAACATGAAGCCGGAGAGCAGAATGCTCGGCAGGAAGAACATCATCGACATCTGCATGGCCTGGAGCTGGTTCTGAACCAGCGTCGAGATGGTGTAGCCGACCGCCAGATTGGTGGTGATGAACAGCGTCGACAGCAGCGCCAGCAGGACGAGATTGCCGAGCACGGGCACGCCGAACAGGCCGACACCGATGCTGATGATCAGGAAGGCCTGGACGAAGCCGACCAGCACGTAGGGCACGATCTTGCCGAACATCACCTCGATCGGCTTGATCGGCATCGACAACAGGCTCTCCATGGTGCCGCGTTCGACCTCGCGCGTGACCGAGAGCGCGGTGAAGATCAGCATGGTCATGGTGAGGATGGTGCCGACGAGGCCTGGCACGATATTGAGGCTGGAATTCGCGGCCGGATTGTAGCGGGCGTGGGCGCGGATCTCGAACGGCATCTCCGGGGGCTCGCCGATATAGAGATCGTGCGCGAGCGCGGTCTGCACGATCATGCCGAGCGAGCCGAGCGCAGCGCTTGCGGCGACCGGATCGGTGGCGTCGGCCGCGACCAGCAGCGCCGGCCTGTCGCCGCGCCGCACCGCCCGCTCGAAGCCGCGCGGGATCTCGACCCCGAACAGCACCTTGCCGGACTTCAAGAGGTTGTCGAAATCGTCGACGTCGTGAACCTCGTAGAGGAAGCGGAAATATTTGGTGTTCTCCAGCGCCTTCAGCACCGAGCGGGCGAGATCGGAATCCTCCTGGAGCAGCACCGCGCTCGGCAGATGACGCGGCGTGGTGTTGATGGCATAGCCGAACAGCATCAGCTGCATCACCGGCAGCATCACGATCATCGCGAACGAGACGCGGTCGCGCCTCAGCTGGATGAACTCCTTGACCAGCATCGCGTAGGAGCGCCGCAGGAAACCGAAACGCTCGCGGATTTCGCGCCGTGGTTCGGGATGTTCTACCGCGCTCATTGGAAATTGTCCTTGGAGCGTCCCATCAGCTCGATGAACACGTCTTCGAGCGAGGGCTTGGACTTCTGCCAGTGCAGGCCGCCTCTCTCGCGCCAGGGCGCGATGCTGGCTTCGAGCGCCGGGACGTCGCGGCCGGAAACATGCAGCGAGGTGCCGAACGGCGCCACCATGTCGATGCCGGGCTTGCCCGTGAGCGCCGCGCCAAGCTCGTTCAGGTCGTCGCCCGTGACGGTGTAGGTCGTCAGCGCGGATTTCGCGATGACCTCCTCCACCGTGCCGTGCGCCAGCAGATAGCCGTATGCGATGTAGGCGATCTCGTGGCAGCGCTCGGCCTCGTCCATGTAATGGGTCGAGACCAGCACCGTGAGGCCCTCGGCGGCCAGCGCATGGATCTCGTTCCAGAAATCGCGCCGCGCCTTGGGATCGACGCCGGCGGTCGGCTCGTCCAGCAGCAACAATTGTGGATTGGGCAGCGTGCAGGCCCCGAGCGCCAGCCGCTGCTTCCAGCCGCCCGAGAGCTCGCCGGCGAGCTGCTCCTCCCGCCCCGAGAGCCCGAGCCGCTTGATCATGTCGCGCGCGGCGCCGCGCGCGTCAGCGAGGCCATAGAGCCGCGCCACGAATTCGAGGTTCTCGCGCACCGAGAGGTCCTGGTACAGGCTGAAGCGCTGGGTCATGTAGCCGACCTGGCGCTTGATCTTCTCGGCATCGCGGCGGATGTCGTAGCCGAGGCAGGTGCCCTCGCCGCTGTCGGGCGTCAGCAGGCCGCAGAGGATGCGGATGGTGGTGGTCTTGCCCGAGCCGTTGGGACCGAGGAAGCCGTAGATCGAGCCGCGCTTCACCTGCATCGACAGATCGTGCACGACCTCGCGGCCGCCGAATGACTTGGTCAGGCCCTTGACGTCGATTGCGATGCCGTTGCCGTTGCTCATCGCTTGTCCGCCACCGGTGTCTTGGTCTCAGGAGTTTTGGGATTGAGGTGGATGTCGATCGGCTGTCCGACGCGCAAGGCATCGGGCCGCGAGGGTCGCGCCTGGATCAGATAGACCAGCTTGTTGCGCTCTTCGAGGCTGTAGATGACGGGCGGCGTGTATTCGGCCGAGGTCGCGATGAAGTAGATCTTCGCGGTGAGGTCGGCGGCGCAATTGTCACAGGAGACACGCACCGTGTCGCCAATCGCGAGCTTCGGCAGCTCGGTCTCCGGCACGAAGAAGCGCAGCTTCATGTTGCCGGGCGGCATGATCGAGAGCACCGGCCGCTGCGCCGCCACCATCTCGCCTTCGCGGAAATAGATCTGCTGGATGGTGCCGGCGACTGGCGCAAAGCCCTTGCGCCGCGCCATCCGCGTCTCCGAGGTCGCCACCCGCGCCTCCGCGACGCGCAAGGCGGACACGGCGGAATCGAGATTGGCCTGCGTGCCCGAACCGGTCTTGTTTAGCGACGCCGCACGGTCATAGGTCTGCTGCGCATTCGCAAGCGTCGCCTTCTGCTGGTTGAGGTCGGCAAGCTGGAGATCGTCATCGACGGAATAGAGGTGATCGCCGACCTTGACCTCGTCGCCTTCGCGGACATTGAGCTTGGTGACGCGCCCGGCTTCGTCCGGACTGACGAAGATCATGTCGGCCTCGACCCAGCCCTGGAAGCCGGGATCGCGCTTCTCCTTGCACCCGGCAAGCCCGGTTGCGAGCACAAGGACCAATGCCAAGAAAGAAATCACTTGCGACGACCTCATGTCGTCCTCCGTTCGCCAAAAATCAAATCGAGATGAACGCGCAGCATCTCCTGCGCGTCGAGCGGCGCATGCCGCGCAAACAGGCTCTGCCAGATCACGGCGATCATCGCGGGCGCGACCAGGATCTGTGGATAGCGCGCGAGGTCCTTCTGCCGGATCTCGCCGCGGGCGATGCCGAGCTCGATCAGCGCGCGCATGGCAGTGATCCCGCGCGAGACCACCTCGCGGTAGTAGAAGTCGGCGACGGACGGAAAGCGCGGCCCCTCCGCCACGATCAGACGCACCAGATCGCCCCGTCTCGTGCCGATCACCTCCTTCAGGAAGTTGCCGGCGAACGTCTCGATGAGGTCGCGCACCGAGCCTGCCGGCGGCGGCAGCGTGGTCAGCCGTGCGACCACGGGAACGATGACGATGCGCACCAGCTCCTCGAACATCGATTCCTTGTCCTTGAAGTGCAGGTAGATCGTGCCCTTGGCGACGCCGGCGCGCTTGGCGATGTCGTCGAGCCTGGTGGCGGCAAAGCCGCGCGCGATGAACTCCTCCATCGCCGCCTCTACGATCGCCGCACGCCGCTCCGCCGCACGCGAGGCGCGGTTCGAGGCAGGCGCTGCATCGGGGCCAGCAGTCCCAGGGTCGTTCGCTCCGGTGGGAGCGGCGGAGGGCAAGGCGGCTTTGGTCGGCTTCTTCGTCATTCGATATATATGACTGACTGGTCAGTCATAGTCAAGAGCGCGCGGGGGCGGCGACTGTCCAGACGGATTAGTGTTGACTAATGCATTAGTATCCGCTAATTTGATGGCATGATCGAAGCCACCCCAAACCCCGTCACCACCGTGATGCGCGCCCTTGCCGATCCGACCCGCCGCGCCGTGTTCGAGCGTGTGTTCGAGAGCAAAGAGATCAGCGTCGCCGAGCTGACGCGCGGCAGCGGCGTCACGCAAGGAGCCGTCTCGCAACACCTGAAATCGTTGAAGCAAGCGGGCCTCGTCGCCGAGCGCGCCGAGGGCCGCAACGTCTATTACCGCGCCGCGCCGCAGGGACTCGAGCCGCTGGTCACCTGGATGGACCATTACGGCGTCTTCTGGCGCGAGCGTTTCCGGAACCTGCGTGACCTCTTGAAGGAGATCGACCCGTGAGTGCTGCCGCGTTGAAAGCCGACACAAGAGACATCGTCATCGACGAGGTCTTCCCTCACACAGCCCAGACGATCTGGAAGGCGCTGACCAGCGGACAGCTGATCGGGCGCTGGCTGATGCAGCCGACCGGCTTCGAAGCCGTCGAAGGCAAGGCCTTCACCTTCCAGACCACCCCGGGGGGCAACTGGGACGGCGTGATCCATTGCCGGGTTCTGGAGGTCGTGGCTTTCAGCCGCCTCGTCTACGCCTGGAAAGGCGGCGACGAGCGCAACACCGGCTATGGCGCCCCGCTCGACACCGTCGTGACCTGGTCCCTCACCCCGGTCGAAGCCGGCACGCGGATCCGCCTCGTGCATGCGGGCTTCGTCCTGCCCAGGAACGAGTCGGCCTACACGGTGATGAGCGGCGGCTGGAAGAAGGTCGTTCGCAAGCTCGACGAGATCAGCGGCGAAGGTTGAGTGGGAGATATTGCGATGGAGAAGCCCTATACCGGCGGCTGCGCCTGCGGCGCGATCCGCTATTCGATTGAAGGGGAGCCCCTCTTCAGCAATCACTGCCAATGCCGCGACTGCCAGCGGGAAAGCGGCAGCGGCCATGGCTCGTACGCGACCTTCGCGCGCGCCGGCGTCACGCTGACGGGCGATGCCAGGCACTGGGACATGGTCGCCGACAACGGCAAGGTGAAGACCCGCGGCTTCTGCACACAATGCGGCGTAGCTGTCTACATGACCTTCGCGGCGCAGCCTGACGTGTTCACGATCCGGGCGGCAAGCCTCGACGAGCCCGCCCGTTACAGGCCGCAGGCGGTGACCTTCGCCGCGCGCGGCCATGAGTGGGATCCTCTCGACCCTGGCCTGGTGAAGTTCGACGGCATGCCGCCAGGGTAAAGCGCCAGATTCTTGTTTTGACGCGTTTTCTTAACGCGAACCGGTGTCCACTTCGCTCGAAAACGCTTTAGCCAAAATCCAGCACCATGCGACCGTCGATCTTGCCGGCCCTCATCCGGTCGAAGACGTCGTTGATCGCTGCGAGCGGCACCTTGGTCACCTCGGCCTTGACCTTGCCGTCGGCGGCGAACGCGATGGCTTCGTCGAGGTCACGCCTCGTGCCGACGATGGAGCCGCGCACGGTGATGCGCTTGAGCACGACGTCGAAGATCGGTGTCGGGAATTCGCCCGGCGGCAGGCCGACGAGGCTGACAGTGCCCTTGCGACGCACCATCTTGAGCGCCTGAGCGAATGCAGCAGTCGACACCGCCGTCACCAGCACGCCATGCGCGCCTCCCCCACTCGCCGTCAGCACCTTCTCCACTGCACCATCCGCCAGCGCGTTGACCGCGAGATCGGCACCGGTTTCACGCGCCAGCTCCAACTTGTCCTCGGCGATATCAACCGCGGCGACCTTCAGCCCCATCGCCTTGGCGTATTGGATCGCGACATGGCCGAGCCCGCCGATTCCGGAGATCACGACCCACTCGCCGGGCTTGGCCTCGGTTTCCTTCAATCCCTTGTAGGTGGTGACCCCAGCGCAGAGGATCGGCGCGATGGCCGCGAAATCGATCGTCGCCGGCAGCTTGGCGGCGAACGCGGCCGAAGCGATGACATATTCGGCAAAGCCGCCGTTGACGCTGTAGCCGGTGTTGTGCTGGTGCTCGCACAGCGTCTCCCAGCCGGTCTCGCAATATTCGCACGACATGCAGGCGTCGTGCAGCCATGCGACGCCGACGGCATCGCCGACTTTCAGATTCTTCACGCCGGGCCCGAGCGCGGCGACGATGCCGGCGGCTTCATGGCCGGGGATGAAGGGCGGCACCGGCTTCACCGGCCAGTCGCCGGAGGCGGCGTGCAGATCGGTGTGACAGACGCCGCAGGCCTTGACCTTGACCAGAACCTCGCCCGGACCGGGCTGCGGCACCGGCACGTCCTCGATCACCAGCGGCTTGCCGAATTGCTTGACGATTGCGGCTTTCATGGTCGGCATCGGTCTGCTCCTTGTGCTTTGTGAAGCAGAATAGCGACGCCGCCTGGCGCACCCTTGAGGAGAGTCAAAAAGCACAATGTTTGCGCAATGGCGGGTCCATCATGACACCCCGATGACGCCGCGCGGTGCTCTCGATCTGTCAGCTATGGAACTTGAGACCGTCGACGATCTTGTCGATCACCTTCCGCTCGGCGCGCATCGCAATGCCGACGAGATTGAGGTCGCTACGCGCAACCGCCCTCACCGCCTCGCGGTTGGCGCCATCATGTGTCGTCTTGAACATGTCTTCGGTATAGACCGCCGCCTTGACGTTGCGGGCGAGCGCGCGGTCCAGCGCGCGCGACAGCGCCGGACCGTCGGCGCCATAGATCAGGATCGGTTGGCCGATCAGTGCATGATACTTCGTGCCCGAGGCGTCCTCATAGGCTTCGCCGATGCATTCCGGAAAGGCCGCGGCGATGCCGCTGGTGAGGAAGGAGGCTACGTTCAGCTTCTGCCAGGCCTGAAGATCGGTACGGATCACGACCGCGATCTTGGTGTCGAACTGCATGTATGCCTTCCACTGTCATTCCCTAGGCGATGCTACGCAACGCCCGATCACGACAGCAAGAGAAAATCACCCCTTGGCGTCACAGGCCCAGGCGCGGATCACGCATTCCTTGCCGCCGTATTTGTAGCATTCGCGCGTAGCGGCGTTGAGCGAGGCGGAAATATTCGGCTTGACGGCATAGCCGTAGGCGCCGCAGGGATTGGTCATATCGACCGACATCGCAGCGCAGGCGCGCTTCATCGTCATGGTGGTGCAATCGCCCTTGCACTGCTTCTGCGCGGCGGCGCGGGCCTCGTCCTCGTGGCCATAATCATAGGCCTGGCCATAAGCGCCGCACTTGCCGACCGCGAAAGCGCCGGCGGCCTGGGCTTCTGTCATATGGCGCGCGCCGGATGCAAAAACGGACAGCGCAAGGAAAAACATCGCGCAACGGCGCGCGACGACGTTCGAAGCCATGGAAAAACCCCTCCCCCCAAGGCAGGTGGCGGCAACTCTAAGCGGCGGTCGTTTCCAGATGGTGAACGGGTGGTTGAAATCGGCAGGCTTGGAGGATGCCGTAGTCCCGTAGGGCGGATTAGCGAAGCGTAATCCGCCTCTTTTGTTTCCGCGGAGAAACACAGCGGCGGATTACGCCTTCGGCTAATCCGCCCTACGAACCTTCAGCCCCGCCGTGCCGCCTCCAGCGCCTGCGGCGTGTCGATGTCGAGGAAGGCGCTCTCGCCGTCCACGGGCACTTCGGCGACCGCCTCGGTGTGCTTGGCGATCAGATGCCGCGCGCCGATGTCGCCGTCGAGCGTCATCAACTCCTTGAAGAAGCGGCGCGACCACAGCACCGGGTTGCCGCGGCGGCCCTCGCTGACGGGAACGACGATGAGATTGCCGCGGTCGGGCGCGAAACTGTCGATCAGGCTGTCGATCAGGCCGGCGTCGATCAGCGGCATGTCGCCGAGACACACGACGGCGCCATCGCAGGTCTCGGGAACGGCGACGATGCCGGCCTTCACCGAACTGGCGATGCCGCCGGCGAAGTCCGGATTGCGGACGAATGTCACCTTCAGGCCTTGTAGCGCCTGCTCGACGAGCTCGGCCTGATGGCCGGTGACGACGATCACCTCGGATGCCCTAGAGGCCAGCGCCTGCTCGGTCGCGAGGCGCACCAGCTTCTTGCCGTCGAGCTCGGCGAGCAGCTTGTTCGGCCCGCCCATCCGGGTCGAGCGGCCCGCCGCGAGCACGATGGCCGCGACCTGGCTGTTGCCCTCGGTCTCCGGCTTGGCGCGCGGCTGCGGCCGCGTCACGATCTCCATCAAGAGGCCGCCGACGCCCATGCCCATCAGCTCGGAGCGGGTCACCTTGATGCCGGCGAGAAGCCGCATCAAGACCCAGTCAAAACCGTTCTCGACCGGCGAGCGCGCGCAGCCCGGCGCGCCCAGCACCGGCACCTCCTCGGCGCGGGCGATCAGCAGGAGATTTCCGGGGTCGACCGGCATGCCGAAATGCTCGATCTCGCCGCCGATTCCGGTGACGGCCGCCGGAATCACGTCGCGGCGGTCAGCGATCGCGGATGCACCGAACACGATCACGAGCTCGGCGCCGAGGCCGAGCAATTCCTTGATCGCGGCCGACAGCGCCTGCTCCTCGTGCGGGACCCGGCGCTCGGCGATGATGCTGGCGCCGGCTGGCGCCAGCCGTTCGGCAGTGACGCGCAGCGTCTTGTCGATCACCTTGGTGGACAGGCCCGGCAGCAGCGTCGAGACCACGCCGACGCGCTTGATCACGTAAGGCGCGACCTTCAGCACGTCCTTGCCCGCCGCCTTCACCGCGGCATCGCGCAAACTCGCCTCGACGCCGAACGGGATGATCTTGACGGTTCCGACCATCTCGCCCTCGACCACCGGCTTGTAGGCGGCGAGCGTGGCAAAGGTGATGGCTTCGTCGATGTTGTTGATGCGGTCGACCGCGGCGCGATCGATCACCAGCACGCCCGCTCGCGCGGCGAACAGATTGGCACGGCCGGTGAAAGCGCGCTCGACATGGATGCCCTCGCCGCCGATGGCGAGCGCGATGCTGGCGGCGGCAACGTCCTCGGAGACGTCGCCCGCCTCCATGCGCACCACGACGATGTCCTTGATGCCGGCGCGCTCCAGCGCCTCGACCTCGGCAGGTCCGATCGTCGTGCCCTTCTTCAGCACCAGCGATCCCTGGCGCAGGGTGTGGACGGTCACCCCGCCAATTGCATCCTTGGGGCTCGCCGGGCCGAACTTCATGCCGCTTCTTCTTTTTCCTTGGGAGGCAGCCGAAGCACGGCCGTGATCTCGGCCATGATCGCCACCGCGATCTCGGACGGCGAGACCGCGCCGATCGCTAGCCCGATGGGCGCGTGGATGCGCGCGATGTCGCTTTCCTTGGCGCCCTGCGCCCGCAGCCGGTCGCCGCGCTTGGCATGCGTCTTCCGCGAGCCGAGCGCGCCGATGTAGAAGCAATTGCGCTCGAAGGCGTGCAGCAGCGCGGGATCGTCGATCTTGGGATCGTGAGTCACCGCGACGAAGGCGGTGTAGGCATCGACGTTGAGCGGCGGCAGCGCCGTGTCGGGCCATTCGGCGATGAGTGGAATGTCGGGAAAGCGCTCGGGGCTCGCAAAGGCCGTTCGGGGATCAACGACGGTGACGTCATAACCGAGCGAGCGCGCCAGCGGCGCCAGCGCTTGGCTGATATGGACCGCGCCGATGATGACGAGCTTTGCCGTCGGCGCGTAGACGTTGAGGAACAGCTTCTTGCCGCCGGCCTCGACACTGGCGCTCTTGCCCATGCGAAGCTGCTTCTCCAGCTCGGCCCGCAGCGGATCCTTGGCAAAATCCTTCGCCTTCACCAGCCGCTGGTCCCCACTCTCGGTGTCGGTCACCAGGATGACCGGCCGGCGCGCGGCGCGCTCGGCATTGAGCTCGTGCAGGATGTCGAGCTTCACGGCTAGCCGACCTTCTCGACGAAGACGCGGATGGTGCCGCCGCAGGACAGCCCGACGTTCCAGGCGGTCTCGTCGGCGACGCCGAACTCCAGCATCTTCGGCTTGCCGCTCTGGATCACATCCATGGCCTCGGTCACCACCGCGCCCTCGACGCAGCCGCCGGAGACCGACCCTAGGAACGTGCCCTCGTCGTTGATGACGAGGCTCGAGCCCGCCGGGCGCGGCGCCGAGCCCCAGGTTTCGACGACCGTCGCCAGCGCAACGCCACGACCGGCCTTCTGCCAGTCCTCCGCCGCCTTCAGGATGTCCTCGTCGCGATCGAGCATGGCTGGCCTCTCAAGCTGCGGAGCGGATCAGGCTGCGGTGATGCGGCGGCAGCGGCTGGGAGAGCGTCGTGATCAGCTCCTGGATCGAACTCAAATTATGCACGGGCCGGAATTCGTCAACGTGGGGCAGCATCATTTTGATGCCCTGCGCCTTGGCCTCGAAGCCGCCAAACCGCAGCAGCGGGTTCAGCCAGATCAGCCGCCGGCAGGACCGGTGCAGCCGGTCCATCTCGAAGGCGAGCTTGGAATCGGCCTCCCGTTCCAGCCCGTCGGAGATCAGGAGCACGATGGCGCCCTGGCTCAGCACCCGCCGTGCCCACAATTTGTTGAAGTTGTGCAACGAGGCCGAGATGCGGGTGCCGCCGGCCCAGTCCTCGACCGAGGCCGAGCAGCTCGCCAGCGCCTCGTCCGGGTCGCGCTGGCGGAGCGCGCGGCTCACATTGGTGAGGCGTGTGCCGAACAGGAATACCGAGACGCGCTTGCGCGCATCCGTGATGGCATGCAGGAAATGCAGGAACAGGCGGGTGTACTCGCTCATCGAGCCCGAGATGTCGAGCAGCGCCACGATCGGCGCCGGCTTCTCGATCCGTCCGAGGCGATGGATGTCGATGATGTCGCCACCGGTGCGCAAGGAGGCGCGCAACGTCCGGCGGAGGTCGAGGCGCAGGCCGCGCGCATCGGGCCGGCGCCGGCGCGTCAAGAGCTCGGCCTGCGGCAACCTCATCCGCTCGATGGCACGGAGCGCCTCGGCGATCTCCGCCGCGCTCATCTGCGCAAAATCCTTCTTCTGCAGGATCTCCTTGTCGGAGACCGACAGGCGCAGATCCTGCTCCTGGTGCTGCGGCGTCTCGGTCATGCGAGGCTGCGCCATCGCCTCCTGGACGCGGCGGGCGCCGGCCTGGGGCTTCTTCTTGGCCTCGTCCGGCAGCGGCACCGAATCCAGCATGTGCTTCCATTCTTCCGAGGCGCGGAAGAACAGGTTGAAAGCCTGCTTGAAGATCAGCGCATGCTCATGGCGCTTGACGAAGATCGCCTCCAGCGTGGTGAAGACGTCGGATCGGCTGCCGATGTCGATCACCTGCAGCGCGCTCATGGCATCGATGACAGCGCCCGGCCCGACCGGCAGGCCGGCCGCACGCAGCGCGCGTGCGAAGCCCACGATGTTGTCGGCGAATTGCTCGGTCTTTTCGGGAGCAAGGTGGTTGATGGCCATTGGTTCAGCACCCTCGGTCGTCATTCCGGGGCGATGCGCAGCATCGAGCCCGGAATCCATTCATCCACCAACTCTGCGGCCCGATGGATTCCGGGTTCGCGCTAACGCGCGCCCCGGAATGACGTGAAGATCAATTCTCGCTCGTCGCGTCCTTCAGCACCTTCTGCAGCGTGTCGCCCTGCATCCGGGTGATGTCGTCCTGGTACTTGAGCAGCGCGCCCAGCGTGTCGCCGACCACTTGCGGGGTCAGCGAGCGGGCATCGAGCTCCGACAGCGCGGTAGCCCAGTCGATGGTCTCGGCAACGCCCGGCGACTTGTAGAAGTCCTGGTTGCGCAGCGCCTGCACGAAACGCACGACCTGCTGCGACAGCTTGGCGGAGATGCCGGGTACACGTGTCTTGACGATCGCGAGCTCGCGCTCGGCGGCGGGATAATCGACCCAGTGATAGAGGCAGCGCCGTTTCAGCGCGTCGTGGATCTCGCGGGTGCGGTTGGAGGTGATGATGACGATCGGCGGGTGCGGCGCCTTCACGGTGCCGAATTCGGGGATGGTCACCTGGAAGTCACTGAGGATCTCGAGCAGGTAGGCTTCGAACGCCTCGTCGGCACGGTCGAGCTCGTCGATCAGCAGCACCGGCGGACCGGCGACATCAAGCTCCAGCGCCTGGAGCAGCGGCCGCTTGATCATGTAGCGGTCGGCGAAGATATCGCTCGAAAGCTGATCGCGATCAGTGTCGCCCGCGGCTTCCGCCATCCGGATCGCGATCATCTGCGACGCGCTGTTCCACTCATACACCGCGGAGGAGACGTCGAGGCCTTCATAGCACTGCAGGCGGATCAGCTTCCGCCCCAGCGCCGCCGAGAGCACCTTAGCGATCTCGGTCTTGCCGACGCCGGCCTCACCTTCCAGGAACAGCGGTCGGCCCATACGCAGCGACAGATACGTCACCGTCGCCAGCGAGCGCTCAGCGAGATAGCCGCGCGACGTCAGGAGTTCGAGCATCGCATCGACCGATGCCGGCAAAGCACCGGAAGAAGTAGCCGCTGAAGTCATGAAAAAGCCAGTCTCGCTTCGCCCTCACCGGGGACAGGTCTGGACCGAGGAATGAGGTCAGCTCATTCCTTGGCATTGGCGGCATCGACGGCGCGCCGCGTCAGCACGCCGATGAGATGCGCGCGGTATTCGGCGCTGCCGTGGATGTCGCTGTTGAGGCCTTCGGCCGGTACCGCGATGCCCTCCAGCGCCTTCGAGGCGAAGCGCTTCTTCAAGGCTTCCTCGAATGCGGTGACGCGGAACACGCCTTCGGAGCCCGCACCGGTGACGGCAACGCGCACGTCCGAAGGACGCCGCGCCACGAACACCCCGACAAGCGCATAGCGCGAGGCCTGGTTGCGGAACTTGACATAGGCGGCCTTCTTCGGCAGCGGGAACATCACCTTGGTGATGATCTCATCCGCTTCGAGCGCGGTCGTGAACAGGCCCTGGAAGAACTCTTCCGCCTTGAGGCGGCGCTTGTTGGTGACGATGGTGGCCCCGAGCGCGAGCACCGCGGCCGGATAATCGGCAGTCGGATCGTTGTTGGCGAGCGAGCCGCCGATCGTGCCCTTGTGACGCACGGCGGGATCGCCAATGCCGCCGGCAAGGTTCGCCAGCGCCGGAATGGCTTCACCGACGATGGCGGAGGTCGCGACCTCGGCATGCTTGGCGGTGGCGCCGATCACGAGCGAGCGGCCCTTCATCTCGATCGCATTGAGCCCCTCGATGTGGGAGAGGTCGACCAGATGCGGGGGACTGGCGAGGCGCTGCTTCATGACGGGAATCAGCGTGTGGCCGCCGGCGATCACCTTGGCGTCCTCGTTCTTCACCAGGAGGTTGGCCGCCTGGCGAACGGTCCCAGGGCGATGATATTTGAATTCGTACATCTGTATGTCCTGATCGCGGGAGGCGCGTTACGCGAGGTCGGATTTGGCCATCGCCTTCGCGCCGGCGGAGATCGAGGCGACGATGTTCTGGTAGCCCGTGCAGCGGCAGAGATTACCTTCGAGCTCCTCGCGAATGGTGTGGTCGTCGAGCTCGTGGCCCTTGCGGTGCACGATGTCGATCGCAGTCATGATCATGCCGGGCGTGCAGAAGCCGCACTGCAGGCCATGGTGCTCGCGGAAGGCCTCCTGCATCGGATGCAGCGGCGCGCCGTCCGCAGCCAGCCCCTCGATCGTCTTGACCTCGTGGCCATCGGCCATCACCGCAAGCGTGGTGCAGGACTTCACGGCCTTGCCGTCGAGATGCACGACGCAGGCGCCGCACTGCGAGGTGTCGCAGCCGACATGGGTGCCGGTCAGCCGCAGATTCTCGCGCAGGAATTGCACCAGGAGCGTGCGGGGATCGACATTGGCGGTGACTGGATTGCCGTTCACGATGAGGGAGATTTTTGCCATAAGCACTCTCTGTCAGCACCCCGACGGGTCCCGTCGAAGCGGTTCTTATAATTATTCCAACCCATCATATGGGCCATTATGCCCCGGGGCAACATCGCCCCGGGCGCAAGGCGCCATGCCGAAGGCGCTACCCTAAAGGTATTGGACCTTCAGCCCTGTACGGCCTTGGCGAAGTTCGCGAAAAACTCATCGGCAAGCTTCTTGGCGGCGCCGTTGATGAGGCGCTGGCCGAGCTGCGCCAACTTGCCGCCGATCTGCGCCTCGACGTCGTAGGAGAGCAGCGTGCCGCCGTCCTTCTCGGCGAGCTTGACGGTCGCGCCGCCCTTGGCGAATCCGGCCACCCCGCCCTCGCCCTCACCGGAGATCTTGTAGCCGTTCGGCGGGTCGAGATCGGACAGCGTGACCTTGCCCTTGAAGCGCGCCGACACCGGCCCGACCTTCATCTTCGCCGTCGCGCGGAAGCCGCCGTCGTCGGTCTTCTCCAGCTCCTCGCAGCCGGGGATGCAGGCCTTCAGCACCTCGGGATCGTTGAGCTTGGCCCACACGGCCTCGCGCGGCGCTGCAAGCTGGACTTCGCCGTTCATCGTCATGGCCATGAGGGTGCCTCCCGGATCGCGTAACTATAGTGCTGATCAAGTAACGCAGCGGCGCGGCAAAGAAAAGGCCGGCGCCCGGTCACGTGCAATGCATATTCGCAACTGCAAAATGACGTGTGCGGGCGGTGGGGGATTGGCACGGCCGGGCCATGATGATTAGGTCGCGCGCAACATGAGCACATCCATCTCCCCCCTGCTCGCACCGATGCTGTCGAGCGCCGCCATGCGCGTGGTCTGCGACGATCGGTCGACCTTGCAGAACATGCTCGATTTCGAGGCAGCCTTGGCACGGGCCGAGGCGGCCAGTGCGGTGATTCCCGCATCCGCCGTCGGACCGATCGAGGCGGCGTGCAAGGCCGATGGCTTCGACATGGCCGCACTGGCCGAGGCCGCGACGCGGTCGGGCAATCTCGCGATTCCCCTGGTCAAGATGCTAACCGTCAATGTCGGCAAGAATGACGCGGAGGCCGCGCGCTACGTGCATTGGGGCGCGACCAGCCAGGACGTCATCGACACCGCGACCATGCTGATGCTGCGCGCCGGCATCGCGGCGCTGGATGCCGACCTCAGCCGTGCCATCAAGGGCTTTGCCGCGATGGCGCGCAGCCATCGCAACACCGCGATGGTGGCGCGGACCTGGCTCCAGCATGCGCTGCCGATGCCGTTCGGGCTGAAGGCCGCCGAATACGCCTCGAGCCTTGCCCGCGCCCGCTGCCGCCTGCGGCGGCTCTCCCGCGAGGGCCTCGCGCTGCAATTCGGTGGCGCTGCCGGCACGCTCGCTGCGCTCGGCGACAAGGGGCTCGCGGTGGCCGAACGGCTGGCGCAGGAGCTCGACCTGCCGCTGCCCGAGGCGCCCTGGCATACCCATCGCGACCGCATCGCCGAGGCCGCATCCTGCTTCGCCATTCTCGCCGGCAGCTGCGGCAAGATCGCGCGCGACGTCTCGCTGCTGATGCAGACCGACGTCGCCGAAGCATTCGAGCCAGCCGGCGAAGGCCGCGGCGGCTCCTCGACCATGCCGCACAAGCGCAACCCGGTCGCCGCCGCAAGCGCGCTGGGCGCTTCCACCATGGCCCCGCAGCTCGCCGCGACGATCTTCGCCGCCCAGGTGCAGGACCACGAACGCAGCGCCGGCCCCTGGCACGCCGAATGGCCGACGCTGCCGCAATTGATGCTGGTCACATCAGGCGCGTTGGCTGCCGTCGTCGACATCGCCGAGGGTCTCGAGGTCGATGCGGCGCGCATGCGCAGCAATCTCGATGCGACGCATGGCTTGATCATGGCCGAGGCCGTCACCTTCGCGCTCGCCGAAGCCATCGGCAAGAGCAACGCGCATCATCTCGTCGAGGCCGCGAGCAAGCGTGCCGTCGCCGAGAAGAAGCATCTGCGCGAGGT
This sequence comes from Bradyrhizobium sp. NBAIM01, assembly GCF_020194115.1. Taxonomy (NCBI): domain Bacteria; kingdom Pseudomonadati; phylum Pseudomonadota; class Alphaproteobacteria; order Hyphomicrobiales; family Nitrobacteraceae; genus Bradyrhizobium; species Bradyrhizobium sp. NBAIM01. Next base: position 573,921 of record NZ_JADYVU010000003.1, on the reverse strand, counting down.
GCTGTCGGCCGATTCGCAAGTCATCGCGCACCTTTCGCCGGAAAAAATTGCGGCATTGTTCGAGCCGATGGCCTATCAAGGGGCCTCACAGGCGCTGATCGACCGGCTGCTCGACAACCTCGATCAAGATTAAGAACGGAGACGCCGCATGCCCATGATCGATGCCGACGGATGCCTCCTCAACGTCTCCGTCGAAGGCCGCGACGGCGGGCCGACCTTGATGCTGTCGAACTCGCTCGGCTGCACGCTGCAGATGTGGGAGCCGCAGATGAAGGCGCTGACGCAGGTGTTCCGCGTCATCCGCTACGATCGCCGCGGCCACGGCAAGTCGAACGTCCCGCCTGGCCCCTACACGATGGAGCGGTTCGGCCGCGACGTGCTCGCGATCCTCGACGACCTCAACATCGAGAAGGTGCATTGGTGCGGCCTGTCGATGGGCGGCATGGTCGGGCAATGGCTCGGCGGCAATGCGCCCGAAAGGTTCGGCAAGCTGATCCTCGCCAACACGTCCTGCTACTATCCCGATCCAACAAACTGGCACAACCGCATCAAGGCGGTAAAGGAGGGAGGCATCGCCGCGGTCGCGGATGCCGTGATCGCGGGCTGGCTCACCCAGGATTTCCGCGAGCGCGAGCCTGCGATCACCGCGAAGATGAAGTCGATGCTGCTCGCCTCGCCTGTCGAGGGCTATCTCGCCTGCTGCGAGGCGCTGTCGACGCTCGACCAGCGCGCGCTGCTGCCGAAAATCAAGAGCCCGACGCTCGTGATCGCCGGCCGCCACGACGTGGCGACGCCGATCTCGGCGGCCGAATTGATCCGCTCCAGCATTCCCGGCGCCAGCATGACGATCATCGACGCCGCGCACATTTCGAACGTCGAGCAGCCGCATGCGTTCACGGATGCGGTGGTGGGGTTCCTGACGCAGCGCTAGCAACAACCGTCATTGCGAGGAGCGCAGCGACGAAGCAATCCAGTCCGTCTCCGCGGACACATTTCTGGATTGCTTCGCTGCGCTCGCAATGACGAAAGAGGAGGAACAGAATGGACGACCAGAAGCGCCGCGATGCCGGCATGAATGTGCGCCGCAAGGTGCTGGGCAATGCCTGGGTCGACAAGTCGATCGCGAACCGCAATGCCTTCAACACCGACTTCCAGGACCTGATCACCCGCTACGCCTGGGGCGAGATCTGGACGCGGCCGCATTTCGACGAGCGCACGCGGCGCGTGCTGGTGATCGGCACCATGGTCGCGCTCGGGCAATGGGACGAATTCCGCCTGCACGTGCGTGCGGCGCTGGCCGAGGGCGGCTTCACGCCCGACGACATCAAGGAGATCCTGCTGCAGCAGGCGATCTATTGCGGCGTGCCGGCGGCGAACCACGCCGTCAAGGAAGCCTCAGCGATTGTGCAGGAGCTCGGCCTGCTCAAGACCTAGAGGCTGAAGATTCGGCGGTGCGGCGACCTCGGCCGCCTTCGACGCTGCCTCCGGCTTCTCGATCACGAGCACGACGGCGGCACCGAGCAGCATCAGGAGCTCGGTGGCGTGGAGCCGAAGCGCGGCCATCTCGCCGACCTTCGAGGCCATCACCATGCTGGCAAAGGAGATCAGGCTGCCGATCGCCAGCGCAATCCCGAGCGCCTCGTCACTGCCGCCGCCCTTACGGGTGCGGGGAATACAGAGCAGCACGAGGTAGATTGCAAAGAACGCCACCACGGTCAGCCTTCCGAGCGCCAGCAGCCAGGCGGCACGCACCGTGTCCATGCCCGCCATCTGCAGATGGTCGCTCAGGTACAGCGCCACCGCGACGCTCGGCCGCTCGTAGAGGCCGCGCACGGGCGCGACGATGATGCTGAAGGCTATGAGGCTCCAGACGGGAATGAAATAGGCCGCCAGCAGCGCGCCGTTGACCGAGCCGATCCGCCAATTCCTGAACATGCCGCTTCCCGCCTGATTTGCCGAGCCTTCGATGGAAGGCGGCGGCCATGCCGGAGCTAACTCGCATCAGACTGTGGCGGCAATTTAAACCCTTTGTTTACCTTAACTGCCCGCCCGCTTTCGTCATTCCGGGGCGGCTCGCAGGAGCCGAACTATGGTGCGCAATTGCGCACCTGAGAATCTCGAGATTCCGGGCCTGCTGCTGACGCACCATCCCGGAATGACGGGCAAACGATTGCCCCAAGAAAAAAGGCCCCGCCTTCCGGCGGGGCCTCTCCTCACTCCTGGGCTCCCAAACTCGCTATTCCTGATCGCGCTGGCCGCCCTGCTGCTGGCCCGGGCGATCGCCCTGGCGCGGGTCCTGCTGCTGCTGTCCGGGTTTCTGGCCACCACCCTGCTGCGGGTTGCGCTGGCCGGGATTCTGACTCTGCTGACCCGGATTCTGGTTCTGCTGCTTCGTCATTCGGGGAAACTCCCTTGTTGGACGTCAGAGGGGAGACAACGGCCGGCATCCACTTTGGTTGCCTCGGGAACCGGGTTCCTCGCAGGACCCAGGGAACCCGGCGCCGAAATGATCTCTGTACAAGCCTTAAGGTGGAGACCGGGCCAGTTGCAGCCGCCAGTTCCCTCCTGTTACAAAACCCAAATGCTCAAGGGCTGCCGGGGCCCAAGAACTCTCTGCAAGAGCTCCCTTTGAGCAGCGTCAAGTTTGGGTACGGCAGCTTATGGATTATTTCGCCCAGCAGCTCATCAACGGCCTCGTGCTCGGCTCGATCTACGGCCTGATCGCGATCGGCTACACGATGGTCTACGGCATCGTCGGCATGATCAACTTCGCCCATGGCGACGTCTTCATGATCGGCGGCTTCATCGCCCTCATCACCTTCCTGATCCTGATCTCGCTCGGCCTCACGGCCATTCCCCTGATCCTGCTCGTGGTGCTGCTGGTCTCGATGGCGATCACCGCGCTCTATGGCTGGACCATCGAGCGCATCGCCTACCGGCCGCTGCGCCATTCCTTCCGCCTCGCCCCGATGCTGTCGGCCATCGGCATGTCTTTCGTGCTGACGAATTATTCGCAAGTGGCGCAAGGCGCCCGGGTCAAGCCGATCCCGCCGGTCATCACCGGCGGCTATACGCTGCATGAAAGCGCGGACGGCTTCGTCATCCAGCTTTCCAACATCCAGATCATCGTCGTCATCACCACCATCGTGCTGCTGGCGATCTTCACCTGGCTGGTGTCGAACACCCGGCTCGGGCGCGACATGCGCGCCTGCGAGCAGGATCAGACCATGGCAGCGCTGCTCGGCGTCAACGTCGACCGCACCATCTCCATGACCTTCGTGATCGGCGCGGCGCTCGCCGCCGTTGCGGGTCTGATGTACCTGCTCTATTACGGCCTGGTCGACTTCTTCATGGGCTTCGTCGCCGGGATCAAGGCCTTCACCGCCGCGGTGCTCGGCGGCATCGGCTCGCTGCCCGGCGCCATGCTCGGCGGCCTTGCGATCGGCCTGATCGAGACGTTCTGGTCGGCCTATTTCTCGGTCGAGTACAAGGACGTTGCGGCGTTCTCGATCCTGATCGTCGTGCTGATCTTCATGCCGACCGGCCTGCTCGGCCGTCCCGAAGTCGAAAAAGTCTGACGCGCGTGACAGCTCCCTCCACCCACACGACCAAACCTGCAACGGGCATCCCCGCTCTCCTCAAGACCGCCTTCATCAACGCAGTGATCGCGCTGGTGCTGTTCTCGCTGATGGTGGGCGTCCGCACCGAGGCGGGCTCCGACGGCCAGCTCACCTATTGGACGCGATTCGGCGAGCTCGCCTCCCTCGTCGCCGCGGTGTTCGGCGGCTCGATCGTGATCGAGCTGCTCAGGCAATGGATCGGCCCGGCCGGCACCGAGCAGCTGGTGCCGCCAGCGTTGCAGAAGGGCGTGTCGCTGGTCGGCCGCTACCTTGCGCCCGCGCTGCTGATCTTCACGCTGCTGGTGCCCGTGATCTTCTATAACCAGCGCTACATCCTCGACCTCGCCATTCTCGTGCTCACTTATGTGATGCTCGGCTGGGGCCTCAACGTCGTGGTCGGGCTCGCCGGCCTGCTCGATCTCGGCTACGTCGCGTTCTATGCCGTCGGCGCCTATTCCTACGCGCTGCTCGCCACCAATTTCGGCTGGTCGTTCTGGATTTGCCTGCCGCTCGCCGGCATCCTCGCCGCGTTCTGGGGCGTGCTGCTCGGCTTCCCCGTGCTGCGCCTGCGCGGCGACTACCTCGCCATCGTGACGCTCGCCTTCGGCGAGATCATCCGCCTCGTCCTGATCAACTGGCAGGATCTGACCGGGGGACCGAACGGCGTGTCCGGTATTCCGCGTCCGACCCTGTTCGGCATTCCGCTGAGCAACACTGACGATGGGCTGGCCAACAAGCTCGGCATCGAGTACTCGGCGACCCACCGTATCGTCTTCCTGTTCTATCTGATCCTGGCGCTGGCGCTGCTCACCAATTGGGCGACGATCCGCCTGCGCCGGCTGCCGATCGGGCGTGCCTGGGAAGCCTTGCGCGAGGACGAGGTCGCCTGCCGCGCGCTCGGCATCAACACCACGACGACCAAGCTCACGGCATTTGCGACCGGCGCCATGTTCGGCGGCTTCGCCGGTGCGTTCTTCGCCACCCGCCAGGGCTTCATCAGCCCGGAATCCTTTACTTTCCAGGAATCGGCGCTGGTGCTCGCCATCGTCGTGCTCGGCGGCATGGGCTCGCAGCTGGGCGTCGCGCTCGCCGCGCTGGCGATGATCGGCGGCTTCGAGCTGTTCCGCGGCCTCGAGACCTATCGTATGCTGGTGTTCGGCTGGGCCATGGTGCTGATCATGATCTGGCGGCCACGCGGCCTGGTCGGCCATCGCGCGCCGACCGTTTATCTGAAGAAGGCGCAGGCCATCTCCTCCGACCTCGTCAAGGAAGGACACGGATGAGCGGCGACAAGATCCTCAGCGTCGACCGGCTGACGATGCGCTTCGGCGGCATCGTCGCCGTGCAGGATCTCTCGTTCGCCGCCGAGAGGAAGAAGATCACCGCGCTGATCGGGCCGAACGGCGCCGGCAAGACCACGGTGTTCAACTGCATCACCGGCTTCTACAAGCCGACCGGCGGCGCCATCCGCCTCACCCACGATGACGGCAAGGAAATCGCGCTCCAGCGGCTCAATGACTTCCGTATCGCCAAGCAAGCCAAGGTCGCGCGCACGTTCCAGAACATCCGCCTGTTTCCCGGGATGACCGTGCTCGAAAACCTGATGGTGGCGCAGCACAATATGCTGATGCGCGCCTCGGGCTTCACCTTGCTCGGCCTGGTCGGCGCGCCCGCCTATCGCGACGCAGAAAAGCGCGCGATTGATCTCGCCTCCGACTGGCTGAAGCGGGTCAACCTGCTGGACCGCGCCGACGATGCCGCCGGCAATCTCGCCTATGGCGATCAGCGCCGCCTCGAGATCGCGCGCGCGATGTGCACCGAGCCCGCACTGCTGTGCCTCGACGAGCCGGCTGCCGGCCTCAATGCGCGAGAGAGCGCCGCGTTGAACGAGCTCCTGCTTTCGATCCGCAACGACCTGGGAACGTCGATCCTCCTGATCGAGCATGACATGTCGGTGGTGATGGAGATCTCCGACCACATCGTGGTGATGGATCACGGGGTGAAGATCGCACAAGGCACGCCGCGCGAGGTGCGCGACGATCCCAAGGTGATCGCCGCCTATCTCGGCGCCGACGAGGAAGAGGCCATGGCCGTCATGGAGAGCGGATCGTGACGGCGGCATCCCCCCTGCTCGCGATCCGGGGCCTGCGCGCGGCCTACGGCAAGATCGAGGCCTTGAAGGGCGTCGACGTCGACATCAATTCCGGCGAGATCGTGGCGCTGATCGGCGCCAACGGCGCCGGCAAGTCGACGCTGATGATGACGATCTTCGGCAAGCCGCGCGCCCGCGCCGGGCAGATCCTGTACGAGGGCAAGGACATCACGGCCGTCCCGACCCACGAGATCGCCCATTTGCGCATCGCGCAGTCGCCCGAAGGCCGCCGCATCTTCCCGCGCATGAGCGTCGCCGAGAACCTCCAGATGGGGGCCGACGTCACCGAGAGCACGCCGGCGGAACGGGAGAGCACACTCGAGCGCGTGTTCGCCCTGTTTCCCCGCCTGAAGGAACGTTTCGCCCAGCGCGGCGGAACCCTGTCCGGCGGCGAGCAGCAGATGCTGGCCATCGGCCGCGCCTTGATGAGCCGCCCTCGCCTGCTCCTGCTCGATGAACCCTCGCTGGGGCTCGCCCCGCTCATCGCGCGGCAGATTTTCGACGCCATCCGCACACTGAACCGGCAGGACGGCCTGACCGTGCTGATCGTCGAGCAGAACGCCAACCACGCCCTCAAGCTGGCCCATCGCGGCTATGTCATGGTCAACGGCCTGATCACGCTGGCCGGCAGCGGCGCCGAATTGCTGCAGCGCCCCGAAATCCGCGCCGCTTATCTGGAAGGCGGCCGGCACTGACCGGCCCCGCCCTGCGCGAGAATGCGGCTAGATATCTTGGCGTATGCCCGTATTTTGCCGGTGACTTCTCCTCGAATTCATTCAAGAATGGCGCCGGTTTGAACCGGGCATGCCCGGCAACTTCCACAGGCGACCACCCGCGAGGTATCTCATGAAATCACTGAAGCTCATCGGTCTGGCATTCGGCGCATCGCTCGCGCTATCGAGCGCGGCATTCGCGCAGGATGTCACCGTCGCAGTCGCAGGCCCGATGACCGGCGGCGAGTCCGCCTTCGGCCGCCAGATGAAGAACGGCGCCGAGATGGCCGTCGCCGACATCAACGCCGCCGGTGGCGTCAACGGCAAGAAGCTCGCGCTCAACGCCGAGGACGACGCCTGCGATCCGAAACAGGCCCGCTCGATCGCGGAAAAGATCGCCGGCGCCAAGATCCCGTTCGTCGCCGGCCATTTCTGCTCGTCGTCTTCGATCCCGGCCTCTGAAGCCTATGCGGACGGCAACGTCCTGCAAATCACCCCGGCTTCGACCAACCCGCTCTTCACCGAGCGCAAGCTGTGGAACGTGGCGCGAGTCTGCGGCCGCGACGACCAGCAGGGCCTGATCGCCGCGCAGTACATCGCCAAGAACTACAAGGGCAAGAACATCGCGATCCTCAACGACAAGACCACTTACGGCAAGGGTCTTGCCGACGAGACCAAGAAGGCGCTCAACAAGGCCGGCATCACCGAGAAGATGTACGAATCCTACAACAAGGGCGACAAGGACTTCAACGCGATCGTCTCGCGCCTGAAGAAGGACAATGTCGAGCTCGTCTATGTCGGCGGTTACCATCAGGAAGCCGGCCTCATCCTCCGCCAGATGCGCGATCAGGGCATGAAGACGGTGCTGATGTCGGGCGACGCGCTCGCCGACAAGGAGTACGCCTCCATCACCGGTCCCGCCGGCGAAGGCACGCTGTTCACCTTCGGTCCCGACCCGCGCAACAAGCCGACCGCGAAGAAGATCGTCGAGGCGTTCAAGGCCAAGGGCATCGATCCGGAAGGCTATACGCTCTATACCTACGCTGCGCTGCAGGTCTGGACGCAGGCGGTCAAGAAGGCCGGCACCACCGACGCCAAGAAGGTCATGGAGACCATCAAGGCCGGCAAGTGGGACACGGTGCTCGGCCCGATCGAAATTGACGCCAAGGGCGACCTCAAGCAGATCGACTATGTCGTCTACAAGTGGGACGCCAAGGGCAATTACGCCGAGCTCGGCGCCAAGGGCTCCTGATCAAGGGCTCCTGATTCCAGGATGCTCTTCGGGGATCCCGATCAGCGATCCCCCGAAAGGCTCCCGCCATCGACCACGCCCCGGCTTGCCGGGGCGTTCTTTTGCCCGGTCAGACCGCGGCCGAGATCTCGCCGCCGGCCCCGGCCTGGGCCTTGCGCAGGGCCTGCAGCAGATCGTTCGGCCGAAACGGCTTTTGCAGGCCGACCACGTTGGCGAGGTGGGGCGATTGGTCCATGAAATCGAGTGCCGTCATCCCGGATACCGCAATCACCGGCAGCGCCGGCGCGCGTTCGCGCAAGGCGGTGATGACGTCGACGCCGCTGGTATCGCCGAGGAAGATGTCCACGATCGCCGCGTCAAAGCGGCTTTCCGCAAAGGCCTTCAGCCCCTCCGCGCCGGTTTCGGCCTCCACGACCTCGAAATGGTTGACCCGAAGCACGATCGCCACCATCGCGCGGACGTCCTTCTGGTCGTCGATGATGAGAACGCGGGGCATGGGGGCAAACTCCCGATCTCGAAATCAAAATCGCCTGTTTCAAGCCTGGAACCGGCCGCAGCGGCAGGGCATTATGACACCGCCCAGTAAAGTGCCCCTTACCAATCCCTGTTCCGTGCTCTCACCGAAATTAGGTAAGCTGTAACCCTCGGTTGAGTCGTAAACCGGTTCCGTGACCACCTGCGCCCAGAACCCGCTACGATGAACGGACTGCCGGCGAATGAGACTAGCGGAGATGCTCAAGCCCATCGACTCGCGCGAAATGGACGTGCCTGCGCCGATCGACCGAAGCACATTTCTGTCGACGCTGCCGGCCACGTCGGCCGACCGCACTGCAGCATTGACGATTGTCGGTGTGTCCTCGCTCCTGTTCGCCGCAGCCGTGCCCTTCGCCGGTACCCCGCTCCTGCCGGTGCCAGCCTTCGTCGCCAGCTATCAATCCGCGCTGGCCGTGAGCGACATCGTCACGGCAGTGCTGCTGCTGTCGCAATTTGCGATCCTGCGCACCCGCGCGCTGCTGTGGCTCGCCAGCGGCTATCTCTTCACCGCCGCGGCGGCGCTGGTTCATGCCCTCACCTTCCCAGGGCTGTTCACCCCGACCGGACTCCTGGGCGCGGGCCGACAGACCACGGTGTGGCTCTACATGATCTGGCACGCCGGCTTTCCGCTCTGCGTGATGGCATATGCCTGGCTGAAGGAGAAAGACGGTGGGCCCCGGATCCGCGGCGCGGTAAGCACCGCGATTTATGCCTGCGGGCTCGGCGTCGTCGCCGCGATGGCGGTCTTCGCCTGGATCGTCACCGCGCAGCATGATCTGTTGCCGGTCCTGTTGAGCGAGGGCCGCTACACGGCGACCATGATCGGCGTCGTGTCCTTCGTGTGGTCGCTGAGCTTTGCCGCGCTGGTCTCGCTCTGGTTCCGCAGGCCGCATACGGTGATCGACATCTGGCTGATGGTGGTCATGTGCGCCTGGCTGTTCGACATCGCCCTGTCGGCGATCGTCAACGTCGCGCGCTTCGATCTCGGATTCTATGCCGGCCGGCTCTACGGCCTCGCCGCGGCGACCTTCGTGCTCGCGGTGCTTCTGATCGAGAATGTCCGCCTCCAGGCGCATACAGTGGGCCTCGTCGGAAAGCTGCGCCAGCAATCGGCCTCGCAACGCGACTATTTCGGCAAGCGCCTCGCGCTGTACGGCGCCGTGGTCGAATCCTCCAATGACGCGATCATCACCAAGTCGCTCGACGGCATCATCACCAGCTGGAACAAGGCCGCCGAAAACCTATTCGGCTACTCCGCCGCCGAGGCCGTCGGCAAGCCGATCGACATCATCGTGCCGCCGGATCGCAAGGGCGAGATCAGAAGCACCCTCAACCAGATCGCCAGCAATGAATCGATCGCCCAGCACGAGACGGTCCGAATCCGCAAAGACGGCCGCCCGCTCGACGTCGTCCTGAACGTCTCGCCGCTGCGGACCGACGATGGAGAGATCATCGGCGCTTCCAAGATCGCCCATGACATCACGGAAGAAAAGCAGGCTAGAGAGAAGCTGCGCCGCGAGACCGAGGAACGCCAGCGGATTTTCGAGACATCGCAGGACCTGATCCTGGTCACCGACGGCTACGGCAATTTCGTCCAGGTCAGCCCGAGCGTGCAGAACATTCTCGGCTACAGCCCCGAGGACATGGTCGGGCACAGCGCGATCGAGTTCATCCATCCCGACGATCTCGAGAAGACGCGGAGCGAGATGCGCGCGGCCCGTCGCGGCGCGGTCAAGCGCAGCTTCGAGGCGCGCTACTACCATTACGACGGTCACGAGGTCACGCTGAACTGGATGGGCACCTGGTCCGAGCCGGTGAAACGCCACTTCTTCATCGGCCGCGACCTCACCGACAAGCAGGCCGCCGAAGCCCAGCTCCGGCAGGTCCAGAAAATGGACTCGATCGGCCAATTGACCGGCGGCGTCGCCCACGACTTCAACAACGTGCTGACCGTGATCACGGGCACGATCGGCATTCTCAGCGACGCGGTCGCCGACCGGCCCGATCTTGCCGCGATCACCAAGCTGATCGACGACGCCGCCGAGCGCGGCGCGCAGCTGACCAAGCACCTGCTCGCCTTCGCCCGCAAGCAGCCGCTGCAGCCGCGCGAGATCGACGTCAACGCACTGGCGCTCGAAGCCGCCAAGCTCTTGCATCCGACGCTCGGCGAGCAGATCACCATCATGCCGCAGCTCACCGAGGATGCCTGGCCGACACTGGTCGACCCGGGCCAGCTCTCCACCGCGATCCTCAATCTCGCGCTGAACGCGCGCGACGCCATGCCCGAGGGCGGCACCCTGGTGCTAGAGACCCGCAACATCTTCCTCGACGACGGCTATGCCAGCATGAACCCCGACGTCGTTGCCGGCAATTACGTGATGATCGCGGTCAGCGACACCGGCACCGGAATTCCTGCCGAGCTGATCGACCGGGTGTTCGATCCCTTCTTCACGACCAAGGAGGTTGGCAAGGGCACTGGCCTCGGCCTCAGCATGGTGTTCGGCTTCGTCAAGCAATCGGGCGGGCACATCAAGATCTACAGTGAGGAAGGCCACGGCACGAGCGTGAAGATCTACCTGCCGCGCTCGACCGGTGTGCAGGAGACCGAGTTCGAATCGCTCCAGAATGCGCCAATCACCGGCGGTAACGAGAAGATCCTGATCGTCGAGGACGATGCCTTGGTGCGGCAGTATGTCGTGACGCAGGTCAAGAGCCTCGGCTATACCGCGCTCGAGGCCGCCAACGGCGCCGAGGCGCTCAATATCATCGACAGCGACGAGACCATCGACCTGCTGTTCACCGACATCATCATGCCCGGCAACATGAATGGCCGCCAGCTGGCCGACGAAGCCCACAAGCGCCGCCCCGACCTGAAGACGCTGTTCACCTCGGGCTACACCGAGAACGCCATCGTCCATCACGGCCGGCTCGATTCCGGCGTGCTGCTGCTGGCCAAGCCCTACCGCAAGTCCGAGCTCGCCAAGATGCTGAGGACCGCGCTCGCCGGTTGAGCCTGCGGCATTGCTGCGCTATCGCAGATCGTGAATTCTCAAACACGAGGCCGCCTTGAAGAACCTTCTCACCGATATCGCCGGCGTCCGGGTCGGCCACGCCGAAGATCCGAAAGTCGGTTCCGGTGCGACCGCGATCATCTTCGATTCTCCTGCGATCGCCGCGATCGACGTGCGCGGCGGCGGCCCCGGCACGCGCGAGGATGCACTGCTCGATCTCGCCAACACGGTCGAGCGCGTCGACGCTATCGCGCTGTCGGGCGGCTCGGCCTTCGGCCTCGACACCGGCGGCGGCGTGCAGGCCTGGCTCGCCGAGCAGGGCCGCGGCCACCGGGTTCGCGAAGCGCTGATCCCGATCGTGCCGGGGGCGATCCTGTTCGACCTGCTCAATGGCGGCGACAAGGCCTGGGGACGCTTCTCGCCGTATCGCGACCTCGGCTATGCCGCGGCGACTGCCGCCACCAGCGCGGATTTCGCGCTTGGCAGCGCCGGCGCCGGTTTCGGCGCCACCACCGCGACGTTCAAGGGCGGGCTTGGCTCGGCATCGGCCGTGACGCCGAGCGGAATCAAGGTCGCGGCGATCGTCGCCGTCAACGCCGTGGGCAGCGTCACCGTCGGCAATGGCCCGTGGTTCTGGGCGGCGCCGTTCGAGGTGGACGGCGAATTCGGTGGACGCGGCCTGCCGGACAAGTTCACCGAGGACATCCTCCGCATGCGCATCAAGGGCGGTCCTGCCGCGAGCGCGCGCGAGAACACCACCATCGGCGCCGTCGTGACCAACGCGGTGCTGACCAAGCCCCAGGCCAAGCGGCTGGCGATGATCGCGCATACCGGCTTCGCCCGCGCGATCTATCCGGTGCATGCGCCGACCGACGGCGACGTGCTGTTCGCCGCCGCCACCTGCGAAACGCCGATCGAGCCGCTGGTTGGCCTCACCGAGCTCGGCACGATCGCCGCCAACGTGGTCGCCCGCGCGATCGCCCGCGGCGTCTACAGCGCGACGGCCCTACCGTTTCCGGGCGCGCAGGCGGCTTGGAAGGACCGGTTCGGCTAGAAACGAAACCGTCACCCAAGCGTTACCCGGCGGACAAGGTGTGCGGCCATGCCCTCTTCCGTGATCCGCTTTTTTCGCTATGCGCCAGAGAGACGCGAACTGAAGGTGACGTTCGTCAGCGGGCGCCTCTATGTCTATGAGGATGTTCCGCCCGAGATCGCTGCTGCGTTCAGGGATGCGCGCGCAAAAGGAACGTTCTTCAATCGCGAGATCCGCGACCGCTATGCCTGTCGTGACATCACGCACGAACTTGCCGGGTAACTTCGGGACGCGCTCACACGCTGATCGACATCGATGAAGCTGCTGATCCCGCAGTGGCCTGCGCCTGGCGCTGCATCATCTGCCCGAACCAATCGTAAGGCGAATTGCCGCCACCTTTCGCATTCGACGAGCTGGCGGCGCCCGGCACCGTGGTCGACATCTTGAAGCCGTCGGCATAGGTGACGGTGGTGGTGGTCGAGCCGTCGGCATTGGTCGTCGTGGTCGACGTCGAGCCGCGGCTGGATTGCGACGAGGAATCCGAGCCATCGCCCGCGCCTTCCGCGTGATCACGGCCGTGACCGCCCCTCAGCGCCTTCGTCATCTCGCCGAGATTGACGCTGCCATCCGCATTCGCGTCCATCTTCGAGAACACGTCGTCGGCCTGGGCCAGGTTGGTGCCGCCCGCTCCGAGCGCGTCCTCGAACTCGGACTTGGTGATCTTGCCGTCGGCGTCAGCGTCGATCTGCGAGAACAGATCCTTCAGCGCAGCCTCCCGGCCCTTCGACGACGAGGATGTGCCGTTGGCCGACTGGCCCTGCGCCGCGAACAGCGCATTCATCGTCTCCGCCGAGATCTGCGGATATTTACCTGCATTGACCGACGAGGTCGCGCCGGTCGTGCTGCTGCTGCCGCTGTCGATTGCGAACGGATTGGTCGGCGCGCTCTGCGAGGAGCCGGTCTTGTGCGCCGCCGACGACGATTTCGCGTTTGTCAGCGACTGGATCGCGTCGAGCGCGCTCGATACCGCACCAAGGGCGAACAACATTGCACAACTCCAACAGGATGCGGCATGCCGCGACCAATGTTCTGCGGCTGAACTCAGCAAGCGCCGTGCCATCGCGAAAAGCTCAACGAATTCCGCATCCGTCGGGTCGTGCAGGCCGCGGGAACATCGGCAATTCATGCCGCCGGCGGCAGAAATTTCCGCCCACAGGAAGCGCGCCCCTCCTGCATTGCCCGCCACAAGAGCCCATGTTAGGCGAGGCCATTCGTCGTCCGTCCGCCCCGGGAAAACGCGCCATGACCCAAGCTTTCGCCCCCCGCCCCCTGGCCATCGCGCCCTCGATCCTGGCCTCGGATTTCTCGAAGCTCGGCGAGGAGGTGCGCAGCGTCGACGCCGCCGGCGCCGACTGGATCCATCTCGACGTGATGGACGGGCACTTCGTTCCGAACATCTCCTACGGTCCTGACGTCATCAGGGCGATGCGCCCGCACACCAAGAAGATCTTCGACGCGCATCTGATGATCTCGCCCTGCGATCCCTATCTCGAGGCCTTCGCGAAGGCCGGCTGCGACCACGTCACCGTGCACGCGGAGGCAGGTCCCCATTTGCACCGCTCGCTCCAGGCGATCCGCGCGCTCGGCAAGAAGGCCGGCGTCTCGCTCAATCCGGCGACGCCGATCAGCGCGCTCGAATACGTTCTCGACCTCGTCGACCTCGTGCTGGTGATGTCGGTCAATCCCGGCTTCGGCGGCCAGGCCTTCATCCCCTCCGCGATCAACAAGATCCGGGACATCCGCGCGATGGTTGCGGGCCGCCCGATCGACATCGAGGTCGACGGCGGCGTCGGCCCCGATGTCGCGGGTGCGCTCGCCGCGGCCGGCGCCAACGCTTTCGTCGCGGGCACCTCGGTGTTCAAAGGCGGCACGCAGGAGGCCTACAAGACCAACATCGCCGCGATCCGCAACGCGGCACTTGGGGCACGCGGCGAGGCGATCTGAGACCATCGCTATCCGAACCGGAGCCGCGGCCGCTACGACCAAGTGGAATGGATAAACTCCGCGCCACTCCGTTTACTGCCGGCCTGCTTCGTCTTCTCGCCGAGTCCCTTCATGATGGAGAGCAAGTGGTCTGGCAGGGGCAGCCCGACGCCATCGCCAACGCGACAATGTGGCGATTTCTCTGGTGGATCGGATTTCCCTGGTTGTTGCTGACCGTCATCGCCGTCAGCAACGATTGGATCGACCAAGCGACCCAACCTCTGGCAATGATTGGAGTTGGGATGATTGCAGCTCCGTTCGTGATGCTGCTGCAAGACCTGCAGACGCTTTATGTGATCACCGACCGCCGCGCGCTGATCGTGCGCACGGCCTGGAGCAGACGCAGCGTGACCGCTACTTCGTTCGACGCCATGGATGAAGTGTTCGAAATCCTCGACATCGGCGGCGGCGTCGGCCACCTGAACTTTGCGTCAGGACGCTCGACCCGTTCGCCCGATACCGACTACACCGGGCGCTATGGGTTTCGCTGTGTTCGAGACGCAAGGCGCATCCGGGGTATCCTCGATCATGCGCGCACCGGCAAAGTACGTCGGTCGCACGCGGGAAGAACTGCGGCTTCCACGGGTTCTGCAAGGCGCAAAGCTTAAAATTGTAGCCTTGGTCCGTACTCATCCGGACTTCACTGATTCGCGCAAATCATTGCAAGTGATTCCTGCCTGTTTTCGCGGGAGCACATCATGACGACGACCCTGGTTTGGACTGGCGTGGCGTTGTGGATTGGTTTCAGTGCGTTTGTGGTGTTCGGTCCCTCGGCCGGACCGGTCGAGGCCCCGGCACGTCCGGCCCGCAACATCCGCCGCGACCGCACCAGAGGCTGACGTCATGCAGATCGCACTCGTGAGGCGTCAGCCGAAGCGCCGGTGCCGGATTCCACGGCGCCCGCATCCGAGCCTCGATTATTTCTTCGGCCGCCTCGAGCGCGCCGATGGCACGCTGGACGACGATGCCGGGCTCGACAATTCGGACCTCGACCGTTCGCTTGGCTCACCGCGCCGACACTAAGACCTCTTTTCCGGACCACCCATGAAACCGCATTGCCCGAACTGCCTGAAGGAAATGACCAAGGCGTCCGCGTCGCGTAACCTGTTCAATTGCGAGCCCTGCCGCGAGATCATCCAGTATTTCGGCGGCAGCGCCGATCACGGCGAGCCGGGACCGCAATTCTCCTGGCCGATCCGCCGCAAGCGCGCGTTTGCCGTCCACGCGGCCTGATCCGGCCCGCAAATCGCCCCGGCCGGCCTAACCTTCGCCGGCCTCCGGCCCGTCGCCGTCCCCCGCCAATCGCGGCGGCCGCACCACGGTGACGGTGCAGTTCGCCTCCGAGGCCACCTTGGCCGACACGCTGCCGAGCAGCATGCGCCGGAACGAGCTCTGTCGCGCGCCGATGATGACGTGGTCGACCTGGTTGGCCTTGGCAAACTCCAGGATCGCGGCGGCGGGATCGACCGCCTCCAGCACATGAGCCGACAGCCGGCTCTCGTCCAGCTTGAGCGGCGTTGCCCAATGCCTGAGCGCGACCAGTCGGTCGATATGCTTGTTGGAGCCCTGCTCGTCCAGGGTCCGGTCGATCGCAATCCGGTTCAGCTTGAGCACGTTGACGCAGGCAAGCCGCGCCGAGGGCAAGGTGGCGAGGATGCGCTCGGTGGTCACGCGCAGCGCCTCGTTCAGCTCCGGAGCGCCCTCCGCCGTGTCGAGCGCAACGGCGAGGATCGGGCTCGATGCGATCTGGGCTGCGACATCCGATTTCGCGCGCGGCGCCATGACACCCTGGTTGAAGCGCCGGCGCCAGGCGATGCCGAGGGAATCGCGCTTCACCCGCTCCGAGCGCGCGGTGAGCTTGACCTGGTCCGGATAAGCGAGATCGAAGGCAAGCTGGGCCGCGGTCGGATAGCGCCACACCGGCTCGATCTCCAGACAGCGCAACACCACCTCCTGAAGCCAGGGCGGATAATCCGCACGAAGCTTCCGCGGCGGATGCGGATCGCGCCACAGCCGGCGCCGCATCGCCCGCAGCGTCTCGCCCTCGCCGAACGGCCGCTCGCCGGTGGTGAAGAAATAGAGCAGCACGCCGAGCGAAAACACATCGCTGCGCGGATCGTCGCGCACCCCGAGCAGCCGCTCGGGTGCCATATAGGGCGCGGTGCCGTAAGGCAGGCGGAATTCCTCCTGCAACAGGTCCGGCAGGTGGTTGTGATGCGACAGGCCGTAGTCGATCAGCACCGCCTCGCCGCTCTCGCGGAACATGATGCTGCTCGGCTTGATGTCGTGGTGGATCACGTTCTGCCGGTGCAGATCCGCAAGCGCCGTGGCGATCCTGGCGACGAGCTGCCGCGCCTCGTCATAGGGCAGCGGCAGGTCGGGGAGCCGCTTGTACAGCGTGGCACCTGGAATGCGCTCGATCACGACATAGGCTTGGCGGGCGAAATCACCGGTGCCGAAGCAGGCCGGCACGTGCGGCCCCGCCAGCCGCGGCAGGATCATCATCTCCATCTCGAAGGAGACGATCGCGGCGGCGTCCTCGCCCTCCGACACCCGCGGGATCTTCATCAGCAAGGGCACGTCGATGCCGGGATGGGTGACGGTCCACAGCGTCGCCATGCCGCCGGCATGAACGCATTCGCCGATCGTAAAACCGTCGATCTCCGCGCCCGACTTGACCAGGGGTTTGGGCATCCGTCAGCGCCCCTGCAACAAGCGGTCGGCAAGCCAAGGCGGCAGACCGTTGTCGCGGATCCTGCTCGCTGCGGTCTCGACGTCATAGGGCGCGCGGCAATAGGTGATCTGGCACGACTCGGTGTCGAACAGCACGAAGGCCGCCGACGGATCGCCGTCGCGGGGCTGGCCGACCGAGCCGAGCACGGCGAGCCATTGCCGTCCGCGCAGGAGCTGCACGGGGACGTCGGTCTTCGGCACGAAGCTCGTCATCTTCGCCGTGACCGACATCGAATAGAGCGCCGGCCTGTGGATGTGGCCGCAAAAGGTGACGTGGGCCCGTGTCGCAATCAGGCTCTTGGCGGCGTCCACGGTCGAGCGGACATAGTGCCAGCGCTGGGGATGCGAGGCTTCCGCATGCACGAACAGGCGGCCATCGTCCTCCACCTGCATCGGCAATTCGGCCAGAAACCGCCGCTGCGCCGTGTCGAGGCGGCCGCGGGTCCATTCGATCGCGATCTGCGCCTCGGCGTTCATCGTCTCGGCCGTGGAATTGATCGCCTGGTCATGATTGCCGCGCACCGCGACGGCGCCCTGCGCGACCAGCTCCATCGCGGTGTCCACCACCCATTCCGGATCGGCGCCATAGCCGACGAAGTCGCCGAGCAGGACGATGCCCTCCGCGCCCTTCGCACGCGCGATCTTCAGGCAGGCCTCGAACGCCTGCCTGTTGCCATGGATATCTGAGAAGACAGCGAGAAGCACGCACCCTCCACCCCTCAGATTCTTATTCGGGGCCGATGAGGCCAAATTGAGGGAGGTCAACAGGATGCGCCAGCACTGGGCCGTTTGCCAGCGCTGCTCTGCGGTGATGGTGATGGGCCTATTGCTCGTCCTTGGGCGGCATCCGGGGCGGCGGAATCGGCGTGAATACCGCGTCCTGGGCACCGGCCGGCGGCGCAGTGAACTCGCCGGTCGAGGAATCGCCGCCGCTGGTCTCCAGGATGGTCTTCGGCGTCACATATTCTCGAACCAAGTCGATCAGGCTGCCGTCGCCGCCGCCGAAATCCGCCGCGCGCCCTCCTTGCGGATGTCCGGCCGCGATCTCGTTCTCGGCGGCGTGGGTCTTGTCGGCCAGCCGGTCATTGTACGGCACACGAAAAGCGCGCGGGATGCCGCTCGGGCGATTGTCCTCGTCCAGCGCCTCGACCCAGAGATAGATGGAGCCGGGATCGCCCTCAAGCGAATGCGGCTCGACGATGCGGGCCTTCAGCAGCTTGAAGGTGGCCGGCAGCCGCTCCGTGCTGGCCCAACCGAGCAGGCCGCGCATTTCGGTGAAGCTGACGATGTAGAAGGTGCTGGTCACGACCACGGCGACCGCCTTCAGGGACCAGTGCAGCCGCGCATAGACCAGAACGACCAGCAGCAGCGCGCCGATGACGGCATACGCGACCGATAGCGTCAGGATGACCGTTTGCAGGTTACTCACGGCGTACCCTCGTAGCGTTCCTGCTCACACCGGTCCTGGCATCGAGATCGCCGCCGTTGCGCCAGCTGCTGCGGAACGTCTCCAACAGCGATTTCGGCCGCTGATCGACATCGACGACCTTGCCTTCCGCATCGATCCGGAATCGGACCGCGGTCTTCTCGTCGCCGGTGTGGTCGAGCGTGAACTTGTTGTCGAAGATCACCTGCGCGGTCGGATTGAGCTTCTGCACCTTCACACTGGCCGTCACAGGCTCGCCCGTGGTGGCGACGAAATGCGAGACGTTCACGACGTACTCGCCGGCGAGGATGCCACGCACGGTGACGATCTCCTCGCGGATCGGCGAGGCGATCTTCTTGCCGTTGACGATGATGAAATTGTTGGCCCCGCCGCGGTCGTCGCGGTCGAGCGTGAGGAAGCCGGCCTCGCGGTGGCGATACCAGGCGATGTTGCCGGCGGGATCCTGCACGAACAGGTCGAGATCGTCGGGGTGGTTGTCCGGCCAGTCCAGCGTGATCATGAACTCCGCCTTGGAATCGATCTTGCCGTCCTTGGCGTCGGGGGAGACCGCCAGCAGCGCCAGGAAGAACAGGAAGGCGATCACCTGGAGCGCCTTGAACAGCATCACGCCCAGCGGGTCGAACGGCTCCTCGCGCGGATAGAGACCGAAATCATCCATCATGACGGCGTTCCCGAACCCTTGCGCTCCAGCACTGGCGTCACATAGGTCTCGGTCAGCACCACCGCGTCCGAGAACACCCGCTGGGTCGCGGCGTCGAGCATGTAGTACTGGATGCGGATCAGGATCGAGCCGACAAGGCCGGCCAGCGTCGTGTACATCGCGATCGCCATGCCGTCGCTCATCAAGCCCATCGAGGAGCGCATCGCGACCTTGTCGGCGGCGTCCAGCCCCGCGATCGGCGCCAGCATGATGATGAAGCCGATGATGGTGCCGAGCAGACCGAGCTTCATCAGCGTATCGGAGACGAAGGCGCCGAACCCGTTGGAGCCGCGCAAGCGATCGGCGAGATTACGTAGCAGCAGCGTCTGGTCGACCGGCCGGTAGTCCTGCGCCGCGGCCTTGGTCACCAGGCTTTCGATGTGGTCGCGCACCAGACCGCGCGGCAGCGCCACGGCGCTCGCATCGAGCGCCTTGCTGCCGCCCGCTGCCGACAGCACCGCGCGGCAGCGCCGCGTCGCCGCCCCTTCCCGCGCGATGGCCCGGGTCCGCAGGAAGCAGTGGCCGCAGGTGAGGACGTAGAGCGCCGCGATCACCGCTGAAATGTAGGTGCGATCCGAGGTCAGCATCAGGTGAATCAGGCCGAAGCGCCACAGCAGCACGACAGCGAAGATCGACAGCCCGGTGAAGATCATCCAGAACAGCAGCGCGCTGCGCTCGGATGGATCGGCAGCCTGGCTTGCGATTGGTCCAATCGTCATCGAACTCATGCTGCACCGCTCCTGGCTTGCAGGCGCCGGCCTGCAACGTGTCCTCACCGATTAGATCAAAGCCGCCGTTTCAGGTCCAAAGACCCATGCCCAATCCGGCTTGGGAAATTTGCCCGAGCTGCAATCCCTAGCGTTCTGCGATTGGCAAGGCACGGCGGCGTTGTTAGGCTGACCTTAGCAAACGTCGGGGGTGATCGCATGCGCCTCGTGCTTCAGCTTGTAGCCCGCCTGCTTCTAATCGTAGCGCTGTGCCTGGGAGCCGCGACCGTATGGGCCACGTTCGATGCCTATCGCAGCGTCGATCGGGCGACGGCGGCGTCGGCGCAGCGGGTCGCGCAGGCGCTTCAGGCGCTGTATTGGCGCGAGCTGTTGTTGCGCAGCAGCAGGGCGCGCGAGCATCTCCTGCCGGTTCCGGACTGGCGCACGCTGGAGACGATGAAGCTGATCTCGCCCGGCGTCTGCGTCGAGTTCCAGCCCGCGGCGGCCTTCGAGAAGCCGCTCTGCGGCCAGAGCGAGGGGCTGGGCAAGACGCCGCCGCGCTGGTTCGCCGCCATCGTGCCGAGCTTCCTCGGCAGCCACGCCGAGGTGGTGCGGCCCGTCAGTCCCCGCGCCGCAGCCGCCGGCGCCGTCGTTGCGACGCCCCATGCGGCCGCCGCGATCGCGCTCGCCTGGGACTACGTCCTCAACGTCATCGACGTCGCGCTGCTGATGGCGGCGGCGATCGCCCTGCTTGCTTCGCTCGCCATCGCGCACGCGCTGGCGCCGGCGCGCGCGATCGTCACCGCGCTTCAGCGCATGGCGCGCGGCCAATATCGCACCAGGCTGCCGCGCTTCCGCTCGATGGAGCTGGCGATGATCGGCAGCGCCGTCGGCGAGCTCGGCGGCCGGCTGGAGGAAGCGACCGAGCAGCGCGCCGCGCTGACGCGCCGCCTGATCGAGATCCGCGACGACGAGCGCCGCGCGCTCGCCCGCGAGCTGCACGACGAGTTCGGGCAGAATCTGTCCGCCATTCTCGCCTTCGCCAACACGATCGAGACGGCGAGTACAAAGCAGCACAAGGATGATGGGATCGCGCAGGACGCGCGCATGATCTCGCAGGCGACGCACCATCTGATGGCTTCGCTGCGCGACGCGCTGAACCGGCTGCGCAATCCGCTGCCGGAGGAGCTCGGGCTCGAGGCGAGCCTGGTCAATCTCGTCGACAGCTGGCGCTCGCACAGCGCCGCGCGGCCGGCGATCCAGCTCGATCTCAGGGGCGACCTCACCGACATCAGCGGCCCGGCCGCCACCACCGCCTATCGAGTCGCACAGGAATGCCTGACCAACGCGCTGCGCCACAGTGCAGCGCGCGAGATCTCGCTCCGCGTCGAGCGGCGCGCCGGCGAGGACGATGCGCTGCTGATCCGCGTCGAGGACGACGGCGGCGGCGATGCGGAGCGAGTCGCGCAATCGGCCGGCTTCGGCCTCACCGGAATCCGCGAGCGCGTCACGGCCGCCGGCGGATCGCTGTCGATCCTGCCCGCGAACCGCGGCCTCAGCATCGCCGCCACCATTCCGCTCGCTGCATGAGGCCGGAATGAACGAGGTGGCGGCAACAGGCATCTCCGTGCTGCTGGTCGACGACCATCCGATCGTGCGGCAAGGCTATCGGCGCGTGCTGGAGAGCCAGGGCGATTTGCATGTCGTGGCGGAAGCCGACAACGCCGCCGACGCCTACGGCGCGTTCAAGGCGCATGACCCCGACGTGGTGGTGCTCGACATTTCGATGCCCGGCGCGAGCGGGCTGGAGGCGATCCGCAACATCCGCGCCCGCAGCCCGCGTGCGCGCATTCTCGTCTTCACCATGCACAATGAGGCCGTGCTGGTGAAGTCGGCCTTCGGCGCTGGCGCCTCCGGCTTCGTCACCAAAAGCAGCGAGCCGTCCGCGGTCGTGAATGCCATCCGCAGCGTCGCCCGCGGCGAGCGCGCCATGA
Organism: Bradyrhizobium sp. NBAIM01; assembly: GCF_020194115.1. Taxonomy (NCBI): domain Bacteria; kingdom Pseudomonadati; phylum Pseudomonadota; class Alphaproteobacteria; order Hyphomicrobiales; family Nitrobacteraceae; genus Bradyrhizobium; species Bradyrhizobium sp. NBAIM01. The sequence continues at coordinate 551,982 of NZ_JADYVU010000003.1, read as the reverse complement.
GCGATGACATCGCGCATGTGCTGGCGGAGGACAGCCTGTCCCCGACCGGCTCGGTGCTGGACCAGCTGGGCGAGCGCGAGATCGAGATCTTGCGCCAGTTCGCCGGCGGCGCCACCACCGAAGAGATCGCGGCGCATCTCAATCTCAGCGTCAAGACCGTGCAGAACTATCACTACCTGATCAAGTCGAAGACCGGCGCGCGCACCGATGCGCAGCTGGTGCGGCTCGCCGCGACCTGCGGGCTGACGAGGATCTAGCAGCAAAGCTGCCGCACAGCCTCATCCCTCGCGATCCTCAATCGGCCGAACGAAATTGGAACGGTTCCGATCCGGCTCCGGTTAGTACGGCAGACAAGGAGTAAAGGGTCATGAGTAAGGGTCACCCCAAAGCAGTCGACCATCCCCCCATCATCACAGTAGGCGAGCTCATCGACGAACTTTGCCGCCTGCCGGACACCGCCATCGTCCACTTTCGCTGTCCGATGTTCGATCAGGAGCTGACATTCTACCGGCTTCGAAGGCGGTCGAAGGATGCCGTCGAAATCGCGGTCAACGCTTATCCGGATAGTCCGCCGGTCGTGCCATCGTCCGATCCTGCCTTCCACACGCGCAGACATTCGGCATCCGCACCCTTGCCCCGCGACGGCGCCGCTCTCCAGAAAACGCGAGGTTGATTGACAGCACCCAGGGCTGAACGGGTTCTGCGGCCTTACGCCTTCAGCCCACGCAGCAGCAGCGCCAGCGTCGCATCGAGGCGCGCGGCGAGATCGGCGTCCTTCCATTCCTCGGCATGGGCCGGATGGTGGAAGCGGACGGTCGCATCGAAGATCGCGCGCGCGGTCACCTTGACGTCGCCTACGGCGAACTCGCCCTGCTGCACGCCGTCGGTCAGGATCGCGGCGATCTGGTCGATCATAGTGTCCTTGTGGCACTTGACGGCCGCGCAGGCCTCACGCGCCAGAGTCAGATAAGTCTCGAACATTTCAGGATCGTCGAGCACACGCGAACGCTTGGCCGCGAACAGCGTGCGCAGCCAGCGGTCGAGCCTGTCGGGCGCCGAGCCCTGCTCCCTGGCGATCGCCAGCAGCGGGGCGTCGATGCGGTCCAGCCAGCGCTTGGCAACGGCCTCGCGCAGCGAGGCCTTGCTGGGGAAATGACGGTAGACGCTGCCGTGGCTCACATCGAGCGCACGGGCAACGTCGACTACGGTGGCCTTGGCAAGTCCGTAACGCCTGAGCACGTCCTCGGTGACTTCGAGGATCCGCTCCGGCGTCAAGACAACAGCTTCATTCATGCCAGCACCATGTTCCCGTTCAGGGCTCAGTTTACTCCGGCAGTAGGGCTGCTTCCGAAGCGCCCTGGCCGGTCGTTTCGGAAAGCCTATGCCTTAATGCGGCAGTTTTGCAGCCTGCGCCGCGATCTGGCGCGCCACCAGCAAATTGAGCCAATGCCCAATCACGCCAGTGAAATTGAGGATTTCGGTCGTCATTGTCTAAGTCTCCATTCGTCCGCGGTCCCCGCTCTTCAATCCGCCCTCCGATCCGAGCGTGGCTCGGATGTCGGGCTCCCCGGGGCTTGTCGCGGGACGCCCAATCGGAGCGTCCGAGAACGGATATACACGTCTCGCTGACAGATTTCAATATCTGTCAGTCAATGATCCGTGATTGACAGTTAATATCTGCGGCCAGGCGCCGCCATCCCGGCCGGCCGGTCTGGTGGAAAGGTCGGCGATGCCCTTCTTCCGGGGCCCAGACCGTTTGTTTCGCCCTGCCTGCTCTGTTACATCACGGCGTAAAAAGCATTTTGGCCGGCGCCGCCGTTCTCGGGACCGCCCGCCCACCTTCCTGGAGCCGCCCCATGATCCCCCGCTACACCCGCCCGGAAATGGCCTCGATCTGGGAGCCGCAGACCCGGTTCAAGATCTGGTTCGAGATCGAGGCGCATGCGGCGGACGCCCTCGCCGAGCTCGGGACCATCCCCAAGGAGGCCGCCCGGACGGTCTGGGCCAAGGCCAAGGACGCCATCTTCGACGTCGCCCGCATCGACGAGATCGAGCGCGAGACCAAGCACGACGTCATCGCCTTCCTCACCCACCTCGCCGAGATCGTCGGCCCCGAGGCGCGCTTCGTGCACCAGGGCATGACCTCCTCCGACGTGCTCGATACCTGCCTCAACGTCCAGCTCACCCGCGCCGCCGACCTGCTGCTCGCCGACCTCGACAAGGTGCTGGCCGCGCTGAAGAAGCGCGCCTTCGAGCACAAGATGACGCCGACTATCGGCCGCAGCCACGGCATCCATGCCGAGCCCGTCACCTTCGGCCTCAAGCTCGCTTATGCCTATGCCGAATTCACCCGTGCCAAGGACCGTCTGATCGCGGCGCGCAAGGAGGTCGCGACCTGCGCGATCTCCGGCGCCGTCGGCACCTTCGCGCAGATCGATCCGCGCGTCGAAGAGCATGTCGCCAAGGCCATGGGACTCGTGCCGGAGCCGATCTCGACCCAGGTGATCCCGCGCGACCGTCACGCGATGTATTTCTCGACCCTCGGCGTGATCGCCTCCTCGATCGAGCGCATTGCCGTGGAGATCCGCCACATGCAGCGCACCGAGGTGCTCGAGGCCGAAGAGTTCTTCTCGGAGGGACAAAAGGGCTCCTCTGCCATGCCGCACAAGCGCAACCCGGTGCTGTCGGAGAACCTCACCGGCCTCTCCCGCATGGTGCGCGCCTATGTGACGCCGGCACTGGAGAACGTCGTGCTCTGGCACGAGCGCGACATCTCGCACTCCTCGGCCGAACGCATGATGGGCCCGGACGCGACCGTGACGCTCGACTTCGCGCTGGTGCGCCTCGCCGGCCTGATCGACAAGCTGCTGGTCTATCCCGCCAACATGCAAAAGAACCTCGACCGCCTCGGCGGCCTCGTGCATTCGCAGCGCGTGCTGCTAGCACTGACCCAGAAGGGCGCCAGCCGCGAGGATGCCTACAAGCTCGTGCAGCGCAATGCCATGCCGGTCTGGCGCGGCGAAGGCGACTTCCTTCAGCTGCTGAAGAAGGACAGTGAGGTGAAGACATATCTCACCGACGCCGAGATCGAGGAGCAGTTCGACCTCGGCTATCACCTCAAGCACGTCGACACGATCTTCAGGCGCGTGTTCGGGGAAGCGTAGGATCGTAGGGTGGGTTAGCCTTGCGGCCTGCGCCAAGCGCAGTCCGCTGGGCGTAACCCACCTCTTTCGCTCCCACGGAAACCGTGGTGGGTTACGCCCCGTGGATGCGCTTGCGCATCCACGGGGCTAACCCACCCTACAAACGACAACCAGAAAACGGATTCCCTCATGCCCATCGTCAATCGCGTCGCCGCCCTCTCCGACGAAATGGCTGCCTGGCGCCATGACTTCCACGAGAACCCCGAGCTGCTCTACGAAGTCCACCGCACCGCCGGCATCGTCGCCGATCGCTTGCGCGAATTCGGCTGCGACGAGGTGGTGACGGGCATCGGCCGCACCGGCGTGGTCGGCGTGATCCGCGGCCGCAAGTCGGCCTCCGGCAAGACGATCGGCCTGCGCGCGGACATGGACGCGCTGCCGATCATGGAGACGTCGGGCGTGTCTTATGCCTCAAAGGTCCCCGGCAAGATGCACGCCTGCGGCCATGACGGCCACACCGCGATGCTGCTGGGCGCGGCCAAATATCTCGCTGAGACGCGCAATTTCGACGGCACGGCCGTGATGATCTTCCAGCCCGCCGAGGAAGGCGGCGGCGGCGGCAAGGCGATGGTCGAGGACGGACTGATGACGCGCTGGAACATCCAGGAGGTCTACGGCATGCACAACATGCCGAACCTGCCCGAGGGCCATTTCGCCACCACGCCGGGTGCGATGCTCGCCTCCTCCGACAACATCCAGATCACGGTCCGCGGCAAGGGTGGCCACGCCGGCGCCGGTCCGCACAAATCTGTCGACAGCGTGCTGATCGGCTCGCAAATCGTGAACGCGCTGCAATCGATCGTGGCGCGCAACGTCGATCCGCTGAAATCGGCGGTGATCTCGATCACACAATTCCACTCCGGCACCGCCTTCAACATCATCCCGGAGGTCGCCGAGCTCGCCGGCACCGTGCGCACGCTCGACCCCGAAGTGCGCGATCTCGTCGAACGCCGCATCGGCGAAGTCGCCGACAGCATCGCCCGCGCCTATGGTGGCTCGGCCGAAACGAAATACACGCGGATGTATCCGGTGACGATGAACCATGCCCGCGAGGCCGCACTCGCCGCCGACGTCGCGCGCGACATCGTCGGCACTGAGCGCGTCAACGACAAGTTCGTCCCGATGATGGGCGCCGAGGACTTTTCGTTCATGCTGGAAGCACGCCCCGGCGCGATGGTGCTGGTCGGCATGGGCGACGGCAACGAGTGTCACCACCCGGCTTACGTCTTCAACGACAACATTCTGGGTCACGGCGCCTCGTTCTGGGCGCGGCTGGTGGAAACACGAATGCCTGCGGAGTAGCAGGCGGGCAATCACCAGCTCAGTTGCAGACTTCGACCATGCTGGTGCCGCCGCCGGCCGTTTGGCCGGCAGTCCTATTGCCCCACGTCTCGAGCCGACAACCCTGCCGGACCGGCCGGCACCCTGCACTGTTGCAAAAGACCTGACCGGTCGCCTGCGGTTTTGACGGCGCGGACTCGCTTGCCTTCCGCTCATCGTCTCGCGGTCTGGAATTCTCGCGCGTCGCAACCGGCTTCTTCTCCTGCACCTTTTCGCATTCGTTATCGTCGTTGACACGATAACCGGCCCGGCAGGTGATCTTCACGCATTGGTCGCCGTCGGCCTTGAATCCGAAATTGCACACCAGCGGACAAACCCGTCCCGGCTTGGCCTTCAAAGCATCGAGTGCGTCGACGCTGGCCAGCTTCACGTCGAACTTGGTGCCGGAATATTTGTTGAAAAGCGTCAGCGAGCGCTGCGCGGCCGAGCTCCACTCGCTTTCCGCAGACGAGGTCAGGCAACCGACGCGGCGCAGTTCGCTTTGTACCGATTTGGAAAGCTCGGCCGCCGATAATGTGGATGTGGGTCCGGGCGAGAGCGCAGCCACTTTCTGGTTCTCGACTTCGGGCATCTGCCGATCGGCGGCCGGCTTGGCGGCCTGCTCCGCTTTCTCGGCGGCCTGCTTGGCCGCCAGCTCGGCCTTGGCCCTCTCTGCCGCCTGTTTCTCGGCCAGCGCTTTCGCGGCCGCCGCCTCGGCAGCTTTGCGCTGCTGCTCGGCCGCTTCCGCCCTGGCCTGTTCAATCTGCTTTTGCTTCTCCGCAGCGATCCGCGCCTCTTCAGCGGCTTTGGCCGCAGCAGCCGCCTTCTCCTGCTCGGCTTTCTGAGCGCGCTCGGCGATAAGCCTTGCCTTTTCCTGCTCGGCCGCCTTGGCCTTTTGCTCGGCAGCCAGACGCGTCTCTTCGGCACCGATCTTGTTCAACTGTCCCTTGGCGAGGCTGGCATAAAAGCCGTCCGGATAGGTCGCCAAAAAGGCTTCCCAGGCATCGCGCGTCGCAAGCTGGAGCGCGAGCTCGTAGTCCCTGCGAACCGCATCCTGAGGGTTTGCCTGCGGACCGGTTGCGGCCGGCTTCATTACGAGCGGCACGTCGTCGCCGCCGAGCGAGCCATAGACATAGGGCTCTTGCTTGTAGCCGGTGCTCTTGAGCACGTCGTCGCGCACGAAGCCGAACGCCTTGCGCAGATCGAGGCCCGGCTTCGGCAGGTGCTCGACCAGCGCGGCAGCAAACGGACTGTTGCGAGAATCGCCGTCGGATGCAGTCGAGCCGGCCTTCGCGGCGAAGGCAATCATCGTGTTCGGGCTGGTTGGCTCGACCTTAGCGAGGCCGCGTCCGATCGCCCGCGAGGCCAGCGTGCGCTTCATCGTCTTCGCAAAGGGGTTGTCGCGGCAGGCATCGAGGATGATCAGGCGCAGCTGCTTGGCCGGCTCGACCGCGAACAATGCGCGCTCGACAGGAATGGTTTCGTCGAGAACGTCGCCATCCGTCTCCAGCGTCGCGTCGGTCGGAATGAGATAATTGTTGCCGTCGAGCTCGATGCCGTGGCCGGCATAGTAGATCACCGCCATGTCCGCATCGCGTGACCTGCCGGCGAACTCGCGCAACATGCGCCTCATCTCGCTCGCACTGAGATCCAGCCTGACGTCGACGGAATCGAAGCCCGCCTTCTTGAACATGCCGCCAATCAGCGTGGCATCGTTCGCGGGATTGGTGAGCTTGGGCGCGCTCTTGTAGGCGGAATTGCCGATGACGAGCGCGACCCGCCGATCGGCGTGTGCCGATCCGCAGGCCAGTAAGGTCGCAAAAATCAATAAACCAAATAGCCGAAACGGAATCACTGCAGCCCCCTCGGATGCAATTCCCTGAGACTATTCGGAGCGTCGATGAAAGCCAAATTTTTCTATGTGAGGCCCATCACATAAACTCCTCGATCGCGGCTTATAGCTAATGCAGTCAGCCCTCGCCCCGCAGGCGCGGACCTACACCTGCACCACCTCGTGGCGCATCACGAAGGGTGCGAGCAGTGCGTGCACCTCCCCCTCCACCGCTTCGCGCTGCCCAGCCGGCAGGCCCGTCAGCGTCACGGTCGCGATCGAGCCGTGGCTGCCGTGCGGGCCGACCTTCACCTTGCAATCGATGCCGCGCTCGACCAGCGGCGCCAGCACCTTGGTGAACACGCGCGCGGCCGCGTCCCAGCGCAGCTGCGGCTTGAACACCTTGCCGACGCCCGTCACCGGCATTGGATCGATCGGGATGACCTGCACAGGAACGGCGGCGCGCTCCGGGGTGCGCTCGCGCACCCAGGCTTCCAGCTCGCCCGGCTCAACCTTTGCGCCGGGCTTCAACTGCACGTAGCCTACCGGCAATTCGCCGGCATAGGCGTCGGGCTGGCCAACCACCGCGGCGAAGCCGACGGCGGGATGGCGGAACATGATCTCCTCGATCGGCGCCGGATCGATGTTGTGGCCGCCGCGGATCACGAGATCCTTGGCGCGGCCGGTGATCCACAGATAGCCGTCGGCATCGAGCCGCCCGAGATCGCCGGAATTGACCCAGACCCCGTCGATGAAGGCACCCTTGTTGTGCTCGTCGTTGAGATAGCCGCCGAACACGCCGGGCCCGGCCATGATGACGACACCAATCTCGTCCGGCTTGCAGTCGCGGATCAGGCGGCCGTCGGCGTCGAGCTGCACGATGCGCACGCGCGCATAGGGCATGGGAAGGCCAACCGAGCCGAGCCGGATCGGCCGGCCCGGATAAGCGAGCGTGTGCACGCTCGAGGTCTCGGTCATGCCGTAGACCTCGACCACCGGCAGCTTCAGCGTCTCCTGAATCGCCGAGCCGACCGCGACCGGAATCGCCGAGCCGCCGCCGGCCGCATATTTCAGGCTCGAGATATCCGCATTCCCAGGCGGCACCGCGAGCGTCGCTGCGAGCACGGTCGGCACGCTCGACAGAGCTTCAGGCTTGAAGCGCGCGACGAGCTGCCAGATGTTCTTCACCGCATTCGGGTTGCGCCAGCCGCTCGGCGACAGCACGACCAGCGAACCCCCGCCCGACAAAGTCGTCAGCACCTGCGTCAGAGATCCGCCGACGTGAAACAGCGGCATGCCGAACAGCAGATTGGCGCCGGGTTTCCCCTTCAGCAACAGATTGAGAGCCCATGCCTGATAGACCTGGTTGGCATGGGTATGCCGCACCAGCTTGGGCGTACCCGTGGTGCCGCCGGTGTGGAAATAGGCTGCGATGTCGCTGCCGCGAATCTTGCGCCCGCTGACCAGCCGATCCGACGGCTGCTGCTTGATCAGGTCGCTGAAGGCGAAGATGCCATTGGCCGGATCGCCGCCGCCGAACACCTGCACGATGGCTTTCAGATGCTTCAGATGCGGGCGGATTTGCTCGACCTTCTGCCAGATGTCGGTGCCCGGCATCGGCCCGAGCGCCACCAGGATCTTGGTGTTCGCAGCTTCCAGGATTTCGGCGAGCTGGTGCGGCTCGAGCAGCGGATTGACGGGATTGGCGATGCCGGCGGCCTCGGCGCCGAACAGAGTGACGAACGCATCCGGCACCAAGGGCAGCATGAAGCTGATGACGTCGCCCTTCTCGGCGCCGAGCGCGTGAAACATGTTGGCGGCCTGGGTGACGCGCGCGATGAAATCGCGGTGCGTGACGACCAGCGGCGCGTCGGCGGGATCGGCATTTTGCAGGAACTGGATCGCCGCCCCGTCGGGATTGCGCTCGGCACCAAGCCTGATGGCGTCATAGGTACTCTCGGCCGCGACGCGGTCGGCGTAGGGGACCTGCTCGAACGCCCGGACCTCCTCGTCCGTCAACAGTTCCGGATAGTCGTTGCCGATCAACCGATCGAGCGCGTGGATGCCCGCCATGAATTCCGTCCTCCCTCAGATGCATGTCCCCGCCGCCGTATCTTTTGACAGTTTGGTTCGGCGAGGTCTCGGCCGTGTTCGGCCGAGCCGGACCAGAATGATGGATGATTTGCCGTTCGTCCATTGCCTACCGGCTGCGCCACTTGAACCTCTGCGCCTGATCGAGGGACCAAGAACTGCCGCTGACTTCACTCGCCAGCGCCCTGCCGCAAGACAAGAGGTCATCATGACGACGCCCCTGCGGAACCGGATCGCACGGCTGGTCGCTGCGTTCACAATGGTATCCGCGATCGCCCTGCCCGGCGCCGCGCTTGCCGACAGCCAGCTCGACAAGGTGCGGGTCAAGGTTGCCGCCTTCATCGCCGACAAGATGGAGAAGCTGGGCGGATCGCGGATCGTCTACGGGGTCGACACCGATGCCTTGCGGGAGGCGGTCGTCACGGATTTGCGCGACGACGTCTACAAGATCCTGCGCGAGGGCCGCATCGCGTTCTCCGGACTTGCGATCCGCGACGGCGGCGTCGACGTGAAGATCGCTGACGGCAAAGGCCGCGAACAGCTCACGCGCAAGCTCGTCGCGGCGGCGGAGGGGTTGCCGACACACGCGCTCAACGTCACCGACGCCGGCGACGGGCTGCTCAGGCTCGCGCCGACCGATGCCGCATCAGCCGCGCGGCTGCGCGATCTCGTAGAAGATTCCATCGCCATGATCGAGCAGCGCCTCAAGGACGCCGGCGTCAAGCTCGCCAGCGTCCAGCCCGAGGGAATGGACCGTATCCGCATCTTCCTGCCCGGATTGATGGAGCCCGAGCAAATCACCGCGATCTTCGCCAGGAAGGTCAAGGTCGGCTTCCGCCTGATCGACCTCTCGATGTCCGCAGAGCAGGCGCAATCGGGCACACCGCCGGCGGGCACGGAAGTCCTGCTCGGCTTCAAGGACAAGCTTCCTTATCTCGTCGCCAAGGACAGCGCCTTCGAGGGCGACGAGATCAGCTATGCCGGCCCGGGATTGACCGGCGACAGCAAGGAGCCGATCGCATCGTTCCGCTTCAACGGCCGCGGCACGCGGCGCTTCGCCCATATCACGGCAGAGAATGTCGGAAAGCCTTTTGCCATCGTGCTCGACGACAAGGTGATCTCCGCGCCCGTGATCCGCGAGCCCATCACCGGCGGCTCCGGCCAGATTTCCGGCAATTTCACCCTGGAAGAGGCCAACAGCGTCGCCATGCTGCTGCGCGCCGGCTCTCTGCCGGGGCGGCTCGGCCTCGTCGAGCAGCGGGTCGTGCAACCCGCCGCCAAGCCGTAAACGAAGGTCGCTTCGGGCCCGTCAGCGACGCTCAAGCCCGCACGGCTGGCCCGAATCACGGGCCTGCGCGGCCGGACGCGCAACCAACGGGCAATTGCCGAAACGCCCGATCAGGCTAAAATTTGCCCCTTGCGGCACGATGGCCGGAAGCGTCATTCAAGCGGTCGTCATTCGATTTCGGCTATACGGGTGCCGACCAGGACTGAATGCCTTACGTGGGGTTAGTACCATGCCGTCCGGCAGCGCAGACGTTTCGTCGATCCTCGACCGCATCCTCGAAGCGGCCACGGACAACCTCAGGATCGCGAAAATCCTGGTCCAGATGGGGCTCGATCCCGACAGCGTCACCTACGAGGCGATCTTCAACCGGCTCCTGGAGATCTTCGTCCACAACATCACGCTCGCCAATCTGTTCGCCGTGGTCGGGGCGGTCTTCTTCGTCGCCACCCTCTTGATGCGGACAATGGTGCCGCTGCGCGTCGCCAACATGATCGGCTGCGCGTTCTTCGCTCTCTTCGGCGCGCTCTCCGCCAACGTCGCGACGTTCCTGCTCTATCTCCTGATGCTTCCGATCAACGCGCTGCGCCTGCGGCAGATGCTGAAGCTGGTCAAGAAGGCGCGCCATGCGGCCGAAGGGGACATGTCGATCGAATGGCTCAAGCCATTCATGACCGAGCGCAGATACCGGCGCGGCGACATCCTCTTCAAGATGCGTGACCCAGCCAACGAAATGTTCCTCACCGTCACCGGCAAGTTCCTGGTCAAGGAGATCAACGTCGAGATCGGGCCCGGGGCGCTGATGGGCGAGCTCGGCTTCCTCACGCCGGACAACCGGCGCACGGGGACGGTCGAATGCATCGAGGACGGCCAGGTGCTGACCATCACCTATGACCGGCTGCTCGAGATCTACTTCCAGGATCCGCAATTCGGCTATTACTTCCTGGTGCTGACCAGCCAGCGCCTGTTGCAGAACATCGATCGCCTGCAGAAGCAGCTGGCAACCGAGCGCGGGACCACCACCAACAGGATCGCGTGAGCGCCGCGCGGCCGATCTGACGCCGGGGATGATGACGCAGCGCGTCCGTGACACGAGACGCCCCCCGGTCTTTGCGGGATCGCCGCAAAATCGCCCTAAAAACCGAATGGTAACCATGCCGGGCTAGGGTGGCGACGTGACCAATTCTCCGACGATCCTGGTGTTCGATTCCGGCCTTGGCGGGCTCACGGTGCTCCGCGAGGTCGTGGCGGCGCGGCCCGACGCGCATTACGTCTACGTCGCCGACGACGCCTTCTTCCCCTATGGCCACCACAGCGAGGACGAGATCATCGCCCGCGTCGTGCCGCTGATGGGGGAGCTGATCGGCCGGCATAGTCCAGACCTCGTCGTCATCGCCTGCAACACGGCGTCCACCCTGGTCCTGTCTCACTTGCGCGCCGCCTATTCCGTAGCCTTCGTCGGCACGGTGCCGGCGATCAAGCCGGCCTGTGCGCAGTCCAGGACCCGCCGCGTTTCGGTGCTCGGCACCAAGGGCACGGTGAAGCGCGAGTACACCAAGGCGCTGATCCGCGATTTCGCACAAGGATGCGAGGTGACGCTGGTCGGCTCGCCCGAGCTCGCTTCGCTGGCCGAAGCCGCGCTCGGCGGTAGCCCGATCAGCGACGAAGCCATCCTCGCCGAGCTCGCTCCCTGCTTCGTCGGCGACGCCTCGGATGCGAGCGCGCGCACCGACACTGTGGTGCTCGCCTGCACGCACTACCCGCTTCTGCTGGACCGGATGAAGAAGCTCGCGCCCTGGCCGGTCGACTGGATCGATCCGGCGCCCGCGATCGCCCGTCGCGTCTCCGACCTGCTCGGCCCGCCGACCGGCGGCATCGCGCAGTCCGGCGCCGAGATGATTTTTACATCGAACCGCGTGCATGGTCTCAGCGCCACGCTGACGCCGTTCTTCGGCGGACGCGCGGTGGCCTGAGCTTGCGCACTGGCGGCGCGCTGCTAGGCTTTGCCGTCGCCATCGTCCCGCAGGATTTTCCATGTCGGTCCCCGCAAAGCCGCTGAACCGCCTCCGCCAGCTCTGGCGCGAGGGTCGCCCCGCCTTCGGTGCGATCGCGACCATCCCGAGCGTGCAGATGGTGCAGATCATGGCGCGCTCGCTCGACTGGATCATCGTCGATCTCGAGCACGGCCCGATCGGATTGACCGAAGCCCACGCGATGATCGCCGCGACCACGGGCACGCCGTGCACGCCTCTGGTGCGGATCGCCGCCAACGAGCCGTGGCTGGCGAAAGCGCCGATGGACATCGGTGCCTTCGGCATCAACTTCCCGATGATCACGAGCCGCGCGGATGCCGAGAAAGCGGTGCGCAGCGTGCGCTACCCGCCGCACGGCGATCGGCTCTGGGGCCCCTTCCACGCGCCGTTCCGCTGGGGCCAGTCGATGCCTGATTACATGGCCTCTGCCGACGACGAGATGATCTGCATGATCACGATCGAGCACGTCGACGCGGTCGATCGCATCGACGAGATCATGGCAACGCCCGGTATCGACGTCGCGGTCATCGGTCCCGGCGATCTCGCCACCTCCATCAACAAGCGCGGCCGGATGGATGATCCGCAATTGCTGGACCTGATCGCGCGCGCCGAGGCGGGCATCCTCAAGAGCGGGGTGCCGATCGGCGGGGTGGCGCGCACCGCCGATCAGGCCAATGCGCTGATCGACCGCGGCTACCGCGCGATTGCGCTGGGCTTCGACTGGTCGCTGTTCCAGCGCGGCATCATGGCGGCCTACGAGGGGGTCAGGCGCTGATCGGGCCGATCGACGCATGACCGACCGACGCGACCAAGAGCGCCTGATCGAGATATAAATCATTGAAAATGGATGATTTTTTGGTCTAAAGGGGGTCCATCTTTGGCGCTGCCCGGTGCGGCGAACCGACCGGCCCCAAGCGGGTTGGTTCGTGCTAGAGCGAGCAGGCGGGCCCCGCTCGTTGCACATATTTTGATCTTTTGATTTGGAACCGGAGGCCTATGCGCGGGACGCCCAAGACCATTTCGCTGCGTCGTCGTGTGATCTGCGACCTCATGCACGCCTCGAAGGGCGTACCTTTCGTTTCATTGGCCCGTTCGCTCAATATCCGCCCCCTGCTGGAGGCCCGCGCGGACGCGGCCGCGCCCGCCGGCTGGGCCGCGATGTTCGTCAAGGCTTTCGCCCTGGTTGCAAAGGACGAGCCGATCCTGCGCACCCTTTACGTCAAATGGCCCTGGCCGGCTCTGTATGAGCTTCCAAAGAGCGTGGCGACGGTCGCGATCGCGCGGGTCGAGGATGGCGAGGAATGCGTGCTGCTGCAGCGAATCGCGGGTCCCGAGGCTCTTTCGCTGGCAGAAGTCGATGCGGAAATCCGACGCGGCAAGACGGCCCCGATCGAGGATGTTCCGATGTACCGCAAGATCATGCGGGCGACCCGCCTGCCGTTGCCATTGCGGCGCCTGTCCTTGGCCATCGGTCTGAATTTCGGCCGTCAGCGCGGTAACTGGTTCGGCAGCTTTGCGGTAAGCTCGGTCGCCGCCTACGGCGGCGGCGAGCTCCACCCGATCACGCCGGGCCCCTTTGTCCTGAGCTATGGGCTGGTCGAGCCAGATCAGACCATCCATGTCGTGATCCGCTGGGACCACCGCGTCACCGACGCCGCCCCGATCGCGCGGGTCCTGACCCGGCTGGAACAGGTCCTGAACACTGAAATTGCTGCCGAATTGCGGGCGGCGGGGTCAAAGCCGGTCCGGGCGGTCAGGACATAAGAATACCGTCGTCGCAGGTCCCGGAATGACAGGCTAAAGAATTGACAGCCAACCCCAAACTCCCCTAAAAGCCGCCTGCTCGCGGGCCGATTTCGGCCCGCGAAGCGTTTCGCGACCCGTGGTCCTCTCCCTTAAGCTTTGGGGATCGGACCTGTCGGTGCCGGGATCATCCCGTCACACAGGAGGGCGCGTTTCCTCAAACCATGACCTGAAGAGGACGCGATGACTAAGCGCAGTGAGGCGAAGTACAAGATCGATCGCCGTATGGGCCAGAACATCTGGGGCCGCCCGAAGAGTCCCGTCAACCGCCGCGAATACGGCCCCGGCCAGCATGGCCAGCGCCGCAAGGGCAAGCTCTCCGACTTCGGCGTGCAGCTGCGCGCCAAGCAGAAGCTGAAGGGCTATTACGCCAACATCTCCGAGCGTCAGTTCCACGGCATCTATGTCGAGGCCAGCCGCCTCAAGGGTGACACCGGCGAGAACCTGATCGGCCTGCTGGAGCGTCGTCTCGACGCGGTCGTGTACCGCGCCAAGTTCGTCTCCACGATCTTCGCCGCACGCCAGTTCATCAACCACGGCCACATCAAGGTGAACGGCCGCAAGGTCAACATTTCGAGCTATCAGCTCAAGGTCGGCGACGTGGTCGAGGTCAAGGAAGCCTCCAAGCAGCTCGCCCACGTGCTCGAAGCCAGCCAGCTTCCCGAGCGCGAGGTCCCCGACTATCTCGAAGTCGACCACGGCAAGATGACCGCGAAGTACGCCCGCATCCCCGGCCTCTCCGACGTGCCGTTCCCGGTGCAGATGGAGCCGCATCTGGTCGTCGAATTCTATTCGCGCTGATAAGTTTCGGCAGATCGACATTCAAAAGGCTCCGGTTCTCCGGGGCCTTTTTGTTTGGTAGCATGTCATCGATGTCTCGCGCGGCCGACCAGTTCGCCAACACTCTGCCTTCTGCAACGCCGACTGAAGCGGCGCTTCGCGCGTGGGAGGCCCTCTCCCGCGCCGAGCAGATCTGCCGATATCAGGGGCTGTTCGCTCTGCCCGATTGCAATATCTTCACAGCAGACACGCCAGACGACATCCTCCTCGCCGCGCGACAGCGCGTCGCTCAACGTTCTCGTGGCTAGTACAGGTCATCGGGGCACGCACGCAATACGTCGCAATTGTTCGACTAGAGATGAGACACGCCATGCTCTACACCCCTCCCCCCGTCGATCCCAAGGCGCCGCCGGTGCGCATCAATCTGCTCTCGGACACGCAGACCAAGCCGACGGCAGGGATGCGGGAGGCGATGGCGCGGGCGGAAGTCGGCGACGAACAGGTCGGCGACGATCCGACCGTGAACGCGCTGTGCGAGCGCGTGGCCGATCTGCTCGGCAAGGAAGCTGCGGTCTACATGCCCTCGGGCACGATGTGCAACGTCACCGCGACGCTGGTGCATTGCCGCCCCGGCGACGAGATCCTCGCCCATGAGACCGCGCATATCATCGCGCGCGAAGGCGGCGCGCATGCCGCAATCGGCGGTTTCCAGGTCACCCAGCTCAAGGGCCCCGATGGCCAGTTCACGCCGGAGACCCTTCGCAAGGCGCTGCATCCGCGCACGCGGTACCAGCCGCCGCAGACCGTCGTCAGCGTCGAGCAGACCGCCAATATCGGCGGCGGCACGATCTGGAAGAAGGCGGTGCTCGACGAGATCGTCGCGATCGCCAGGCAGCACGACCTCGTCACCCATATGGACGGCGCGCGCCTGCTCAACGCCACGGTCGCGAGCGGCATCTCGCCACGCGACATGACCGCGGGCTGGGACTCGGCCTGGATCGACTTCTCCAAGGGCCTGGGCGCACCGATCGGCGGCGTGCTCGCAGGCTCGCGCGCCTTCATCGACGCGGTCTGGCAGTGGAAGCAGCGGCTCGGCGGCTCGATGCGGCAGGCCGGCATCTGCGCCGCAGCGTGCATCTATGCTCTCGACCACCACGTCGAGCGCCTGGCCGACGACCACGCCAATGCGCGCGCGCTCGCCCGCGGCCTGTCGCAGATCTCGGGCATGGAGGTGCAGGAGCCCGAGACCAATCTCGTGTTCTTCAAGCCCGACGGCGCCGGCATTCCCGGCGACAAGATGGTCTCGGCCCTCCGTCAGCGCGGCGTGACGCTCGCGATGATGGACGGCCGCATCCGCGCCTGCACCCATCTGGACGTCAATGCGAGCCAGATCGAGGAGACGATCGGGTACGTGCGCGAGATCGTGCGCGGGGCGTAAAGCTCAGCCCCGTAGCCCGGATGGAGCGCAGCGAAATCCGGGATCTATCCACGCGGTGAGGACGTCCCGGATTGCGCTTCGCTCCATCCGGCTACGCAAAGGGGGAGAGGTCTCACCGCCCCATCGCCTGATAGATCAGCGTCTTCAGCTCGAGCTGGATCCGGCCGCGCTGCGAGGGGGTCTGCACCATGAAGATTCCGAACAGGTCGTCTTCGGGATCGATGAAGAAGAAGGTGCCGCCAACGCCGTCCCAGCGATATTCGCCAAGCGGCCAGTTCGTGCCCGGCGGCACTGCGGTACGTACGGCGAAGCCGAGGCCGTAGCCGCTGGTCTCACCCGGATAGTAGTGCTTGTCGCGCTCGACGCGGGTTTCGGGACCGATATGATCCCTCGCCATCAAGGCGATGGTTTCCGGCTTCAAATAGCGTCGACCTTCAAGCGTGCCGCCGTTGAGCAGCATTTGCGAGAAGCGGGCATAATCGCCGACCGTGCCGACGAGGCCGCCGCCGCCCGACTCCCATCGCAGCGGTTTCCTGATATCGCGAACCTGCGTGATCGGGCTGATCGCCCGATCCTGCGGCATCGGCTCGGCGATACGCGGCCATTGGGCGGAATCGGCGACGTAGAACGCCGTGTCCTTCATCCCGAGTGGATCGAGCAGCCGCGTCTTCGCGAACTCGAGCAGCGATGTCCCCGAGATCACCTCGATGATGCGCCCGAGCACGTCGGTGGAGTGGCCGTAGTCCCAGATCGTGCCGGGCTGTTCGGCGAGCGGAAGCGTGGTGATCTTCGCGACGAATTCGGCATTGGTCGAATTCCTGTCGAACAGTCCGGCGTCGGCATAGAGCTTGTTCACCAGGTCCCCGCCATAATAGCCGTAAGGGATCCCGGCGGTATGCCGCATCAAATCCTCGATCGTCACCGGACGTTTGAGCGGCTCCAACTCCAGTGAGACCTTGTCGTCCTCGGCCTTCTTCTCGACGCCGACCTTCATGCCGGCAAAGGCCGGAATGTATTTCGAGACGGGATCGCTGATCGCAAGCTTACCCTCCTCGACCAGCATCATCGCCAGGACCGAGGTGATCGGCTTGGTCATCGAATAGAGGCGGAAGATCGTGTCCGCACTCATCGAAAGTTGGGTCGCGACGTCGCGGACGCCGAAATTCTCGCAGTAGACCGGCTTGCCGTGTTGCTGGAGCAGCAGAATCGCTCCCGGAAATTTGCCGGTCGCGATCTCATTCCTGATGTAGTCGGAGACTTTTGCCAGGCCTTCGGGCGTGAATCTGTGCGCGCGGCCCTCCGAGCCCGCCCGCGCACTTACGGCGCCGAACAAAAGAACGAGCGCCGCGAACAGCGCGCGGCGCCCGTTCATGTCACTTCTCCATGGCTTCATAAACCAGCTGCTTCAATGTCCGCTGCACGCGCTGGCGCTCGCTCGGGGTCTGCTCCAGCAGCACGAAGAACATGTCCTGCTTGGGGTCGATCACGAAATAGCAGCCGGAGGCGCCGTCCCATTTGAGTTCGCCGAGGTTGCCGGGCGGCGGCGGCTTGGCATTGCCGGGCTCGGTACGGACCGCAAGCCCAAGGCCGAAGCCAAAGCCGTCGCCGGGGAAATAGAAATAGTCGCGCTCGACGCCGGAGCCGGGGCCGACCTGATCAGTGGTCATCAGCTTGAACGTCTCGGGCTTGAGGATGGTCTTGCCGTCGAGACTGCCGCCATTGAGCAGCATCTGCGAAAAGCGCCTGTAATCCGCCATGGTCGTGACCATGCCGCCGCTGGCGAACTGGATCTTCTTGACGACCGTCGGATCATTGATGCGGCCGACGCGGAAATCGGCATCGTTCGGCACGGGCTGGGCCAGAAGCTTCTGCTTCGCGGGGTCCGTGACCAAGAAGCCGGTATCGACCATGCCGAGAGGATCGAGCAGCTTCTCGCGCATGATGTCGATCAGCGGCTTGCCGGCGGCGACCTCCATCACACGCGCCAGCACGTCGGTCGAGTGGCCGTATTGCCAGAGCGCGCCCGGCTGGTTGTGCAACGGCAGCTTGGCGATTCGTTCGGCGAACTCGGCCAGATCGAAGTCGCCGGCATAGATGTTGGCCTCGCGATAGGCCTTGCGGACCAGGCTGTCGCCGTAGAAGCCGTAGGTGATGCCCGAGGTGTGCGTCATCAGATCGTGCACGGTCATCGGCCGCTTCGGCGGCACCAGCTCGAGGGATTTCGTGCCGTCCTCCGCCTTCTTCTCGACACCGACCTTCACATTGGCGAAGGAGGGAATGTATTTCGAGACGGGATCGTCCAGCTTGATCTTGCCCTCCTCGACCAATTGCATCGAGACCACCGCAGTGATCGCCTTGGTCATCGAGAACAGGCGGAAGATGGTCTTGTCCGTGATCGGAGCCTTGCTGACCACGTCCTGAACGCCGAAGACTTCGTGATAGACCGGCTTGCCATGCTGCTGGATCAGCACGTTTGCACCGGCGATCTTGCCCGTCGCAACCTCGTTCTTGAAGAACTCGGTGATCCTGCCGAGCTTCTCCTGGTTGAAACGTGCGCCGGCCGGAATCTCGTAAGTGCCCTCCGCGCGCGCCGGCGAGATCGCGGCAAGCGACACCAACGCGCCGCAGGCGAGCGCACGCAGTCCAAATTGTGAAATCATATCCCCTCCCCGGAACATGGCGCCTCGGAGTGTACCGACCGCGTCATCAGGCACAAGGGCTGCCGTACCGCGCCAAGACATCCGAATGGAGGGCGGCGCTTGCCTCCGAGAAACAACAAAATATGACGTGCGCAACCAACGGCGCAGCAGGCAGGGCTTCGATGGCGGCATGGACCGCGATCTTTGCCGCCTGGTCGGCAGGAAAACGATATACGCCGGTCGAGATCGCGGAGAACGCCAGCGAAGTCAGCCCATTGGCCTGGGAGAGCTCCAGCGCACGGCGGTAACAGGAACGAAGTGCCGCCGCCTCGCCGCGAGTGCCGCCGTGCCAGACCGGACCGACGGCATGGATCACGTATCGGGCGGGCAGACGATAGCCCTTCGTAATCTTGGCATCGCCGGTCGGGCATCCCCCGAGCGTCTGACATTCGGCGAGAAGCTCGGGACCAGCGGCGTCATGGATCGCGCCATCCACGCCGCCCCCGCCAAGGAGCGACGTGTTCGCGGCGTTGACGATGGCGTCAACGCCGAGTGTGGTGATATCGGCGACGATGACCTCGAGCTCCGCGCCGCCAATCCGGCGCGTCAGCACGGTCACGTGTCAGGCCGCGACGACGACGCCCTTCTCGGAGAAGAGCTGCTGCAATTCGCCGGCCTGGAACATCTCGCGGACGATGTCGCAGCCGCCGATGAACTCGCCCTTCACGTAGAGCTGCGGGATGGTCGGCCAGTTCGAATATTCCTTGATGCCGTTGCGCAGCTCGGCGGATTCGAGAACGTTGAGCCCCTTATAGCCGACACCGATATGGTCGAGGATCTGGACCACCTGGCCGGAGAAACCGCACTGCGGAAATTGCGGCGTCCCCTTCATGAACAGAACCACGTCGTTCGACTTCACTTCATTGTCGATGAATTCCGCGATGCTCATATCCGTGTCCTTCTGGGGCAGAGCCCTCACCAATTGCTTCGGGCCGGCTCAGCCGATTTAACCCGATACCTGCCCATATATGTAGCCCAAACCGTTGTGCATCCAAAGTAAAATGGCGGCGACGGGTCCCCGCCTGCCGGATTGACCCCAGCCGGGTCCATAGGCTGATGACATCAATATCATCGCCGCAGAGGACTTTCATACCGTAACGGAGCCCCTATCTAGGACGAACCCTGTTCATGGAACCGGGTCGTGCGAACAACGTTCTCTTGTCCTGTCTGGAGAAAAACGTGACGAAACAAGCCTCAGCCACGGCCTCCCTGCGTTCGTCACCGTCCTCCCGCGAGGACGACCTCGCCCAGCGGCTGGAAGCGGCGTTCTCGACTGTCCGCAATGAGACCGAACGCCGGGCCGCACCGCTGTCGCCCGAGGACCAGCAGATCCAGTCCATGCCGGATGCCAGCCCGACCAAATGGCACCGGGCCCATACGACCTGGTTCTGGGAGCAATTCCTGCTCGGCGAGCATGCTGCGGGCTACCGGCCCTTCCACCCCGATTTCGCGTTCCTGTTCAATTCCTACTACGTCAGCGCCGGCCCGCGACATGCTCGCAATCATCGCGGCGACATCACCCGCCCCAGCGCCGACGAGGTCGGCGCCTATCGCAAATACGTCGATACGGCCGTCGGCAAATTCTTCCGCGAGGCCGGCGCGGACAAGCTCCGCGCAATCGCGCCGCTGGTCGAGGTCGGGCTCAATCACGAGCAGCAGCATCAGGAGCTGATGTTCACCGACATCCTGCATGCCTTTGCGCAGAACCCGATCTATCCGGCGTATGACCCGGCCTGGCGCTTCCCGGCCGCAACGCGCGGCGGCGATGACTGGCTGACGCTGAACGAAGGCATCCACACCGTCGGCCATGTCGACGACGGCTTTCATTTCGACAACGAGAAGCCGGCGCACCGCGCCCTGGTCGGCCCGGTCAGGATCGCCCGCAATCTGGTCACCAATGCCGAGTGGCTCGCCTTCATGCAGGACGGCGGCTACCGGACCGCAACCCTGTGGCTGATGGACGGCTTTGCCGCGGCCAGCAAGGAAGACTGGCAAGCCCCCGGCTATTGGCGCGAGGTCGACGGCGCATGGCAGGTGATGACGCTGGCCGGCCTCAAGCCGGTCGATCCGGACGCGCCGGTCTGCCACATCAGCTATTACGAAGCGGATGCGTTCGCGCGCTGGTCCGGAAAACACCTGCCGACCGAGATGGAATGGGAGGTCGCGGCCCGCGCTGGCCAGCTCAACGACGCCTTCGGCCTCGTCTGGCAATGGACCCGCAGCTCCTACGCGCCCTACCCCGGCTATCGCGCCGTCGAAGGCGCGCTCGGCGAGTACAACGGCAAGTTCATGGTCAACCAGCTGGTGCTGCGCGGCTCCTCGCTTGCAACTCCGCAGGGCCACAGTCGTACCACCTATCGCAACTTCTTCTATCCGCACCACCGCTGGCAGTTCACCGGGTTGCGGCTTGCCGATTACGACTAAGTATTCCGACGACAGATGCGCGCCGGACAGCGCGTTCAGGAGAGTATCATGAATGTGCACGCCAGCGCTTTGGCCGAGGCCCATCTTCCCGACGAGCAGACCACCGCCTTTGCCCGCGAGGCCATCGAGGACCTCTCGCAGCAGCCGAAAAAGCTGTCGCCGAAATACTTCTACGACGCGACCGGATCGGAGCTGTTCGAGGCGATCACCAAGCTGCCGGAATATTATCCGACGCGCACCGAGCTATCGATCCTGAAGGAGCGCGGAAGCGAGATCGCAAGCATCATCCCGGAGCACGCCGCGCTGGTCGAGTTCGGCGCCGGCGCGACCACGAAGGTGCGCCTGCTGCTCGATCAGTGCAAATTCGCAGCCTATGTCCCCGTCGACATCTCCGGCGACTTCCTGAAGGCACAGGCGAGCGGCCTGAAGCGGGATTTCCCGGCGCTCGGCATCTATCCGGTGGCGGCCGATTTCACGACGCCGTTCGAGCTGCCCAAGCAGGTTGCATCCATGCCGAAGGTCGGCTTCTTCCCCGGCTCCACCATCGGCAATTTCGAGCCGCAGGAAGCGCAGGCCTTCCTGAAAAGCGCGCGCAAGATCCTCGGCAAGGGCGCGCAGATGATCATCGGCGCCGATCTCGAGAAGGACGAGCGGATCCTCTTCGACGCCTATAACGATGCGGCCGGCGTCACCGCGCGCTTCAACCTCAATGTGCTGGTGCGCATCAACCGCGAGCTCGGCGGCAATTTCGACCTGTCCGCCTTCACCCATCGCGCGATCTACAACCGCGAGCGGCACCGCATCGAGATGCACCTGATCAGCAGGAAGAGCCAGACCGTGCGCCTGCTGGGCACCAGCTTCTCGTTCCGCCCGGGCGAAAGCATCCACACAGAGAACAGCTACAAATACAGCATCGCGCGTTTTGCCGCGCTGGCCCAGGGCGCGGGCTGGCGGGTCCGCGAGAGCTGGACGGATGCGGCGAAGATGTTCTCGGTGCACGCGCTGGAGGTCGCG
This sequence comes from Bradyrhizobium sp. NBAIM01, assembly GCF_020194115.1. Lineage (NCBI taxonomy): Bacteria > Pseudomonadati > Pseudomonadota > Alphaproteobacteria > Hyphomicrobiales > Nitrobacteraceae > Bradyrhizobium > Bradyrhizobium sp. NBAIM01. The sequence continues at coordinate 530,061 of NZ_JADYVU010000003.1, read as the reverse complement.
GAGTAGAGCCGGACGTCAATGCTCCTCGGCTTCTTCGGGCGCCGACCCCAGCGACACCGACTCCCACACCGCCACCACGATCAAAATGGCGCTCGTCGCGATCGAGAGCCACAGCGGCGACAAATCCGACGCAAACCACCACAGCACCAATAGCGCGATGATGCCGATGCCGTGCGAAAGCTGGAGGAAGCCGCGGACCGCGTGCTTGAACAGGATGGTGCCGATCAGAAACACCAGGGGGCCGCCGATCGTGCTCAGAACCGTGCGGACGTCGGAATGGCCGGACGGATGCTTCAGCACCAGTTCGTCCGAGACCGCGGTCAGGATGATGCCGGCGATGATCGGCATATGCAGATAGGTGTAGGCGAGCCGCGCCAGGCGGCCGGACTCGCTTGACTTCGAGATCCGCTCCAAGCCGGCCTCCGCGCCCTTGTGGAAATAGATCCACCACATCGCGATGGCGCCGACCAGCGCTGAGACGAAGGCGAGAATGTTGCTCGCGGTCCACTCCAGTTCAGCGAAGGTCGCGCCGTTGACGATAATGGCCTCGCCGAGCGCGATGATGACGAATAGACCGCAACGCTCGGCCATATGGCCGCCTTCGACCGCCCAGGCCTCAACGGAAGAAAAGCCCAGCTTCGGCACCCAGAACCGCGCGGCCGGCGAGATGTATTCCCAGGTAACCGCCGCGATCCACAGCCATAGCCGCCTCTCGCCCTCGGCCAGGCCGCCCGCGATCCACAACGCCGCGGAGATCGACAGCCAGGTCAGGATGCGGATTGCGTTATGCCGCACCGCTGTTCGATGCAGCGGCGTTGCGAGCAGCCAGAACGCGGTACGCCCCACCTGCATGGCCGCATAGGCAATCGCGAACCACAGGCCACGGCCCTCGAAGGCGGTCGGGATCGTGGTCGACAGCACGAGGCCGCCCAACATCATCGCAAAGAGCAGGAGCCGGACCGGGGTCAGCTCGGGATTGAGCCAGTTGGTAACCCAGGCGGTGAAAACCCACAGCCACCACACCGCGAGAAACAGCACCGCGACGTGCACGGCGCCGAGCGGCGTGAAATGGTGCAGCAGCGTGTGCGATATCTGCGTGACGGCGAAGACGAAGACAAGGTCGAAGAACAGCTCGACGAAAGTGACGCGGCTGTGCTGGTTCGGCACAATGACGCGGAACATCGCGCCGTGCGGATTGTCCGCAGCCATCATCGTCCCCTCGTGGCGCTGGTCAGGTGAGGTGCAGCTTCGTCAAGTACCTGGCACGCCGGTTTGCAGCGCCAGCGCGTGCAGCACGCCGCCCATCTGGCCGCGCAGGGACTGGTAGACGATCTGGTGCTGCTGGACGCGCGATTTGCCACGGAAGGATTCCGAGATCACGGTCGCGGCATAGTGGTCGCCGTCGCCGGCGAGGTCACGGATGGTCACCTCGGCATCGGGGATCGCTGCCTTGATCATCGCCTCGATATCGTGGGCGTCCATGGGCATTCGGGTCTTGCTCCTTATCTCGGCTGCAAAGCAGCCTCATCATCGAATCGCTGCCGGGGGTCCCCTCGCCGGCAAGGTCAAACTTAGCGTGAACGGCCTTCTACGTCACGCTTTCCGGCACTATATCCCTGATCCCATCAGGACAAAGGCACGACAAAGTGCCGCGCGCGGCAGATTGATCGAAAAGGCGTGAAATCATGAAGCTTCCAGGGCCCGACCACCCGATCACCATCACCCCAAATCCCCGGCGCGTCCGCGTCACGGCGGGCGACATCGTGATCGCCGAGACCAGCAAGGCGCTGACCTTGAAGGAGGCCAGATATCCGGCAGTGCAATATGTACCGCGGGAGGACGCCAACATGGCCCTGTTGGAGCGTACCGACCGCGTCACCCATTGCCCCTACAAGGGGGACGCGAACTATTACAGCGTCAAGGCCGACGGCAAGACGCTGGACAACGCGATCTGGACCTACGAGACACCCTTCCCCGCGATGACGGAGATTTCAGGCCATCTCGCGTTCTATCCGGACAAGGTGAAGATCGAGGAAGTGGAATAAGCGCCGCAACCCACGACCGTCATGCCCGGGCATCCACGTTCTGCACGCGGTAAGGCGTGGATGGCCGGGTCGAGCCGGCCATGACGGCGGAGAGGGCTGAATCAGCTACGCCCTGAAGATCGTGAGTCCCAATATCAGCAGCACCAGGAAGATCACGACGAAGACGTAGAACAGGAAGCGGGCGATGTCGGCCGAGGCGGCCGAGATGCCGGTGAAGCCGAGCACGCCGGCCACGATCGAGACAAGGAGGAAGATCAGCGCCCATTTCAGGATCGACATCGCCAGCTCCGAACTGCCGCGTCTCACGGCCTACGCTGTTTTCGGCGAACGCTAACATTGCTGCGAGGAACTGGTTCCTAGAGGTAGTCGGGGGCGACCTCCGAAACAAACGGCCCTTGCTGAATCGAGTTCCCGGCGGCAGAGTCCAGCCGAGGTCAGGATCGGGGCGGCCACGATGACGATGTCACATTCAGCGACGATCGGCGCGGAGGTGCATGCCGCGCCCACGAGCAAGGTGCGCAATTTGGCGATCGATCGCGCCCGCACCTTCCTCACTCTGGTGGTGCTGCTGCATCACGCGGTGATCCCCTATACCTATTTCGGGCATACCGATCCGAGTTATTTCTTCGGCTTCGACATGATCGTGCTCGCCACCGACAGCTTCTTCATGGCGATGTTCTTCTTCCTGTCGGGACTGTTCGCCTGGTCCGGCATCGCCCGGAAGGGAGTCCGGAGCTATTTGGCAGATCGCCTGCTTCGGCTTGGCCTACCCTTCGCGATCTGCGCCTTTACAGTCATTCCGCTCGCGTATTACGCGATCTCCCTGCGGCACCATCCCGAGATCGGTTTTGCGGAATTCTGGTGGAATATGGTCACGAAGGGCCCGTGGCCGAGCGGGCCGATCTGGTTCCTGTGGGTCTTGTTCGCCTTCGACCTGGTTGCCTGCCTTTTGTACCGGCTGTCACCCAACCTGCTCGATCCGATCAATCGCCTCTCGCTACATGGTCGCCGCCGGCCCGCCGTGTTCTTTGCGGTCATGCTGGCGGTCACCGCCGCGTTCTACATTCCCGGGCTGGTTCACTACGGACACAGCAGCTGGTTCGAGTTCGGGCCGTTCTCGGTCCAGCACGGGCGCGTGATGCTGTACGCGACCTATTTCTTTTTCGGTGCCGGCATCGGCGTTGCGCAAATGGATCGTGGGCTGCTCTCTGTCGACGGTCGCATGGCAAAGGTCAGCTGGGACTGGATGGTCCTGGCGATCGTCCCGTATTGCCTGTTGTGGGGCCTGATCTTCATCAAGCGCGAAATACTGGGCAACCCGTCGCCGTTGCCGGATTGGTATGAAGCGCTTTATGCCATCTGCTTCACCGTCTTCAGCGTGGCCATCATGTTTCTGATCCTGGCCCTTTTCCAGAGATTCAAGCAATCAGGCTCAGCCAGGCTGCTCGATCCAATGCAGGGCGACGCGTTCGGCATGTTCCTTGTGCACTATCCGATCGCGCTGTGGCTGCAATACTGGCTGTTCGACTATGACCTGCCGGCGATCGTCAAGGCCACGGTCGGGTTCGTCCTGACTGTCGCGGCGAGCTGGGCGCTGACGCGCGCGTTGCGGCAGATCCCGGGCGCGTCACGCGTGTTGTGAGGCACGGTCTCTCGGTCCGTAGCCCGGATGGAGCGCAGCGCAATCCGGGACCTCGCCACAAGTGATAGCGGTCCCGGATTACGCTTACGCTCCATCCGGGCTACAGATCTGATTTGTGGCAGCGCCTTACGCCGCCTTGCCGCTCATATATTCCGGCAGCCAGCGCTCGAACGACTTGCGCAAGCTGTCGATCGTAACCGGCGTCTCGCCCGCGATCGCGATGGCATCGCCGCCGGTGGTGCCGATCCGCACGCAGGGCACCTCGCAGCCGCGCATCTTGGCGAGCACGCGGCCGGCTTCGGTTTCCGGCACGGTGACGAGATAGCGCGCCTGGTCCTCGCCGAACCAATAGGCCTGCGGCACCAGCGCAGTCGGTGCCGCCAGCAGCTTGGCGCCGATGCCGCCCGCCATCGCCATCTCGGCCAGCGCGATCAGGAGGCCGCCGTCCGACAAATCATGCACGGCGGTCGCGGTGCCCGCATGGATCATGCCGCGCACGCAATCGCCGTTGCGCTTCTCGGCCGCGAGATCGACCGGCGGCGGCGCGCCCTCCTCGCGGCCGCAGATGTCGCGCAGATAGACGGATTGGCCGAGCCAGCCATGGGTCTCGCCGATTAAGAGGATCGCCTCGCCCTCGGCCTTGAAGGCGAGCGACGCCGACTTGGTGAAATCGTCGAGCAGGCCGACACCGCCGATCGAGGGCGTCGGCAGGATCGCGCGGCCGTTGGTCTCGTTGTAGAGCGAGACGTTGCCGGACACGACCGGGAAGTCCAGCGTGCGGCAGGCTTCCGAGATGCCCTTGAGGCAGCCGACGAACTGGCCCATGATCTCGGGCCTTTCAGGGTTGCCGAAGTTGAGATTGTCGGTGATCGCGAGCGGCTTGCCGCCGACCGCGGTGATGTTGCGCCAGGCTTCCGCGACCGCCTGCATCCCGCCTTGATAAGGATCGGCCTCGCAATAGCGCGGCGTGACGTCGACCGTGAGCGCGAGGCCCTTCGGCCCGTCCTGCACGCGCACGACGGCGGCATCGCCGCCGGGACGCTGCATGGTGTTGCCGAGAATGACGTGATCGTACTGCTCCCACACCCAGCGCTTGGAGCACATGTCCGGCGTGCCGATCAGCTTCTCCAGCGCAGCTCCAAGGCCCATCGGCGCCGGCACGTCGCGGGCATGCACGACCGGCAGCGCTGTGGACGGAACGTGCGGGCGATCATAGACCGGCGCCTCGTCGCCGAGCTCCTTGATCGGCAAATCGGCCATGACGTCGCCGCCATGCTTGACCACGAAGCGCTTGCTCGGCGTGGTGTAGCCGACAATCGCAAAATCGAGCCCCCACTTCGTGAAGATCGCCTCGGCTTCCTTCTCCTTCTCGGGCTTGAGCACCATGAGCATGCGCTCCTGGCTCTCCGAGAGCATCATCTCGTAGGCGCTCATGCCGGCCTCGCGGGTCGGCACCGCATCGAGGTCGAGGTCGACGCCGAGGTCGCCCTTGGCGCCCATCTCCACCGCCGAGCAGGTCAGGCCCGCCGCGCCCATGTCCTGGATCGCGATGACGCAGCCCTTCTCCATGATCTCGAGGCAGGCCTCTAACAGCAGCTTCTCGGCGAAGGGATCGCCGACCTGCACGGTCGGGCGCTTCTCCTCGGACTTGTCGTCGAACTCGGCCGATGCCATCGAGGCGCCGTGGATGCCGTCGCGGCCGGTCTTGGAGCCCAAATAGACGATCGGCATGTTCACGCCGGAGGCTGCCGCATAGAAGATCTTGTCGGCATCGGCGAGGCCCACCGCCATGGCATTGACGAGGATGTTGCCGTCGTAGCGGGTGTGGAAGCGCACCTGGCCGCCCACCGTCGGCACGCCGAAGGAATTGCCGTAGCCGCCGACGCCCGCCACCACGCCGGAGACGAGATGCCGCGTCTTCGGATGCTCGGGCGCGCCGAAGCTCAGCGCATTGAGGCAGGCGATCGGGCGCGCGCCCATGGTGAAGACGTCGCGCAAAATGCCGCCGACGCCGGTGGTCGCGCCCTGATACGGCTCGATATAGCTCGGGTGGTTGTGGCTCTCCATCTTGAAGACCACAGCCTGGCCGTCGCCGATGTCGATCACGCCGGCATTCTCGCCGGGGCCCTGGATCACCCAGGGCGCCTTGGTTGGCAGGCCGCGCAGATGGATGCGCGAGGATTTGTAGGAGCAATGCTCGTTCCACATCGCCGAGAAGATGCCGAGCTCGGTGAAGGTCGGCTCCCGCCCAATCAGCTTCAGGATGCGCTCATACTCGTCGGGCTTGAGCCCGTGGGCGGCAACCAGTTCCGGGGTGATCTTGGGTTCGTTCTTCATGGATTCGAGGCTTTCGGCGGCGGTTTGGCCGTTCTTAGGAACATCGGACGGCTTCGAAAAGCCCTTTATGGCGCATTTTCCCGCTGTCCCACGTTTTGCGCCGGCAGGGCCGGCGGGAACGGGAATTGCACGGCGCGGTCGGATCGGATTTAAGGTCTAAAGACCCGCAATTGAAGGCCTATTTCCTTGCACGAATTGACCAAAGCGCCCCCGCCCCGCCGCCCCGACCTCCACGTCGCCACCGAGGGCGAATTTGTGGGTTGGCGGACCTGGATTCGCGACAGTTTTGAGTCCCATGTCGGCCCGTTCTGGCACCGGATCGAGGCCGACGGCAGCGTCCGCAGCGCCTTCCGGGTCGAGAAGAAGCACCTCAACGGCTCCGGCAACGTCCATGGCGGCTGCTACATGGCCTTTGCCGACTATTCGCTGTTTGCGATCGCCACCCATGTCCTGGACAGCCGGGCGGTGACGACCAATTTCGCCTGCGAATTCCTCGATGCGGCACGCGAGGGCGAGCTGATCGAATGCACCGGCGAGGTCACCCGCGCCGGCGGCTCGCTGATCTTCCTGCGCGGCAAGATGGTGTCGGGCGAGCGGCTGCTGCTGACCTTTTCCGGAACGATCAAGCGGATGAAGCGGAAGGCACTCCCTCAGCCAAACGCATAGCTCGACGCCTTCCCTTTTCGCGCGCCCTCGCCCAGACTTCCCACCAAGCGCTTTGGCGCCGCGGAGCAAGAACAAGGTGCCGCAGAGCACATCCGAGGCGGGTCGCGCGACGGCGGCCGCATCGACGCCGTTGCCGTCCACAGCCGCTACCGGCGTGCGAAACTGGCGCGACTATGCGTTGCTGCTCGCGCTCGCCTGCTGCTGGAGCTCGACCTATCCGCTGACCAAGCTCGCGCTTCCCACCATTCCGCCGATCACCTTCATCTCGGCGCGCTCGCTGATCGCGTTCCTCTTTCTGTTCGCGATCCTGCGGATGCGCGGCGTCAAGCTGCCGACCGACGTGAAGGCGTGGAAGCTGTTTGCGACCCAGCAGCTGATCAACTCGACCTTTCCGTTTCTGGTCATCACCTGGTCGCAGCAATACGTGCCGGCGTCGAACACGGTGGTGCTGGCTTCGACGACGCCGATCTTCGCCTTCCTGATCACCTCGCTGATCACGCGGCACGAGCCGGCGACGCTGCTCAAGCTCGCGGGCGCGATCCTGGGACTGGCCGGCACCGTCGCGATCGTCGGGCTCGATGCTTTGCATGGCCTTGGCAGCGAGATCGTAGCGGAGATCGCGATCCTGCTTGCCACCATTTCCTTTGCCTGCGCGACCATCTTCGGCCTCCGTCTCTCCGAGTACGATCCGATGGTGGTGGCAACCGGCTCTCTGCTGTTCGGCGGTCTCGTGCTGCTGCCGCCCGCGCTGATCATCGACCAGCCCTGGACGCTGCAACCGACTCCGACCGCGATCGTCGCCACCATCGTCATGGGCATCGTTTCCAGCGCATTGGGCCTGTTGCTGTTCTACGTCTGCCTCGGCCGGCTCGGCACGCTGACGACCAACGCCCAAGGCTATCTGCGCATTCCGATCGGCGTCGGCCTCTCGGTGCTGCTGCTCGGCGAGAGCGTGCCGTCGAACCTCGCACTGGGGTTATTGCTGGTGATGGCCGGTGTTGCGGCGATGACGGTGCCGGCGGAGCGGTTGAAGTGGCGGTAGCCGACGGCGATGGTCAATCCGCCGAAATAAAGCGGAGGGTACCTGCACGGCGCGTCGGTTTTCCTGTGTCGTTGGTGTGATTGACACCGTCCATGACGGGCACCTCAGGAAAATCGAACGGACTTACCCCGTCGAGGCAAGCCACGTTGACAGCATACAGATTCTGGTCCGATCGACGCTGATGATGCGTGTAGATTCCGCAGCGGGAACAGAAGAAATGCTGCGCTGATCCGGTATGGAAGCGGTAGCTCGTCAGCGCATCCTCGCCCTTCAGGAACTTTATGCCGCCCATCTCCGCCATGACGACGACCGCACCGCGCATCCGGCAGTAAGAGCAGGTGCAGCGGCGGATCGAATTGAAACCGTCGCTCAGCGTCGCCTCGAAACGCACCGCTCCACAATGGCACTGACCAGCCCGGACGTTTGTATCACTCACCATGTTGCATGCTTCCTGGCGTTGCTGCGAATGACGACGCCGCTCGGCGACGTCAACGGGCAGGAACGTTCTCTCAAATGTGGGCCGAACAATCAAAAGGAATCGCCCAAGGCATCAGAACAACTCACGCGGGCCTGTTTCCTCACGCCGACAACTGCTTCTCCGCGATCGACAGCCACTCGGCCTGCGCCTTGCGCAGATATTTCGGCGCGCGGCGCATCTGGATCAGCAGTTCGTTGAAGACCATGCGTGCCTCTGCGGTGCGCCCCACCGTTTGCAGCAGCATGCCGTAGCGCACCCGCGCCTCGGCGCCGGGGAAGTAGTCGGCGAGCGCGTGATATTCCTCCAGCGCCTCGTCGACACGTCCGACCTCGGCGAGCGCGCGGGCGTAGAGCAGATGCGCGTCGGCGGAATCGAAATCGGGCCATTGCTTCTGCAGATCGTCCAGCGTCGCCAGCGCATCGGCCGGGCGGCTGGCGGCAAATTGCGCCTGCGCCCTGCGCAGCGCGTAGGAGGGATCGTGGCCCATCGGCAGCTTCAGGATGTGATCATAATGCGCTTCAGCTTCGCCGAACCGGCCGATATTCGCGCACTCTTCCGCCAGCGCCGCACGGTTGGCGATGGTGTCGGTGCCGGCGAGTTGGTCGGACAGCTCGCGATAGCGCTTCTCGGGATCGAGGCGATTGGCGACACGCTGGCGCGCCTGCCGGGCACCGGGGCTGGAAAACCATTCGGGAATGAGCTCGACCGCGATATAGGCGATCGCGCCCATCATCGGCACCAGCAGGATGATGAAGGCCCAGGGGCGCAACCGTCCAGTTCGCGAGGCGTGATAGATCAGCGTGATATCGAGCAGCAGAACGACCAAAGCAACGGGCATGTGACATCCGGAAAGCACAACGACAGCCGGTCTCCTGATAATGCAATCGAACCAATGAAACAACTTTGAGTTGCTTCAACCGGCAAAAATCAGCGAACCCGGACGCGCGCCTTAATGGTGACGAGGGGTCAGTCGCCGCAAAACCTATGCAGGTTCACGCGCCTCGCGTAGCAATCCACTCGCCAGCGTTCGAAACGCGTCGACGGCCTTGCTCAGCACATTCTTGGGATCGTCGGCGGCCGCGACCCACAAGGCGGCGCTGAGCGCAGCCCCGTTCAGCAACCGCCCCGCCGCTTCGACGTCGACCGGCTTCACGATTCCCTGCTCGATCAGCGCACGGATCGTTCGCATGGTGATATCGAGACAGGCGTTCTCGCCGGGCCATTTGGAGGGATCGCCGAGCACCGCAGGTCCATCCAGAAGCATGATGCGCTGAATCTCGGGTTCGAGCGCCATCTCGATATAGGCGCTTCCCTCCGCGAGCAGACCCAGCCACGGGCTGGGCGCTTGCTCCCGGACGATGCGGAGCCGCTCCGCCATTTCACCGTCGATCTGCTCGACGACGGCCCAGAGCAGCCCCTTCTTGTCTTCGAAGTTGTGATACAGCGCGCCCCGCGTCAGACCGACGGCCGCAGTGAGCTCGTCCATCGACGCGTCTGCGTAGCCCTGCGTGGCAAATGCCGCGCGTGCGGCGCGGATGAGCCTGGCCCGGTTTTCCGCCATCGCCGCAGCGCGCTTCCCTTTTGCCATGCCCTGTCCCCTCTTGACATACGCCTCGTATGTGAGCGATATCTCACATACGAAACGTATCTGAAATTGCCGTGACGCGCCAGCCATGGAACACCCACGATCCGCTCACGCCCATTAACCGAAAGGCCCTGCCATGCCCCAGCGAGAGGCAATCTTCCCCGCCAACCGCCACGCGCTCTACAAAGTGCATCGCTACTCCGCAGCGATCCGCTCCGGTGACCTGCTGTTCGTGTCGGGGCAGGTCGGCAGCCGCGAGGACGGCTCGCCCGAACCGGTATTCGAGGACCAGGTCCGGCGCGCGTTCGCCAATTTGCGTGCCGTGCTCGCCGCTGGTGGATGCACGCTGGACGATGTCGTCGATGTCACCACGTTCCACACCGATCCGGCGAGCCAGATCGAGACGGTGATGGCCGTTCGCGCCGAGGAGATCGGCGATCCTCCCTATCCGAACTGGACGGCCGTCGGCGTGAACTGGCTTGCCGGCTTCGACTTCGAGATCAAGGTCATCGCCCGCATTCCCGTGCTCCAGTAAGCTTCCGGGCGGCCATACGCCGGCCGCCAGCAGACAACTTGGCCGGGCTACTTGTTGGCGTCGTCCGCCAGCATCTTGCGGTACTTTTCGACGTCGCGCGTCACGAGCTTTTGCAGCACGTCGGGCGCGTGCTCGTCGGCATCGGGCGCGACGGTCGACAGGTCGGCGAAGCGCTTCTTCACCGCTTCGGTCTCGACGGCCGTGCGCGCCGCGGCATTCAGCTTGGCGATCACGGCCGGCGGCGTGCCCTTGGGCGCGAACAGGCCGTTCCAGCCTTGTGCCTCGAACTCGGGCAGGCCCGCTTCCGCCGAGGTCGGCAGATCCGGCAGCGTTGAGAGCCGCACGGTCGAGCCGACCACGAGGCCCTTCACCAGCTTGTCGTTGATCGATTGGGAAACCGAGGCGGCCGCATCGCAGACGCCGTCGATCTGGCCGCCGACCGCGTCGGTCAGCGCGGGCGCGGCGCCGCGATAGCCGATCAGCGTCGCGTCGATCCCGGCTGCTGTGACGAAGCTTTTGCAGATCAGATAGTTCGAGGAGCCGACGCCGGCATGGCCGAGATTGATCTTGCCCGGATTGGCCTTGGCATAGGCGATGAACTCTTTCAGGTCCTTCGCCGGAAAGTCCTTGCGCAGCGCGATGATGCCGAACGTCTTCGCCACCATCGCGATCGGCACGAAGGAATCAGGCGTGAACGGCAGTTTTGGATAGATCGTGTAGGTCGCGGCATTGGTGCCGGCATTGCCGATCGCAATCGTATAACCATCCGGCTCGGCGCGCGAGGCCCGCGCCAGCGCGGTCGAGCCGCCGGCCCCCGCAACATTCTCGATCACGATGGTCTGGCCGAGCGCGATGCCCATCTGCTCGGCCACCGCGCGCGCGATCACGTCTGAGGTGCCGCCGGCCGCGAACGGCACGATCATGGTGATGGGACGCTTGGGATAATCCTGCGCGGATGCGCAAGTGGCGATCGAAAATGTCGCGAACGCTAGCGCCGCGATCGCGGCGAGCGCACGCTTCACCACGAACGAGATCACGCGGCTTTTTCCAGATGCTGGGCGAGACCGGCGAACAAGCCGCGACCATCGGTGCAGCCCATGATGTCTTCGACGTGGTTTTCCGGATGCGGCATCATGCCGAGCACGTTGCCCCGGTCGTTGACGATGCCGGCGATCGAATGCGCGGCGCCGTTGATGTTGTTGAAATCGTCGACTTCGCCGGCAGCGGAGCAATAGCGATAGAGCACCCGCCCCTCGCCTTCGAGCCGCTTGATGGTCTCTTCGTCCGCCTCGTAATTGCCCTCGCCATGGGCGACCGGCACGCGGATCACCTGGCCGGCATTGTAGCCGCGGGTGAATGGCGTGTCGGAGCGCTCGACGCGCAGATGCACGTCGCGGCAGATGAATTTCAGCCGCGCATTGCGCATCAACACGCCCGGCAAGAGGCCGGACTCGCAGAGGATCTGAAAACCGTTGCAGACACCGAGCACGAGGCCGCCCTTGGCCGCATAGTCGCGCACCGCATCCATCACCGGCGCACGCGCCGCAATCGCGCCGCAGCGCAGGTAATCGCCGTAGGAGAAGCCGCCGGGCACGACGACGAGATCGGTGCCCGCAGGCAGCGAGGTCTCGGCGTGCCAGACCATCGCGGGCTCGCTGCCGGAGATCAGCCTCAACGCGCGCGCCATGTCGCGCTCGCGGTTGATTCCGGGAAAGACGAGGATGGCGGCTTTCATGGCAGAGGTTCCGACGCGGCTGGGAATCGAGGCTGGCCAACGGGCCAATTCGTGAACAGACATAACCATTTGACGGGGATTTTACCAGTGCTAGCGTTGCGGAGCGCCCTTGTACACAGGCCATAGCCACGCGCCTTTGGCCGCTCGATTTGCCCGGGATTGAAGCCATGAACGTCCCGTCGCTGCCCGCATCCCTCTCCGAACCGGTATCCGCCGAGGGCGTCGTCGCCGCCGGCGCTTATGTCGACGGCCGCAGAGTCGCCAATATCGCCATCAGCGAGGCCTCGAGTTGGCGAGCCAAGCCCGGCCATGTCGTGTGGATCGGGCTGCACGAGCCCGACATGGCGCTGCTCGGCGCGGTGCAGAAGCAGTTCGACCTGCACGACCTCGCCATCGAGGACGCCAACCACGCCCATCAGCGGCCGAAGATCGAGCAATATGGCGAGGCCCTGTTCATCGTCGCGCGCACCGCGCAATTGATCGAGGGACGCATCGCCTTCGGCGAGACCCACATCTTCGTCGGCGAAGGCTATCTGGTCTCGGTGCGCCACGGCGCCTCGACCTCCTACACGCCGGTGCGCGAGCGCTGCGAGAGCTGTCCGCGGGCGCTCGCGCGCGGCGAGGACTACATCCTCTATGCCATCCTCGATTTCATCGTCGACAATTACTCGCCCGTGCTGGAGAGCATCCACGACGAGATCGAGAGCATCGAGGATGACGTGCTCTCCAAGCAGATCAGCAAGGCGCAGATCGAGCGGCTCTACATGCTGCGCCGCGACCTGTTGCGGCTCAGGACCGCGATCGGCCCGCTGGTGGAGGTCTGCCGCCGGCTGGAGCATGACGACCTGTCGATGGTGCGGCAGGCCATGCAGCCGCTGTTCCGCGACGTCACCGACCACGTCCGCAACATCCAGGAGCGCATCGATTCCATGCGCGAGGTGCTGGCCTTCGCCTTCGAGGCGAGCCTTTTGGTCGGCCAGGCCCAGGAGACGGCGGTGTCCAAGAAGCTCGCATCCTGGCTCGCCATCATCGCGGTCCCGACCGCGCTCGCCGGCATCTACGGCATGAACTTCAAGCACATGCCGGAGCTGGAATGGGAGTACGGCTATTTCATGCTGCTCGGCGTGATGCTGGCGGCATGCGGGTCGCTGTACTGGCGCTTTCGGCGGGCGGGATGGCTGTGAGTCCAGACGCTCAGACTGGTTACATGCCTCGTCTGCCAGACCACGCGCTCTGCGCCACCTGAAGGTCGTGCAGCATGAGAAGCTGCTCTTCTCGACAGGCGCTCAGCTCAGACCTGATTTCGTCGATCTTGTATTCGACATCACCGAGGGTTTGCTCGACCTGCTTCAGCAGCTCGAAAATCAGCTCTTTGCCGATATCCGCCACTCCGCTCAGGCTTTCATCTCGATCGCATAATTCTCGATCACGGTGTTCGCCAAGAGCTTGTCGGCGGCCTCCTTCAGCGCCGCCTCCGCCTTGGCCTTGTCGGCGCCGGCGAGCTCGATGTCGAACACCTTGCCCTGGCGGACGCTGGCGACGCCGTCGACGCCGAGCGACTTCAACGCGCCTTCGATGGCCTTGCCCTGCGGATCGAGGATGCCCGTCTTCAGGGTAACGGTGACACGTGCCTTCACGTCAAAAGTCCTCTTCAGCTCTTCACCAGCACCGGGCCGGTGCCCTGGGGACGCTCGTTCTCCATGAGGATGCCGAGACGCTTTGCAACTTCGGTGTAGGCTTCGAGCAGACCACCGAGATCCCTGCGGAAACGATCCTTGTCGAGCTTCTCGTTCGACTTGATGTCCCACAGCCGGCAGCTGTCCGGCGAGATCTCGTCGGCGACGATGATGCGCATCATCTCGTTCTCGAACAGGCGCCCGCACTCCATCTTGAAGTCGACGAGGCGGATGCCGATGCCGAGGAAGAGGCCGGTGAGGAAGTCGTTGACGCGGATGGCGAGCGCCATGATGTCGTCGATCTCCTGCGGCGTCGCCCAGCCGAAGGCGGTGATGTGCTCTTCCGACACCATGGGGTCGTTGAGCTGGTCGTTCTTGTAATAGAACTCGATGATCGAGCGCGGCAGCTGTGTGCCCTCCTCGATGCCGAGGCGCTGCGACAGCGAGCCGGCGGCGACGTTTCGCACCACCACCTCCAGCGGCACGATCTCGACCTCGCGAATCAACTGCTCGCGCATGTTGAGGCGGCGGATGAAATGGGTCGGCACCCCGATGTCGTTGAGGTGCTGAAACAGGTACTCCGAGATCCGGTTGTTGAGGACGCCCTTGCCCTCGATCACCTGATGCTTTTTCGCATTGAACGCGGTGGCGTCGTCCTTGAAGTGCTGGATCAGGGTACCGGGCTCGGGGCCTTCGTAAAGAACCTTTGCCTTGCCTTCATAAATGCGACGCCGACGGCTCATGGGGATGTACCGTGTTTTGTTGAAATCCATGAATTTGGTGTGCTCCGGTTGACTAGGATTACGACCCACAGCGGAGCTGCCGTGAACGGCCAGGAACCCATCTATAACCCGTTGGAAACAGAACGGGAACCAAGCCTTAGGCAACCTATCCGATTGGCTGTCCGAGCACAATCGATCCGGCCGTCCGGCACCAACTTATACCGTCTTGCCTGCGGCTTAACGGCCCGTTGTTTTGCCGATTCGTGCTATCTATGTAGGCATGCAGCCGGGTCGCCGCAACGGAAGGCTCCCGCTCCATTCAGCGAGGATTTGGAACAGGCATGAGCGAGTTCGACAAACGCCAGGAAGGCTTTGAGAAGAAGTACGCCCTCGACGAGGAGCAGAAGTTCAAGGCGGAGGCCCGCCGCAACCGGCTGCTCGGCCTGTGGGCAGCCGAGAAGCTCGGAATCACGGGTGATGCCGCCACCGCGTATGCCAAGGAGGTGGTCGCGGCCGATTTCGAGGAGGCCGGCGATGCCGACGTCGTGCGCAAGCTGACGGCCGATTTCGCCGCCAAGAACGTTGTCGTCACCGAGCAGGCGATTCGCGCCAAGATGAGCGAGTTGCTCGCGGTTGCCGCCGCCGAGGTGAAGGCGGGGAAATAATCGAGTCAACCGACCCGCCGGCGCGCAATAGCCTTGCGCGCCGGCGTTCTTCTTCTGCCTTCCCGCGTGGTCGAGACATTCGGCCCGGCATAGTTGCGGCGGATGGTTTCGAGCAGGCGCTCTGCGGCAGCGCTCAAAAACCCGTCACGACGCGTGACGAGGATGATATCCTGGTGCGCACCAAGGTCGCCCACGGCGATCGTCGCGATCGAGCCCGCACGCAGCTCCTCCGCCACATGGCTTTTTGCCAGCAGTGCAAGACCGAAGCCCGATTCCACCAGCCGCTTCTGCGCAGTGAGGCTGTCCACGGCCGTCCATTCCACCTCGCCAAGTCCCCGCGTCAGAAACAGCGCGAACACGTGAGCCGCGGCAATCTCGCGGCGCCCGCGAATCTCGGGGAATGCGATCCAGCGCTCGCCACCAAGTTCGGCGAGGCGTTTCACACGCTGTCCGGCGCGAGGATGGTCGGGCGCACAGACCACTTGCAACGATTCGCGCAGGATCTGCTCGCAGGCGAGGTCGCCGGAGCGGTCGGCGTTGTAGCGCAGGCCAATCGTGGCCTCGCCGCGCCGGATGAGATCGCTGACCTCCGCGCTGGTCGCCGTCCGCAAGCTCAGCACGACGGCGGGATGCTCCTTGGTAAACCGCTTCATGATGGTCGAGAGGCGGCTGTCAGCGAGCGTCCCGGTCACGGCCAGCGAAACCGGCCCTGCATTCTGCTTGGTCAGTGCGCGGATCGCCTGTTCGGCATCCTGCGCCGCGGCCACTGCGCGCTCGGCATAGGGGATCAGCACGCGCCCGGCATCGCTCAGCCGGGTGCGGCCTGCCACCCGCTCGAACAGGGGAACGCCGAGCTCCTGCTCCAATAGAGCGATACGGCGCGAAATCGCCGGCTGCGAGCGGTGCAGGAATTTCGCGGCATGCGAAATCCCGCCTCTGCGATG
Source organism: Bradyrhizobium sp. NBAIM01 (assembly GCF_020194115.1). Lineage (NCBI taxonomy): Bacteria > Pseudomonadati > Pseudomonadota > Alphaproteobacteria > Hyphomicrobiales > Nitrobacteraceae > Bradyrhizobium > Bradyrhizobium sp. NBAIM01. Next base: position 513,989 of record NZ_JADYVU010000003.1, on the reverse strand, counting down.
AACCGCCAGGAAGGTGTTGAGGGCGTCACTGTCCATCGCGACCTCATGCAAAAAGCTGATGATATCTGACAGAATAACAAATTTGGCGGATGACGAAAGTGCGCCTAAAGCTCGTTGGGACAGACAATGGAGACGAGCCATGACGAGCCAGTTGGACAAGGCGAGAGCGTTTCGCGCGTTGCACGAGCGGCCCGGTGCCTTCATCATTCCCAATCCATGGGATGCCGGCACCGCGAAGCTGCTCGCGGCGATGGGCTTCGAAGCCCTGGCCACTACGAGCCTCGGGGTCGCCAACATGCTCGGCAGCAGCGGCGTCAGCCTCGACGTCATCCTCGCCAACGCACGCACGATCGTGGAAGCGACCGACCTGCCCGTCAGCGTCGACCTCGAGAATTGCGGCGCACATGAGCCGAGACGCGCCGCCGAAGCTATTCGGCGTGCCGCAGACGCTGGCGCGGTGGGCGGCTCGATCGAGGATTTCAGCGGCGATCGCGATCGCCCGATCTACGACTTCTCCCACGCCGTCGAGCGCGTCCAGGCCGCGGTGGAGGTGGCACGCGCGCTGCCCATTCCGTTCACGCTGACAGCGCGGGCCGAGAACTTCCTGCACGGCCGCAAGGACATCGACGATACGATCCGCCGCCTGCAGGCCTTCGAGGCCGCTGGCGCCGACGTCCTCTATGCGCCGGGCCTGTACGATCTCGCCACGATCAGGACGGTGGTGTCCTCGCTGGGCAAGCCCTTCAACCACGTGATGGGCTTTGCCGACCCGACGCTAACCGTCGAGCAATTGTCCGCCGCTGGCGTCAAGCGCATCAGCGTCGGCGGAGCCATGTCGCGCTACGCGCTCGCAGCGTTCCTGAACTGCGCGCGCGAGATGAAGGACAAGGGGTCCTTCACCTACATCCGCGAGATGGCGCCGGTCGGCGAGCTGCGCGCCGCCTTCGCCGCGGTCACTCCTCCTTGAAGCCGTACTCCGGCACGTTGCCGCTGGAGCCGTAATATTTATACGGCAGGAACTTGCCGCTCATGGTGATCTTGACGCGGTCGCCCTTGGGGTTGGCGACGCGCTCGATGCCCATGTCGAAGTCGATCGCCGACATGATGCCGTCGCCGAACTCCTCCTCGATCAGCGCCTTCCAGGCCGGACCGTTCACCATCACCATCTCGTAGAAGCGGTAGATCAGCGGGTCGGTCGGCGGCATCGGCGTGCCGGTGCCGCGCATCGGCACCTCGTTGAGCATCGCAACTTCCGCCTTCGACAGGCCGAACAGCTCGCCGGCATTGGCAGCCTGCGGCTTGGTCAGCTTCATCTGGCCCATGATCGCACCGACGATCAGCACCTCGGAATAGCCGCCGATCTTTTCGCAGATGTGTTTCCAGCTCCAGCCCTTCTCGCGCTTGATGTCGAGCAGCTTCTCGGTGAGGTCTTCGCGTTTCATGTCAGGATCTCCTTGTTAGGCGCTCAATCCGGGATTTGTCCCGGGCATCCAAGTTTGTCGTGGCTCTTCGCCGTTTGATGCGATCGAGAGCCCGGGCTTGCCGATCTGCACCGTCGGCACGTTGCGCGGATCGTGATCCGGCTTTTCAGTGGTGAAGTTCTTGCTGCGCGTCACCAGGAAATCGATGATGTGGTTGCGCAGCGCGTAGTACAGCGGATGGCGGTGCAGGTCGGTGCGGCCGCGGTCCCGCGGCAGCGGGTTCTCGACCACCTCCGCCAGCACCGCGCCGGGACCGTTGGTCATCAGGAAGATCTTGTCGGCGAGATAGATCGCCTCGTCGACGTCATGGGTGATCATGAACGCGGTCTGCCCGGACTCCAGGCAAATCCGCCGCACCTCGTCCTGCAGCGTGCCGCGCGTCAGCGCGTCCAGCGCCGAGAACGGCTCGTCCATCAGCATCATCTTCGGCGTGATCGACAGCGCCCGTGCGATGCCAACGCGCTGCTTCATGCCGCCCGACAGCTCCGAGGGACGCTTGTGCTCGGCGCCGGAGAGGCCGACCAGATCGATGAACTTCTGCGCATGCGCCTTGACCTTGGCGCGGTCCCAGCTGCGCCATTTCGAGCTGACGGCATAGGCGACGTTGCCGAGCACCGTGCGCCAGGGCAGCAGCGCATGGCTCTGGAAGATCACGGCGCGGTCGAGGCTGGTGCCCGAGATCGCCTGACCGTCGACGATGACCGCGCCCTCGCTCGGCGCATCGAGCCCGGCGAGGATGTTGAGCACCGTGGTCTTGCCGCAGCCGGAATGGCCGATCACGCAAGCGAACTCGCCGCGCGCCATCGAGAGCCAGAGGTTCTCGAAGATGGTGGTCGTCGCGCCGCCCGCACCTGGATAGCGCTTGGCGATGCCTTCGATCGAGATGAACTTGTCGGTCATCGCCTCTACTCCGGAAACGTGACCATGCGCGTGAAGCGCGCCAGGATCTGGTCGAGCAGCATTCCGACGATCCCGATCAGGAGGATCGCGATGATGACGTTGGTGATCGACAAATTATTCCACTCGTTCCAGACGAAGTAGCCGATGCCGGTGCCGCCGACGAGCATCTCGGCGGCGACGATCACGAGCCAAGCGATGCCGATCGAGATGCGCATGCCCGTCAGAATGGTCGGGGCCGCTGCCGGCAGGATCACGGTGAAGGCCCGCCTGACGGTGCCGACCTCGAGCGTGCGCGCGACGTTGATCCATTCCTTGCGCACGCTCGCGACGCCGAACACCGTGTTGAGCAGCATCGGCCAAATCGAGCAGATGAAGATGACGAAGATCGCGGAGACCGAGGAATCCTTAATTGTGTAGAGCGCGAGCGGCATCCAGGCCAAAGGCGAGATCGGCTTCAAGACCTGGATGAACGGATCGAGCGCCTTGCTCAGCAGCGGCGACATGCCGATCAGAAAGCCGAGCGGGATCGCCACCAGCACGGCCAGCAGATAGCCGGTGCCGACGCGCGCAATGGAATAGCCGAACTGGATGCCGAGCCCCTTGTCGTTCGGCCCGTTGTCGTAGAACGGCCGCTTCAGATGCTCCCAGAGCTTTGCGCCGACATCGAGCGGCCCGGGCATCGCCGATTTGCCCTGCGTCGCCGTGAGGCCCATCAGCTTGGCGTATTCCGGGCTCATCGTCGCCGTCGTGCCGGTCGAGCGTGTGGCGAGATGCCAGATGCCGAGGAAGGCGGCGAGCAGCACGATGGAGACGAGGCCGGCGCGGAGGCGGAGGGAGGCGGTCATCTCCCTCTCCCCGTTCTTACGGGGGCGCGACGAGCTTCGCTCGCGCTGAGAGGGTCGGGGTGAGGGGCCTCCCTCGACACGTGAGATTGTCGAGGGACCTGTGCCCCCGACCTCTCCCCGCAAGCTGGGCGAGGTGAAGATAGAGCGCTGGCCATCACGACGCCTTCCTGATCTTGAAGCTCGCCAGATAGTCCTCGGGCTTGGCCGGATCGAAATTCTTGCCCATCACCGCGAACGACTTGTAGGCACTCGCCGGCGGCGTGAGGCCCATCTCGGTCATCAGCTTCTTGGTATCGGTTGCCAGATACACCTGCTCGGCCACCGCCTTGTAGTCGACGTCGCCCTTGATCTGGCCCCAGCGCTTCATCTGCGTCAGCATCCACACCGCGAAGGACTGCCAGGGGAACGGATCGAAATCGACGCGCTTGGGATCGGTCTTCACCCCGCCGAGCCCGTCGGCATAGGTGCCGGTCAGGACCTGCTCCAGCACGGTGACCGGCGCGTTGATGTAGTTCGCAGGCGCGATGGCTTCAGCGATCTGCTTGCGGTTCTCGGCCTTGGAAGCATAGGCGGTGGCATCGACGATCGCCCGCGTCAGCGCCGCGAAGCTGTTCGGCGCGGTGGTGATGAACTCGCGGCTGGCGGCAAAGCTGCAGCAGGGATGGCCGTCCCAGATCTCCTTGGAGAGGAGATGCATGAAGCCGACGCCGTCATAGATTGCGCGCTGGCAGATGTTGTCGGGCGCGAGGAAGCCGTCGATGTTGTCGGCACGCAGATTCGCGACCATCTCCGGCGGCGGCACCGAGCGCAGCTGCACGTCGGTATCGGGATCGAGACCGTGCTCGGCGAGGTAATAGCGCAAGAGATAATTGTGCATGGAATAGTCGAAGGGGATGGCGAATTTCAGCCCCTTCCAGTCCTTCGGATCGCGCTTGTCCTTGTGCTTGCTCGCCAGCACGATGCCCTGGCCGTTGATGTTCTCGATGGCCGGGACGGTGAACGGAATGGCGTTGGCGCCAAGGCCGAGCGAGATCGCGATCGGCATCGGTGCCAGCATGTGCGCGGCGTCGTATTCCTTGTTGATGGTCTTGTCGCGGATCACGGCCCAGCCGGCGGTCTTCACCACTTCGACGTTGAGGCCGTGCTTGGCATAGAAGCCCATTGGCGCGGCCATGATGATCGGCGTGGCGCAGGTGATCGGGATGAAGCCGACCTTGAGGTCCTTCTTCTCGGGCGCGCCGGCTTGCGCGAACACCTCGGTCGCCGTCCGAATCGGGAAGAATTGCGACAGCGCCGCGAGCGCGGTCGATGCTCCGACCGACTTCAGAAAAGCACGCCGCGCCACGTCCTGCGGAAACATCGCGCGCATCAATGCGGAGGCGACCACGCCCTCGTAGCGCTGCTCTTCGCTTGCGACCGGCTCGCAATGCAGCGCCGTCGCCTGCTCATGCTCAGCTGCGGAACGATGCTGGCCGCAAACACAGCCGGCTCGAAGCTTGCGATCGGGATCAAACGGATTGTCGAACGTGGACATCGGCCCTCCTGCGCGTCAATGCGAGAAGGAATTACGCAAGGAGCATGCCACCGACGAATAGGCAGGCATTGCCTTGATGACGCAGCATTTTCACCCGCGCTTGGCCGCTACGAAAACTCGTGATAAACGAGATTTCGTAGTTCAATTACGAGATTTCGCAATGGCAACGACGCCAATGCCCGCCCACGACGAGGTGGCCCCCGTCATCGACCCGCGCATCGCGGCCTTCGAATCCTCGGTCGAGGCGATGCTGCTGGTCGATCCCTTTGGCGACCAGATCGTCGATGCCAATCCCGCCGCCGGCGCCCTGCTCGGTTACGACCGCGCTTTGCTGCGGCAGACCAGGGCCAGCACGCTCCACGCCGGCGAGCTTGCCGCCCTCACCGTCTTCACCCAGGCCGTGCTGCACAAGGGCGCCTACTGGACCACGGCGCTCAATCCACGCCACGCGACCGGGCAAGATCTCAAGCTCGAATATGCCGGCTGCCTGCTGCCGCATGACGGCCGCTCGCTGCTGCTGCTGACGCTGACCGACCTCGAAGCCCGCCGCCGGCGCAATGTCGATGCCGCCGCCGAGGACCATATGCGCGGCGGCATCTCGACCTGGCAGCGCGTCGAGCGCGTGTTCCAGGACATCGAGCGCGAGAACCAGCTGATCCTGCGCGCCGCCGGCGAAGGCATCTACGGCGTCAACGCCGAAGGCAAGACCACCTTCGTCAACCCCGCGGCCGAGCGCATGCTGGGCTGGACCGCCGAGGAGCTGGTCGGCAAGGAGATCCACCCGATCGTCCACCACACCCACCACGACGGCCGGCACTATCACAACCACGATTGCCCGATCTATGCGGCGTTCCGCGACGGCGCCGTGCACCAGGTCGACGGCGAGGTGTTTTGGCGCAAGGACGGCTCGCCCGCCTGGGTCGAGTACACGTCGACGCCGATCCGCGATCGCGGCGTCGTGGTCGGCGCCGTCGTGGTGTTTCGCGACGTCAGCCAGCGCCGCGAGGCCGCCGAGAAGCTGCACGCGGCGCTGGCCGAGGTCGACCGCCTGCGCGAGCGGCTCGAGCTGGAGAACGCCTATCTCCAGGAGGAAATCCGCATCGAGACCAATCCGCGCGGCATCATCGGCGGCAGCGAGGCGATCCAGAAGACGCTGCGCCAGGTCAAGCTGGTGGCACCGACCACCGCGGCGGTGATGATCACCGGCGAATCCGGCACCGGCAAGGAGCTGATCGCGCGCGCCATCCACGAGGATTCCACCCGCAGCGACCGGCCGCTGATCCGCGTCAACTGCGCCGCGATCCCGCGCGAATTGTTCGAGAGCGAGTTCTTCGGCCATGTCCGCGGCGCCTTCACCGGCGCAACGCGCGACCGCATCGGCCGCTTCGAGCTCGCCGACGGCGGCACGCTGTTCCTGGACGAGGTCGGCGAGATCCCGCTCGAGCTGCAAGGCAAGCTGCTGCGCGTGCTGCAGGAAGGCCATTTCGAGCGTGTCGGCGAGGCGCGCACCCGCGCCGTCGACGTTCGCGTCATCGCCGCGACCAATCGCGATCTCAAGCAGGAGGTCCAGCGCGGCCGCTTTCGCGAGGATCTCTACTTCCGTCTCAACGTGTTTCCGATCGAGACCGTCCCCTTGCGCGAACGCCGCGAGGACATTCCCCTGCTGGCCCAGCATTTCCTGACGCGCGAGAGCAAGGCGCTGAAATCGAACCTCCGTCTGTCGGAGGGCGATGCGCGGCGGCTGACCCGCTACAACTGGCCCGGCAATGTCCGCGAACTCCAGAACGTGATCGAGCGCGCCGCGATCCTGTCGCAGAACGGCCGCCTGCGCATCGATCTGCCCGATCCTTCAGGTGAACAAGCGCCCAGCGGCGCCACCCGCCAGAGGCCCGACGCGCGCCCCGCAATCATGACGTCGTCGGAAATGCGCGACCACGAGCGCGCCAACATTCTCGCCGCGCTTGAGGCCTGCGCCGGAAAAGTCTTCGGCCCCGGCGGCGCCGCCGAGATCCTCGACATCAAGCCGACCACGCTGGCCTCACGGATCAAGGCGCTGGGAATCGCGCCTCGTCCGCAAGGGGCCCATCCTTCGAGACGCCCGCTTTAGGCGGGCTCCTCAGGATGAGGTCGGAGGGCGCGGCAACAGTATCAACAGACACCGGTGCCGCTTAGCCTCATCCTGAGGAGACCGCGAAGCGGTCGTCTCGAAGGACGAGGCGCGCGCTCAGGCTGCCTTGGTGGTGACGTCCGATGCGATCGGCAGGCCCTGCTCGATCGGCAGCGAGGGATCGCGCGACCATTCGTTCCAGGAGCCGAAATACATCCGCACGTCCTTCACGCCGGCGTTCTTCAGCGCCAGGAACGTGTTCGAGGCGCGCGCCCCCTTGAAGCAGTAGAGATAGACCGGCGTAGTCTGCGAGATGCCGACCGTGGCGCATTCCGCCAGAATCTCGTCCTTGGATTTGAAGCGCGGGCCTTCGACGGTCGGCTTCATCATGCGATACCATTCCAGCCACACCGCGCCCGGGATGCGGCCCTTGCGCGGGCAGAAATCCTTGCCGTACGGGGACGAGCTGTCGCCGATCCACTCGTCGACGTCGCGCACGTCGAGGATCGCGATGCCCGGCTTGCCGACGGCGGCGAGCATGGTCTTGGCGTCGATCAGGATCTCGCCCGCTTCGGGCACGATCGAGAAAGAGGCCTTCCCAGGTGTGGGAACATCGTTGGTCACCGGGAAGCCCGCGGCCGACCAGGCGTCGAAGCCGCCATGCAGCACCTTCACCTTGGGATAGCCGAGCATGGTGAGCAGGTAATAGCCGCGGCAGGACTGGCCGAAGCCGGAGTTCATCGACTGTTCGTAGATCACCGCCGTCTCCTTGCCGGAAAGACCGGCGCTGCCGAACGCATCGGCGAACTTGGTCTTGAGCTCGGCCATGCCCTCGGGCGTGGAGGTCGCGAGGAACGTGAAGATCTCATGCACGTTGACGGCGCCCGGCAGATGGCCGGCGGCGTAGGCGTCGGGATTGCGGGTGTCGATGACGACACACGGCTCGGTCTTCAAGAGATCGGCGAGTTCGACGGCAGTGATCAGAACGTCAGTCATGGCAGCCTCTCCGTTGAGGTTGGGGGTCTTCGGGTGGACTCGTAGAACTCAGGACTCGGCCAGCATCTTGCGCAGCTGCTTGGTGGCCGGCGTGACGATCGCGACGAAATAGGCCTCGCGTAGGCGCCGCTGCGCGCGGTGGCTCTTGAGGTAGCCGCGGGCACCACAATGCAGCATCGCCGCATGCGCCGCCGCGACACTGGCTTCGCCGGCGCGCAGCCGCAGCGCAATCACCTTGCGCCAGTAGGTCTCCTCCTCGTTGTAGGGATCGCGCGCCAGCGCCATGGTCTCGGCCTCGAGCTCGGCGGCGAGCTCGCGGAAATGCACCGGCTGCTGCGGCAAATAGCGGTTGATATGGCCGAGGGGATTGTCGACCTCGTCCATGATGTTGATGCAATCCTTGATCACCCCCAGCGCCATGCCGGCCTGCAGCAGGATGAAGCCGGCGCGGATCTTCTTGACGAAGGGCGCGGCGGGATCGGCCAGGATCAGCTCATCGGGCACGAAAGCGTCGCGGAACTGCACGCCATAGGTGCCGGTGCCGTCCATCGCGAGGAACGGCTTGCAGGGCGTCAGCGTGATCGCGGGGTCGGAGCAATCGGCCAGGAACATGACAGTGCCGGGCTCGCCACTTGCGATGCCCGGCTCGTCCTCGCGCTCGAAGATGGTGCCGAAGTAGTGATCAGGCCCGAGGTTGGAGACCCAGGGCAACGCACCGCGCACGATATAGCCGCCCTCGACCTTGCGGCCCTTTAGCTTGAGCTTCTCGATGCCGAAGAAGCTCTTCATGGGATTGGAGAGCCCGGTGCCGCCAAGCACGCGGCCGGTCGAGAAGGCATCTCCGAAGCGCTTTGCGAGCTTCACATTGGTGGAGTTCGCCGCGTACCAGACCAGCGTGTTCTGGCACCACGCCATGAAGGCCGTGGCACCGCAGACCTCGCCGATCGCCGCCATCGCCTGGATCGCGCAGCGCAGATCGGCGGGGCCTTCGTGCGGCACATGGCTGCCCCACGCTCCGACCGCGCCGAACTTGCGCAGCACCTCGGCTGGATAGACCGAACCGTCGTCGATGCCGGCGGCCAGCGGCGCGAGCTCTTGGCGCGCGATCCGCGCCACCTCGTCCGCAATGGACGGTGCGGGCTGATCCAGAACGTCGGCCCGCGATAAAGCCAGTGAACCCATGATCGTCTCCCGCACCCTGTCCTGATTGCCGTCTGCTAGATGCCGACCTCGAGATTGACCGGCCGCGTGAAGGTGTTGGCGACCGGCGACCATTTCTTCACATGGGCGACCAGCGCGTTGATCTCGTCCGGCGAGATGCCCTCGCATTCCATGTCGACCTTGACGCGGACATCGGTGAAGCCGACCGGCTTGTCGGAGGTGTCGCCGGTGCCCCAGACCGCGGTGATGTTGAGATCGCCTTCGAGCTCGAGCTCGAGCTTGTTGACGATCCAGCCGCGGTGCACGGCGTTGGCATGCAGGCCGACCGCGAGGCACGAGCCGAGCGCGGCCAGCGAGGCTTCCGACGGATTGGGCGCGGTGTCGTCACCTAAGAGACCCGGCGGCTCGTCGACGATGTAGGGCTGCAGGTTGCGGATGTAATTGGCGTGGCGGAATTTGCCCTCCGCGACCGTCTTGCACTTCAAGGTCTTGATGACCTTCGGGTTTGCCTTGCCGTTGGCAATCAGTTGCTCGAGCCCGTTCTTGTCGATGGGCGCGAGGCACCCCGTCAGCACTGTCTTCTGAACGACGGCAGTCATCAATCTTCTCCCTGGCAGAAGTGGAAATCGGCAGGATACCGAACGGTCTGTTTCCTTGCATGGAGCGTGCCAGATCTCGCGAAAAACAAAAGGCGAGGCTTTGGAGCCGCTTAAACGTCGCTGCCTGCAGATTGGTCAGCCCACTCCTGCTCAAAGGCGGAGCAGCCGCGCGCGCGGATGCGAATCTTTTCGGCGCCGAACAGATGCGGCTTGCTGATGCGAGGCGGCTGCGATTAAGTTGTCGCTCATGGCAAAGCCGTCATCGAAGAAGAATCCGCCCCACGCCGCTGCCGGCGACGACGAATCCGCACGCGGTCGCCTTCTCAACGCGGCGACGCATCTGTTCTGCAAGAACGGCATCAACGCCACCGGCATCGATGCGATCATCGAAGAGGCCGGTACCGCCAAGACCACGCTCTACAAATTATTCGGCTCCAAGACCAACCTCGTCAACGCCGTGCTGGAGAGCGAAGGCAAGCAATGGCGCGAATGGTTCATCGGCGCCATGGAGCAAGGCGGCGGCGATGCGCAGGCGAAACTCACGCGCATCTTCCCCGCGCTGAAGAGCTGGTTCGCCGAAGAGCGCTTCTACGGCTGCCCCTTCATCAACGCCGTCGGCGAGCACGACAAGGACGCCAAGCAATTCCGCAACATCGCGCTGAAGCACAAGAAGATCGTGCTCGGTCACATCGAGAAGCTCGCCGGCGAGCTCGGCTCGGCCGAGCCTGCAGTGCTGGCGCACCAGCTCGGCCTCATCATCGACGGCGCCATCGTCGCCGCCATGATCTCGCGCGACCCGGCCGTCGCGGATACCGCGGCGCTTACGGCAGGCCCCCTGCTCGGCCAGGCCAAGGCGAAGAAGAAGCGCGCGGCGGAGCAGTTGGAGGCCGTGTGACGGTTCTTGCTTCGTAACGGGGACACTGTCCCGGATTGCGCTGCGCTCCATCCGGGCTACGATGACTTCGTAGGGTGGGCAAAGGCGCGACGCGCCGTGCCCACCATTCCGTCTCAACTGTAAGCTTTGATTTGCCCGCCTACGGACCCGTCCGCTCGATCAGCGGCTCGCTCGCAGCGCGGCAAGCTCGACGTCGGCGGCCGACTTCTCGATAAAGGTCCTCGGGCAATCGGCAGCCGCCTGCTCGAACAGTTTTAACGCCTCTTCCCTGGAGCCGCTCTGCAGGGCTCGCTCGGCAATATAGAAATTCGCCTCGCAGACCTGCCCCTTCTTCTTCGCCGGGTCGGCATCGTCCGCTGCGCTGCGCACTTGCTCCGGCGTCGTCGTACCCAGGAAGAGGTTGACGACCGGCGCGGGCCATTTCGTCGCGTCGAGCCGCTTTGCAGCCTCGCTCAGCCGGCTCGGTTGGTCGCTGCGCCTTGCAACAATTTCGCGCCAGATGACTGGATAGGCACCTTTCGGATCGAGCTCGATCGCCTGATTCAGATCGGTCAACGATTGGGCGAAGGAAGCGGTCTGCCAATAGAGCCTCGCACGATGAAAGTAGGCGCGCGCATCCTTGGGATCGAACTGCACGAGTTGATCGTAGTCCTCGAGCGAGCGGCCGAAGTCCCCCTTGGCCTTGTACGCGTTGGCGCGGAGCCCGAATGCATCCTTATCCTTGGGGTTGAGGCGTATCGCGTCATCGAAGTCTGCGATAGCGCGGTCAAGCTCCCCTTTCGCGTGGTAGGCCCCACCCCGAGCGCGGAGCACGGGGCCATCCGTGGACGCGAGCGCAATCGATTCACCTGCGACGGACGCAGAAATGGGATCTGCATCCTGACCTTGAAGCTGACTCTGCCGATCGCCGGTGTTTCCTTGACCCTTATGTGCCAGCTGGATCACCTGATTGTAATCGGCAATGGCGCGATCGTAATCACCCTTTTGAAAATAGGCGACGCCCCGGCAACCATAGGCAGACCGGCTCTGTGGGTTTAGCTCGATGATCCGGTCATAGTCGGCGATCGCGCGGTCGAGTTCACCCAGTTGAGAAAAGGATTCGGCTCGGAAGTAGTAAAAATTCTCGCTTCTGGGTTTGATCTGGATGGTTTGATCCAGTGCGGCCAACGCGAGCTCTCTCTTACCCTTTGCGAAGTAAACTCGACCGCGGCACAATTGGCCTCCACCGTTTTGCGGGCTGATCTCGACCGCACGATCGCAGTCAGCCATGGCCCGATCGGGATCCCCATTCCGGACGTAAGAGAGGCCTCGTTCGACATGCGCTATGACATTGTCCGGATGAATCAGAAGGGCCTGATCATAATCGGCGATGGCACGGACGAAGTCGCGTCTCGCCGAATAGACGTGAGCACGTCCGATATAGGCGTAGGTATTCTTCGGATCGAGCTCGATCACCTTGGCATAATCAAGCAGCGCAGCCTCGGGCTCTCGCTTTTGGATCAGCGCAGAAGCCCTCGCGATGCGGGAGTTCAGATTGCCCGGATCGCGCTCAATGATCTCGTTGTAGTCCGCTATCGCAAGGTCGATCTCGCCCTTCTGGCGGTAGAACATGGCGCGGCGGAAGCGCGCCATGACCACACCTTGCTGCATGCCCGTCCCCGCCGCCTGAATGATGGCGGTGCAGCCTGCGATCCTGTCATCGAGGCTGAAATTGCCGACCGCGTTACACTTGGAAGCCAACGGCATTTCCGCGCGAGCGCCTGACATTTCGAGCAAGGCCGTCAGCGCCACAACACCGAAGCTTGCTGCCGCACGAACTCCTGCGCGGCCGATCCTTCCAAACATGCAGTCCCCACTCAATTTCCAGAGACTTCATAGCAACCAATCTTGTCTATGCACAGCCCTTGGTTGCGCACTTGCAGGCGACGGGTCCGTGCGGCCCGATGCTCAGGCCGACTTGGTCATCATCCCCTGAAGCCGCACCAGTTCCGCCTCCAGATCACCGCTCCACATCCACTGCCCTAATGTCGAGCACGCGACGCGCCTCGAGCCGTGTCCGCCTACGCCTCGGCGATCTGCAACAAGGCCTCGCGAAAAGCCAGCGCGGCTGGTCCGAGCGGCTGGTCCAGCCGGTGCGCGAGATAGGCTTCTGCGGCAACCTGGCTGCGCCGTCCGAGGGCGGTGGTGGCAAGGCGCACGAGGCGCCTTTCCCTCAGATCGCGCTCCACCAGCCAGAACGGCAGGCGGCCCCAGCCGAGACCGGCGAGAATCATCGCATGCTTGGTGTCCTGATTGGTGACCCGGCAGGTCTGGGGCGAAAGCACACCGAACATGCGCCCTTCCGTCAGCGGCGTCGGATCGGACAGAACGATCTGCAGATGATCGGCCAGATCCTGAAGGCTGATCCTGTTGCGCGATTGCCGCCTCGCCAATGGGTGCTCAACGGAAACGACGGCAACCTGCTCGACCGACGAGACCGCCTCGACTGCGATCCGCGGGTCGCGGAAATCCTCGCCGACCACGATCGCGAGCGAACTGCGCTTGTCGATCAGCGAGGCGATCGGTCCACCCAGCGGCTCGACCGCAAGCCTGATCGAAACCGAGGGATAGGCAGCGCGCATCTTCGTCAATGCCGCACCGACCATGCCGATCGGAAACAATGTGTCGATTGTCAAGGAAAGCTCGAGCTCGACTCCCTCGCCAAGGCCCCGGGCTCTCGCCCGCATCGCATCCACTCTGAGAAGAATGTCACGTGCGTTCGCGAGCAGTGACTGTCCCTCAGGCGTCAGGACGGGCCGATGACCCGTGCGATCGAACAGCGCAAGACCCAGCTCGGCCTCCAGATTGGCGATGGCATGGCTGATGGCGGACTGAACACGGGACAGCCGAGCGGCCGCCGAGCGAAAGCTCCCGCTTTCCGACACCGTCACGAATGTTCGCAACTGATCAAGCGTCAGCACATCCAGCATGATCTATCCAATCGATCGAACTCATCGATCTTATCGCGCTACCGCTGATCAAGCACAGACCTATTTTGGCTGCTAGCCCCCACCTGAGAGCGAGGAAGCAAAATGACGAAGGTCCTGGTGCTGTACTACTCGTCCTACGGTCACATCGAGACGATGGCTGAAGAGATGGCCCGGGGTGCACGGGAGGCCGAAGCCGAAGTCGCCATCAAGCGCGTGCCGGAAATTGTTCCCGACCACGTCGCGCAGAGGGCCGGATACAAGGTCGATCAACGCGCCGACACCGCCGCCGTGGCCGAATTGCCGGACTACGACGCGATCATCCTTGGCACCCCGACGCGTTTCGGGAACATGGCCGCGCAGATGAAGAACTTCCTCGACCAGTGCGGCGGCCTGTGGTTCGAGAACAAGCTCGTGGGCAAGGTCGGCAGCGTCTTCACATCGACGGGCAGCCAGCATGGCGGCCAGGAAAGCACCATTCTGTCCGTGCACAGCGTGCTGCTGCACCTCGGCATGATCGTGGTCGGGCTGCCCTACACATTCAAGGGACAGATGCGCATGGACGAGGTCACCGGATGCTCGCCCTACGGCGCATCGACCCTCGCCGACGACGGCAGCGGCGGGGATCGTCGTCCAAGCGCCAACGAACTGGCTGGGGCACGCTTTCAGGGACGCCATGTCGCCGAGATCGCTCGCGCCCTGGCCGCTGGGCGGCTCACGGAGGCGGCCTGATGGCGGCGGCAGCACCTGCCTCGTCCTTGCGAGATCGGCATTGGCATGTGGTGAGCATCGTCGTGGGCTCCGGCGCCGTCGCCGCGATCCAGGTGGGGAAGGCTGCGATCGCCACGCCCATGCTGCAAAAGGATCTGGGCCTTGACCTCGCCGCTGCCGGCTGGCTGACCGGGATCATCGCTGTTCTCGGCCTGTTGGGCGGTATCCCTGCCGGCTCCCTCGTCGCCCGCGCCGGAGATCGGCGAAGTCTCATTCTCGGCCTCGGGCTGCTCATCCTTGGCGCCATCATCGGCGCGCTCGCAACCGACTATGCGGTGCTTCTCGCATCGCGCATTTTGGAAGGGGCAGGATTTCTTCTGATCATTGTTGCGGGGCCGGCGATCCTGAACAGAGCAGTCCCGTCCGGGCAACAGGACGTTCCGCTTGCCCTGTGGAGCTGCTTCATGCCGGCCGGCATTGCGCTCGCGATGCTCGTCGGGACGTTCTTCAGCGACTGGCGCGCACTGTGGTGGGGCAGCGCCGGTCCTGCAGCGATCGCCATCGTGGCCGCGTGGATGAGTATTCCGGCCGCTCCGAAGCGCACCCCGGCATCGTGGCGACGGACGATGTCCGATGCCGTGTACGTGGCGGCAAGCAAAGGCCCGCTTCTGCTGGCCGGATGTTTTGTCCTCTACAGCCTGATGTTCTTCGCGCTGTTCAGCTTCCTCCCGGTGCTGCTGATGGAACGGATGAACATCCCCCATGGCACGGCCGGCATGCTCAGTGCCCTCGCCACCGCAAGCAACATCATCGGGAATGTCGCTGCCGGCTACCTGCTCGCGCGCGGTGCCCGGCGTTCAGTGCTGATCTTCGCGGCCTGTCTGGCCATGGGCTTTTCAGCTCCTGGCATCTTCCTGCAGATATTCGGCGATACGCCGACGCTTCTGCTGTGCATCCTGTTCGCGGCGGTTGGTGGCCTGATGCCGGCCGTCCTGATCTCATCGATCCCGTTGCTCGCGCCATCCGCCGCACTCATTCCTGTTGTCACCGGTCTGGTGATGCAGGGCAGCAATCTCGGCCAGGTGGCCGGGCCTGTCGCGGTCGGAAGTGCCGTTGAAGCCTATGGGTGGACGGCCGCACTGGCCATCATCCTGATCGCCGCGCTGCTTGCCGCCATCGTCACCGCATCCGCTCGCTTCGATGACGCCGCGGCCCGCTGAGATTCTACTGTCCCAACATCCCGGCAAGCCGCACCAGCTCCGCCTCGAGATCGCGCTCCACATCCACTGCCCGGATGTCGAGCACCCGATAGTCGCGCGCCTCGAGCCAAGTCCGCCGTCCCGCGCGATCGGCCGCAATCGCCTCCCCCTCGCCCGGGTTCACCAGCTCGATCGCGATCCGGTGCGGAAATGAGACGAAGTCGGGGATGTGGCGCCCCACGGGAGTCTGCCGCTTGAACCCACCTGCGAAGCGGCGATCACGCGTCAGCGCCTGCCAGAGCAGGCGTTCGGCGTCGGTCGGGTTGCGGCGGAGCAGGCGGGCAAGGCCGCGCACGGTCGAGCCGCTGTCCGGCACGCCGCCGCCCTGCCCGTGCTCGGCCAGCAGCGCGCGCAGGCGCGTGGCCTGCTCGCCATCGAGCACGCCGCCCTTGGCCGGACCCTTGCGCCCCTCGGCGATCGCCATGATCACGCCGTGCAGCGTGTGCATATCCTGCTTGGTCGGCTCCATCCGGGTGAAGATGTTGCGCAGGTTCACCAGCATGGTGTCGCGCTTCTCGGCCGGGCGCAGGAACTCGACCTTGTCGAGCTCGCGCACGAGATTGTCGAAGAAGGCCTGCATCTGGTGCTGCGAGGCGCGCTCGGATCTTTCAGGCATGGCGTGCGGCAGCTCGCCGGAGGTGGCGCGCTTGAACCATTCATAGCCGACCAGCAGCACGGCCTGAGCGAGGTTGAGCGAGGCGAAGCCCGGATTGACCGGAAAGGTGATGATGCGGTTGGAGAGCCCGACCTCCTCGTTGGTCAGACCCCAGCGCTCGCGGCCGAACAGGATGCCGGCCCTGCCGCCGGTCGCGACGTGACCTGCGATCTCGGCCGCTGCGGCCTCCGGCCCGACCACGGGCTTGGCTTGGTCGTGGGGGCGTGCGGTGGTGGCGAACAGGAGGTCGAGGTCGGCAACCGCCTGCTCGACCGTGTCGAACAGCTGCGCCTTCTCCAGGATATGGTCCGCACCGGCCGCGGCGCGCTGGGCCGCGATGTTGGGCCAGCCGTCCCGGGGATTGACGATGCGCATCCGGTCGAGGGCGAAGTTGCCCATGGCGCGCGCGGCCATGCCGATATTCTCGCCGAGCTGCGGCTCGACCAGGATCACGATGGGACCGTCGAGGGAAAGGCCCGCTTTGCTCTTGTCAGTCCCCGACATCTGCTTTCGCTTCCACTCTTCGTCTCAAGGCCTTGGCAAGGCCGCCTTAGGAATTGATTCAAGCGGCCCCCACGACCGGGCCGCCTCGCGGTCTGTCGTTTGCCTGTCCTGACAAAATTCTCAAGGGAAATAACGACTTGGATTCGACTTTGAATCTCGCCCGAAACGGGCCCGAAGGCCGGGCCGAGGGCCGGCCGGCCGCTTCCCGCCTGCGCAAGCTGGATGAGCTAAAAGTGCATAATCCCTTGGCTTTCGCCCGCTGCTATCAGGTGCTAAGAGGCGGCGGATATTCCCGTGGCGCGCCGAAAGCGCCGTTCCCAAGAGGCTTCCCCGATCATGGCAAAAATCAAGGTATCCAATCCCGTCGTCGAGCTCGATGGCGACGAGATGACCCGGATCATCTGGCAGTACATCAAGGACAAGCTGATCACCCCGTTCCTCGATGTCGAGCTGCTCTATTTCGACCTGGGCATGGAATACCGCGACCACACCAACGATCAGGTGACGATCGACGCCGCCGAGGCGATCAAGAAGGTCGGCGTCGGCGTCAAATGCGCCACCATCACCCCGGATGAAGCCCGGGTGAAGGAGTTCAATCTCAAGCAGATGTGGAAGTCGCCGAACGGCACCATCCGCAACATTCTCGGCGGGGTGATCTTCCGCGAGCCGATCATCTGCAAGAACGTGCCGCGCCTGGTTCCCGGCTGGACCAAGCCGATCATCATCGGCCGCCACGCCTATGGCGACCAGTACCGCGCCACCGACATCAAGTTCCCCGGCAAGGGCACCCTCTCGCTGAAGTTCGTCGGCGAGGACGGCACCGTGATCGAGAAGGAAGTGTTCAAGGCGCCCGGCGCCGGCGTCGCCATGGAGATGTACAATCTCGACGATTCCATCATCGACTTCGCCCGCGCCTCCTTCAATTACGGCCTGCTGCGCAATTACCCGGTGTACCTGTCGACCAAGAACACGATCCTCAAGGTCTATGACGGGCGCTTCAAGGACATCTTCCAGGACATCTTCGACCGCGAGTTCAAGAAGGAGTTCGACGCCAAGGGCCTGACCTACGAGCACCGCCTGATCGATGACATGGTGGCCTCGGCGCTGAAATGGTCCGGCGGCTATGTCTGGGCCTGTAAGAACTACGACGGCGACGTGCAGTCCGACACGGTCGCGCAGGGCTACGGCTCGCTCGGCCTGATGACCTCGGTGCTGCTCACCCCCGACGGCAAGACCGTCGAGGCGGAAGCTGCCCACGGCACGGTGACCCGCCATTACCGCGAGCACCAGAAGGGCAAGGAGACCTCGACCAACTCGATCGCCTCGATCTTCGCCTGGACGAGAGGCCTGTCGCACCGCGCCAAGCTCGACAACAACCCCGAGCTCGCCAAGTTCGCGGCCACGCTGGAGAAGGTCTGCGTCGACACCGTCGAGGCCGGCTATATGACCAAGGACCTCGCGCTGCTGGTCGGCGCCGACCAGCGCTGGCTCTCGACCACCGGCTTCCTCGACAAGGTCGCCGAGAACCTCACGAAAGAGCTGGCGGCGTAAGTCGACCGCAATTTCGCCCGACGGAGCCAGACATCATCACGGGCCGCGCGACCAGCGCGGCCCGTTTTTTTGAGAGCATTCGCGGAGACCGCCATGTTCATCAAGCTTGCCACCCCCTGCCTGCTCCTGCTCGCCGCAATGGCCGGGCTCGCTGTCGCCGCCGACCCACTCCCCAACGCGATCGCCGCCCCCGGCGAGACCGTCGTGCTCAGCGTCCACGCCGAAGGTGCGCAGGTCTATGAGTGCAAGGCTGGCCTCGACGGCAAGCTCGCGTGGGCTTTTCGCGAGCCGATCGCGACGCTGCTGTCCGAAAGCAAGACCATCGGCCGCCATTATGCCGGCCCGAACTGGGAGCTTGCCGACGGCAGCGCCGTGACTGGTAAAGCCGTCGGCAATGCGCCGGGCGCGACCGCAGCCGACATCCCCTGGCTGAAGCTGGACGTCACCACTCACCGCGGCAGCGGCGTGCTTGCGCCTGTCACCACGGTCCAGCGCATCAACACCCAGGGCGGCAAGCTCGACGGCGCCTGCGACAAGGCCGGCGAATTCAGGAGCGTGCCCTACTCCGCCGACTACGTCTTCCTGAAGAAGGGCTGATCGCTTTACGGGCCGAACCGCGCGGCGCGATCAAGGTGCCACGCCGATGCCATTGAAGCCGGTGAGACGACCCTGGCGACGCGCGCCTTACGCGCCCGCCATCGCTTTTTCGATCGCGCTCAGGGCCTCGGACGCCTTGGCGCCATCGGGGCCGCCGGCCTGGGCCATGTCGGGCCGGCCGCCGCCGCCCTTGCCGCCGAGCGCCTCGGAGGCGATGCGGACCAGATTGACCGCGTTGAAGCGCGCGGTGAGGTCCTGCGTGACGCCAACCACGATTCCGGCCTTGCCGTCCCCGGTGACGCCGACGATGGCGACGACGCCCGAGCCGATCTGCTTCTTGCCGTCGTCGGCGAGACTCTTGAGATCCTTCATCTCGATGCCTTCGACCGCACGCGCCATCAGCTTGACGCCGCCGGCCTCGCGCACGCCCGACGCTGCGCCGTTGTTGCCGGCTGCGGCGCCGCCGCCCATCGCCAGCTTCTTGCGGGCATCGGAGAGTTCGCGCTCGAGCTTCTTGCGCTCCTCCATCAGCGCCGAGATGCGCGCCGGCACGTCGTCGAGCGAGGTGCGCAGCTCGTTCGCCGCGATCTTCGCCAGCGCCATGGTGTCGTTGGCATGTTTTCGCGCGTAGTTGCCCGTCAGCGCCTCGATCCGGCGCACGCCGGAGGCGACCGCGCTCTCGCTCGTGACCGTGATCAGGCCGATATCGCCGGTGCGCTTCACATGGGTGCCGCCGCAGAGCTCGACCGACCAGCCGAGCGCGTTGGCGCCGCGCTCGCGCGCGGTCCTGCCCATCGAGACGACGCGGACCTCGTCGCCATATTTCTCGCCGAACAGCGCGCGCGCGCCAGCCTCGCGGGCCTCGTCGACGCCCATGACGCGCGTGGTGACCTCGTCGTTCTCCAACACCACGTCGTTGGCGATGTCCTCGACCCGGGCGAGCTCCTCAGCCGTGATCGGCTTCGGATGCACGAAGTCGAAGCGCAGCCGATCCGGCGCGACCATCGAGCCGCGCTGGGCGATGTGATCGCCGAGCACCTGGCGCAGCGCCTCGTGGATAATGTGAGTCGCCGAGTGATGGGCGCGGATGGTCGAGCGGCGTGCGTGATCCACCTCGAGCTGCAGCGCCGTGCCGAGCTTCACTTCGCCACTCTCGACCGTGCCGATATGGACGAAGAGATCGCCGAGCTTCTTCTGCGTATCGGTGACGCGAACCTTGATGCCGCCCTCGCCCGAGAGCACACCGGTGTCGCCGACCTGGCCGCCGGACTCCGCATAGAACGGCGTCTGGTTCAGCACGATCGCGCCGGTCTCGCCGGCCTTGAGGCTCGTCACCTCGGCGCCGTCCTTGACCAGCGCCGAGACCACGCCCTCGGCGCTCTCGGTCTCGTAACCCAGGAATTCGGTGGCGCCGAGCTTCTCGCGCAGCGGGAACCAGATCGCCTCGGATGCCGCCTCACCCGAGCCCTTCCAGGACTCGCGCGCCTTGGCCTTCTGACGCTCCATCGCGTCAGTGAACGCCGCCTGGTCGACGCCGATGCCGCGCGACTTCAGCGCGTCCTGCGTCAGGTCGAGCGGGAAGCCGTAGGTGTCGTAGAGCGTGAAGGCGACGTCGCCGTCGAACATGTCGCCCTTCTTTAAGGACGCGCTCTTCTCGTCGAGGATGGCCAAGCCGCGCGAGAGAGTCTTGCGGAAGCGGGTCTCTTCCAGCCGCAGCGTTTCCTCGATCAGCTTTTCCGCGCGCATCAATTCCGGATAGGCCTGGCCCATCTCGCGCACCAGCGCCCAGACCAGCCGGTGCATCAGCGGCTCCTTGGCACCCAAGAGCTGCGCATGGCGCATCGCCCGGCGCATGATCCGGCGCAGCACATAGCCGCGGCCCTCGTTCGAGGGCAGCACGCCGTCCGAGACCAGGAAGGCGGACGAGCGCAAGTGATCGGCGATGACGCGGAACGAGCCGACGTTCTGCTCGTTCGGTCCGCTGCCGAGCGCGGACGAGGTCGCGTCGATCAGGTTCTTGAACAGGTCGGTCTCGAACACGGTCTCGACGCCCTGGAGGATGCAGGCCATGCGCTCCAGGCCCATGCCGGTGTCGATCGAGGGACGCGGCAGATTAACGCGCTCCTCCTTCGTCACCTGCTCGTATTGCATGAACACGAGATTCCAGAATTCGAGGAAGCGGTCGCCGTCCTCTTCCGGCGATCCCGGAGGACCGCCCCAGATGTGCTCGCCGCGGTCGATGAAGATCTCCGAGCACGGGCCGCACGGCCCGGTGTCGCCCATCGCCCAGAAATTGTCCGAGGTCGGGATGCGGATGATGCGGTCGTCGGAGAAGCCGGCGATCTTCTTCCACAGGCCGGCCGCCTCGTCGTCGGTGTGGTAGACGGTGACGAGCAGCTTGTCCTTCTTCAGCCCGAACTCGCTCGTGATCAGCTTCCAGGCGAGCTCGATCGCGCGCTCCTTGAAGTAATCGCCGAACGAGAAATTGCCGAGCATCTCGAAGAAGGTGAGATGGCGCGCGGTGTAGCCGACATTGTCGAGGTCGTTGTGCTTGCCGCCGGCGCGCACGCATTTCTGCGAGGTGGTGGCGCGCTGATAGGGCCGCTTCTCGACGCCGGTGAAGACGTTCTTGAACTGCACCATGCCGGCATTGGTGAACATCAACGTCGGGTCGTTGCGCGGCACGAGGGGCGAGGACGGCACGATCTCGTGGCCGTTCTCGGCAAAGAAGTTCAGAAAGGTCGACCTGATCTCGTTGACGCCGCTCATGTTCATCCAATCGGGTATGCTTGGGCCCGCTTTTCGCGGTCCAAACCGGACCGTTAAGGCTGATATCTGCGGGCCAAAGCGCTTTTAGACAAGGCCAGCTTCGCTGTCCAGAAACTGTGCAGGGAGATCAGAGGGTTGCCGCAGGCGCGCAATCCCGTTGGATAGGGCACGCGGACGCGTTGACAGGCTTGGCTCCGCTGTGGTCTCTACCCATCTGTATCGTACGGCCACGTCGGGAGAGACCGGCACCTGGTAGCCGGCGCCGAAGGAGCAACCGCCCCGGAAACTCTCAGGCAAAAGGACCGCGTGGCTTTGACAGCATCTGGAAAGAGGCGCCGACGGGTGTAGGCCCGGACAGCGTCCGCCGACGGGATAATACTCTCAGGCACAGCGACAGATGGGGCTTCGACTGGTGTCCATCGGGGAATCCTCCCCGAGGAACCGCCGAGGGCCCTCAAGATGCTAGCGCACGACCAAGACTCCCTGAAACGCACCCCCCTCTACGACCTCCATGTGTCCCTGGGGGGCAAGATGGTGCCGTTCGCGGGCTATGACATGCCCGTGCAGTACCCCGCGGGCGTCTTGAAGGAGCACCTCCATACCCGCACCAAAGCGGGCCTGTTCGACGTCTCCCACATGGGCCAGCTCGCGCTCCGGCCGAAATCCGGTAATGTGGAGGACGCCGCCCGCGCGCTGGAGCGGCTGGTGCCGCAGGATATCGTGGCGATCGCCGCAGGGCGGCAGCGCTACGCCCAATTCACCAATGACGACGGCGGCATTCTCGACGATCTGATGGTCGCCAATTTCGGCGATCACCTGTTCCTGGTCGTCAACGCCGCCTGCAAGGCCGAGGACGAGGCGCATCTGCGCGCGAACCTGTCCGACGCCTGCGTGATCGAGCAGCTTGCCGACCGCGCGCTGATCGCGTTGCAGGGCCCGAAGGCGGAAGCGGCGCTGGCGAAATTCTGTGCAGAGGTATCAGGCATGAAGTTCATGGATGCCGGCCCGCACGAGGTTGCCGGCATCAAGTGCTTCGTCTCGCGCTCCGGCTACACCGGCGAGGACGGCTTCGAGATCTCGGTTCCAGCAGGCGATGCCGAACGCCTCGCAAAGATGCTGCTGGAAAATCCCGACGTGCTGCCGATCGGCCTCGGGGCCCGCGACAGCCTGCGGCTGGAAGCCGGGCTCTGCCTGTACGGTCACGACATCGACGCCACGACCACGCCGGCCGAGGCCGCGCTGGAATGGTCGGTGCAGAAAAGCCGCCGCAGCGGCGGTGCACGCGCCGGCGGCTTTCCCGGCGCTGCGAAGATCCTCGCCCATTTCGATGGCGGCGCATCCCGCCGCCGCGTCGGCTTGCGCGCCGAAGGCCGCGCGCCGGTGCGCGAGGGCGCGCTGCTGTTTGCGAATGACGCGGGCGGCGAGCCGATCGGACAAGTCACCTCGGGCGGCTTCGGCCCGAGCCTGAATGCGCCGGTTGCGATGGGCTACGTGCCCACGAATCTGAGCGCGCTTGGCACAAAACTCTTCGCCGAGGTGCGCGGCCAGCGACTGCCCTTGCAGGTCGCCGCCATGCCCTTCGTCAAGAACACCTACAAACGCTGAGGATTCGAAATGACCACGACGCTGTACACCTCTGATCACGAATGGCTGGCGATCGACGGCGATGTCGCCACCGTCGGCATCACCGATTACGCGCAGCAGCAGCTCGGCGACGTCGTGTTCGTCGAGCTGCCCAAGGTCGGCCGCGCGCTGAAGAAGGCCGAAGCCGCCGCGGTCGTCGAATCCGTCAAGGCGGCCTCCGACGTCTACGCGCCGATCTCTGGCGAAGTGCTCGAGACCAACGCCGAGCTCGCATCCGAGCCGGCGCTGGTGAACTCGGACGCGCAAGGCAAGGCCTGGTTCTTCAAGATCAAGATTGCCGACAGAAGCGAGCTCGGCGGCCTCATGGATGAAGCCGCCTACAAGGCGCATACGGCGTGAGATGAAGCGAAGTCTAACCTCATGCTCAGTGTCATCACCCGCGAAGGCGGGTGATCCAGTACGCCGCGGCCCCTCGGTTCAATCCGCGCTGCTGGAGAGTACTGGATGCCCCGCCTTCGCGGGGCATGACACTGACAGCGAAATCTGAAGCGAGGACCCAATGATGACCGCGCACCGCAAGTCCAACGGCGACACCGCCACCTCCTTCGTCCGCCGCCACATCGGCCCATCGGCGCGCGATGTCACCGCCATGCTCGAGACAGTCGGCGCCAAGAGCGTCGATGCGCTGATCGCGGAGACCTTGCCGGCCTCGATCCGGCAGGCCGCCCCGCTCGATCTGGGCAAGCCCTTGAGCGAGACCGAGGCGATCGCGCACATGACCGAGCTTGCGCGTCAAAACCAGGTCTTCACCTCGCTGATCGGCCAGGGCTATTCAGGCACCATCCTGCCTGCGGTGATCCAGCGCAACATCCTGGAGAACCCGGCCTGGTACACGGCCTATACGCCCTACCAGCCGGAGATCAGCCAGGGCCGGCTGGAAGCGCTGCTCAACTTCCAGACCATGATCTGCGACCTCACCGGGCTCGACGTCGCCAACGCCTCGCTGCTCGATGAAGCCACCGCGGCGGCCGAAGCCATGGCGCTCGCCGAGCGCCACTCGCAGGTCAAGGCAAGGGCCTTCTTCGTCGACAAGGACGTGCATCCGCAGACGCTGGCCGTGATGCGCACCCGCGCCGAGCCGCTGGGGTGGACTCTGGTCGTCGGCGATCCCCTCACCGATCTCGACAAATCGGACGTGCTCGGTGCGCTGCTGCAATACCCCGGTTCTTCGGGCGCGTTGCGCGACCTCAGGCCCGCGATCGCCGCGCTGAAGGCCAAGGGCGCACTCGCGATTCTAGCCGCCGACCTCCTGGCGCTGACGCTGCTCGCCTCGCCCGGCGAGCTCGGGGCCGACATCGCCATCGGCTCGGCCCAGCGCTTCGGCGTGCCGATGGGCTATGGCGGGCCGCACGCCGCCTATATGGCGGTGCGCGATGCGCTGAAGCGTTCGCTGCCCGGCCGCATCGTCGGCCTCTCCGTCGATTCCCGCGGTGCGCCGGCCTATCGGCTCGCGCTGCAGACCCGCGAGCAGCACATCCGCCGCGAGAAGGCGACATCCAACATCTGCACCGCGCAGGTGCTGCTCGCCGTGATCGCCTCGATGTACGCGGTCTATCACGGCCCCGAGGGCCTCACGCAGATCGCGCGCAACGTCCACCGCCGCACCGCCGTGCTCGCGACCGGCCTGCGCAAGCTCGGCTTCGCGCCGCAATCGGACAGCTTCTTTGACACGCTGAGCGTCGATGCCGGCGGCAAGCGCGCCGAGATCGTCGCGCGGGCAGCAAGCGAGAAGATCAATCTCGGCGTCAGCGATACGGCTCTTCGCATCGCGCTCGACGAGACCACGACGCCTGCGACGATTGAAGCAGTCTGGCGCGCCTTCGGCGGCAAGCTTGCCTATGCCGAGATCGACGCCGAGACGCGCGAGGCGCTGCCGGACGCGTTGAAGCGCGCCACCGCATTCCTGACCCATCCGGTGTTCCATGCGCACCGCTCGGAGACCGAGATGCTGCGCTACATGCGCAAGCTCAGTGACCGCGACCTCGCGCTTGACCGCGCCATGATCCCGCTGGGATCCTGCACCATGAAGCTGAACGCGACCACCGAGATGATGCCGTTGACCTGGCCGGAATTCGGCTCGCTGCATCCGTTCGCCCCGCGCGAGCAGGCGGCCGGCTATCACGCGCTGTTCGCACGCCTGGAGAAATGGCTCTGCGACATCACCGGCTATGACGCGATCTCGCTGCAGCCGAACTCGGGCGCGCAGGGCGAATATGCCGGGCTGCTCGCGATCCGCGGCTATCATGCCGCGCGCGGACAGGGCCATCGCAAGATCTGCCTGATCCCCTCCTCCGCCCACGGCACCAATCCGGCCTCGGCCGCGATGGTCGGCATGGACGTGGTGGTGGTGTCTTGCGAGAAGAACGGCGACGTCGACGTCAATGATCTCCGCGCCAAGGCGGAGAAGCATGCAAACGATCTCGCCGCGGTCATGATCACCTATCCCTCGACGCACGGCGTGTTCGAGGAGCATATAAGCGAGATCTGCGACATCGTGCACGGCCATGGCGGCCAGGTGTATCTCGACGGAGCCAATCTCAATGCGCAGGTCGGCCTTTCCAGGCCCGGCGACTACGGCGCCGATGTCAGCCATCTCAACCTGCACAAGACCTTCTGCATCCCGCATGGCGGCGGCGGCCCCGGCATGGGCCCGATCGGCGTCAAGGCGCATCTCGCGCCGTTCCTCCCTGGCCACCCCGCGACGAAGGCAGACGCGCCGGTCGGTCCGGTCTCGGCCGCGCCGTTCGGCTCGGCCTCGATCCTCACCATCTCCTACATCTACATCCTGATGATGGGCGGCGAGGGCCTGAAGCGCGCCACCGAGATCGCGATCCTCAACGCCAATTACATCGCAGCGCGCCTCGATCCGCACTTCCCGGTGCTCTACAAGAACGCGAAGGGCCGCGTCGCGCATGAGTGCATCGTCGATCCCCGTCCGCTGAAAACGACGAGCGGCGTCACCGTCGACGACATCGCAAAGCGCCTGATCGACTACGGCTTCCACGCCCCGACCATGAGCTTCCCGGTCCCGGGCACACTGATGATCGAGCCGACCGAATCGGAATCCAAGGCCGAGCTGGATCGTTTTTGCGACGCCATGATCGCGATCCGGAAGGAGATCGCCGAGGTCGAGGCCGGCCGCTTTGAGATCGCAGCCTCGCCCTTGCGCCACGCCCCGCACACCGTGCACGACATCGCCGACGACGATTGGAAGCGCGCCTACACCCGCAGCGAGGGGTGTTTCCCCGACGGCGTCTCGCGCACCGACAAATATTGGTGCCCCGTCGGCCGCGTCGACAACGTCTATGGCGACCGCAACCTGGTGTGCTCCTGCCCGCCGGTGAGCGATTACGCAGAAGCCGCGGAGTAAGCTTTGTAGGGTGGGTTAGCCTCGCGGCTGCGCAAAGCGCAGTCCGCGACGCGTAACCCACCTAAACAGTGGTGGATTGCGCCTTCGGCTAATCCACCCTACGGCGCCGAACGCGCCGCTAAGGCGCAATCAGCAACCGGCTTTCGCGATCCCACCGCCACAGCCGTTCATTGGTGAGCAGCGTGCCGCCCCACCAACGTCGAATCGGATTGTGGCGACGGAAATCTTCGCGGCCTTCCAGAACCGCTTTGCCAAATTCGGTCAGCGACAACCGGCTCCGACGATAGGCGGCGTTGCGACCTCGCGCATCGTGTGGGGCGAGCGTCGCGAGTTTCGGATCGAGACCTGCGACCGCCGGCATCGGGCCCGACGCAAGCCCTTCGAGCAACGGACCCAGCTCCCACTGGTCGAACACGCGCGTTTCGAGCAGCCCGCCCGGCTGAAACAGTTCTTTTGTACGATTGTGCCCCCTTGCAATCAGCTCGATAAGCCGCGCCTCCGTCGCGCCCAATCCGGTGATTGGTGACGGCAGTTCAGCTAGCAACGCTTCCAGAGCCGGCTTCAGGAAAGGTAGCCTTGGTAAATCCCTTGTCAGCAACCCGAAGCAGAGTTCAGGCGTCGGCGCCCGATACGCCTCCCAGGCCATGTTGGCTATCTCGAAGTCGCACTCTGCGATCTCCGATTCCCGCACCGTACGATCGCGAAGTTGCGGGCCGTCCGCTTCGCGCAGATCGAAATTGACCCGTCGCAGTCTAAGACAATGGGTGATCGATGGATGGGACCGCAAATAGTCCAGGATCCAGATGAGTTGCAATTGACTGTTAGGCTCAGGGTCGAACCACAGCTCGATGAACTCGACGCCATAGGTCTCGCAAAACCAAACCAGGCCAGTCTCCTTGTGCGCGAGACCGGTCTGAGGCAACCGGCCAACAAGATCGGACCACCGCACCTCCGGATCGCCCCTGTAATAGCCTCCCGTAAGATAGTCCTCGAGGTGGTGCGACGTAGGCAACGGCCCCCAAACGAACCGAAAGATCAACGGGACGACCATGTCAGCACGACCAGCATAGGTGAGACCAACGCCGGACGAACTAGTCAGAATCACACGCTTCATCGTCGACGCGCCCTTGTTCACCGGCAGCATCAGGCCGGTACAATAGTCAAGCAGTGGCCTCATCCGCGCTGCCGGACCGATAACACTTCTCGCGGCGCGGCCGAGTGACTCAGTAAGACTAGTCCATCCTACGAAGCTGACCTAGGGCGCAACCAGCAATCGGCTTTCGCGATCCCACCGCCACAGCCGTTCGTTGGTCAACTCGGTCCCACCCCACCATCGTTTAATGGCATTGTGCCGCCACATATCGTCTTCGCGGGCGAGAAGTGAACGCCCGAGTTCAGTCAGCGTGAGCCTCCACTCACTCCTGCCGAAGTAACGATCCTCATTGTCGAACGCCGGATCGCCCAATAAGAGCGACGGCGCCGAATACGCCCCCAGCTCGAGCAAAGCGTCACGCGCGTCGTTTTCGCCGAATACATCGCGAAGCCATCTCGCGTGTTGGACGAGCCTTGGGTCGGTTTGCCCGTCGTTCACAGAATCCAGCAGATCCATTTCAGTTGCACCGAGTCCCGTCACGCTGTCCGGAAGCTCTTCGAGCACCGCGATTAGCGCCGATCGAAGTCTCGGCAGGAGCATCAGATCCGTCATGAGCAGATCGAAACAGGATTCTGGCGTTTCAGCCCGATAGGCCCGCCAGGCGCGGCTTGCCGTCACCAAATGGTTCTCGGTCACCTTGAAGGCCGGCAGCTTCCATTTTGCGACAGACTCCGGGGTATTGTTGGCAATAGTATCGTCCGCATGCACCAGGCTCAGCTTGCTCGTGATCTCCCTGTGAGGACGAATCAGGTCCAGCAGCCAGACGAGCACAAGTTGATCATTGGGCCGAGCATCCACCCATATTTCAATTGAGTCGAACTTCTCGCACAGCTCGAACAAACCAATATCGCGCGTGCCGAAGCCGTCGAGTGCACCGCGACAAACGTCATCGAGCCAATGATCGCCGGGATTGCGGTGCTTTTCCGATCGGCGCTCCAGGCCCCTCAAGAGTTGCTCGTCGGAAGGCAGTTCCCCCAAGACGAACCGCGGATAGAACCCGAGCGCGACGTTCGCAACGCCGGACTGGCGAAGTGTGTCCTCCGCACGATCGTTCGTTGCCAGGATCAAATGTGACACGATTGCCTCTCGAAATGATACAATACAAGAACACTCTGAGCGAAGAGTTACGCACTAATCAGGCGCGATGAGTGAGAGGGCCTCGGGGTCCCACTGCCACAGCCGGTCGTTGGTCAGATGGATGCCGCCCCACCAGCGATCGATTCGGTTATGGCGGCAAAAGTTTTCATCGCCGCCAAGCACCGCTTTGCCGAACGCGGTGAGCGACAAGCGGGATTGCTTGTACCGCTGGAGGCGGCTCGAATCGTCGTGCATCTCCAGGGAAAACGGGCCTTCGTCCAGTCCAGCGACCGCTGCCCTCTCGCATCGTGCTAGTCCATCAAGCAGGGCGCCAACTTCCCAGTAATCGAAGACGCGACGCTCGTTGGGCTTCTGATATCCCGGGAACACATCAAAGGGCTGCACCTCGCCCGGCGCGATCAATTCCAGAATCCGCGTTTCCGTGGCCCCAAGGCCGCTGGTCACGTTGGGAAGCTCTTCGAGCAGATCAACGACGCAACGCTCGAGCTGCGGAAGCAGGCGCAAATCCGTTTCGAGGAGATCGAACCAGGCCTGCGGCGTCGGCGCACGGTAAGCTCGCCAGGCGCGACCAGCCAGTTCAAGGTGATCTTTCGTGAGCTTGACAATCGGTGGGTTCAGCTTCGCCAGTTGCGTTGGCGCGACATCGCCTACGGCAAGGTCCAGGTGACGTATCGCGAGCTTGGACAATGCCGCTTCCTCGATGCCGCAATGGTCGAGTAGCCAGAGCAGAAGTAATTGTGCGTTCGGCTCTGGCCCCATCCATAGTTCGGCCGAGCCACATTCGGACAACAGATCAATCAGTCCGCGCCCCTTCACCCCAGACCTTTCCAGGCGCCAAACCGGCGTGTCGTCGAGCCAGTGCAGGCCGTTCGGCTGAGCCACGCGCGGGGAGAAGAATGCCTGGCATTCCGTTTGCGTGGGCGGCGGTCCCCAGACCAAGCGACGCTCGATCGCAAGGACGAGGTCGGCAAGGCCGGCCCGCTGTATCGCGCCGGCGGCGGACGAATCTGTTGTCACAATGAGCCGCGTCACGTCAGCCTCTCAGGGCATCGTCAGGACAGGGCCGGAGCGCCACAGCCGATCGTTGGTCAGATGCGTGCCACCCCACCAACGATCGATCGGATTGTAACGGCTGAAGTCGTCATGGCCCGCCAGGACAGCCTTCCCGAACTCGGTCAGCGAAAGGCGGCTGCGCAGATAGACTTCATGCCGAGCCCTCAAATTCTTAGGGTCGATCGTGCGCAGTTCGTCGCCCAAGCCGGCCACGGCCGGCCTCGGGCCGAGCGCTAGCCCCTCAAGCAACGAGCCCAACTCAAATTCTCCGAACACATAGGTACGCCGCTGCGAGCGCAGGTGAAACAACCCGTTCGTGTTGGCAAACCCTCTGGCAAGCATCTCAAGCAATCGCGTCTCGGTCGCACCAAGCCCGGTCCTGGGTGACGGCAGTTCCGCCAGCAGATCGAGCAAAACCGGCCGCAGCATCAGCAAGGCACTCAGATCGCGGTGAAGCAAATCCATGCAAGCCTCAGGCGTCCGCGCGCGATAGGCCGACCACGCCAACTTGGCAGTCTCGAACTCCTCCGCAGCAACGTCCATAACAGGAATATGGGGCTCGCCCTTGGCGAAATCATAATCGGGACTGAAAAACAGATCGGAGTCCAGCAATCGCAGCCCGAGCTTCTGCGCTAGCGCAGGATAGCTGCTGAGGTGATCGAGCAACCAGACCAGTTGCAATTGGTCGCGCGGAGTCGCTCCGAACCAGAGTTCGATCTCGTCATACGGCTCGCAAAATTCGGCCAGCGACAATTTGCGGCCCTTGGCGCCGCGGGACCAGCGGACCCAATCCGACCAATGTTCGGCATGGCCTAGCTCTGCGGTTTGGGCAGCCAAATAAGCTGAGAGCTTTTCCGCCGGCGGGAGCGGCCCCCACTCAAATTGAAAATGGAAAGGTATGACGATCTCGGCCAACCCCGATCGACCGAGATCACTCCCGCCGCCCCAGCCAGTCAAGATCAGCCGCTTCATCGCACCACCTGATCAACGCGACGCAAAACGAAACGGGCACCGAAGACGTCGGCAACTCAACGTCCTCAGTGCCCGCTCCTCGCGAAAAATTTTCGCGTTAGGTCTTACTCGTCCGCCGGCTCCTCGCCGTCGGCGTCGCGCTCCGGCGTGCCGGCCAGAATCTGCTCGGCGATCAAACCGGAATTCTGGCGGATCGCGGTCTCGATCTTGGCGGTGATGTCGGGGTTGCCCTTGAGGAACGCTTTGGCGTTCTCGCGGCCCTGGCCGAGGCGCTGGCTGTCATAGGAGAACCAGGCGCCGGACTTCTCGACGATACCGGCCTTGACGCCGAGATCGAGGATCTCGCCCATCTTGGAGACGCCCTCGCCGTACATGATGTCGAACTCGACCTGCTTGAAGGGCGGGGCCAGCTTGTTCTTGACCACCTTGACGCGCGTGGTGTTGCCGACCACCTCGTCGCGCTCCTTGATCGCGCCGATGCGGCGGATGTCGAGGCGGACGGAGGCGTAGAATTTCAGCGCATTGCCGCCGGTGGTGGTTTCCGGCGAGCCGTACATCACACCGATCTTCATGCGGATCTGGTTGATGAAGATCACCATGGTGTTGGACTTGTTGATGGAGGCCGTCAGCTTGCGCAGCGCCTGGCTCATCAACCGCGCTTGAAGTCCCGGCAGCGCATCGCCCATCTCGCCTTCGAGCTCGGCCTTCGGCACCAGCGCCGCCACCGAATCGACCACGAGAACGTCGACGGCGCCCGAGCGCACCAGGGTGTCGCAAATCTCCAGCGCCTGCTCGCCGGTGTCGGGCTGCGAGATCAGGAGCTCGTCGATGTTGACGCCGAGCTTGCGGGCATAGACCGGATCGAGCGCGTGCTCGGCGTCGATGAAGGCGCAGATGCCGCCCTTCTTCTGCGCTTCCGCCACCGTATGCAGCGCCAGCGTGGTCTTGCCCGAGGATTCCGGCCCGTAGATCTCGACGATGCGTCCCTTGGGCAGGCCGCCGATGCCGAGCGCGATATCGAGCCCGAGCGACCCGGAGGACACCGCCTCGATGTCCATGGAGCGGTCGTTCTTGCCGAGCTTCATCACCGAGCCCTTGCCGAACTGCCGCTCGATCTGGGAGAGCGCGGCGGCCAGAGCTTTACTCTTGTCCATGGAAGATCCTTCGACGATACGCAGGGCAGTTGCGGACATTGGGTCGTGCTCCTTATGGCGAGGATTCGCGTGAGGGACAAACGGTTGCGAGGCAGCTCGGCGATAAAAGCAATGTACCCCATTTGTTCTCAGTTCGCAATATGTTCTTTTGCGGGTTTTCCCCTTTGCCCTAATTTCCCTCAGCAGTGTCAAAGCGGCGGCCTGTCCTGAACACATTCCCAGCCGGTTAGCGTCAGGCGCTCGGTACCGCGGAAACAATTCGGCTTCGTCAACAAGACGAAAGCCAAACCCGATGCGATGGAAATCAAAATGGCCCAGCCAATCCGCTTCAAGGGGAGAATTCTCTAACTGTTCTAATCTGTCTCTGCGGGTGTCCTAATTAGGACAGCCCCAAGGGTTTTTGTCTTGCCGACTGGACCAGAAGACCACAGAGCTGTTCGAAACAGCTTCATGAACCATGGCTGCGCGTCCGCGTTGCCGCGGCATGCATCGCCTATGGTATTTCGTGGCCTTCCTCGCCGTCACCGCAACCTCATTCGGTGCCCTGGTGGCAAGTTCCTGGGATGACCGGAGGCCGCCTCGTCTGGCGGCCTCTTTCGGTTGATAAATCAACCTCTGACAAACCAGCCATGCTGGATCGTCACGCTCCCCGCTTTGCTCTGCGTGCACAACTGAACAGACGCGGATCCATTTCCGGATCCTAATGCATCATCACCGCGCGGACCCCGGCCACTATCGGTGATGAGAACGCTCACCTCGCGCTCCCGCCTCATCGCACGGAAAGAGCGCGCCATGTTCAAGCGACGACGTTTCAAGCAGCAACTGACCCTTCAGGACCGGCTGTCCGCATGGGTGAAGCAGGTCCGCGAGCAGGCGTCCAAGCTACCTCCCGGGCCGGAGCGGGACGCGCTGCTCAAGAAGGCGCGCCAGGCCGACGTTGCCAATCATCTGAACGATTGGGTCAAATCGCCGGGGCTGCAGCCGCCGGAATAGTCGCCTACGCCGGGTTCCTCGACGCGACCATGACCGGGATCAACGACGCGCGACCAGGGCGCCGTCATGTTTCCGTAATCCTGCGGCACCGAACCTTTTCGCGGTCTCGGGCCTTCTGTGGGGATGGGACCGCAACTTTTGGGGATCTCTGGTCATGACGAACAACGACACGCACCACGATACGCTGAGGCGAAAGCCGCTGCTGGACGCCGCCCACGAGGAGATGGTGAAGTTCGAGCGCAAGGAAAACGAGTTCCGCAAGAAGGACCGCGAAGAGCGCGCCGCCGAGCTCCGTCTGCCGCTGAACGAGATCAAGGTTCATTAGGCACTGCCAGGACCGCCGTCCGGAGCGGGCCAGGCCCGCCCGCGATGCGGCACTCCGCTCTGTTCCTTGCCCGGAACCTCCGATCGGCATCGCCGGTCGGGGCGCCGCGACCGCGGATGCACCAGGTAGCTAAATACTACCAGCAACCATTGGCGAAGCGATGAAATCGCCAGGATCCCTACTGTGCATGGGGTTGTTTTGCCACTTTTGAGAGGCAAGGCGCGCCGGCGCCTTCGATAGGACGGCCCAGCACGTCAGTTCCGTCTGCAGCAGCGCCTGCTAGAGCACCGCCAGCAGAACCAGACCTATCACCAGCACGACGAAGCCAGCCGCCGTCGCGGCGGCGAATGACCGCTCTACGTTATCCATATGATGCCACCCCGTTTCCGGCGCGCCACGTTTCCCCCATGGCTGCGCCGAACGGATAAAATCTTGCCGACGGGTGTGTCCGCAGTGGTGCGGACGGATGTCGAAATTGGGACCGGTACGGGGCCAGTGTGCGGCCTTTCGATCGCGCACCTGCCGGCGGTCCGCCTGTCAGGCTGTCGTCAGCCAGCCGGCTAGGGTCGCCCGGCTACCGGCCAGCGCGGGGCTCCTGCTCCTCCTGCGTCAGGCGCAGCGAGAAGGCGCGGATCGCGGGCGCCGCCAGCAGCACGACCGGCAGCATCGCGGCCCATGCGATCAGCCAGGACACCATCCAGTGCCGCACGAAGAGCATCGGGCTGCCGGCGGGAAAGCTGGCGATCCCCGCCGCGATCAGCGAGGTCAGCCCGGACTGGATGATGCCGAAGACGAAATGCGAGTAGCGGCGGGGAATGCCGAGCATGAGGCGCCCATGGTTGCTTGCCCGTGATCGGCAAGCAAGGCACATGCCGTCGAGCGGATCCGGCGCTTCGATTGGAACCGCGATGCGGGACCGCCGGATGCACCCCGGCCGGGCTCCAGGAACTTTGTTCATGGTCGGAGAACCACGGAGGCCGTGGGCGACATTTTGCTTTCTGCGGAATATTGCGACGACCAACATGTTTGCAGGCATGAGGGTGAATCGTGGGAGGTGACCATGAATCACAGGGGCGTCGAGTTCACCATCGCCAAGACGGCGATTCCCGGAATCTGGCAATGGCAGTTTCGCATCGGCGACCGGATCAAGACCGGCAAGACCGAGACCCGGATCGACCTGCTGGCGATCCGGCGCGTGCAGCTGCGCATCGACCGGGAGCTGAAGGCGATCGGGCGAAAGACGGCCTGAACCGTTTCGACCTCATGCGCCAAAGCGCGCCATAGCCAGCGTCAGTCCGCGCTGGGCAGCCGACGCATGGTGAACTCGATATCGCCGCCGGGCAATTCGCGCCAAGTCTCGACCTCGCTCATATAGCCGGCCTTGGGATAGCGGGCAAAGAAGGCCTGCGCCCGCTCCCGCGCCGCCGCGCGCGGCAGCGTGAAGGTCTCGCGCAGATAGCCATCGCCGGCGGACTGGTCCGGCTTACCGGCCGCCTTGCGCCGGCGCGCCATCCGCTCGGCGAGATCCCGCGGACGATCGGCCATATCCTGCCTTCCTCTGCGCACTACGCTACGGACAATGTAGGGCGCGGGCCGGATCAAGAGGAGTCCTTCCGAGGAGCATTGTGCCTCCCCGGAACGGGTCAGTTGGCGGCCGTCCCGCTCTTGGCCTTCTTCGGCGCACTGGTCGCGGCCGACGCCTTCGGCGCCGCCGGCTGCTTCGGCTGTTCGGCGCGCATGCCGCCCCAGGGATCGCTGGACGCCTTGGTATCCGGAATCTTCTTCAGCGTTTCCTTGTAGGCCTTCTCACGCTCGGCCTCGATGGCCTTCTCCTCCGGCGACTTGCTCGGGGCATCCTGCATCAAATTGATGTTGGGCATTTGCGCGTAGGCAGGTCCCGCCAGCACGGCCAGCACCGCGGCCAAACGGAAAAGCTTCATCATCCACTCCTTAAGTCTTTCATGAGGCGCGGATCGCCCCGCGCCGTGTCATCCTCGTCAGCCCGGTCACGACCCGGTGGCCGCTAGTGCCGATCCGATCGGCATGATTTGGGCGCCTGCAGCCAATCGTCCCAGATCGGACCGCATTTGGTGCACCCGCTCAGCGCGAGACCGAGCAGGCCCATGCCAAAGACGAGGATACAGCGACGCAACATCATCCACCCCTACCCAAGCCAGGCATCATATCGGGCCAAGTCAGGCATTTTCAAGCCGAGGCGGCCGGCGCCAGACCGGGTGACTTTGCCTCGCGGATGCGCGCACAATGCGGTGAAACATCCGGCAACACAGGAGAGCGCGACAGCAATGCAAACGCAGCCAGAAGCCGAGTTCGGCCCCGCCGACGCCAGTCGCATCCTCGGCGAGGTCTTTGCGCCCTGGGTCCAGGATCTCAACCTCGCGGTCGAGCGCATCGAGCATGTACAGCCCGCGGACGACCCGGACTGGCAGCCCGGCGCGCTGCTGCGCATGCCGTTTTCGGAGCGGCTGTGCCGCAACGGCGGCGTGGTCTGCGGCCAGGCCCTGATGGCGCTCGCCGATACCGCGATGGTGATCGCGATCCTCGCGGCCAATCGCGGCTACCGTCCCATGACCACGGTCGATCAGACCACGCATTTCATGCGCGCGATCGCCGCGTCCGACGTGCTGGCGGATGCGCGCGTGGTGCGGCTCGGGCGCACCATGAGCTTTGGCCGCGTCACGCTGCTCTCGGCCGCCGACGGCAAGCCGGCCGCGATGGTGTCGAGCGCGTTCGCGATGCTGCCGGGGTGAACGCGCCCTGAAAACAAGAGAGCCGCGCGAAGCGCAAGGCTCGAGGCGGCTCTCGATGGAAATCGTGTCGGGACAGCAAGCGCGATCGCGCTTGCCGTCATTGCGCCGGCAATGTCACTTGCCGAGGATCTCGTCGGCCGCGGTGACGACGCTGACGGTCGGATTCTTTCCGCAATAGGCGCCGAACTTCTTGGCATTCTCGATGAAGACGTCGGTGTCGATGATCGCATTGTCCTCGTCGCCCTTGTACCAGCCGTCCATCCAGGTCAGCACGACGCCGATGTTGTCCTCGCCGCTCTCGAGGAACTGCTTGCAGGTCATGGTCGAGAGGTCCCACTTGACGGCGTGGGCGGGCATCGAGGCCAGCGAGAGCGCTGCGGCGAACAAAATCGAAAGCGAAGTCTTCATCAATATCTCCATCGGCGCGTCGCGCCATAAAGGAAAGGCACTTGGGTAGGCTCTTTGGGTAGGCTCTTTGGGCAGGTTCGTGGGAGCGGCTCGCCGCTCCAACGTCGTAAACAAAGTCTGAAACGCCGTGCAAGTAGCGCCAGTATTGAGTTTAGTTCAACGTAATTTCTATGCACTACTTCATACTCATCGGCAGGACTGATGCAGATGATTGAGAAGCGCACATCGCAACGTCA
Source organism: Bradyrhizobium sp. NBAIM01 (assembly GCF_020194115.1). Lineage (NCBI taxonomy): Bacteria > Pseudomonadati > Pseudomonadota > Alphaproteobacteria > Hyphomicrobiales > Nitrobacteraceae > Bradyrhizobium > Bradyrhizobium sp. NBAIM01. The sequence goes on along the minus strand of NZ_JADYVU010000003.1, from coordinate 477,285 downwards.
CCGTGTTTTCAAGGGCGGAAAGATCACGTTCGAAAACAGCGGCATTCCTTGCACGGTGCGAAACATGTCGGCGGGCGGCGCGGCGATCGACCTCGACACTCCCGTCATGTTGCCGCAATCGGTCACGCTCTCGATCGCCTGTGACCATTTCGTACGGCATTGTCGCACAGTTTGGCGCAGCGACAAGCGCGTCGGCCTCGCTTTCGTGCAATAGCGGGCGCGATGTGAACGAAGGTTCGCATCGCGTGCACACCACCATCATGACTGGCTCGCAATCACGCGCGTAACACCCGCGAGCGATGATGAGCCCCGCAACGTCGATCGACTCGACGCGGTCATTGGGCGGGCACTGCGCCTGCGCTGAGGCGGCCCTCAGCGCCAGCACGGCGGCGTGATGACCAGAATCCGCATTACCGCAATCCCCCACCTCTGGGGTACAAGCCAGCCCCCAATCGCGGAATAGCGATGTCCGGGTTCCGGGACCTCAGCAAATCTTGATCGGCCTGGACTTCGTCCGATCGCATTCGTGCCTATCTGTCGGCCCGCAGGGGACCTTTCACGGATGTTGCGGATCATTGCTCATGCGGCGCTGCTCATTGGCGCGCTTGCGCTCGGTGCCTGCGGCTTTGCCGACAGCCGCGCACCGGTGCCGGAATTCATGCGCATGAAGGAGCCCGAGCAGCCGCCGGAAGCGCCGCCCGACGTCAAGCGCGTGGTGCGCGAGCAGATCGACGTCGTCTTTCTCGCAACGTCCTATCCGCGCGAGGTTCACGTCGCCCCGCCGCATCGTGAGCTGCGAGGACCGGGCTGGACCGCGTGCGTCCGCGCGCAGCTCACCTCGGCGACCGGTACGTCGCTCGGCGCCCAGACCTACATCGTGACGATCAACGACGGCAGGGTCGTGGACCGCCGGCGCGCCGACGCCGACGACATCTGCGGCACGGAGACTTACGAGCCGATCTAGGAACCCGCCCCTGACGACAGGTTCCGGGAAAAACCTGTAGATGACCCGGAACGATCACCGCCTCCCCTTCTTGTTACCGCCGAGGGCAGTTTCGAGGAGGACATGATGAGGACGTTGACTATTGCGCTGCTGGCAGGCGTGGGGGCCTTGGCCGCCGCCTCGGGGGCCAAGGCTTCCGATATCTATACGACCAGCGAATACACCAATCCGGATCTCGTGCAGCAGGTGCGACTCGTCTGCGACGAGGATGGTCGCTGCTATCGCACGCGCGGCGGGTCGCGCGTGATCGTGCGCGATTCCTACAATTACATGCCGCGCGACCGCTACTATGAGCGCCGGAGCTATCATCGCCACTACGATGACGGCCCGCGCGCCGGCGTCGGCATTCGCGCGCCCGGCGTCAGCGTCGGCGTCGGTAGCTGGTGAGCGATGAAGGCTTGATGGTCGGAGACCGGGCGAGACTATTCGCCCGGTCCCGTGACCTCAGGTTTCGAGTGGATCGGCCGGCGTGATGTAGCGCGTCGATGACGGCAGCTGAGCGATGAAGCGGGCGAGCACCATGCCGGCGCACATCGCCACGACAAAGATGACGGCGGAGAGCGAGCCAAATCCGAGCGCGGTCAGCGCCGGCCCCGGGCAAAAGCCTACCAGCCCCCAGCCGATGCCGAAGATCGCCGGACCTGCGACGATCCTGGGATCGATGTCTCGCCGCGTCGGCAAATAGAATCGATCAGCGAAGAATGGACGCGGAAGCTTGAGAACGCGGCTGAAGCCGACGAAGGTCACGGCCACCGCGCCCGCCATCACGAAGGCGAGGCTTGCATCCCATGTCCCTGCCTGAATGCCGGCGACGTCCAGGAAGTTCAGCACCTTTGCGGGGTTCGACATGCCGGAGACGATGAGGCCGAGGCCGAAGATCAGCCCAATCGCGAATTGAACCAGGATTGCCATCGCCGTCAGTTCCAGTGCCGCATCAAGAACACGGTCGCCATGCCGGCGGCCATGAAGGTGATGGTCGCAACCAGCGAGCGCACCGACAGCCGCGACAGGCCGCAAACGCCGTGGCCCGAGGTGCAGCCGCTGCCCCACACCGAACCGAAACCCGTGAGCAATCCGCCGATGATCAGGAGGGCCGGCCCCGCCGCGATCGTCTGCTCCGGCAGACCTCCGGTGACGAGCCGGACCAGCACGGGCGCAGCAGCAAGACCGGCGACGAAGGCAAGGCGCCCAGCGAGTTCGCTGTCCTCATAGGGCGGAAACAGCCGCGCCGCGATGCCGCTGACGCCGGCGATCCGACCCGTTGCCCACATCAGCAGAACGGCCGCGAGGCCAATCATCGCACCGCCAACGAGCGACGCGATCGGCGTAAAAGACGTCGTGACCATGACCTCTCCTGAGCGAGAGCGCCCTTGCGTAGGGCGCAAATACCATGGCCGCGCTATCCCAGCATCTCGGAAAGATGCGCGCATTGAGCTTGGTCAAACCAAAGCGGGACGGCCAAACGATATACTACAATATCGCGAGCCCGAAAGTCCGCGCAGTGCTGGAGATTCTTTGCCGGCTCTTCTGCGCCGGCAAGTCGGACTCTCGCCTTCGCAAAACGCGGGGAGCATGGGATGACCGACGACACCTTCATCGAGGGGCCTCTCTACGAGAAGCGGAAGAAGGTCTACCCGCAGTCGGTCAATGGCCCTTTCCGCCGCATCAAATGGGCGATCCTGTGCGTCACGCTCGGAACCTATTACCTGCTGCCGTTCGTGCGCTGGAATCGCGGACCCGGCCTGCCCGACCAGGCCGTGCTGATCGACTTCCCGCATCGGCGCTTCTATTTCTTCTTCATCGAGCTGTGGCCGCAGGAGGTCTATTATTTCACCGGTCTCCTCATCATCGCGGCGATGATTCTGTTCCTGATGAACGCGGTCGCGGGGCGGCTGTGGTGCGGCTACATGTGTCCGCAGACGGTGTGGACCGACCTGTTCTACGCGGTCGAGCGTTGGGTCGAGGGCGACCGGCGCGAGCGCATGCAGGGCGACAAGCGCTACTGGACGTTCGACCATCTTCGCAAGGTCGCGCTCAAGCACTTCCTCTGGATCATGATCGCCTGGTGGACCGGCGGCGCCTGGGTGCTCTACTTTTCCGACGCGCCGACGCTGGTGAAGGAGCTCGCGACCTTCCAGGCACCGTTCATCGCCTATCTCTGGATCGGCATCCTCACCGCCACGACCTATGTCTTTGCCGGTCACGCCCGGGAGCAGATGTGCATCTACATGTGCCCGTGGCCGCGGATCCAGGCGGCGCTGACCGACGAATGGGCGCTCAACGTCACCTATCGGCGTGACCGCGGCGAGCCGCGCATGTCGGTGAAGAAGGCGGATGCCGCGCGCGCCCATGGCGATCCCGCCGGCGATTGCGTCGACTGCCATCAGTGCATCAATGTCTGCCCGACCGGCGTCGACATCCGTCACGGCATCCAGCTCGGCTGCATCCAGTGCGGCCTGTGCATCGACGCCTGCGACAACGTCATGCGCGAGATCGGCCGGCCCCAGGGCCTGATCGGCTACGACACCGACATCAATATGCAGCGCCGACACGAGGGCAAGCCGCCGATCTACCGCATCATCCGTCCGCGCACGCTGATCTATGCCGCGGCCATCGCCATTGTGGGCAGCATCATGCTGTACACTCTCGCCACTCGCGCGACGATGGACGTCAACGTACTGCACGAGCGCAATCCCCTCTTCGTCCAGCTTTCGGACGGCGGCGTGCGCAACGACTACACCGTGCGTATTCTCAACAAGAGTGCACAGCGGTCGTTTGTGCTCGACGTCTCCGGCCTGCCGGGCGCGACCATTCGCATCGCCGGCATCGAGGCGGGCCCCGGCGGCAAGCCCATCATCGAGGTCGGGCAGGATCAGACCCGCGAGGTCAGGCTGTCGGTGCAGGTCGGGCCGGGCGACCTGCCGAAGACCTCCCGCGACATCGAGATCACCATCACCGAGACCGCCAGCGGCGGCCGCGCGAGCGCCCGCGATCATTTCGTGCCGGGAGACTAGCCACCTTTCGGCAGAACAGCCGCGGCTGGATGCTGAATCAAACGTTAACGCTACCGCTCGAATTGCAGTGGCATGCCAACCGTATTTTCCAATCTTTGCGCTAAGCATCACCGGTGGCACGGGCTGAGCTCGCGTGAACGGGGACAACGTGGTCGACATCGCGCATCAGGCAGCGATCAATCCGGCATCGGCAAGGGATGTCGCGATGGCGCGCGCGCCTGTTCCGCTTGCGGCCGTCGACACCGGCCAATGGCGCGCGCTGGCGCAGCGGGCGATCGAGCCGAACGGATATTACCTGCCCGCCTGGGAGCTCGCCGTCAGCGCAACTGCGCGCGGTCGCACGAATGCCTCGGCACTGTCCGCATTTGACGGCACTTCGGCCCGGCTGATCGGCCTGATGCCGGTGGTCTCACTCTGGCGCGCCCTGAAGATCCCCCTGCCTGCCCTGGTGACCGCGCATCCCTATGGCACGCTGTGCAGCCCGCTGCTCGACCGCGACGTTCCGCTCGACGCCGCCGCGCGTCTGCTGCAGCAGGCGCGCGAGGCCGGCGCGCACGCGCTCGTGCTGACCGATGTCGCGCTCGATGGCGCAGCCATGGCATCACTCAAGCAGGTGCTGAAGCGCGACGGTTTGAAGCCGAGAATCCTCAGCTCCTACATCCGCGCCAGCCTCGATGCGACGCAGGATGGCGACACGCTGTTGCGCGAGGCGCTCGGCGCCAAGAAGCTCAAGGAGCTGCGGCGCCAGCGTCACCGTCTCGAGGAGCACGGCCCCGTCGTGTTCGAGATCGCGCGCAGCTCCGACCAGATCGGACGTGCGCTCGAAACCTTTCTGCAGCTCGAAGCGAGCGGCTGGAAGGGCAAGCGGGGCACCGCGCTGGTCCAGCATCCGGGCGACGCGACCTTTATTCGCCGCGCCGTGCCGGCGCTGGCAGAGACCGCGCAGTGCGAGATCGTCACCCTTCGCGCCGGCGCGACGCCGATTGCCGCCGGCATCGTGTTGCGCCATCAGGATCGTGCCTTCTTCTTCAAGCTCGGGATCGACGAGCGCTTTGCAAAATATTCGCCGGGCGTGCAGCTCACGCTCGACCTCACCCGCCATCTCTGCGCCGACCCCGCCGTCGCCAGCGCGGACTCGACGGCGAATGCCGATCACCCCATGATCAACCCGATCTGGCGCGGACGCCTCGCGATCGGCGATGTGCTGATCCCGCTGCGGCGGCACGACCCGGTCGTGGCGCTCATTCACGGCGCGCTGGTCGGCCTCAACGCCGCGCACGAGGCCGCGCGCGGCGTGGTTCGCCGGCTCCGAAAATAAAAAGTTACTCCGCCGCCTGCGCGTTGATCTCCTCTGAGACCTGGCGGATGGCGCGGGCAAGCAGGTTCGGATCCTGCGCGCCGGAGACGGCGTACTTCTGCGCAAAGACGTAGGTCGGCACGCCGGAGATGCCCTTGTCGGCGGCTTCCTGGGCATCTGCCGAGACGCGCGCGACGTCCTCGCCGGTGGCGAGGCGCTTGCGCACGTCGTCGGCGTCGAGGCCGATGTCGGCTGCCGCCTGCACCAGCACGTTCACGTCGGTGAGATCACCGCCGTCGCGGAAGTACAGCTCCATCAGGCGCTGCTTCATCTCAGGCGCCTTGCCGATCGCTTCCGCCCAGAGGATCAGGCGGTGGCAGTCGGTCGTGTTCGGCTGGCGCGCCACGAGCTCCGGCTTGTAGACGAGCCCCTCCTCGCTCGCGGCCGCGACGACGCGTCCCGCAATGCCCTTATAGGCTTCGACCGAGCCGAACTTCTGGGTGAGATAGGCCTCGCGGCTGATGCCCTCGCGCGGCACCCAGGGATTGAGGAAGAAGGGACGGAAATTGAGCTTGACCGGAACGTCAGGCACCAGCGCCAGCGCGCTCTCGATGCGATGCTTGCCGATATAGCACCAGGGGCAGACCACATCTGAGACGACGTCGATCTGGAGCGGTTTCAGCGTGCTCATGTCAGGCGCCTCCTTCGGGCACTTCGAGGGTCCGCCCGAACATAAGCCGAACCGGGGGCGGCGCAAGGCACCCGTCCTGCATGGCTCACGACTTCACCTCTGCGGTTATTGTGACCGGTTCTCCCCGCCCCGATACTTACGGCCACGATACTTACGGCCACAATCAAGCCCAAAGGGGAGACCGCGATGAGCGCCATTTTCAAGCCGGACGGCGAACTGTTCCGGGCCACCGAGCATGCCGGCGGGCCGTGGTGGCCGGACATGCTGCAGGGAAGCGCCACCACCGCGCTGATGACCCGTGAGGTCGAGCGCCTCGCCGCCAGATCCGGCTTTGCTGTGCGGCGCCTGACCTTCGATCTGTGGCGGCCGGCGGGCCTGCGCCTGTTCAGGGCGGTCAGCGAGCTGCTGCGCGACGGTCGCAAGGCCAAGACCCTGCAGGTGCGGCTGATGGACGGCGAGACCGAGATCGGCCGCTGCACGGCGCTGCTGACGGCGCCGAGCGGCGAGTCGCCCATCGATCCGTTCGCGAGGCCCACGCCCGTCGACAAGGGCCCCGAGGCCGGCAGCCCGCCGCCCGCCTTCGCGCAGAAATGGAGCCGTTATTTCCAGAATGTGTCGGTGCGGCTCATTGAGGGCGCGCTGGAGAAGCCGGGCCCGGCCGCGGCCTGGATGCGGCTCGATGCGCCGCTGGTCGAGGGCGAGCCGAACACGCCGCTGCTCCAGGCGGTGCAGGCGGCGGACTTCTCCAGCGGCGTCGCGCAGATCGTCGACATGCGCCAATGGACCTTCATCAACCCGGAGATCAGCCTCTATTTCTTCCGTCCGCCCGAGGGCGAATGGATCCTGATCCGCGCCGCGACGCGCGTCGGCGCCCATGGCGCGGGCCTCACCACGGCGACACTGAGTGACCGCAACGGGCCGTTCGCGGAGGTGATGCAGGCCATGAGCTTCGAGCGGCGCGAAGCCGTGCAGGCTCAAGCGTCCTGATCTGCAAGCGCGACCAAGGCGGCCTCGGAGGCGGCATCAACAGGCATGAACATCTCGACGCGAAGCTCCTGCAGCGTGACGTCCTGCGGGGTGCCGAGCGTCAGCACCGCACCGATCAAACCAACGCCGATATCGCCCTTGCGCAGGCGCACCTCGCAGAGCGGCCCCGGGGCCGCGTTGTCCTCGGTCGCCTCAGGCAGCTGCGGCAGCCGCATCAATTCGCGCCAGGTCGATTGCAGGGCCTCATCGAGCGGCGCGGCCATCGCCTCATGCCGCGCCCGTGCCAGCAGCGCGGCCGCAACAATCGGCCAGTTCTCGACGAACGGCTTGAGCTCGTCGGGAGCGAGGAACATGCGCATGTGGTTGAGCGGCCGCTGCATGCGTAGAGGGCCAAGCAGCATGGTCATCAGGCGCGAGGCGGCGCGATTGGCCTGCATCACGTTCCAGCGCCGGTCGGTGACGATTGCCGGGAACGGCTCGTGACGGAGAAGCAGAAGATCGATGGCACGCCGCGCCTCGGCAAGCTCCGGCGCCGACAGATCGCGCTCGCCATATTGCCGCGCGAAGCCGCCGGCCTCGAGCAGCGCATTGCGATCACGCAACGACAGATCGAGCGCCGACGCGAGCTGCAGCAGGATGTCCCGGCTTGCCGCCGCCTTCCCGGTCTCGACATAGCTCAGATGCTTGACCGAAATGCCGGCCTCGAACGCCAGCTCCGCCTGGCTCAATGCACGACGGGTGCGCCAGCCGCGCAGGAGATCGCCGATGGGATTGGCCGGCCGCAATCGCCGGAAGGAGCGTGTGTCCATCCGCCGATTATGCGAGCGCCGCTCCGTCGTGTAAACGGCGCTAGCGCAGCCCGGCCGCCATCTGCTTCAGCCGTTCGGCGGTGCGCTCGTCTGCCGGAAAGAACGTCTCCAGCGCCAGCTCCGACAGGGTGATGTCGACCGGCGTGCCGAACACCATGGTGGTGGAGAAGAAGCTGAGGATCTCCCCGCCATGCCTCAGCTTGAAGGGGATCGCGACGTTGTCGGCTGGCAGCGGCGCCGAGCGCGCCGGAATCGGATAGCTCTTCAGATCGTTGTACAGCTTGATCAGCTCCGGATCGGCCGTCGCCTCGCACTGCCGGTGCAGCCGTTCCAGGAGATGCCCGCACCACTCGGCGAGATTGACCGTGCGGGGCGCCAGCGCCTCGGGATGGAAGGCGAGCCTGAGCACGTTGATGGGCTGGCCGAGCAGATGCTGCGGGATGCCCTCGAGCAGCGGCGCCACCATGCGATTGGCGGAGACCAGGTTCCAGTGCCTGTCCACCGCAAGCGCCGGATTGGGTTCATGGGCTTTCAAGACGAGGTCGATCGCCGCACGGGCTGATTTCAAGGCGGGATCCTCCAGCGGGCGCTGCGGAAAGGCCGGTGCGAAACCGGCCGCGACCAGCAGCACGTTGCGTTCGCGCAAGGGTACGTCCAGGCGCTCGGCGAGCCTGAGCACCATGTCGCGCGACGGCGCGGCGCGGCCGGTCTCGACGAAGCTCAAATGCCGCGCCGAGATTTCGGCTTCGCCGGCAAGATCGAGCTGGCTCATGCGGCGGCGCTGCCGCCATTCCCGCAAATGGTCGCCGATATGGACCGGCTGGCTGCGTTCGGTACGTACGGTGGATGCATGTGCGTTCATGATCAAAAACTAGCACGCGAATTTAGGCGCTTCCATTACCACCGAGGTAATCGAAATGGGGGACGAGCACGCGCATCTTTGGTCGCAACAGGAGATGACCATGATCGCATTGCTGCTCTACCGGACCGTCGCAGACCACGTCTTGCCCTGGGCCATGGCGTTCGCAACGCGGATGCTGGCGCGCAGCCTCAACATGCCGGAGCCGCTGCTGCATTCGACCGGCGACTATGTGGTCGCGCAGGTCATCGCCTTCGAGCACGGCGTCGGCAGGAGCCTCTGCCCGTTCCGGCTCGCCCGTCTGCTCCGCGCCTGGTGGCGCGGTCGGCGCTAAAGTTCCACCCCAGCCCAACCAAGGAGACCTGAGATGATCGATGCATCCACCTTCCTGCGCCGCGCCCTCTTCGCCGACGCCGTCTTCAGCGGCGTCGCCGCGCTCGGCTTCACCTTCGGCGCGAGCGCTTTCGCTGCGCTGTTCAACCTGCCCGAAGCGCTGCTGCGCGAGAGCGGCCTGTTCCTGATTGCCTACACCGCCCTGGTCGGCTGGCTCGCCTCGCGGGCCACGGTCGCGAAATCGCTGGTGCTACTGGTCGTGATCGGCAATGCCGCCTGGACCGTTGGCAGCATCGCGCTGCTGCTTTCGGGCGCGGTGTCGCCGAACCTCGCCGGTCAGCTCATGGTCGTCGCGCAAGCCATCGCCACCGGCGTGTTCGCCGAGCTGCAATATGTGGGCTTGAAGAGGAGCGGGCGCGCCGTGGCGGCGTGATCCTTGCGTGCCAGCTCCGCGGCAAGCCGGGGAACGCGAAGGCTTCGTCATATCGGATCGTACCTGGATGCATGCATGACCTCGCGTTCTCGCGGCGGATTTCGCCCGAGCTTTGCTTCGTTGCTTGCGCCCTTCGGTTGCCGGAGGGCGCAGGGAAGGCCGGGCGCCGGCGGCACCCGAGTCCGTGTACAAGGAAATGCACACGGGGTGGACCACAGGTGTTGCCGGTCGCCCGGCCTTCCCTGCGCGGATGGTTTTAACGGTGTCCTTCGTGCTCTCCTCGGGGAGCGCTGCACTATTGCCCCCGTCGCCTTGCGGCTTCTCTGATGCGCGCACCCGGTTGGGCCGCCGCATCACCGCAAGCCTTGACGCACAGACCCCGGGCGTCAGGACCACACGACTTCTCCGTCCGCGGACGATTTGGCCTCAGCGCCCGGGGCTTGGTGTGCGCACCCCAGACCATCGACCAAACCGCTGTGACCGCGCCGTGTCGTATGCGCATCGCCTGAGACTCACGGTTGCCCGCCCTGTCCTCAAGCAAATCGCGCCGGCGCTACCGCGTCCACCGCACCCCGACCCGCATCTCGTGACGATCGCGAAGCGCCCCTCTGGCAGGGCCGGGATGGCAGACATATGCCATAAATCCGAAATTCGGAAAAGCGATATATTTCTGTGCGACGGGATTGACAGATTTTGGGTGTTTTGCCCGACGCCTCGCCGGTAGATTCATGATCACGCGGGGGCACCAACTGGATCGTCAGAAAGGCTAGAGGCATTCTCCCTCCGTTGGATCCACGGATTTTTCGAGCCGTTCGCGGAACGTTGCTTCTCTCTGCAAGAGTTCCTGCAACATCACCTTCAAAGCCAGGTACTCTGGCAGCTTACAAAAGCCCTTCGCGACTTCCTCTCGTGCACGCAGGCTCCGAACTCGATCATAGTCGGCGGCGATTTTGTCGTTATCAAATTTTGCGTTTTCGTTGATGAACCTTTTCAAAGCCTCGCGGAGTTCCTGATAAGCATGCTCACTCTTGCGATCGAGCGTGCGTTCACAAAGAACCATGGCCTCTCGGGCGGACGTCATGATCTCATAGACACACGTCAAACTCATTTCTCGGCCAATTGCCCCGGACGGCCATAGTATGGTCATCGACAGGAGCAAACATCCAACTCCTGCGCAGACCTCGCGATATAGGATGCCTAAGGTTCGCATCGTCGTCTCATGGGTATGGTGGGTACGGTAATACTAAATCCCCGGCGCTCCAAAATTCCAACCGAAAGTGGGGGATTATTTTGGTTGTTTCGCTTAACTGTGCCCGAAATCGTTGGTCGTGCAGAGCAATCGAGATGGAGGCCGGCAACGCCTACGGCGAGCAGCGAAGCAATGACGGAGAGGAGACGAGAACGTCGTTCCCGGGCTGAGGGCGAGCCGAGCGGAGGCTTTGGCCGTGCGCGAAGCCTGTCAGCTTGCGCGGCAGAAGGGCGCGCGACGGCCGATGCGAAGCTACGCCTTGGCGCGGCCGACCTTGCCGGGGAAGTGCTTGCCGTTCAGCTTCTTCTTTTTCACGGCCGTGCTTTTCGCGCCCGCCTTCTGCGCCTTGCGCTCGGCCCGCGCCTTCACCTTGGCGGATTCCGCCCGCGCCTCAGCGCGCAGCTTCTTGCGCTTCTTCTCGCATGAATCGCATTTGCAGCCGATCGGCTTCAGATAGGCTTTGAAATAGTCGGTGCCGTAATCGTAATTGATCTCGTCGCCCGGCTCGATGTTCCTGATGGCGCGGATGAACACCTTGCGCTCGCGCGGACGAACGTCGGATTCCGCGTTGGGCCGGCAGGAATGGTTGATGTAGCGGGCGAGGTTCTTGCGCACCGAGCCGTCGATGGTCCAGCGCCCGTTGAGCTCGAACAGATATTTGTTCTCGATCTCGTCGTGCTCGGGAATCCGCGAGTCCAGAATCGGTCCGAAATAGCGGATGATCCGGGTCCCCTTCTTGATCGGCTTGGTGGCGAAGAGGCCGAGCCCGGTCTTGGAGCGGCCGACGCGATAAGGTTTGTTCGAGGTGGCTGGCATGATCGAGAAAATGAGAACGCGAACGAGGCAGGAGGAGCCCAAGCGAAGCCGCTCTTGTAGAACGATTCCGCGCTTCTGTCAGGTATATCCCAACCCTGTTTGAACCTTGCCCACAATCAAGACGTCTGATGGAACGAAGTTCCCAGTCCATCAAAGCCTCACATGAACCGTATCACTACTATTGGCTTGGCCGTCCTGATGGCTTGCATCGGCCTGAACAGCGCCGACGCCCAATCCCTGGGCAGCAGCTACACCTCGACGGCACCAAAAGATTGCCGGCAGATCGGCAAGCCCGGCGCGCTCGACGGCAGCAGCACGCGGGTTTGTCCGGGCAAGGACGGCCTGATCGTGCTGATCGCCGAGGACGACCTTCGCGAGATCGTCGCGGTCGGACGCAACCGCAAGGCAGCAGCTGAGGAACCCGCGGCCAACCTCTGGTTCGCCCCGTTCAATTCATCCGAGACGACTATCGAATGGCGCGCGGCCGGCGCAAGGCCGTTTGCGATCATCCAGCGCTGGCACATCGCCGACAATTCCGATCCCGACAAGCAGGGTCGGCCGAACACCAAGGCCATGCTGGTCGTGACCCGGCTGCCGCCGGGTCCGGTCTGCCACGTCGCCTATGTCGATGGGATCGCCAACCCGAACGCCAACGAGCTCGCGCGCAAGGCCGCCGACGATCTCGCCCGCGGCTTCGCTTGCGGCAAGGACGAGGTCAAGATCATCGGCACACGCGGCCGCGCCGTCGAGCTCGCGACAATGCGCTAGGCATTGTCCTTGATGCGGCGGTAGCGCGCCAGCAGGCGCTCGCCCTTCGCGGCAATGCGCCTGGCCGCTGCCACCGTCCTCGGAACAGGCTCGCCCCAGGCATGTGCCGACAATGCGTGCCGGGTCGGCTGACCCTTAGCATCGACCAGCGGTGGCACTTTGGCGCGGCCGTAGAAGCGAACCGCCCAGCTTCCCTTCCGGCGCATTTCCTGCGGGGTCATCTCGGATTGTTTCTTGGTGACGCCTGGTCGCAGATGGGAACCCTGCTTGCGGGCGAAAGCCTTTCTGCCAGCTGCTGTCAGCCCGCCCCGCGGATCCTTTTCGCGCGCGGAGGCGACGCGCTTGCGCGAGGACTTTGAGGTCTTCTTTGCGTTACGCTTGCCGGTTTTCCTGACAGATTTCTTCGCAGACTTTGCCTTGGAGGATTTCGACTTGGAAGGCGTCTTCCTCTTGGAGGTCTTCTTCGCTGCCACGCGCATGTTGTCCACGAGGTTGGGATAGCGTCGCCCGGCGCGGCGGGCGCGTGCCTTCGCCGCCGATTTCTGTGCAGGACTGAGATGCTTGGATGCCTTACCCGCGCGTTTACGGGGGTTGGCACGTTTCCAGGGAGAGCGCGATGCCTTTGCCATGGCGCATCAACGCTTGAATAAAGCAAGAGTTGCGTCACACCTGGTGATCAGGAGCCGGGCAGCTTACCGGTCACTGGAGCGGTCAGCATCGTCTCGAGCAGCCGCTCCGCCGTCGTCCCCTCCGGCAGCCGCGCGAGAATGTCCTTCAGCCGTCCGTCGAGCAGCAGCATGGTGAAGCCGTGAACCAGCGACCAGGCTCGCGCGATCGCGGCGCCCTGGTTCAGCGTCAGCGCGTCGCCGCTGATCTGCTCCTGCCGCATCATGCCGATCGCATTGGTAAGGCCGGCGAAAGATGCCTCGGCCGCCTCGTGCAGCGACGGCCTCGAATAATCCAGCCGCTCGGTGCGGAACATGATGCCGTACATGCCAGGATGGGCCTGCGCATAGGCGATGTAGGCTTTCGGCCGCGCCAGCGCGGCTTCGAGCGGCGTGGTGGCGGCATCGCACGAAGCGTTCATGACCGCGTTGAACTGGCGGAAGCCGACGGCCGCGAGCTCGCTGAGCAGGCCCGTCAGGTCGCCGAAATGATGGGTGGGAGCGGCATGCGAGACGCCGGCCTCGCGCGCCACCGCGCGCAACGTCAGGCCAGCGAGCCCGTCGCGCTCCAGCACCCGTTCGGCGGCCTGGAGCAGCGCCTCGCGGAGCGCGCCGTGATGATACGGCGTCTCGGTCTTGGCGCTTCTCGCGCGCCGCGAGGCGCGCGATGCCGCGGTCGAGGTGGTTTTTCTTAGGGCACGCGGGCTGCGCGCCGCGTCGCCCTTGGTGTCTGTCTTGGCCATTTGCAAGCTATATGACGCAATATTGACAGTGTAAAGATTTCGCTTGACGAAAGCTGCGATCGGGTCTACTCAATCTTTACGATGTAAAGATAAGGGAGGATTCGCCGTGCAGCACGACGCCATGGCCGAGCGCAGCAACAATATCGCGCCGATCCCATTCGAGGCCGACGCGCCCTTCCTGAAGATCGTCGGCGAATTGCCGCGTGAGCTGAACGGCACGCTGTACCGCAACGGCCCCAATCCGCAGTTCGATTCGCCCGGCGCGCACTGGTTCGTCGGCGATGGGATGCTGCACGCCTTCCATCTCGAGAACGGGCGCGCCAGCTACCGCAACCGCTGGGTCCGCACGCCGAAATGGCTCGCCGAGCACGACGCCGGCCGCGCGCTGTTCGGCGGCTTCGGCCGCAAGCTGCCGGATGCGCCGGCGAGCCTGACCGACGGCGGCGTCGCCAACACCAACATCATCTTCCACGCCGGCAAGCTGCTGGCGCTGGAAGAAGCGCATCTGCCGACGGAGATCGAGCCGGGCACGCTGGCGACGCGCGGCTATCACAACTACCAGGGCCGCGTCGCCGGCAGCTTCACCGCGCATCCCAAGATCGATCCCGTCACCGGCGAGCTGGTGTTCTTCGGCTACAACGCGGCGGGCCCGCTGACGCCTGCCCTCTCCTACGGATCGATCGACGCAACAGGCAAGGCGACGCGGTTCGAGCGGTTTGAGGCGCCCTATGCCAGCATGGTGCACGACTTCATCGTCACCGCGAACCATGTGCTGTTTCCGATCCTGCCGATCACGGGCAGCATGGAGCGCGCGATGAGCGGAAAGCCGCCCTATGCCTGGGAGCCGGACAAGGGCGCCTATGTCGGCGTGATGAAGCGCAGCGGCACGGCGAAGGACATCGTCTGGTTTCGTGCCGAAGCCTGCTACGTCTTCCATGTCATGAATGCGTGGGAGGACGAGGGCCGTATCGTCGCCGACGTCATGCAGTTCGAGGAAGCGCCGCTGTTTCCGCATCCGGACGGCCGGCCCACCGATCCCGAGAAATCGCGCGCCCGCCATTGCCGCTGGACCTTCGATCTCGCAGGCAATACCGACCGCTTCCAGCAGACCTACCTGGACGACCTCACCGGAGAATTCCCGCGCATCGACGATCGCCGCGCCGGGCTGAAGAGCCGTCACGGCTGGTACGCCTGCGCCAATCCGAAACTGCCGATGTTCGGCGCGCTGTCGGGCATCGTCCATGTCGACGGCAACGGCAGGCGGCTCGGCCAATATCTGCTGCCGGCCGGCGACACCATCTCCGAGCCTGTTTTCGTCGAGCGATCCAGGGATGCCGCCGAAGGCGACGGCTGGCTGCTCGCGGTGGTCTGGCGTGCGCGGGAGAACCGCAGCGATCTCGCCGTGTTCAACGCCACCGATATCGAGGCCGGCCCCGCGGCCTTGGTGCAGCTCGGCCACCGCGTCCCCGACGGCTTCCACGGCAATTGGGTCGGCGCGGCGTAGCCCCTCGTCAATGGGGGCGCGAGGAGGTGGCAATCCCGGAACCCACGTGGATATTGCGTGGTCAAAGAAAGCCCGATGCACATGCTCTCGATCACCGCGTATTCCACCGCTGTCATCGCCCCGGCCGGCGCCGTACTTGCATGCTTGGCGATACGGCTGCGCCGGCGAAGCCTCACGTTCTTCGAAGGCGGCGTCCTGCTCGCTGCCGGCCTTCTACTCGCGGCCGCACTCCCGATGGTGTCGCGCCTGCCCTGGACGGGGTTGGTCGACGAGATGACCAGCCAGCTCGTTGCAGCACTTCATTTTCTGGAGGTCGTTTACGTCGTCTTGACATTGTAAGAGACGGGCGGTCCGGCGCGGCTCCCTGTCTCGCGCATCGCGCTCTGCTTGTTGCGGTTCCGAATCCCCGCGCTGCTGGTCCCGGCCTGGCATTCTGGTCGGGGGCTGCCATGCGCTATCTCGTATGCGGTTGTCTTCACAAAGTGATATGCCGGGCATCGCCGGATCAAGTAGGGTGCGGCAGTCTGCGCCCTGCCCACGACCGCGAAACAGGAATGACGATGAAGGACGTATTCGCCCGCCTCGCCTCCGACCTCCTCTCCGTTATCATCTTCCTGGCCGTCTATCTCCTCACCGACAACGTGATCCTCGCAACGGCGGTGGCGATTGCCGGCGCGTTCGCGCAGGTGCTCTATGCGCGCCTCAAGGGACAGCCGCTCCACTACATGACCTATGCGAGCCTCGCTCTGGTCATCGTGCTCGGCGGTATCACGCTGCTGACCAATGATCCGCGCTTCATGCTGGCAAAACCCTCGATCGCACATTTCGCGATCGGCGCGATCATGCTCAAGCGCGGCTGGATGCTGCGCTACATGCCGCCCGTCATCGTCGAGACCGTCCCGGAATATGTCACCATCGCGGGCTATGCCTGGGCGGCGCTGATGTTCGTGATCGGCGCCGGCATGATGGCAGTCGCCGCCACCGGCGATCTGAAGCTCTGGGCGTTCTATCTTATGGTGGTCGCAGGCGGCGCCAAGATCCTGGCTTTTGCCGTGCAGTACTTCGTTCTGCGGCTGATCGTAACCAACCGCCGACGCGCCGCTGCCCGCGCCTAAATGCCCTACCGGAGCGTTAGGCAGGAGCTGCGAGTTGGGCTATAGGCTCGGCCAGGGACGGCCGCGGATCGTCGCGGACCGCAGCAATCTGTTCGGGAGACGGGAATGGCCGTAGACGGCAACTGGAATCTGACCATGACGACGCCGATGGGCGAGCGCCAGGCGACGCTGAGCCTGAAGGCTGCTGGCGGCACGCTCACGGGCACGCAGGGCGCGGAAGGCAATACCACCGAGATCTTCGACGGCACCGTCTCCGGCGACAACGTCTCCTGGAAGGTCTCGATCGACAAGCCGATGCCGCTCACGCTCGAATTCACCGGCACGGTCTCCGGCGACAGCATCAGTGGCGAGATGGGCATCGGCCCGATGGGCAGCTTCCCGTTCACGGGCGCGCGGGCGTAAACCGCGCGCTGCACCGATGCGTGCGCTCCTCCTCATCGCGGCGGCAGTCCTGTCTGCCGTAGCACAGGCCGCGCGCGCAGGTGACAGCGAACCGGCGTGGCGCGCGAGCGCGCTCGCCTTGGTGCCGGCAGGCTATGTTGCCGGCACCGCTTATCGAACCGAGGGGTCGACCGGTTATCTCGCGGTCTATCCCGCGACATCGAACGATCCGAAGACACCGGGGAGCGTCTTTGCGGCGCGCCAGGTTCTGGTCGTCACGCTGACTGCGGACGCGACGCGGGCGACGTCAGCCGAGCTGAAGCCGCGCACCGGGCCGGCCCCTGATAACGACGACAATGATTTCGCCGGGATGCACGCCGAGCTCGCCGCCAAGCGCGCAAAGCTGCCTGCTGGCACCGAGCCCTGCGATCTCGGCGCCTGGTCCATCGACAACGATTCCAGCGGCCTCAACGTGCGCGCCGAGCCGTCGATCAAGGCGCGCGTGCTTGGCACCTTGCCGCCGCCCTACCGGCTGAGGCTCGGCGGCGCCGAGAACACGCCCGAGGGCGGCTGGCTCACCGAATTCCGCATCATCGGCTTCAAGGACGGTTGGTTCCTGATCGAAGGCGCGAGGCCGCCGGGCAAGGACTATGAGGACGAGACGCGATATCCGCGCAGCGCGCCGAGGCCCTATGCCGGGCGCGGCTGGGTCGCCTCGAACAAGGTCGGCGCGAACTATGCCAATGGCGCCACGCGCATGGGCGGGCTGTTTCAGGCGCCCTTCATCGATGCCAAATGGATGCCGGCCCAGCGCGAGCTCGGCGGGCCGCTCGACACCGACGGCGGCCCGAAGCGCATCTTCGCCTGCAGTGGGCTCTGGGGTCTGGTCGAGAGCCACGACGGCGTCCGCGGCTGGTGGCGCGCGCTGTGCTCCAACCAGGTCACGAATTGCAGTTGAGGCGCTGAAGCATTGGCTTCGTCATGGCCGGGCTTGTTGTTCAGCCATCCACGGCTTCTTTGCGGCACTAAGAACGTGGATGCCCGGGCCTTCGCCTCGCCGAAGCGGCTTCGGCCGCGCAGGCGGGACAAGCCCGGGCATGACGATCATTGTTACGGCACGAGCATCTTCCCCCGCGCGCGTGCGGGTGAAGCAACTAGCCCAAATTCAACTCCTTGAAGAAGTCGTTGCCCTTGTCGTCGATGATGATGAACGCCGGAAAATCGACGACCTCGATGCGCCAGATCGCTTCCATGCCGAGCTCGGGATATTCGAGCACCTCGACCTTCTTGATGCAGTGCTCGGCGAGGTTCGCCGCGGCGCCGCCGATGGAGCCGAGATAGAAGCCGCCGTATTTCTTGCAGGCCTCCCGCACGCTAGGGGCGCGGTTGCCCTTGGCGACCATCACCATCGAGCCGCCGGCGGCCTGGAACTGGTCGACGAAGGAATCCATGCGGCCCGCGGTGGTCGGACCGAACGCGCCGGAGGCGTAGCCCTCGGGCGTCTTGGCGGGGCCGGCATAATAGACCGGATGGTTCTTGAAATAGTCCGGCAGCGGCTCGCCCTTCTCCAGCCGCTCGCGCAGCTTGGCATGCGCGCTGTCGCGCGCGACGATCATGGTGCCGGTCATCGAGACGCGAGTCTTGATCGGATATTTCGAGAAGGTCGCCAGAATGTCCTTCATCGGCTGGTTGAGGTCGATCTTGACGACCTCACCGCCGAGCGACTGCTCGACCTGCGGCAGGTATTGCGCGGGATTGTGCTCGAGCTCCTCGAGATAGACGCCGTCCCTGGTGATCTTGCCGAGCACCTGGCGGTCGGCCGAGCAGGACACGCCAAGCCCGATCGGCAGCGAGGCGCCGTGGCGCGGCATGCGGATCACCCGCACGTCGTGGCAGAAATACTTGCCGCCGAACTGCGCCCCGACGCCGAGTGACTGCGTCATCTTGTGGATTTCCTTCTCCATCTCGACGTCGCGGAAGGCGTTGCCGTCGGGCGAGCCGTGCGTCGGCAACGCATCGAGATAGCGGGCGGAGGCAAGCTTCACCGTCTTCATGCACAGCTCGGCCGAGGTACCGCCGATCACGATGGCGAGGTGATAAGGCGGGCACGCGGCGGTGCCGAGGGTGAGGATCTTTTCCTTCAGGAACGCGAGCAGCCGGTCCTTGGTCAGCACCGAGGGCGTGGCCTGGAACAGGAAGCTCTTGTTGGCGGAGCCGCCGCCCTTGGCCATGAACATGAACTTGTAGGCGTCATCGCCCTCGGCGTAGATCTCGCACTGCGCCGGCATGTTGTTGGCGGTGTTCTTCTCCTCGTACATCGAGAGCGGCGCGACCTGCGAGTAGCGCAAATTGCGGCGCAGGTAGGCGTCACGCGCGCCTTCGGACAGCGCCGCCTCGTCGTCACCGTCGGTGATGACGTTGCAGCCCTTCTTGCCCATGATGATCGCGGTGCCGGTGTCCTGACACATCGGCAGCACGCCGCCGGCCGCGATATTGGCGTTCTTCAAGAAGTCCAGCGCGACAAACTTGTCGTTCGGGCTCGCCTCGCCGTCCTCCAGGATCGCGCGGAGCTGCTTCAGATGGCCGGGGCGCAGATAATGGTTGATGTCGCCAAAGGCCGCCTCCGACAGCGCCCGCAGCGCCTCGCGCGACACCACCAGCATGTCCTTGCCGAGCACCTTCTCGACCCTGACGCCCTCGGACGAAATCTTCTTATAGGGCGTCTCGTCCTTGCCCAGCGGGAACAGCGGGGTGTGCTTGTAGGGCGGAACGGGCTTGGACTGGTCGGGGAAGGCGGTGGGAGCGTTCATGGGGCAAATCTCGGGGTTTTGGGGCCGTGGCGGGCCTCTCAGCATAGAAGCGTTCTAAGCGCATTCTAGCCAGAAAAGAAAGGGAGCGGTGCGCATGGGAGGGGTAGGTTCGGCACGGGAAGGCATTGGCACAGCTCGTGGAAATGCCTCTGCCCACCCTTGCGATTCGCGTCCGCCGACGCTTGAATGCGTGCCCTAAGGGGCTTTTCATCATGACATTGAAACTGAACGTCCGCGGCGCGATCCTGGTCGCCGCCGCCTTCACCGGCCTTGTGGCTCTCGCTTCGCCTGCCCGCGCCGATCGCTGCGACGACAGCGCCAAGGAGCTGGCGAGCCAGGTCGATCGCCTCAAGGTGAATTTTCGCGCCGCCAATGTCGTTTACCTGACGCACCCGGCGGCCAAGGAGCTGTCCGTGGGTTGCCGCGGCGACAAATATTCCATCGAGCTCTACGCCAAGGGCGATCGCAAGCCGAAGCCGGAATTCTACGCGCTGGTCGGCTCGATGGCGGCGATCGTCTTCACCGTGACCAAGGACGACACCACGACGGGCGCGACGCGCTGCCTGAAGCGGATGGGTCTACTCCGCGGCGACAAGGTCACCATGCGCTACCGCCGGCTCAACATGGAATGCACCCGCACCAAGACAGAGGCGTCCATCGCCATCACGCGCGGCAAGGACGAATAGGGCACGCGCCAGCTCTTTCCGCACCCTTGCGGGGTGCGTATCGCGCGATGGCGTCCGCCGCATACTCCGTCATTGCGAGCGCAGCGAAGCAATCCAGTCTGTATCCGCGGAAGCAGTCTGGATTGCTTCGTCGCAAGGGCTCCTCGCAATGACGGGGAGAGGCCTCGTCGTCTCGGTTTGCGGATGCCACGCGTGCACAGCCTTCACCGCGCCAATTCCCTCACATTTTAACGATTGGCTTGAAGGAAATTTCGCTCCTCGCAGGGCAGGCTTGATTGTTTCCATGTGTGAGGATTTGCGGATGAAGGTTTCTACCGTTGCGCCCCCGCCGATCGCGATCGTGGTTCCGAACTACGACACGACCAAGCCGCAGGACGATCAGACAAAGGTCAAGGACGAGAATCCGACCTTCAAGCCGCAGCCGCCGGCGCCGCTGCCGCCGGGTCAGGGCACGCGGATCGATCAGCTCGCCTGATCAGGCGTCCCGAGACCGAAGCGCCCGATCCGGTCGATCGGGCTTTTGGCGTGTCCGGCCGCATCTTTGCCGGATAGCTGCACGAGGATCATGCGCCGTTCACTCGGGACCTGCGCATGTTCGCACGGCTGCTATTGCGGAACACGGTGTTCGTCGTCGGCATGGGCGCGCTGCTGTTCGCGTGCGCGGGGACGCTGCATTGGCCGTCGGCCTGGGCCTTCCTCGCAACCTCCGCCCTGCTCGGCCCACTCTGCGGCTGGTGGCTCTACCGGACCGATCCGGCGCTGCTCGCCGAACGCCTGCGGCCGGTGCTGCAAAAGGATCAGCCCGCCGCCGACAAGATGTTCATGGCGCTGTTCATCGTCGCCATCCTGGCCTGGCTTGTCCTGATGGGGCTCGACCGGCGTGTTCGATCCTCTGACATGTCGACGGCGTTGCAGGTGCTCGGACTCGGGCTGTTCCTGGGCTCGACACTGTTCACCATGTGGGTGTTCCGCGAGAACTCGTTCGCCGCGCCCGTGGTGAAGCTGCAAGCCGAGCGCGCGCAGCACGTGATCTCGACCGGACCCTATGCCTATGTCCGCCATCCCATGTACAGCGGCATGATCCTGTTCTTCACCGGCGTGCCGTTGCTGCTGGGATCGTGGTGGGGACTTGCGATGATGCCGTTCCTCCTCGCCTTGCTCGCGGTCCGCATCCCGATCGAGGAGCGCACGCTGCGCGAGGGTCTGCCCGGTTACACCGATTACACGGCGCGGGTGCGCCATCGCCTCATCCCCGGCGTCTGGTGAACGCGCCAACTGCACGAAGCCGCTATCGGTCCAGCTCGCGATAGCGGCGGAAGATGCCCTGCTCGTTGAAGGGAATGCGGCGCTCGCTTGCGAGATAGGCCTGGATGTTGGGCCGTGCGGCGATGCGGTCGTGCAGGCCGACGAGGCTCGGGACATCCTTCTCGAACGCCTTCATGCGCTTGGGGAAAGCATAACGCAGCCCATCGACGAGCTGGAACAGCGAGAGGTCGACATAGGTCAGGCGCCGGCCCGTCACGTAAATGCCGCCGCTCCCGGCGAGGAGCCGCTCGAAATAGCCGAGATATTTCGGCACGCGCTCGTCCCAGAAGTCGGCCGTGCGCTTCTTCGCCGGCGCCTTCTGATCCTCATAATAGAGCGAGGGCCCGAGCGGATGATGGGTGTCGTGGATCTCGACGACGAAGTCGGTGATCGTGAGCTGAAGCTGGTGCACCCAGAGCCTGCCGGCTTCCGTCTTCGGCGCAAGCCCATGGCGGGAGCCGAGATAGAGCAGGATGTTGGCGGTCTGGCCGATGACGAGCTTGCCCGCTTTCAGGAACGGCGGCGCAAAGGGCGGCGTGCCCTTCTGCGCATCCATCATCTTCATCATCGCGGCCGATCCGCGCGGACCGCGCGCGACGTCGACGTAAGCGGCGCCCGCCTCCTCCAGCGCCAGCCGCACATATTCGCCGCGGCCCTGGATCTCGGGCCAGTAGTAGAGCTCGTATGTCATGGGGGAGGTCCGTGAGCGTGGAGGCGATCGGACCAATGTAGCACGTGGCTGAAGGTTCCGTCAGCGTGAGGCGGAACGGCGGTTCAACATACGCCGTCATTGCGAGCGCAAGCGACTTGTCCGCCGAAGCCTTGGCGAAGGCGGAAGCAATCCTGAAATGCCTCCGCGGAGACACTCTGGATTGCTTCGTCGCAAGAGCTCCTCGCAATGACGAATGGAGAGAGCTCCGCGACGGTGGAGAGAACTCAGCGCCTCAATTCGCCGCGAAGCAGTACAGCAGCCCGTCGCCGCCGGTGGTCTTCAAATCGGCCTGCGAGCAGCCGCCGTCGGGACCGCGCGAGGGGTGAGAGCTATTCCAGGATTTCGAGGGTTCGTCGTCGCGCAGACCCCGGCGATCGAAATGGCCGACCATCGCGGCGCCTTGCGTGCTCGACGTCCAGTTCTTGCAGGTGCGATCGTCCGGCCCGGCGAACGCGGTGCCGTCCGGTTGCGATCCCGTGAGGATGTCGTGCCGGTTCGGCTGGTCGCCGGCACCATTGATGACCTCACCCTTTTCGCTGAGCGCGGTCTGCTTGGTGAGATTGTTCGTCGCGCCGTGCAGCTCGGCGACGTCCTTGGCGATCACCGTGCCCTTGGCGTTCTGCCACGGCCCCTTGCCGATGCGATCCTTGGCGTTGACGGCCGGCTTGCCGTCGGCGGCCTGCGTCGACAGATAGGCGCGCCAAGTCTTTGTGCCGGCGCCGGCCGCTTGTGCAAGCTTCTGGCATTGCGCGTCGGCTCCTTCGAGACCGCCGAGATCGGCGCCCTTGCCGGGCCCGTTCGACGTCACGAAGAAGGTCATGTCGGCCGACTGCGCTTGCGCCGATGGGGCAGCAAGCAAGACAATAGCCAGCGCAACACCGGAAATCGTCATGGATTTCTCGATACGGATCATCCTGTCCTCCCAACGTTTTTTTTGTTCGCCGCCTGACTTCAACCCGAGGCGCCCCCGCTTATTCCGATGCCGTGCTGCGAGAGGCCCAAAAGAAAAGGGCGCCGTGCCGAAGCACGACGCCCTGGTTCCTCATCTCGTCCGCGATCAGTTGGTCTGCTGAATCGCTGACAATTCCCAGCCTGTGCCCGGCCGGCGGGCGAAGGTCCAGATCTCGGTCGCCTCGCCCGGCTGCTCGCTGCCGGCGACGATTGCGCCGGTGTTGCGATCCACCGTCTTGTCGGTGAGCGCGAAGCGCAGCGCCACCGTGGCATAGTCGGTCTCGCCTTCGCGCCAGGCTTCCGCGAGGTCGCCCTGCAACAGCTTCACGTCCGCGACCTTGTTGACCACGTTGCGGGCGCGGTTCTGGGCGAGGTCCTGCTCGAAATAGGAGACCATTTCCGGCGTCGCGAGCGTGTGCAGCTTGGCCACGTCCTCGTTCGACCAGGCGGCCTGGACGTCGCCGAGCAGGCGCTCGAACGCCTCATAGTCGTCCGGCTTGATCTCGAGCGGCGCGTTGTTGGCGCCGAAGCCGAAGCCGCCGAGTCCGCTACCAAGGCCGCCACCGAGGCCGCTGCGATAGTTCGTCTGCGGTCCGGGCGCTGCGCCGGCCTCAGCATTGGCGTAAGCCGCCCGCGGAGTGTGACGGCGCTGCCACCAGGACATTGCCAGCCGGACCACGAGCACCACCAGCGCGATCTGGATGATCAGGCCGATGATCGAGGACAGGCCGCCGAGGCCGCCGAACAGGCCGCCACCGAACAGCATGCCGAGCAGGCCGGCGCCGAGGAAGCCGGCCGCAAGGCCGCCCATGAAGCCGCCGGCGCGGCCAAACAGGCCGCCGCGCGCCGGCGCGGTCGCGGCCGAGTTCATGCCTGCGCCCGGCTGGGTGTAGGTGCGGTTGAACTGCGAGGCCGAGCCGGGTGCGGTCGTGGTCGACGGCGGCGCCGAATAGGAGCGCGTACCGCGCGAACCGGACGACATGCCGCCACCCGCGCGGGCGTCGGCCGACGAGATCGTCAGCGCGGTCGGCAGCGCAAGCGCCAGCACGACGGCGATCGTGTTGAAGAATTTCCGGGAGCGAAGCGAGAAAGTCATGTGCGTTTCCCAAATCCCCGGCATGGGGACGTGCCCCTAAGATGGTCAGACTTCCCGAAAAGTGAAGCCGGTTTCGGAACTTGCGGCTGCGGCCCTCAGTCGCGGGGATGTGGCAAAAGCCCATATATGACAGGGGTTTTACGGGAACCATTGGAGGATGCTTACCGCCGGGTTTACGACCCGATTTCCGCTTTTCCCCGGGTCCGCGAGCCGAGCTGGCCCACCAGCCGTCATTGCGAGGAGAGCGGCAGGTCTCACCCCTGCTTCGTCATCGTCTCCTTCACCGCCGCGACCAGCTGGCTGAGCGTGAAGGGCTTTGGCAGGAAGTCGAACTGCTGGCCTTCGGGCAGGCTCTTCTCGAAGGCATCCTCGGCATAGCCGGAGACGAAGATGAACTTGATGTCGGGGTTCTTCTCGCGCATGGCCTTCAACAGCGACGGGCCGTCCATCTCCGGCATGACGACGTCGGAGACGACGAGATCGATCGCGCCACTTTGCTCGTCCAGCACCTCCATGGCCTCGACGCCGTTCTCGGCCTCGACCACGGTGTAGCCGCGCGAGCGCAGGCCGCGGGCATTGAGCGCGCGCAGGCCCTCCTCGTCCTCGACCAGCAGGATGGTGCCCTGCCCGGTGAGGTCGGTACGCGGCTTCGCCTCTGCCGCCGCAGCGGGCGCGGCTTCCTTCGCGGCTCCGCTGGTCGCGCCGATTGCGGCTGCGGGCTGCTCGACCTGCACCTCCGGTTCGGCGATGTGGCGCGGCAGGAAGATGTGGAACGAGGTGCCCTGCCCCGGCTCGGAATCGACGTAGATGAAGCCGCCGGTCTGCTTGACGATGCCGTAGACGGTGGAGAGCCCGAGGCCCGTGCCCTTGCCGACCTCTTTCGTCGAGAAGAACGGCTCGAAGATCTTGTCGCGGATGTCGGCGGGGATGCCGGTGCCGGTGTCGGCGACCTCGATGCGGACATAATCCGCGGCGGGCATACCCTTGTAGGCGAGCTTGCCCGAATCGTCGCTGGTGACGTTGGCGGTGCGGATGATCAGCTTGCCGCCGTCAGGCATGGCGTCGCGCGCGTTCACCGCGAGGTTGACGATCACCTGCTCGAACTGGGAGACGTCGACCTTCACCGGCCAGAGGTCGCGGCCGTGGACGAGGTCGAGCTTGACCTTCTCGCCGATCAGCCGGCGCAGCAGCATGGTGAGATCGGACAGCGCGTCGCCGAGATCGAGCACCTGCGGCCGCAGCGTCTGCCGCCGCGAGAACGCCAGCAACTGCCGCACCAGGGTGGCGGCGCGCGTTGCGTTCTGCTTGATCTGCATGATGTCCTGGAACGACGGGTCGGTCGGCTTGTGCGCGTTCAGCAGGAAGTCGTTCGCCATCATGATGGCGGACAGCACGTTGTTGAAGTCGTGGGCGATGCCGCCGGCGAGCTGGCCGACCGTCTCCATCTTCTGCGACTGGTTGATCTGGTTTTCCAGCGCGCGCCGCTCGGTGGTCTCGAGCATGTGCACGATGGCGGCTTCCGCCTCGGTCTCGGCCGAATCGACCGGCGTCACGAAGAACTGGCCCCAGCGTTCCTTGGCCCCTTCCAGCGCCACCTCGACCGGCGCGATATCGGCCTTGCCTTCGGCGGCCTGGTTGATGGCCGCGATCAGGAGGTGCCGGTCGCGCGAATTGACCGCGCGGAAGATCGACTTGGAGGAGGTGTCGAGCCCCAGCGCCTGACTGAGCTTGGCGTAGCGCGCATTGGCGCGCACCACGTTGCCGGCGCGATCGACGGTCGCGATCGCCATCGGCGTGTGGTCGAAGAAGCGCATGAAGCGCACTTCGGCGGCACGATCAGGGTCGCTGCGCTCGTCGCGGGCGCGGCTGATCACGAGCGTGCGCGAGGGCCCCGGCGCGCCGTCGGCGCCGAAGGCGAGCTTGTGATAGAGCCGCACCGGCATGGTCTTGCCGGTGCGCATGCGCAGGTCGATGTCGAACACCTCGGTCTTCACCTCGCCCGGCACCGCCACGATCGAGGTCAAGAGCGAAGCGCCGTCGCCGGAGACGATATCGGTAAGCTTCAGGCCGCCGGAGCCGATCTCGGCGAGGTCGTAGTCGAGCCAGTTCGCCAATGTCGCGTTGACATAGGCGAGCTCGCCGGCCGGATTGACCGAGAAGAAGCCGCACGGGGCGTGATCGAGATATTCGATCGCGTGCTGGAGCTCCTGGAACACGTCCTCCTGGCGTTCGCGGTCGCGCGTGATGTCAGCGATCGACCACACCGCGTATTTCGCCTCGCGCTTGCCGGTGCCGAGCGGGCGCACGCGCATGCGCAGCCAGCGGCCCTGATTGCCGTCATGGCCGGAGATGCGCACCTCTTCCTGCTGCCGCTTGCCCTCGCGGGCGGCCTTGAGCAGCCGGAACACGGCTTCCGAGACGTCGGGATTGCCGATGAAGACGCGCTCGACGGGGCGCACGTCCTGCGGGCCGGTGGCGCCGGTCAGCGTCAGATAGGCAGCATTGGAGTAGACCACGTGTCCGCGCGCGTCGGTGACCGCGAGCCCGTCGAAGGCGTGATCGGAGATGCGGCCGATGACGGGATCGTCGAGATTGCGGTCGGCGAAGCGGATGATGCCGGCGGCGAAGGCGAACAGGTTGAACAGGCCGACCATCGCCAGCACGGCGAGGATACCGAGGATATAGGGCTGCGCCTGCGCGCGCCCGAGCGTCATCAGCCCGACGGCCACGGCGACGAGGCCGGCGGCCACCAGCAGCACCAGCGCAATGCTGCCCGAGCGCGGCGACGGCTCGTGCGCCGCAACGGGCTCGCGTGTGAGGTCGTGGTCGGTCTCGGCGGTCATTCTCGAGCTGGCGCAGCCTGTCGGCAGAGAATCAACGCGCCACCGGGCGCGTGGGGTCCTCCCTGCCTGAATCGGACCCTGAGGTGCAAGGGCAGCAGCGGCAAAAGGTACGCTGATTCCCAGATTACGGCCATTTCCGGTTCTTTTCGGGCATCTTATCCCCGCCCGGCGCTGAATCCGCGCTTCAGGCGCATGACGTAGCCGATGACTTCGGCGACGGCATGGTAGTGCTCGGTCGGGATCTCCTGGTCGATGTCCACTGTGGCGTAGAGCGCGCGGGCCAGCGGCACGTTCTCCACGATCGGGATGTCGTGCTCGCGCGCGATCTCCCGGATCTTGAAGGCGAGATTGTCGACGCCCTTGGCGACGCAGATCGGCGCGGTCATGCCGCGCTCGTAGGACAGCGCTACCGAATAGTGGGTTGGGTTGGTGATGATCACGGAGGCCTTGGGAACCGCCGCCATCATGCGCTTCTTGGCGCGCTGCTGCCGGAGTTGCCTGATCTTGCCTTTGATGTGGGGGTCGCCTTCGGACTGCTTGTACTCTTCCTTGATCTCCTGGAGCGACATCTTCTGCCGCTGGAACCAACTTCGGTACTGGAAGAAATAGTCGGCGATGGCGACGATCGCGAGCGCGGCGACCACCGCGCCGAGCAGTTGGATGGTCATGCTGGTGCTGGCGCCGAGCATGGCGGCCGGATCGAGCCTGACCATCGCCTCCATGCGGTGCCGCTCCGGCCACAGGATCATGGTCATGACCACGGCCAAGGCGACGAGCTTGCCGATGCCTTTGAGAAAATTGGCGGCCGCCTGCTTGCCGAAGATGCGTTTGAAGCCGGCGCCGGGCGAAATCTTGTTGAATTTGGGCTTGAGGGACTCGGCCGACCAGACCAGCCGGTGCTGCAGCATGTTGCCGGCGATGGCCGCCAGCACCAGCATCAACAGGGGCACGCCGACCGCGGCAAGCACGGCGAGCTCGATCTGCTGCATCAGCGCCAGCAGGGCCTTGCCGTCGGTCTTGATCATCCAGGAATTGGCAAGCAGGTTGCGCATCGGCGTCAGCAGCCCGCTGCCGACCGAGCCCGAGAAGGTGGAGACGACGAGCGTGCCGCCCGCCATCATGAACCAGGTGTTGATCTCCTGGCTCTTGGCGACGTCGCCGCGTTCGAGCGCATCGTCGAGGCGCTTTTGCGTCGGGTCTTCTGTTTGACTTTCGGGATCGTTGTCTTCCGCCACCGATCGATCCCCCTCACTTGAGCGGCATCATCTGGTGCATGACACCGATGAAGTAGTCGAGAAAGGTGCCCATCATCGCGGTGAGCACCACGGCAAGCACCAGGAAGCCCGCGAAGATCGACAGCGGCACGCCGACGAAATAGACCTGCATCTGCGGCATCAGCCGCGCCAGCACGCCCAGTCCGATATTGAAGACGAGGCCGAACACCAGGAACGGCCCGGAGAGCTGCAAGCCGAGACGGAACGCGGCGGCGAAGGCACGCGTCGCAAGCGAGGCGACGTCGCCGCTCGACACGGTCTCGCCCGGCGAGAAGATCGTGTAGCTGTCGTTCAGCGCCGCGATCACCAGATGATGGCTGTCGGTGGCAAACAGCAGCGTCACGCCCAGCATGGTCAGGAAGTTGCCGACCAGCACGCCCTGCTGGCCCTGCGTCGGATCGACCGAGGTGACGAAGCCGAGCCCCATCTGCTGCGCGATCACGGATCCCGCAACCTGGAGCGCCGACAACGTCACGCGCGCGGTCGCGCCGAGCACGATGCCGATCGCGATCTCATGCAGCATCAGCACCAGCAGCGGCGCCAGCGAGCCCATGTCGACCTGATAGGCGTTGCGATGCAGCGGCAGGATGATCAGCGTGAGCAACAGCGCGATCGACAGCTTGATCCGCGTCGGGATGTTGGTCTCGCCGAGGCCGGGCAGCAGCATCACCATCGCGCCGACCCGGGCGAAGGCGAGCATGAAGGAAGCGGCGAGCGCCGGCAGCAACGAGACGTCGATGCGCATAATTCACGCATAGTGCCTCAGCCGCCTATGATTCGCGACGATATCCGCAGCATGTGGGCGTGCATCGAATTGGCCATGAACGGCAGCGCCAACAGCATCGTGGCAAAGATCGCGAGGATCTTCGGCACGTAGATCAGCGTCTGCTCCTGGATCTGCGTCAGCGCCTGGAACAGCGACACGATGACGCCGACCACGAGGCCGACCACCATCAGCGGCGACGACACGATCACGATGGTCCAGATCGCATCGCGCGCGACGTCGAGGGTCTCGGGTCCGGTCATTTGGAGGTTCCGATGGGGTTAGAGGAAGGCGCGAGAAGCGAGTAGCGAATCGCGAGTAGCGTATGGTGGCCAGAGCTCGCCATTCGCCACTCGCCATTCGCTTCAAATCAGATCGGCATCTTCATGATGTCTTCATAGGCCGCGATGACGCGGTCGCGGACCGAGACCAGCGTGGACACCGCGACATCGGTGTCTGCGACCGCCGTAACCACGTCCATCACGTTGGCCTTGCCGGCGGCCATTGCGACCGTCTGCGCGTCGGACTTGCGGCCGGATTCCACGACGCTTCCGACGGCGTCCTTCAGCAGCGCGGCGAAGGATTGCCCGTTCGGTTCGCTGCCCTTGCCAGCGCCGGTGTTCTCCAGCACGCGGGCGAGGCTGGCGTAAGCATTGGCGGCAATTGTCGGTGATGCCATGGCTCAAATGTCCTGTTCAGCTCTTGAGGATGTCGAGCGTGCGCTGGATCATCCGGCGCGTCGCACTGATGATGTTGAGGTTGGCCTCGTAGGACCGCTGCGCGTCGCGCATGTCGGTCATCTCGACCACCGAGTTCACGTTGGGATATTTGACGTTGCCGCTGGCATCCGCAGCCGGATTGTTCGGCTCGTATCGGACGCGGAAGGCGGACTGGTCGGGCTTGATCCTGCCGAGGGTGACGACCTGCGCGTCGAGCGTGCGGTCGAGCGCGGATGAGAAGGTCGGCACCTTGCGCCGGTAGGGATCGCCGCCGGCGGTCTGCGCCGTCGAGTCCGCATTCGCGATGTTCTCCGAGATCACCCGCATGCGGCCGGCCTGCGCGCGCAGGCCCGAGGTCGCGATTGCCATGGAGCGGGCGAAGTCGCTGCTGTCATTTGCCATGATCCGCCTCCTTTAGGGCCTAACCTTTGCCGATCGCGGTCTTGAGCAGGCGCAGGCTCTTCGAATAGAGCGAGGTCACCGCGGCGTAGTCCATCTGGTTGCTGGCGGCCTTCATCATCTCCTCCTCGAGATTGACGGCATTGCCGGCGGGGCGGGTCTCGAAACCCGCGTTCTTGTTCTGGTCGAAGGCGGAAGGGGCCCCCGACGGCGCCAAATGCGAGGCGCTGGTCCGGGTCAGGACCAAGGGCCCCATGGACCCCGTGACGGCGCCGGCCTTGTCGAACTTCGGCTCGACCAGGTCGCGCGGCCGGAATTTCGGCGTGTCGGAATTGGAGACGTTCTCGGACAGGACGCGCTGGCGCTCCTGATGCCACTGCATCTTGGTGCGAAGCACCGACAGTTCCGGAATATCGTTGATGGACATCGTCGCGGCTCCCTCCGCCCCGACGGACCCTAGGGACCGCCGCTAGGCAGAATTTGCCGCCTGTATGGTTAACAGCTGGTTAAGGACCGGTCGTGATGCATGTCCCCAGCCGAAATCTGATTCTTGCGCCCCCGAGATTCGACGGCGCGAAAAGTGGCATTAACCCAACCGTTTGGCGAGACGTGCACAGGGCAAGAAGTCGTTTTGGATCGGGCGATTCATGGGTTATTAAGAGTTGGGGACGGCAAAACTTGCCGTGGAACGTTAAGAAATCGCAGTTTGGGGCATCGTCCGCCGGTGGTCGGCTCGACTGACCATGGGCACGAGAAAAGCGCCATTTGTCGGGGACAAGTATGCAAGGCAGCCCTATCACCTTCATCGTCGCGTTCATCGTCGTTCTGGCGTTGATCGGCGTCGCTGCATGGCTGGTTCGCCGATTCGCCGGAAGCCGCATCGGCGCCAACACCCAGCGCGGCCGGATGCCCCGCCTCGCCGTGATCGACGCCGCCGCGGTCGACGGCCGGCGCCGCCTGGTGCTGGTCCGGCGCGACAATGTCGAGCATCTGCTGATGATCGGCGGCCCGACCGACATCGTCGTCGAGCCCAACATCGTTCGCGCCGCGCCCAGCCGCGACCAGATTCCGCAACGTCCGAGTGCCGCCGAACCGCCGCGCCTTGCCCCCCTGCCCGATGCCGGCGGCTGGGCCGACGACGCGCCGCGGCCCGAGCTGCTCGATCATCCCGAGCCGCAAATGCCCGAGCCGCCGCCGCGGCCCGCGCGGCCATCCTTCGCCGACGAAGTGCGTCGGCCTGCGCCTGCACTGGCCGAACGCCGCAGCGAGCCGGCTCTGGGCGGCTTTACGCCGGAGCCGATCGCGCCACGTCCCGAGCGCGAACCGCGGCCCGAGCCGCTGCCGCCGCGCATCGCCCGCGGCGAGCCGCCGCTGATGCCGCGTCCGCCGCGCGGCAGTGAGCCGATGAAGATGCCGCCGGTGCGGGCCGAGCGCGCCGCGGCGCCACCGCCTCCTCCACCCGTGCCGCAGGCTGCCCCCGTTCCGCCGCCGGCAGCGGCTGCCGCGCCCTCGAGCGCCGAGCAGAATCTCGCCGAAATGGCGCAGCGCCTCGAGGCTGCCCTGCGCCGCCCGGCCGGGGAAACGGTCGCGCCTCCGGTTGCGCCGGAGCCGCCGCCCGCTCCGGCGCGCGCCGCCCGCAGCGAGCCGCCGGCACCGCCCGCTGCGCCGGCGAAGCCGGCTGCGGAAAAGACCAGCTTTGAAAATCTCGAAGACGAGATGGCCTCCCTGCTCGGCCGTCCGAAGCCATCTTCGTGAGGTTGCCCGCCCTCCCGCGTAGAGTTCTTTTCCTTTCTGTCCTGGTCGGCGCGGCTTCGCTCGCAATGCCGTCGCATGCCCAGGACATCAGCATCAATCTCGGCGGCGGCGCCGGTGGCGGCGGCGTCACCGAGCGCGCGATCCAGCTGATCGCGCTGCTCACGGTGCTCTCGATCGCCCCGTCGATCCTGATCATGATGACGTCGTTCACCCGCATCGTGGTGGTGCTGTCGCTGCTGCGCACCGCGATGGGCACTGCGACCGCCCCGCCGAACTCGGTGATCATCGCGCTCGCGATGTTTCTCACCTTCTTCGTGATGGGCCCAGTGCTGCAGAAATCCTACGACGAGGGCATCCGCCCGCTCGTCGCCAACCAGATCGGCGTCGAGGACGCGTTCCAGCGCGCCTCCGTGCCGCTGCGCGGCTTCATGCAGAAGAACGTGCGCGAAAAGGACCTGAAGCTGTTCCTGGACCTCTCCGGCGAGCCGCCGCCGGCCACGCCCGACGATCTCGCCTTACGCATTCTCGTCCCCGCCTTCATGATCTCCGAGCTGAAGCGCGCCTTCGAGATCGGCTTCCTGTTATTCCTGCCGTTCCTGATCATCGACCTCGTCGTCGCCTCCGTGCTGATGTCGATGGGCATGATGATGCTGCCGCCGGCGACGATCTCGCTGCCGTTCAAGCTGATCTTCTTCGTGCTGGTCGACGGCTGGTCGCTGGTGGCGGGGAGCCTGGTGCAGAGTTACGGGGGGTAAGGCTTCGTTCGCTGCTGCGTCCTTTCCGCTCTCAGCGACAGCCCCCGCTCCCTCCTCGTCATTGCGAGGAGCCCTTGCGACGAAGCAATCCAGACTGCCGCCGCGGAAAGAGTCTGGATTGCTTCGCTGCGCTCGCAATGACGAGTTTGTGGCGCGGTCGCGGGCCGCGCTTCGCGCGGAGACAGTCCTACCGCGTCATCTTGATCTGCCGCACGACCGGGATCGTGGGCAGCGAGCCGGTGTGGTCGCTCGTATCTTTGGCCTGCGGCGCGCCGGGCGCGCGGGCGGTGGCGTCGGGGAAGCGCTGCTTCATCTCGCGCAGGAAGCCGTCGAGCGTGTCGACGCTGGCAGCGAGCTTGGCGATCTCAGCGAATTCGGCGCTGGAGGCTGCGGCCGGCTTGCTCGCAATGTCGAAGGCGAGACGGTCGGCGCTCTCGCTCATCAGCGGGGCGTATTTCTCGCGGAAGCGCGACAGGCCGATCGAGTCGTCGGCGAGGGCGTAGCCGACGGCGGCGCGGATGATGTCGCTCTTCTCGACCGTATTGAGCGGCTTGAAGTCGCGGAAGCGGTCTCCGTAATAGAGCTCGATCTGCTCGGCGGATTCGCGCCAGCGCCGCGCCGCCCAGAAGATGTCGGAACGCAGGCGCAGCACTTCCCGCCCGGCGACGTTGGAGACAATGTCGAGCGCAAGATCGTGACGGCCGACGTCGCTCTGCGCACGCGCCTCCAGCAGCAGGCGCTGCTGCCGGAGCTCCCCGGAGAGATCGCTGATGCGGCTCGCGCGTAGCGCGGTGATGGCCAAGTCGGGCTTGCGGTTGGCGAGATAGATCATGGCGAGGCGCGCGGCGACCTGGGCGCGCGCGGCGCCTTCGAGGCGATGATCGATCTGGTATTGCAGGAGCTCGGCGGCCTGATCGAGCAGATCGATCGAGGCGAGACGGTCGGCGAGACGGCGGATCAGCTCGTCGCCGCGGCGGCCGATCGGCGTCAGCTCGCGGAACTCGTAGAACATCCCGAGCGCCTCGACCGGCGGCAGCTCGTCGCCCTTCGGCCCGAGGAAGATCTGCGTGAACAGCTCGGAGGCGAGATCCTGCGCCTGACGCGAGGCTTCGGCGTTCGGCTGCAGCCGCGTCGCGGTACGCGCGGCGGTGAGCGCATCGCGGTAGCGCCCGTTCTCGGCATAGAGGCGCGACAGCATCTGCAGCGTCTTGACCTCGATCGCATCGCCGCGCCAGGTCATCGACAGCGTCTCGAGCTCGCGCAGCGCCTCTTCCTTGCCGATCTCGTCGCGCTTCTGACGCAGCGCGATCTCGAGCTGCTTGGCCTCGGCCGCAGCCGGACGGTCATTCGAGGCGACCGCGAGCTTGTAATCGTCGAGCGCATCCTTGTCGTGGCCGAGCGCCTCGGCGAGCCGGCCGCGCAGCACGGCGAAGCCTGGCGCGGCCTCGGGCGGGACACCGACCACCTCGAGCTCGTTGCGGCGCTTGGAGGCGCCGGCATAGTCCTTCACCTCGAGGGATGCGCGCATCGCGTCCATCGTCACGATGCGCTGGATGTCGAGCGGCAGCGAGGCGATGGCGAATTCGACGTTCTTGAACTTTTCGCGCGCATCGGCCCATTTGCCCTGGCGCGCATAGGCGAGCGCCTTCCAAAGCTGGGAATCGTGGCTATTGCCGATCGCAGGATTGGCGAGATCCTTCAGGCCCTGCGCCGGCCGGCCGATCAGGATGTTGGCGATCGCATGCATGATCAGCGCGCCGCTCTCCTCCTTGTTGAGCGGATCGCTCAGCATCACGTCGGTCACGGCCTTGGCCTCGTGATACATGGCGCGCGACATGTAGAATTGCGCAAGATCGAGCCGCGGCAGCGAACGCAGCGCCGGCTCGACCGCCGAGATCGCCGTCATCAGTTCGCCCTGGCGCGCCATGAAGTTTTCCGACTGGCCCTTGCGCCAGCCTTCGGGACTGAAGATCGGGCGCACGGCGGTCGGCGCCCGCTCGGCCGAGATGTCGACCGGCGACAGGGTCAAGCCGCCCTTCTTGCCGAGAATGACCTTGTCGGAGCCGACCTCGACGCCGATCTCGTCGGAGTTCGGCCGGATCGCGATGCCGTGCGCGGATTCCAGCAGCGAGAGATCGACGAGGTCCTGCCGCTTGATGAAGCCGCGCACCGGCCGCAGCGCGGTGACGACATAGAGCGTGTCGCCGGCATCGGGATCGGTGAGCTTGTGCAGTTGGCCTGGATTGGCGAAGGGGATCGCGATATTGGCGAGCGCGGGATCGGTGATGTTGCGCGACATCATCAGCGGCAGCGGCGTCGCCTGGATCTTGTCGGCGAGCGTCAACATCCAGTTGGTCTCCTTGCCGACCTCCTCGCTCGTCAGCGAATAGACCAGCGGACGGGTGAGACGGATGCGCACCGCCTGCGCCTTGTCGAGCGGGACGCGGCCGACCTCGCCGATCATCGCGCCGCCCTTGGTGCGGATCGCCTCGACATCGACGAGCTTCGGCGTATCGAACACCAGCCACACGGTGTCGCCGCGGCGGAACGCCGCCGCCGGCGTTGCGACCTGAAACGGGAACGTCACGCGCAAGCCGTCGCTGTCGCGGCGCGCATCGACGCTGGCAATCGCGGGCGCGACCGGCACCTCCGCCGGCACAGCCTTGGCAGCATCCTTGCCAGCATCCTTGGCGGCATCCTTGACCGGTTCCTTCGCGACCTCCCTGGGCGCTTCGACGTGCGCAGGCGCAGCCGCCGGCTTCGCAGCTTCCTTGGGCGGTTGGGCCGCTTCGGCCGCGGGAGAGGCTGCCGGTTTCGGCGCTTCGGCGGGCGGCAGCGCGGCGGGCGCTTCCACCTTCACCTCGGGCTTGATGTCGATCCTGGCCTCGCGCGCGATCGTCTCGGAGGTCGGCGGTGGGATCTCGCGATGGGCGTCCTTCTTCTCGGCGGCGGGCTTTTCCGGTGCAGGTGCAGCGGCAGCGGCAGCCGCCGGCCCGCGACCGACCGGCTTCATCTGCGCGATCGTCGCCTCGGGCGTTGCCGCCAACTTCCCCTTGTCGGGCTGGAAGGAGACGTCGACGACGTAGTTCTTCTCGTCGCGGAACGAATGCACGTCGGCATCGCCGATCAGCGCGATCTCGACATTGGTCTGGTCGATATCGGACTTCTGCTTGATCGAGGCGACGTTCGGCGGCGCGGCGAGAACCGCGTCCGCCAGGTCGAAATTGAGATTGGCGTTGAAGACGAGCGTCAGCTTCTGCTCGTTGAGCACGGAGGAGACGCCGACCCCGTCGGGCATCTCGAACACGAAGCGCACGAAGGTCGGCTGCACCGAGGCGCGCACGCGGATCGGCGGACGCTTCCTGGACTCCGCGGCGGCACGCTGGGCGCGCAGCGCACGCTCGGCCGCGCGTGCCCGCTCGGCAAGCTCCTTGACCACGTCCATGGGCAGGCTCGGCGGCGGCCCCTTCCAGCCCTCGGGCAGCAGGTCGATGAAGGTGCGCTCGCCGGCGTTCATGGTGTTGACGGTGACGCGCCGCGCCAGCGACAGGCGGATGGCGCCGCCGTCAGGGTCGCGGCGGGCGGAATTGACGTAATCGGGCGCGCCTTCCGGAATGCGCTCGACGGGCACATCGACGGGCCGGTCGAAGCGGATGACGAGGATCGAGCCCGCGGTCGTCACCTCGGAGGGAACGTCCTCGCCGAGCTTGATGACCAGACGGGCAAAGCCGCCACCGGCTGAAAACGTCGCCTCGCCCCTGATCGGATCGGCCGCCCGGCCGGGCGCCGCAAGGCCAAGCAGGAGACAGGCCGCCAGCAAGGCCGCGGCGCGGGCGTGACGCGACAAGCCCCGCGCCGATGCGCGGGCTCGCGACACAAATCCAGCGGCAGCCTCTCGCGCCATTGGCGGCATTTCTTCCGGTTCGGCGGGCATGCCGGCACTGGCGCCGGCCCGTGCCGTCGACTGTAGGTCTCGCCAATTAAGGACTTGTTAATGCTATGTCTTGATTTGCGGGAACAGCATGCCGTGCCGGATGGAGCGGGGGCCGTTCCGCGAGTTTGAATTTGAGACGCAGGCGGTTAAGCAGTTGTTAACGGCTGCACGATGTCGCGGCCTGTCAGTCCCTTTGCGGCACCCCATAGCGGACAAAATCTTCGGCGATTCCGGCCTCGATCCTTCTGGCCGCCGAGATATCGCTATTGCCGCCGTCTGTGTCGCCGAGCTTGAATCTGGCGACCCCGCGACCGTACAGCGCGCTCGCCAGCTTGGGGGCGTACCGCAGCGCCGCGTTGTAGTCGTCGATAGCCGCGGAGAGTTGTCCCATTTTCAGATTTATCAGGGCTCGCGAATCGTATATCGCGGCGTTACCCGCTCCCGATCGAAGCACCATCTCGCAATCCTCCATCGCAGCCTGCAAGGCGCCGAGGATGGCCCGGGCCCAACAGCGTCCGCTCCAGGCCGCCTCCAGCTTCGGGTCAAGGCGAATTGCTTCGTCATAGTCCTGCGCTGCACGGTCGTACGCATTCCTCTTCAAGAACGCTGCCGCACGGTTGGCAAAGGCAGTGGCATAGTTGGGGTTGAGCTTCAGCGCCTCCTGAAAAGCGCCAAGGGCAAGGTCGTGCGAGCCCGTCCTCAGATAGGCCACTCCGAGGTTGTTGAAGGCCTTCGCATAATTCGGGTTATGCCGGGTCGCTGCGACGAAATCCTTGATCGCGCCTTCGTAGTCGGCTTTGGCGCTATGGGCATTGCCCCTGTTGTTGTGGGCGACGGCAAAGCCATTTGTGCTCCCCTCGCCCGCATCGATAAAGGCCGTGCAGGCCTCGATGCGAGCTTCGGGCGAGACCCGATCTGACCCGTTACATAGCTCGATATTCTTGAGTGAGCTGCTCTTCTTCGACGTCTGCGCCAAGCCTGACGAACCGGAGAGTCCAACGATCAGAATGAGCATCCCTGCCCTGATGACACTGGCCCGTGCGATTTTCACACCAAGCGCCGAACTCCGCGAGCGAAACGAAGCACTCATGTTGCGTCTCTCTGCCGGGCCGGACGCTGCGCCGGCATCACGGCGGCTTCGGCCGAGCAAACTTCTCAGCATCCCCGACAGATAATGAGCCTGCGATTGGCGCTTCGATCGGGCTCCGGCGCCGCGCCGGCCGGCGGCTTCTTCAGGACCTTGCTTTTGCCCTCTTCGATCAGCGTCGAAAATTTGGCTGACCCGTCATCAGAAATCTCGATGTGCGGCGTCGTACCTCGGATCCCCAACGTGGCAACGGGCGTATCGACCTTCATATCGCCGGTCTTCGCAACATTGCCCGCAACAAAAGTGAACGTTCCCTTGGCAAGACTGAACAGGGTCGCGTTGGACTTGCCGGCCGGCTCATACACATAGTGATCCAGCACCATACGGGCGTTGCTCGATAAATTGAACGAGCTGCCGTCGCTAAGATTTATTCCGACCCGGCCGTCGTCTCCGGTCAGCACCACGTCACCAAGATATACGGGATCACCCCTCTTGGCCTGGCCGGACTCACTTGAGACATTCGCTTGAACGATCACTGCGCCCGCATGTTCGATCGTGACGGAGCCTGTGGCCGTCGCCACCTTCCCGATCGGTTTGGAAGACGAGCTGGCGACGGCGGGCCCGGTGGAATCGACTTGCGCTTGAGCCGCACTCGGCGAGAAATTGGCTAGCGCCAAGACCAAGCCGGTCGCCAAAGCGGCTGTCGTAGGTCTGCACATGATCCGCCCTTTCCGAGAAGATCCTATCGACTAGCGGCGGCTCATTTCTTGAACCGCTCTTGAACCGCGAAGCGCGGTCGCAATAAATAAATTTCTTGTTTAATAATTTTAATCGTCCTAATTTACCATAACGCTACGGAAGCGCCACAAATTAAATAAGCTCTCGTTTGTCAATTTAATCACTTTAGCGGGAGGGATACGCGCCGGGAATGGCATTACGCGCCGCCGTCCCCGCGCCATGCGTCTCTCTGGCCCAGACTTGATGATTTTCGGCGGCAAGCCTTCGGCTGCCAGCGCCCAGGATATTTGTCCCTTGGCGAGGGCCGCCCCGAAAGACCATGGCAGCACGCCGAGCCTGAATTAATCACCCAGGCGAGGTCGAGCCATGTTGGTTGCATCCGATGTCCAGGTTGGCAATAGGGCCGCCGCGGCCCTGCCCGTCCAAATCATTGGCCATATTCATACAGCGATCGGCTGCGGTACGCTCACGCGAGCCAGTGGCGTCGCCACACAGGCCGTAGCCGGCGCGCCTGTCTACCGGGCTGACGTGATAGAGACTGACGCCGACGGACAGATCACGATTCGCATTGTCGACGGTACTTTCTTCAACATCTCCTGCGACACTCGCCTCGCGCTGAGCGAATTCGTCTTCGACGTCGAAGGCACGCCACCTACAGCCCTGTTCGACGTGACCCGAGGCAGCTTCAGTTTCGTACCAGGTCGGCTGGCAGAAACCGGGTCTCTCCAGCTGAATACGCCAATTGCAGGCATTCGCGCCCGAAGTCACGCGGGCGGTTTCGGAATGCTGACGCTTGCAGCATTGACTTTCTCGGTTGCGGAGAATGCCGAGGCCGCGGACCCGGACGTCACATTCCTGGATGACGACTCCATCACTTACAAGGACCTTGCGCACGGCGCATTTGAGCTCGTGACCAAGGAGCCGATCCCACGGCACATCATCGTCGATGATCCCGGCGAAACGATCATCGTCAAGAAAGTGGGATCCACCATCAGTGTCAATCAGGTCGCGAACTCGGCCGCTCGCATGGACGAGTTGCGCGCCGCACAGCAGGACGTGCTCGCCAATCTGGACGGACAGGGGCCGCATGGCTCGAGCACGCCTCCCTTCGTCAAAACCCAATCGCTGCAGCCGATCAATTTCATTCAGCCCGACCCGCCCTCGCTGCAGAATTTGCTGGCGCCTGTGTCGCCATTCGCCATTCCCGTTTTCGACCCCATACCGCCGACACTCAGCACCGGAGCGGGGCCGACCGAGCTCGATACGGTGGTGTTTGATACATTCACTGCGACGAGCGGAATCTTCGCTGCCAGCAGCACCAGCGGCAGCGCCAAGCTGACCTTTGGCGTCATAGGGGCAACCGCCGGCGAGACGGTCCTCGGCGGAGTGACATACGACCTGTCAAAGCCCGGTCCGTACGGAACGCTCTACGTCAACAGTACGAGCGGCGCCTACACGTTCGTGCCTGACAGCATCGCGATCAACGCGCTGAAGGCGCCCACGACCGACAGTTTCGTCATCACGGTTTCCGACGGCCTCAGTTCTGCGAGTCAGACGTTCACAGTCACCATCAACGGTGTCGACGACGCTGCAATCATCTCCGGCACCACGACCGGCTCGATCGTCGAGGCTGGCGGCATTGCCAATGGAACGCCCGGCACGCCGATTGCGACCGGCACGCTTTCCGATACCGACGTCGACGACCCACCAAATACGTTCACGGCCGTGAGTTCGCCAACGACGAGCACCGGCGGCTATGGCACCTTCACGATGACGGCTGCCGGCGTGTGGACCTACACCGTGGACAATTCGAACCTCGCAGTGCAGAGGCTCAATGCCGGCCAAACGCTAACCGACAGCTTCACGGTGACCACGATCGGAGGCACGCCCCAGGTGGTGACGATCACCATCCAGGGAGCCAGTGATGCAGCGGTCATCTCCGGCGACACGACCGGCGCCGTCATCGAGGCTGGCGGCGTCGCCAGTGCTAACCCCGGCACGCCCATCGCGACCGGCACCCTCACCGATACCGACGTGGACACGATCGCAAATGCATTCACGGCCGTCGGCTCGCCGACGCAGAGCGCCGCCGGCTACGGCACCTTCACCATGACGGCTGCCGGCGTGTGGACCTACACGCTCGACAACGCCAACGCTGCGGTGCAGGCGCTCAATACCGGCGAAACGCTGACCGACACGTTCACGGTGACCACTCTGGATGGAACCGCCCAAGTGGTGACGGTCACCATCCATGGCACCAACGATGCCGCCATCGTTTCCGGCACCACGACCGGTGCGGTGACCGAGGCCGGCGGCGTTGCCAATGCGACACCGGGCAGCCCGAGCGCAACCGGCACGCTGTTTGCCGCCGACGTCGACAATGCGTCCAATACCTTCACTGCGGTGAGTTCGCCCAAGGCAAGCACGAATGGTTATGGCACCTTTACGCTAACCGCCGCCGGCGCGTGGACCTACATGCTCGACAATGCGAGCGGCGCGGTGCAGGCGCTGAATGTCGGGGACACACTCACCGACAGTTTTACTGTCACGACCCTCGACGGCACGCTACAAGTGGTGACGATCACCATTCACGGCAGCAACGACGCGGCCCTCATTTCCGGCACCACGACCGGCTCAGTGACCGAGGCAGGAACCTTCTCGCCCGGCGCTCCCATCGCGACTGGCACGCTGACCGATACCGACGTCGACAACGCGCCGAATACGTTCACCGCGATCTCTTCACCGACCGCGAGCGACGACGGATACGGCACCTTCACGATGACCGCAGCCGGCGCATGGACGTACACCCTCGACAACAACAACAGCGTGGTTGAGGCTCTCGATTCCGGCGACACCCTGACCGACACATTCACGGTGACCGCGATCGACGGTACCACGCAGACGGTGACCGTCGCCATTCATGGCGCCAGCGATGCCGACCCCAACGATTTTGACAACCTGGCCACCGGATCCGTCGTGATCTCCGATCCTCCGAACGTGTACGGAACGCCGGGGAGCGAAACCATCGCCGGCGGCGGCGACACAGGTCAGGTCATCTATGCGGGAGCCGGCAGTGATACGGTCAATGGGACCGGCAAGACGGACGTTCTCTATGGCGGCTCAGGCAATGACACGATCAAGGGCAACGATGGCAATGATGCCATCTACGGCGGCTCGGGAAACGATACGGTAAACGGCAACAACGGCGCCGATACCATAACCGGCGGATTTGGTGCGGACCAACTCACCGGCAGCAATGGCAACGATCGTTTCGCATATTTGTTCGTTGCCGATTCCCGTGCCGGTCAGTTCGACACCATCACCGACTTCGCATCGGGAGCGGACAGGATCGACCTGACCGCCTTTGGCGCGCTCGGGTTTGCCATCCTGGCGTTGAGCTCAACCAACACGACGGTGCCGCCACATACGATCGCCTGGATCTATGACAGCGCGTCGAACGAAACCATCGTGTACGTCAACTCAACGGACCAGACCCTGCACATCGGCGATTCCAGTCTGCTCGAAATCCATTTGCAGGGGATTGCAACCGTCGATGCCTCGGACTTCATCCTGGCGCCAGCGGCGCCTGTAGTGGCGGTCGCCAGCGAGCTGACCGACCTCACCGCAACCCTGCAGAGTGATGCGGCCGGGCTAATGACGATCACTTCCGAAATCTCGTCCGACTCCGGAAGCGGCGACGGCACGCTCCTCGCAGAGAGTCCGGACATCCAGTCAAGCGAGCCGCTCCACAACCTGGATACGCCTTCGGACCAGATCGAACAAACTGAATATTCGAGCATCTCCAGTTCGGACCCGATGCAAACGCCCTCGACCGAAACACTCGCTATTGTTGCGGTAGCTCCTTCGGGCAGCGGACCGTCTACGATGTCGCAATACGTCGCCGCACCGACGGAGGCCAGTTTTGTCTTCGACCACCTGGCCGGTCCCGACACAGCATTGCTGGCCAAAAGTGGCGCGATTGCTGGAAGCGGCCACATGCCTGACATTGCCATCGCCGCGCTGAATTTTGACCAGAATGCCGCCGAACAGCACGCCGGGCGCGGGCTTGCACCGGGGAACAATGCCGGGAATCACGGCGCCTCGCCTCAAGGAAACGCCGACGAGGCGGCGCATGCCCACGGTCGTGCCAACGATGGAATGGCAGAGGCGACGCTCAATCCGAGCCTTCTGAAGTCGTCGAGCGGAGGCGCCAACCATTCGCTTGCAAGCGAGACGCAACAGCTCGGCGAGTCGTTCAAGTTCAAGGATAACGCTTCGCAGGGCTCACAGCACAGCGTGGTGCCGGATCATCTAGACCTCGCCGGTCATCCCGGCCACGCTGGAGGATTCCACGGGCTCGAACTGGCGTTCACGCCTGAACCATCTCCGCCCGATGTTGATCCGCCTCATGGCCCAAGTCCGGCTCACGGCCACGGCTTGCACGATCTGATCTTGTGACGCCCCGAGCCAATGGGCTCTTCAGTGTTGCGTCCCGGCGCCATCGGGCGCCGAGGAGCTCTCTTCGCCAAGAGAAGATTGATCATCGTTGCCGGCCTCGCCATCCGGCGGCGCGGCATGCTGATGGCTTAGCGCGGATGTCCATGCGGATGTCATCGCCGCTATGAGCATCCGGTTGACGGCCTCGATGACGCGTTCTGCTGCGGACGAGTAGTTCATGGCCTCCTCCTGCGCTGCCGACTGCGAATGACCGAAGCGTAGGACGGCGCCTTGAGCACCACTGTACGCCACTTCACACCTGCGCGCGTCAAGTCATCGCAGTCCCGGAGGATGCCGCCTGCCCCGGCTGCATCCGCCACGGGTTCTGATTTCCACCTTGACGGGTTGCTGAGCGCGCGCACTCACAACCTTCGGCTCGTTGCGGTTCGCGCGCGACTCTGAATCAGATGTGAATCTCGGCGATGCAAATCGCATTGGTTAGCTCTGGGGGTAATCAATGAGCGGAGAAGCCGGTTGCATTGTGTGTAGCAGAGCAAGAGCGGTCGTCGCGATCGTCCCGATTGCAAGAGGATATGCCCTGAAGACATATGAATGTGCCTGTTGCCACAGCACCCTGCAGCTCGTGACCCGCGTCTCAAAGGCGGCGCTGATCAAGCAGCAGGTCAATATCCTCGCCCAGATGGAGCAGCAGTTGCGCCCGCCTGTTCGCAGGGTGCAACAGGCCTTCGCGAATTAGGCGCACGAGGCATTTCTCTGGGCTTCAGTCGACAGCGCGCGGATTGAAAGCGCGCTTCTCCTCGAGCCTCAATTCGGCTTTTGCGTCGGCTTGCCGTCGATCTTGGGCAATTCGCCGGCCGAGGCGGACTGATCGCCGCCGCCATTGGCGCGGCGGGCCATCTCGACGGTCAGCCGCTCGGCGGCTTCCGATGACATCAGGCCCAGGATGTCCGACATCTTGCGCGGCGCGATCGCCGAGGCGATCTCGATCAGCACGCCCATTTCGAGCCGGTCGAACACCCGCGCGGCATCCTTGGGCTTCATGCCCTCGTACATGGTCACGAGGCCCTTCATGCGCTGGGCTTCGGCGGCCTTCTGCTCGGCCTGGGTCGCGGAGATGCGGGTTTCCACCGCCTTCATCTCCTCGACCTTGGTCTCGATGCGCTTCTCGGC
This sequence comes from Bradyrhizobium sp. NBAIM01, assembly GCF_020194115.1. Classification (NCBI taxonomy): domain Bacteria; kingdom Pseudomonadati; phylum Pseudomonadota; class Alphaproteobacteria; order Hyphomicrobiales; family Nitrobacteraceae; genus Bradyrhizobium; species Bradyrhizobium sp. NBAIM01. Next base: position 433,163 of record NZ_JADYVU010000003.1, on the reverse strand, counting down.
CGACTTGAGCAGGCTTTCGCGGATGTCGATCTCGCGCTGGCGCGCCTCGATCTCCTGACGCCGCGCCTGCAACCGTTCCAGGATCGCGCGCTCCGCGGCCGAGACCTGCGGCTGCCCCTCGTCGATCTTGACGACGGTGCCACCCTCCATCTTGGTCTCGGGCGCTGCCGGCTTAGGTGCTTCCTTCGGCGCAGGGGTCGAGCCGGTGATGTCGGGATCCTCGCGGCCGGTCGGGAAATTCAGGTTCTCTTCCGCCCAGGATTTCTTGCCCTGGTTCGGCTTGTAGTCGAAGACATAGCCGCCGTTGATCGCAAGGCCCGCCACCTTCAGCGTGGCGAGGCCGGCAACGGCGACCAGGACGACCGGAATGACGCGGATGTTACGAAAGGACTTCATACCCAGGCTTCATGCGGCAAGGCCGTTGGATCGTCGGCGCTCGGAGAAGGCTTCGGCGGCCGCCGCCACCGCCTTCGCGGACGACGGCTTGGGCGCGGGCGCGGCGACCGTCTCCGGATTGGTGACGGGACGCGCGGCGATCGCGATCTTGGACAGGCGCCGCACCACGTTGTCGGCCTCGCCGAGCTGCTTGTAGAGCTGATCCGACATCTGCGTCGCGGCGGCGAGCTGGCTGCCGAGGTTCTCGTTGACGTCGCGCACGGCGAGCTTCAGCCCGCCGATCGCGCGCTCGGCAATCTCGGTCGCGGTGATCAGCTCGGCGATGACGGCCTTCAGCGAATGCTCGTCCGCCTTCAGCCGCCTCAAGCGCTTGTTGAGCGTGACGCAGTAGACGATCGTCAGCATCAGCAGGATAGCCACCAGCGTCTCGATCGCCATTCCCAGGGAGTGGTTCATGGGGCCTCCATCATCTTGTTCTGCTCGTCCACCTTCTCGAACATCGCAAGTGTCGTACTTGGCTTGCGCAAGGGTTTCGTCACACGGATCGCGACGCGGTCGCCGACCCGGCCCATCCGCCCCTCGGTCAGCGTGACGTCGCCGCAACGCACGGTGACGTTGGCGTCGGCGCGCATGTCGAGCGGCAGCGTGTCGCCGACCTTGAGCCGCATCAGCTGCTTGAGCGGAATGTCGGCCTCGTAGAGCACGGCGTCGACGGCGATCTCGGCCTGCACGATCTCGGTGGCGAAGTGGCCCTCCCAGACCGGGTCGCGGCCGAACTTTTCGCCCATGAACATCTGGAGCAGGACGCCCCGGATCGGCTCGATGGTCGCATAAGGCAGCAGCAGCTCGATGTTGCCGCCGCGGTCTTCCATGTCGATGCGCAGGCGCACCAGGATCGCGGCGTTGGCGGGACGGCTGATCGCGGCGAAACGCGGATTGGTCTCGAGCCGGTCGATCGAGAAGGTCACCGGCGACAGCGGCCGGAACGCCTGCTCGGCGTCGGCCAGCACCACCTCGACCAGCCGCTTGACCAGCTCGGTCTCGATCGTGGTGTAGGGCCGGCCCTCGATGCGCAGCTGGCTGGTGCCGCGGCGGCCGCCGAGCAGCACGTCGATCATCGAATAGATCAGGTTGGAATCGACCGTCGCCATGCCGAAGTTCTCCCACTCCTCGGCCTTGAAGACGGTGAGGACGGCGGGCAGCGGGATCGAGTTCATGTAATCGCCGAAGCGCACCGAGGTGATGCGGTCGAGCGAGACTTCGACGTTGTCGGAGGTGAAATTGCGCAAGGAGGTCGTCATCAACCGCACCAGGCGGTCGAAGACGATTTCGAGCATCGGCAGGCGCTCGTAGGAGACCATCGCCGAATCGATGATCGCGCGAATGCCGGAATGGTCGTCGAGCGTGACGTCACCGACGGTGAAGCCGAGGAGATTGTCGATCTCCTCCTGGGACAACACCCGCTCGCCGGAATTCTTGCCGGTGCCGAGATCGCGGCTGCCGTCCTCGACCATGGCGGCCCATTGCAGGGCCATCGTCTCCGATAGCTCGTTCTCGGCGGCAGCCTTTGCCGCCTCGGCGGGATCCTCGCTATCGAGCGAGGCCTCCCACTGGGCGGCAATTGCATCCTGGTCGACTTGGTCGTTGCCCGCCATGATCCCTAGTCCGTCATGCTCACTGGACCACGACTTCCTTGAACAGCACGGCGCTGACCTGGATCGGGGCGACCGCCGCGTTGACGCGCTTGGTCAGCTCCTCCTTGAGGCGGAAGATGCCGGCCGAACCGTTGAGGTCGGACGGGCGCAGCTCGCGCACATAGGTCTGGAAGATGTCGGTGACGCGCGGCATCGTCGGCTTGATCGCCTCGATCTGCTTCTCTTCCTTCAGCTCCAGCACGATCTTCAACCGCAGATATTGCACGCGCTCGCCGGGCGAACCGGCGAGGTTGACCATCAGGTCGGGAACGTCGACGAAGGCCGGCGGCTTCGGCGGCGGCGCGGCCTCGGCATGATGCTCATCGCCGCTATGACGGAAGAAGAAGAACCAGGTCGCAGCACCGCCGCCGAGCACGGCGAGCGCGCCGACGACCATGATGATGAGCTTGAGCTTGTTCTTCGGCGGAGCGGCTTCCGCGCCATCAGCGGCTGCGCCGCCTTCCTCGTTCTCTGCCATGGTTGCCGCGCCCGTTCATCTCTCAAAGGGGTCGAAAGAGCGAAGCCTCCTGGCAGACAATGACGCGATACGAATGCCCCAGCGCAATGCGCTCCTCTGATGCGCAAACGCTACGGTAATAATGGTTAACGGAATCTTTCGATTGGGCCGCCGCTAGGAAAAATCTGCCGGGCAAACATGGCTAACAGAACCTTTCTGCCGCCTGCTCGCGCCCCTCGAAAGTCGCCAACACATTGAAGTTACGTGATTTTCCTGATTGGCACGGCTTTCGCTGAGACAGGCCCGAGACCGCACGGCTTGGGAGAGCCCGACGGTCTCGGTCACGGGGTCCGCCAAGGCGCTTGGGAGAGCGAAATGGCAGATCCGCTCAGGGGAGATTTCCGATGCAGAACGCGCGTCTGATCGGCTTGTCACGGCAGATGACGTTGGAACGGCAGATGGATGTCATCGCCAACAACGTCGCCAATGCCAACACCAACGGCTTCAAGTCCGACCATTCGCTGTTCGAGGAATATCTGAACTCGAACGCGCGTGAGGACAATTTCATCGGCCGCGACCGCCGGGTCTCCTATGTCCACGACCGCGGCACCTTCCGCAACATCAGCCAGGGGCCGCTGGAGCCGACCAACAATCCGCTCGACATGGCGATCAACGGCGGCGCCTATTTCGCAGTGCAGGCCAACGGCGGCGAGTTTTATACCCGCGACGGCAAGTTCTCGCTCAACAGCACCGGCCAGCTCGTCACCGCCGACGGCAATCTCGTGCTTGGCAATGCCGGCCCGATCACCTTTCAGCCGACCGACCACGACATCAACGTCGCGCCCGACGGCACCGTCACGGTGCTCGAGGGCACGGCGCGGACCGACTCGATCCGCGGCAAGATCCGCATGGTCTCGTTCGACGATCCGGCCAAGCTGACCAAGCTCGGCGCCAATCTCTATGCCGCCGGCTCGGCGAACCAGCAGCCCGACACCAAGTCCACCCTGCAGCAGGGCTATGTCGAGAAGTCGAACGTGAATGCGGTCGGCGAGATGACCCGCATGGTCGAGGTGATGCGCAGCTACGCCGCGGTCGCCAACCTGCTGCAGCAGCAGAGCGACCTCCACAAATCGGCGATCGAGAAGCTCGCCGACGTTCCGGCCTGATTGAAGGAGAACTGAGATGCAGGCGCTTCACACCGCAGCGACCGGAATGGCGGCACAGGAACTCAACGTTCAGGTGATCTCCAACAACATCGCCAACCTCCGCACCACCGGCTTCAAGAAGCAGACGGCGGCGTTCCAAGACCTGATCTACGAGCACGTCCGCCGCGTCGGCGCCCAGTCGTCGGACCAGGGCACCATCCTGCCGGTCGGCGTCGACATCGGCGGCGGCGTCAAGACCGTCGGCACGCCACGCAGCATGACGCAAGGCACGCTGTCGCAGACCGGCAACGACCTCGACCTCGCCATCTCGGGCGAGGGCTTCTTCAAGATCCTGATGCCCGACGGCACCTTCCAGTACACCCGCGACGGCACCTTCCAGATGGACAATCAGGGCCGCGTCGTCACCGCGCAGGGCAATCCGGTGCAGCCCACCATCACCATTCCCAACAACGCCTCGGGCATCTCCGTGAGCGAGCAGGGCCAGGTCTCGGTGACGTTGCCGGGCTCAACCACCTCCTCGATCGTCGGCCAGATCGGCGTCACGCGCTTCATCAACAAGGCGGGCCTGCAGCCGGTCGGCAACAACCAGTTCACCGAGACGCCCTCGTCCGGCGCGCCGCAGGACGGCACCGCGAACACCGAAGGCTACGGCAAGCTCACGCAAGGCAGCCTGGAGCAGGCCAATGTCGACGTCGTCTCGGAGATGAGCGACCTGATCGCCGCCCAGCGCGCCTACGAGATGAACGCCAAGGTGATCAGCGCCGCCGACCAGATGATGCAATCGACCACGGCGCTGTTCCGCTGAGGTGATGACGATGATCCGCGCCACCCTCGCCGCCATCTCCATCCTTCTCGCGCTGGCCTTGCCGGCAGCGGCCGCCAACGATTTCATCGCCGCGCCGACGCTGCGCGCGAGCGTCACCGTGACCTCGGACGTGGTGCGGATCGGCGATCTCATCGACAACGCCGGATCGGCCGCGCTGATCCCGGTCTACCGCTCGCCCGATCTCGGCACCACCGGCACGCTGACGGTCGGCCAGGTGCTGTCGGTGCTGCGGGCCAAACAGGTGATCGGCGTCATGACCGGGGACATCAAGGAGGTCCAGGTCACCCGCCTCGCCCGCACGCTCGCGAGCAAGGATATCGAGAACGCCGTCGCCGCGGCGCTCGAGCGCCGCTTCGGCCTCGGAGACGCCGCCAACATCACCATCACGTTCGACCGCAGCGTCGCCGAGATGCGGCTGGACGCCTCCAACAGCGGCGCGCTGCAGCCGGTCGCAACCCGCTATGATGCCCGCAGCGGCCGTTTCGACATCGCCTTCGAGATTGCCAACGACGGCAATGCCGCGCCGACCAAGCTGCGCTTCACCGGCACCGCGATCGAGACGGTGGAGGTCGCCGTGCTGACCCGCGACATCGACCGCGCCGAGCTTCTGAAATCTTCCGACCTGTCGTTGGAGCGCCGGCCGAAGGCCGAGGTCACCGGCGAGCCTGCCTCGCGCGACCGCAGCATCGGCATGCAGCTGCGCCGAGCAATGCGCGCGGGCACGCCGATCCGCGCCGCCGACCTCGTCAAGCCCGACTTCGTGGTGCGCGACCAGGCCGTCACCATCATCTACCAGGTGCCCGGTCTCTATCTCACCACGCGCGGCAAGGCGATCGAGAGCGGTGCCGAGGGCGACACCGTTAGCGTGCTCAATCTGCACTCCAAGCGCACGCTGACCGGCATCGTGACCGGCCGCGGCCAGGTCACGGTGCAGGGCGCCAGCCAGTCCGCACCGATGGCACCGGCGGTCGAGCAGACCTCGTCGGTCAAGCGCGACCCCGTGCCGGCGGCCGCTGCCCTGGCGCAGAGCCTGGTCCAGGCACCCGCGTCCGCAGCCGAGATCGCCCAAGCCCAGATTCCGCAAGTCCGCCTCTCGCAAGCTCCAGCCAAGTCAGAGTAGATTCATGTCCACGTTCAGTTCGGCCTCCCGCCTTCGTCGCATCGCGATCTCTGCCCTGCTGCTTGCAATTTGCGCCTTGGCGAGCGGCTGCTCCTCGATCGACCGCCTGTCGCAGATCGGCGAGCAGCCGAAGCTGTCGGCGATCGACAACCCGACGACGCAGCCCGGCTACAAGCCGGTGCAGATGCCGATGCCCAAGCCTGAGGTCGCCTCCTACAATCCGAACTCGCTGTGGCGCAACGGCAGCCGCGCCTTCTTCAAGGACCAGCGCGCCCGCCAGGTCGGCGATCTCCTGACGGTAGCCGTGAACATCACCGACAAGGCCAACATCGAGAACGACACCTCGCGCAGCCGCAGCAACAAGGAAGATTCCGGGATCACGGACTTCATCGGCTCCCAGACGATCACCCAGGCCAACAAGATCCTCCCCGGCCGCATCCTGACCGCCGACTCGACCTCCTCGAGCGAGGGCAAGGGCAGCGTCGACCGCAAGGAAGCTCTGCAGACCAACGTCGCCGCGGTGGTGACCCAGGTGCTGCCGAACGGCAATTTGGTGGTCGAAGGCAAGCAGGAGATCCGCGTCAACTTCGAAATTCGCGAGCTGATCGTCGCCGGCATCGTCCGCCCCGAGGACATCCAGAGCGACAACACCATCGACTCCACCAAGATCGCCCAGGCCCGCATCGCCTATGGCGGCCGCGGCCAGATCACCGACGTGCAGCAGCCGCGCTACGGCCAGCAGGTCATGGACGTGCTGCTGCCCTTCTAAGCCCCTTCAAGAGCTCCCACATCGTGCTCGCGAACTAAAGGCGCGAACGACGATGTACTACGCGGCCCTCGCTAGCTCCCCTGGCGAGGGCCGCATGTATTTTGCCTGCGCCGCCGAAGCGGCGCAGGCTTCTCTCACAGCAGCATGATCCCGCGTGCTTGCGCCCATCGCTGGAGGATCTTGCACTCCTCGGCAAACGGCGGACGGTTCGCAAACCCACGAACCTGAACCGCCCTGGAACGGGTATCAAGCTCGATGGTCAGCAGCCGCTGGACGTCACCCGAGGCACGGCGACGGAGCGACCAGATCGAGGCATGCCCGGCAATGCACTTTGTCGCGTAAGTGGCGACGCAGTGACGCATGCTGCGCGTCTCAGCCACGAGATCGGCTGCCGTCCTCAACTGGATCACAACATATTCTTCGCGCTTGGCCCGGTCCTTGGACGACTTTGTCCATGACCAGTCCGCGATCGCTGCACCGAGCCAACGGTCCTCGCTCTGCTCGGGGCCTGCTGCCAGCCCCCGCGCACGGTTTCGCGCCGCCTCGGCGCGACGGCGTGCGGCCTCGATACGAGCAATGGCATCGAGATCGCGATGCCATTCGCGCATCTGCCGCCCAAGCGAGATCAGTGAACGCCCCTTGAGGGTGTACTCTGGATCACGCCGGTGGCAATCGGCGAGGTAGTCATGGAAGTCATCCATGTCCTCGACCGTGGTGGGTTGCGCGCAGAAGAAGCGCACCACCTCGCGCCAGAAGCGATGCTGAGCGCGCTGCGTCTGCGTGATCCTGGTGCGCGCGATCCGCATCGCAACAGCGGGATCGGTCGCATAGGAACGCGCAATCGCCTGCCAGATCGCAGCCTCGAAGCCGACCTTCCCCAACGGATTGAGGAAGGCATGGACCTCCTTGCGAGACAGCCATTCGGCCGCACCGGCGGCGTAGAGCGAACCGCCGCCGGCCGCCACGACATACCATCGCTTGCGCAACATGATCTCGTCGCGGCTCAGTCCCGCGCTGTCGATCCAGATCTGCTCCAGATGCTCAGCGACAGGATAGCGCGCAAAGAGATAGCGGGCGGCGCCAAGACGAAGACGCGCGGCGTCGCGAGTTTTCAGCTGCGGCTTCCATGCCGAAGCATCGCGAAGGATGTCCGCCTCGAAGCCACGCCTGGCCTCTTTGATTGCGTTCTCGAAATCCGGTGGAGGACGCGTCCGCTGCGACACGTGCCGCAGCGACAGCTCGTAGGCTTCAACCCGCGTGCGCTCGGCCTCCCGCCGGCGCTGAATCAATGACTGTGCCATTGTCGTTCAACATGATTGGATGACTGTCAGCCGGACGCACTGAGAGCGTCGGCACGGAATGTGTCGATCGCCACAAAGTACTCACGGCTGGTCTCCTCATTTTTGAACGCGCAGGTTGAATGGGACGGGGCTCATAGACCCGATTGCCGGCGGGCGCAAGATGCCTTTGTCGGGATGTGTCAGAAACTGCGTACCGCGAGGCAGGTCCGCGACATTATTGCAACGCCGCGACAACACACTCCGTCATTGCGAGCGCAGCGACTTGTCCGCCGAAGCCTTGGCGAAGGCGGAAGCAATCCAGAATCCCTCAACGGAGACAGACTGGATTGCTTCGTCGCGAGGGCTCCTCGCAACGACGGAAAAATGAAGGCAGAAGCGTGTGCCCCGTCATCGTCCGCGAAGGCGGACGATCCAGTATTCCGAGACGTCAGTGGTTAAATCGATTCTGCGCGGCGTACTGGATTCCCCGCCTTCGCGGAGAATGACTGCGGAGAGGACCAATGCCGCTCACGTAAACTCCGCCTCCACCACGCCGAGCCCGTCCAGCTCCATCCGCACCTTGTCGCCGGCCTTCAGCCACAGCGTCTTCACCAGGCTGCCGGTGAGCACGAGCTGCCCGGCGTGCAGCCCCTTGCCTTCGGCGGCGAGATGGTTGGCGAGCCAGGCGAGCGCGTTGTGGGGATGGCCGAGCACGTCGGCGCCGGTGCCGTGGCTGACCTCCTCGCCGTTGACGATGGCGCGGCCTTTGACCGCCTTGAGGTCCGGCACCAACGAGCGCGGGACCGAGGGACCCAGCACGCAGCCGGCGGCGAAGAAATCGTCGGCGATCAAGGTCGGCGCGCCCATCGTCTCCCATTTCACGTAGCGGTCGTCGACGATCTCGATGGCGGGATGATAGGACTCGACCGCCTCGCCGACCCATTCGGCCGTGAACGGCGCTTCGCCGGCGGCAAGATCCCGCTTCAGCCGCACCGCGATCTCGCATTCGACGCCGACCCGGACATAATTGGAGGCGGTGAGCTTGGCGCCGCTGTCATGGACGCCCTTCTGGAACACGCCGCCGCCGCAAGGATGCGGGATGCCGATATAGTCCTGCATCACCTGGCTGGTGCAGCCGATCTTGTAGCCGACGAGCGGGCCGACATGCGGCAGCAGCAGATCGTGCAGAGTGCGCTGGACCTGATAGCCCTCGGCTTCGTCCGCAGGAGGCCGCTCCAGCGCCGCAAGTGGGGCGTGGTTGCGGCGAGCCAGCGCGATCGCCTTTGCGGCTTCGAGAATCTTGTCCATCGGCGCCGCCTCCCACGCTACGCAGTCGAAGGGTGGCACTTCAGCATCCCCGCTCCGGCCTGACAAGCGCGGGCGGCATGCCCTCACCCCTTGACGAGGCCGAGCCGGATCAGGCTCTCGGCGGTCGCAAGGATCGCCTCCTCGTTGGAGCGGGCCTGCCAGCCGAGCAGCGACTTGGCCTTGGCGCTGGTGGAATGCCTGACTTTTCCGAGCATCGGCACGACCGCACGCAGCAGCGGAATCCGGCGCGCGGCCAGCCGCACCAGCCAGTCCGGCGCCTGGAGCCACGGAACCCGGCGCGCCCGCGGCCCGAGTTCCCGCCGCAGCACGCGGGCGATGTCGAGGATCGACATCGTCTCGCCGGAGACCGCGATGAAGCGCTCGCCTTTCGCCTCCGGCGCAGTCATCGCCCGCAGGTGCAGCTCGGCGACGTCGCGGACGTCGACCACGCCGAAATAGACCCGCGGCACGGCCGGCATGGCGCCGTCGAGCAGCGATCTGACGATCTCGATCGAGCCGGAAAAGTCCGGCCCCAGCACGGGCCCGAGAATGCCGGCGGGGTTGATCACCGACAGCTCCAGCCCATCGCCCTCGCGCGCGACGAAATCCCAAGCCGCCCGCTCGGCCAGCGTCTTGGACTTGACGTAGGGTTGGCCGTCGACACCGGCGAGATTGGTCCATTCGGTCTCATCGAACGGCTTGTCGCGCGGCGGATGGCCATAGCCGATCGCGCCCAGCGACGAGGTGATGACGACTCTCTTGACACCGGCCGCGCGCGCGGCCCGGAGCACCCGGATCGTTCCGTCGCGGGCGGGGATGATCATCTCGTTCTCGTCCGTGGGGACGGTGGTCGAGAGCGGGGACGCCACATGGAGAACGTAGTCGCAGCCCGCGACCGCCGCCGCCCAGCCGTCGTCCCGGGTCAGATCGGCGGTGACGAAGGCCACGCTCTCGGGCGTCGCCGCCTCGCCCTCGCGCAGCATGGCGGGCACATCGGCCTGGCGCTCTGGCCGGCGCACCGTCGTCCGCACGGCATGGCCGGCGGCCAGAAGTTGCAGGACGACATGGATGCCGACGAAGCCCGACCCGCCGGTGACCAGAACAGTGCTCATGACCCACGTTCCCCGCAAGCTGGAGACTCTGTTAGCGCTGAAGAACGGCGCGCTTCGTGTTGGCGCCTTTGCGGCGCTCGATCGGCGTACGGCCTGCTGCCGGCGTTTAAGGAAATATTGAGCTGGCCCAGGCTTAATGGGGATACCCGGCTTGGGACGTCGCAGCAGGCCTGATTGCAGCGATGCTTGATGCAGCTGGATCAGCGTCTCAACTTCAGAGTTGATCTCGTTGATGCGACTCGCAAAATCTCCCGCACCTGAAGTGAAGGCTGTTTCTCATCCGAACTCACGTGAGCTCGGAGCAATCCGGTCTAGCCCGTTGATCGCGATTCACTTTTCGCGATCGCGCTGTCGCCATGGTGGGCGCGACGGCAAGCTGTGGGCAATATGCGGAGCATGGCGCGAAATGGCGCCTGCGTCCAAAAACAAAGAGCCGCATCTCTGCGGCTCGGACCTTATTCGTCGCGATAGACCTTCTCGCGTTTCTCGTGGCGCTCCTGCGCTTCCACCGAGAGCGTCGCGATGGGCCGGGCCTCGAGCCGCTTCAACGAGATCGGCTCGCCGGTTTCCTCGCAATAGCCGTAGGTGTTGTCCTCGATACGCTGGAGCGCGGCATCGATCTTGGCGATCAATTTGCGCTGGCGGTCGCGGGCGCGGAGTTCGATGGCACGGTCGGTTTCGGACGAGGCCCGATCGGCGAGATCGGGGTGGTTCACGTTCTCCTCCTGCAGAGCCTGCAGGGTGAGCTTGGATTCTTTGAGGATCTCATCCTTCCAGGCGAGGAGCTTCAAACGGAAGTACTCCTTCTGCCGGTCGTTCATGAAAGGCTCTTTGTCGGTCGGTCGGTAGTTTTTCAACTTTTCCAAGGGAGGCCTATCTTCTTAAGCAACGACTCGCGGACGGACCGGGGTCCGTTGAGCCGGGCCTTATATAGTGGCCTCCCGTGACAGACAATATTTCCCTCACCGCCCGATCCGCGCCCCCAAGCCCTTGCACAGGAAGGTTTATCCTTGAGGGCTTGGAGGCAGCTGGCCGCCATTAATAGCCGACCGTGAAGCGCTGCTTCAGGTGGGCCGGCTTTTCGATCTCGTCGGCGAGCGCAATGGCGTAGTCGGCGAAGGTGATCCAGCTCTTGCCGTTCGCATCTGCGAGAAGCTGGTCGGTCCCGAGCCGGAACTTGCCGGTGCGCTCCCCCTCCTCGAACAGCGCCGAGGGCGAGATGAAGGTCCAGTTCAGGTCCTTTTCCTGCCGCAGCAGGTCCAGGAAGGCCGAGCCCGCCTCCGCTTCGGCCTTGTATTGGGCCGGAAAATTGGGAGTCGTGACCAGCTTCACGCCCGGGGCAACCTCGAGGCTCCCGGCGCCGCCCACCACGAGGTAGCGACCGACCTTGGAGTCCTTCGCCGCACCGATCAGCTTGAGCGGATCACTGGCCAGGAAGTGCACGGAACTCACGGCGACGTCGTGACCGGCCCACAGCTTGGCGAGGCCGGCCTGGTCGAGCACATCCCCCTTGGTTGGCGTGACGTTCGGCAGGGCCGCAATCTTTTCCGGGTTCCGGGCGATGGCCGTGACCGTGTGGCCGCGCAGGGACAGTTCCCTGGTGATCTCCGACCCCGCCCGGCCCGAGGCACCGGCGACTGCGATTTTCATGGAAGGCTCCTTTGCTTCTATAGTAACTGACAGAGACTAGATATCGCAAAGAATGCTGGTGTTAAGAGAGCACTTTGTGCTTACCTGATTACGCTGAGGTAACTGATCGCGTACAACCGGCACGCAGATGCCAAGCAACGGTATGGATTTCCGAGAACCGACGATGAAACCCGACGTCTACGCAGCGAACTGCCCCACCCGCCAAATCCTCGATCGCGTCGGCGACAAATGGGCGGTGCTGATCCTCTTGCTCCTGCGCGAGGAGCCGATGCGCTTCAATCAATTGCGCCGCACGATTGAAGGCATCTCGCAGAAGATGCTGAGCCAGGTGCTCAAGTCGCTCGAACGCGACGGCCTGATCAGGCGCCGCGCCATCGCGACCGTGCCAGTGACGGTGGAGTATTCGATCACCCAGCTCGGCCTGACACTGGCGGCGGCTGTGGATCCCTTACGCGATTGGGCCGAGCAAAATCTGAAAGACGTGCTCGCCGCCCAGCGCCGCTATGATGCGCAGTTGAAGGAGGAAGCGGCGTAAGAGCCTCCGTGACTACGCCTGCCCGGCCTTCGCCAGTTCGACCTCGACCCGCAGCTCGATCTCGGAGAGCACCGCATCGAGACCGGCATCGCCTGAGGACGATTTCAGGTGGGCCGCCGCATCACGCAGCCGCATCACGGTCGAGGCGTCGAGATTGCCGGACAACAGGCCCATCTTGAGATCGTCGAGCACGTCGAGCGCAGTCCTGCCGCGGGCGACCGAGCGCTTGCGGCGCTCGACCGGATCCTCCTCGACACCCTGCAACGCTAGCAGCGCATCGATGTTGGCGGCCGCCTTCGGTGCGGCAGCGCTCCGCGTCTCCTGCGCCGATGAGGTGTCGGGCAGCACGAAGCTGCCGGAGCCCGTCCGCTTGGCCTGGCTGGCCGGCGTGCCAAGCGTCGTACCGTTCGGTCCGTAGATGCGCATCGGAAAGAATCCGGGTGATCGATGCCTCACCTTCGCTGTCTTATGGTTAACGGGGCGTAAACGGCCCGGCAAAATCTGCCGACAGCCGGCAGTTTCGCTCCTCAGGGCGAACCAGTGCTGACAGCGGTCGCAACAGATTTATTCAAGCTATTCAGCCACCTACCTCGCCATCAGGCGTTGGCACAGCGCTCGCAAGGAAAGCGCCGGACCAGCTCGTCATGGGAGTGTCGTGCAAGTCCTGTCCGATTTGAGGAGCCTTTTCTAGGGGCCTTGGGGAGCAGAGATGCCAGGCGTTCGTTGGGTGAGGATTGTTGGGTTGGCCTGCGCCGCGCTGTCGGCGCTGGCGCTGTCGGTCACCTCGGCGGCGGCGACCTCGCGCATCAAGGACCTCGCCAATATCGAGGGCGTGCGGCAGAACCAGCTCATCGGTTATGGCCTCGTCGTCGGCCTCAACGGCACCGGCGACACGCTCAACAACATCCCCTTCACCAAGCAGTCGCTGCAGGCGATGCTCGAGCGCATGGGCGTCAACATCCGCGGCGCCACCATCCGCACCGGCAACGTCGCCGCCGTCATGGTCACGGGCAACCTGCCGGCCTTCGCCACTCAGGGCACGCGCATGGACGTCACGGTGTCCGCGCTCGGCGACGCCAAGAACCTCCAGGGCGGCACCCTGCTGGTCACCCCCCTGCTCGGCGCCGACGGCAACGTCTATGCGGTGGCGCAGGGCTCGCTCGCGATCTCCGGCTTCCAGGCCGAGGGCGAGGCGGCCAAGATCGTGCGCGGCGTGCCAACGGTGGGACGCATCGCCAACGGCGCCATCATCGAGCGCGAGATCGAGTTCGCGCTCAACCGGCTGCCGAACGTCCGCCTGGCGCTGCGCAACCCCGACTTCACGACGGCCAAGCGCATCGCGGCCGCAATCAACGACTATCTCGGCGTCAAGACCGCCGAGCCGATCGATCCCTCGACGGTGCAGCTGTCGATCCCGCCCGAGTTCAAGGGCAACGTCGTCGCTTTCCTCACCGAGATCGAGCAGCTCCAGGTCGACCCTGATCTCGCCGCCAAGATCGTCATCGACGAACGCAGCGGCATCATCGTGATGGGCCGCGACGTCCGCGTCGCCACCGTCGCGGTGGCGCAGGGCAACCTCACGGTCACCATCTCCGAGAGCCCGCAAGTGAGCCAGCCCAATCCGCTGTCACGCGGCCGCACCGTGGTCGCGCCGCGCAGCAGCGTCACCGTCACCGAGGACGGCAAGAAGCTGGCGCTCGTCAAGGACGGCGTCTCGCTCCAGCAGCTCGTCGACGGCCTCAACGGCCTCGGCATCGGCCCCCGCGACATGATCAGCATCCTCCAGGCGATCAAGGCCGCCGGCGCCATCGAAGCCGACATCGAGGTGATGTGATGCAGACCAGCGCGATCAACACCCCGCGCCTCGCCACCAGTTCGGCCTTCTCGGTCGAGAGCCGGAACGGCCGGCCGGACTTCGAGCTCGCCGCCGCGCTGCAAAAGGTCTCGCCGCAGCAACAGGCCAAGGCCCAGAAGACCGCCACCGACTTCGAGGCAATGTTCCTCAACAGCATGTTCGCGCAGATGACCTCGGGCCTGAAAGGCGAAGGCCCGTTCGGCGACACGCCCGGCACCGGCGTATGGCGCTCGATGCTGACCGAGCAATATTCCAAGAACTTCGCCCAGGCCGGCGGCGTCGGCATCGCCAGCGACGTCTACCGTACCCTCATCCTGCAGCAGGCGAAAACGATCCGCACGGCATAAGGTCAAACGAGATGAACCATTTCAACGCCTCACGTCAGCCGATGCAGGCCCAGCGCCCGGGCAGCGCGCCCGTCAGCAGCGAGGCGCGCAAGCTCGCCGAAGGCCTAATGGACGCGATGAGCGCCCTGCTCGGATTGATCGAGCGCGAGACAGAGCTCGTCCGCGCCGGCAAGGTCCGCGAGGCGATGACGCTCGAGGGCAAGAAGCAGGAATTGTCGCGCAGCTACGTCAGCGCAGTCGGCCAGCTGAAGGCAAACCAGGACCAGCTCGCGAAGTCCGCGCCGGAGCTGCTCTCGACGCTGCATCGCCATCACGATGCGTTCCGCGCGATGCTCCAGGTCAATCTCACCGTGCTCGCGACCGCGCACGCGGTTTCCGAAAGCGTCGTGCGCGGCGTCAACGCCGAGATCCAGAAGCGCAACGTGCCGAACACCTATACGGCCGCCGGGCGCAGCGCAGCGCCAGGTCCGCGCCATATCACGCCGCTTGCGGTCAGCCGCTCGCTCTGAGCAGCACGAGAACAACCGACAATTTTAAGAAAAACCGCGCGGCGATGGCGTCGCGCGGTTAGGCACGTTTCCTTACCGGGTGTTCAGTCCTGGTGTTCCATGCTTGCGTGATTAGAGGGGTTGGGATTTGACTCACGTAAGGCAACCAGGAGGCTGCCATGAGTACAGATTTCAGCATCAGGCCGGTGGGGATCCCGGCCCCCGTGCAGATCGTACCGACGTCGAATTCGGCGGCGAACGATGCTGTGCAAACTGATCTTCCGGTGAGGCAAACGGTCGCCGCGAGCGATACGAGCGCGCCGGTGCGCAATGATTTGCCGAACCACGAGAACATCTCGCGCCAGGTCGTGTTCGACCAGGCGGCCGCGTCCTTCGTCTTTCAGGTCGTCAACGACAAGACCGACACGGTGGTGAACCAGTTCCCTGACGAGGCGATGCTCCGCCGGCGTGCCTATTTCCACGCACTGGACATGAAGTCCGAGCCCTCGCGTCCGCTCAGCACGGATCTCAGCGCCTAACGATCACGCGATCGATGCCGATGTTTCTGCTCTGCGTCTGGCCGTCATCGGTCAGCGCGGAGTTCGCGTGCCGAGGCAAGACCACTGGCCGCGATCAGCTCCTGCCTAAATTGCGAGTTTCGCCGATGTGCTCGTGATGCGACCATCACGAATTCCGTCACGGCCGTCCGGACAGCCCTGCCGCGATATTGCGGTTGATCTCGATCAGCGGACGGAAGTGATCGAACTGCGGGCTCATCTGCAGCGCGGCGGTCTGGCTCAACACGAACACGCTGATGTTGGCGATCTTCTGCCGGACGTCGATCGGCTGCGGATTGCTGTCGCGCATCGCCTCGCTCAGGAAGATGGTCCAGAGCTTGCGGTTGAACATCAGGGCCTGCATGGTCTGCTCGCTGAGCGGATCGGCGTTGTTCACCGCGTCCTGGAGCTTGTTGGCGGCCTTGAGCAAAGTCTGCGCCTCGATGTCGCGAGGAGATGCGGTGGTGGTTGCAACACGCGCATAAGCCGAGGCAGCGGAATTCGACATCAATCACACCCTGGAGGTTACCTAGCGCGTTGTACGCGCTTAAGGATTTCTTTCCCAACCCTAGGCAGCACCGCTTAAGATTTGCTTACGTATCGTGCTTGGAAGTACTCCGCAGAATTACGGGGCACGGAGTCCTTCGTCAGCGCAACGCTAGATCTACGCACGCACGATGTAAACTCGCCTGGCGTGATCCGCGTCGATCTCGGCTAATCTCGACTTAGCGATCTTCCTCAAAAGAACGGCGGAGCATCAGCTCCGCCGCGTAATCTCGAATAGCGAAGTTGCGCTGCGGAATTAGCGGAGCAGCTGCAGCACGCTCTGTTGCGACTGGTTGGCCAGCGACAGCGCGGAGACCGCGATCGACTGGCGCGTCGACAGCGCCTGGCTGTTCGCCGCTTCCTCATTGGTGTCGGCAAGCGTCAGGTTGGCTGAGCCGGTCTGCAGCACGTTGATCAGGTTCTTGGAGAAGTCCTGACGCACCTGCACGATCGACAGGTTCGAACCGAGCGTGGAGCCTTGCGAACGCAACGTGCTCGAGGCCGCGTTCAGGCTGGCCAGCACCCTGTTGGTGGCACCGTTGTCGATGAAATCGACGCCGTTGACGAGATTGCTGAGACCGAGGCCCGCCGCATTGAACACCACGCCGTTGATGCTCAGCGTGGAGCTGCCGGTCTCGTTGAAGACCAGCTTCAGCGTGTCGCCATTGAGCAGGTTGACGCCGTTGAAGGAGGAGTCCTGCGAGGTCGTGTCGATCTGGGCCAGAATGTTGTTGAACTGGTTGACCAGGTTGGAGCGCGCGGTCTGCGCCACGGGATCCTGGACCGGCGGCTGCGCGGTGGTGAAGGCGAGAACGCCGGTGATCGTGCCGCCGACCGCGCCGCCCGCGATCGTCGAGCCGAGCGTCGAAGAGGCGTATTCATTGACGGTGGTCACCGTGAGCACGCCGTTGGCATCGATCGTGGCCGTCAGGTGATTGGCCTGAAGCTGCGCGTTGAGTTGGTCAAGCGTCTTGACGGTGCCGTTGGTGCCGTCGCCGAAGGTGACGTTGACAGGCGTGCCGCCGTTGAAGGAGGTGAAGGTCAGGGTCTTGCCGCTGATGCCGCCGACGCCCGAAGTGCGCGCCGCGGTGAAGGCCGTCGCCGTTCCCGTGTTGCCGCTGAGGCCGAAGGCGCTGAGCGCATTGCCGGTGCCGGTGATCGACAGGTCGGCATTGATGCCGGTCGAGAGCGCAAGCTGACCGCTGCTGTTGACCGACGACGGGATCTGGCCCGCGGTGGTCGAGATGGTTGCCGCGCCGTTGAAGATGCTGGCGGTCTTGACGCCGGTGGCGAGGTCGACCGCGTTAAGCAGATCGGTCAGCGTCGCGCTCTGGATGTAGACCGTCGAGTTACCGTTGCCGTCTGTGACGACGTTGCCGCTGACGCCATAGCCGGTGGCCACGCTCGCTGTCGATTGCGGCGTCTGCGCGTTCTTGAAGGTGATGGTCTTGCCGCCGATGTTCAGCGTCGAGCCGTCCTGGACCAGGGTGCCGAGCGAACCCGCGGTCGTCGAGCGGTTCGCGGTCACGTTCGCGTTGCCCGCGCCGGTCGCGGACGTCAGGCCGAGTGCTTTGAGGAAGTCGGCCTTGCCCGTCACGCTCAGATCGGCGCCGGTCGAACTCTTCAGCGTCACCGCGCCGCCGCCCGATATGGAGGATGCCACCTGGAGCGTGCCGACAGGGCCGGCCGAGCCGCTGACCGCGAATGTGGCCGCGCCTGCGCTGATGGTTGCGGTCTTGACGCCGCTGGCGAGGTCGATGGCGGTGAGGACGTCGTTGACGGTCGCAAGGGGCGCCGCCGCCGTTCCCTGATAAATGATTGAATTGCCGTTGCCATCGGTGGCGATGTGCCCGCTGGCGTCGAGGCCCCAGCCGGTCGGCTGGGCGCTCGGAGCAGCGCCGGTGCGGAACGTGATGGTCTTGCCGTTCACCGTGATGGTGTCGCCGTCCGCGGGCGGCGTGCCGAAGGTGGTCGATGCCGTGGTGCCGACCAGCGTCGCCGTGCCGGACAGCGCGGTGGTGCCGTCAGCCGCGAGCGCGGCCGTACCTGTGAAGGTGCCGGCGCTCGAACCGAGCGAGGCGCCGAGTGCGGCGGTTCCCGTGACCGGGGTCACACCGCCGGCCGCGCCGGTATAGAGCACGTTGCTCTTCGCGGTCGCACTGGCATACGAGGTCGTGCCGCGCAGGTCGGCGGGCGTCGCGCCGGGAATCGTGGTGGAGACGTTCGACTTGGTGGAATAGCCGACCGTGGTCTGCAGCGCCTGGTTGGCGATCGACTTGGCGCTGTCGATCAGTTTCTGCAGCGAGGTGATGCCTGTGTTGGCGGCCTGCAACACCTGGACGCCGTTATTGATGCCGTCGAGCAGGTTGCTGATGTCGCTCGCCCGGTTGTCCAGCCCCTGCGCCGTGAAGAAGTTGGTGGGATTGTCGAGCGCCGTGTTGACCTTCTTGCCGGTCGACAGCCGCTCCTGCGTCGTGGCCAGCAAGTCGGCCGTCGACTGCAGCGACAACAGGTTCTGGCGAACTGACGCCGAGAGAACGATGTTGGACATTGGCGAGTCTTCCTCTTGAACCGGATACGAATCGGCCGCGCGGACTGGAAAGCCGGCCTTTTGTCCAGTTTTAGGAGGTGTCCTTTAAAGTATGGTTAACGGCGGTTTAAGGGATAGGGTTAACCGCCGATGAACGCCCCTGCCCGCCCCCGGACGCAAAGAAAAAGCGGCGGGGCCAAGGCCCCGCCGCTCGATTTTAGTCAGTGATTTCAGCCGCTTGTTAGCGGAGCAGCTGCAGCACGCTCTGCTGCGACGTGTTGGCCAGCGACAGCGCGGAGACCGCGATCGACTGCCGGGTCGACAGTGCCTGGCTGTTGGCCGCCTCGACGTTGGTGTCGGCCAGGGTCAGGTTGGACGAGCCGGTCTGCAGCACGTTGATCAGGTTCTTGTTGAAGTCCTGACGGATCTGCACCACCGAGAGGTTCGAGCCGAGGCTCGAGGCCTGCGAGCGCAGCGTGCTCGATGCGGCGTTGAGGTTGGTCAGCACCCGGTTGGCGGCGGCGTTGTCGATGAAGTCGACGCCGACCGTCAGCGAGGCGAGGCCGAGACCCTTGGAATTGTAGGTCACGCCCGTGATGTTCAGGCTCGACTTGGCGGTCTCGTCGAACACCAGCTTGAGCTGGTCGCCGTTCAAGAGGTTGACGCCGTTGAACGAGGAGTCCTGCGCGGTGGTGTCGATCTGGTTGAGGATATTGTTGAACTGAGTCACCAGATTGGCACGCGCCGTCTGGGCAACGCCATCCTGGACAGGCGTGGAAGCGGTCGAGAAGGTCAGGGCCGAGGTGAGCGTGCCGCCGATCGCACCGCCGGCAGCCGTCGAGCCGAGCGTCGAGGACGCATAGTCGTTGGAGGCGGTGATGGTCAGCAGGCCGTTGGCGTCGATCGTTGCGGACAGGTTGTTGGCCTGCAGCTTGGTGTTGAGTTGATCGAGCGTCTTGACCGTGCCGTTGGTGCCGTCGCCGAAGGTGACGTTGACCGCCGTGCCGCCGTTGAAGGAGGTGAAGGTCAGGGTCTTGCCGGCGATGCCGCCGATACCGGAGGTGCGTGCCGCGGTGAACGCGGTCGCATTACCGGTGTTGCCGGCGAGGCCGAACACGTTCAGCGCATTGCCGGTGCCGGTGATCGACAGATCAGCGTTGACGCCGGTCGAGATCTTGAGCTGACCGGACGTATTGATCGTCGAGTTGGACTGGCCGGTGGCCGTCGCAAGCGTGGCAACGCCGGCGGCGCTGATGGTCGCGGTCTGCACGCCGGTGGCGAGGTCGATCGCCTTCAGCACGTCGTTGACCGTACCGGCCTGCAGATAGACGGTCGAGTTGCCGTTGCCGTCGGTGACGACGTTGCCGTTGACACCGAAGCCGCTCGGAACGCTGGGAGCACCGGTCGAGCCCGGAACCGGCGCGTTCTTGAAGGTGATGACGTGACCGTTGACGTTCAGCGTCGAACCGTCGGTGATCGTCGCACCCAGCGAAGCCGCGCTCGTGGTCCGGTTGACGTTGACAGTGGCGTTGCCTGCACCTGTCGACGTCGTCAGGGCGAGAGCCTTGAGCAGGTCGGCCTTGCCGGTGACGCTCAGATCCGCGCCTGTCGAGCTCCTCAGCGTGACGGCGCCCGCAGCGACGGTCGAAGCGGTCTGGCCGTTGCTCGTGGCGATCGTCGCCGCACCCGAGGTGATCGAGACCGTCTTGACGCCGCTGGCGAGATCGATCGCGCTCAACAGGTCGTTGACGGTCGCGGCCGGAGTGCCGGCGGTGCCGAGATAGACGGTGCTGTTGCCGTTGCCGTCGGTGACGATGTTGCCGCTGACGCCCGAGCCGGCCGAAACGGAGGACGCGCCCGGAGCCGAGCCGCTGCGGAAGGTGATGGTCTTGCCGTTCACGGTCAGCGTGTCGCCGTCGGCAGGCTGGGCGTTGCCGGCGAGGCCGGTCGCGGTCGTGCCGTTGGTGGCGATCAGGGTCATGGTGCCGGTCAGCGCCGTGGTGCCGTCGCCGGCCGTTGCGCCCGTGCTGGCGAAGACGCCGATGGTGGCGCCGAGCGTGCTGGTGCCGTTCGCCGCCGTGGTGCCGCCGGCGGTGCCGTTATACAGCACGTTGCTGCTCGCCGTCGCGCTGGCGAACGAAGTCGTGCCGCGCAGGTCCGCCGCCGTCGCACCGGCGATCGTGGTCGAAACGTTCGACTTGGTGGAGTAGCCGACGGTGGTCTGCAGCGCCTGGTTGGCGATCGACTTGGCGCTGTCGATCAGCTTCTGCAGCGAGGTCAGGCCGGTGTTGGCAGCCTGCAGCACCTGCACGCCGTTGGCGATGCCGTCGAGCAGATTGTTGATGTCGCTGGCGCGGTTGTCGAGCGACTGGGCCGTGAAGAAGTTGGTGGGATTGTCCAGGGCCGAGTTGACGCTCTTGCCGGTCGACAGACGGTTCTGTGTGGTGGCGAGAAGATCGGCGGTGGACTGGAGAGACAGGAGGTTCTGACGAACCGACGCAGAGAGAACAATACCGGACATGACTCTTACCCTTCTGGCTTACGCGTCTTCGTTCGATCGCTTCCGGATCGAGTGACGGCGCCAGCGTGCCGTGACATGGCTAACAAAGGGTGAAACGCACGAAGCCCGCATAAGCGCCGGTTCACCATAAGCGGGGCGAACGTGCGGGCACGGCCTGCAATCCATCTGAAATCATTGGCAATTCCTGGTGCTTACGCTCCATTAACCATAACCGCTGGTTACTTTTCCAGCGCCGGCTGCCCTCTCGAAATCTCCGAGCCCTGCGCAAAAAGAAAGCGGCGGGGCCGAAGCCCCGCCGCCGGATCTTGCTTGCGATGTCGTCCGCGACTTAGCGGAGCAGCTGCAGCACGCTCTGCTGCGACTGGTTGGCCAGCGACAGCGCGGAGACCGCGATCGACTGACGGGTCGACAGCGCCTGGCTGTTGGCCGCCTCGACGTTGGTGTCGGCCAGCGTCAGGTTGGACGAGCCGGTCTGCAGCACGTTGATCAGGTTCTTGTTGAAGTCCTGACGAACCTGCACGATCGTCAGGTTCGAGCCGAGGCTCGAGGCCTGCGAGCGCAGCGTGCTCGAGGCGGCGTTGAGGTTGGTCAGCACCTTGTTGGTGGCAGCGTTATCGATGAAGTCGACACCGCTGGTCAGCGAGGCGAGGCCCAGACCCTTGGAGTTGTAGGTCACGCCGGTGATGCTGAGGCTCGACTTTGCAGTCTCGTCGAACACCAGCTTGAGCTGGTCGCCGTTCAAGAGGTTGACGCCGTTGAACGAGGAGTCCTGTGCGGTCGAGTCGATCTGGTTCAGGATGTTGTTGAACTGAGACACCAGATTGGCACGCGAGGTCTGGGCAACCGTATCCGCGACGGGGCTGGAAGCCGTCGAGAACGTCAGCGACGAGGTCAGCGTGCCGCCGATCGCACCACCCGCGGCGCTCGAACCGATGGTCGAGGACGCGTAGTCGTTGGTGGTCGAGATCGTCAGCAGGCCGTTGGCGTCGATCGTCGCCGACAGGTTGTTGGCCTGCAGCTTGGTGTTGAGCTGATCGAGCGTCTTGACCGTGCCGTTGGTGCCGTCGCCGAAGGTGACGTTGACCGCCGTGCCGCTGTTGAAGGAGGTGAAGGTCAAGGTCTTGCCGCTGATGCCGCCGATGCCGGAGGTGCGCGCCGCGGTGAAGGCGGTCGCCGTTCCGGTGTTGCCGGCAAGGCCGAGCGCGTTCAGCGCATTGCCCGTGCCGGTGATCGACAGGTCGGCATTGACGCCAGTGGACAGCTTCAGCTGGCCCGAGGCGTTGATCGACGAGTTGGTCTGGCCGGAGGCCGTCGCAAGCGTGGCAGCGCCGGCGGCGCTGATGGTCGCGGTCTGCACGCCGGTGGCAAGGTCGATCGCCTTCAAGACGTCGTTGAGCGTGCCGCCCTGCAGATAGACGGTCGAGTTGCCGGCGCCGTCGGTGAGGACGTTACCGTTCGCACCATAGCCGGTCGGAATGCTCGGCGCACCGGTCGAGCCCGGGATCGGCGCATTCTTGAAGGTGATGACTTTACCGTTGACGTTCAACGTCGACCCGTCGGTGATCGTCGCACCCAGCGAGGCCGCGCTGGTGGTCCGGTTGACGTTGACGGTGGCGTTGCCGCCGCCCACCGACGTGGTCAGGGCGAGAGCCTTGAGCAGGTCGGCCTTGCCGGTGACGCTCAGATCCGCACCTGTCGAGCTCCTCAGCGTGACAGCGCCCGCAGCGACGGTCGAAGCGGTCTGGCCGTTGCTCGTGGCGATCGTCGCCGCACCCGAGCTGATCGAGACCGTCTTGACGCCGCTTGCCAGATCGATCGCGCTCAACAGGTCGTTGACGTTCGCTGCCGGCGTGCCGGCGGTGCCGAGATAAACGGTGCTGTTGCCGTTGCCGTCGGTGACGATGTTGCCGCTGACGCCCGAGCCGGTCGGAACGCCGGTCGCACCCGGAGCCGAGCCGCTGCGGAAGGTGATGGTCTTGCCGTTCACGGTCAGCGTGTCGCCGTCGGCAGGCTGGGCGTTGCCGGCGAGGCCGGTCGCGGTCGTGCCGTTGGTGGCGATCAGGGTCATGGTGCCGGTCAGCGCCGTGGTGCCGTCACCGGCCGTTGCGCCCGTGCTGGCGAAGACGCCGATGGTGGCGCCGAGCGTCGTGGTGCCGGTCGCCGCGGTGGTGCCGCCGGCCGCGCCGCTATACACGACGTTGCTGTTCGCCGTCGCGCTGGCGTAGGAGGTCGTGCCACGCAGGTCGGCCGCCGTCGCACCGGAGATCGTGGTCGAGACGTTGGACTTGGTGGAGTAACCGACGGTGGTCTGCAGCGCCTGGTTGGCGATCGACTTCGCAGAGTCGATCAGCTTCTGCAGCGAGGTGATGCCGGTGTTGGCAGCCTGCAGCACCTGCACGCCGTTGGCGATGCCGTCGAGCAGGTTGTTGATGTCGCTGGCGCGGTTGTCGAGCGACTGGGCCGTGAAGAAGTTGGTGGGATTGTCCAGGGCCGAGTTGACGCTCTTGCCGGTCGACAGACGGCTCTGGGTGGTGGCGAGAAGATCGGCGGTGGACTGGAGGGAGAGCAGGTTCTGGCGAACCGACGCGGAGAGAACGATACCGGACATTGAGTGTTACCCTTCTGGTACGCAACGCAACAAAACTTCGATTAGGATTAATCGATGGCCGGGACGGTGAACGTTGTGGGCTAACAAAGCATGAAGCGAGTCGCGCCAGGCCCTCCACCGATTCACCATGTGCGCATCCGGAGCCTCAGCGTTCTCACCCATATCGTCATGATAGGACGGTGCTTTTCCGTGCACCGATGAGGCATTTGCGACTTGTCAACCATAACTGAGAGTGAGCAATTGGCTGCATCGAATGCACCGCTGCGACCTTGCCGGGCAGCACTCGCACGCCGGCCCAAAAAGAAAGCGGCGGGGCCGAAGCCCCGCCGCCGGATCTTGCTTGCGATATCGTCCGCGACTTAGCGGAGCAGCTGCAGCACGCTCTGCTGCGACTGGTTGGCCAGCGACAGCGCGGAGACCGCGATCGACTGGCGGGTCGACAGCGCCTGGCTGTTGGCCGCCTCAACATTGGTGTCGGCCAGGGTCAGGTTGGACGAGCCGGTCTGCAGCACGTTGATCAGGCTCTTGTTGAAGTCCTGACGGACCTGCACCACCGAGAGGTTCGAGCCGAGGCTCGAGGCCTGCGAGCGCAGCGTGCTCGAGGCGGCGTTGAGGTTGGTCAGCACCTTGTTGGTGGCAGCGTTGTCGATGAAGTCGACACCGCTGGTCAGCGAGGCGAGGCCCAGACCCTTGGAGTTGTAGGTCACGCCGGTGATGCTGAGGTTCGACTTGCCGGTCTCGTCGAACACCAGCTTGAGCTGGTCGCCGTTCAAGAGGTTGACGCCGTTGAACGAGGAGTCCTGCGCGGTCGTGTCGATCTGGTTCAGGATGTTGTTGAACTGAGACACCAGGTTGGCACGCGAGGTCTGCGCGACGACGTCCTGGACGGGGCTGGAAGCCGTCGAGAACGTCAGCGACGAGGTCAGCGTGCCGCCGATCGCACCACCCGCGGCGCTCGAACCGATGGTCGAGGACGCGTAGTCGTTGGTGGTCGAGATCGTCAGCAGGCCGTTGGCGTCGATCGTCGCCGACAGGTTGTTGGCCTGCAGCTTGGTGTTGAGCTGATCGAGCGTCTTGACCGTGCCGTTGGTGCCGTCGCCGAAGGTGACGTTGACCGCCGTGCCGCCGTTGAAGGAGGTGAAGGTCAAGGTCTTGCCGCTGATGCCGCCGATGCCGGAGGTGCGCGCCGCGGTGAAGGCGGTCGCCGTTCCGGTGTTGCCGGCAAGGCCGAGCGCGTTCAGCGCATTGCCCGTGCCGGTGATCGACAGGTCGGCATTGACGCCAGTGGACAGCTTCAGCTGGCCCGAGGCGTTGATCGACGAGTTGGTCTGGCCGGAGGCCGTCGCGAGCGTCGCGGTGCCGTTGGCGCCGATCGTCGCGGTCTGCACGCCGGTGGCGAGGTCGATCGCCTTCAAGACGTCGTTGAGGGTACCGCCCTGCAGATAGACCGTCGAGTTGCCGGCGCCGTCGGTGAGGACGTTACCGCTCGCACCATAACCGGTCGGAATGCTCGGCGCACCGGTCGAGCCCGGGATCGGCGCATTCTTGAAGGTGATGACTTTACCGTTGACGTTCAGCGTCGAGCCGTCGGTGATCGTCGCACCCAGCGAAGCCGCGCTGGTGGTGCGGTTGACGTTGACGGTGGCGTTGCCGCCGCCCACCGACGTGGTCAGGGCGAGAGCCTTGAGCAGATCGGCCTTGCCGGTGACGCTCAGATCCGCACCTGTCGAGCTCCTCAGCGTGACGGCGCCCGCAGCGACGGTCGAAGCGGTCTGGCCGTTGCTGGTGGCGATCGTCGCCGCACCCGAGGTGATCGAGACCGTCTTGACGCCGCTTGCCAGATCGATCGCGCTCAACAGGTCGTTGACGGTCGCTGCCGGCGTGCCGGCGGTGCCGAGATAGACGGTGCTGTTGCCATTGCCGTCGGTGACGATATTGCCGCTGACGCCCGAGCCGGTCGGAACGCCGGTCGCACCCGGAGCCGAGCCGCTGCGGAAGGTGATGGTCTTGCCGTTCACGGTCAGCGTGTCGCCGTCGGCAGGCTGGGCGTTGCCGGCGAGGCCGGTCGCGGTCGTGCCGTTGGTGGCGATCAGGGTCATCGTGCCGGTCAGCGCCGTGGTGCCGTCGCCGGCCGTTGCGCCCGTGCTGGCGAAGACGCCGATGGTGGCGCCGAGCGTGGTCGTGCCGGTCGCCGCGGTGGTGCCGCCGGCCGCACCGCTATACACGACGTTGCTGTTCGCCGTCGCGCTGGCGTAGGAGGTCGTGCCACGCAGGTCGGCCGCCGTCGCACCGGAGATGGTGGCGGAGACGTTGGACTTGGTGGAATAGCCGACCGTGGTCTGCAGCGCCTGGTTGGCGATCGACTTCGCAGAGTCGATCAGCTTCTGCAGCGAGGTGATGCCGGTGTTGGCAGCCTGCAGCACCTGCACGCCGTTGGCGATGCCGTCGAGCAGGTTGTTGATGTCGCTGGCGCGGTTGTCGAGCGACTGGGCCGTGAAGAAGTTGGTGGGATTGTCCAGGGCCGAGTTGACGCTCTTGCCGGTCGACAGACGGTTCTGCGTGGTGGCGAGAAGATCAGCGGTGGACTGGAGGGAGAGCAGGTTCTGACGAACCGATGCGGAGAGGACGATGCCTGACATGACTCTGTTACCTTTCTGGTAAACGACGCTACTGTTACACGTCTGCTTGGATCGCGATGGACCCAGCGACGGCGGACCGTGCCGCCGAGACCTCTAACGAAACATGAAATGAAACCCGCGCTTTTGCCCGGTCACACGTGATTCGGCCTCGGAAGCGACGCGCCTAGCAGCACCACCGCGCCAATCCTGTCCTTGAAAGCATTGAGCTTTTTGGCGGGGATGGCTCAAATTTACAGCTCGTTAACTAGTTGCGAGCGAGAATCACGTCCTGATAGGCCGCAACGAACGCTCGGTTACGAAAGCGTTGATGGAGAACAGGAATGGCCCTCAAGGTCGAGCTCAAACCGCACGAACGCATCATCGTCGGCAATTCCGTGATCACCAACACGGACCAGCGGGCCCGCCTCCTGATCGATGGCGAGAACGTGCCGATCCTGCGCGAGCGCGACATCCTCACGCCGGAGACCGCCGACACACCCGCCAAGCTCGTCTATCTGGCGGTCCAGCTCATGTACATCTCCCCGGATCCGCAGACCCAGCACGGCACCTATTTCAACCTGGTGCGGGACATCGTCACCGCGGTGCCGAGCTCCTGGCCGATCATCGAAGGCATCAACAACAACATCCTGAACGGCGACCTCTATCGGGCGCTGAAGGAAGCCCGCAAGCTGATCGCCTATGAAGAGAAGCTGCGCAACCAGTTCGAGGCCACTCATCCCAAGGCGGCAGCCGACAAGGACGACGTCAGCACCGCCGCCTGATACAGGCGTTCGCGCCAACGACAACGGCCCCGGATCGCCTCCGGGGCCGTTGTCGTTTCAGACGTTCGTCAAGTTATTGCGCTACGAGCGGTGGCGCGTCGACCTCGATCACTCCGCCGCTCCGCTGTCCACCGAACTGCAGCACGGCTGCGATCAGCGCATCGATGTCCGCCTCCTCGGTGCGGTGATTGACGATCGCGGCGCGGATCGCGAACTTTCCGTCCAGTGTCGTGCTCGATGGCGCAGCGATGCCGGACTCCTGGACGTCGGCGACGATCTCGCGATTGACCGCATCGCCGCTGCGATAGCGGAAGCAGACGATGTTGAGATTGACCGGTGCCAGCAATTCCAGCCGTGGTTCGGCCAGCACACGCGCCTCCAGATATTTGGCGAGCGCGCAGCTTCGTGCGATTGCCCGGCCCAGCCGGTCGGTGCCGAACGTCTTCAGCGTGAACCACGTCTTCAGCGCACGAAAGCCGCGCGACAGATCAGGGCCGAGATCGCAGGGCCAGACCGCGCCCGCCGCGAGCCCCCTCGCCTCGCGGCTCAGATAGGCCGCCGGCTGCGCGAAGGCCTGCCGATGCTGCTCGCCGTCGCGCACCAGCAGGAAGCCAGCGTCATACGGCACCTGCCCCCATTTGTGGAAGTCGAGTGCGATTGAATCCGCAAGCTCGATGCCGCCGAGCAGCGGCGCAAGCTCCGGCGACAGGATTGCGAGCGCACCGAAAGCGCCGTCGACGTGAAACCAGATTCCTTCCTCGCGGCACAACGCAGCGATCGCCCTGAGGTCGTCGATCGCCCCGATATCGACCGTGCCGGCGGATGCGACCACCAGGAAAGGCTTGAAGCCGACCTCGCGATCGACGGCGATCTGTGCGCGCAATGCGGCAACGTCGATGCGATGATCGGCATCGACTGCGATCTTGCGCAGCGCATCGGTGCCGAACCCGGCAATGTCCATCGCCTTCGATATGCAGCCATGCGCTGCCTGCGACGTATAGGCCGTGAGCAGCGCACCGTCATTGCCGATGCCGTGCTGCCGCGCCAGCGTGCCGAGCGCGGTGGTGCGTGCCACCAGCACGGCCATCAGATTGGCCATCGACGTGCCCGTGACGAAGATGCCGCTTGCGCTCTCGGGAAAGAGGAACAGGCGGCGCATCCACTCGACGATCTGGCGCTCCACCTCGATCGGCATGTGGTCGCGTCCGCCGAGATTGGCGTTGAGGCCGGCGGCGAGCATCTCTGCGAGCATGCCGACGGCGGTGCCGCCGCCATGCACCCAGCCCATGAAGCCGGGATGGACGTTGCCGGTCGCATAGGGCGCAACATGCTCGGAGAATTCGCGATAGACCTCCGCGAGGTCGCTCGCCTCGCGCGGCACGTCCGCCCTGAAGGCCGCGCGCACGTCATCGGGAATCGGCCGCCAGACGGGGCGCGCCCGAACGTTGGCAATGCCGTCGATCGTCTCGTCCAGCATGCGGTGGGCCAGCGCGCGAAACTCGCTCCAGTCCTGCGGATCTAGCGGGGTATTCGCGACGGAGCTTTGCGTATTGCGGATGATCTCGTTCATGCTGCGCTCTCCGCGCCCGTCTTCGCATGCCGCAACAGCATCGCCGTGAACGCGGAAAAGATCTTGCGCATCTGCGGCGGCTTGTACGGAAACACGACCGGCGAATCCATGTTGTGCACGACGGCGGTGTTGTCGGCCTCGAACACAAGAAGCTCGCCGTTCGCGTTCTCGGCGCAATCGACGATGAAATAATCGAGGCCGACGCGCCGGCTCATCTCTTCGATCGCGTTTCTGTGGCGCTCGCCGAAAGCATGATCGAAGTCGCGCATGAAGACGGCTTCCTCGGCCCGCTTCTCCTCGCTGAAGGCCATGTAGGCGTTGAGATACCAGATGTCCCAACGGTCGGCGATCGCCATGTGGCACGCGTACGGCTTGCCGTCGACCATGGCGAGGCGATACTTGCGGTAGAGCCCGTCGGGGCTCACATAATCGACGAAGCGTGCGACGAAGAAGTCCTGCTCTTTCCGTTCGGCGAGATAGGCCGCCAGAGCCGCCGCATCGTCGAGCTTCGCGAGCCCGACGCCGGCATGCGAGCCGCGCGGCCGCGCGATCATCGGAAAGTGCAATTCGCTTGCGATGCCTTCGCTTGCTATCCGCCCCTGCGCGAGGTCCGACAATTGCGCGCGCGTTGCGTGGATGGTCGCGGGAATGTCGAGGCCGGGCACGTCGGTCAGCAGCCGGTACAGCTTGTCTCGATCGAGATTGCCGATGCGATCGGGGCGATTGAGCAGCGGCCGCGGCCAGTGCGGCGCGGCCTTTTCGATCAGCGCGAGCGCCTCACGGCATTCCTCGGAATCGGACGCGACCACGATGGCCACGTCGTGCTCCGGCAAGGTCTCGGGCAAACCGATGCCCTTGATCACATAGAGCGTCAACAGCTCGACATCGGAGCCTTCGAGCAGGAAATCGATCGGCGTGTTGCCGCCCATGTCGATGTCGGCTGCAAGCGCGAGCAGGCGCAGGCCCGACTTCGGAGCTGCGCTGGGCGTTCGGAACAATTGATGGAAGGCCAGCACCTCGGACTGGATCGCAAGCCCCCGATCCTTGTCACCCAGCAGCTGGGTGATCAACGACAGGTCCAGCCCCTCGCCCGCCAGCGCGGTCCCCGCCGCGATGCGCGCGACGAGCTGATCGCGCAACGGATGCAGATCGACGCCTTCGAAGGCCCGGCGCGTCAGCTGCGCAAAGCCGATGCGGTCGGCATAGTTCGCCGCGGTCAGGCCGATCGGCGGGGAAACCGGATGCTGCATCTCACACCTCGAACGCGGACTTTACCGGCACGGCCGCTGCGCCACCGGCGAGCAGCAGCTCGATCTTCACCAGGACGTGGGCGATCTGGTCGAGAAGGTGCTGCACGTTGCGCTGCGCCTCCGCCCTGTCCGGCGACCAGGCCTCAGCCACGAGCCGCGCGGCGACGCAGAGGCGCAGCACGGCCTGCGGCGTCTCGTCCTGCCACTCCAGCCGCACCGGCTGGCCAATCAGGCAGCGCTGCGCGGCGACCTGACGGTCCTCCGTGCTGCCGTTGATCTCTTGGCTGACATCACGCGCCAACGCGCGATGAACAGAAGCGGTCTCGGCAACACAAACCGGCTTGCCGTCGCGCAGCAGCGTGAACGGAAAGATGGTCGGCTGCACGAATTCCTCGTCGTCGATGCCGGCCGCGTGGGTCGCGGCCGAAACAGCGCGCAACGACGGCGACAATGCGATCATGCTGTCGATGCCGGCAGCGAGTTCGGCGAGCATCCCGGCGCGGAAGGCCCCGGGCACGCCATAGTAGCTGCCGATCTCGGTCAGCGCCGCCTCCCAGCGCAGCCATTGACCGAAATTCGGACGGCGCTCGAAGCGCGAACGCAGCACCGTCCAGGCCATCGGCCAATCGCAGCGTCCGGCGTAATCAAGGATTCCAGATGCGATCCCCTCGACGCGATCGAGCGACCGCGACAGGCCTTTCGGCACCAGCAGTGCACCGCTGAAGGCAGGTCCGCCGAAGAATTTGGAGCCGGTGATCAGCACCATATAGCCGCGGTCGAGATAGGAGCGCAGCCGCCGGCGGCCGAGCCGGGCCTGGCAGGCGTCGACGACGATCTGGACCTTGCGCGGCCAGCGCCGCGCGATCTCGTCGAGGCAGGCCGCGCTCGGCGCACGCCATCCGAGCTTCGAGGAATCCATGATCTGGAGCAGCACGGGCGCGCCTTGCGCGATCGTGGCCTCGACCGCATGCAGCACCGCTTCATCGGCATCCGTGCGCATCGCGATCCCGGCCCCCGGCGCGCGCAACGGCAGCGAGATGCCGGCGCCGGCCAGCCCCGCGACCGCGGCGTCCTTGCGAACCGCAAAGCCGCTCGCCGTCAGGGTGCTGAAATGATGTCCACGCGCGGTATGGGCCGTGCCGCTGCCGGTCTGGTCGGCGCCGACCACGATCGTCACCGGCCGCGCGCCGAGCATCGTGCGCGCCAGGAACAGAGCGTGGAGCTGGGAGTCCGTGCCGGACGGCGAGAACACCACGTCGACGCGCGGCGAGAGCTGGAGATGACCGCGCAGCTCGTGGCGCATGTCCTCGCAGCGTGCATCGAAAGCGAGCTCGACCTCGTCGAGCAGGCATTTGTGCATCAGCTCTTCACGCGCCAGCGCGGCGCGGTCATAGGCCGCCTGCGAGATCGTCGACGCGGTCGAGGAGGCGAAATTCCACACCTCCGGCTCCGGCGAAGCCGGGCAGCCATAGGCGTTGGCGCGGCCGGTGGGATCGAGCGCCAGGCGCGGATCTCCGCCGGAAACGAGCAGCGTGTCGAGCGGCGTGAAGAGGTCGCGCAGGCGATAACGCGAGCCGCCGTCGGCGGCGCGTTGCATCTCGGGCCGAGGGGATGGGCCGCCGCTCATCCCGAAAGGCTCACGCCGCGGCATCGGCCGCCGCAGGCGCAGCTGCGAATTGCGAGGCGATGTCGCCATGGAACACCGACGGCCCGACGTGGTCGAGCGGGCTCTGGATGTCGGCCCAGATCTCGCCGCCGATATCGGTCCAGCGCTTGCAGAAGGCGAAGTCCTCGGACAGATAGGTGCCGGTCGCCGGATCGATCATGCATTCGAACAGCGCGAACCGGTTCCGGCTCGCCGCCAGCGCATCATGGGAATGCTCGCGGAAGAACTGGAGGTTCGCGTAGTCGGGGTGGCGGCACATCGCCTCCAGCACGTGACGCCGGATCATCAGGAAGCCGGTGCCGGCATAGCGCACGCGGGTGAATCCGTTGACCACCACGATGCGGTCGGGATCCTCGATCTCGAGCACGTAGTCGAGCGAGGCGGCCGGCACGTCGGCCCGACCCGACTGGATCGCCCGCGCGGCCTTGTCCCAGTTGACCCGCTTGATCGGATAGCAGCCGGCGACGACGTCCGCGCCGCATTCGATCAGGCGGAACACCTGCTCCGGCTTGAAGCCGATATCGGCATCGATGAACAGGAAATGCGTCGCCTTCGGATCGTCCAGGAACATCGCGGCCAGGTTGGCCCGCGCACGGGTGATCAGCGCGTCGCCGTCGCGCAGGAGCACCTTGAGCTCAAGATTGGACATGCCGTGCACGGCCCGCTGCAGCGCGAAGATCGAGCTCGCATAGATGCTCGACACCTGCCCGCCGAAGCAAGGCGTCGCCACAACCAGCTGCATCTTGTCCGACATCGACCGCTCCGCCCCCGCTTGCAATCCTCACCAAGAGGTAAACAGGCATGGTTAACGGCGTCTTAACGCTTCATTACAGGAACTTGACGAGCGAGAGCTGCGCCAGGTTCGAGGTCACCTGGTAGGACGCCTGCAGGGCGTTCTGCAGCGCCAGGATCTCGCTCGCGACCTGGTCGGGCGAAGCCGATTCCGCCTGGTCAATGATGGTCTGGAGCTGCGCCTTGGCCTGGGTCTGGCGCGTGCTCGCGTCCTTCATCGTGTTCTGGGCCATCGCGATGTCGGTCTGGATGTCCTCGATGCGCTGCTGTCCGGGCTGCTGGGTCAGCGCCTGGGTCGTGCGCAGGCTCAGCGCCGAGACCTGCCCGCCCGAATATTGCCCCGTCGGCGAGGTCGAGAAGGTGCCGAACACCGCGATCGCCTGCAATTGCCGGCGGATCGCATCCTCATTCGCCTGGGCGCCGTACTGCACCGTCACGGCATCGTCGACCCGCGCCATCGCGGTCGAGCGCGCCGAGCCGGGCCCGTCATTGCCCAAATACCATTTCACCGTATTGGCCGAGCCGTTCACCAGCGTGGTCGCCGAGCTCGCAGGCGAGGAGCCGACGCGCAGCGGCGGCTGCGTGGCGGTCACCGGCGTCGAGCTGAACCCGAGCGCGCTCAGCGCGCCGGTGTTCGACGTCGTGATGTTGAGGCTCGCCGCATCGTCGGTGTTGATCGTGATCGAGCCGCCATGGACCGTCGAAGGCTTCGAGGTCCCGGTGATCGCGTCGACCTTGCTCAGCAGGGTCTGGATGCTGTCGGTGACATTGAGCTGGTTGCCGGTCGCGCCCGAGGCCACGAAGGTCAGCGTGGTCCCGTTGACGGTGATGGTATCGCCTGCGACGAAGCCCGGCGAGATCGAGTCCGAGGGGCTCGCGCCCGATAGCGCCGTCGCGCCGGTGACCGGGGCCGCCGGCGCCGTCTGGTTGTTGACGGGGGTGCCGATCGCAGAGCTCGCGGTGTTGAAGAAGTTGTCGCCCGCAACGATCGCCGATGCCGCCACCAGCGAGGTGTTGGCGAGCTTCTGAATCGCGGTGTTCAGCGCCGTGTTGAGATTCGCAGCAGTATTGTTCGGGTTGACGGGCGTGCTCGCATCGATCGCGAAGCTGCCGAGCGGCGTCGGCGTTGCCGAGGACGCCGTCAGGTCGATCTGCTCGGTCGTGCCGTCCGGCAGGGTGAACTGAATGCTGAGCTTGTCGCCGTTGTTCGGATTGACGCCGTTGAGATCGACCGAGAACGACACCGGCGAGCCGCTCGGGCCGGTGACGGTCGCGCCTGTCAGCGTCGAGGACACCGCCTTGATCTTGAGGCCGAACGGCGATCCGGCGACGTCTTCCGACACCTGCACGGAGCTTGCCGTCGGCTGCGTCTGCACCAGGCGGCCCATGCCGCTGGCCCCTAAGTCCGCGGCTTGGCGCTCGGCCATGACGGCCTTGAAGCCGGCCTGTGTCGTGGTGCCGTTAATGATGTCGCCGGCATCGGCGACCGACTGGGTATTGACTGCCGTTCCGGAGAACAGATAGCGGCTGCCGGTCTGCGTGTTGAGGACACCGACCATCGAGCCGAACTGGGCGGCGGCGGTGTTCTGGGCAATCGTCTGGCCGTTGACGTTGAGGTCCTGCGCGGTAGAGGCCGAGCCGGTCTGCACCGTGCTGCGGATCTTGGTCAGCGATTGCAGCGCGGTGTTGGCGAGGTTGATGCTGACGTTGACGTTGGTGATCGTGTCGGTATAGCCGGCGATGTTGGAGAGCTGCGCGCGCCCGGCGATCGCAAAGCCCTCGTTCGTCCCCATGCCGGCATAGTTCTGCGACAGCTTGCCGGTCGAGAGCTGCGTCGAGAGATCGGTGAGCTGCTGATTGATGTTGCGGATCTGCGCGCCGAGGATCGACGAAGAATAGTTGATGCTGCTGATCGCCATCTTTCGGAGCCCTGTTACTGTTTACAATTGAGCCTGGATCAACGTGTTCATCATGGTCTGCACCACCGACATGACATGGGCGTTGGCGGCATAGGCATTCTGAAGCTGGATCAGGTTCGACATCTCCGAGTCCAGGTTGACCTTGGAGGTCGAGTCGAACTTGGCCTGGAGCGTCGAGACCACGACGCTCTGGCCTTGCTGGAGCTGGGTGGCCTGGGTCGCGGCGTTGGCCTGCACGCTCAAGAACTGCTGGAGGAAGTTCGAGACGCTGCCGGTGAAAGGCTGGCTCGCCGAGCCGAGGCCGCTCTGCGGCGAATAGGAAAACACTGCACTGGTGAGCTGCGAGTAGAGATAGTCCGAACGCGTGGTGTCGCCTGCGGGCGTCACCGGCGAGGTATTGTAGACCGACATCCGGGTCGGATCGGTCACGAGCTGCGTGTTCACGGCGATGCGCCCGGCAAGACCGGTCATCTGCGAGCCCGACGCCGTGATTGCGCCGGTGTAGAGCGCCTGCCCGCCGTCGGTGAACAGCGGCAGCTGCGGATTGCCCGAGGTCAGCGACGAGATCGTCTTGGTGGTCGAGGCCGAACCGACCTTGGCAAGCCCGGTGTTGTCGTCGGTCACCCGCAGCGTCGTGGCGGTCGCCGGCGACGGGGCGGCGGAGAACGACAGATGCGTGCCCGACAGCGCGGTGTTCAGCGCAGAAGCGATCGCGCTCATGCCGCCGGCGAAGTCGACGCCGATCCGCATCGGGTTGGCGTTGGTCGCGTTCTGGAGCGGCAGCGCAGCGGGGTCGGTCACGTTGACGAGCGTGATCTGGCGCTGCGTGTTGGTCGCCGTCTCCGTATAGGTGATGTTGACCGTGTTGCCCGGCAGCGCACCGGCAAGCTCGAGATCGAAGCCGGCCGGCGGGCCGGTGACCGTGCTGCCCGCCGTGGTCTTATCGGACAGCGCGCTCGCCATCGTGGCGGCGAGCTGGTCGATCTGGTTCTGCGCTTGCACCAAAATGTCGTCGCGCAGCTTCAGGTCGGCCGCGATCTGGCCGGACGACACCACGTTGTTGGCGACGACGTCGACTTGCGAGCCGTTCGGGAGCTTGATGTTGAACGCGCCGACGCCGGACTTGGCAGGGTCGATGTTGTAGAGCGACGTTGCCGACAGCGCGCCGGCGGAGGCAAAGGAGAATTCCGAGGCGAGCCCGGCGCCGACCAGCTGGATGCCGGTCGTGGTGTAGATGTTGGCCTGGTTCGAATTGTCGGTGGTGACGCGGACGTCGACATATTTCGACAGCGTGTTGATGGCTTGGTCGCGCTGGTCCATCAGCGTTGCGGCCGAGGGATCGTTGGCCGATAGGCCCTGGAGCCTGGTGTTGATGTCGGCGATCTGCTTCATGGCCGCATTGGCGGCCTGCGCCGAATTGCTGAGATCCTGTTCGACGTTGGAGCGCAGCGACTGGATGCCCTTGGTGGTGACGTTGAGCTGCGTCGCGAGCGCCTGGGCCGCCCCGAGCGCCACGGTCTGCGCCGACGACGCACCCGAGCTGGTCGACAGCGCCTGCAGCGCCGTGGTGAACTTGTTCAGCGCGCTTTCGAGCGTGCCGGAATTGCCGGGCGTGCCGTAGACATTCTGAAGCTGCTTCAGGATGTTGGCCATCTGGTCGGCGTAGCCGCCGCCGCCGGTCTCGGTCCGTAGCTGGTTCTGCACATAGGTGTCGAGCAGGCGGCTGACGCCGGTCGTCATCGCCGTCGCGCCGAACTCGCCGGTGGTGACCTCGATCTGGTTCGGCGTCTGGACGACGTAACCCGGCGTCTGCGCATTGGCGACGTTCGAGGAGACGATCGAGAGCGCGGCCTGGTTGGCACGCAGACCGCTCATCGCGCTGGCGAGGGCTGAACTCAAACCCATATCACTGGCCCGCCTTTGTTACGTCACGCGCCGATCAGCGCAACACGTTGAGGAGATCCTGCACCATCGAGTTTGCCGTCGTGATCACCTTGGTGTTGGCCGAATAGGCCTGCTGGGTCACGATCAGCTTGGTGAATTCGTCGGCGATGTCGGTGTTGGATCCCTCCAGCGACGAGCCGCTGATGGTGCCCGAAGCGCCGTCGATGGCGTCACCCGATTGTTCGGTCGCGGCATAGGCGCCGCCGTCCATCGCCTTCAGATAATTGGTGCCGTTGAAATGCGACAGCTGCACCTGCGCGAGGTTGAGGTTCTGGCCGTTGGAGAAGGTGCCGACCACCACGCCGTTGTTGTTGACGGCGACCGATCGGAGCTGACCGGCGGCGTAGCCGTTCTGGGTGATGGTGTTGATCGTCACCGCGCCGCTGGTGCTGGCATATTGCGTCAGCCCTCCGGAGGAGATGTTGAAGGCGACGGAGCCGAGCGACTGGCCGCTGACGGTGACATTGTTGATGGTGATGCCCGAGCCGCTCGGCGAGGTCAGCGAGCCGTCGGCGGCAAAGGTGAAGGTCTGGCCGGTATTGACCCATCCGACCGTCGTGCCGGTCGCGTTCGGGTCGGTCTGGTAGAACAGGTTCCAGCTGTCGGAATGACCCGCGCCCAGCGAGGCACTGTCGGTCTTGGCCCAGCGCAATTGCAGGTTCACCGGCGTACCGGCGGCGTTGTAGGCGGTCACCGCGCCGCCGCTGATCGATTCCTTGGTGAAGGTGGCGATGTCGTTGCCGATCACGCCGCCGGTGCCGGCCGTGCCGCCACCCTCGCGATTCCTGGTGATGGTCGAGGTGAAGCCGAGCGCGGAGAAGGCCGCGCTGTTGGAGCTGGAGACCGTCAGGTTGGAGACGGTGCCGGTGTTCAGCGTGATCACGCCGCCGCTGCTGACCGACGATCCCGAGGCGCCGGAGAGCGCGTCGATCTTGCCGAGCAGGGTCGTGATGTTGTCGGTGACGTTGATCTGGTTCGCACCCGAGGCGCCCGAGGCCATGAAGGTCAGTGTCTGACCGTTGACGGTGATGGTGTCGCCGGGGGAAAAGCCCGACGTGAGCACCTGGGCACCGCCCGCGGTGGCCGAGCCGCTCAGGACCGTCGCGCCGGAGATTGCAGGCGAGGACAGCACGTTGCCACCGCGCGTCACACTGCTGATGCCGAGCGCGGTCGCGGCCGTGCCGCTGCCGATCGCGACGTCGGTGCCGGTGCCGGTCGCGATCTGGATATTGCCGCTGACCGAGAGCGAAGCGGTGACGCCGGCGCCGCCGGCGGTCTGGATCGCGTTCAGGATGTCGGCCACAGTCGCCGTCGTACCCGCACCGAGACCGATCGTGGTGTTGCTGCCGACGGTCGAGACCGTGGTGCCGCCGTTGAAGGTGATGGTGTTGCCGTTGATGGTCAACGTCTGGCCGCTCAACGCGGTCAGAATGCTGGAGGCGAGATGCGTGCCGGCGGTATTGTCGAGCGATGTGGTCGTCGAGGCGACCGCGGACGAATTGTTCTGGAGCGCAACCGTACCGGTGGCCGTCGTCGACGAATAGGCCGAGCGGATGTTGCCGGTTGCGGCCGCGCCTGACACGGTCGCATTGGCATAGGGCGCCGGCGGCGTGCCGACCGGCAGCGGATTGGCGGCGAAATCGGACGGGTTCAGGCCGCCGGCCGCGAGCAATGTGCCGGTCGAGGCGGTGGTTTTCGCCACCGTGTTCGGCTGGGTCGGCAGGTTCGCCGCGTACTGGATTGAGGTGGTCGCCTGCGCCGGAATGAAGTTGTTCTGGAATTGCAGGACGTTCGCCACGCTGCCGGTCGGGTTGCCGGTCTTCGGGTCGACGGTGACGCCCATCAAATAATAGCCGGCGCCGTTGACCAGGTTGCCGTTGGCATTGAGCTGGAAGTCGCCGCGCCGCGTATAGTAGGTCACCCCGGTGAAGACAGGCACGTTGTCAACGACGCCGCTCGCCTTCTGGATCGAGAAGAAGCCGTCGCCGGTGATCGCCATGTTGGTGGCGACGCTGGAGGACGAGATCGTGCCCTGCGTCGTGATGGTAGCCTTGGCGTTGGCCTGCACGCCGCCTGCCACCTGCTTGCTCGGAACCGAGGAGTCCGGGATGAGGTCGACGAAGCTGGTGCCGATGCCCTTGTAACCGGTGGTGGATGAGTTCGCGATGTTGCCGGAAATGTTCTGCAGCGCGAAGGACTGCGCCTGCAGGCCACCCACCGAGGTGTTCATTGCATCGAAGATACCCATAACTTTGTCTCCAAATCCGATCTCGGCGGCCGGTCGACCATGGCCGCAATCGGAAAGAGACGTCGCAAGGCCTATGCCAATGCGGGTATCTTCAGGAAATCAATGACTTAATGAAAAAGCCCCGGTCTGACGACCGGGGCACATTTGCCGGGACCGGCAACAATTGCCGGGGCATCCTGTCGTTCCGGAGCGGTCCGCAGGACCGGAATGACTCCCGCGAAACCTACGTCGCCGACGCCGCCGCGGGGTGGAAGACCAAGCCGAAACCGTCGATGCAATAGCGCAATCCGGTTGGCTTCGGGCCGTCGTCGAAGACATGGCCGAGATGGCCGCCGCAGCGCCGGCAATGCACCTCGGTGCGGACCATGCCGTAGCTGCGGTCCTCGGTCTTGCCGACATTGCCTTCGATCGGCGCATAGAAGCTCGGCCAGCCCGTGCCGCTCTCGAACTTGGTCTCCGACGTAAACAGCGGCAGGTCGCAGCCGGCGCAGGCGAAGATGCCCTTGCGCTTCTCCTTCAGCAGCGGGCTGGAGCCGGGCCGCTCGGTGCCGTGATTGCGCAGGATCTCATATTGCTGCGGCGTGAGCTGGGCGCGCCATTCGGCTTCCGTCTTCGTGATCTCGAACTTTTGCGCGGCCTTCTCGCCGGCCTCGGCAGGTGTTCCTCTCAGCCAGCGCAAGGCGGAAAGGCCGAACAGGCCGGCGACAGTCGTGAGCAGGATGCGGCGGTCAAGCATGTCATTCTCCGTGCGCGGGAAGTCCACGCCCTGAGATACGGGCTTCTGCCGGCCGAAGTTACACGTCGGAGCGGAATTTCGCTCAACTTATTGCGAGACGCGGTCCTCGTGCACGACCGGTTCCGCAGCGCCGACCGCGGCTTTCGGCGGTGGCGCCGGTCGGGGTCGCACGCCGGGCGGCGCTCGGCGCGGACCGGTGCCGGCGGCGCGGTTGGCTTCGGCGAGGCGGGCCTCGCGTTGCCTGTCCTTGACCCTCGCGCGCTCGCGATAGCGGGCGAGCGCACCTGCGGCGGCGGAGCTCGCCCTGCCCCAGATCCCGACCAGCTGGCCGGCGACGCGCCCCGTGGCGCCGCCCGCCCAGACCAGTTCGAACGGCGAGAACAGCTTCCAGCGCTCATCGCCCCGCAAAATGCTGCGCGCGATCATCTGTCCGGCCATGGCGGAGGTGTTCATGCCCTGGCGACCGAACCCGCTCGCCACCCACAAGCCTTTGCGCAGCTGGCCGATCTGCGGCATGCCGTGCACGGTCTGGCCGGTGGCGCCGCCGAAGATGTCGGTGATCTCGACATTGCCGAGCTCGGGAAAGATCGTCCGGATCCGCCGCTTGATGGCGCCGGCGAAGCGCTGCGGACGCGCGGCCCAGGTGGTCTCCGGGCTCTCCCACATCAGCCGGTCGCCGTCGACAAGCCGGAAATGATCGACACCGTCGGAATCCATCACCGATCCCTTGAAGGCGATGATCTCGTGCAGGCGCTCGCCGAGCGGCGCGGTCACGCCGGCATAGCGCCAGACCGGCAGCAACGTCTCCGACAGGCGCTTGGAGGGGGCGCCGAGATGAATGTTGCCGGCGAGCACGATGTGGCTCGCCCGCAGCCGCGCCGAGGGCGTGACGATGCGCTTGCGGATGCCGGAATGATCGATGCTGACGACCGGCGTGTCCTCGAAGATGCGGGCGCCTGCCCGCCGTGCCAGCGCCGCAAGGCCGTGCACGTATTTCCGGCCGTCGACCTGGAACGCTTTCGGATAATACACGCCGTGGAAGTAATGATCGGACTTGAGCGCCTCGCGCACGCGGTCGACCTGCCAGCCTTCGACCTCGGTATCGAAATCCTCGTTCAGCATCTGCAGCCGGCTGATCAGCCGGTCGCCGGCATCGACATTGGAGACCTCCAGCACGCCGTCGCTGAGGCCGATCCCCGGCATGCTCTCTTCGCTGGCGTTGGCCCGGACGAACTCGGCGCCCTGCTTCGACAGGGTCCACAATTTGCGGGCGTCCTCCAAGCCGATGCGCTCGATCAGGTCCGTGAGCGGCAGCGCAAAGCCCGGCATCACGGTGCCGAGCTGGTTTCCGGAGGCGTTCCAGCCAATATGCCGGCCCTCGAGCACCGCGACACTGGCCCCGAGCCGGGCCGCCTCCAGCGCCACGGTAAGCCCGGCCAAGCCCGCCCCGATCACACAAATGTCGGCATCGAGATCGAACGACAGCCGCACGCGGTCGCGAAAGCCGGCTTCTTCCTGGGACACGCTTGTGAAAGTCTCGCTCATGCAGTTTTCTTAGAGGACTGTGCGGGCCCTT
This sequence comes from Bradyrhizobium sp. NBAIM01, assembly GCF_020194115.1. Classification (NCBI taxonomy): domain Bacteria; kingdom Pseudomonadati; phylum Pseudomonadota; class Alphaproteobacteria; order Hyphomicrobiales; family Nitrobacteraceae; genus Bradyrhizobium; species Bradyrhizobium sp. NBAIM01. Next base: position 392,297 of record NZ_JADYVU010000003.1, on the reverse strand, counting down.
GTCACCTTGTCCTCAACCGGCGCCTGTAGATTATCCTGGACGTGGAACGATTCGAGAATGCCATGCGCCGTTTGATGCTGCTGCGTCACGCCAAGACCGAGACCGACGCACCGAGCGGCCGTGACCAGGACCGCCGGCTCGACGACCGCGGCCACAAGGATGCCGCGCGGATGGGAGACTGGATCGCGGCCCATCCGCCCTTCCCCGATACCGTATTGGTCTCCCACGCCGTGCGGGCCCGTCAGACCTGGGACATCGCCTGGGAGGCGATGAAGGACCGCGTCCCGGCGCCGCAGGTCGAGGTCCTGCCGGAACTCTATGGCGCCGATCCCGCGCAGATCCTGGACACCATTCGCACCGCAACCGCCCCGGCCGATCCGAAGCGGCTGCTGCTGATCGGCCACAATCCCGGCATGCACGAGGTCGCGCTCATGCTGATCGGCGGCGGCGATCCCGATGGCGCCAAGACCCTCGGCGACAACCTGCCCACAGCGGGGCTTGCGATCTTCGACTTTGACGTCAAGGATTGGGATGACGTGGCCTACCGCCGCGGCAAGCTGGTGCTGTTCGTCAGCCCCAAGCTGCTTCGATCGGGCTAGACGCGCGGGCGCCGTCTCGACCGGTTGGTTCAGCCTGGTTCACAGGGAGGCGCAGATGTTCAAGTCCATCCTCGTGCCCATCGATCTCGCCGACACCGATCTCGCCAAGCCGGCGATCGCGACCGCGGCGACTTTGTCGCAGACCTGGAGCGGCACCGTGCGCCTGCTCAACGTGCTGCCGATGACGCCGGTGATGCTGGCCGAGTACGTCCCGGCCGATTTCGACGAGCAGCAGCGCCAGACCTCGGAAGAGGCCCTCGCCATCGTCGCCCGCGAATCCGGCATCGAGCCCTCCCGCATCTCCAGCGTGGTGCGCCAGGGCGGCATCTATCACGAGATCCTGGAGGAAGCCGCGCACATAAAGGCCGACTTGATCGTGATGACCTCGCACCGGCCGGCGATGCGCACCTATTTCCTCGGCTCCAACGCCGGCCACGTCGTGCGCTACGCCAAGTGCTCGGTGCTGGTGGTGAGGCATTGAAGGGCAGCAGACTCCGTCATTGCGAGCGAAGCGGAGCAATCCAGAGTCTTTCCGCGGCAACAGCCTGGATTGCTTCGCTGCGCTCGCAATGACGTAGAGGCAGCTGCGTGCCACACTCGCGCTTCCGTGCCCCGGACGCTGCGCAGCACGAAGTGATGCGCTGCAGAGCCGGGCCCATGCGTCAGCGAGTGCGATCCGCTGGGTCCCGGCTCTGCGCAGCAGCGTTTCACGCTGCAGCGCGGCCCGGGACACGCGAGTATCATAGATACCGCGACAGCTCCGTCTTGAACTGCCCGTACACGGCATCCTCAATCTGGCTGCGCGTGATGCCGATGTCGCGCAGGGCGCGGTCGTCGAGTTCGTTCAGGGTCTTGACGGCGGAGCGGCGCTCCAGGCGGTCGAACAGCGCGGTGAGGCGCAGGGCTAGGGCACTGAAAAATCCGCCCGATGAGGATGGGCGTAAAGTCCGCCCGGCAGTTTGCGAGATCGTGGTCATTCTTCTTCTCCGGCCTATTGTCCCGCGCGGCGATGCAGGTGCCGTTGGCGCGGACGCTTGTGGGCGCCTGCACCTCATTTGCCGTCGGATTGCTCTCGCTCTCCTCGGCCCAATCGCGGAACTTGATGGAACCTAAATGCTCCAGTACACTCCTCGGAGCAAGCAAAACATTGCTCTCGGTGCAATATGTCCAAGTTCGAGTACGTGAAGCTCGCCGATGCCATTGCGGCCGATATCACTAACGGCACGTTAAGACCCGGCGACCGGCTGCCGCCGCAGCGCAATTTTGCCTATGACCGTGGCATCGCGGTCTCGACCGCGAGCCGGGTTTATACGGAATTGCTCCGCCGCGGCCTCGTGGTCGGCGAGGTCGGGCGCGGCACGTTCATCTCCGGCGACGTCAGGCGTGAAGTCGAGACCATGCGCGAGCCGGCCGACGCGCGCATCAATCTCGAGGTCAATTACCCGCTATTGCCGCAGCAATGGGCGATGATCGCCAAGAGCCTCGCGGGGCTCGAGCGCATCGACGCGCTGGAATCCGCGCTGCGCGTTTCGACCAGCACCGGCACCAAGAGCGCCCGCGTTGCCGCCGCTGCCTATCTCGCACGCAAGGATTTTTCGCCGCAGCCCGAGCAGATCTTCTTCACCGCCAACGGCAAGCAATCGCTCGCGGCCGCGCTTGCCGCGCTGGTGCCCACCGGCGGCCGCTGCGGCGTCGAGGCGCTGACCTATCCCTACGTCAAGAGCATCGCCGCGCGGCTCGGTGTGACGCTGGTCCCGATCCCCATGGACGAGGTCGGCGCGCGGCCCGACGCCATCCAGAAGGCCCATCGCGAGGCGCATCTGTCGGCGCTGTATCTGCAGCCCATCATCCAGAACCCGCTCGGCGTCACCATGAACGCGACGCGGCGCGCCGACATCATGCGCGTCGCCGAGAAGCTCGATCTCACCATCATCGAGGACGCCGTCTACGGCTTCCTCGCCGACGACACGCCACTGGCGGCGCTCGGGCCCCACCGCTGCATCGTGCTCGACAGCCTGTCCAAGAAGGTCGCGCCGGGGCTCGCGCTCGGCATCCTCGTCGCGCCGCCTCACTTGCGCGAGAGTTTGATGAGCGCGGTGCGGACCGGCGGCTGGATCGCCTCCGGCCATGCGCTCGCGGCCGGGCAGCGGCTGATGGCCGACGGCACCGTCGCCGAGCTGACCCGGCTGAAACGCATCGATGCCGCGCGCCGACAGCAGACCGCCGCACGGCTGCTTTCCGGCTACCAGCTCGCCGCCGATCCGCGCTCGTATCATCTCTGGCTGACGCTGCCACCGCACTGGCGCTCGCAGACCTTCGTCGCCGCAGCAGCAAGGCGCGGCATCGCGCTGACGCCATCCTCGACCTTCGCGATCGCGCACGGTCATGCGCCGAACGCGGTGCGGCTCGCGCTCGCCCCGCCGTCGCCCGAGCAGCTCGATTCCGGCCTGCGCACCATCGTCTCGCTGCTCGGCACCAAGGAGGACGATTTCGATTCGACGGAGTAGGGCTCTCATCTGACGCGTTTTCTTCACGCGAACCGGACCCACTTCGCTCGCAAACGCTTTAGGGCAGCAGGGCCTTCGGCACGCGATCGAAACTGTAGCTCTGCGGCCGGTTGCGCCGCACGAAGCCGCCGACCTGCCAGGCGAACAGCGCGGCGAAGCCGAGGATGAACAGCACGCCCGCGAGCTCGCCGGTCAGAAGCGCGCGGATCAACAGCCCCGCCATTGCCACGGCGAGCACGGCCAGGAACGCCAGCACCGCCGCATAGGTTTTGCGGCCGAGGCCCGCGGTCAATTCGGCGCGGCTGCCGGCTTTGGCCATCCGCGCATGCAGCTCGATCAGGAAATCGCGAAAACCGTTGTCCTGCGGCGCCATCAGCGCCGCGGTCTGCCAGCTCGTCGACAGGATCGCGATGCGGCCGCCGCCGGCGCGGCTGATATCGGCGCGGAAGCGGTGCTGCTGCATCGACACCGGGCGGAACGACAGCCGGATCGCCGAAATCTCGTCATAGCGCCACAGGCCGGAGCGGCCGGCGATGTGCCAGGACAGCCCCTGCTCCGTCAACTCGAAGCGATGCGCCGAGCCAATCAGCGAGGCCTTGTAGGCATAGCTCGTGGTCGAACCCGCTTCCGCTCCCGGCATGTCGTCAACGAACCCATGGGCGATCGCTTGGGCGATCGGCTTGCGCGATCGCCCCCGGCCATCCTACAAGCGAGGCATGGCTGAGACGACCTTTTTTCCGCGCCGCCTGATTCTCGGCGCCGCGATGATCTCCGGTGTGTTACTGGCGCTCGCGGTGCACATGCTGGGCGCGCGCTACGGTCTCGATCTCGGCCGCCTCTGGCGCTCCGACACGCATGAGTTCATTCCGGCGGGCGCCGCCATCGCCTGGTGGCTGATCGCCACCGTCGGCTTCTCCGGCGGCTATTTCACGGCGAGCCTGATGCAGAGCGCCGTCTCCGGACAGATCCCGCAGCGGATGCGGCAATTCCTGATCGCGGTCGGCGTGCTGCTGCTTGCGGGAGCGGGTCAGGCGGCGTCGGCGCCGAGCCCGATCCCGACCGTCTCGGGCGTGCTCGCCGGGCTTGCCGCCCTGTGTCTCGGCGCCGTGATGGCGTTCTGCGGCGCGCATTTCGCGCTGCGCCGAAGCTGACCTCTCAAGCCGACGCGCGCAGCCGCGGCCGTTCCAACATGATCGCGACATCCGAGGCGGGCCGCGGCTTGCTGAACAGATAGCCTTGCGCCTGGGTGCAGCCCTCGCGCCGGAGCAGCTCGAGCTGCGCGTCGTTCTCGACGCCCTCTGCCGTGGTGACGATGCCGAGGCTGCGGCCGAGGCCGGTCACGGCGCGAATGATCGCCATGGAATCCTCGCGCGTCGCCAGCTCCGACACGAAGGAGCGGTCGATCTTGATCTTGTCGAACGGGAAGCTGCGCAGATAACTCAGCGACGAATAGCCGGTGCCGAAATCGTCGAGCGAGATCCGCACGCCCATGGCACGCAGCTCGTGCAAGGTCGTCAGCGTCGCCTCGCTGTTCTGGAGCAGGACGGATTCGGTGATCTCGAGCTCGAGACGGCGCGCACCGAGTCCCGATATGGCCAACGCCTCTGTCACCGCCGCGATCAGGTTCGGGCTCTTGAACTGCACTGGCGACAAATTGACGGCGACGTCGACATCGTCGGGCCAGGTGGCCGCGTCGGCACAGGCGGAGCGCAGCACGAACTCACCAAGCTGAACGATGAGCCCGGTCTCCTCGGCCAGCGGGATGAAGCTGATCGGCGCGATCAGCCCGCGTTGCGGATGGTTCCAGCGCAGCAGCGCCTCGAAGGCGACGACGCGACCGCTGGCGACCTCGCGGATCGGCTGGTAATAGACTTCAAACTCGTCGCGTTGCAGCGCCGCGCGCAGATCCATTTCCAGAAGGCGCCGCGCCTGCGCACGCGCATCCATGCCGGTCTCGAAGAAGCGGTAGGTGCCGCGGCCATCCGCCTTGGCGCGATAGAGCGCAAGATCCGCGTTCTTGAGCAGCTCGTCCGGATTGCTGCCGTCCTGCGGCGACAGCGAGATGCCGATCGAGACGCCGATCACGATCTGATGGTCGTCGATCTGGTAAGGCGCCGAGATCACCTCGACGAGGCGTCCGGCAAGCGATCGCGCGGCGATCTCCTCGGAGCGTCCGATCTGGACCACCGCGAACTCGTCGCCGCCGAGCCGCGCCACGGTGTCCTGTTCGCCGACGGTGGCCTCGAGCCTGCGGCCGACCTCCTTGAGCAGCGCATCACCGATGGGATGGCCGAGCGAGTCGTTGATGTCCTTGAAGTGATCGAGATCGAGGCAAAGCACTGCGAGCTGGTCGCCCGACTTGGTCTGGCGCAGTCCCTGCTCGAGCTGTTCGTGGAACAGCACGCGGTTCGGCAGGCTGGTCAGCGCGTCATGTCGCGCCATATGCGAGATCTTGGCCTGCGCCTCCAGCCATTCCGTGATGTCCTCGAAGGTCGCGACCCAGCCGCCGCCCTGCATCGGCTGGTTGACGACCCGGATGGAGCGGCCGAACCGGTTGACGACGTCGGTCGTGGTGCGGCCTTCGCGCGCATCGGCGACGAGGCGGGCGAAGAATTCATCGGCATCGCCCTGCCACTGGCCCTTGGCCTGCTCTTCCCTGAGCACGTCGACCAGCAATCGGCCGGTGAGCGGCACGTCGGTTCGACGGAGCATCGCGGCATAGCGCTCGTTGAACAGGATGATCTTGCCGTCGGCGTCGAACATGCACAGCCCCTGCGACATGTTCTCCAGCGCGCTGTCGAGCACGATCTGCTGGCGGCCCAGTTCGCCCTTGGCGCGGCGGTCGAGCAGCGCGGCCACGAGCGCAATCGCGATGATCGCGACGGCGGCGCTGGCAGTCAGGAACGACAGCGAGGCCGGCGGGACCGAGAGCCCGCTGATCGCGATCGTCGGGTCCGGCGTCAGCAGCACCGCGCCCATCGCGGTGAAATGATGGGCAACGATCGCGAGCGTCAACAGAGCAGTCGCGCTCAGCGCATGTCGAATGCCGTCACCTCGCGCGGCGACGAACAGCGCGAGCGCTGCGAAGACGATTCCGAACAGCACCGAGGCGGCAACCGTGCTCCGGATCCAATCCAGCCGTGCCGGCATCTCCAGCGCCACCATGCCGGTGTAATGCATCGCCGCGACACCAAGGCCGACGATGGCGCCGCCGACGACGATCCACACCGGGCGCGAGGACGCCACGGCGATGCTGAGGCCCACGAAGGTCAAGGAGATCGCAAGCATCAGCGACAGAATTGTCACCGGGATGTTGTAGGCGCCGGCGCTTCCCGGGCCGTAGGCTAGCATCGCGATGAAATGCGTCGCCCAGATGCCGCATCCGCTCACGGCCGCATCCAGGGCGATCCAGGCCAGGCGCCCGGCTCCGTGCGTCGCGCGTGCGCGCTGAAACAGGCTGATCGCCGCGGCGCTGGCGAGCAGGCACACCGCGCCCCCAAGGGCCACCAGTCGCCAGTCATGCTCGTCGGTGAGACAGTAGAGAACTTGATACATTGCCGGCCCCTATCGACCCGCACTTGAGCCGACAGTGGTGGACGATCGGTAACCGGCTACAAACCTGCTCCGGAAGTGGTGAATGGAAGATGAGCGAGTTCGCTCACATTGCTGATCCTCGCGACGGCGCACCGAAGCAGCACCACGGCAGCGGGAAGCGAACAAGCAAAAGCGCCGCGCGGACCATCGCGCGGCGCTCGTAGTTTCCTCTTCTCAGCTCGCCGCGCGCAGATTCACCTTGCTCTCGGCGAGCGTCGTGAGCTTCTTGTCGGTCGCCTTCTCCTCCTCGAGCGTCTTGGCGAGCACCGCCGCACAATCGTTGCGGCCGAGCTGCTTGGCCCAGGCGATCAGGCTGCCGTAGCGGACGATCTCGTAATGCTCCGCGGCCTGCGCCGCATTGATCAGGGCCGCGTCGAGCACCGCCTTGTCGGCGACTTCGCCGGCGGTCTCGTCGGCTTCCTCGATGATGCCATCGATCGCCGGGCAGTCGACCGCCTTCACGGGGACGCCGTGCATCTTGAAGACCTCCTCGAGCCGCGCAACGTGCTGCTTGGTTTCCTCGAGGTGCGTCAAAAAGCCCTGTTTCAGCTGCGGATCAGTGGCCTTGGTCGCCATCTTCGGCAGCGCCTTGGTGAGCTGCTGCTCGGCGTAATAGATGTCCTGGAGCTGATGTACGAACAGGTCGTTCATGGTCTTGATGTCTTTTGTGAACAGTCCCATCGTTCCGATCCTCTCGGGTCTTGGGAACACGGAGGCGCCGGCTTGCACGAAAAAGCCGCGTATTCCGCCATGTTCGATTGCTGATGGAGGCTAACGACCACGCGGCATCGACGTTCCAAAAACGCCGATACGGCTCTGCGTTGGAACAATGCGGACGGCGCCGGATCTGAGATCGTATCGGCACGGTGAGCGCGCGGATGGAGCCTGGTTTCGCGACTCATATGCTTAACGCGCCGCCGATATGAACCGCGTATGACAAAGTTGCCCGCCGAACGCAGAACCTATTGTTGTCAAGGGCTGCACAAGCCGCTGATTTTGCCTTAAATGAACTGGATCATGCCTAGCGATCGATGCCTGCCTTTTGGCCGTGATCGCACCCGACCGGCCAATGTCTGGCCCGGTCGGTCTTGCCCCCCGCCGGGAGGATGAATGCACGGACTGCTGCCCGCGTTGAAACGCGGCTTCAATAGATGGATCGGCTGGCGACGGCTCGGCGTCGCCGCGAGCATCTTCATCATCGCGTTTGCGATCACGACGCTGGTGCGGACGCTCAAGGGCATCGATACCGGGGTCATCCTGACCGCGTTGACGGAGATTCCCCGCGGCAACATCGGGCTGGCGGCGATCTGCGTCTTCTTCGCGTTCTGTACGCTGACCTTCTACGACTATTTTGCGCTGCGAACGATCGGCAAGAAGCACGTGCCCTATCGCATCGCGGCGCTGTCCAGCTTCACGTCCTATTCGATCGGGCACAACATCGGCGCCACGGTCTTCACCGGCGGCGCGATCCGTTTCCGGATCTATTCGGACTACGGACTGAACGCGATCGACGTCGCGAAGATCTGCTTCCTGTCCGGCCTGACCTTCTGGCTCGGTAACATCTTCGTGCTCTCGATCGGCATGGCCATCCATCCGGACGCGGCCTCCTCGATGGATCAGCTGCCCTCCTCGCTCAACCGGTTGATCGCCCTCGGCGGTCTCGCATCGATCGGCGCGTATCTGGTCTGGCTCTGCATGGGCGAGAAGCGCCGTGAGCTCGGCCAGAAGGGCTGGAAGGTGGTGCTGCCCTCGGCGCCGCTGACCTTGGTGCAGATCCTGATCGGCGTCGTCGATCTCGGCTTCTGCGCCACGGCAATGTACCTCTTGATGCCGGCCAACCCGCCGATCGACTTCATGTCGCTCGCGGTCGTGTTCATCCTGGCGACCCTGATCGGCTTTGCCAGCCACGCGCCGGGCTCGATCGGCGTGTTCGATGCCGCCATGCTCGTGGCGCTGCCCCAGTTCGGCCGCGAGGAGCTTCTGGCCACGCTGCTGGTGTTCCGTATTCTCTATTTCGTGATCCCGTTCGGCCTTGCCATCTCCATCATGGGCACGCGCGAGCTTTGGACGAATGTGGTCGCGCCGTGGCAGGAGCGGCGGCGGCTGGCGGAAGCCTGCGCGCAGGCCAACCTGCCCAAGGAGGTGACGCCGATGGAGCGCGAACGGCTGCTGCGGCGGGCCAGCAAGCGCTGAGCCGCCGACGCCACCTCCGCAATCGTCGGGCAAGGGTTGCAGGCCGCGGCACAATCCTCTCTTATTTCCGCCTCAACTTTGCCGTTGAAGACGCGGGCCATGATTTCCGTATTCCTTCGCACCCTCTCGGCCGGCGCCGTGCTGCTTGCCGGCATCCTTGCTTTGCCCGAGCGCGCCGCCGCGCAGGACGCCGGCACCATGCAGATCAGCTGGGAGGTGCGTAACCGCTTCCGGCTCTTCCGCGAGGAGCGCGACTTCCTGCTCCATGTCGAGAACGAGCGTAACCGCAGCATTCTAGCCGCCGAACAGTCCCTCGAGCTCCAGAGCGAGGGCCGCGGCTGGGCCCGCAACATGGTCAACCGGCTCTGCATCGACCTGCAGGGCCGGGTCAACCAGCCCTGCACCCGCGACAACGTCAAAGAGAACTACATCACGCCGATCGACCATCCCGTGACGGTGCGCCTGACCGGCGCGGTGCCGGTCGGCGCCACCTGCGCCTGGTCGTTCGATGACGGCGACGGGCCGCAGAGCTCGACCTTCGACTGCGCCGAGCCGATCAATTTGCGCGTCCGCTACGGCAAGCCGACGGTTGCGACCGTCGATGTCTCGGCCGGCTCCGATCCGACCCAGCGGGTCCAGACCGAGATTCAGGTCCGCGACATCTTCATCGCAGGTCTCGGCGACAGCATCGCCTCCGGCGAAGGCAATCCGGACCGGCCGCTGGCGCTGTCGGACGAAGGCTTCTGCTTCCGCTCCTATCTCGGCACCGCCGGCGCGCAGTACTACCGGCCGAGCCGCCACGGCTTCAAGGGCGGCCGCGCCTGCGAGGCGCCGGATACGCTCGCCAACTGGCAGCGCTACAGCGCGCTCTGGTTCAATGCGCCGTGCCATCGATCGCTCTACAGCTATCAGGCGCGCACCGCGCTGGCGCTCGCGGTGCGCTACACCCACATCGCCGTGACCTTCCTGCCGCTCGCCTGCACCGGCGCGAGCATCGGCGACGGGCTGCTCGGCTCGCAGCGCGCCCGCGAATGCCCGCCCGGCAAGACCGGCGTCTGCAACACCAGCGTGAACGCGCAGGTCGCCGAGCTGCGGGAAGCCGTCACCGCGGCGAAGAAGCGCCAGCCCGATCGCACGCTCGATCTCGTGCTGCTCTCGGTCGGTGCCAACGACGTCTATTTCTCCGGCCTCCTCGCCGACGTCATCGTCGAAACCGCGACCGAGCGCGCGCTGTTCCGCCGCTCCGGCGTGTTGGCGAGCGTCGACGATTCCCGCGATGCGCTCCAGCGCGAGCTGCCGCAGAATTTCGTCAAGCTGCGCGAGGCGCTGAAGCCGCTGGTCGGCGGCGACCTCTCGCACGTGGTCTATGTCTCCTATGCCAACCCTGCGCTCGCCGACGGCGGCGCGCCCTGCCGCGGCGGCCGGGCCGGCTTCGACATCCACCCGTCCTTCAATGCCGATCCGCAGCGCCTTTCCCGCGTCTCCGCCTTCGTCGACAGCGAATTCCTGCCGCAGCTGAAGGGGCTCGCCACCTGCACCCGCGGTGCGCTGTGCCGCGATCCCGAAGCCGACCGCATGACCTTCGTCGATGCGCACCAGGCCGCGTTCGCCGAGCACGGCTTCTGCGCCCGTTCCGGCAACGATCCCGAATTCGACCGCAGCTGCTTTGCCGCGAACGGCCAGAGCTTCGATCCCGACATCGTCAGCGCGGCGAGCCAGCCGATGCTGTGCGGCCGCGGCGCCTCGGAGTACCGCGCCTACCTCCCCCGCGCGCGCTGGATCCGCGACGCCAATGACAGCTATTTCGCCGCGATGACCTATCCGCAAGGCCTGCCGGCGGCGAGCCAGCCGACCGACATCCACGATGCGACCTGGGGCGTGCTCTCCGCCGTCTATGGCGGCGCGGTGCATCCGAGCGCCGAGGGCCATGCCGCGATGGCCGATGCGGCGCTGCCGGCGGCGAGCGCCGTGCTCGGTCTCGACGCCGTGCCGCCGAACGTGACGCGCGGACTGCTGCCGCAGTTGCTGCCCAGCGCGCAGCAATAGCGCGCGCTGTCTCCACACACTCACCGTCATCGCCCGGCTTGACCGGGCGATCCAGTACTCCGTGACAGCAGTATTGAATCGAGAAGCCGCGGCGTACTGGATTCGCCGCCTTCGCGGGGATGACAGCGGTGCGAGCGGCATCACCGTCGCTCGCAGATTCTTTCGCGCCAGCATCCTTCCCCAACCTGCCGTTCCATCGATCCAAAAACAGCATCGATCGATACTGCCTTGAACTTGGACACTTCGCCGCGCGCACCTCTAGGACTCGTGTCGGGCAAACGGCCGAGGCCTGAGAGAGGCGCGTGATGAGCGCAGTGGCGTCCGCAGCGGACGTGAGGCGGTCTCGCATCAGCCTGTTCCTCCTGAGGGCTCCCATGGGAGCTTGACCAGGCAACTCAACGGCGGCCCACAAGGCCGCCGTCTTTGTTTTGGGGGTGATCGATGCTAGAAGTGCCGGGGAAACGCCTTATTCATCTAAGGCATGTATCGATGTTCGACCTCAACCAGCTCCGCTGTTTCGTCACGGTGGCGGAGGAATTGCACTTCGGCCGCGCCGCCGTGCGGCTCAACATGACGCAGCCGCCGCTGTCCCGGCAGATCCAGGTGCTCGAGCACATCATCGACGCGCCGCTCTTGGAGCGCACCAGCCGCTCGGTACGCCTCACCCCGGCCGGGCGCAGCTTCCTGCCGGAGGCGCGGCGCATTCTCAAGCTTGCGGAAAGCGCTTCGCAGGTGGCCCGCCGCATTGCGCTCGGCAAGACCGGCTCGCTGAAGGTCGGCTTCACCGCGGCCGCGGCCTATGGCTTTCTGCCCGAGCTCATCGCCGCCTGCCGCGCCAAATTGCCGGAGGTCGATTTCTCTCTGAAGGAGATGGTATCGGGCGATCAGTTCGAGGCGCTGACCTCGGGCCAGATCGATGCCGGCCTGCTGCGGCCGCCGATCGCGCGGCCCGAGCTTGCCAGCCGCCGCGTCGTCGCCGAGCCGCTGCTCGCGGCGATCCCGAAGAAGCATCCGCTGGCGAATGCCGACGGCATCACCATCAAGGATTTCGACGACCAGCCCTTCGTGATGTACTCGCCCTATGAGAGCCGCTACTTCCACGATCTCCTGGTGGCGCTGTTCACCCGCGCCGACGTGCTGCCGCGCTACGTCCAGCATCTCAGCCAGATCCACTCGATCCTCGCGATGGTGCGCGCCGGCCTCGGCCTCGCCATCGTACCGGCGGCAGCGGCGAGCCTGAAGATCTCCGACGTCCGCCTGCGTCCGCTGAAGCTGCGCACGCGCGTTCCGGTCGAGCTGTTCATGGTGTGGCGGCGCGAGGACGAGAACCCGCTGCTGTCGGCGCTGGTCAAGATCGCCGGCGAATTGTCCTCCGCGGAGCTGGCGGAGGATTGATGCTCAATCCGCATCGGTCGATATAGGCTTTGGCTTGGACGCGCATCGAACGGTCTCCTAAACCACGGCGCATGGACGTGCGGCCTCTGCTTGCGTCCTCCGCAACACGAGAAGGGAGCGCCCATGAGCAAGATGACCCCGCAGGAAATGGCCCAGAAGATCGGATCGGGACTCCTGTCCTTCCCCGTCACGCCGTTCAGGGCGGACTACTCCTTCGACGAGGCGACCTATCGCGCCAACATGGACTGGCTGTGCGGTTATGACGTCGCAGGCCTGTTCGCCGCGGGCGGCACCGGCGAGTTCTTCTCGCTGACGCCATCAGAAGTTCCTGAGGTCGTGAAGGTCGCCGTCGACGAGACCAAGTGCCGCGTGCCCGTGCTCGCCGGCACCGGCTACGGCACCGCGATCGCCCGCGAGATCGCCATCGGTGCGGAAAAGGCCGGCGCCGACGGCCTCCTGCTGCTGCCGCCCTACCTCACCCATTCCGAGCAGGAAGGCCTTGCCGCCCACGTCGAGGCGGTCTGCGCCGCCGTGAAGATCGGCGTCATCGTCTATAACCGTGACAACGCCATCCTCCAGCCCGACACGCTCGCACGCCTTGCCGAGCGCTGCCCCAACCTCGTCGGCTACAAGGACGGCATCGGCGACATCGAGCTGATGACCCGCGTCTACACCAAGCTCGGCGATCGTCTCACCTATGTCGGCGGCCTGCCGACCGCCGAGACCTTCGCGCTGCCCTATCTCGACATGGGCGTGACGACCTATTCCTCGGCCGTGTTCAACTTCGTGCCGGAATTCGCCACCAACTTCTACGCCGCGGTGCGCAAGCGCGACCACGCCACGATCCAGGCCGGCCTGAAGGATTTCATCCTGCCGCTGATCGCGATCCGCAATCGCAAGAAGGGTTACGCGGTCTCGATCATCAAGGCCGGCATGAAGGTGATCGGCCGGGATTCCGGCCCGGTCCGTCCGCCGCTGACTGATCTCACCGAGCAGGAGATGGCGGAGCTGACCGCACTGGTGCAGAAGCTGCCCGCCGCACGATCGTCACAACAGGCTGCAGAATAGTAAGACGACACGGAGGAGCCTGCGATGGCCCAGACTGAGATTTCCGGCGCACCTGTTATCACGGCGATGCAGGTGATCCCGGTCGCGGGCCGCGACAGCATGCTCCTCAACCTCAGCGGCGCGCATGCGCCGTTCTTCACCCGCAACATCGTCATCCTCACCGACAATGCCGGCCACACCGGCGTCGGCGAGGTGCCGGGCGGGCAGAAGATCTGGCAGACGCTCCAGGACGCGCGCGACCTCGTGATCGGAAAGACGGTCGGCGCGATGAACAACATCCTCGCCGATATCCGTACCGCCTTCGCCGACCGCGACGTCGGCGGACGCGGCAAGCAGACCTTTGATCTTCGCGTGATGATCCATGCGGTCACCGCGATCGAATCCGCGCTGCTCGACCTGCTCGGCCAGCATCTCGGACTGCCCGTCGCAGCACTGCTTGGCGAAGGCCAGCAGCGCACCAGCGTCGAGACGCTCGGCTATCTCTTCTTCGTTGGCGACCGCCGTAAGTCGAAGCTCGACTACGTCACTGGCGAGACCGCCAAGCCCGACTGGTTCAACCTCCGCCACCAGGAGGCGATGACGCCAGAGGCCGTGGTGCGGCTTGCGGAGGCGACCCACGACCATTACGGCTTCGCCGACTTCAAGCTCAAGGGCGGCGTGCTCCGCGGCGAGCAGGAGATCGAGGCGGTTACCGCAATCGCAAAACGCTTCCCCAGCGCGCGCGTCACGCTGGACCCCAACGGCGCCTGGTCGCTCGATGAGGCGATCAGCCTCTGCAAGGGCATGCATGGCATCCTCGCTTATGCCGAGGACCCCTGCGGCGCCGAGGCCGGCTTCTCCGGCCGCGAGATCATGGCCGAGTTCCGCCGCGCCACCGGCCTGCCGACCGCCACCAACATGATCGCCACGGACTGGCGGCAGCTCTCCCATGCGCTGCGGCTCGGGGCCGTGGACATCCCTTTGGCCGATCCCCATTTCTGGACCATGCAAGGCTCGGTGCGCGTGGCCCAGACCTGCCGTGACAACGGCCTGACCTGGGGCTCGCACTCCAACAACCATTTCGACATTTCGCTTGCCATGTTCACCCATGTCGGCGCCGCCGCCCCCGGCAAGGTCACCGCGATCGACACCCACTGGATCTGGCAGGACGGTCAAGCGCTGACGAAGGAGCCGCTCCAGATCAAGGGTGGCAAGATCGCCGTCCCGGACCGCCCGGGCCTCGGCATCGAGATCGACCGCCCCGCCATCGAGGCCGCGCACGAGCTCTACAAGAAGCATGGACTTGGGGGGCGGGATGACGCTATGGCCATGCAGGACTTGATCCCCGGCTGGACGTTTGACGACAAGCGTCCCTGCCTCGTGCGTTAGAAACGTTCCCCTGGAGGAAAAAGATGACAGCGATCCTGAAGAACTTCATCGGCGGCGAATGGGTCGACGGCTCCGGCGTCACCAGGAACATCAATCCCTCCAACACCAACGATCTCGTCGGCGAATACGCCAAGGCCGACAAGGCGCAGACCGAGAAGGCGATCGCCGCCGCGAAGGCCGCCTTCCCCGCCTGGGCGCAGTCGACCCCGCAGGCGCGCTACGACGCGCTCAACAAGATCTCGACTGAAATCCTCGCCCGTAAGGAAGAGCTCGGCCGCCTACTCGCGCGCGAGGAAGGCAAGACCCTCCCCGAAGGCATCGGCGAGGTCGCCCGCGCCGGCCAGATCTTCGCGTTCTTCGCCGGCGAAGCGCTGCGCCTGATCGGCGAGAAGGGCGCCTCGGTGCGTCCCGGCCTCGACGTCGAGCTCACCCGTGAGCCGGTCGGCGTCGTCGGCATGATCACGCCCTGGAATTTCCCGATCGCGATCCCCGCCTGGAAGATCGCGCCTGCGCTCTGCTACGGCAACACCGTGGTGTTCAAGCCGGCCGAGCTGGTGCCCGGCTCGGCGCATGCGCTGTCCGAGATCATCACCCGCTCCGGCATTCCCGCGGGCGTGTTCAACCTCGTCGTCGGCTCCGGCTCGGTGGTCGGCCAGACCCTGCTCGAGCATCCGGACGTCGCCGCGATCTCCTTCACCGGCTCGGTGCAGACGGGACGCAAGATCGCGCAGGCCTGCGTGCTCTCGAACCCCATGAAGAAGTTCCAGCTCGAGATGGGCGGCAAGAACCCGCTGGTCGTGCTCGACGACGCCGACCTCAAGACTGCCGTCGAGGTCGCCGTCAACGGCGCTTATTTCTCGACCGGCCAGCGCTGCACCGCCTCGTCCCGCCTGATCGTCACCGAGGGCATCCACGACCGCTTCGTCGCCGCCATGGCCGAGCGCCTGAACAGCCTGTCGGTCGACGATGCGCTCAAGGCCGGCGTGCATATCGGCCCGGTGGTCGACCAGAACCAGCTCGACCAGGACCTCCGCTATATCAAGATCGGCCAGGACGAAGGCGCCAAGCTCGCCTTCGGCGGCGAGCTGCTAAAGCGCGAGAATCCCGGCCACTATCTCCAGCCGGCGCTGTTCACCGAAGCCAACAACAACATGCGCATCGCGCGTGAGGAGATTTTTGGCCCGGTCGCCGCCGTCATTCGTGCGAAGAATTACGAAGAGGCGCTCGCCATCTCCAACGACACCGAGTTCGGCCTCGCCTCCGGCATCTGCACCACCAGCCTGAAATACGCATCGCATTACAAGCGCAATAGCGAGTCCGGCATGGTGATGGTCAATCTGCCGACTGCCGGCGTCGACTATCACGTGCCGTTCGGTGGCCGGAAGGGCTCGAGCTACGGCGCCCGTGAGCAGGGCTCCTACGCGCGCGAGTTCTACACCACGGTGAAGACGGCTTACACCAATCCGGGCTGAGATATCGTAGGGTGGGCAAAGCGAAGCGTGCCCACCACTTACGCTCGGTGTGAGGACGGTGGGCACGGCGCGTTGCGCCTTTGCCCACCCTACGACTTCTGAGGCAGCGCAGATGGACCAGGACGTCGCAGCGAAAGAGCAGCCCCGCTACATCAAGCTCAACGAGCGCGACAATGTCGCGATCGTGGTCAATGATTTCGGGCTCCCCGCCGGCGCGCGCTTTGCCAGCGGCCTGACGTTGCGCGCCTTCGTGCCGCAGGGACACAAGACCGCGCTGGTCGACATCGCGGAAGGCGAACCGATCGTCCGCTATGGCGAGATCATCGGCTACGCGCTGTCGCCGATCCTGGCCGGCGAATGGGTGGACGAGGCGCGCATCCGCATGCCGGAGGCCCCTGCCCTCGACAAGCTCGAAATCTCGACCGCCGTCCCCGCACCGCTGCCGCCGCTCGAAGGCTTCACCTTCGAGGGCTACCGCAATCCGGATGGTTCGGTCGGCACCAAGAACATCCTCGGCATCTCCTCCTCCGTGCAATGCGTCAAGGGCACGATGGAATATGCGGTGAAGCGCATCCGCGCCGAGCTGCTGCCGAAATATCCGAACGTAGATGACGTCGTGCCGCTGACGCACGCCTATGGCTGCGGCGTCGCCATCACCGCGCCCGACGCGGTGGTGCCGATCCGCACCCTGCAGAACCTCGCGCTCAACCCGAATTTCGGCGGCGAGATCCTCGTTGTCGGCCTCGGCTGCGAGAAGCTCGCACCCGAACGCCTGGTGCCGGAAGGCGTGGGTGACGCGATCATCCGCATGCAGGACGAGGCTTTCGACGGCTTTGGTGCGATCGTCGAGGCGATCATGACCCAGGCCGAGGCGCGGCTCAAAGTGCTCAACACCCGCAAGCGCGAGACCTGCCCGGCGTCCGACCTTGTGATCGGCCTGCAATGCGGCGGCAGCGATGCCTTCTCCGGCGTCACTGCCAATCCCGCCGTCGGCTTCGCCGCGGACCTCCTGGTGCGCGCCGGCGCGACCGTGATGTTCTCGGAAGTGACTGAAGTGCGCGACGCGATCCAGCCGCTCACCCGCCGCGCCATCAACGAGGACGTCGGCCGCGCGCTGGTGCGCGAGATGGCTTGGTACGATTCCTATCTCGCCCGCGGCGGCGCCGACCGCAGTGCCAACACCACGCCCGGCAACAAGAAGGGCGGCCTTGCCAACATCGTGGAGAAATCGCTCGGCTCGATCGTCAAGTCCGGCTCGAGCGCGATCACCGGCGTGCTCTCGCCCGGCGAGAAGGCGACGCAGAAGGGCATGCTGTTCGCCGCGACGCCGGCCTCCGACTTCATCTGCGGCACGCTGCAGCTCGCCTCGGGCATGACGTTGCAAGTGTTCACCACCGGCCGGGGCACGCCCTATGGCCTTGCGGCAGCACCCGTGATCAAGGTCGCGACGCGCAGCGAGCTCGCGCGGCGCTGGAAGGACCTGATCGACTTCGACGCCGGCAAGATCGCAACCGGCGAGAAGACCATCGAGGAGACCGGCTGGGACCTGTTCCGCCTGATCCTCGATGTCGCCAGCGGCCGAACCAAACCCTGGTCGGACCGCTGGGGCATCCACAACGACCTCACGCTGTTCAATCCCGCGCCGGTGACCTGAGGCGTTTTCGAGCGAAGTGGATCCCGGTTCGCGTCAAGAAAACGCGTCAAAACAGAACCGTCACTGTCCCTCGATCAAGTGCATGTCGCCCAGCGTGAGCGGCAGGCTTCGGACGATGAGGTTCGCGATCGCCGCACGCAGCCGTTCGCTCGAACCCGCGTCCTCGAACGTCGCTTCGATCGGTCCGCTCGGGCCGGCGATCCGCACCGTGCCAGTGTTGTCGAGCGGCGCGGCCACCCTCTTCTCGATCACGTCGAACGACTTGCCCTCGATGATGCGAACCTCGTACAAGGCGTGGATCAGTCCGTAATCCGCAAGCAGCGTCCGATATTCGGCGAACCCGACGCCCTCGACGTTGCGGCCGTTTCCAAGCTTCGATCTCGCCCGGGTGATGACGATATATGCGTCCAGTCCCTGCGGCGTGACATCGCTGCGAACCAGCTCCTTGAACGGGTCGCTCCGCAGCAGATTGACCGGCGCGACCGCCGAATCCCTGATTGCGGCGAAGGCCGCGCGCCGGTAGCTCACCGGCTGCACATGAAACCGTCCGCTCAGCAGCTTCGTCGCCTGCTGGACGATCAGCTCGTCCAGCCCCCATGCGCCGATCGAGGCGGTCTGCGCGGCGTTGTCGAGCCCGGTCAGGCCGGCTCGCGTCAGGCTGATCTCCTCGCCGATCGCCGAGATGATGCCGACGGTCTTGATCGCCTGGAGCCGGCTGGCACGCGTCTCGAACGCCGCGGCAGCGCCGAGCGCGACGCTAGCGATCGCGCAAGCGAGAGTTAGGATGATCTTACCGCGCATGGTCTATCGGATCCTGAAATCGAATGAATAGGACGCACCGAGACCGACGGTGGTCTGGTTCGAGGATCCCCGCAGCTTCACCAGCGGGCTGTCCGCGACATCGCCGAGCAGCTTCTGGTACTCGACATAGGCGTGGACCTCCCACTGCGGGTTGATGCGGTAGGAGATCTGGCTGCCGAAACCGACCGAGTGCGCACCGCCTCTGGCATCGTATCTTGGAAGCCCCGATGCCAGCGCCTGCACGGCATCGACGCCGAAATACGGCGCAGTGGCATTGGTGCTCTTCCAGGTGAAGCGCGGGCCGGCCGAGATCGTCAGCCTTTGAATCAGCGGCACGATGACGTCGGCAGATACATCCGCGACGGTGCCGGTATGGCCGCCCATGCCCTGGCGCAACTCGCTGCGCAGGCGCAGCCAGTCGACCGGATAATACTCCACGAAGCCGCCGAGCTCATAGGCGGCGTCGACATTGCCAAGGCCGGTCAGCTCGGCATATTTGTCGGCCTTCCTTGAGGCGACGTATTTGAACGCGGGGCCGGCGCGAAAATGGCCGATGTCGAGCAGCGCGATGCTGGTGCTGTCGCGCGGTCCGCGAAACTGGTCGACTGATCCGGCGCGGCGGATGGAGAAGATCGGGACCGGAGCAAACCTTCCGTTGTTCGATCCGACGAACTCGGGCTTGTATTCGCCGCCGATGCCGACCATGACGGTCCAGTTGCCCGACGGCGAGGGCAGCATCGGCAGCTCCAATGGCGGCGCTGGCAGCGTGAAGGCGGTCTGCGCCGAGACTGATGGCGCAGTCGCCATGATCGCACCGAGTGCGGCGAGACAGGCGGTCGTCCGCCGCACAATCGCCGTGAGGCGGAGAGCGGCTTCTTCGAAATCATTCATTGCGGGGCCCCGGACCGGCCTTTGCAGGCCGAGTCGACTGTTGTGGTTAGGAGCCACAGCATCTGGTCCGGCAAAATTGCCCCAAGATTGCAAGGTGCGATCGGATGCTCCCCAGGGCCATGTCCGCCGCTGGCAGGCACGCCCGCCGGATCAACATTGCCCCAACATTGCACCACCGCGATCACGCCCTCAAAAACGTGACGGGCCGTGCCCGCGCGCTCACCCGGTCCTGCCTTTTATTCGCCAAGCTCGCTGCCTTTAAGGGAACCCTCGCGCACGAGCCGAAACGCCAGAATTCGGCCAGGGAGCGTCACGGTCAGGGTGTTGTTGCCCCAGCAGAGTCAAGGACGACCCGCGTGCGCTCCCTCGTGATCGAAGACGAACCACAGATCGGCGCCTATGTGAGCCGGCTGCTCGGGCAATTGCACGGCATCGTCGACCTCGTCGGCTCGATCGCCGATGCCCGCCAGGCACTGAACAATTTCAAGTATGATCTGGCGATCGTCGACCGGATGCTACCCGACGGAGATGCGCTCCAGGTGGTCACGGCGCTGAGCCAATCGGCGGAGCGGCCCGCAATTATCATGCTGACGTCCAAGGACGCCAAGGAGGATGTCGTCGAAGGGCTCAACGGCGGGGCCGACGATTATCTCGGCAAGCCGTTCGAGCCGCAGGAGCTGCTTGCGCGCGTGCGCGCGGTGCTGCGCCGGCCTCGGCTGCTGGCCCCATCGGTGCTGTCGCTCGGCAACGTCGAGTTGCACCTCGGCAGCAACGAGGCGGTAGTCGCCGACACCAGGATCCTGCTGCGCCGGCGCGAGGCGCTGATCCTGGGGGCGCTGCTGATGCGGCGCGACCGCGTCATCACCCGCGCCGCCCTGATCGAGGAGATCTACGGCTTCGACGACGAGATCGAGTCCAACACGCTCGAGGCGCAGGTCTCGCGCTTGCGCAAGAAACTGGCCGAACTCGGCGGCGACGTCGAGATCCGCAGCATGCGGGGCATCGGCTACATCCTGCGGCTGGCAACGCCGCGATGAAGTCAATCGCCCGAACCTTTGCGTTCTCGCTCGGTATCGCCGCCACCACGATCTTCCTGATCATGCTTGGCCTCTTCATATGGCGTTACCCGACGGAGGAGCGCGAGTTCAGGGCGTGCCAGGTCGTAGCGGCCGTTCTCGATCGCGCGACGGTGATCGAAGGGCAAAGACTGATAATACGCTCGACTCCTGCGCTCGAGGAATTGAAGCTGGACAGCCCAAACCTCTGGTACGTGGTGTCCGCGGGCGACCTGCTCAGCGAGTACGGCAGCGAACACCGGCCTCCCCTTCCCTTCGTGCTGCCCTACCACGGGCCCATCGGCTCGTCCGTTTTCAGCACGCTCGACCAGAAGAGCACCTTCTGTCTTTCCGCCGTACAACGGGGCCCGTTGCGGCTCGCGATGATGGTCGGCGAGCCTCAGGTTCGCTTTGGCCGGATTGCAAGGACTTTTCTCCTCCGCAGGGTCTTTTCGATCGCCTTGGTGGCGCTGGCCTTTGCCGCGACCGTCGCCATCGGTTCAGCGCTTGCCGCACGTTTCGTCTCTCGTAGCATCGAGCGGGTGGCGCGTCGCGCGCTCGCGATCGACCCCTCGGCGCCGCAAGGTTTGATATCGCTGTCCGAGGTCCCTCGCGAGTTGAAGCCGCTGGTCGAGGCGCTGAACCGCGCTTTCGGCGAGATCGACGCCTATATCAGGATGCAGCGCCGCTTCCTCGGCAATGCCGCCCATCAGCTTCGCACGCCGCTGACGCTGCTGCGCGCCAAGATCGAGGACGTGCCCGAGCCGGCCCTGAAGGCCGAGCTGGTGCGCGACGTCCGCCGGCTGACCTCGCTGGTCTCCGCGATGCTGGACCTGGCGCGATTGCAAAATCATGCGATCGAGAAGCGGCCGATCGATCTTGCCCAGATCACGCTGGACGTGCTGGCCGATTTCAGCCCGTCGGCGCTGGACGCCGGCATCGAGCTTGCGCTCGAGCACGAGGGAAGAGGTCCCTTCGTGGTGCAGGGCGTAGACGCTGCGATCCGAAGTGCACTTGCCAATCTCGTCGGCAACGCGCTCATCCACGCCCATGGCGCGCG
This sequence comes from Bradyrhizobium sp. NBAIM01, assembly GCF_020194115.1. Lineage (NCBI taxonomy): Bacteria > Pseudomonadati > Pseudomonadota > Alphaproteobacteria > Hyphomicrobiales > Nitrobacteraceae > Bradyrhizobium > Bradyrhizobium sp. NBAIM01. The sequence goes on along the minus strand of NZ_JADYVU010000003.1, from coordinate 370,594 downwards.
GCGCATCGTCGCCACGATCGGCTGCGATGGCGTGGCTATTCACGATGATGGCGCGGGCCTGCCCGACGGCGCCGAACACAGGCTGACCGAGCCGTTTCAGACCGGCAACGCCGCAGGTGCAGGCGCCGGTCTCGGCCTGTCGATCGTCCGCGAGATCATGGCGGCGCATGGCGGGGAGCTGGTCGTCGCTTCCGCGCCCGGCTACGGCACGACGATGCGCCTGCGCTTTGCCGCGGCCGCCGCGCCGGCGAGATCTGCGCAGTTCGATCTGCAAGAGCATTGAGCGGGCGCATCGGCGCTTTTCGCGAAACCGTCCGGAAACATTGGCGCGGAAAACGTCTTCCGCGTTTCGTCCCTTCGCATCACGCAATCAATATCTGCGCCGAAGACAACGGGAATGTTCGCGCGCGGGCGAACCTGTTCTGCCATCGCGGCGACCAAACCTCCGATTGACATCTTCCACGGAGATTTTCCAATGCGTGTTCTCTCGATGATTGCCGTTGCCGGCGCCATGATTGCGAGCTCAGCCGCCGCGTTCGCCAGCGAGCTTCCCTCCTACGAAGTGACGTCGTTTCCGATCACGACAACGCAAGTGCAGGTGCTCGGCGGCGCCGGCGTCCAGGAGCAGTCTGCGAGCCCCGCGATGATCGTCGCCGGCATGCCGGCCTCGCCCGTGCAGGTCGCCGTGCTGTCGCCGCGGATCAAGCAGCTCGCGAGCGCGGGTTCGAACAACCAGGCGCGCTAAGCTTGGCGTTGTCGTTCCGGCTCGGCGCTCCGCGCCGGCCGGAATGGCCACGCGCCTCTACGTCATGCTGCCCGGCATGAAGCAGCGCACGCGCGGATGGCCGTCGATATAGTGCTTCCACACCATGGTGCGGCCGATCTTGTTCGGGACGGTGATCACGGCGCCGTCAGGCACCACGACCCACTCGTCGTCGATGCGCACGCGGTAGCGACCGCGATCGGACTCCCAATCGACGTCGGCGATGACGTAGCCGTCGGCATCCGAGCAGCATAGCCCGAACTCGCTACGCAGACTCTCGAACCAGGGTTTCAGGGGCGAGTTGGCGAAGCGGCCGTCGTCGCGCGCCAGCGCCGCATGCGTCAGAACCGCCAGCCCCAGCAGCACGGCGGCACACTGTCTTGCACGTTTCATGTGGTCTCCGCGGTCGAAGTGATCACCGCGGGGCAAACGCTGCCGTCCGCCTTCCGCATGGTGCGCGGCAGGCGTGGAGACGGCGACTCGCTCCCCCAGCAGCTTTGCCGACAGCTATGCAAATCCAGCGCCAGCGCGCATTCCGGGGAACTACTGGAGGGCGCCCGAGGCACGTTCGCCCTTCGGCGAAGGTGGCCGCACAGGCTGGAGACCGGGCCATTGAGACCGCGCAGCGCGCGGCTTGCGCCCTTACTGCTTTGCCGGCGCCATCATCGCGCCGCCCTTCTTCGCCGCGGGCGCCGGTTGCTTGGCGGCTGCAGCCTGCGCGGGCAAGTATTTTGCGACGATGGCCGGATCGACCTGCGCGATGTTGGCATCGGGCAGGCGCGTCCAGGTCTCGTCCTTGCCGAGCAGCGCGATGCCGAGATAGCCGCGCAACGTCAGGGTCTGACCGTCGGGGCTGACCCGCATGTTGGCCTTCCAGATCTGGCCGTCGCGCGGATTGAGCACGTTGCCGCCCTCGTACTTCAATCCTTCGCGCTTCATGTCGCGGACGAAGGAGATGCCGAGCACCCGAGCGTTCTTGCGATCGTCGGTGCACTTGGAGCAGACCTCATTCGGGTCGTCGGTTGGCCGCGGGAAGGTCTTGGCGATCACACCTTCGAAGACGCCGTTGCGATCTACGAAGAGGAACCATCCGACCGTCCTGCCGTCTTCGACCTTCTGCCAAAGGCCCGCCGCAGTGGGCTCGGCGGTCTGCGCCGCGCACGGCGTCACGATCGCGAGCGACAATGCGAGCGCCAGGAAGGAGGGCAGCCGAAAGCTGGAAATGAGAGTCCGCATTATGATCACCTTGCTGAGCCAATCACCTTTGCTGAGCCAAGACTTCGCAGAGCCAAACTGTGCTAAGCCAAAAACCTGGCCAAGCCTATGACCGGAATGGCCGCAGACTACGGCGATTTCACGAACGGTTCCAGCACCAGAAACATGGGGCATCGCCGCCCCGAACGCTTCCGTCAGTTGACACCGAGCTTCTTTTGCAGGCTGGAGGACGAGGTCGTGTACTGGAACACGAGCCGCTTCTCCGGATAGACATAGCGATGGGCTTTTTGCGACATCAGCGCGCCCTCGTGGAAGCCGCACAGGATCAACTTGATCTTGCCGGGATAGGTGTTGATGTCGCCGATCGCGAAGATGCCCGGCACATTGGTCTCGAACGCCGACGTCTCGACAGGCACCAGATTGTTCTCCAGCGCGATGCCCCAATTCGCGACCGGGCCGAGCTTCATGGTCAGCCCGAAGAACGGCAGCATGGTGTCGCAAGCGATTTCGGTGACGCTGTTGTCGTTGCCCTTGACGGTGGCGCCGGTGAGCTTTCCGTCAGCGCCGGAGAGCGCGGTGACCTGGCCGAGCCGCAGATCCATCTTGCCGCCGGCAACCAGCGCGCGCATCTGCTCGACACTATGGGGCGCGGCGCGAAACTCGTCGCGCCGATGCAGCAGCGTGATGCGCTTCGCAATCGGATGCAGATTGAGCGTCCAGTCGAGCGCGGAATCGCCGCCGCCGACGATCAGCACGCTCTTGTCGCGGAACGTCTCCATCTTGCGCACGGCGTAATGCACCGAGGTGCCTTCATAGGCCTCGATACCGGGCACAGGCGGGCGCTTGGGCTGGAACGAGCCGCCGCCGGCCGCGATCACCACCACCTTGCATTCGAACACCTTGCCGGCATCCGTGGTGCAGCGAAACAAGGGATCGCCGATCTTCTCCACGGTCTCGACCATCTCGCCGAGATGGAAGGTCGGATGAAATGGCTTGATCTGCTCCATCAGCGCGTCGGTCAGCCCCTGCCCCGAAACCTGGGGAATGCCGGGAATGTCGTAAATCGGCTTTTCCGGATAGAGCTCGGCACACTGGCCGCCGACCTTGTCGAGGATGTCGACGAAATGCGCCTTCATGTCGAGAAGGCCGAGCTCGAAGGCGGCGAACAGACCACACGGCCCGGCCCCAATAATCAGCACATCGGTTTTGATCACGTCGCTCATGTCGTCTCTTTATCGATCGTTATCGGTTGGACGGCGCCCGTTGGGCAGAGGTGACCCTGCCTGTCTAGCCAACGGGGATGGAACAGGAAAGGCATAAAAGCGGGATCGCCCCGCAGCCGCGCCCACTTGCCGGGCCAAAATAACTGGGCTGTAACGAGGATGGATATGACGGAGATCAATCGGTGAACGCACCAGCCCGCCTCGACACGACCCCGCGCCTTGAGGACTTTCCGTTTCGCCTCAGCGACAACGTCCGGTTCGGCGACCTAGACCCGAACCAGCACGTCAACAACGCGGTCTATGCCACATATTTCGAGACCGGCCGTGTCACGCTGATGAAGCTTCCCGAATACGGGCTGACCCCGCCGGGGCTCGCCTGGATCATGGTGCGGCTCGACATGCATTTTCGCGCCGAGCTGCACTGGCCCGGCTCGATCGAGCTCGGCCTCGGCGTGGTCAAGCTCGGGCGAACGTCGGTGACATTCGAGCAGGTCGTGTTCTCGAACGGCACGTGCATTGCGTCGGCGACGTCGGTCGGCGTCCTGCTCGACGAGGCGACGCGCCGACCGGCGCCGCTGACCGCAGAGGTGATCGAGAAGCTCAGACCCTGGCATAAGCGCGGCATCGAGGTCGCGCCGCCGAGCACCTAATCGACTTGGACAGTCTGCTTGGAGACGATCAGGCCTGGCGCTCGGGCGTCGCCACGACGAGGCCGTCGAGCTCGTCGGAGACCTTGATCTGGCAAGACAGGCGCGAATTCGGGCGTACGTCGAAGCCGAAGTCGAGCATGTCCTCTTCCATCGGCGTCGGGCTGCCGACCTTCTCGCGCCAGGCTTCGTCGACATAGACATGGCAGGTTGCGCAGGCGCAAGCGCCGCCGCATTCGGCCTCGATGCCGGGAATGCTGTTGCGGATCGCAGCTTCCATCACGGTTGCGCCGTTCTCGATTTCCACCGTGCGGGTTTCGCCCTTGTGGTCGACAAAGTGAATCTTGGCCATGTGTGCTCGTGCTGCCGCGGTGCTTTGAATGAAGGAGGGTCCCGGCTGTCCTATAACGGGTCGGTCAGCCCGGCGCCATAGCGTTTTGAAGCCAAATGATTCCCGCTTTGCGGGAAGAAAACGCGTCAAAACAAGCGACTAGAGCCCGGCTCCGGCTGTATCGGCTCAACGCTTCAGCATCGCCGCGATGGCAGCGCGGGCCTCGGCCACCGACTCTTCCAGCGCGGCGAAGGCGTGGGGCCGGCCATGGCCGGTCCGGATCGCAGTCTCCAGGCTGGCAGCGGCATCAGCGACCGCAAAGGCGCCGATCCCGCGCGCCGAGCCCTTGAGCTTGTGCGCGAGCGTACCGGTCTCGGCCGGCAATGCCGTCATGGCCGCGAGCAGACGCGCCGCCTGCTCCGCGAACATCGCCAGCACTTCCTGCTCCAGCTCAGCGTCGCCGAGCGTCATTCGGGAGAGGTGATCGAGGTCGAGCGGGCTGTCGATGGGCGCAAGCGGGGGCGAAGGCATCCAGTCCATCCCTTGCAGTTCAGGCGTCATGGCGCAGGCCCCGGCATCGCGCGACCGCCGCCGGTCCGGCGGTCAGGTTCCCCTCACCCAAGCATGGAAGTGGTTAACGAAATGTTTGGGGGATTTGACGCAGATCCGCCGGTTTATTGACGAAAAGTTGCCGTAATTGGCCGAGTCCGGTTGAGAATTCCGTTGATTGCTAAGGCGTTACGCCGCGATGCTGTTAACGATGATTAAGAATGTCTTAATCGCGGGCATTTCATTCGCGACGCTCTGCCAATAGGATGTTGCAGAAATTGGCGGACAAGCCGTTCGGGTGGGGACGGCTCGGAGATCCGCGCAAGCGGCATGATCCGGTCTGTGGGCTTGCGCCGCGCGCAGGGCTCGCGGGGGGACGCGTACAAGTAACGAGGGCTCGGACTGAACATGGCGAACACTCCGAAAAAGGTCAAAGACCCTACAGAAGTTGCGCTTTCTGCAATCCAGGAAGCTCTGAACATCAGCGACACGGCGGCCGATACCAGCCGCAACGCCGCAATGCGCAATGAAACGGCGCCCCCGGTACCGCCGGCCGCGCCTCCGGTCTTCGACGAGCCGAGCTTCGAGCCGCGCCCCGCCGCCAACGAGCGCTCGACTGTGTTCGACCCGGTCGAGGAGCCGCGCACCGCGCGCCGCGCCGCCAACGACGATCGCGAGACCATCGGCCAGCTGCTCCAGGCGCTGCAGAAGGGCCGCCCTGCCCGCAGCGTCTACACCTTCGCAACCATCTTCGCCGGCATCTGGCTCGCCGCCTGCGCCGCGCTGACCGTCGGCTTCCTTCCCTCGATCCAGGCCGCCATGGGCCAGAGCGGCGGCGTGCTCGTGATCGCCGGCCTCGTCGCGATGTTCTTCGCGCCCGTCATGCTGTTCTACTTCCTCGCGAGCCTCGTCTGGCGCGGCCAGGAAATGCGCATGATCGCGCAGGCGATGGCGCAGGTCGCGATCCGCTTCTCCGAGCCGGAAGGCTCGGCCTCCGATTCCATGGTCACCGTCGGCCAGGCCATCCGCCGCGAGGTCGCGGCGATGGGCGACGGCATCGAGCGTGCGATCGCGCGCGCCGGTGAGCTCGAGACGCTGGTCGCCAATGAGGTCGCCGCGCTCGAACGCGCCTATTCCGACAACGAGGTGCGCATCCGCGCTTTGCTCCAGGACATCGCGCATCAGCGCGACAACCTGGTCGGCCAGGCCGAGCAGGTTCGCAGCGCCATTTCCGGCGTGCAGATCGACCTGCGCCACGACATCGCGCTGATCTCGGACGCGATCGCCTCCCGCGTCGACGAGGTGGCCAAGTCGATCACCGGCGCTCTGGAAGAGCGCGGCGCCCACATCACCCAGGCGCTGAGCAACGCCGGCGACAACATGATCCTGGCGCTCGGCGAGCGCGGCGGCGACCTGCTCGACCGTCTCGAGGAGGCCAGCAACGAGACCACGCGCGCCGTGCTCGACGCCAGCGAGCGGCTGACCACGAGCCTCAACTTCAAGACCGGCCACGTCCACGACGAGTTCGTCGACCTCGCCGACCGCGTCCACGAGATGCTGAACGAGCGCATCGACCGCATCACCGGCGAGTTCGAGCAGCGTTCCGCCGCGATCGTCGACGGCATCTCCGAGCGCACCGAGCAGGTGCACGATTCCTTGAAGAACTCATCGGACTCGCTGCTGCTCGAGCTCGAGCTGCGGTCCAACGACATCTCCGCCAAGATCGACGACGCCGGCAATCGCCTCGCCGGCCAGATCATGACGAGCGGTGACAAGGCCAGCGAGGCGCTCGACGCCACCGTCAACGCCCTGGTCGCCAAGGTCGTCAGCCAGACCGAGACCGCGCACGATTCGCTGTCGCTGCAGATGAGCGCGTTCGACGAGCTGGTGAGGAACCAGGGCACCGAGCTGGTCGAGAAGTTCGCCCGCGACTCCGGCACGCTGGGCGCGCTGATCACCCGCCACATCTCCGAGTTCGACCGCACCGTGAAGACCTTCGGCGGCGAGATCGTCGAGCGCATGGGCCAACGCACGCAGGACATCGCCGAGACACTGAAGACCTATGTCGACGATTTCGACACCCGCTTCACGTCGAACGGCGGCCAGATCACGGCGGTGCTCGACCAGCGCCTCGCGCAGTTCGAGACCACGATCGGCGAACGCGTCGGCAATATCGACGCCTCGCTGAACGGCAAGATCGCCAGCCTCGACGGCACCATCCAAGGCCACATCAGGACCTTCGACGAGCAGCTCGTCGGCCGCGTCGCCGCGCTCGAGCTGTCGTTCGACAGCCGCGCGAAGTCGATGACCGAGACCATCGACGGACGCATCAACACGCTGGCGAACTCGCTGACCGACGGTGCCGCGCAGGCGATCCAGTCTATCGACTCCCGCCTCACCTACCTCACGACGTCGCTGACTGGCGGGGCGTCGCAGGCCATCGAAACAATCGATGCAAGGCTCAATCACCTCACGAGCTCGCTCACCGACGGTGCCTCGCAGGCCATTGAAACCATCGATGCGCGCCTCAACCACCTCACGAGCTCGCTGACCGACGGTGCATCGCAGACCATCCAGTCGATCGACACCCGCCTGACCCACCTCACGACCACACTCACGGGTGGCGCGACGCAGGCGCTCGAATCCATCGACTCCCGCCTCACCTACCTGACCACCGCCGTGACCAACGGCGCATCGCAGGCCGTGCAGTCGATCGACACGCGCCTGACGCTGCTGACCTCGACGCTCACCGACGGCACCGCGCAGGCGATCGAGGCGGTCGACCGCCGCATCACCGGCGTCACCGAGATCATCGACGGCCGCAGCACGCATCTGACCGACACGGTCACGGCACGCTTCCAGGAGATCCAGCAAGCCATCGAGACCAAGGTCGGCTCGGTCGCCAGCGACATCGACGTGCGCGTGGCTCAGTTCGAGGATCTGCTCGGCTCGCGCGTCGAGGCCGTCGCCGGCCGCATCGAAAGCAGCGGACGCCAGGCCAGCGAGGACATGATGTCCCGCGCCGAGATGATCTCGACCGCGATCCGCTCGCATGTCGAGGACGCCGAGCGCTCGCTCACCAACCTCGTCGTCAACACCAGCGAGACCATCCAGACCGGCGCGCGCACCGCCCAGCAGTCGCTGCTGACGGTCTCCTCCGATGTCAACGCCCAGCTCAAGATGACCTCGGCCGAGGTCGAGCAGGCGCTGACCGCAGTCGGCACCGGTGCGGCGAACTCGATCCTGACCAGCGCGCGCGAAGCGCAGTCGACGCTGGTCGCGGCCTCGGGCGAAGCCTCCACCCAGATCAAGGGGCTCGCGGCCGACGTCGAGCGCACGCTGTCGGCGGCGGGCTCCGCCACCGCAGCCTCGATCCTGGCCGGCGCCCGCGAGGTGCAAACCACCCTCGTCACCGCGTCCTCGGATGCGGCTAGCCAGGTGAAGACCCTCACCGCCGACGTGCAGCGATCGCTGTCGATGGCCGGCACCGCCACGGCGGAGTCGATCACCGCCGGCGCCCGCGATGCGCAGAGCACGCTGATCGCAGCCTCGACCGAGACCGCAAACCAGATCAAGGCGCTGTCCTCGGACGTGCAGCGCTCGCTGACGATGGCGGGCACCTCGACGGCCGAGACCATCATGAGCGGCGCCCGCGAGGCCCAGAGCACGCTGGTGACGGCGTCCTCGGACGCGGCGAGCCAGGTCAAGTCGCTCGCGGCCGAAGTGCATCGCTCGCTCTCGCAGGTCGGCCAGACCACCGCCGAGACGATCACCACCAGCGCCCGCGATGCCCAGAGCACCCTTCTTGCTGTCTCCGCAGAACAAACCAGCCAGGTCCGTTCGCTCGCGGCCGAGATGCAGCGCGCGCTGGCGACAGCCGGCGGCGCCACCATCGAGGCGCTCACCAGCGGCGTGCGCGAGGCCCAGGGCACGCTGATCTCCGCCTCGACCGATGCGGCGGGCCAGATCAAGTCGCTGACGACGGACATCGAGCGCACGCTGACCGCGGTCGGCGCCGACACCGCCTCGACCATCCTCAACAGCGCGCGTGAAGCCCAGATCTCGCTGACCTCGACCTCGGCCGACGCCGCGAGCCAGATCCGCACGATCTCGACCGAGATCGAGCGCACGCTAAGCGCGGCCACCGCCAACGCGACCAACGACATCCAGACCAGCGCGCTTAACGCCCAGAACGCGCTGATCTCCGCCTCCAACGAGGCGAGCTCGCGCGTCAAGTCGAGTTCGGCCGACGTCGAGCGCTCGGTGCTCGCCGCCAGCTCCAGCTTCGGCCAGGCCATGACCGGCAAGACCGACGAGATCGTCACCTACGTGCAGCAGCAGGCCGACCGCCTGTCGAACATGATCGACGCCAAGCGCGGCGCACTGGTCGACGCGATCGGCTCCAAGACCAGCCAGCTCACGCTCGACATCGACCGCGTCACCTCCGACGCGCTGAAGTCGATCGAGACGCGCGGCCAGGCCTTCTCGCAGACCATGATGGGCAACGGCTCGGAAGTCGCCCGCACCATCAACGCGGCGAGCGAGGTCGCCACCAGCGCGGTCGGCAAGTCGCTCAAGGACCTCGAGCAGGCCTCGCGTTCCGCGATCGACCAGTCGCGCCAGGTCTCGATCGCGGCCGTCACGGAGATGCAGGAGACAAGCAAGATCCTGCGCACCGACACGGTCGCCCTGTTCGAGCGCCTGCGCGAAGGCAACATCCTGCTCCAGGAGGTGCTGACCGGTGCGCACGACAACCTCAACTCGCTCGAGCGGGCGCTGGTGACCCGCGTCGCCGACTTCGTCTCGGCGATGAACGACGTCACCTCGCGCAACGGCGCGGCGACGCAGAACCTGGAAGAGCAGCTCAACGTCTTCAACAGCAAGACCACGAAGGCGCTGCAGGATCTCGGCGAGCTGTCGACCCAGTTCGACAAGCATGGCCAGGCGCTGGTCGAGGCCGCGCAGGTCGTCGAGCAGAGCAACAAGAACACCACTGCCTCGCTCGCCGAACGCAAGCAGGCACTGGAATCGCTCGTCACCACGATCGACCTGCGCACGGCCGATCTCGACCAGCGGCTGTCGCGCTTCACCGGCCTGCTCGATGAATCGCTTGCCGCGGCCGAAGAGCGCGCCCGCGACATCGCCCGCGTCGTCGCCGAGACCGCCGGCGCCGGCTCGGCCGCGATCACCCGCCAGTTCGAGGCGGTGCGCGCGGCGTCCGAAGAGGAGCACCGGCAGACCATCGAGGCCATGCACGACATCTACCGCCAGACCACGGACGAGGCGGATACGATGTTCAAGCAGTCGACCGAGAAGTTCACCAACCTCGTCGCCAGCATGAAGCAGATGGCTTTGGAGATGCACAACGAGCTCGAAGCCACCCGCAACGAGCTGCGCCGCGGCGTACTCGAGATGCCGCAGGAGGCCGCCGAGAGCACGGCGCAGATGCGCAAGGTGATCGTCGACCAGATCGAGGCGCTCGCCGAGCTCAACCGTATCGTGGCCCAGCACGGCCGCGGGCTCGACGTCACCACGGCGGGCCGCGCCGCCGTGCAACGCCAGGAAGAGCCGGTGCTGGCGGCCGTCGGCAGCCGGGCTCCCGAGACCCGCATGCGCGACATCGGCAGCGCCTCGACGCTGCCGCCGCCGGACCTCGGCATGCCGGCCGCGCGCCGCACCGAAGCGCCGCCGGTCGCACCCGGCGGCAACGACCAGGGCCGTGACGGCTGGCTGTCGGACCTGCTCAACCGCACCGACGCCAATCAGGGCGCACCGGCCGGTCAGGCTCCCCGCGGCCGCGCGGCACCCGCGCCGCAGCCGCAGGCGCCGCAGGCCAGCAGCAATCCGTTGGAATCGCTGTCACTCGACATCGGCCGGCTGATGGACCGCAACCTCGCCGCCGAGATGTGGGACCGCTACCAGCGCGGCGAGAACAAGGCCTTCACCAAGCGCCTGTACACGCCCGCCGGCCAGAAGGCCTTCGACGAGGTCGCCCGCAAGTACCGCGCCGACCGCAACTTCAAGGGCACGGTCGACCGCTACGTCGCCGAGTTCGAGCGCCTGCTCGACGAAGTCGCCCGCGACGGCCGCGGCCCGCAGGAGCTGCGCAGCCACCTGATCTCGGAGACGGGCCTGGTCTACACCCTGCTCGCGCACGCGGCGGGCCGGCTGGGATGAGCGGAAGCTCGCCAATGGCGAACAGCGAATAGCGAATGAAAACGGAGCCCTCGCGGGCTCCGTTTTTGTTTGGGATCGATCCGTGAGGAAGGCTGTATACGCTACTCGCTATTCGCCACTCCCCCATTCGCGCTTTCCTACCGCCTACCGCCTCGGCGCTGCCGCAGGCTTCGGCGGCTCGGGCGGCGGGGCGGGCTGCGACGAATTGCTGGCGCCGAACAGGACGCGGGTCGGGTTGCGGTCGAAATTGTTCACGGCGCGGCTGATGTCGCCGAGGGTGCGGCGGCCGTCGGCCATCAGAGCGCCCGAGCGCTTGTCGAAATCTTCGGCTAGCTCGCGGATCGACTTCACCGCCTGGAACAGCTCGCCGCCATCCTTGCCGCCGGCCAGCGTGTTGAGGCCGAGCATGAGATTGTCGGCCTTGAGCATGACGCCGTCGACCTTGGCCATCACGGCGTCGATCTTTTCGGAATTGCGCGCCAGCGAGTTGGTAAAGGTCTCGAGGTTCTTCAGCGAGTTCTTCACCGATTCCTGATTGTCGGCGACGATCTTGTTGACGTTCTGCAGCGTGGCGCGGATCGCCTCGGTGACATCCTGGAGCTTGTTGGGGTCGGCCGTGAGCGTCGGGATGCCGTCCTGGTCGAGCGGCGGCGGGGCCGCAGCCTCCTCGCCGCCCTTGAGCGAAATTGCGGCGACGCCCGTGAGGCCCTGGAATTCGAGGCCGACCAGGGTGTCCTTGCGGATCGGGGCGTTATTCTCGATCATGGCGAGTGCGACAACCCGCCGCGGGTTGTCCAGCTTCACCGAGACCACCTCGCCCACCCTGATACCATTGAAATTGACGCTGCCGCCGTTGCGCAGGCCCGCCGCCGGGCCCTCGAACACGACGCGCAAGGGGCTGCGCTGCTTGGTCGTGTGCAGCGACTGAAACCACAGCACGAAGCCGATCGCGGCGGCGATCACCGCCAGCGTGAACGAGCCGATCAAAATGTAGTTCGCCCGCGTTTCCATCAGGTGCTCCGGCTACTCAACCCAGCTCTCAACCCATGACCGCGCGGGCGCGCTTGCCATGAAAATACTGCCTCAGCCAGGGATGCTGCGAGGCCTGCATGTCGGCGATCGACCCTGCCGCAATGATCTTACCGTTCCCTAAAACGGCGATGCGGTCACATGCTGTGTATAGGCTGTCGAGGTCGTGGGTTACCATGAAAACCGTCAGCCCCAAAGTGCGCTGCAGGGTCCGAACCAGCTCGTCGAAGTCGCCCGCGCCGATCGGATCGAGGCCGGAGGTCGGCTCGTCCAGAAAGACGAGGTCGGGATCGAGCGACAACGCACGCGCCAGCGCCACGCGCTTGATCATGCCGCCGGAGAGTTCGGACGGGAAACGCTCGGCGACCTCGGGCTTGAGGCCGACCATGGTGAGCTTGGCCATGGTGATCTCGTCCATCAGCCGCTGCGAGACGCGCAGATATTCGCGCATCGGAAACTGGATGTTCTGCCGCACGGTCAGCGAGGAGAACAGCGCGCCCTGCTGGAACAGGACGCCCCAGCGCCGCTCGACATTGCGCCGCTGCGACGCGCTCGATGAATCGAGGTCGACGCCGAACACTTCGATGGAGCCCGCGACCTTCGGCACCAGGCCGATGATGGTGCGCGTCAGCACCGACTTGCCCGCGCCGGAGGGACCGACGAAGCCCAGGATCTCGCCGCGCTTGACGTCGAGGTTGAGCCCGTCCAGCACGCGCGTGGCGCCAAACTGCACGGTGATGTCGCGGACGCGGATGATCGGGTCCTGTATCTCGCCTGCCATCGTCACATCCCGATCGAGGCGAAGAAGATGGCGAAGATGCCGTCCATGACGATGACGAAGAAGATGCCCTTCACCACCGACGCGGTGGTGTGCTGACCCAGCGATTCCGCGCTGCCCTGCACGGCGAGCCCTTCGACGCAGGCGACGATGCCGATCACGGCGGCCATCACCGGTGCCTTGACGATGCCGACGATGAAATGGTCGATCGAGATGGCGTCGCGCAGGCGCAGCAGGAAGGCCTCCGGCTGAACGCCGCCATAGAGCCAGGCCACCAGACCGCCGCCATAGAGCGCGGCCATGGCGCCGAGGAATGCGAGGATCGGCAGCGCCAGCACCAGCGCCATCATGCGCGGCAGCACCAGGACCTCGATCGGATCGAACCCCATGGTGCGCAGCGCGTCGATCTCCTCGCGCATCTTCATCGAGCCGAGCTCGGCGGTGTAGGCGCTGCCGGAGCGGCCGGCGACCATGATCGCGACCAGCAGCACGCCGATCTCGCGCAGCACCAGCACGCCGAGCATGTCGACCACGAAGATGTCGGCGCCGAAGCGGCGGAAATGGAAGATGCCTTGCTGCGCGATGATGCAGCCGATCAGGAAGGTGATCAGCACGATGATCGGCACCGCGCGCCAGCAGACCTGCTCCATGTGGTGCACGGTCGAGGTCAGGCGGAACGAGCGCGGATGGATCAGGACGCGAAACCACGCCGCGAGCACGGCGCCCAGCATGTCGACGAGGCCCGCCACCGTCCCGGCGACGCCGGCCACGGCCCGTCCGATCTGCTCCAGCATGCCGGAGATGGTGATCGGGTCGCTGTCGACCACCGCCGCCCCCCTGACCCGCCGCACCTCGTCCACGAGGCTGGAATAATTGGCGGAGAGCCCCGCGATCTGCGCCTCGACGGCCCCCTGGGTCAGGCTGCGGCGCAGCCGCTCGATCAGCCAGGCACCGAACGTGTCGAGCTTGGCGACCTCGGAGACGTCGATGAAGATGCTTTGCGGGGTGCCTGCGAGCTTCTCGGCGTCCGCCACCATGCGCTCCAGGACCGGCGCAAAGCTCGCGGTCCAGGTGCCGGTGGCGCACAGTGCCAGCGCGTTGCCCTTGGCAATCCGTTCCAGCTTCGGATCGCCACTCATGTCCGCTCCCGCGCCGGGGCGGAGAAAATCAGATGGTTGCGCACGCGCCCTTACCCAGAGAAGGTATCCCCAAGGGGTTAATGTTAGTTGCTAGAGGTAACTAGCAGGTTCAGATTTCGCCAGAGTTCAAAATGACTTCCAGCAAACTTGTGACCCTGGCGGCGCGAATCGAGCGCTTCCCGATCGCCGGCAGCTTTACCATCAGCCGGGGCGCCAAAACCGAGGCCGTCACGGTCGTGGCGGAGGTCAGCCGGGGCGGCCTGACCGGCCGCGGCGAGTGCGTGCCCTATCCTCGCTACGGCGAGACGCCGGAGGCGACGCTGGCCGCGATCCAGGCCATGCAGGAGGCCGTCGCGGGCGGGCTGACGCGAGAGACCCTGCAGGCCGCAATGCCATCAGGTGCGGCCCGCAACGCCTTGGATTGCGCCCTGATCGACCTCGAGGCCAACGCGGCCGGCTTGCGCGCCTGGAACCTGCTGGGCCGCCCGGCGCCAGTGGAGCGCACCACGGCTTACACGATCTCGTTAGCGACCCCCGAGGCCATGGCCGCGGCGACCGCCAAAGCGGCGCACCGTCCGCTGCTCAAGATCAAGCTCGGCGGCGACGGCGATCCGGAGCGCATCGCAGCCGTGCGCAAGGCCGCTCCCGAAGCCGAGCTGATCGTCGATGCCAACGAGGCCTGGACCGAGGCCGATCTGGAAGCCAATCTCGCCGCCTGTGCCGCCGCCGGCGTGACCCTGGTGGAGCAGCCGCTGCCGGCAGGCCGCGACGAAGCGCTGGCGCGCATCAGGCGCCCGCTCGCCGTCTGCGCCGACGAGAGCGTGCATGACCGCAAGTCGCTTGCGCCCTTGCGCGAACGCTACGACGCCGTAAACATCAAGCTCGACAAGACCGGCGGCCTCACCGAGGCGCTGGCCATGGCCGATGCTGCCCGGGCGCTCGGCTTCGAGATCATGATCGGCTGCATGGTCGCGACCTCGCTGTCGATGGCGCCTGCAATGCTGGTGACGCCGCAGGCGCGCTTCGTCGATCTCGACGGCCCCTTGCTGCTGGCGCGCGACCGCGACCACGGCCTGCGTTATGACGGCAGCCTGGTCTACCCGCCGGACGCTTCGCTCTGGGGCTGAGCCGTGAGGCGATGCCGCGCCGACCAGATCAGAATGGCACCGGCAGCGGCCATCGCCGCCATGACGTAATAGACATTGTCGCCGATGCGGGCGTAGATCGCGCCTGATGCGATCGACGTCGCCGCCCCCAGGAGCCCGTTGCAGGCGGCGTAATAGCCCTGCCCGCGCGCGATCTGATGCGAAGACACGCGCTGCGCCAAAAGGTTCATGGTGCCGACGATGGTCAGGCCGAAGCTGAAGCCGTGGCCGAGCTGGGCGATCGCGAGCAGCACGAGCGGCGGCTCGCTCGCGGTGACGATCCAGCGCAGCACGGCGACCACGCCGCCGATCGCCATCAGCGTGGACGGCTGCAGCGAGAAGCGCGGCGACAGCGCGAACACGACGATCTCTGCCATGATGCCGAGCGTCCACAGCACCGCGATGGTCAGCCCGCTGATGCCTTGCAGCTGCCAGTTGATGGCCGAGAAGGTGTAGAAGGCGATGTGGCTGCTCTGGATCAGCGCCGCCGACGCGATCACGGCCCAGAAGTCTGCATCGCGCAGCAGCGGCTTCCCGGCATGCCGCTCCGGCGTCCTCCGCCTGAGATCGTCGAGCGGCTGCAGCAGCAGGCTGGCTGCGACCGCGACGACGGCCCAGGCCACGATGACCCAGATCAGGTCGCGCGGAGCGATGACGTCGACGAGATAGCCGCAGGCGAGCGAGCCGGCGGCAAACGCCGCCGACCCCCACAGCCGCAGGGGTCCGTAATCGAGCCCGTAGCGAGCGACACCGCGCAACGCATAGGCATCAGTCAGCGGCATCGTCGGCGTCCACACCATGCAGGTCAGCGCATAGATCAGGAACAGCGCCAGCGGCTGCTGCTGCAGGCCGACCATCGTAAATCCGATCGCGGTGGCCAGCGCCGACACCATGATGGCGGCGCGAATGGCCTGCCGCTTTTCGGCAAAAGCGGTCACTTGCGGCAGCGTGGTGAAGCGCGTGATCGCCGGCAGCGCGGCGATGATGCCGATCCAGACAGCGTCGATGCCGATCGCCTTCAGCCAGACCGGGAAGAACGGCACATGCGTGCCCAGGACCGCAAAAAAGGCCGAATAGAACACGGCGAATCGCCGCTTCGTCGCTGCCGCGATGGGGATTTGTGATTCGGACTGCATCAAACCAATTGCGATTCGGTCGATATCGTGGTGATCGTTACAGTAACGCGCACTGATTTGCGCGACGAGATTGTCATGGCCAACGAAGCATTCGCCCTCTCGCCCATGTCTGCCCGCGCGGCCGCGCCGAACGAGCAGGATTACGACGCGATCCGCGAAGCCTTCATGGAGACCGCGCGCGGCCGCTGGTTCCTCGGCGAATATGCCAAGCGCAACCGCAATGCCGACACAAGCATGGTGCTGGATGCGGTCGCCAAAATCGAGGAAACCCTTGCGGCACAGCGGCAACCGGTCGTCGAGGACCGCTTGCCCGAGGCGCTGGTCGAGATCCGCCGCGCCATCCGCGAGGCCGAGACGATCGCGCTCGCCGCGGTCGATCCCGGCGCGATCGAGGCGAGTCTCGCGCCGATCCCGCGCGGGGTACGCATCATCAAGGAGATCTCCTGGCGCTGGCGCGAGATCGGCGCCGACGGGCGAATCTGCGACCTCATTGATTCGCAGCTCGCCTCGATCGAGGCCGCCTGCGGGCAGATCTCGACCCTCGATCCCCGCATCGAGCTCAAAGCCGCGTTCGATCTGCTGAAGGACCGCGTCGAGCAGCTCGACGGCGACGCAACGCCACAGGCCGCTCCGGCTCCGACGCAGGAGGCGCCGTCATCAGTCGCAGCAGCCTCGCCCGTCGAGATGGCGGCGATGGCGGGCGATGCATCCGTGGCTTTTACGGAGACGCGCGAAGAGATCGCGGCAGCTCCGGAACTCGATGCGGCCGTCGAAGCAGCGGCCGTCGCTGAAACCTCCGCCATCGCCGAGCAGGCCATGGACGCGGCTGCCGCACAGGGGATCGCGGCCGAAAGCCAAATCCCTGCCGAAAGCGCGGCGCTCGAAAACCTCGCGCCTGATGATGCCGAGCTCGAAGCCGTCGCGTTTGAAGAGCCGGCCGCTCAGCCGGAGGTCTTGACGGAAGCAAGCGAGGAGTTCTCGCTCGACGCCGCAGCCGAGGCCGAGGACGAAGCCATCCTCGAGGCCATCGCGATGGAGATGGCCGCGCCCGATCCCGAGTTTGACGAGATCATCGAGCCGGTGGAGATGGCAGCCGCGACGCCGGAGCCGGCGCTCTCGGATGTCGTGGCGCCTATTGCCACCGAACAGCCGGAGCCGGTCGCAGCCGAGCCTGTCCTCGCAGCCATCGCCGAAGAGCCCGCCGCGGACGCGCCGATCGCGCTGGACTCGCTCGCGCGCCTCACCGACGCCATCGCGGAAGCCGCCGCCGAAGTGATGGAGCAGCAGGCGCCCGCCGTGGCGGCCGCAGCATCATTGGCGGCAGCCCCGACCGCGACGCTGCCGATGCCCTCGCCCCTGCCCGCGTCCATGTCCGCGTCCATGTCCGACGCCTCGCTCGGCGCCACCATCCTCGCCAGCGGCATCTTGCAAAAACCCCGCGCACCGGCCAACGACCCGCTCGCCCCGATCCGCCGCATGACCCAGGCCGAGAAGATCGCGTTCTTTTCGTAAGGGGCGCGCACTCCCCCCACACCGTCATTGCGAGCGCAGCGAAGCGATCCAGGCTGTCTCCGCGGAGGATTCTGGATTGCTTCGCTGCGCTCGCAACGACGACGGTCGATCTTGGACCTCACGCCCATGTCCCCCACCGAAGATGCCCTCACTCTCTGGCGGCCCGTCGGTCCAAAAGAGCTGGAGTTGATCCAGCAATCCGGCATGCGCGCGTTTCCGCCGCGCCTGCCCGACCAGCCGATCTTCTATCCGGTGCTGACCGAAGACTACGCCATCAAGATCGCGCGGGACTGGAATGTCCCGGCGAGCGGATCGGGCTTCGTGACCCGTTTTGCAGTCAAGCGCAGCTTCATCGAAAAATACGATGCGCAGGAAGCGGGCGGACGCTCACATCTGGAGTACTGGATTCCGGCCGAGGACCTCGATGCGTTCAATGCCGCAATCGTCGGCTTGATCGAGGTCGTCCGCAGCTTTCCCTGACTGTCAGCGCCTCACCCGCAATTCCAGATCGGACCGATCGGCGTGCGCGTCCAGCACGGGCCATAGCTGCCGCCGTTGTAGCGGCCGCCGTTGAATCCGGGGCGACCGAAATAGTGCCACTCGCCGTCCCAGCGATAATATTGTGGAACCGGGTCGATGTACCAATGGCGCCGGTCGGCGCGCGACAGGCGGCGCATGGCGTCTTTCTGCTTGTAGAGCGGGATGCTGTTGCTGAGCGGCTGCCGATAGCCCGGCAGGAAGCCGTAGCCCTTCCAGACCGGCTTGGGGCGCTTTTGCACGGGCTCGGCCGGTGCCACAGCGGGCAGCAGCGACAGGACGACAGCAACGAAGAGACACAGAAGGCGAGACATGAATCGACGATAGACAGGCGGATGCGAGAAGGCCACTCAAATTCGAGTGCGAGGCGTTTCGTCCCAGCAAACGCCAGTAAGACGACTAGCCGATCTTCTCGCGCACATGCGCTTCAACGCGGTCCAGGACATGTTCGAGCGAACTCTCGGCCGTATCGAGCACCAAGTGCTCCCGATCCCACGGCTCGTAAGTCAGGCTCACGACGTCATCCCAGGTTGGAACCCTGTGACCGTCAATGTCGGGCAGCCGGTTTTCCACGCGCTGCCGGTGTAACGCCGGTTCGCTGCAAATCACTTCAATCTCGACGATGCCTGCGCCGGTTCGCAAGGCAGTCTGCCGCCATCCGGCGCGGCTTGCCAGCACGGGATTGACGCAGTCCGCGATGACGATGCGCCCGAGCTTGAGGTTTTCGGCGGCGAGCGTGTTGGCAACGGCATAGCCGGCTGCGCCGACGATGAAACCTGCGTCCCGCAACGGCTGCTCGATCGCATCGATACGAAGATAGGTTGCCGCCAGCCTGGCGGTGAGTTCGCGAGCGATCGTCGTCTTACCGGTACCTGGAAGGCCGCCGAACACGATCAGTGAGGATGGATGCTTCATGATATTCCTAACCGATCACGCCCTTCCTGATCAGGAAGCAGCCATAGCCCCTGCTGTCACCGACCTGCACGACGCCAAAGCCTGCCGCTGCCGCGCGATAGAAATCGGGACGCGCGAGCTTGCCGGGCGTGACCGGCCGGCCAGCCGCACGTGCGATCTCCGCGAGCACGGCGCGCTGCACCTCGGGCACGCGGTCGGGATCGTCGACCGGCATCATCACACGCACCGGATCGGGATCGAAATCGTCGAGCGGATAGACCGACATGATGGCCCGGATGGCAGTTTCCATCGTCATGCCCGGCAATTGGATCAGGCGCTGCGACGAGGTGCTCTGCGCGATCCGGGTGGCGGGGTGATTGGCGTCGACGAACACGAGGTCGTCGCCATGGCCCATCGCGGCGAGCAGCCAGAGCAAATCGGGGGTGAGGATCGGATCGATCGATTTCAGCATGTGGCGGACGTCCTCCCAATCGATCGCTAACCATAACAGGTTCCGAGCGTGATTCAGATCACGGAGGCCAGCATGGTGACAGGGATCACGGACCGCAAGGGTCGAACGCGGCCAAGCTTGCGCGCAACCAATCTCGCATCGAGATGAGTGCCAAAGGAGCACGCCATGTTCCGCCTAAAGCCCTTTTTCATGACGGCGAGCCTGCTGGGAAGCCTGTTCGGCTTCGCCTGCGGGCCCGTTTCCGCGCAAGTCGCCCCCGTGCAGCCTGCCCCCACCGCGCTGCAAGGCCCGGAGCAGCGGGTGGCGCTGGTGATCGGCAATGCCAACTACCAGAACGCGCCGCAGCTTGCGAATCCCGACGATGACGCCCAGTCGATGGCGCAGTTCCTGAACTCCGCCGGGTTCGAAGTGGTCGCCGCGACCGACTTGACCCAGAACGACATGCTCCGCGTCGTCCAGGACTTCTCCGCCAAGGTCGCCTCGCGCGGTCCGAACACGGTGGCGATGGTCTATTACGCCGGTCACGGCGTGCAGCTCGCCGGCGAGAACTATCTCGTTCCGGTCGACGCCAAGGTCTCCAGCCCGACCGAACTGGTCAACAATTCGCTGCGCCTCGTCGACGTGATGTCGACGCTGGAGACGATCCCGAGCCGCATGCGCATCGTCATCCTCGATGCCTGCCGCAACAACCCTTTCCCTGAAATCAACGACGCCGGCCGAGGCTTGGCAATCGTCGATGCGCCGAACGGCTCGATCGTCGGCTACTCGACCGCGCCAGGTGCCGAGGCGCTCGACGGCACCAATGGCCACAGCCCGTACACACAGGCGTTCCTGAACGTCGCGCGCGAGCCCAACGTGCCGATCGAGCAGCTGTTCAAGCGCGTGCGCCTGCAGGTCAACCAGACCACCAGCGGCGCGCAGATTCCGTGGGAGAGCTCGTCATTGACGAGCGACTTCACCTTCTTTGGTGACACCGCCGTTGCCGCCAACCGCGCGCCGGTGAAAGCGCCGGTCGTGCAGATGGCCTCCAATTTGCCGAGCCGCTCCACCCGCCAGGCCTATGACTACGTCGTGTCCGAGGGCCGTCCGGAGTACTATCAGGAGTTCATCCGGATGTACCCGCACGACCCGCTGTGCGACCACATCCGCTGGCTGCTCAACAACATCCTGATCTCGCAGGCCTGGCACAAGGCGGTGCTCGCCAACTCGCCGCTCGCCTACAAGAGCTTCTATGACAGCTACGGCAACAGTCCCTATGCGCAGGTCGCGCTGAAGCTGCAGGTGCAGCCGAAGCAGATCCCCCTGATGCAGGCGACCAAGTTCCTGGCGCCGCAGACCATTGCTCCGGCGATCAAGATCGGCAATCTCGGCCAGCCCAAATACATGCCGCTGATGCAGCAGGGCAATGGCGCGCAGGTGAACGGCAATCTGCCGGTCGTGCAGAAGCCGCTCGACGGCAATGTCGTCGGCAAGCTCGGCAATGGCGGCCAGATCGTCACCCTGCCTGCCGGCAACAACCAGCCGAACCCGCAGAACGGCACGCCGCCGCAGACCCCGAGCAAGATCGTCACGCTGCCTGCGCCGACCAACACGGTCAACGGCAAGGTCGGCATCGGCAAGATCGTGACCCTGCCTGCGACCAGCACCATGCCGAATGGCGGCACCATCAAGCCGGGCAAGATCGTGACCATGCCGGTGAATGTCGGCAAGGGTGGCCCGAACATCGAGTCGAAGCCGGTCAACGTGCAGACTCCGAACCGCCCGATCCGGCTCAACAACGGCAACACCGGCATCGTCAAGCTCAACAATAACCCGGTGAAGAAGGTGCAGGTGCAGACCAACGTGCAGAACACCCGCCCGCAGCTCAACACGATGCCGAGCCGCATGGTCAGCAGCAACAACAACTTCCGGCAGTCGATGAACCAAGCGCCGAGCATGAACAATGGCGGCAACCGTCGCGGCGGTTTCACGCACTGATTGCGGCGAGCGAGACGACAGAGGGGCAGAGCGGAAACGCTCTGCCCCTTCTTCATGTCTGTTCTTGGTCATTCCGGGATGCGCCGTAAGGCGCAGGCCCGGAATCCATACTCCCGATCGTGGTTATGGATTCTCAGATGCGCAATTGCGCATCATAGCTCTCGCTGCGCGAGCCCCGGAATGACGATCAGGCCACCAGCTCCGCGAACAGTTCCGCATCGACATTGCCGCCTGACAGCACGATGACGACGTTCTTGCCGGCCACATCAAGGCGGCCCGCGAGTAGCGCAGCAAGCCCCACCGCGCCGCCGGGCTCCACCACCAGCTTCAGCTCGCGATAGGCAAAGGCGACCGCCGCGCCGACTTCCTTGTCCGACGCCGTGACGCCGCGCGCCAAGAGCTTGCTGTTGATCGCAAACGTCATCTCGCCCGGCATCAGGGCCATCAGCGCATCGCAGATGGTGCGGCCGGCCGGCGGATGCGGCTCGCGATGGCCTGCGCTGAGTGAAATGCCGTGATCGTCGAAGGCCTCGGGCTCGGCGACCACGATCTCGGCTTGCGGATAGCGCGCCTTCACGGCGGTCGCGACACCCGCGATCAAGCCGCCGCCGGAGGCCGGCGCCACCACGATGTCGGGGCCGAGGCCGAGCGTTGCCATGTCCTCGGCGATCTCGCGGCCGGCGGTGCCCTGCCCTGCGATCACGAACGGATCGTCGTAGGGTTTGACCAGCGTCGCGCCGCGCTTCTCGGCAATGCCGCGCGAGATCGCCTCGCGGTCGTCCTTGTCGCGGTCGTACAGCACGACCTCGGCGCCGTAGGATTTGGTGCGCTCGCGCTTCGACAGCGGCGCATCCGCTGGCATCACGATGGTGGCCTGCATGTCGAGGATCTTTGCCGCCGCCGCCACGCCCTGGGCGTGGTTGCCGGAGGAGAACGCAACGACGCCGCCGGCGCGCTTGTCCTGCGGGATCGAGAACACCTTGTTGAAGGCGCCGCGGAACTTGAACGAGCCGGTGCGCTGAAGCATCTCCGGCTTCAGGAACACTTTCGCACCGACGCGCTCGTTGAGCACGGGGAAGGACAACAGCGGGGTGCGGATGGCGTAAGGCGCGATCACGCGCGCTGCGGCATCGATGTCGGCAGGGCCGACCGGAAGGGCCTGTTCGGTCATGGCGGAATGCTATCGCGGCCGATCAGGCCCGGGCAAGACACCTCCGCGAGAGGATTTCTTGCCTCAAGCCA
The DNA here is from genome assembly GCF_020194115.1 of Bradyrhizobium sp. NBAIM01. Taxonomy (NCBI): domain Bacteria; kingdom Pseudomonadati; phylum Pseudomonadota; class Alphaproteobacteria; order Hyphomicrobiales; family Nitrobacteraceae; genus Bradyrhizobium; species Bradyrhizobium sp. NBAIM01. The sequence continues at coordinate 347,828 of NZ_JADYVU010000003.1, read as the reverse complement.
CGAAACGCGGCTGTTCCGCGGCGTTCCGACCGGGCAGCACCGCCCCGACCGCCAAAATGCTGTCGATAAAGACCGTTGCAGAGGCCTCCCAGGTGTAATTGGCGGCGAACGCGACGCAGTCCTGCCGGGAGATATCGAGCGCGGCGAAGCAGGCATTGCGCAGATCGTGATCGAGCGCGCCCACCGGCGCATCGCCAATCACGTCGCGGGGACCCTTCACGGGGAAGGCCGCGACCGGCAGGCCGCTCGCGAGCGCCTCCAGCAGGACCAGGCCGAAAGTGTCGGTCTTGCTCGGGAACACGAACACGTCGGCGGCCGCGTAGATATCCGCCAGTTCGTCGCCGTGCTTCTCGCCGAGGAAGATCGCATCGGGGTAGGCCTCTTCCAGCGAGGCGCGCGCCGGGCCGTCGCCGACGACCACCTTGGTGCCGGGTAGGTCGAGGTCGAGGAACGCCTCGAGATTCTTCTCGACTGCGACGCGGCCGACCGACAGGAACACGGGTGCCGGCAGGCAGAGATCGATGACTCGCGGGTGGAATAACGTGGTGTCCACGCCGCGCGGCCACAGCACGACATTGTCGAAGCCGCGCTCGGTCAGTTCGCGCGCGAGCGCCGGCGTCGCCGCCATCACGGCGCGACTGGCGCTGTGGAAGCGCCGCAGCGCCCGCCAGATCAGCGAGCCCGGCACTGGCACGCGGGCGCGGACATATTCGGGAAAGCGGGTATGGAAGCTGGTCGTGAACGGCAGCTTGCGCTGGCGGCAATAGCGGCGGACCATCAGGCCGATCGGCCCTTCGGTCGCGATGTGGATGCTGTCGGGACGTGCCTCCTCGATCAGCCTTGCGATCCGGGCCGGGCGCGGCATGGCGAGGCGCACGTCGCGATAGCTCGGCATCGCGAAGGTGCGGAACGATTGCGGCGTCAGGAACGTGAACTCGACGCCGAGCGCTTTTGCAGCGTCAGAGAGCTTGGTCAGCGTCCGAACCACACCGTTGACTTGCGGGTGCCAGGCGTCGGTCGCGACCAGGATGCGCATCAAGTGGTCCTTGTTATGCAGCTCTAGCTGCGACCTGTGGCACCTGCTCCGGCTTCCGCAACTGATCCGCCCAGGTGATGATCTCGAAATGGCCGTCGTCATGCTCGACCAGGGCGGTGCAGCTCTCCACCCAGTCGCCGCAATTCATGTAGCGGATGCCGGCCTCGTCGCGGATCACGGCGTAGTGGATGTGGCCGCAGATCACGCCGTCGGCCTGGTGACGCCGCGCCTCGGCGGCGAGCGCCTGCTCGAACGCGCCGATATAGTTGACGGCGTTCTTGACCTTCTGCTTGGCCCATTGCGACAGCGACCAATAGGGCACGCCGAACAGGCGGCGGAAGAAGTTGACCAGGCGGTTCATCTGGATCGCGAAGTCGTAGGCCTTGTCGCCGAGATGGGCGAGCCAGCGCGCGTTCTGCACCACGAGATCGAAGATGTCGCCGTGAATGACGAGATAGCGCTTGCCGTCGGCGCCGGTGTGAACCGTGTTCTCGACCACGTCGATGCCGCCGAAATGCGTACCGTAATAGTTGCGCAGGAACTCGTCGTGATTGCCGGGAATGTAGATGACCTTGGCGCCCTTGCGCGCCTTGCGCAAAAGCTTCTGGACGAGGTCGTTATGCGATTGCGGCCAGTGCCAGCTCGATTTCAGCGCCCAGCCGTCGACGATGTCGCCGACGAGATAGATCGTATCGGCATCATGGTAGCGCAGGAAGTCGAGCAGAAGATCGGCTTGTGAACCGCGGGCCCCGAGATGGACGTCGGAGATGAACAACGTGCGAAAGCGCCGCTCCGGGCTCTCGTCACTCACATCGTAACTTCCCATGCGCCAGCCTGTAACAATGTCCCGTGACAGGGGGATGACCGATTGAACCCTTGAGGCACCTTCAAATACGAATCACGCCTTGCCTCGCCCTCCCCGCGAATATCAGTCGCATGCGACAATCAGGCGACATGGCGCCGCAGGGGCGCAAGCCCCCGCTCTTCTCTGAGGCAAACCTCCCCGCGGCACATCCTTCGAGACGCCCGCCCTTGGCGGGCCCTCAGGATGAGGACCGAGTGTGCGGCCCTAGCTTCAACGGGCACAGTGCTGCTTAGCCTCATCCTGAGGAGACCGCTGGAAGCGGTCGTCTCGAAGGATGGGGCGCGCGTTCAGGTGCCCGCCTCAGTAGAACTTGTGGAAATGATGGATCGGCCCGTGGCCGTGGCCGACGCTGAAGCGGTCGGCGGCGGCGATCGCGGCGCTGATCCAGGCCTTGGCGTTGCGCACGGCGGCCTCGAGGTCCTCGCCCCTGGCCAGCCCGGCCGCGATGGCGGAGGACAGCGAGCAGCCGGTGCCATGGGTGTTACGGGTGGCCACACGCGGCGCGGCGAGCGCGATCGCGGTCTCGGCAGTGACGAGATAGTCGGTGCTCTCGGCGCCCTCCCCGTGCCCGCCCTTGATCAGGACGGCGCGGCAGCCCAGCGCCAGCAGGCGGCGTCCCTGGCTTTCGATCTCGGCCTCGCTCGCCGCCACCGGTGCACCGAGCAGGGCCGCAGCTTCCGGCAGGTTCGGCGTGATCACGGCAGCCAACGGCATCAGCCTGGCGCGCAGGGCGTCGACGGCTTCAGCGGCGAGCAGGCGGTCGCCGGAGGTCGCCACCATGACGGGATCGAGCACGACATGCCGCGGCGACCAGCGCGACAGCGCGGCCGCGATGGCATCGATGCTGGCGGCCTGGGCCACCATGCCGATCTTCACCGCACCGATGTCGAGGTCGGAGAACACCGCGTCGATCTGCTCGGTGACGAACCCGGCCGGCACCGCGTGAATGCCGGTCACGCCGCGCGTGTTCTGCGCCGTCAACGCCGTGATCACGGAGGCGCCATAGACGCCGAGCGCGGCAAAGGTCTTCAGGTCCGCCTGGATGCCGGCGCCGCCGCTCGAATCGGAACCGGCGATGGTGAGTGCGACCGGGGTCGTCATCGCGGGAGACATGTGCTTGAGGAGGCCGCCATGGCCTCTCGTAGCGCGACCGTGGAACGTCAGCAAGCGCGCCGGGCCGCCGCCAGGCGTGATTCGCGAACCGATTGCGCGCCTTGCGAATCAGTCGGACACCGCGCGGACCAAGGCCCGAAATGATGGGGGCTTGAAAATGCAACGGCGCCGGACCCTTGCTATAGTCGCGTACCTTAGCGTGCTTCGCCGGTTACGCGAGACGTCAGGTGGTGGAACCGTCCAGCGCCCCCATGTTGCGGGCCGCCGGCCCCGCAAGCCACCTGAACAAGACTCCTTGGGGTGGAACGATGTGGGCCTTCTTCGAACGTCTCCTCGACTCGTCCATGCTGTCGCCGCACGGCATCTGCCTGTTGTGGGAGCCTCAGCTGATCTGGCTTCACGTCGTTTCCGACGCCAGCATTGCCGCTGCCTATTTCTCGATCCCGTTCGCCCTCGCTATTCTCGTCACCAAGCGGCGCGACCTCAAGTTCGGCTGGGTCTACTGGGCGTTCGCGATCTTCATCATGGCGTGCGGCCTGACCCACGTGCTGTCGATCTATACGCTCTGGGTTCCGATCTACGGCATCGAGGGCATGCTCAAGGCCGCCACGGCGGTCGCGTCGGTCTTCACCGCCGCCGCGCTCTGGCCGCTGCTGCCGAAGATCCTCACGATCCCCTCGCCGTTCGAGCTGCGACAGGTCCAGGCCGCGCTCGAGGAGGAGGAAATCAAGAGCCGCGACGCCACGCTGCTGCTGCAGCAGGTCCGCGACGCCCAGCGCGCGATGCGCGAGAGCGTGGCGCGCCTCACCGCGATCGTCGAGACCGCGGTCGACGGCGTCATCCTGCTCGATGCGCAGGACCGCATCCTGCTGTTCAATCCGGCCTGCGAGCGCTTGTTCGGCTACCGTGCCGACGAGGTGATGAACCGCAACGTCGGCATGCTGATGCCCGAGGCGGATGCAGGATCCGAGCGCCAGGTGCGGCATTTCGCGACCAGCGGCGAGGCCGTCGGCCTGCGCAAGGACGGCACGACGTTTCCGATGGAGCTGTCGGTCGGCCAGGCGCGGCAGGACGGCGAATTGATCTTCGTCGGCATCGTCCACGACCTCACCGCGCGCAAGCTGACCGAGCAGCAGCTTCAGCAGGCGCAGAAGATGGAGACGGTCGGTCAGCTCTCCGGCGGCATCGCGCATGACTTCAACAATCTGCTGACCGTCATCATCGGCAATGCCGAGCACCTGAGCGAGCAGCTAAAGGCGAGGCCCGACCTCGGGCGCTTTGCCGACGACATCTGCCAATCGGGCGAACGGGGTGCCGAGCTGACGCAGCGCCTGCTCGCCTTCAGCCGCCGCCAATTGCTGCGGCCTCAGACGATCGATTGCCGGAGCCTGCTCGATTCCATGTTCAAGCTGCTCAAGCGCACCTTGCGCGAAGACATCGAGATCAGGACGACTCCGGGCCCGGCACGATCCTGGCCTTTGCCGACCGCGCCCAGCTCGAATCCGCCGTGCTCAATCTCGCGCTCAACGCGCAGGATGCCATGCCATCGGGAGGCCACCTCACGCTTGCCACGGAGCTGATCACGATCGAGGATGATGACGGTGCCGTTCACCGGGAGGTCGCACCCGGCAGCTACGTCCTGATCGCGGTTACCGATGACGGCGAAGGCATGACGCCCGAGGTCGCCGCTCGCGCGTTCGAGCCGTTCTTCACCACCAAGGAGGTCGGCAAGGGCTCGGGCCTCGGCCTCAGCATGGTCTATGGCTTTGCCAAGCAATCAGGCGGCCATGTCTCGATCTACAGCGAGGCTGGCCTTGGGACCACGGCCAGGATCTACCTGCCGCGCGCGAGCACCGGTAGGTCGCAAGCCGATCTTCCCGACGGCGAGGACACGGCGCCGCGAGGCTACGAGACGGTCCTGATCGTCGAGGACGATCCGTTCGTCCGCTCCTCCGTCATTCGCAGGGTGGAAGCGCTCGGATATCGCGTCGTCGCCGCGGTCAACGGCAAGGATGCCTTGCAGCAGCTGCAGAGCGATCCCGGCATCGACTTGCTGTTCACCGATATCGTGATGCCCGGCGGCATGAGCGGCTGGGAGCTCGCCGATCAGGCGCGGCGGGTGCGTCCCGGCCTGCCGGTCCTGTTCACCTCGGGCTACGCGCTGGAGACCTTGGTCGAGCAGGGCCGCGCGCAGGCGCGAGCGGTCGTGCTGACCAAGCCCTACCGCAAGGTCGAGCTCGCCCAGCGCCTGAGGGATGCATTGGCCGCCGCAGTGGTCCCATCCTAGCATCGCGCCCGAATGCACCTCGGATGATCCAGCAAGTTCGCTTGCTAAATCCAGCCGGTTTTGGCCTATTAGCCGGAAGAATACGCTTTCGGAGTGCCCGCGATGGTTCCTTTTTTCGTTCAGATCAAGTGCAAGCTCGGCCAGTCCTATACGGTGGCCAATGCGCTTGCCGAAGCCGAGATCGCCTCCGAGATCTACTCCACGGCCGGCCAATACGACCTCCTGGTGAAGTTCTACGTCGACAAGGATACCGACATCGGCCACTTCGTGAATGAGAAGGTGCAGGTGCTGCCGGGCATCCAGGACACTCTCACCATCATCACCTTCAAGGCGTTCGGCACCGGCTAAAGCATGATCCGGAAAAGTGCGAAGCGGTTTTCCGGAAAGATCATGCGTAAACAACAACCTAAAGCGCGATGATGATTCATCCCAATCTCATCGCGCTTTAGATCACGCGCAAAACAACGGCCGAAGCGCCGGCAGCGCTAGCCGCCCTCCTTGCGCTTGGGCGGTGTCGGTCCCTGCACCGGCGGCAGCGACTTCAGATAGGCGGCCATCGCGGCGCGGTCTTCCGCGGTAAGTTGCGCCAGATTCTTGATCACCGCCCGCATCGCGCCCGAAGCGCTGTCGCCCTCGGGCAGGTCGCCGGTCTCGAGAAAATCCGCGATATCCTTCTCGCTCCAGTTGCCGATGCCCTGCTGCGTGATGTTGGGCACCCAGCCCTCCCCTTCGGGATTGGGCCCACCGGCAAAGCGCTGGCTGGCGATGATGCCGCCGAGCGCATTGCGCGGGCTGTGGCATTCGGCGCAATGGCCGAAAGCGTTCACGAGATAGGCTCCGCGATTCCATTGCGGCGAGCGCGCGGCGTCCGCGACGAACGGCGCGGTGTCCATGAACAGCAGCTTCCAGATGCCGACATTGCGGCGGATGTTGAACGGAAACGGCAGCGCGTGGTCGCCCACTGTGCCGGACACCGACGGAAGCGTCTTCAGATAGGCAAAGAGATCGCGGACGTCGTCGACACTGGCCAGATGATAGGACGTGTAGGGAAAGGCGGGGAAATAGTGCGTGCCCGTGGGCGAGATGCCGCGCATCACGGCGTTGACGAAATCGGCCTCGCTCCAGCGGCCGATCCCGTAGGCGGGATCGGGGGAAATATTGGGGACGTAGAACGTCCCGAACGGCGAGCCCAGCGCCAGCCCGCCGCCGAGCCGCAGGCGATCGGGCTGATTGGGGGTGGCATGACAGGACGAGCAGCCGCCGGCGTTGAACAGCTCCTGCCCGTTGGCGAGATCGGGGTTGCGTGTCGGCGCCGGCAAGGCCAGCACGGCCGGGGCGGTCAACCACCAATAGAGTGCGAACGCCGCGGCGGCGGCGATCAGGGCGGCAAGGAGCGTTCGTCGCAACATTCGATCATTCCATCGTGAACGCGCGAACTTAAGGGTCATGCCGCGCTCGATCCAACCACGAATATTTTAGACGGCCCGGATGTAATGCCGGAATAAACCGCATGACGCACTGTTTGAAAAGCAATCAGGCGTCAACAGGAGAAAGCCATGACCAAAGCCGTTTTTGCCACACTGGTACTCGGAGCCGCCGTTGCGTTCGCCGCCCCGGCCAGCGCGGAGAAACTGAAGGCGACGCTGGACGGCAAATCCGAAGTCCCCGCCAACACCAGCAGCGCGACCGGAACGGCCGATCTGGACTACGACGCTGCCAGCAAGAAGCTGTCCTGGACCGTCACCTATTCCGGCCTCTCGGGCCCCGCCACCGCCGCGCATTTCCACGGGCCTGCCGAAGCCGGCAAGAACGCCGGCGTCGCGGTCCCGATCCCGAATGCAGCCTCGAGCCCGGTCAAGGGCGAAGCCACGCTCACCGACGCGCAGGCCGCCGATCTGCTCGGCGGCAAGTACTACATCAACATCCATACCGCGGCGAACCCGGCCGGCGAGATCCGCGGTCAGGTGACGAAGTAAAGCGAAAACGCGGGCTTCGTCGCGGAAAGGCCGGACGCAAGGAGGGAGCGTCCGGCCTTTTCGATTCCAAGCAACTTCGTAGCCCGGATGGAGCCAACGGTCGGCGCGAAGCGCCGCCCGTTGGTGCAATCCGGGAGCCCTGCGCGTTGCGGACAGGTCCCCGGATTTCGCTGCGCCCCATCCGGGCTACGACGCTACGACTCTGACCGTGCTCAAGCCGCGTTCAGCGCCTGCGCGAGGTCGGCGATCAGGTCCGACGGGTTCTCGATGCCGATCGACAGCCGGATCGTGGAATCGAGCACGCCGATCTTTTGGCGGATGTCGGCGGGAACGCCGGAATGGGTCATCGTCGCCGGCAGGCTTGCGAGCGATTCCGTGCCGCCAAGGCTCACCGCCAGCTTGAGGATCTGCAGCGCGTTGAGGAATTTCACCGCCGCCTCCTTGCCGCCGACGATGTCGAACGAGAACGTCGAGCCCGCGCCCAGGCATTGCCGCGCGAACACACGGCCGGACAGCGAGCCCTGCTCGTGGTGACCGAGGTAGTGCACCCTGGCGACCTTCGGATGGTCGCGCAGGAAGTCTGCCACGAGCCGCGCATTCGCATCGGCCTTCTCCATCCGCAGGCTGAGCGTCTCGAGCGAGCGGTTGATCATCCAGCACGAATGCGGATCGAGCTGGGTGCCGATGGCGCCGCGCAGCGCCTTGATGCCTTTCATGATCGCCTTCGATCCGAGCGCGGCGCCCGCGATCAGGTCGGAATGACCGCCGACATACTTTGTCAGCGAATACAGCGACAGATCCGCGCCGTGCTCGATCGGCCGCTGAAACACCGGCCCGAGCAGCGTGTTGTCGCAGGCGATGACCGGCGTATGTCCCTGGGCCTTGCCGATGGAATCGGCGATGCGGCGGATCATTGCGATGTCGACGAGGCCGTTGGTCGGATTGGCCGGCGTCTCGATCAGGATCATCGAAACCCGCCCCTTGCCCATGGCCTCCTCCGAGGCCTGCTTGACCGCCGTCTCGTCGATGCCGTCGGCAAAGCCGACGGCGCCGATCGACAGGCGCGCAAGCGTGTTCGTCAGCAGCGTCTCCGTCCCGCCATAGAGCGGCTGCGAGTGCAGGATGACATCGCCCGGGCGAACAAAGGCCAGAATCGTGGTTGCGATGGCCGCCATGCCGGACGAGAACAGCGCGCAACTCTCCGTGCGCTCGTAGATCGCGAGCCTGTCCTCGACGATCTCGCTATTGGGATGATTGAAGCGCGAATAGACCAGGCCGGCGCCCATGCCTTCCGGCGGCTCGCGCCGTCCGGCGACGTAGTCGAAGAAGTCCTGGCCATCCTCGGCGGTCTTGAACACGAAGGTGGAGGTCAGGAACACCGGCGGCTTGATGGCGCCCTCGGACAATTGCGGATCATAGCCATAGGTCAGCATCAGGGTTTCCGGATGCAGCATATGATTGCCGATATGGGTCTTGGAGGGGAACGGTTTTGCCATGGCCTGTCTCGCTGTTGATCGAGGTGCTCGCCGCGCGCTGGGAATCCCGACGTGAGGATGCCGGGAGGAGACTCGTGTGAGCGCACGGCCGTTGGCGCAAGGATAGCCGCTCTCGCGGCAATCCGTCAGGCCTTGCGGACGGAAGTTCCTGCGGGCCGCGGTCAAGAAAAAGGCGGTTGCTTTCGCAACCGCCCTTCTGAAGTCCTTGGTAGCCCGTTAACTGCGCCCGCTATTTCAATTTCACGCGATAGGTTTCGTGACAATCATTGCAGCGGTCGTTGATCGCCGTGTAGGCCGCCTTCAGGCCCGCGACATTGGTGATCTTGCCTTTGGCGTCGGCGATCGCCTTCTGCACCGGCGGGATCTTGGCATCGAAATCGGCCTTGTTCTGCCAGACCTTCGGCGAGGAACCATAGGTCGCGTTGACGACATCCTGCTTGGGATTGATCTCGAAGGTCTTGGCGATCTTGGCAACATCGGCCTCGATGCTGGCGATGGCCTCATCGGCAGCCTTCTTGTCGAAGGGAATATCGCCCTTGCTCATCTTCTGAAGCACGCCATACTGATTCTTGGCGATTGCCCGCATCAGATTGTCCTGCTGGACGGCAATCTCCTGTTGCGCCATGACGGCGCCCGCGCCCAGCACGAGGGCGCCCGCGACAATCATCGTCCGTTTCATTGGTTCGTTTCTCCGGCTCTCGAGACGTTCGGGGAATGAGACTGTCACCGGCTTCGCGCGAAGCCGGGACCCATCATGGGTAGAACCCCGCGCGGCGGGTTTATTCCCGTGCGCGCGGGAAGCGCGGCTTCACAAGCTGTGACGGCGGTGATGCTCGCTGATCGCAACCCACACCCGCTCGGGCGTTGCCGGCATGTCGATGTGGTCGATCTTGTACTCGCGCCAGAGCGCATCGACGATGGCGTTGACCACGGCCGGACAGGAGCCGATCGCGCCGGCCTCGCCGGCCCCCTTCACGCCCATCGGATTGGTCTTGCAGGGCACGTTGTGGGTCTCGAACACGAAGGCCGGCCCGTCCGCCGCGCGCGGCAGCGCATAGTCCATGAAGGTCGCGGTGATGAGCTGCCCGTCGGTCGGTCCATACACCACCTGCTCCATCAAGGCCTGGCCGATGCCCTGCATGGCGCCGCCATGCACCTGGCCGGCCAAGAGCAGCGGATTGAGCGTCTTGCCGAAATCGTCGACGATCACGTAGTTGACGATTTTGATGATGCCGGTCGCCGGATCGATCTCGACCTCGGCAACATGGGTGCCGTTGGGATAAGTGCCGTCGGCGCTGGCAAAGGTCGCGCTGCCGTTCAGCTTCGACGGATCGGCCCCGGGCCGCTTGGCGAGATCGGCAAACGAGATCGAGCGGTCGGTGCCGGCGATCCGCACCACGCCTTCGGAGATTTCGAGGTCGCCCGCGCTGGCTTCCAGCGCCTGCGCCGCGATCTCCTTCAGCCTCGAACCGAGCTCGCGCGTGGCACGTTCGACACTGACGCCGCCGGAGGGGATCGAGGCCGAGCCGCCGGTGCCGAGGCCGGTTGCGATCTCGTCGGTGTCGCCCTGCCGGACATGCACGCGCTCGGGCGCCACGCCGAACTGTTCGGCGACGATCTGCGCATAGGCGGTCTGATGGCCCTGCCCGCTCGATTGCGTGCCGATCAGCACGGTGACGTCGCCATTGGCATCGAGGCGGACGTTGGCCGTCTCTTCACCCATCACGCCGCAAATCTCGACATAGCTCGCAAGCCCGATGCCGCGGATCAGGCCGCCCTTCTTGGCCGCCTTGGCGCGCTTGGGGAATTCCTTCCATTCCGCTATCTCCATCGCGCGCTTCAGGTGCGCGGCGAAGTCGCCGGAATCGTAGACCTTGCCGGTCGCGGTCTTGTAGGGCAGCGCTTTCGGCGGGATGAAATTCTTGCGGCGGATCGCATCCGGCGTCATGTCGAGCTTCCGCGCGCAGGCATCGACGAGGCGCTCGATGACATAGGCAGCTTCGGGCCGGCCCGCGCCGCGATAGGCGTCGACCGGCACGCTGTGGGTGAAGATCGTGCGGACCCGGCAATGGAAGGCCTGGATGTCGTAGAGGCCCGGCAGCATGCCGGCGCCGCCATGCGGGATGTAGGGCCCGAAGGTTGACAGATACGCGCCCATGTCGCCCATGAGGTCGCAATCCATCGCGAGGAACTTGCCGTCCTCGGCCAGAGCCATCTTGGCGGTGGTGACGTTGTCGCGGCCCTGCGCATCGCCCATGAAATGCTCGGAGCGATCGGCCGCCCACTTCACCGCCTTCTTCAGCTTTCGTGCGGCGACCGCCATCAGGGCATATTCCCGATACGGAAACAGCTTTGTGCCGAACCCGCCGCCGACGTCGGGGCAGATCACCCGCATCTTGTCGGTGGGGATGTTGAGCACGTTCTGGCAGAGGATGTCGCGCAGGCGGTGGCTGCCCTGGCTGCCGACCGTTAGCGTCAGATGGTCGCGCTTGGAATCGTATTCGCAGACGGCAGCGCGGGTCTCCAAGAAGCTTGCAACCACGCGCGGATTGACGATGGAGATCTCGGCGACCGCATGCGCTTTCGCGAAGGCAGCTTCCGTCGCCGCTTTGTCGCCGATCGAGACGTCGAACAGCACGTTGCCCGGCTTGTCCGGCCAGACCAAGGCTGCGCCTTTCTTCACGGCGTTGACGACGCCGGTCACCGCGGGCAGCGGCGACCATTTGACCTCGATCGCCTCGATCGCGTCGCGAGCCTGGTCGATGGTCTCGGCGACCACGAAGGCGATGGCGTCGCCGACATGGCGCACCTCGTCCTTGGCCAGGATCGGGTAAGGCGGGCCGGTGAACGGATCGGTCTCGAGGTTGAACAGGCAGGGCAGATTGCCGAGATCCCCGACGTCGTCGGCCGTCAGGATCAGCGCAACGCCCGGCAGGCCGAGCGCGCGGCTCGCATCGATGCTGTATTTGGCATGCGCATGCGGCGAGCGCAGCACCAGGCAGCGGAGCGCGGCCTGCGGCGCGTAATCGTCGGTATAGCGGCCCTTGCCGCGGATGAGCGCGTCATCCTCCTTGCGCAGCACGCTTTGGCCAACGCCGAACTTGATGGGAGCCGCCATTTTATCTTCCCGTTCTCATGGTTGTTTTGTGGGCATATTGCCGTGGAAAAACTGGCAAGGCAAACGGGTTTAGGCGGGCGCAGGGGTCGCAGGTTCAATCGCGCCACGCGTGCCTCACGGGAATGCTCGGCAAGGTCCCAGCGTGATCGTGTGACGTTGACGGCGAGAGCCAAGCGCTCCCACTTAGCTGTTCTCGTGCTCACCCCGAGCTTCAAATAGCTGATGAGCATCGGAGGCCGTGAGCGTCAGCCCGTACAAATCTTTCAGCGTCGAAATGCGTTGCAGCGTCGCAGGCTCGAACGGAGTCTTGCCTTCGAACGAATGCAGGAGAACGCCCTCCAGCAAATCACCGAGGCTCATATCCAGGTATTCGGCGAGGCCCTTCGCGACCTTGAGAATGCGCTTCTCGATCCGAACTCCCGTCTGTACGCGTTGGACTGAATGTTTGTGAGCTTCTGAGTTCATAATGTGTGACCTCGATCGGAAGACGGGGGTTTAGTCGCATCATGCCATTGCCGGACTTGCTCGGGCATCGGTCTCCAGCCCTGCAACTCACGTCCTCAGAGACCAGGTGAATCTTGGATTCGTTCGGACGCCTGCGGGGGTCGACGCTCTGACCGAGGAACGATTGTTGTCACAGAGGCAGAGCCTGGGCGGCCGAGTTGACCGATCCCAATTTGCCTTTTCCGTTCTAGAATGTTACCTTGGTACCACGGTAACATGGGACGCCACCATGAGCAACAGACGTAGCTGCACGGATGCTGCAGAGGTCGCCGAACTGAGCGAGGGCTTCCTCGCGCGTACACTTCCGGGGGCACGTTTCAGCCATCGTGAACATCTGATCGTGACGAGCTACTTGCTCGCCACTGATCCGGCTCGGGACTGGCGGGTCGAACTCCCCGAGATGATCCGCGCCTACAATGTTGCCGCTGGCGGCGTGAACGACGATGTGCGTGGCTATCACCACACGATTACGATGGCTTTCTTGATGATCATCGAAGGAATTCTTGCGGAGGTCGGCCGCCGCGACATTGTCGCCGCCTGCAACGCGGTGCTGGCGTCCCCGGCAACCGAAAAGGATGTACTCTTACGTTTCTGGAGCCGCGAAGCGCTGTTCTCGCGGGAGGCCCGGCACGGCTGGATTGAGCCAGACCTTGCCGAGTTCAACCCGCGCGCGGCAGGTCATATGCCGGCGTGAGGATCGTCGATTACTCACATCCCGCGGCTCAACAGATACCTCGTACTATCTCTGAGCGCATCGATCTCCCGCCCAGGTGCGAGATAGTTGATCTCGGCGCGCGTCAGGCCGATGTCCATCAGCTCCCTGTCGCTCAGATCCAGCAAACTGCACCGCGGGTGCAGGCGCCACTTCCCAAGAGCAGACCAATATCGCTTGAGCAGGCCCAGGAGGCTTTGCGCCGGCGCGGCTGCGGCAGCTTCTCTCCCCGACAAGGCTTGGCCCGGCGTTGCAACGGACACGTTGAGACGAGCCGCTGCCGCCAGAACCTCGTCCATGGCCTGCTTCGCGAGCGCAATGGATCGATCGAGGCGAAGCACTGCGGCATCGTGCTCGGCCTCGGATGAAATGCTGGTCAGTTGTGGTGGCATCGGACGCTCCTGCTGTTGAGCCGGCAGGGAGCGTGGCCAAACAAAAGGCCCCGTCCGATGCCGGCGGGGCCTGGTGGAAAAGATGTCGTCGAAATCCTAGCGCACGACTCCTCCCACCGCCCAGCCGAAGCGGGTGATGTGATTGCTGGAGACTTTGCGCGAGCATTTGATCATGAGCGACTCCTACCACCGCAATCGCGCAAAATCAAGAGATGTGCCGATGTTGGCTGCAGCCTGGAGGCGAATGCCGTGCTCTCTAGCCACGCAGCAGCGAGACCAGCCACTTGCGGCCGAACAGCACGAGGATCGCGAGCGCGTAGACGATCGTGCCGCCGACGGCGAGCAGGACCAGCATCAACTCATCCCGGAAGTGCATCGCGCCCAACCAGGGGCCGCTGAAACGTGCAATCAGCCAGAACGCGGCGGCGAGGATGAGGCCGCTTAGCAAGAACTTGGCGAGCGACAGCAGCCAGGCGCGGTCGAGCACGAGAAAGCCGCGCCGCACAGCGAAGAACAGCACCAGCAAGAGATTGGTCCAGACGCCGACGGCGGTCGCCAGCGCGAGACCGATCTGGGCGAGCGATCCCATCAAGGCAACCTTCAGCGCGACGTTGACGGCGATGCCGGTCAGCGACGCGCGGACCGGCGTTGCGGTATCCTTGCGGGCATAGAAGGTCGCGACCGCACTGCGGATCAGCACGAACGGGATGAGGCCGATGGCATAGGCCGCGAGCGTCGCACCGGCGGCGGCGGCATCGGCCTTGGAGAACGCACCGCGGGCGAACAGTGCGCGCATGATCGCATCGGGCACGGTGAGGAAGGCCGCGACGAACGGGATCGAGAACAGCAGCGTGAAATCGAAGGCACGGCGCTGCGCGCTCAGCGCACCGTCGTGGTCGTTTGCGGTGATCCGCCGCGACATCTCCGGCAGCAGCACCGTGCCGATGGCGATGCCGATGACGCCGATCGGCAGCTGGTTGAGCCGGTCGGCATAATAGAGCGCCGACAGCGCACCGGCGGGCAGGAACGTCGCAATGATGGTGTCGGCGAACAGCGCGAGCTGCGTGCCCATCGAGCCCAGCGTCGCAGGTCCGAGCGCTTTGAAGAAGCCGCGAACGTCCTCATCAAGCTTCAAGGGCGCAAAGCGCGGCAGGCCGCCATGGCGGGCGAGATCGCCCGCGAGCAGGAAATATTGCAGGAAGCCGGAGATCAGCACGCCCCAGGCCGCGGCATGGCCTGCGGTCGGAAACCAGACGGCAACCGCCAGCGTCATCATCATCGCGACGTTGAGGAAGATCGAAGCGGCCGCGGCGCTGGCAAAGCGCTGCATCACGTTGAGCATGCCGCCATAGAGCGTCACCAGCGTGATCAAGAGCAGATAGGGAAAGGTGATGCGGGTCAACTCGATCGCGAGCTTGCGCTGCTCGGCATCCTCACCAAAGCCTGGCGCCAGGATGCTCATGGCCTGCGGCATGAACAGCCAGGCGGCGATCAGCAGCACCACCTGCGAGGCCAGGAGCAGCGTGAAGATGCGGTCGGCGAATAGCTTTGCCGCCGCCTCCCCCTTCTCGCCATGGACATGGGCATAGGCCGGCACCCAGGCGGCGTTGAAGGCGCCCTCGGCGAAGATCGCGCGGAAATGGTTGGGAAGCCGCAGCGCCACGAAAAAGGCGTCGGCCACCGGCCCGGCACCGAGGATCGCCGCGAGCATGATGTCGCGGGCAAACCCCGTCAGCCGCGACAGCAGCGTGTAACCACCGACCGTGAAGATGCGTCCGAGCATGCGGATTGTTGTAGAGACTTATCGGACGGAGGTCGATGCATCTTGCGATGCGCATTACTGCGCCCTCTCCCCTTGCGGGAGAGGGCAGCACCGCAGGCAGATACAGACTCAATCGGGTGAGGGGTATCTCTCAGCGCATGCCGTGCGGAGAGAGACCCCTCACCCGGCTTCGCTTCGCGAAGTCACCCTCTCCCGCAAGGGGAGAGGATAAGAAATTAGCCCGCCAGCGCGCCGCTGATAGCGGCGATGATTCGCTCCTGGTCGGCCTCGGTCAGGTAGGCATGCATCGGCAGGCTGATGACGTCCTGCGACAGGCTCTCGCAACCGGGCAATCCGCCCTCGGCGACCGGGTACTGTTTGTAGGCGGTCTGCTGGTGCATCGACTTGCCGTAATAGATCGCGGTCGGCACTCCCTGGGCTTTTAGCGCGGCAGCGAAGCCGTCGCGGTCGATACCCTTGGGAAGACGAATGGTGTACTGCGCCCAGACTGAGGTATTGCCCGGCGCGATGCGCGGCACGGTGACGACATTGGACAGGCCGCGCGCATAGCGCTCGGCGACCCTGTTGCGGGCGGCGATCTCGTCGTCAAAGATCTTCAGCTTCTCGATCAGGACCGCGGCCTGCATAGTGTCGAGCCGGCCGGTCAGGCCGAGGCGGACGTTGTCGTATTTGTCGACGCCCTGCCCGTGCACGCGGATGCTGCGCAAGGTGGCGGCGAGCTCGTCGTCATCGGTGAAGATGGCGCCGCCGTCGCCGAAGCAGCCGAGCGGCTTTGCCGGGAAGAAGCTGGTCGCAGTGGCGTGGCCGAGGGTGCCGAGCTTGCGCCCCTTGTAGCTCGCGCCAAAGCCTTGCGCGGCGTCGTCGAGCACGAACAGGCCCTCGGCCCTGGCGATCTCGGCGATGGCATCGTGATCGGCGGGCTGGCCGAACAAATCGACCGGAATCACCGCGACGGGCTTGAGACCGGCCTTGCGGGCGGTGGCGATGCCGCGCTTGAGCGATTCCGGGCTCATGTTGAAGGTGGTCTCGTCGACGTCGACATAGACCGGCGTCGCGCCGGTCCGCGCCACCGGCGAAGCGGTCGCGATGAAGGTGAAGGACGGACACAGCACGGCATCGCCGGGCCCGACATTCCTGGCCATCATCACCATCAGGATGGCGTCGGTGCCGCTGGCGCAGCCGATCACGTGCTTGGCGCCTGAGTAGGCCGCAAGCTGCTTCTCGAGCTCGAAGACCTCCGGCCCGTTGACGAACTGGCAATGGTCCATCACGCGCTTCACGGCGGCATCGAGCGAGGCGCCGAGCCGGCGGCGCTGCGAGGCGACGTCGATGAAGGGAATGGGTTCGGAACGCAAGTGCTGGTTCATGACGCCTTGTGACGTTTGAGCGGTCGACATGGAAGGGATCAGCCGGCGACGCGGCGCGGCCCCTTGCGCGCGGGTGACGTCGCCGCAGGACGCGAGGGCCTCTCCAGGCATTGCGTGGCGATCTCGAGGCTGGCGACGCCCTCGTCGCCCGTCACTGCCGGCGTCTCGCCGTTGCGCACCGCCTTAAGGAATGCGATCAGCTCGGCGCGAAGCGGCTCGTCATGGCCGACCGGCAGATGCCGCATCGAGTAGCTGCCGTCCGGCTTGAAGCCGAAGCATTCGGTGACCTGGCGCGTCAAGAGATCGCCCATCACGTATTTGCCGCGCGTTGCGACCGTGACGCTGCGCGCCTTGAACGGCGTCAGCCAGTTGGTGTTGATGTGGGCGAGCACGCCGCTCTCGGTGCGGAACTGCAAGAGCGCGATGTCCTCGCGCTCGGCGACCGCGCTCGACAATTGCGGCTGCACCTCGACGATGTCGGATTCGGTGAACCAGCGGATCAAATCGATGTCGTGCACGGCAAGATCGATGACGACGCCGACATTGGACATGCGCGGCGGGAACGGGCCGACGCGGGTGATCGCGATGGAGAGAATGTCCTCGCCCGCGATCGCCTGCTTGACCGCGGCGACCGCCGGATTGAAGCGCTCGACATGGCCGATCATCAGCGTGACGCCCGCCTTGTGCGCGGCGGCGACGATCTCGCGGCCCTCTTCCACCGTGGATGCGATCGGCTTCTCGACCAGCACGTGGATGTTCTTGGCGATGCATGCGAGCGCGACCTCGTGATGCAGATGGGTCGGTGCCGCGATGGTGACGGCATCGACGCCTTCGGCGAACAGCTGGTCAAGCGTCTCGAAGCTTTCGCAATTGGCGAGCTCCGTGGCCCGCGCACGATGTGCCGGCGAGGGATCGACGACGCCGACGAGGCTGACGCCGGGCAGGCCGCTGAGCACGCGCGCATGGTTGCTGCCCATCACGCCGGCGCCAATGACACCGACGCGCAAGCCGGCCTTTGCCGGTGCAGATCCCCTGGAAGTCATCTGAGCAAACCCCGATTCAACGCAAATCCCCGGGCCGCTTCTAGCACGGACGCCACATTTGTGGCGAATGCCGCCCTGGCGGGCCGGACACGATTTGATTCAAAAAGTTACACGTTCCCCGGGCCTTAGGCCGAAAAAGATACCGCTTCTCGGCCCGGGTCGCGTGATTCGGAGTTTGCTGGTTACGACCTTTGATAGTCGTCTTCAATCCGGATGATGTCGTCTTCCCCCAGATAGCTTCCAGTCTGGACCTCGATCAGCTCCAGCTGGATCTTGCCGGGATTCTCCATCCGGTGGACGGCGCCCATCGGGATGTAGATCGACTCGTTCTCGTGCACCGTCTTCACGGTCTCGTTGACGGTGACCTGCGCCGTGCCGCGGACCACGATCCAGTGCTCGGCACGATGATGGTGCTTTTGCAGCGACAGCCGCCCGCCCGGCTTCACCACGATGCGCTTGACCTGGTGGCGCTCGCCATTGTCGACGGATTGATAGCTGCCCCAGGGCCGGTGCACCTTGAGATGCTCTTCGGTGACTTTCGGCGCGACCGACTTCAATTTCGTCACCAGGCGCTTCAGCCCGTTGGCATCCTTCTGCCGCGAGACCAGCACCGCGTCCGCGGTCGCGACGACGACGAGATCGTCGACGCCTTCGAGCGCGACCAGCGCGGAATCCGTGGTGACGTTGCAATTGCGGGAATCCTCGAACACGGCGGTGCCGTGCGCGGCATTGCCTTGCGCGTCCTTCTCCGACAGCTCCCACACCGCATGCCATGAGCCGACGTCGGACCAGCCGCACGACACCGGCACGACGGCGGCGCGCGAGGTCTTCTCCATCACCGCATAGTCGATCGAGATCGCCTTGGCCGCGCCGAACGCCTCGGGCTCCAGCGTGACGAAGCCGAGATCGCGGCCGGCATTGTTGACGGCATTGGTGACGGCCTCGACGCTTGCCGCATCGACCCTGCGATATTCGTCGAGCAGCACGCTCGCCGGGAACATGAAGTTGCCGCTGTTCCAGAGATAGCCCGAATTGACGTAGTCGGAGGCCTTCACCGCATCCGGCTTCTCGACGAAGCGCGCAACCGCCTGCACCTCGCCCGCGATCACGTCGCCCGGATTGATGTAGCCATATTCCGTTGCCGGCCGCTCCGGCTTGACGCCGAAGGTGACGATGCGCCCGGCATTCGCGGCGGTGAGGCCCTCGCGACAGGCGGCGACGAAGGCGGCATTATTCTGCACGACGTGATCGGCGGCGAGCGCGAGCACGATCGCCTCGCTGGCGCGGTTCTGCGCGAACACCGCGCCGGCCGCGATCGCAGGGCCGGAATCGCGCCGCATCGGCTCGAGGATTACGTCGGCCTCGATGCCGATCTCGGCGAGCTGCTCCAGCACCATGAAGCGGTAGGACGCGTTGGTGATGACGATCGGCCGGTCGAACAAAGAGGGATCGGACACGCGCAGCAGCGTGTCCTGGAACGTCGAGCGCGTGCCGAACAGCGGCAGGAACTGCTTGGGCCGAACCTCGCGCGAAGCGGGCCACAGCCGCGTGCCGGCACCGCCGCACATGATCAGGGGGATTATGCGTTTGTCCATCGTGATCTCAAACCTTGAAATGGTCCCGATACCAGGTGACGAAGTTATGAACCCCATGCTCGATCGGCGTTGACGGTGCAAAGCCGGTGTCGCGCGAGAGATCCTCGACATCCGCGAACGTTTCCAGCACATCTCCCGGCTGCATCGGCAGCAATTCTTTGATCGCCGTCCGGCCCAGCTCCCGCTCCAGAAGACCGACGACGTGCATCAGTTCCTCCGGATGATGATTGCCGACATTGTAGAGCTTTGACGGCGCATTTGCGGCAGCCGGATCGTCCGCAGGCACGAGATCGATCAGCTTGGACACGACGCGCGTCACATCGTCGATATAGGTGAAATCGCGGCGCATTTTGCCATGGTTGAAGAGCCGGATCGGCTTGCCGGCCATGATGGCGCTCGCGAACAGAAACATGGCCATGTCGGGGCGGCCCCATGGCCCGTAGATGGTGAAGAACCGCAGCCCCGTGACCGGCAGACGATAGAGATGGCAGTAGGACTGCGCCATCACCTCGTTCGCCTTCTTGGTCGCGGCGTAGAAGCTGACCGGATGGTCGGTGCGGTCCGCAACCGCAAATGGCAGTTTTGTGTTGGCGCCGTAAACGGAGGATGACGAGGCGTAGACCAGATGACGGCAGCCATTGTTGCGGCAGCCCTCCAGCACATTGAGAAAGCCGACGAGATTGGAATCGGCGTAGGTCTGCGGCTGCTCGATCGAGTAGCGCACGCCGGCTTGCGCGGCCAGATGCACCACTTTGGCAAAACGATGTTGCGCGAACAGCGCCGCCATGGTCTCGCGGTCGGCGAGATCGGCCTCGACGAACGAGAAGCGCGGCTGGTCCCGGAGCAGAGCAAGGCGCGCTTTCTTCAGCGCCGGATCGTAATAGCTGTTGAGATTGTCGAGCCCGACGACGGCGCGACCTTCGCCCAGGAGCTGCCGGGCGACGTGGAAGCCGATGAAGCCGGCCGCACCCGTGACCAAAATCGCCCGATCCGTCATCCTGTTCCCTGGGTGATCCCTCGCCCGATCCTGTCTAGCCGCCACCTCGACGGGGTCGCAATAGGCTCCCCGTTCCTTCACGCGATCTCCTCATGGCGTCCTTAACGACGGCTCCTCAACGACGCCTCAACGACGCGTCCTTAACGACGGCTATTGCAAGATCGGCGCCAAAACCATACCAAAGCGGCCGAATTCGGCGCCTCGCGTCGGGTTGCCTCAAATCTTAGCAAACCCTGTTCATGCGGACGAGATGCGCCGAATCCTGTTGTCGACGGCCAAGATCCTGATTTCCGCGGCGCTGCTCTATCTGGCGCTGCGCAAGGTCGACCTGTCCGAGCTGTTTTCCCGATTCACCCTGACCAGCCTGTTCTGGCTCGGTGTGGCGATCGCGGTCACGTTCCTGCAGATCTTCGTCGGCGTGCTGCGCTGGCGCGAGATCAGCGCCGCCTGCGGCGCGCCGCTCGAGCTCGGCCGCGCCATGCGATACAACGTGATCGGCTCGTTCTTCAACCAGACGCTGCCGTCGGCGATCGGCGGCGATGCCGTGCGCCTGTGGCTGGTCGCCCGCGCCGGCGCCGGCTGGCGCACGGCGACCTACTCGATCTTTGTCGACCGCGCCATTGGCCTGGTCGCGCTCGCGATCTTGATCGTCGCCAGCCTGCCCTGGAGCTACACCCTCATCACCGATCCGCACGGTCGCTCGGCACTGCTGCTCGTCGACCTCCTGGCGCTCGCCGGCGGCCTCGGCTTCCTGATCTTCGGCGCGCTGAAATGGCGCTGGCTGAAGACCTGGTGGGCAACGCATCACATCCACGCCTGCGCCGTCATCGCCAATCGCGTGATCTTCAGCGGCACAAGCGGCCCTGTCGTCGCGATCCTGTCGGTCCTCGTTCACGTGCTCGCCGTCGTCATCGCCTGGTGCGTCGTGCAGTCGATTGGGGCCCCGGTTCGCTTCAGCGACGTCTTTCTGCTCGTGCCGCCGGTGATGCTGATCACGATGATGCCGATCTCGATCGCCGGCTGGGGCGTGCGTGAGGCCACGATGAGCCTTGCGTTCGGCTTCGCGGGACTTTCCGCCAACGAGGGCGTCAACGTCTCGCTGCTGTTCGGCGCCGTGTTCTTCCTGGTCGGGGCAGTCGGCGGCCTGGTCTGGATCCTCAGCGCCGAGAAAGCCGCGCAAGGGTCGGCCGCGATCGGAGTGCCGGAGTGAATTCGGCTGCCGATGCGCTCGCCGGCGCGGTCCTGCTGCTTGCCGTTGCGGCGGCCGTGCTGATCTCGGCGCTCGTGACCTGGACCAGCCGTCCCCTGCTGCAGCGCTACGCGCTGGCGCGGCCGAATGCGCGGTCCTCCCATCGCGTGCCGACCCCGCAGGGCGCCGGCATCGCGGTGATCGCCGCGACGCTGATCGTTGCCTCGCTGTGGGGGGTCTCCGCCAATGTCGCGATCCCGCCGGCGCTGGTCGCTGCGACAATCGTGATCGCGCTGGTCGGCTTCGTCGACGACATCGTATCGCTGCCCGTGCTGGTGCGCCTGGTGCTGCAGGCCGCCTGCGTCGGCGCCGTGGTGTTCACCGCCCCCGACACCGAGCGCATCGTGCCGGCGCTGCCGCTCGCGCTGGAGCGCGGCCTCATCGTCCTTGCCGGCGTCTGGTTCGTGAACCTCGTCAACTTCATGGACGGGCTCGACCTGATGACGGTGGCGGAAGTCGTTCCGATCACCGCTGCGCTGCTGCTGCTGGGAATGCTCGGGGATCTCCCATGGCCGGCCGCGCTGATCGCCACCGCGCTGTGCGGCGCCATGCTCGGCTTCGCGCCGTTCAACCGTCCTGTCGCAAAAGTCTTCCTGGGCGATGTCGGCAGCCTGCCGATCGGCCTCCTGCTCGGCTGGTGCCTGCTCGAGCTCGCCTTGCACGGACAAGCGGCTGCGGCGCTGCTGCTGCCGGCCTACTACCTCGCCGATGCCACCATCACGCTGTTTCGGCGCATCGCGCGCCGCGAGCCGTTCTGGTCGGCGCACCGTTCGCATTTCTATCAGCGCGCGACCGACAACGGTTTCTCGGTGTCCCGGGTGAGCGGCGAAGTCTTCCTGCTTAACCTCGTGCTCGCAGGGCTGGCGATCCTCGCCGTTCGCGCCGCGACGGTGGTCGTCACGCTGCCCGCGCTGATTGCCGGCGCGATCGCGGTCGCCCTCCTGCTGCGCCGCTTCTCCCGCCCTCAGGCGTCCTGAGCCGACACGGCGAGCCGCAGCCCCTCATCGAGCGAAACCTCCGGCCGCCAGCCGGTCGCGAGCGCCTTCGAGACGTCGAGCTCGAGCGAGCCGATCAGGCTGTCATGCATGTCCTGCCGGCCGATCATTCGGAAAAGCCCGCTGAGCAGGCCCGGCGGCACGCCGAACAGTCGCGGGCGCTTGCCGGAGGCCTTAGCCAGACGCGCGATGAATTCGGGCGTCGAGAACTGCTCGCTGTCGGCGAGCAGGAATATCTCGAAATGGCCGGCCGCATCTGGATGAGTGAGCCGATGCAGGATGAAGGACGACAGGTTCTGCACGGCAAGGAAGGCGCGGCGATTGCGGATCGCGGCGAACGGCAACGGCACCCCAAGGTTCATCGCGCGCGTCAACAGAGCGAAACTTCCCTTGGCGCTCGCGCCATAGACCATGGGCGGCCTGATCACGGAGATCTTCATGTCGCTCTCGCCCGCGAGCGTCCTCAGGCCTGCCTCGGCCGCCGCCTTGGACGTCCCGTAGAGGCCGCGCGGCGTCGGGACGTCGTTCTCGCTGAACGGGGCCCTGCCCTCGTTGCTGCGGCCATGCACCAGCACGGTGCTGATGAAGATGAAATGGCGCACGCCCGCCCTCGCCGCGCAGCGCGCCAGGTGCACCGTGCCGGCGGTGTTGACGTCCTGGTAGAGCTGGGCTGCATGCTCCTCGCGCCTGTGATGCACGCGCGCGGCAAGGTGAACCACCGCCTCCACCCCCTCGAGCGCGGCCTGCCAGTCGGTGTCGCGGCCGATCGATTCGATCACGACCTCGCCGTCGATGCCCTGCCGCTTGCGGACGACGGGGCGGACCGACCATCCCTTGCGCACCAGCGCCTGCCCGAGGTGACGGCCGATGAAGCCGCTCGCTCCTGTCACCAGCACGACCGGTTTGCGTTCGCTCATCGTCGCTCCCCGAGCGCTGGATTGCGCAACAATGGTCAGGCCGCCGTGGATCCAAATTCCGGCACGGCATCCTTCAGGATGGTCCTGATGGTGGCGCGATCGTCGCGCGCGATCGCCTGCTCAAGCGCCGCATTCCATTTGCGCAGCGTCTGCATCGGCGGCTCGTTCGGCTGCGCGGCCATGATGCCGGGCACGCCGATCTCGCGGGTCGGCTCCTCCGAGGCAAACAGGATCTCGTGCAGGCGCTCGCCCGGCCGCATGCCGGTGAACACGATCTCGATGTCGTAGCCCGGCTGCAGCCCGGACAGGCGGATCATGCGCTCGGCGAGATCGACGATCTTCACCGGCTGGCCCATGTTGAGCACGTAGACCGAGACGTCGGGACGCTGCGTCCCAAGCGCATGCGTCGCCGCGGTGATGACGAGATCGCAGGCCTCGCGGATGGTCATGAAGTAACGGACCATGTCGGGATGAGTTACCGTCACCGGCCCGCCGGCCTCGATCTGGGCCTTGAACTTCGGCACCACCGACCCGTTCGAGGCCAGCACGTTGCCAAACCGGACCGAGATCAGCCGCATCGGCGGCTTGCTGCCGCTCGCTCCGGCTGCGAGGTCGCGATCGAGCGCCTGGCAGTACATTTCGGCAAAGCGCTTGGTGAGGCCGAGCATCGACACCGGCTCGATTGCCTTGTCGGTAGAGATCATCACCATCGCCTCGGCGCCGGCGGCAACGGCGGCGTCCGCGACGTTGATGGAACCGAAGATGTTGGTTTTGACGCCCTCACTCCAATCGCGCTCGAGGATCGGCACGTGCTTGAGCGCCGCGGCATGGAAGACGATGTCGGGCTTGAACTCGGCCATCAGGCGCATGACGCGCTCGCGGTCGCGAATGTCGGCAATCCGGCCTTCGATCTGTGCGGTGGCACCACGCGCGGCCAGCGCCTCGGTGACCGCGTAGAGAGCCGGCTCGGAATTTTCCACGATCAAGAGACGTGCCGCGCCGAAGGCGACCACACGCTCGCATATCTCGGATCCGATCGAGCCGCCGCCGCCGGTGACGATCACGGCCTTGCTCCTGATCAAGGCCTCCAGGCGAGCATAGTCGATCTTCTCGCTCGGACGCAGCAGGAGGTCCTCGACCGCAACCGCCGTGAGCCTTGGCGTATCGCCGCTCTCCAGCGAGGGCATCCGGCTCACGATCACACCCAGTTTGCGCGCCCGCATCAGGATCGATTCCGGATGCGACTCCGGCTCGAAAGCCGATGGTGTCATGATGAGGCGCGCGATGGGCTTGTCGCGCTTGGCGAAATCCGAGATCACATCCTCGACGTCGTCGATGCCGCCCAGCACCGGCACGTTGCGAATGAGCTGGCCCCGATCGGCAGGCGATGGTGACAAGACGCCGATCGGCCAGATGCGCTTGATCGCTCCGCTCTCGATGCCGCGCAGCAGCACTTCGGCATCCGCGGCGCGGCCGATCAGCAGCGTCGGCGCGGCCTCCCCGCCCCTCGCGTGACGCCGCACCCGCGTATAGCGGAAGTAGCGGTACGCCATGCGCAGCGCGCTGAGGAAGAAGATCTCGAGAAACCAGTAGAGGACGATCGTCACCTTGCCGAGAAAGAAGGCGCCGCGAACGTTGGGGGCAACGAGGATGTAGTCGAGCACGAGCAGCGCAACCGTGAGCACGGTCGCCGCGCGAATGATGTTCAGCGCGTCAGGCAGCGAGATGAAACGCCATTTCGTCGTGGTCAGATTGCAGAGGAAGAACACGACCACGCTGAAGGCGAGGAAGTAGGGCAGGATCTGGAACAGCAGCGGCAGGCGCTCGAAGAAATCGTCGCCACCCTCGAATCGCAGATAGAAGGCGGCAAAAAGCGCCGCCGTGGTCGCCAGCAGGTCGTGGAGCGCGATCAGGAAATTGCGCGAGGTGAGATGCGAAAGTCGCGTCATCCGCCGACCGATGAAAACCCAGTTAAATGCAACTTGACCGCGCTGATAGCCCATCTCGACAAGACTTGCCAGCCGCGTGGCCCCTCAGGAACCGGCTTCCCTCATCTTCGCCCCGAGCTGTTGTTCCCGGATCACCATTCCGCCGGCGACGCCGACGCCAATGACGTACATCCAGCCCTCGTGGAAGTCGAACAGATGCGAGTTGAACAGCGAGGTAAAGACGTTCTGCACCACGACTAGGAGTCCGATCCAACTGGCAAGCCCGTCGCCGCGAAACAACCGCAGATGCAATATCCAAATCGCGTAGAGAATGGCGACGCCGATCGCGCCCCATTGCACCGCAACGTTCAGCGTCTGGTTGTGCGGGTTGCCGATCACCTCGGCTGACGCCCGCCCCTGACTGGCGGGCGTCGCGACGCGTTCGAACAACCCGCGGGTCGAACCGGTGCCGTGCCCCAGGATCGGCGCCTCCGCGAAGAAGCCGAGCGACTTCCGCCAGAACTCGAGCCGCATGCCCATGGAGGTTGCCTCGCCCCGTTCCACATAGCCGGTGTAATCGGTGGTAAACCTCTCGGCGGTGTGGCGCAATTGCGGCGAGGCCTGCCAGGCGAGAACGGCGCCGACGAGCAGCGCGCCGGAGATGATCGCGATGCTGCGCCATTTGAGGTGAAGCAGTGCAAACACGCCGAACATGATCGGAATGGTGACGAGCGCGGTGCGCGACACCACCACGAAGGTCATATTGATGAAGAAGCTAAGCGCCAGCGCCGTCAGCAACGCGGCGAACCAGTATCGCTTCTCGCGCAACAGCATCACGATCGGATAGGCGAGCGCCACCGCGCAAAGCGCGAATTCCTGGCTCTGGTCAATGTAGTTCTTGACGAAGATGCCGCGCTCGGGCGGATCGGTCTTGAGCGCGAGGTTCGGGTAGAAGGCGACCAGCCAGGACATCACCGACAACAAGGCGCAGGACACCAGGAAGGCGATGAATATCCAGTGGCCACGCGGCGAGCGCTCGAAATGATAGAGCAGGACCGGCAGCACGAGCAGCTTGACGGTCGGATTAACCGCATAGAAGCGCGCGCCCCACAGGGCATCCGACCACAGCGTCCCCAGCAGCGCGAGAACGACCAGCGCGATCGGCGCAATGCAGATCGGACGCTTCAAGGACTGCAGGAAGTCGCGCAAATCGAGGAACGGCACCATGCAGATCAGCATCAGCGCGTTGAAGATCCCCGCAAGCGATGTCGACCAGGGCAGCGAGGCCGCGGTCAGGATCGCAAACAGATCGACGGTCTCGCGCCAGGCAGCGGGGCTGCGCAGACGGCGATGCAACATCTCGCTGGTCGTTTCGCGGGCGAGCGCCGTCACTTGCTCCCTCCCCTGGCGCGATGCACCAGCGCCGTCGTGCTGAAGCCCTGGAGGATGTCGACCAGCACGACCGCCCCGCCCGCGGCCTCGACCACCTCGTGCCCGACGACCTGTTCGCGTGTGTAGTCGCCGCCCTTCACCAGCACACCGGGCTTAATTCGGGTGATCAGGTCGATCGGCGTGTCTTCCGTGAAGATGACGACGAGATCGACGGCCTCCAGTGCGGCGAGCACCTCGGCACGCGCGCGCTCGTCCTGGACCGGACGATCGGCACCTTTCAGCCGCCGCACCGAGGCGTCGCTGTTGAGCCCCACGATCAGGCGGTCGCAGGCGGCGCGCGCCGCGGTCAGCACCTTGACGTGGCCGGGATGAAGGATGTCGAAACAGCCGTTGGTGAAGCCGACGCGCAGGCCCTGCCTGTTCCAATCGGCGAGCTGCGCGTCGAGTGCGGCCGGATCGAGCACGATCTTCTCCTCGGCCGCGAGCGTGGCTGGCGGCAGGATCTTGCGTCGCAGCTCGGCCACGCTGACGCTGGCGGTGCCCTGCTTGCCGACCGCGACGGCGGCGGCGGCATTGGCGATGCGCAGCGCCGTATCCCAATCCGCGCCGGCCGCGAGCGACACCGCAAGCGCAGCGGCGACGGTGTCGCCGGCGCCGGAGACGTCGCGCACCTTGACCGGGACGGCCGGCACGTGAACGGCACCGCCGTTGCGCGGCACCAAGGTCATGCCGTGCTCGCCCTGGGTGACCAGGATCGCCTCGCAATCGGCGAGCCGCATCACGTCCTCGCTGGCCTCGACGATGCTCTGCACCGTTTCGGCGCGGCTGCGGGTCGCTTCCGAGAATTCCTTGCGGTTGGGCGTGAGCAGCGTGGCGCCGCGATAGATCGCCCAGTTCAGGCTCTTGGGATCGACGATGACGGGCTTGCCGAGCTTGCGCGCGGCATCGATGGTGTGGCGGATCACGCGCGCCGTCAGCACGCCCTTGGCATAGTCGGACAGCAGCACGATGTCGGCGCACGCGATCTGCGGCAGGATCGCGTCGATCAACTTCGTTTCGACCTGGTCGGACGCAGCCAGCGCCTGCTCCCAGTCCGCGCGCAGCATGTGCGTGGAAAAATGTTCGGAGACGAAGCGGACCTTTCGCGTGGTCGGCCGCGAGGCGTCGCGCACCAGCACGCTCTCGATGCCGGCTTGATCGTTGAGCGCGGCCTCGAGCCGCGTACCGGCCTCGTCCTCGCCGACGAGGCCGACGAAGATGCAGCGCGCGCCGAGCGAAGCGACGTTGCGCGCGACGTTGCCGGCGCCGCCGACGTGGATCTCGCTGCGCTGGGCGGCGATGACCGGCGCCGGCGCTTCCGGCGAGATCCGCGACACCTCGCCGTAGACGAACTCGTCCAGCATGATGTCGCCGATGCACAGCACGGTGCGGCCTGAGATGGCTTGGGCGAGGGCATCGAAATCGAGAATGGGCGTCGACATGGTCGAAAGGGGCCTCAGCGAAAGCGGTCGGGCCGGTCGAGATAATCCCCGACATAGGCCTTCACCGCGTCCTCGAGCGTCGTGAAGCCGCCGTTATAGCCGGCACGGAGCAGCCGATCGACCTCGCTCTGGGTGAAATACTGGTAAGCGCCGCGGATCTGCTCGGGCATGTCGATGTATTCGATGTTGGGACTGGTGCCGAGCGCCGCATAGGCAGCCAGCATGAGGTCCTTGAAGCTGCGCGCCTTGCCGGTGCCGACGTTGAACAGGCCGGACACCGACGGCGTCGCGAGCAGCCAAAGAACCACGCGCGCGACATCGTCGACATAGATGAAATCGCGACGCTGATCGCCGTCGGCGATGCCCTCGCGATGCGACTTGAACAGCTGCACGACGCGGCCTGCCCTGACGTCGTCGAAGCGCCGCGCCAGCACGCTCATCATCGAGCCTTTGTGATATTCGTTCGGCCCGAACACGTTGAAGAATTTCAGGCCGGCCCATTGCGGCGGGAGCCGATCGCCGCGCGCCACACGTTCGGCGACAGCGAGATCGAACAGGTGCTTGCTCCAGCCGTAGAGATTCATAGGCCGCAACTTCTTCAGCGCCGGCAGCGAGGAATCGTCGTCGAAGCCTTCCGTGCCGTCGCCATAGGTCGCCGCCGAGGACGCGTAGATGAACGGCACGGCATTCATCGTGCACCAGTCCAGCAGGCGCATCGACAGGCGGAAATTGGTCTCGACGACGAGATCACCGTCGGTCGCCGTGGTCGCGGAAATCGCCCCGAGATGGATCATGGCCTCCAGCTTGCGGCCCTTCAGCCAGTCCATCAGCTCGGTCGGGGGAACGATATCCACAAGCTGCCGCTTGGCGAGATTGCGCCATTTGCCTTCGGTTCCGAGGAGATCGCAGATCACGACGTCGCTGCGACCGGCCTCGTTCAGCGCGGCCACGACATTCGATCCGATAAAACCGGCCCCGCCGGTCACCAGCAACATTCCACCTACCTGCCCGATTTTAGGTGCCCGATCCTGCCCTAGCGCATGATCCGCCAAAGTGTAAGCTGTTTTGGGATTGCTCTTCTGCCGCCTTTACCTGCCGGCCCGGAGCGGCTAACCGAGCCGCCATATCGGCACGTGGTCGGCCCTCATAACGAATGAATATTGATTCGCAACTTGGTAGTGATGCAGATCGGAGCGACACACGCCCGATCCTGATCGTCCCCTACATGTGGATCGGCGATTTCGTGCGGAATCACACCGTCGTGCGGGTCCTGAAGGAGCGCTGGCCGAACCGGCCGGTCGATCTCCTCACCACCTCCCTGTGCGCCCCGCTGGTGGACTACATGCCCGGGGTGCGCGCCGGCATCGTCTGGGATATGCCGCGCAGCCGGCTGGCCGTCGCACGCCAGTTCGGCTTGGCAGGGCTGCTGCGGAAACAGAATTACGGCACTGCCCTGGTGCTGCCCCGGACCTGGAAAGCGGCCATCGCGCCGGCACTCGCCGGTATTCCTGAACGGATCGGCTTCGTCGGCGAGTTCCGGTTCGGCCTGCTCAACCGCTGGCGCTGGGGTGAGAAGAAGCTGCCCCGCTTCATCGACAAGAACGCCGCCCTCGCCCAGCCCGACGGCGCGCCCCTGCCCGCGGAATGGCCGGTACCGCAACTGCGCGTCCCGGCCGAGGAGATCGCCCGGTGGCGCGAGGCCAATGGTCTCGGTGCCGGCGCTGCGGTGGCACTCGCCCCGGGCTCGGTCGGCGTCTCCAAGCGCTGGACCTCTTATCCCGAAGCCGCCCGCCTGCTGGTCGAGCGCGGCCTCGAGGTCTGGGTGGTCGGCGGTCCCGCCGAAAAGGAGCTCGCCCAGGAGATCGTCGCCGCCGGCGGCCCGGGCGTCCGCGATCTCACCGGCTCGGACTTGCGCAACGGCATCCTCGCCATGGCCGCCGCCGGCGTTGCCATCTCCAACGATTCCGGCCTGATGCACATCGCAGCCGCCCTGGGCACGCCGACCATGGGCATCTTCGGTCCCACCAGCCCCTATCTCTGGGCCCCGCTGAACGGCCTCGCCGCGACACTGGTGCAGGACAAGGAAAAGCTGTCCTGCCAGCCCTGCCAGAGCACGGTCTGCAAGGTGAACGACCACCGCTGCATGCGGAATATTGCGGCAAGCGAGGTGGTGGGGATTGCGGAGAGGGTGCTGGGGGAAGCGGGAAGCGGGTGACGAACTGAGGCGATCGTGGCTCGGGCCGATGATGACATCCTGCCACTGTTTTGCCCGACGAGTCAAAATTCGTTCGAAAAATCCGCAATCTCTCGAACTCTCCGCCAACTCCTTGATTTTGCTGACCCCGGCTACTGTGCATGGGGTTGTTTTCGCGGTTTTGTTTGCGACAGACGAAAACGGCCTCAGAGCAGCGGCCGATAGACCGCGCCGATCCGCGCCGCCTCGGCATCGAGGCTGAACTTCTCGAGCACCCGCGCCCGCCCGCGCTCACCCATCGCGGTCGCCGCAGCCACATCACGCATCAGCGGCTCGAGCGCCGCAGCGAGCGCGTCGGCATCTCCCGTCGGGATCAGCACGCCGGTGACACCATCCTCGACGACGAGCTCCGCCGCGCCGGCGCGTGCGGCCACGAGCGCGCTGCCGGCCGCCATCGCCTCGATCAGCGTCAGACCAAAGCCTTCGTTGCGCGAAGTGAAGGCGTAGATGGTCAGGCGCTGATACCAGCGCTGCACTGCTTCGATCGGCAGCTCGCCGGTGATGACGATGCGCGACTGCAGGTTTGCTGCCTCGATGCGCTTCTTCAGGTCGTTGGCAAAGGGCGTCTGCTCGGCCGTCACCTGCCCGACGATGACAGCGGTGAAATCCGGATAGCGCGGCAGCAGCCGGCACATCGCATCGACGAACAGGTCGGTGCCCTTCTGCGCCCGCACGCGGCCGAAACAGCCGATGGCGTAGCGGCCCGGCAGGCCGCTTTCGGCAAAGGCCGCAGCGCGGTCCTGGGGCGGCGCATAGACGTCGGTGTCGACGCCGTGCGGGATCACCGTCGCCGTCACCTTCAGGAACGAGGCCGAGATGTCGCTCGTCGCGATGATCGCATCCATCTGTCGGATCAGCCAGCGCGTGATCCAGCTATGGTGCCGCTGCGCCGCCGAGGTGAACACGAGCTTGAGCGGCCAGCCGAGCGCGCGCAAGCCAACGCCCGCGATCATCTCGTTGTTGCGGCGCGCATGCCAGATCACAGGCCGCTTGCGGCGCCAGAGCTTGAGGAGATCTCCGATGCTCAGGCGCGCGATCCCCGCCGGCGCGTCCGAGCCGAACCAGGCGGCGCGGTACAGCTTTGCCAGCCGCGGCGCTACCATCCGGTTGGTCGCGGTGACCCCGGAATAGCGCCTGTGCAGATTTGGCACGATCAATTCGAGATCGCCGGGGAAACCCGCCACGTCACACTCCATTTCGCAAAGTCCCTATACGCAACATTAAGCATAGTGACCAGTTCAGCCGCTCCGATACCCCCTCTTCACCACGCAAGCGCTAGCCTTGCGCGTTGATCGAAGACGGGTGAGATCATGACTGTGCTAGTCACCGGCGGCGCCGGCTATATTGGAAGTCATACGGTCCTGGCGCTGGCGGAAGCCGGCGAGGACGTCGTCGTGATCGACGATCTCTCCACCGGTTTCTCGGCCTACCTTCCCGAAGGCGTGCCGCTGTTCATCGGCGATGCCGGCGACGAGAACCTGCTCGAAGGCGTGATCGCCCAGCACGACATCGAGAGCATCATCCATTTCGCAGGCTCGGTGGTCGTGCCGGATTCGATGCGCGATCCGCTCGGCTATTACCGCAACAACTTCACCACCGCGCGCAACCTGCTCAACGTCGCGGTCAAGCGCGGCATTGGCCGTTTCATCTTTTCCTCGACCGCTGCGGTCTACGGCAATCCGGACCAGGTGCCGGTGCCCGAGCACGCGCCGACGCGGCCGCTGTCGCCTTACGGCTCCTCGAAGCTGATGACCGAGATCATGCTGCACGACGTTGCAGCCGCCTACGGCATGCAATACGTGACCTTGCGTTACTTCAACGTCGCCGGCGCCGATCCGCAGGCGCGCATTGGGCTAGCCACCGTCGGCGCCACGCACCTGCTCAAGATCGCGGTGGAAGCCGCCACCGGCCAGCGCGCCAAGATCGACGTGTTCGGCACCGACTATCCGACCCCGGACGGCAGCTGCATCCGCGACTTCATCCACGTCACGGACCTGTCGCAGGCCCATCGCTCGGCACTCGCTTATCTGCGCAATGGCGGCGCCTCGTCCACGCTCAATTGCGGCTATGGCCGCGGCTATTCGGTGCTGGAGACCATCGACGCGGTGCGCCGGGTTTCGGGCCGCAGCTTCGCCGTGCAATACGCCCCGCGCCGGCCCGGCGACATCATGACCATGGTCGCCGACACCAGCCGCATCCGCAGCCTGCTCGACTGGCGGCCGCAATACGACGACCTCGAGACCATCGCAGCCCATGCGCTGGCCTGGGAGGACAAGTTGTTCCGCGAGCGCCACGGCGAGCTCCGCCACGCCGCCTCCGCCTAGAATCATCCCAAGCGCAAGCCCTTAATTGGGCTTGAAAAACCCGGCTTGAGCGGGCACAGAGGCCCATCGATCCCTGACGCGCGGGCAGGCTTTTGTCCTGCGCCGTCAATGGACACCGGATGGCCCAGTTTCCAAAGAAAATCACCGACGATCCCTACGCGGCAGCGGTCCTGATTCGCCGCCTGATCACGGAACAGGGAATCATCTACTGGCGGCGCTACCTCGTGGCCTTCGCGCTGATGGCGCTGGCGGCCGGTGCGACCGCAGGCGCGACCTACGTGCTCGGCCAGGTCATCAACCAGGCCTATGTCGACAAGAACATCCCGGGCATCGCGATGTTTTCGGGGATCACGGTCGTTCTGCTCTTCATCAAAGGCGTGGCGACCTACGGCCACATGGTGATCCTGACCAAGATCAGCAACGCCATCCTCGCCACCAACCAGCGCCAGCTGTTCGCCAAGCTGATGCGCGAGAGCGTCGGCTTCTTTTCCGAGCGGCACTCCTCCGAATTCCTGGCGCGGCTGACCGCCGGCGCCAAGTCGATCACCGACGTCCTCAACATGCTGGTCAACGCCGTCGGGCGCGACCTCCTGATGCTGCTCGCCATGATCGGCGTGATGGTGTGGCAGGATCCGCTGATGTCGTTCATCGGCCTCGTCGCAGTGCCCCCGGCGATGCTGGTGCTGCGCAAGCTGGTCAAGCGCATCAAGGGCCTCGCCTTCAACCAGTTCACCGGCACCGCCGACATCATGGAGACGATGCAGGAATCGCTTCAGGGCATCCGCACCGTCAAGGCGTTCACGCTCGAAGAGACCATGCAGAGGCGCATCGACGAGAACATCGCGGTCGTCGAACGCAACGCCAACAAGATGGCCCGCGTCGCCAACCGCTCCAACCCGCTGATGGAGATGCTGGGCGGCTTCGCCGTCGCGGGCTGCCTGATGTATGGCGGCTATGCCGTGGTCGCGCTGAACGCCACGCCCGGCGCGTTCTTCTCCTTCATGACCGCATTCCTGATGGCGACCGAGCCGGCCAAGCGGCTGGCCCGGCTCAACATCGATCTCAACAGCCAGCTCGTCGGCGCCCGTATGCTGCTCGAGGTCGTCGACAGCCCCGCGAGCGAGCAGTCCGACGATGACAAGCCGGCGCTGAAGCTGACAGATGCCCGTATCGAGCTGCGCGATGTCAGTTTCTCCTATCGCTCGGGCGAGACGGTGCTCAACCGGATGAGCTTCGTCGCGGAGCCCGGCAAGGTGACTGCGCTGGTCGGCCCCTCCGGCGGCGGCAAGTCGACCGTGCTGGGCCTGCTCCTGCGCTTCTACGAGGTGACGCAGGGCGACATCGTGATCGACGGCCAGCCGATCTCGTCGGTCTCGCGCAAATCACTGCGCGCCCAGACCGCCTATGTCGGCCAGGACGTCTATCTGTTCCGCGACACCATTCGCAACAACATCGCCTTCGGCAAGCCGGACGCCAGCGAGGACGAGATCGTCGAGGCGGCGAAGGCGGCCTGCGCGCACGACTTCATCACGGGCTTTCCGCTCGGCTACGACACGCCCGTCGGCGAGCACGGCACCCAGCTCTCGGGCGGACAGCGCCAGCGCATTGCGGTCGCGCGCGCGCTGCTCAAGAACGCGCCGATCATCCTCCTGGACGAAGCCACTGCCGCGCTCGATTCCGAATCCGAGCGGCAGGTGCAGGAGGCGATCGAGCATCTCTGCCAGAACCGCACCACCATCGTGATCGCGCACCGCCTGCACACCATCATGCACGCAGACAGCATCCTGGTTGTCGAAGGCGGCGAGATCGTCGAGCAGGGCCGCCATGACGAGCTGCTCCGTCGCGGCGGCCGCTATGCCTCGTTCTTCCGCCTGCAGCATCACGACGCCGGCGCTCTGGCGCCGATCAGCGCAACCGCATAGAGTTCGTTCCACCTCAAGAGCAGCGAGACCCGCATGAACGCCGCCTCCTACGTCATCCCGCTTCCGCCCCAGGCTTCGCTTCCCGTCGTCGGCGAGAGCGGCCGTTATCCGGTACGCCGCATCTGGTGCGTCGGCCGCAACTATCTCGAGCACATCCGCGAGATGGGCAATGACGAGCGCGCACCGCCGTTCTTCTTCGCCAAGCATGCCGACATGCTGGTGCCCGACGGCGCCACCATTCCCTATCCGCCTCTGACCAAGGATCTGCATCACGAGGTCGAGCTGGTCGTCGCGATGAAGAGCGGTGGACTGAACATTCCCGCCGACAAGGCTCTGGACCACGTCTACGGCTACGCTGTCGGCATCGACCTCACCCGGCGCGATCTCCAGATCGCATCGCGCAAGAAGGAGCGCCCGTGGGAGATCGGCAAGTCGTTCGACTATTCGGCGCCCTGCTCCGCGCTGCAGCCGGCCTCGAAGATCGGCCATCCCTCCAAGGGCAAGATCTGGCTGACGGTCAACGGCAAGGAAGCGCAGAAGGGCGACCTCACCGAGTTGATTTGGAACGTGCCCGAGATCATCTGGCAGCTCTCCCAGCAGGTGAAGCTCGCCGCCGGCGACATCATCATGACCGGCACGCCCGCCGGCGTGTCGCAGCTCCAGCCTGGCGACAAGCTCGAATGCGGCGTCGACGGCATCGGCACGCTGAAGGTCAGCATCGGCCAGCCGGAATAAGGCTCGCTGCAGCTCGAACTCAAAAGGCCCCGGAATGGGGCCTTTTGCATGTCGATCGTGCACGCGGTCGAGCTACCAGGCCTTTACCGGCCGATTGGCGTGGCTCGCCTGCGGCACACCGCGATTGAGCGACATGTGCGAATGCACGCACAGCCAGCCATCGCCGTTCCTCGAAAACACCATCGTCGCGCGGCCTGGGCGCGCGAACGTGCTGCCATCGGGATGATAGCCCGTGCTCGTCCACGGCGCGACGACGGTTGCCATCATACCGTCCGGTGATGCCAGAACGGAGGTCTGATCGAGGACGAAACGGAAGTCGGTCGTCTTCGGCCAGACATTGTCCCATTGGGTTTTGACCCATTGATCGAGGCCGGGGATGACGTCGCTATGGGTGCCGAAGGCGAGCACGTCCGGATCGAAGAGCGGCCGCGCCGAGGCGTAATCGACCTCTCGGACATAACCCGCGAAGGTGTCCAGCCATCGGCGGAAGAACTGCGTGATCTCAGTATTCGCGGTCGGCAAAGAGGCCATCACCTGCTCCACATTCGGCAACTCAATCACGGCGATCTTTGTTGCCATGGGCCGGACGATCCAGCAAGATTTGTGCTCCGGGATCACTCGATCGCGACAGGTGTCACGTCACAGCCGGGTTCGATGCTTCGACATCGGCCGGCTCCATTTGGTGGGAGCCAGATTCATGAACCGCGTCCTTCTGCTTGCAGCCTCCCTCCTCCTCACGGGCAGCACAGCCGGCGCGCAGTCCAGTCAACCCTATGCCGGCCTTGAGAAGCGCCCCATCAAGGCGCTGTCACAGCAACAGATCGACGATCTCCGCGCCGGACGCGGTATGGGCCTGGCTCTCGCTGCGGAGCTCAATGGATATCCCGGTCCCAGCCACGTCCTCGAGCTCAGTGATCGTCTCGGCCTGACCGCCGATCAGCGCGCCGAGGTTCAACGGCTGTTCGATGCCATGAAACAGGAAGTCGTTCCGCTGGGTAACAAGCTCGTCGAGCAAGAGAGAGCGCTGGAAGACCTCTTCTCTTCCCGCAGGGTCACATCGGAAGCGCTCAAGACCAGCATTGGCGCCATTGCCGAAACTCAGGGGCAGCTCCGCGAGAGCCACCTCAAATACCACCTCTCAACCGCTGCCGTGCTCGATCAGAGCCAGATGCAGCGATATGCAGAGTTACGGGGCTATCAGCGTCCCGACGGCTCCGCAGGGCACAAGCACAAGCACCATCACTAGACAATGCCGACCGAGATCAGACGATCGCGCTAGGGCGGATCGAGATGAGGCAACGGCCGACCAAGCTTCGCTGATCCGCCCCGCGCATTTGCCTCAGTTCAGTGCCGAATACACGATGAGGCCGAGGATCAGCGCCGCCAGCGCGTATTTCAGCGTGTAGTAGACGTTGCGGTTCCACTCCTTCACCTTGCGGCTGGCGAGGTGGATCTCGTAGAGCTTGCCGAACACCTTGTTGAGCACGCCGACGTGCTCACCGTCGACATTCTGGGTCGCCGACGCCTTGACGATGTGATGGCTGACCCAGCGGTTGATCGCGGTCATGAAGCCGTACTTCATCGGGCGCTCGACGTCGCAGAACAGGATGATGCGGTTGACGTCGGTCGCATTCTCGGCGCTGTGGATGAAGGTCTCGTCGAACATGAAGGCCTCGCCATCACGCCAGACGCATTCGACGCCATCGACGAGGATCCGGCACTTGTTCGAGTTCGGCGTGACCAGGCCGAGGTGATAGCGCAGAGACCCGGCGAAGGGATCACGGTGAGCGCCGAGCTTGCCGCCGGGCGGCAGCATCGCGAACATCGCGCCATGCACGCTCGGGATCGATTTGAGTAGCTCCACCGTCTTCGGGCACAGCGTGTTCGCCGACGGCAGGAAGTCGTCGTACCATTTCAGGTAGAACCGCTTCCA
Source organism: Bradyrhizobium sp. NBAIM01 (assembly GCF_020194115.1). Lineage (NCBI taxonomy): Bacteria > Pseudomonadati > Pseudomonadota > Alphaproteobacteria > Hyphomicrobiales > Nitrobacteraceae > Bradyrhizobium > Bradyrhizobium sp. NBAIM01. The sequence goes on along the minus strand of NZ_JADYVU010000003.1, from coordinate 310,414 downwards.
GCCGCTCTTGAAGAACGAGTAGAAGCCCCAATCGTTGTTCTTCGCCGCCGCGCGGATAAAACCTTCATCGAACAGGCGCACAGCTTCGTCGCGGATGGTCTCCCAGTTCTCGCGGAGGGGCTTCAGCTCCGGAAACTGATCGACCGAGATCACCGGCTTGTTCGGCACCGCCGAGCCCGCATACATCAGCACATTGTAAGGTGCGAGATAGGTTGAGTGATCGCCGAGCTGGCGCGCGAAGCGCAGCCGCTGCTTGCCGCGGAAGTGGACGTAAATCGTCGAAGCCGCAAGCACGTACAAAATGACGAGCTGCGGCGCAAAAAGCTGTTTCAACATTTCCCCAATCCCCAAGTGACCCAGCCGGGGTGTCGTGTAGCCCGACCCGGCCGGAGCGGCAAGATATTCACCGCTGGGTTGCAATCACGCCGGGGAGAGCAAGGGGATGGACTGGGGTCCAAACCGGCCGAAACGAGCCGAATCAAGCCCGCGACAGCGCCTGCAGGCCCTTGAAGGTCAGGCGCTTGGGGTCGGTGACGCCGGCGAGATAGAGGCGGCGGATGAAGGCGATGACGGCGTCGCGGTCGCAATCGGTCAGCGCGACGACGGCGTCGACCGCTATTCTCTGGGCTTCCATTGGGCTCACCTCGGCCTTGCGAGTAACCCCGGCCGAGACAGGGTAGGACTCATCCGTTAAATCGGCGTTAACCGTTCAGGAACCATCGCCGATTCAGCCGCCCCGCCGTATACGCGAAAACGCGCATTGCGGGGGCATGAAGCGGCTCAACGCGCCTTGGTGCTCTGCTTCAGCAGCGCAAACTGCTTCTTCAGCCGGGGCACGGCGAAGTCGGTGAAGGCGCGCACCTTGGGCACCGAAAGCCGGCCCTGCGGGCAGATCAGATGCGCCGGCATCTCCGGATCCTCGTCGTCCGCCAGCACGATCTCGAGCTCGCGGCGCGAGACCTGCTCGGCCACTTGGTACGAATACATCCGCGCCACGCCGCGCCCGGCCACAGTGGAGGCCACTGCCGCATAGGTGCTGTTGACGACGAGCCGCGGGGTGAACTGCACGGTGCGCGGCGCCGATGAGCCCGGCTGCGGCGCAAAGGTCCAGGAATTGGGCAGATGCGCCATCGCGACGATCTGGTGTTTGGCGAGATCGCCCGGCTCGGTGATGCGCGGATGTTGTTTCAGGTAGCGGGGAGCTGCCACCACGACGCGGCTGATCCCGCCGACCCGCATCGCCACCATCGCCGAATCCGCCAGCGGACCGATGCGAAGCGCGATATCGACGCCTTCCTCGATCAGATTGACCGCACGGTCGAACAGCAGGAGTTTTGCCGATACGGTCGGATAGGCGTCGAGAAACGCGTCGAGGATCGGCCGCAGTACCATCTCGCCGGAGACCACCGGAGCGGTGATCGTGAGCAGACCACGCGGAGCCGTGCGCGGTCCGGCCGCGATGTCCTCGGCCTCCTCCAGATCGGTGAGCACGCGGCGGCAGATCGCGACATAACGCTCGCCTTCCTCGCTCAGCTTGATCGAGCGTGTCGTCCGGTGCAGCAGCTCGGCGCCGACCCGCTGCTCCAGAAAGGCGATGGCGCGGCTCACCGCAGCCGGCGATCGGCCGAGCTTGCGTCCTGCGGCAGCCAAGCTGCCCTCGTCCACCGCAAGGACAAACACCTTCATCGCGTCCAGACGATCCATGCGCTCGCCGCAGCCCCTGAGATTTCGGCTGAAAGCTAGGCGTTGCGCCGGCTGCGACAACCTCCGCAAGGATCGATCCGGCATTCGTTCGCGTCGCGAAAGAGTGTCTGCCGGGCAGCGGATATTCGCAAGCAAGCCGCTGCAGCGTACCTCAACGCCCAAGCCAGCCGCCGCTGGCGCAGGTTTTCAAGCCAACAACAGGAGCCCGTCATGGGTATCGAGCAGAAGGTCGCCATCATCACCGGTGCATCGCAGGGTATCGGCGCCGCCCTGGTCCAGGGTTTTCGCGATCGCAACTATCGCGTCGTCGCAACGGCGCGCTCCATCAAGCCGTCGGGTGATGACGACGTCCTCGCCGTTGCAGGCGACATCGCCGAGCGGTCCACCGCAGAGCGCGCGGTGTCGCAAGCGATCGCCCGCTTCGGCCGAGTCGACACGCTGGTCAACAACGCGGGCATCTTCGTCGCAAAACCGTTCACCCAGTACACGGCCGAGGACTATGCCGCAGTGATGGGCACCAATGTCGCGGGCTTCTTCAACATCACGCAGCTTGCCATCGCCGAAATGGAGAAGCAGGGGTCTGGCCACGTCGTCCAAATCACGACGACGCTGGTCGATCAGGCCAATTCGAATGTGCCCTCGGTGCTGGCCTCGCTGAGCAAGGGCGGGCTGAACGCCGCGACCAAGTCGCTCGCGATCGAATACGCCAGGCGCGGCATCCGCGTGAATGCGGTGTCGCCCGGCATCATCAAGTCGCCGATGCACCCGGTCGCGACGCACGCGCAGCTCGACGCGCTGCACCCGGTCGGCCACATGGGCGAGATGTCCGACATCGTCGATGCCGTGCTCTATCTCGAACGTGCCTCCTTCGTCACCGGCGAGATCCTGCATGTCGACGGCGGCCAGAGCGCCGGCCACTGAGCGAGGAGAACGACAATGCCCATCGTCACCATTCAAGTGACCCGCGAGGGAACGGCGCCGGTTGCGGCGTCGCTCACGGCGGAGGAGAAGGCCGCACTGATCAAGGGCTCGAGCGAGCTGCTGCGCGACGTGCTCGGCAAGCCGCTCGAGTCCACCTTCGTCGTGATCGAGGAAGTCGACACCGACAATTGGGGCTGGGGCGGCGTGCCCGTGCAGGAATTCCGCCGCCGCCGCGCCACGCAGACAGGATGATCTGCACGCCGTCGCGCGCAAGAGGATGACATGACCTCGGCACGATCGTCGGCCCGCTCGTCGCCGACCATCTCGGCGACCGCTCGGGTTTTGGTCCCGCCCTTCGCGCAGGCGAGCTGCATCACCTGGCACTGGGCTTTGTCATGCTTTGAGCAAGCGACCTCAGCAACTCGGTTTGCTTCAGGACCAACTCACATTGCTTTCGCGCATGCGTGCCCGACAGCTCAACCAACTCTGCCAGAGTCTTTGCACGCCCTAGCTCCCGCGCATACTCCAAGGTCGCGCCCGCATTAACCTTCATCAGTTCGAGCACGAGGGTGCGACACTCGGCTGCCGTCCCAATCGCGTCGATGAGATCGCTTTCCACGACGACGGTTTCATTGGCCTCTGATGTCACACTGGCCAGCCGTGATTTTGCGAGGTCGTTGGCGAAGTTGAGCGTAGCGCTCATGCCGTCCAAAGCGCGGGCTTGATACTCCTTGGCCATGGCCACGATGAGATCAGTGCTGCTCGGAGGTTCAGGTCTTGCAACATTGACGCTGGCCGCTTCTTGTGCCGGAACAGTCATAGGAGCAGGGGCTCCTTGCGCGACCTGCGGCGCATCTTGCGGGAAGACGGCGAATGAGCCCGGCGGCATGGCCAAGCCCTCGTCGACCGCACGGCTCACTTCCGCCGCCAGTTCCAGCAGCGAGCGACGCCCGGTGCGTGCAACGTCAGCAGGCAGCTTTGAGCGCGCCTTTCCCATAATCATCCGACTCCTCGGCCAAGTGCGCCGCGATCCAACCAACAAACTTACAATTTCGTCCGAAGCTTTTGCCCGCCGGTGCGAACTCCGTCACGCCCAACCCTGCTCCGAGTGCATCCTGGTGATCGTTACGCTGCGCAATAAACGGGAGTGCAAGCACGCCGAGCGAGCTTAGCGATGTGGCAGCTTCGCTCAGCCGGCACCCTCGCGTCGGTGTCTGATTGAGGATAAAGGCAAATCGGCGGTTGAGCCTGCGAATGGCGATCAGTGTAGGAATTGCGGCTTCGATATCGGCCGGGCTCGGGCGCGCCGGGATGAGACAGAGATCGGCGCAGGCGATGACGCGCATTGCCAAGCCGTTGGTCGTGGCAGCTGTGTCGATGATGGCAAGCGAGACGCCTTCGGCCTTCAGCCGCGCGATCAACGGTTCGATCTCGGCTGGATCGGCAACGCGCTCGACGCGGGGATAGGGATGATCGCGGCGCTCTTTCCATTTCGAGATCGTACCTTGCGCGTCCGCCTCAATGAGAGCGACGCGCTCAGCTTGCTGCATTGCTGCCACCGCCAGTCCAACGGACAGCGTACTCTTGCCGCTTCCGCCTTTTTGCGTGACCAGGGCAAGGACGTGCATGTCCCGCGCTCCCCTTCGACGGCAACGACGCGGAACTTAGACGTTGTCGGAAATAAACTTCTTGCAGCGCAAAAATACTACCGCAAGTCGCGATTCGTCTCAAGCGAACGCGAGGCTATCCCGGCATCCTACGTAGCAAGATCAGGAATACTGCATCACGCCATCGTCGATCCGACCGAAGCGCAACGAGACGATGTCGAGCGCGTAGTTCTGGTGGAGCCGCCAGGGCCGCTTCGAGCCCTGCTTCGGCATCCTGGCAATCGAGCGCTGCACGTAGCCCGAGGTGAAATCGAGCGAAGGCTGCGCGGTGATGGTGGGATCATCGTTGTGCGGCATGCACTGGCGGAAATTGTGCCGGTCCATGTAATTGATGAGGCGGCAGACATATTCGCAGGTGAGGTCGCATTTCAGCGTCCAGGACGCGTTGGTGTAGCCGAAGGCCGAGGCCATGTTCGGCACGTCGGCATACATCATGCCCTTGTAGGTCAGCGTGTTGGCGAAATCGACGGAGCGGCCGTCGACGCTGACCTCGAGGCCACCGGCGACCTGGAGCACCAGCCCGGTCGCCGTCACGATGATGTCGGCCGCCAGTTCGCGGCCGTCCTTCAGACGGATGCCATCATGCGTGAAGGTCTCGATCTCGCTGGTGACGACGCTGGCGCGCTGCTCGCGGATCGCCTTGAAGAGGTCGCCATCGGGCACGAGGCACAGCCGCTGGTCCCAGGGATTGTAGCGCGGCGTGAAGTGGGTCGCGACGTCGTAGTCCGGGCCGAGCGCGATCCTCACGCCCTTGAGGATGAGATCCTTCACCTTCGCCGGCCTGCGCCGGCTGAGCTGGAAGAAGAACATCCCCCACATCACGTTGCGCCAGCGGATCAGGTGATAGGCGAACTTCGCCGGCAGGTTGCGGCGCAGCTTGTTGGCGAGGATATCCTGCGCCGGCCGCGACACCACATAGGTCGGCGAGCGCTGCAGCATGGTGACCTGCTCCGCCTGCTTGGCGAGCTCCGGCACCAGCGTTACTGCTGTCGCGCCCGAGCCGATCACGACGACACGCTTGCCCGCGTAGTCGATGTCCTCGGTCCATTTCTGCGGATGCACGAGGCGGCCGGCGAAATCAGCGGCGCCCTTGAACTCCGGCGTATAGCCCGCTTCGTATTTGTAATAGCCTGAGCACATGAATAGAAAGTTGCAGGTGAAGCGCACCAGCTCGGTCGCGCCCTCGCCCGTGATACGCTCGGCCTCGACGGTCCAGCGCGCATCCGGCGTCGACCACGCCGCGCGCTTGACGCGGTGGTGGAAGCGGATGTGCTTGTCGATGCTGTTCTCGCTAGCAGTCTCGCGCACGTAGTTCAGGATCTGCGGCCCGTCGGCGATCGCCTTCGGATCGGTCCACGGCTTGAACGAATAGCCGAGGGTGAACATGTCGCTGTCGGAGCGGATGCCGGGATAGCGGAAGAGGTCCCAGGTGCCGCCGATGCAATCGCGTCCCTCGAGGATGACGTAGCTCTTGGCCGGACACTTGGTCTGCAGATGATAGCCGGCGCCGATGCCTGATAGCCCGGCGCCGACGATCAGCACGTCGAAATGTTCTTGTTGCATGGTTTCCTCCGCCGGGGCGGATTGTCCGCCTGCCTCTGCTGGCCGTCAATCGGCAATCAACGTGCCGCAACTGCAAAGCGAGTTGAATTCCATGCCCCGAAACAACAAAGCCCCGGATCGCTCCGGGGCTTTGCGTCGATGGTTGGTCGAACCGGTGGCTCAGTAGCGGTAGTGGTCCGATTTGTACGGGCCTTCCTGCTTCACGCCGATATAGTCGGCCTGGTCCTTGCGGAGCTCGGTGAGCTTGACGCCGATCTTGGAGAGGTGCAGGCGGGCGACCTTCTCGTCGAGCGTCTTGGGCAGCACGTAGACCTTCTTCTCGTACTTGCCGTCCTTGTTGTTGGCGAACAGCTCGATCTGCGCCAGCGTCTGGTTGGTGAAGGACGCCGACATCACGAAGGACGGATGGCCCATCGCATTGCCGAGGTTCACGAGGCGGCCCTCCGACAGCAGGATGATGCGGTGCTTGTCGGGGAACTCGATCTCGTCGACCTGCGGCTTGATGTTGGTCCACTTCAGATTGCGCAGAGACGCGATCTGAATTTCGTTGTCGAAGTGGCCGATGTTGCAGACGATGGCGCGATCCTTCATCGCGCGCATGTGTTCGATGGTGATGATGTCCTTGTTGCCGGTGGCGGTGACGAAGATGTCGGCCCGCGGCGCGGCGTCTTCCATGGTCACAACCTCGTAGCCTTCCATCGCCGCCTGCAGCGCGCAGATCGGATCGACCTCGGAGACCATGACGCGGCAGCCGGCCTGGCGCAGCGAGGCGGCCGAGCCCTTGCCGACGTCGCCGAAGCCGGCGACCATCGCTACCTTGCCCGACAGCATCACGTCGGTGCCGCGGCGGATGCCGTCGACCAGCGATTCACGGCAGCCATAGAGGTTGTCGAACTTCGACTTGGTGACGCTGTCGTTGACGTTGATGGCCGGCCACAGCAGCGTGCCCGCTTTCTGCATGTCATAGAGACGATGCACGCCGGTGGTGGTCTCTTCGGAGACGCCCTTGATGCTGTTGGCGATCCCCGCGAAGTAGCCCTTCGGCTTTTCCTTGAGCTGCTTCTTCAGAAGCGCGAAGAATACTTCCTCCTCCTCGGAGCCGGGCTTGTCGAGGAAGGCGGTGTCGCCGTTCTCCGCGCGCAGACCGAGATGGACATACATGGTGGCGTCACCGCCGTCATCGAGGATCATGTTCGGGTGACCGCCGCCGTGCCAGTCGAACAGCTTGGCGGTGTAGTCCCAGTACTCGGTCAGCGTCTCGCCCTTGACGGCGAAGACGGGAATGCCGGCGGCGGCGATCGCAGCGGCAGCGTGATCCTGCGTCGAATAGATGTTGCAGGAGACCCAGCGGATGTCGGCGCCGAGCGCGGCGAGCGTCTCGATCAACACGCCGGTCTGGATCGTCATGTGCAGCGAGCCGGCGATGCGCGCGCCCTTCAGCGGCTGCTTCGGGCCGTACTCCTCGCGGGTGGCCATCAGGCCGGGCATCTCGGTCTCGGCGAGCGAGAGCTCCTTGCGGCCGAAATCGGCGAGCGAAATGTCCTTGACGATGTAATCGGTGAAGCCGGGCTTCGCGTTCATGGCGAGTGTCCTGTTGTTGAACTCGTCATTCCGGGGCACTTCCAAGAGGCGAACCCGGAATCTCGACGTGATAGATGAGGATCCCGGGTTCGCTCGCGTACGCGCCCCGGGATGTCGCGTTTATTAGAGCGCGCGCTTGAGCTGCTCGACGAGGTCGGTCTTCTCCCAGGAGAAGCCGCCCTCGTTGTCGGGCGTGCGGCCGAAATGGCCGTAGGCCGAGGTGCGCGCGTAGATCGGCCGGTTGAGATCGAGATGAGTGCGGATGCCGCGCGGGGTGAGGTCCATCGCCTTGGCGGCGGCCTTCTCGAGCTGGTCTTCCGAAACCTTACCGGTGCCGTGGGTGTCAATGTAGATCGACAGCGGGCGCGCCACGCCGATGGCGTAGGCGAGCTGCAGGGTGCAGCGGTCGGCAAGACCGGCGGCGACGATGTTCTTGGCGACGTAGCGCGCAGCATAGGCCGCGGAGCGGTCGACCTTGGTCGGATCCTTGCCGGAGAACGCGCCGCCGCCGTGCGGGGCCGCACCGCCATAGGTGTCGACGATGATCTTGCGGCCGGTCAGGCCGGAATCGCCGTCGGGACCGCCGATGTAGAACTTGCCGGTGGGGTTGATGTGCCAGATCGTCTTCGCGGTGATCCAGTCCTTCGGCAGCGCCTCGCGCACATAGGGCTCGACGATCTCGCGAACCTGGTTCGAGCTGAGGTCGGGAACCAGATGCTGGTGCGACACGACGATCTCGCGCACGCCGACCGGCTTGCCGTTCTCGTACTGCACGGTGACCTGGCTCTTGGAGTCCGGACCCAGCACCTTCTCCTTGCCGGAGTGGCGGGCTTCCGAGATCAGGCGCAGGATCTTGTGGGCGTAGAAGATCGGCGCCGGCATCAGATCGGGCGTCTCGTTGGTGGCGTAGCCGAACATGATGCCCTGGTCGCCCGCGCCTTCTTCCTTGACCTCGCCCGGCTGCAGCGCATCGACGCCCTGGGCGATGTCGGCCGATTGCGGATGCAGGAGGATCTCGATGTCGCAGGTCTTCCAGTGGAAGCCTTCCTGCTCGTAGCCGATGTCCTTGATCGCGCCGCGCACGACGCTCTCGATCTGCTCGTTGGTCACCGACTTCGGGCCGCGGGTCTCGCCGGCGATCACCACCTTGTTGGTGGTCGCGAGCGTCTCGCAGGCGGCGCGGATTTGCCAGGGGTCGATGCCCGCCTTAGGCCCTTCACGGTAGAACAGGTCGACGATCTCATCGGAGATCCGGTCACAGACCTTGTCCGGATGGCCCTCGGACACGGACTCGCTGGTGAAGAGATAGGACGCGCGCATCAGTAACCCCTTGTTCCGCCGCTAGCTGGCGGGCGTTTGCGATGTTTACTTTTGATGATGTCAATCACGCCGGCGCGAGATGACGTAGGATTCGTCGAGAAACCAGAGCCCGTTGTACTTCCGCAGCACATCCCTGGCGGCATCCAGAGTGCGGCCGTTTTGAGTCATTTCTGTCAATCGGTCGTCCTCAATCTGAGCGACATACACCGCCGCATTCCACGCTGCAAAGGCCGTCGAGGTTCCGATGGTGCCGGTGACCTCGTTGGGCAGAGCTTCCATATCATACCTGAAGATCGAACGATTGTCCGCGTATGCATTAAAATTTAAGTCGCGGCCCACCGATCCAAGTTCATACTTAACGGCACGCAGTAGCTCATGACGGCTGACTGAGAAAGGATTTTCTCCCGGCCAGATCGCCCGGATCATTTCCATGCCCGGATCCTGCCCATGGGAGTGGATACCGATCAGCCTGCCGCCCGGCCGCAGCGCCCGCGCCAGAGGTGCAATGATCCGCTTGGCCCGGAAATTGACCGATGACAGGGCCCGGTACGGCTGGGATGCGATGACGAGGTCGAAATTGGCCTCAGTCTGGCCTGGCCGCGGAATGGTCGAATCGAGCAGGAACCTGTGGTCCTCGCGATAGAGCACGAGGACGACCGGCCGCTCGTAGAGCGGCATGGCCGTGCGTGGGCTGATCGCAGCGCGCCAGTTCTGCTCCAGAAACGGCCTCAGCTCCGCGATCTGCTGCTCGAACTCGCCCGACGAAGCGCCGCGGAGCGGCACCTCGTGCCAGACGGTGGCGGCCGCCGCCGCGGGCGACGCTGGCGTCAGCCAGGGCGCCTCGGCGTAGAACATGTTGGTGAACACGAACACCGATGCCGGGTGCTCGAAAATGCGGTCCGGCACCTTCTCCAGCGTCAGGCGCAAATCCTCCAGGCTGAGTTCCTTGCCCGCGACGTAGAACGGCATGTGCGGAAAGCGCTGGTGCGTGGCGCGCAGCACCCGCGCCAGCACCGTTCCGTCGCCGACGCCGGCGTCGAACAGGCGCAGCGCCGGCGGGCGCGGATGGATGGAGGCAAGCTCCAGCGCGACGCGGTCCGCGATCACCCGCTTTTCGCTGCAGGTGTGGACGAACAGCAGGTATTTCTGGCGGTTCTCGAAGAAGCGGAAATTGCCGCGTGGATCGCGCTTCTCGGGCGGCACCTGAAGTCCCCGCGGCGGCGGCACGCCGCCGGCCATCGACGCCGCCATATAGGCCTGGATCCGCTCCAGCGTGTCGATGGTGATGCGCTTTCCCTCGCGCAGGCGGTGCACCAGCTTCCCATCGTTCACCGCGCGCCGGCCGAACGTCGATTCCGCCATGTCCGCCTTGCGGCAGAAGTCGGTGATCTGGCTCAGGATTTCGTCGTTCTTCATGAGTGGGAAATCGGTGGGCAGACGGATTGGGACCAATCTCCTAGCAAAATCTGCCCACTGAGGGAATAGCGGATCCAAGCGCCTCCTTCACAGTTTGCTCCGGCCGCGAGCCGCGCCCCACTCTGGCCCCGCCGAGCAACAACTGGCGCTTCTCCTCTGATCGCCTCCTTACCGTGCGCGCCTGCCCGGTCGCCCTGCTCGCCGCGATCCTGTGGTCCGCCCGCGGTCGCGCAGGCACGCGCAATCAGCTCGAGCCGAGCTGCACGGCGGACACGACGCCGGCAGACAAGATGATCAATGCCTGCGAAGGAATCATCACGTGGGAGGTGCAGGGGCACGGCCCGCCGAGCGGCACGAGCTCAATCGCGGCAAAGCCAGGCGCGGCAAGGTGATCTCGACCCCGAAGAACAAGCACGTGCCCATGGTCGAACTCCTCTCTGTGGGGGTCTATCTGGCGGAGAAGTGACTCGTGCCCGGACGCAGCGCAGCGCTTCTCAGCGGTGCGCTGCAGAGGTGAGGCCTATAGCTCCGCGCAGCAAGTCGAGCAGCATGGGCCCCGGCTCTGCGCAGCAACGCTGGAGCGTTGCTGCGCGTCCGGGACACGGGTGAGCCTTAACGGCGGAGCCTTACTGCCCCCACACTTCCTTCGCGATCTCGACCGCGAGGCTGAGCTTGGCCCACTGCTCCTCCTCGGAGAGGATGTTGCCCTCTTCCGTCGAGGCAAAGCCACATTGCGGCGACAGCGCGAGCTGCTCCAAGGGCGCGAACTTGGCGGCTTCTTCCAGGCGTCGCTTGATGTCGTCCTTCTTCTCGAGCTCGCCGAACTTCGAGGTGATGACGCCGACCACGACAACCTTGTTGCCCTTGGGCAGGAAGCGCAGCGGCTCGAAACCGCCGGCGCGGTCGCTGTCGTACTCCAGGAAGTAGCCGTCGTAATTGGTGCCGGCGAGCATGGTCTCGGCCACCGGCTCGTAGCCACCCGAGGAAATCCAGGTCGAGCGGAAATTACCGCGGCAGACGTGGGTCGTCACCACCATGTCGGCCGGCTTCTCCGCCAGCGCGTAGTTGATGATGCGCGCATAGATCTGTTGCAGCCCATCCGGATTATCGCCGCGCTCGCGTGCCTTCTGCAATTCGTCCTGCGAGCAGAGATAGGCCCAGACGGTGTCGTCGAACTGGAGATAGCGGCAGCCGGCGTCGTAGAACGCCTTCACGGCCTTGCGGTAGGTCTTGCCGAGATCTTCGTAGAAGGCGTCGAGATCGGGATAGACGTCCTTGGAGATCGACTTGCGTCCGCCGCGGAAGTGGAGCACTGCCGGCGAAGGGATCGTCATCTTGGCGGTGACGTGAGCCTGGTCGGCGACCTTCCTCAGGAAGCGGAAGTGGTCCAGCATCGGGTGGCTGTCTGGAAAGTCGAGCTTGCCGATGACGCGGACCGCATCGTGACGGGTCTGCACGCCCGTGAACTGGATGCCGGTGTCGGGGTGAAACAGCTCGCAGCCGGTGAGCTTGGCCAGGAAGTCGAAATGCCACCAGGAGCGGCGGAATTCGCCGTCGGTCGCGAGCTTCAGCCCGATCGAGGCCTGCTTGTGCACGACCTTCTCGATCTCCATGTCCTCGATCTTGCGCAGATCGTCGGCCGAGATCTCGCCCTTCTCCAGCCGGCTACGGGCTTCCTTGATCTTGAGCGGACGCAGGAGGCTGCCGACCTCGTCGGCGCGGAAGGGGGCTGTGGTTCGCTGCATGTGTTACTCCCTGGACATCTTAGTGGGCCGCCGCCCCGGCGACGCCGAGATGGCGCTCCAGGACAGAGGGGTCGGTCTTCAGCGCGGCGCTCGGAGCGTCGTGGACGATCGTTCCGCGCTCCAATATCACAACGCGATCGGCGAGCCCCAGAATCTTTTGGGCATTCTGCTCTACGATGATCGAGCAGATACCTCCGGACCGGGTGATGGTCCCGATCGCCTTCAAGAGTTCCTCGACGATGATGGGCGCAAGGCCCTCCATCGGCTCGTCCAGCAGCAGGACTTTCGGATTGAGGGTAAGTGCGCGACCGATCGCCAGCATCTGCTGCTCGCCGCCGGAGAGCTGGTTGCCGAAATTGCTCCGCCGCTCCTTCAGCCGCGGGAACATCTCGTACACCTTCTCGACCGTCCAGGGACCGGGCTGCGCTACGGCGGTCATGTTCTCTTCCACCGTCAGCGAGCGGAAGATGTTGCGCTCCTGCGGCACCCAGCCGATGCCGGCGCGCGCCCGCTGGTCGGGCCGCATCGCCGTCACATCGGTGCCGGCCAGCGCAATGGAGCCTGCGAAGCGGCGCGTGACGCCGACGATGGAGTTGATCAGCGTGGTCTTGCCGGTGCCGTTGCGCCCGAGCAGCGCCAGCACCTGTCCTTCGGCGAGGCGGAGCGTCATCTTCGGCAGCACCACCGCCTCGCCGTAGCCGGCGCGAAGCGAATCGATCGCGAGCAGGTCAGACATCGACCGCCTCCTCGCCGAGATAGACCGCCTTCACCTGCGGATCGCGCGCGACCTCTTCGGGCGGGCCTTCGGTCAGCAGCGCGCCCGAGACCAGCACCGAGATGCGATCAGCAAAGGAGAACACGAGGTCCATGTCGTGCTCGATCAGGAGCACGGTGACGTCCCGCGGCAGGCTGCCCACGACGGCGAGAATGTCGTGGCGCTCGCTCTCGGGCACGCCGGCGGCGGGCTCGTCGAGCAGCAGCACGCGCGGCTTGGCCGCAATGGCCACCGCGATCTCGAGCAGGCGCTGCTTACCGTAGGGCAGCGTCACGGTCTCTTCGTTCATGACGTCGAGCAGATGGAAGCGGGAGAGCAGATCGGCGGTCTCGCCATTGACGTCACTGCGCGTGCCCATCCGTCGCCACCAGTCGCCGCCATGGCCGAGGCGCTCGGAGACCGCGAGCCCGATGGTCTCCAGGGGAGTCAGGTCCGGGTAGAGCTGGTTGATCTGGAACGTGCGCGACAACCCGCGCAGCACGCGCTTGTGCACCGGCAGATCGGTGATGTCCTGCCCTTCGAGCAGGATGCGGCCCGAGTTCGGCTTCAGCACGCCCGTGAGCTGGTTGATGACCGTGGTCTTGCCGGCACCGTTCGGACCGATCAGCGCGTGGCGGGCGCCCTGCTCGACCTTCAAGGACAGATCGCGGGTGACGCGCAGGCCGCCGAACTGCTTTTCGAGATTCTGGGTTTCGAGCGCGATGGTCATGAATCGCTCTCCGGCACGGCAACGATCGCCTTGCGCCCCGCAATCCGCCTGATGATCAGGTTCGGCACATACAGCACCCAGCGATGCAGGCGCTGGCGGCCGACCAGCACGATCACGACCAGCACGAGGCCGATCCAGAACTGCCAGTATTGCGGCGTGATGGTCGAGAACAATTCCTGGAGCAGGCGGAAGATCACCGCGCCGACCAGCCCGCCGTAGAGATAGCCGGTACCGCCGATCACCAGCACCAGCATCAGGTCCGCGGAGCGCTCGAAGGCGAACACGTCGAGCGAGGCGATCGCGGTCGTCTGGGTGAACAGCGCGCCCGCAATGCCGGCATAGAACGCAGCCAGCGTATAGATCGCGACCAGGCGGCGGTTGACCGGAATGCCAATGGCGGCGGCGCGGAGAGGATTGTTCTTGATGGCGCGCAGCGACAGGCCGAACGGGGAATTTACGACGCGGCGGGCCAACAGGAACAGCAGGAACAACACGGCGAGCGAATAGAAGAAGCCGGCCTTGCCGAACATGTCGAACGGGATCTCGCCGAAGATCGGCTGCATCTCGATGCCCTGCAGGCCGTCGGTCCCACCGGTGATATTGGAGAAGCGCTCGGCGAGCGCTTCCAGCAGCAACGCAATGCCGAGCGTCACCATCAGGCGCGTCAGGTCGACGCCGCGGATCACCAGAAAGCTGGTGGCAAAGCCGAGCACCATGGCGGCAAGGCCGGCGACGATCAGCGCCAGCACGGGCTCCTTGACGATGCCGTGCAGCGCCAGCAGCCCCGCGGCATAGGCGCCGACGCCGAAGAAGGCGGCATGGCCCAGCGAAACGATGCCGGCATAGCCGAGGATGAGATCGAGCGACATCGCGAACAGCGCGAGGCGCAGGATGTCGGTCATGATCAGATAGCGCGACGGAAATGCGAAACCGCAGGCCAGCACGATCAGCCAGAAGGCGATTTCGCCGTAGTGCCAGCGCGCCTGGCGCTGGGCATGGTAGCCGACGTCGGAAGCAGCGCTCATTGGTGAACTCAACGCGCGGCCGTTCGGCCGAACAGGCCGTTCGGGCGCCAGATCAGGATCACGATCATGATGGTGTAGATCACGAAGGGGCCCATCTTCGGCACGTAATATTTGCCGGCGACGTCGCCGATGCCGAGCAGCAGCGAGGCGAGGAACGGGCCCGTTATCGAGGAGGAGCCGCCGACGGTGACCACGATCAGGAAGTAGATCATGAACTTCAGCGGGAAATACGGATCGAGGCCGAGGATCTCGGCGCTGAGCGCGCCGCCGAGGCCGGCGAGCCCGCAACCGAAGGCAAATGTGAAGGCGAATACCTGCGGCACGTTGATGCCGAGACCGCTCGCGGCGCGGGGGTCATCGACCGCCGCCCGCAGGCGGCTGCCGAAACGCGTCTTCGCCAGCACCATTTGAAGCGCGATGGTCAGCAGGCCGCAGATCACGATGATCATCAGCCGGTAGCGGCCGATGCCGACGCCGAACAGATCGAACTGGCCTTGGAGCGCGGCGGGCAAATTGATGAAGACCCGCGAGGATCCCTGGATGTAATCGACGGCTGCCACCGACATGAAGGTCAGGCCGATCGTGAACAGCACCTGGTCGAGATGGCTGCGGGCGTAGAGATGACGGTACAGCGTCCTTTCGAGCGCGATGCCGATTGCAGCCGAGGACACGAAAGCGAGCGGCAAAGCGGCGAAAAACGGCCAGCCCATCCGGTTGACCAGCACCATGCAGATATAGCCCCCCGCCATCGCGAAGGCGCCGTGGGCGAGATTGACGAAGTTCATCAGGCCGAGCGTGACCGCGAGCCCGCAGGCGAGCACGAACAGCAGCATGCCGTAAGCGACGCCATCGAACAGGTTGGTGAGGATTGCGGTCATTGTCTCAGCTTGAGTAATCCGCCATGGCCGGGCTTGTCCCGGCCATCCACGTTCTTGTCTGGGCCGCCGCGTTGATGCCCGGGTCAAGCCCGGGCATGACGCTGGAGAGAGATCCCCGGGGTTCGCGCTCATGCGCGCCCCGGATGACGCGCTTTCGCGCGTCACTTCTTGGTCTTGCCGAGATCTTTGACAGCCTCGAAGGTCGCGAACTCGACATTGTAGAGTTCGCCATCCACTTTCTCGACCTTGCGGATGTAGATGTTCTGCACGATGTCGCGGGTCTCGGGGTCGATCGAGATCGGACCGCGCGGGCTCTCCCACTTCTGGCCCTTCATGGCCTCGATCAGCTTGTCGCCGTTGGTGTCGCCACCTGTCTTCTTCAGCGCCTCGTAGATCAGGTGGATGCCGTCATAGCCGCCCACGGCCATGAAGCCCGGACGGTTGCCGAAGGCCTTCTTGTAGGCCGCGACGAAATCCTTGTTCATCTGCGAGGGGTGCGCCGCGGAATAGAGATGCGCGGTGACCGTGCCGAGCACGGCGTCGCCCATGTTGTTGAGCAGATCGTCGTCGGTGACGTCGCCCGGCCCGATCACCTTGATGCCGGCCTTGTCGAGGCCACGCTCGGCATATTGCTTCATGAAGTTG
Source organism: Bradyrhizobium sp. NBAIM01 (assembly GCF_020194115.1). Classification (NCBI taxonomy): domain Bacteria; kingdom Pseudomonadati; phylum Pseudomonadota; class Alphaproteobacteria; order Hyphomicrobiales; family Nitrobacteraceae; genus Bradyrhizobium; species Bradyrhizobium sp. NBAIM01. Next base: position 294,465 of record NZ_JADYVU010000003.1, on the reverse strand, counting down.
CCGCCCTGGCCCGCCGGCACGAACACGAAGATCGCGTCCGGCTTTGCGTCCTTCATGCGCTGCAGGAACGGAGCGAAGTCGGGGTTCTGCAGCGGCACCTTGACTTCTTCGACCACCTCACCGCCGCCGGCCGTGAAATGCTGCTTGAAGAAGTTGAGGGCGTCATTGCCCGGCGCGTAGTCCGAGGTCAGCGTCGCGACCTTCTTGATGCCGTTCTTCACCGCCCAATCGCCGATGATGGTCGAGGACTGCGCCAGCGTGAAGCTGGTGCGCACGATATAGGGCGAACGTTCGGTGATAATGGAGGTGCCGGCCGCCATCACGACTTCAGGAATCTTGGCCTGAGTGGCCAGCGGCGCGGCGGCGAGCGCGGCCGGCGTCACGCCGAAGCCGGCGATGAAGTTGACCTTGTCGTTGACGATCAGCTCCTGCGCGGCAGTCTTGGTCTTATCCGGGATCGCCGCGTCGTCCTTGACGATGATTTCGATCTTCTTGCCGGCGACGGTGTCGCCCTTCTGCTGCATGTAGAGCTTGATCGCGTTCTCGATCTGCTTGCCGGTCGAGGCCTGGCCGCCGGTCATCGGCAGGATCAGCCCGATCTTGACCGTGTCTTGCGCCTTGGCAGGCGCGACGGCCGCGAGGCCCGCGATCGCAACGACCGCTGCGGTGCGTAAAAAAATCCTGCGTTCGAACATCAGATGTCCCTCCCCTTCATTCCTCACCTCTTGTGCGGCGGACCGAGTACCCGGTCCTTGCCGCGCTTCACTCACGGACAAGCCATGCCGTGCGGCCACATGGCGTCCTCTGTAACCCCGTTGTCAATCGAACGTCGGGCGACCATTCGGCGCAAGCCGCGCAATCTGCCTCAACAACGGCGGAGAGCTATTTGTACGATTGTACAAATGAAATGGTCCTGTCAACGAAAAAGCCCTGTGACACTGGGCCGGAGGGCGATGGCCTTGCCACCCTACGAGGGCCGCACCACACCGGGGATGGAGGATTCAGTCTCTCATTTGCAGAATCCGGACATCTTAAGTGCGTCCGTGGCATGCCCCGTCCTACGATCCGTCCAATGACAAATACCCGGTGTATACCGTACCAACAGCGGCGACCTCATCAAGTACAAACTATGCCTATTATAATACCTTCTCTGTATACAGCTTTGCCCTCCCTCGAATAGGCCAATTTTACCTATTGAGAGATTGGTTGCCGCTAACGCCTATGGCGCTCCACCATCCGCGCCCCGTCGGGGGCACGACCAGAGATATTCATGCGTTCTCGCTCGCTTTCGATCGCCGCCGCACTCGCCCTGCTCAATCTCGCAGGCTGCGGGACGGTCAACGAGAAGCTCTCCGCCGGGATGGGCGACTACGTCCCGCAATGGGCCGGCGGCCTGCCCGCTGATGCGCCGCCGCGGCCCGGCACGCCGCAATACGATGCCTACATGAAGGAGCGCGAGCGCAAGCGGCTGATGCCGGCGACCGATCGCGAGAAGGAAGAACAGGCCCAGAAGGGCGCGACGGGGACGACGTCGGCTGGCGCGGGGCGCTGAGGAAGCGAATGGCGAACAGGGAGTAGCGAATAGGGCGCGCTCCCCCTCCACTCACCATTCGTCCCCCATTCGCTAATCCACGAACACCACGGTCTTGCGGCCGTTGAGGATGACGCGGTCGTCGAGATGGTAGCGGATGGCCCGGGCCAACACGCGGCGCTCGATGTCACGGCCTTTGCGGACCAGATCTTCCGGCGTGTCGCGATGGCTGATGCGCTCGACGTCCTGGTCGATGATCGGGCCCTCGTCGAGGTCGCGCGTGACGTAATGCGCGGTGGCGCCGATCAGCTTGACGCCGCGCTCATGGGCCTGGTGATAGGGCTTGGCACCCTTGAAGCCCGGCAGGAATGAGTGGTGGATGTTGATGCAGCGCCCCGACAGCTTTGCCGAGAGATCGTCGGACAGGATCTGCATGTAACGGGCGAGCACCACCAGATCGGTCTTCGTCTTGCCGACGAGGTCCATGATCTGTGTCTCCTGCTCGCGCTTGGTCTCCTTGGTGACGGGCAAATGGTGGAAGGGGATGCCGCCGAAATCGAGCCCGGCATAGACCTCGCGCGGGTGATTGGAGACGATCGCGGTCGGAATCATCGGCAATTCGCCGGTTCGCCAGCGATAGAGGATGTCGACCAGGCAGTGATCGGACTTCGAGACCAGCAGCATCACCTTGCGATGCGCAGCGCGGTCGCGCATCTGCCATTCCATGCCGAAACGCTCGGCGATCGCGGCGAAGCCGGTCTGCAGTGCCGCGAGTTCCACGGCAAGATCGGCCGCTGTGAACACCACCCGCATGAAGAACTTCTTGGTCTCGACGTCGTCGAACTGCTGGGCGTCGAGGATGTTCTGTCCGTTATGAGCGAGAAACGTCGAGACCGCCGAGACGATGCCTGGGCGATCCGGACAGGACAGGGTCAGGACGTATTGATGGTCGGGCAAGGCTCGGCTCTTGATGAAGGTTTGTGCAGCGGAACGATCCAGCGGATTGCGCCCTGCTCTAGCACCGACCCGCCCTTGCGCCAATCCCAACCGCGGAGTCAGGATGAACGGACAATTGCGAATTCTCAACGGAGCATACCCATGGCCGACCGCTTGAACGGCTACCGCATCCTGATCCTGGAAACGCGCGAGGAGGCGCAGTTTTCCAAGCTTCTGGCCGAGCAAGGCGCCGAGGTCGTGCAATGCCCGATGTTCACCATCCATGATGCGCCGGACCCGGCTCCAGTCGAGGCCTGGATCCGCCGCGCCATCGACAAGCCCTTCGACGATCTCGTGCTGATGACCGGCGAAGGCCTGCGCCGCATCATGAAGCTCGCCCGTGCCCGCGACCTCGACGCCGCCCTTGTCGCGGTGCTCGCCAAAGCGCAAAAATTCACCCGCGGCCCGAAGCCGGGCAAGGCACTGCGCGAGATGGGCCTCGAGGCGCAGCAGACCACGGAGAAGCCGACCACCGAAGGCGTGATCGAGATGCTGGCCAGACTCGACCTGAAGGGGCGGCGCCTCGGTCTGCAGCTCTATCCCGACAAGGATCATAGCGCGCTGACCGGCGCGCTGGCCGCGCAAGGCGCCGACGTCGATACGGTGCTGCCCTACGTCTACGATTCCAAGGCTGCCGATGCCAACATCGTCGCCGCCATTGACGACATGGCAGAGGGACGCATCGACTCGATCGCCCTGACCAATCTCGGCCAGGTCCGCCGGCTGATCGAGGTTGCCAAGGCGCGCGGCAGCGAGACGAAGCTGCGCGCAGGTCTCGAACGCACGCTGATCGCATCGGTCGGCCCGGCCGTTTCCGGCGAGCTAGCAGCGCATGGCTTGCGCACGGACGTCTCGCCCGCCGACGAAGCCTATTTCATGCGTCCTCTGATCTCGGCCATGGCAAGTGCGTTGGCCGACAGGAAAGCGGCCAGCGCGGCGAGGTAAGAGCCGAGCGCGGGGGCGGCCTGCGGCGACTGCGATTGACACCGGCATCGCCAGCGTTAGGTTGCGCCACAGCAAGAAGAAACAACAAGGTTAAGGAAATCGCCGTGACACGCGTCATCGCGTCGTGAGCGCCACTGCACGACCTTCGGCGCTCGCGCCATTCCGCATCCGCAACTACCGCTTCCAGTGGCCGTCCGATCTGCTCACCTCCTGGGCCTTCGAGGTCGAGACGCTGGTGCTCGGCTGGTACGTCATCGTCGAGACCGGCTCGGTGCTGCTGCTCACGCTGCTGGCTTCACTCCAGTTCGTCGGAACATTGGTCGCGCCCGTGTTCGGCATGATCGGCGACCGGATCGGCCATCGCGATCTCCTGGTCGTCATGCGCCTTGCCTATACGGCGCTGTCGTCGACCATCATGGTCCTCGCGCTGAGCGGTCATCTGTCGCCGCTGAGCGTCATGATCATCGTCACGATCATGGGCTTGATCCGCCCCTCCGATCTCGGCGTTCGCGGCGCGCTGCTCGCCGATATCATGCCGGCCGAGCAGCTGGTGGGCGCCATCAGTGTTGCGCGCACGACCCAGGACAGCGCGCGCATTGCCGGAGCGTTGACGGGGGCCGGGCTGTTCGCCGTGCTCGGTATCGGCCTCGTTTATGTGGCGATCGCCTGCCTTTACTTCACGGCAGCGCTTCTCATGCTCTGCCTGACCCAGCCGAAAAGGACCGTCACCACGAGCGATCTTCCCGCAAGCAGCCACACCGTTTCGCGGCTGCTTGGCGACCTCAAAGAGGGGATCGTCTATGCCTGGAACGGGCCGGCAATGCGCGCGGCGCTGTGCGTCGCTTTTCTGGCGAATCTCACCGCATTTCCTTTCACGGGCGGATTGTTGCCCTACATCGCGCGGGAGATCTTTCACACGGATCAGACCGGCCTCGGATATCTCTCGGCGAGCTTCGCCGTCGGCTCGCTAATCGGCTCCATCACGCTCAGCCTGGTCAGTGGCGTACGCATTGCCCGGCTCCTGATCGGCGCAACGCTGGCCTGGTACGCAATGCTGCTGGTGTTCGTCGAGGTCAGGACGATGCCGGTGGCGATGGCCTGCCTCGTCCTCGCCGGTATCGCCCAGAGCATGTCGATGATCTCGGCTGCCGTCATCCTGATGCGCACCGCGAGCGCACATCTGCGCGGCCGTGTCATGGGCGTGCGCATGATGGTGATCTATGGATTGCCGATCGGACTGCTCGCGGCCGGCAGCCTGATCGACGTCATCGGCTATTCCGCGACGGGCTCGCTCTATGCCGGCGCAGGATTCGTCGCGATGCTGGCAATCGCGATCCGCTGGCGCGCCGATCTGTGGCCGGCGCACGCGCCGGCCAATGCGCGATGACGGCGTCGCCGTAACGACGTCAGACCTCCGCCGGTGGCGATCGCAGAGGAAGCAACGCCGCCACCCGCGAATCGCGCAAATAGAGACCGCCCCAGGCAAGACCAGCAAGATAGACGCCGAACAGCATATGGCTGAAGAGCGGGTTGCCGACCCGCAAGTGAACCGCCACCGTGCCGCCCATATAGGCGGTCAGCAGGATCGCACCGAGCACGGCCGTTCGCGGGAGGGCATAGAGCGCGGTGCAGGCCAGCGCCACCACGCCCAGCGCGCGCGCCAGATCGGCCGAGGGGGGATAGCCGAGCTCGGCGGTCGCGTTGATCACGACGTCCAGCGGGACGAGCTTCATCCCGGCATCAAACAGCATGAAGGCAATCACGAGCCCGCTCATGACCCAGCCGGCCACATGTCTCGACTTGGACATCGTCATCACCTACGACGCCTTCCCCTTGAGAAGGGCGACGATGGCCATCGCATGGCCGTGGCCAAGGCCGAACTCGTCCTTGAGCGCGGCCACGATGGCACCCGCTTTCACGCCGGCGGCCAATCCCGCCCCGGTCGAAAAACCCCGGTCCTTGCCCCATTTGCGAAACTGGTCCGGGCTCTTGCCGGTCTTGGCCTGGATATTGTCGAGATAGGCCTTAAAACTCACCGCAGCGCTCCTCCGATGTTTGCTCCACCAGCGCGGCCGGAGCGATCCAGGCATGTTGCGATCAGGACGTAGTCGTCTTGTATGAAAACGACAATTGCGGCCGCTCGCGCGAGAGGCGCGCAGGCGTCATGCCGATCAGTTGCCTGACCGAGCGGGTAAGATGGGCCTGATCGAAATAGCCAGCGCCCGATGTCGCGTCCAGAACGGAGCTGCCGCTCACCAGCAAGGCCGCGGCGCGACGCGCCCGCTCGATCTGCTGATGGCTGCTGAACGTCATGCCCGTAACGCGGCGAAAGTGGCGCTGAACCGAACGCCGGCTCATCCAGTCGACGTCGCCGTCGATCGCCGCATCGGTCGCGTGGCTGCGTGCGATGACACCCGCGCGCGCCATGCGAGCGACGAGACTCTCCGCATCGTCGTAGCCTGGAATGTCCCAGCTTAGACCCGAAAACAGAAAACGGCCGTTGAGCAGCACCGGCAACTGCATGTTTTGATGGTCGATCAGTGCGCTCGTCGGTATCTCCGGCAGGTAGGTTCCCAGCCGAAACCGGATCGCGAGCCATTCGCCGTTCGCGGGACATTCGACGAGTGTCCCGCGGGTGACCGGCCCTCGGAGCGACACCGCCAGAAACTCCGGGAGCCTGGTGACCACAAGCTCGATATTTCCCTCGGCCATCGACAGGAACGAGCCGCCACGCCGGCTCCGGCTGCGCCATACCCGCTCGACGTAAGGCGAGTCCGACGCGCGATGGTCGAACTCTATGAGCACGGAAGCACCGGGAATGCGCAGATCATCGCTCCTCCCCGTAGCTCCCGAGCCGCGCGATATCGAGGATCGTGACCCCGCCATATTCCAGCCGCAGCAGCCCCTCCTTCTCCAGCCGGTTCAGCGCGCGGTTGGCGTTCTGGCGGGACATGCCGGAGAGCGCGCCGATCTCCTCCTGGGTGATCTCCAGATGCGCGGTCGATTCCGGATAGAGGATCGGGTTGAACAGCGAGGCGATGCTGCGGGCGAGGCGCGCGGTGGCATCGAGCGTGCGGTTGACCTCGAGCATGCCGATGAACTGGCCCAGCCGCTCGTTGAGCTGGCGCACCAGGAAGCGGTTGAAGCCGACGCTGTTCTCGAACAGCCACATGAAGGCGCTGCGTTCCATCAGCGCGATGCGGCTGTCGCGCAGCGCGACCACGTCGTAGCGGCGCGGCTCGTTCTTGAGCACGCTGCCCTCGCCGAACCAGGCCCCTGCCGTCAGCCCGGCAAGGCTGGTCTCCTTGCCGTCGCGCGAGACCCCGCCCATACGGGCAAGGCCGCCCACCATGCCGGCCCAATAGGCAAAAATATCACCGCGCATGAACACGCTCTCGCCGGTGCCGTAGGACCGTTCCGTAATTCCGGCGCGCGCGACCTCGATCTCGGCTGGTGTGAGCTCACGCGACCAGGCGGCAATGCGCTTCAGATGATCCTCTGAAATCATGATCTCGAAGCCAGCCGCACCGTTCAGTCACCCCATGCTCCTGTTGCACTGCAACAGAATCGCTTCGGCCATCCATCCGACGAAAGATGAAGACCCGCTCGGCCCGACAACTTTGTCGCAGAATTGTCAGGCCGGAGACATTTCAAAATAGCGCTTTCCCCTATTGAGGACCACCTCGGGCGATGCGGCTTTTGATCCCTCACGGGAACGAAGGTGGCGCTGGTGCGGTCGAGACCAATAGCTGCATGGTCTGGCCGGCACGACCGTACTAGGATCGCCTGACAGGAACGGAAGAGCGCCAATCAAGCGCCATCACCGGGAGGGATTCGTTTGGTGGCTACCAGTCTCGAAGTGCGCGGCGTGTCCTTACGATTCGGCGGCGTCCGCGCGCTGACCGACGTCAGCTTCGCCATCAGGGAAGGCGAGCTGTTCTCGATCATCGGCCCCAACGGCGCCGGCAAGACCTCGATCGTGAACTGTATTTCCGGTCGCTATAAGCCGACCGAAGGCCAGCTGTTCTATCAGGACCGCGACATCACCGGCTTGACGCCGAATGCCCGCGCCTCACTCGGCGTCGGCCGCACCTTCCAGAATCTCGCGCTATTCCACCACATGAGCGTGCTCGACAACATCATGGTCGGCCGCCATCACCTCTTGAAGAACAATTTCCTCACGGGCTCGCTGTACTGGCTCACCGGCGCGCGCAAGGAGGAGCTCGAGCACCGTCGCAAGGTGGAAGAGATCATCGACTTCCTCGATCTGCAGCCGGTGCGCAAGGCCACCGCCGGCACCCTCCCCTACGGCCTGCGCAAGCGCGTGGAGCTCGCCCGCGCTATGGCGCTGGAGCCGCGCCTGATCCTCCTCGACGAACCGATGGCCGGCATGAATTTCGAGGAGAAGGAAGACATGGCCCGCTACATCGTCGATCTCAACGAGGAGTTCGGGATGACGGTGGTGATGATCGAGCACGACATGGGCGTGGTGATGGATATCTCGCATCGCGTCATGGTGCTGGATTTCGGCAAGAAGATCGCCGAGGGCGATCCGGCGAAAGTGCTCGCCGATCCGCACGTCAGGCGTGCCTATCTCGGCGAAGAGGACGAGGTGCTTGTCGATCCCGATGATGCCTCTCCGGCGCAGGAGAGCGCGGCATGATGGATTATGCGGGCCGCGTCGCGCAGGCCGACACCTATCCGAAGATGCTCCGGCTCAATGCCAGGGAGCACGGCAACGAGATCGCAATGCGCGAGAAGGATCTCGGGCTCTGGCGCATCTTCACCTGGAACGACTATCAGGCCCGCGTGCGCGATTTCGCGCTCGGGCTCGTCGAACTCGGGCTCGGCCGCGGCGATGTCATCGGCATTATCGGCGACAATCGGCCAGACTGGATCGCGGCGGAAGTGGCGACACACGCCATTGGCGGCCTCAGCCTCGGGCTCTATCGCGACGTGCTGGACGAGGAAGCCTCCTATCTCCTCAACTATGGCGAGGCGCAGCTAGTCTTCGCCGAGGACGAGGAGCAAGTCGACAAGCTGCTCATCCTCGCCGAGCGCGTGCCGAAGCTGAAGCACATCATCTATTCCGATCCGCGCGGGATGCGAAAATACGACGACCCGCGTCTGATGTCGGCGGAGAAGTTTGCCGCGCTTGGCCGTGCCCGCGCCGCGCGCGAGCCGGAGCTCTACGACAAGCTGGTCGATGCCACCCAGGGCGAGGACGTCGCGATCCTCTGCACCACGTCCGGCACCACCTCGCATCCGAAACTCGCGATGCTCGCCGCCGGCCGCGTGCTCGGCCATTGCGCGACCTATCTCGCCTTCGACCCCAAGGGTCCCGACGACGAATATGTCTCGGTGCTGCCGCTGCCCTGGATCATGGAACAGGTCTACGTGCTCGGCAAAGGTCTGCTCTGCCGGATGAAGATCAATTTCGTCGAAGAGCCCGACACGATGATGAATGATCTGCGCGAGATCGCACCGACCTTCGTACTGTTCGCCCCTCGGGTCTGGGAATCCATTGCCGCGGACGTCCGTGCCAGGGTGATGGACGCAACGCCCTTCAAGCAGCGCCTGTTCGACATCGGCATGAAGTCGGGACTCGCCGCGCTGGAACAGGGCAAACGCTCCGGCTTTGCCGATGCGATCCTGTTTCGCGCGCTGCGCGATCGCCTCGGCTTCACCCGGTTGCGCTCGGCCGCGACCGGCGGCGCGGCGCTCGGGCCTGACACCTTCAAGTTCTTCCAGGCCATGGGCGTGCCGCTGCGCACGCTCTACGGTCAGACCGAGCTGCTCGGGGCCTACACGCTGCATCCCGAGGGCAAGGTCGATCCTGATACCACCGGCGTACCGATGGCCGACAATGTCGAGATCCGTATCGACAATGCCGACGTCCACGGCGTCGGCGAGATCGTCGTGCGGCACCCCAACATGTTCCTCGGCTACTACAAGAACCCCGAGGCCAGCGTCGCCGACATCAAGGACGGCTGGATGTGCTCGGGCGACGCCGGCTATTTCAACGCCAACCACCAGCTCGTCGTGATCGACCGCATCAAGGATCTCGCCGAGACCTCCCGCGGCGAGCGCTTCTCGCCGCAATTCATCGAGAACAAGCTGAAATTCTCGCCCTATATCGCCGAAGCCGTGGTGCTTGGGGCCGGCCGCGACGCGCTCGCGGCAATGATCTGCATCCGCTACTCCATCATCTCGAAATGGGCGGAAAAGAACCGCCTCTCCTTCACGACCTACAGCGACCTCGCCTCACGGCCGGAGGTCTACGCGCTGCTGCAGAAGGAGGTCGAGACCGTCAACGCCACGCTGCCGCCGGCCCAGCGCATCTCGCGCTTCCTGCTGCTCTACAAGGAGCTCGACGCCGACGACGGCGAGCTCACCCGGACGCGAAAGGTGCGCCGCGGCGTCATCAACGAGAAATACGCCGGCATCATCGATGCCATCTACCGCGGCGATTCCGACATCCCCGTCGACACCGTGATCCGCTTCCAGGACGGCATCACGCAGCGGGTGCGAACGACGCTGCGCGTGGTGGACCTCGGCGGGCACGGGCACATGGCGGAGGCTGCGGAGTGATACAGATCCTCGTCATGCGCGGGCTTGACCCGCACATCCATCCTCTTCCGAACAGTCTTCCTTCCTCATCGATGGATTGCCGGGTCAAGCCCGGCAATGACGGGCTGAGTCACCCAACATGAACACCGCCTTCCTCATCCAGCTCCTGGTCAACGGCCTCGTGGTCGGCACGCTCTATGGCGTAGTCGCGATGTCGTTCGTGCTGATCTACAAGGCGACGCAGGTCGTCAACTTCGCGCAAGGTGAATTGCTGCTGGTCGGCGCCTGGGTGTGCTGGGCCTTGCTGGCGAAATACCAGGTGCCGTTCTGGATCGGCATGCCGATCACGCTGGTGTTCATGTTCGTGTTCGGCATCGCGGTGCAGGTGCTGATCCTGCGGCCGATGATCGGCGAGCCCATCATCTCGGTGATCATGGTGACGATCGGCCTCTCCACCGTGCTGCAGGCGACGCTGAAATGGATGTTCGGCGTCAATCCGCAGCCGTTCCCGCGCGTGTTCGAGAGCCAGTCGGTCGACCTGTTCGGACTGCAGATCCAGACCGTCTACGTCATGAGCCTCGTGGTGTCGGTCGCGATGATGATCGGCATGGCCTGGTTCTTCCGCGCGTCGAAGTACGGCCTTGCGATGCGCGCCACCGCGTTCAACCAGCAGGTGGCGCAGTCGCTCGGCATTTCCGTCAAGAGCGTGTTCGCGATGGCCTGGGCGATCTCGGCGACCGTCTCGGCGGTCGCCGGCGTCGTCGTCGCCGTCGTCAATGGCGTGTCCTCGGGCCTTGCTGCCTACGGCATCAAGGTGTTTCCGGCGGCGATCCTCGGCGGGCTCGATTCCGTCGGCGGCGCGGTGCTCGGCGGCATCATCATCGGGCTTTTGGAGAACGTCGCCCAATATGTCGACAGCGAGTATCTGCACTGGGGCAATCTCTACGAGATCGCGCCGTTCTACGTTCTCATCATCGTGCTGATGATCAAGCCCTACGGCCTGTTCGGCACCCACGACATCGAGCGGATCTGATCCATGGCCGGCCCTGCCCTCATTCCCGCTGGTGATTTCCGCACCACTTACGCCGCGGACACCACGATCTTCCCGACCACCACCAGCCGCAACTTCGCGATTCTGGGCGTCGCGCTGCTCTGCCTCGCGCCGCAACTCTTCAGCGGCTACTGGCTCAGCATTTTGATCCAGATCGGCATCTTCTCGATCGCGGCGCTCGGCCTCAATATCCTGGTCGGCTTCACCGGCCAGATCTCGATCGGACACGCGGCCTTCTTCCTGCTCGGCGCCTTCACCTCGGCCTACATCTCCAATAATGCGCCGATCCCGGTGTTCTTCGCGATCCCGCTCGCGGGACTCGTGACGGCGCTGGTTGGGTTGATCTTCGGCATCCCCGCGGCGCGGCTGAAGGGACTCTACCTCGTCATTGCAACGCTGGCCGCGCAATACATCCTGCTCGACTTCTTCTCGCGCGCCGAGTGGTTCTCCGGCGGCTCGGTGCCGGCGAGCGCCGAGCCGTTCTCGATCTTCGGCTACACGCTGCGGGGCGACCGGCAATATTTCTACGTCGTGCTGGCCTATGTGCTCTTGAGCTACATCCTCGTCACCAACCTGATGCGCACGCGCGATGGCCGCGCGCTGGTGGCGATCCGCGACCATTATCTCTCCGCCGAGATCATGGGCATCAACCTCACCAGGTACCGCACGCTGTCGTTCGGTCTCGCCGCCTTCTTCGCCGGCATCGCGGGCGCGCTCTACGCGCACTATCAGCTCGTGGTCTCCCAGGAAGGCTTCGGCATCGAGCGCTCAATACTGTTCCTGGCCATGATCATCATCGGCGGCACCGGCTCGATCATGGGCACGCTGATGGGCACCGCCTTCGTGGTGCTGCTGCCCGAGGCGATGGAGTTCATCAGCCATCATTTGAAGGGCGGCGCGATCGACAAGGCGCTCTCGCTCAACACCAACATCACCTTTCTGCGCGAGATCGCGATCGGGGTGATCATCATCGCATTCCTGATGTTCGAGCCCGATGGGCTCGCGCATCGCTGGCGACAGATCAAGGCGTATTGGAAACTCTACCCGTTCTCGCATTGAGCACGGCTACTTCACTTAAACGATAACAGGAGGAACCAACCCATGAAGACCAAATCGCTTTTAAGCACCGCGTCGCTCGCGTTTGCGATCGCTGGTTTTGCGGCCAGTGCGCAGGCCCAGATCGCCGTCGGCCATCTCGCCGACTACTCCGGTGCGACGTCGGACGTTGGCACGCCCTACGGCCAGGCCGTCGCCGACACCTTTGCCTGGATCAACAAGAACGGCGGTATCAGCGGCAAGCAGGTCAACCTCGATACCAACGACTACGGCTATCAGGTGCCGCGCGCGATCGCGCTCTACAAGAAGTGGTCGGCGCCGGATGGCAAGGTTGCAACGATCATGGGCTGGGGTACCGCAGATACCGAAGCGCTGACCGGCTTTGTTGCGCAGGACAAGATTCCCTATATCTCCGCCTCCTACGCGGCGGCGCTGACCGATCCGGAAGGCGTGAGCGGCAAGGCCAAACCCGCGCCCTACAACTTCTTCTACGGCCCGAGCTATTCGGACGCGATGCGGGCATTGGTGACCTGGGCGGCGGAAGACTGGAAGGCCAAGGGCAAGAGCGGTAAGCCGAAATTCGTCCATATGGGCGGCAATCATCCGTACCCGAACGCGCCGAAGGCCGCCGGCGAGGCGATCGCCAATGAGCTCGGCTTCGAAGTGCTGCCGCCGATCGTGTTCGCGCTGACGCCCGGCGATTACTCCGCGCAATGCCTCAGCCTGAAGAGCTCCGGCGCCAACTACGCCTATCTCGGCAACACCGCAGCCTCGAACATCTCCGTGCTCAAGGCCTGCAAGACCGCCGGCGTGGACGTGCAGTTCCTCGGCAATGTCTGGGGCATGGACGAGAACGCCGCCAAGACCGCGGCTGACGCCGCCGACGGCGTCGTCTTCCCGCTACGCACGGCCGTAACCTGGGGCGGCAACGCGCCAGGCATGAAGACGGTGATGGAAATCTCGAAAATATCGGATGCAAGCGGCAAGGCCTATCGACCGGTGCACTATATCGCAGGCGTCTGTAGCGCTCTCTACGCCAGGGAAGCGCTCGACTGGGCCGCCAAGAACGGAGGTGCCACCGGTGAGAACGTCGCCAAGGGCTTCTACCAGAAGAAGGACTGGGTGCCGGCCGGCATGGACGGCGTCTGCAATCCCTCGACCTGGACCAACAAGGACCATCGCGGCACCCTCAAGGTCGATCTCTATCGCACCAAGGTCTCCGGTTCGACCAATGCCGACCTGAACGACCTGATGGCCAACGGCACGATCAAGCTCGAGAAGGTCAAGACCGTCGAGCTGCCGCGCAAGCCGGAATGGCTGGGGTGGTGAGCCCGGCTTTCACCACGCGAACACTGTCATCCCTCGCGTTGTGCGCAATTGCGCACCCGGGCGGGGGATCCAGTACGCTGCGGCTTCTCGATGAATCTCAGGCGCCTCTGGAATACTGGGTCGCCCGGTCAAGCCGGGCGATGACAGCGGAGTTTTGAAGCATGACCGACACCCTCGAAGCATCCCGCGCCAAGCCAACCGCCGTGGAGTCCGCTCCCCTCCTCGCCGTGCGCAACATCGAGGTCGTCTATGACGATGTGATCCTGGTGCTGCGCGGCCTCAGCCTCGACGTGCCCAAGGGCGCGATCGTAGCGCTGCTCGGGGCCAACGGCGCCGGCAAGTCGACGACGCTCAAGGCAATCTCGGGGCTGCTCAAGACCGAGAACGGCGAGGTGACGCGCGGCGAGATCCTGTTCGAGGGCGAGCGGATCAACGGCATCGATCCCGACAAGATCGTCCGCCGCGGCATCTTCCAGGTGATGGAGGGCCGGCGCATCGTCGCCGACATGACCTCGCTCGAGAATCTCAAGCTCGGCGCCTTCACGCGCCGGGACCGCGAGGTCGACGCCGACCTCGACATGGTCTTCAGCTATTTCCCGCGCTTGAAGGAGCGCACCGGCCTTGCCGGTTATCTCTCCGGCGGAGAGCAGCAGATGCTCGCAATCGGCCGCGCGCTGATGGCGCGCCCGAAGATGATCCTGATGGACGAGCCTTCGATGGGCCTCTCGCCGCTGCTGGTGAAAGAGGTGTTCTCGATCATCCAGAAGATCAACCGCGATCTCGGCGTCACCATCCTGCTGGTCGAGCAGAATGCACGCGCTGCGCTCTCCGTGGCGAGCCACGGCTACATCATGGAGCAGGGCAAGGTCGTGCTCGACGGCAGCGCCGACGCATTGCGTGACAATGAGGACGTCAAGGAATTCTACCTCGGCGGCGCCGGCGACCAGCGCAAGAGCTTCAAGAACCTCAAGAGCTTCAAGCGGCGCAAGCGCTGGCTGTGATCCACAAGGAGCCTAGCCGAGCACCTGCTCGGCTTCCGTGACCGCGCAGAGAACATGATAGAACGACGACGCAGGAATGGTGTCGATCAGCGATTTGCCGTCGCGATCGAACTGGTCGTACCAGCCGCCCTTGACGGGATGGCTGAGATAATGCCGTTCGAGCCGCACCAGCGCCGCGCGCGCCTCGTCCGCCGCACCCGCCTCGCCGGATTCGGCCTGCGCGATCCACGCCTTCGCGATCTCGGTTTGCGGCCACAGCCGGCGCGTGCTGCGGCGGATGCTGCCGCTTGCATCGCCCTCGTCGACGAGGCAGCCCGTCGCCTCGTCACGATAGCGCAGCGAGGTCTCCAGCAATTCCGCACGCCGCTGGCTGGTCGGGCATCCCGTGATGCGTTCAAAACTCTTCAGCAGCCAGACCCATTCCGCCTGGTGACCCGGCTCGACGCTGACCGGCTCGATCTTCGACCAGTCCTCCTCGAAATATTCCGACAATACGTGCCTCTGCTTGTCGTAGAGGTTGGCGAGGAACAATGCGAAGAATTCTCCGGCACGGTTCTGGAACGACAGATCGTGGGTCGCCTCGAAGCACGCGATCATCGCCTCGAACAGATGCATATGCGGGTTCTGCCGGCGCGGCAGCGAGACCGGAAGGCCTTCGTGAACGCCGCCATGCGGCGAGCGCAGGTGGCCGTCGAGGAAGGCAAGCAGCGCATCGATCTCGGCGCGGACCTGCGCATCCTGGTCGAGCGCATAGACGCTGGCGAGCGCAAACAGGATGAAGGCGTGGTCATAGGCATCACGCCGGGCATCCAGCACCGAACCGTCCGGCGTCAGCCGGTGCACATAGCCGGGCCGGCCATCGGGCGCCTTCGCTTTGGCCAGCAGGTGCTCCAGCCCCTTCAGCGCAATCGCGCGCCCCTCGGGATACCAGCCCATCTGTGCCGCCTTGGCGTAGCACCAGATCTGGCGGGCCTGCACGAACACGCGCCGGGGCGCGGCGGCATCCGCCGCACCGTCGCGGTGCAGCCGGTCGATGAAGCCGCCCGCAGCGTGATCCCAGCCGACCGTCGACCACAGCGGCAGCGCCTCGTCGATCATACGGCGCTTCAGGCGTGCGACGACGTTCGACGCCTCGTCCGCCGCAATGATTCCTTCGTCCGCCATCGGGTCCCTTTCAAGCCTCGCCACTGGCGGTCTGATAGCCATGCCGGTGGCGGCGCGCAACGGATGCCAACACGGAAAGAACAGCCATGACCGCCCATTACGACGCCCGCGAGACGCGTGAGCAAGCCGCGCGCGAGGCCGACCTGTTCGCCCGCCTGCCGGAGGTGCTGCGAGCCGCGATGGCCGCCCCGGCCTATGCCGAGCGGCTGAAAGGCTTCGATCCCGCCGCCGTGACCTCCAGGGCGGCTCTGGCGGATTTGCCGGTGTTGCGCAAGTCGGAACTGCCCGCCCTGCACAAGGCCTCCGCGCCCTTCGGAGGCTTCGTGGCGGCGGCGCCTGGCTCGTTCGCCCGCCTGTTCACCTCCCCCGGTCCGATCTTCGAGCCGGAAGGGCGACAAGCCGATCCCTGGCGCGGCGCAAGGGCGCTGTTCGCAGCCGGGTTCCGCCCCGACGACATCGTCCTCAATACCTTCAGCTACCATCTCACCCCCGGGGGATTCATCTTCGATGCGTCGGCGCGGGCGCTAGGGTGCGCGGTGATCCCCGCCGGCCCCGGCAACACAGAGCAGCAGTTCGAGCTGATCGAGGCCTACCGGCCGGTCGGCTACAGCGGCACGCCGGACTTCTTGAAGATCCTGCTCGATGCCGCCGCAAGCTCGGGGCGTGACGTTTCCTCGATCAAGCGCGCGCTGGTCTCGGGCGCAGCGTTTCCGCCCTCGCTCCAGGCCGAGATCAAGGGGCGCGGCATCGATGCCTACCAGGCCTTCGGCACCGCCGATCTCGGCCTCATCGCCTTCGAGACCGAGGCCCGCGAAGGCATGGTCGTGAACGAGGACCTGATCCTGGAGATCGTCAAGCCCGGCACTGGCGATCCGGTCGCACCAGGTGACGTCGGCGAGATTGTCGTGACTTCGCTCGACCCGCACCATCCCTGGATCCGGCTCGCGCTCGGCGACCTCACCGCGGCCCTGCCCGGCACGAGCCCGTGCGGGCGCACCAACATGCGCATCAAGGGCTGGATGGGCCGCGCCGACCAGACCACCAAGATCAAGGGCATGTTCGTCCGTCCCGAGCAGATCGCCGAGATCGGCAAGCGCCACGCGGGGCTCGGAAGACTTCGCCTCATCGTCACGCGCCAAGGCGAGACCGACGCCATGACGTTGAGAGCGGAAGCTGCGCCCCCTAGCGACTCGCTACGCGACGACATCGCGGCCAGCTTGCGCGCGATAACGAAGCTCGGAGGAGCCGTCGAGCTGGTCGGTCCCGGCACGCTGCCGAATGACGGCAAGATCATCGTGGACGAGCGCTAACCTCAGCTCGATTTCGACAGCAGGTCATTGCCGGGGCTGAGCACATCCCTCCGCGAATGCGGGAGCGCGGAACGAACTCGCGGCACGACGAAGATGACGAGCGTAGAGCCCGACCTTCGGGCCATGGCTGCGATGCCGCCGGGCGCAGGAACCTTGCATCGTCCGGGCTGCTCCCGTATTACCAGACCACGCTGCGATATGGCCGGAATCGGCCCTTTCTGGACCCCAAACGTGCTTGACCGAACCCTCGTCACGATCGCCGAGACGGAGACCATTGAGGAAGCCTTCCGGCGCCTGAACGCGAACATGCTCGGCATCCTGTTCGCGCAAGACGCGAGTGGGCGAATCGTCGGCGCCGTAACGGACGGCGACATCCGCAGGCGCATGCTCACCGGTATCACGATCCAAGACCGGGTTGTGTCCTGCATCAACCGCAAATTCGTCTGGGCACCGACCGGCGGGCCACGCGAGCAGATCCTCAAGCTGCTCGACCAGCGCGTCCACGTCGTGCCGATCCTCGATGGCGAGGGACGGCTGGTCGACGTGTTCAGCCGCGAACTGTTCAACCTGTCGGAAGAGAGCGAGGTGTTCGCGCGCGCCCGCTCGCCGGTGCGGATCAGCTTCTCCGGCGGCGGCACCGACCTGACGCACTACTTCGTGGCGAATGACGGCGGCGCGGTCATCAGCGCCACGATCAAGATGTACGCTCACGCGACGTTGCGGCGCCGGAGCGATCCCAGCATCCGTATCTACTCGCACGACTTCCGCCGCACGGTCGCGGCCGACAATCTCACCGAGCTCGGAACGGGCGGAGATCTCGCACTGATCAAGTCGGTCGTGCGCCTGATCAAGCCGACTTACGGCTTCGAGCTCGAAGTGTCCGCCGACTTCCCGGTCGGTTCCGGCCTCGGCGGCTCCGCGGTGGTTTCGTCGGCGATCATCGGCTGCTTCAACGAATTTCGCAGCGACCAGTGGGACCGCCACGAGATCGCGGAGATGGCCTTCCAGGCCGAGCGGCTGATGCTCAACATCCCCGGCGGCTGGCAGGATCAGTACGCCACCGTGTTCGGCGGATTCAATCACATGGAATTCTTCTCCGACCAGAACACCATCGTGCCGCTTCGCCTCGATCCCAACATCATCGCCGAGCTCGAGGAGAGCCTGGTGCTCTGCTACGTCGGCTCGGGGCGCGATTCCGGCGCCATTCATCGCGACCAGAAGGCTCAGCACGAGACCAGCGACGCGGTGGCCGCAGCTGCCAAGCAGAAGGAAGTGACGCGCGACATCAGGCGGCATCTGCTGCGCGGTCAACTGCTGGAATGCGGCCGGCTGATCGACGAGGCCTGGCACGCCAAGCGGAAGCTGAGCTCCAAGATCTCGTCGGACGCGATCGACGCGATCTATGATTTTGCCAAGCAGCATGGCGCGGTCGGCGGCAAGTTGCTTGGCGCGGGCGGCGGCGGTTACTTCATGTTCTTCGTCCGCCCGTTCGAGCGCTATCAGCTGATCGCGGCGCTGGAACAGCAGGGGCACAGCTGTTCGCGCATCATGTTCGAGGAGAACGGGCTGCGGACGTGGAAGTCCCGTGTTCCCGCCCAGCTAGCATGACGCATATGAGACGAGAATGTTGATGACATCGCCCAAACAGCCTGCTCCGGTCCGCATCGGCAACCGTCTTCTGGGCGATGGCGAACCCTGCTACGTCATCGCCGAGATCGGCAACAACCATAATGGCGACTTCGACCGCGCCATTGCGCTGGTCGATGCCGCGGTCGCCGCCGGAGCTGATTGCGCCAAATTCCAGATGCGCAAGCTCGACGAGGTCTATCGCGCCTCGAGCCTGTCCGGGAAAGACGACGACCTCGCCGTCGAATATACGCTCGATCTTCTGCGCCGCTTCGAGCTGCCGACCGCACAGCAGAAGAAGATCGCCGAATATTGCGCAGCCAAGGGCATCGAGTACCTCTGCACGCCCTGGGACGCCAAGAGCGTCGCCGTGCTCGAAGGCTTCGGCGTGGAGGCCTACAAGGTCGCGTCCGCCGACCTCACCAATCTGCCGCTGCTCGCCCGCCTCACCGCCACCGGCAAGACGTTGATCGTCTCGACCGGCATGAGCACGACGGACGAGATCAAGGCCGCGGCGAAGTTCCTCGACGACCGGAATGCCAGCTACGTGCTGCTGCATTGCCAGAGCACCTACCCGGCCGCGCTCCACAACATTCATTTGCGTTTCATGGAAACGCTGCGCGAGATCCATCCGGTCGTCGGCTATTCCGGCCACGAGCGCGGCATTGCCGTTTCGACGGCCGCCGTCGCGCTCGGCGCCGTCGTCATCGAACGCCACATCACGCTCGATCGCGAGATGGAAGGTCCCGACCATGCCGCAAGTCTCGAGCCGGAGGAATTCAAGGCACTCGTCTCCGGCATTCGCGAGGTGGAAGCGGCCCGCGGCGAGAAGCTCGCCGAGCGCGCGCTGAGCCAGGGTGAGCTGATCAACCGCGAAAACCTCGCCAAGAGCCTGGTGGCCGCGCGCGACCTGTCGGCCGGCACCGTGATCTCCGAAAGCGACATCGCCGTGAAGAGCCCGGGACAGGGCCTGTCGCCGCTGAAGATGCCGGCGCTGCTCGGCCGCAAGCTGACGCGAACGATGGCGGCCGACGACTATTTCTTCCAGAGCGACCTCAATGAAGGCGCCGCGAAGGCGCGGCGCTACCGCTTCGACCGCCCCTGGGGCGTGCCGGTACGCTATCACGATACCGAACGCTTCTTGGAAATCTGCGAGCCCGACATCATCGAATTCCATCTCAGCTACAGCGACATGGAGCGCGATCCGGCGGCCTATCTGTCGGGCACCTATGATCTCGGTTTCGTGGTGCATGCGCCGGAGCTGTTTGCCGGCTCCAAGCTGATGGACCTCGCAACGCCCGACGAGGCGCTGCGGCGCTACTCGCTGGAGCAGACCCAGGCGGTGATCGACATCACCCGCGGCCTGAAGAAATTCTTCCCCAAGACCAAGCGTCCGCCCATCGTCGCCAATATCGGCGGCTTCACCATGGACGAGCCGCTGCCGCCGGAGGAGAAAGCCGAGCGCTACCGCATCTTTGCGCAGAGCTTGACCGAGCTCGACATGGAGGGTGTCGAGCTGACGCCGCAGACCATGGCGCCGTTTCCCTGGCATTTCGGCGGCCAGCGCCACCAGAACATCTTCATCTTCCCGGAGGAATCGGCCGCGTTCTGCGCCAAGCATGATTTGCGCATGTGCGTCGATATCTCCCACACCAAGCTCGCCGCCAATCATTTCGGCTTCGACTTCGCGCAGGGCCTCGCCCAGCTCGGGCCGCACACCGCGCATCTGCATTTCGGCGACGCCAAGGGCCTCGACGGCGAAGGTCTTCAGATCGGCGAAGGCGAGATCGATTTCGACGAGATCGGACAGGTGTTGCGCAAGCATGCACCGACGGCCTCGTTCATTCCCGAAATATGGCAGGGTCACAAGAACATGGGCGAAGGCTTCTGGACCGCGCTCGAGCGTCTGGAGGGACACATCTGATGGCGCGCAAGACGCTGGCCGTGATCGCCGCGCGCGGCGGCTCCAAGGGCATCCCGCACAAGAACCTGCTCGATCTCTGCGGCAAGCCCCTGATCGCCTGGACGGTCGAACAGGCCCGCGCGGCGCGCGGCGTCGACGTGGTAGCCGTCTCGTCGGACAGCGAGGCGATCCTCGCCGCGGCCGAGACCGCCGGCGCGGTCGGCGTGCGGCGCCCGGACGACATTTCGGGCGACCTCGCCTCCTCCGAATCCGCCTGGCTGCATGCCCTCGATGCGACCGAGGCGCGACTGGGCCGGTTCGAGCGCGTGGTCGCGCTTCAGGCCACATCGCCGATCCGCGAGCCCGGCGACATCGAGAACGCACTTGAGACCTTCGATCGCGACCATCTCGACAGCCTGCTGTCGGTCTGCGAGGTCGAGGACTACTTCAACTGGCGGATCGGCGCGAACGGCCCGGAGCCGATCAATTACGACTATCGCAACCGCCGCATGCGCCAGCAGATCGAGAAGCGCTACCTCGAGAACGGCTCGTTCTACGTCCTGATCCCATCCCTCCTGCGCGAGCAGAACAATCGTCTCGGCGGCAAGATCGGCTTCCACGTCATGGATCGTCACAAGATGTTCCAGATCGACCGCCCCGAGGACGTCAAGCTTTGCGCCGCCATCATGCGCAGTTACGGCTATGCCTGATCTCAGCGCCTTCTCGCTCGCAGGCAAGATCGCGGTTGTCACCGGCGCCTCGCGCGGCATTGGCGCGGCGATCGCGAGCGGCCTCAAGGATGCCGGAGCCACCGTGTTCGGCCTCAGCCGGTCCGGAACCGCGCCGCAGGGCGTCACCGCCATTGCCTGCGACCTCTCCGATGACGGCGCGATCGAAGGCGCATTCCGCAGCATCGCGGCAAAAGGCAATCGGATCGACGCACTCGTGAACGCCGCCGGCATCAGTCTTCCAGCCGAAGGCGGCGAAAGCGAGCTCGCGCGCTTCCGCGCCACGGTCGCAACCGATCTCACCGGCGTCTACGCCACCATCCTCGCCGCCTATCCGCTCCTGAAGAACGCGGGCTCGGCGGCGATCGTCAACGTCACCAGCATCAATTCTGTGCGCGGCTTCCCCGGCAATCCCGGCTACGTCGCGGCAAAGGCGGGGCTTGCCGGGCTGACGCGCGCACTCGCCGCCGACTACGCACCGGACGGCATCCGCGTCAACGCACTTGCGCCGGGCTACGTCGCGACCGAGATGACCGCGAAGAGCTATGCCGACCCCGTCATGCACGAGGATCGGCGCCGCCACACCATGCTCGGCCGCTGGGGGCACCCCGCCGACATGGTGGGTGCCGCCGTCTTTCTCGCGTCGGAAGCCTCCGCCTATGTGACCGGCCAGGAGATCTTTGTCGACGGCGGCTGGATCGCCAAGGGCCTCGCCATCAGTTCGGATAGCACATCGTGACCGCAACGCTCGAACGCATCGGCTTCATGCAGGGACGCCTGTCGGCCCTGGTCGACGGCAAGATCCAGGCGTTCCCGTGGAACGAATGGCGCGAGGAATTTCCCCGCGCCAAGGCGCTCGGCCTGACGCGGATGGAATGGACCATCGACCAGGAGCGGCTGCGCGAGAACCCGCTGATGACCGAGCCGGGACAACAGGAGATTCTGACGCTGGCACGCGAAAATGGCGTGCGCATCCCGAGCCTGACCGGCGATTGCTTCATGCAAGCGCCGTTCTGGAAGGTCGATGCGGTCGTGCGCGATGCCCTCGTCAACGATTTCGATCTCCTGATTGCCGCCTGCAGCCGCATCGGCATCGCGTTCATCGTGGTCCCGCTGGTCGACAACGGCAAGATCGAGCGCGAGAGCGAGAGCGACACGCTCAAGCGGGTGCTGATCGCCCGCCGCGAGCAGCTCATAAGACAGAACGTCAAGATCGTCTTCGAGTCCGATCTGCCGCCGCGCGACCTCGCCCGCTTCATGGAGGCGTTTCCGGCGGAGGTCTTCGGCATCAACTACGACAGCGGCAACAGCGCCTCGCTGGGCTACGACAGCGCCGAGGAGATCGAGGCCTACGCGCCCCGCATTCTCAACGTTCATGTCAAGGACCGCGTGCGCGGCGGCACCACCGTGCCGCTCGGCACCGGCAACGCTGATCTCGCGAAGACGATCCGGCTGATCGAGCGCTCCGGCTATAGGGGACAATACATCCTGCAAACCGCGCGGGCCGGCGACGGCGATCACGCCGGCGCGCTGGCGACATATCGCGACATGACGGTTCGCTGGATCGAGGATGCCGCGCGATGAAGCTCGAGCTGGATGATCGCGTCGCGCTCGTCACCGGCGCCAGCCGCGGCATCGGGCTCGCGATCGCGACGACGCTCGCCGCAGAAGGCGCCAGAGTCGCGCTCGCGGCGCGCGGCGCAGATGCGCTCGATGCCGCGCGGGCTACGGTCGGCGGCAGCACATCGGTTCACGTGGCCGATGTCACCGATCCGGCTGCGGCAGCGAGGCTGCTGAACGAGGTCGAACGGCAGTGGGGGCGCCTCGACATCCTCGTCTGCAACGTCGGCAGCGGCGCTTCCGTGCCGCCCGGGCAGGAGAATGCGGCGGAATGGTCGCGGGTGATGGATCTCAATTTCTTCGCCACGACCAACATGATCGAGGCCGCACGGCCGCTGATGGCGCGCGGCAGCGGCGACCGGTCGATTGTCTGCATCTCCTCGATCGCCGGCATGGCGGCGCTGGGCGCGCCCGTCACCTACTATGCCGCGAAGGCGGCGCTGAACGCCACCGTGCGCGGGCTGGCGCGCCCGCTGGCGCTCGAGGGCATCCGCATCAATGCGGTCGCGCCCGGCAACATCCTCGCCGCCGACGGCACCTGGGCGCGCAAGCTCGCCGAGAACAGGGCCGCGGTCGAGGACATGCTTGTGCGCGAGGTGGCGCTGCGCCGGCTCGGCAAGCCGGAAGAGGTCGCCGACCTCGTCGCATTCCTCGCCTCGCCACGCGCGGCGTTCATTACCGGCAGCGTCATGGTCGCCGACGGCGGCCAATTGCGCGGCTGAACAGGAGCTCCCGATGGCAAGCCCGTCCTCACGCTATGACCTGACCGGCCGCACCGCTCTCGTGACCGGTGCAGGCGGCCTGCTCGGCCGGCAGCATGTCGCCGCGCTCTCCGAGGCCGGCGCGCGCGTCGTCGTCACCGACGTCGGACTTGCGCAGGCCGAAGCCGCCGTTGCCGCACTCAAGCAGAATGCGCCGTCCGCCGACCTGATCGCGCTTGCGATCGACGTCACCACACTCGATTCGGTGCGCGCTGCGCACGAGCAGCTTTCCGGCCGCGGCGTCTCCGTCGACATCCTCGTCAACAACGCGGCCATCGATCCCAAGGTGACCTCCGCACCCGGCGTGATGCATTCCTCCCGCTTCGAGGCGTTTCCGGTACCGCAATGGCAGACCGAGATCGCCGTGGGCCTCACCGGCGCGATGCTGTGCGCGCAGGTGTTCGGCGGCGCGATGGCATCGCGGGGCCGCGGTGTGATCCTCAACATCGCCTCCGATCTCGGCGTGATCGCGCCGGACCAGCGGCTCTATCGCCAACCGCAGGTGACGCGCGAGGAGGAGCAGCCGGTGAAGCCGGTGACCTACTCCGTGATCAAGCACGGCTTGATCGGGCTGACGAAATATCTGGCGACGTACTGGGCCGATCACGGCGTCCGCGTCAACGCGATCTCGCCGGGCGGGGTCTTCAACAACCAGGATCCGGCCTTCGTCGAGCGACTGACGCGCCTGATCCCGATGGGCCGCATGGCCGAGGTCGACGAGTACCGCGCCGCGGTGCAGTTCCTGTGCTCGGATGCCTCGAGCTACATGACCGGGCAGAACCTGGTGATGGATGGCGGTCGAAGCGTGTGGTAGCCGCGGCGCGCCGCTCACGACGAGAGCGACACCGCTCTGCGCTGCTCGCCGGACGTAGCTCCTAAACTTTGGAAACCGCAGAGCGGCGAAACAAGCGAGTTTTGTCGGCGAGCACCCACGGGAGAACGGGACGGCCCAACATCTGCCAACGCTCCTCCAGAATGATCGCGGCGAACAGCGCGGCAATTTTGATCCAATATGTCGGCGTCGCCGCAAAGTTCAGCATGCCCCCGATGTACATGACGTAGAAGCCATACAGCACATAGAACGACAGCATTGCCGTCAGATATCGCCCGGCAACGATTGAGCGGATCATGATCGCGGAAATGAGCGCCGTGAGCCAGCCGGCTCCCAGCAGAAAGAACCAGCTCAAATAGGGACCAAACAGCTCGAAAAAGATTTCAGGAAATCCACCTGCGAATTGAAACCCGCCCGTGATGTGCTCCGTCGTCCGTGGCTCACCGATCGTTTCGGACATCAGGAACTGCGGTGTCGTGTTTCGTCCCGCAACGATGGGACGCGCGAACAGGGCATCGAAGGCACGGCGTGCATCCCAATCTCCGTTGACCAGAACACGCTGATAGGACGCCCATCCTATCTCTGACGGCTGCACGAGAGCGCGCTCCACGAAAGCGCCCCGCGCGGCCTCTCCTTCGTATCCTCTGACCCTGGTCAGATTCCAGTAGAGCGCGAATGCAATCATCGCGACCGTCGCCGCTATGATGCCGGTGCCCGCCAGCACGATGCGGCGATCGGCGATCCGAGGCAGCAAGCTTAACGAACGTCCGCCTGCAAAGCCTCGCGCCTGAACGAGCAAAGCCGCCGAGAACGGTATGATAAAGAATCCACAATATCGGTAGAAGGGCGAGAAGCGCCCGCCTACGAGAAACATGTAGAAGATCATTGCAGCCAGCAAAACCAGAAAGCGATAATCGTATCGCCGCCGTCGCAACCACTCAGCGACGAACATGGTCCCCCACCAGAAGCAGACCATGTCGCCTCGCTCGATCACCAAGCGATGAAGAAAATTGGCCTGCTCGTTGAAGGTCCAACGCTCGATCTTGGCGAACAGTGGAATGACGCCCCCCTGGATCAGAGCGCCGAAAAGCAGGATCAAGAAAAGGACCGACACGTAGAATGTGACGTCCGACAGAGTCAGTTGAGATTGGCTCGGATGCGGCTCGGGAACTGGAGCCGACCGAGCCCAATCATCCAGCGCCTGCGCATTGAAAACCCAGAGGAATGGAAGAAGCGTCAGAAAATAGGCGATCGACTGGAACACAGTCATGACGCCGGGACCAATGAACATCTGAAGCTGGGACGAAAGGATTGGCCCCGAGAGATCGATGTAGAACGAGGAGATCGTCCGCCACACGAAGGTAAACAAAAGAAAGGCGAGGCACAGGAAAATTGTCGATCTGAAGCGCAACAACCAAACGATGAAGAGCAGTATCGAGACACCAGCCAAAAGGGTCATGGCCAGCTCTACCCGACGCGGACCGATCGCTTCAGAAGGAAAGTCAAAAGGCCAATGAAGAGGACGATGCCCAAGCCCGCCAGAATGGCTCTTTGCACGAGATTGACCTCCCTGGGGCCTTCCATCACAGGAGATGATCCATCCTGCAGGCCTGTCATCCTCACGGTGCGCTCGCTATAGGTCAGTAACGCAATGCGCGTTTCGACGTTGAGAATTCCATCAACTGAGCCCCCGGGGCTCGACATCAAGGCCGTGCCATCCGGCCGAGCCGGCGTAACGTATATGTCGCCCTTCTTGAGCGAATCGCTCAGGCGCACCTTTGCATCTTGAAGGCTGTCGCGCACGGAACGCAACAATTCCATTCTGGGTTCAAGCAATTTCTGATGAACGGCTTGGATTGCGGCAACGGCCTGTTGAAGCAGGATCAGCGCCTCCTCCTTCGAGGCGGAACTTGCCTCCAGACGGATGATGGAATCGTCTATGACGATCCCGCGCAACGAAGCTCCGGCGAACGCCCCCCGGCGGTCGTGAAGTGCCTTGCGAGCATCGGCAAGTACGCTGTCTTGGAACTGAATCCCTCCGATCCGTGTCACCAGCTCACGGGCACTCTCTACGCGTTCGACGGTCATCGCAGACCGGCCGAGAAGGCCGTCAAGGCTGGGCATTGTACCAAGTGCAATCGTCGCGCTTGCGGTCCAGGATTCCACCTTTCGGCCGACGTCCAGGGAACCGAGAGCAGCCAACAACATGGCTCCGATGGCGAGCGAAAGAACCCAATGCTTCCGTACTGTTCGGATAGCGACATCGGACCACCTCGCAAGCTGCGGACGAACTGAAGCTTGGGGCGCACGCTCGATCATGGGCATGTACTCTTGTCCCGGACACAATATGAACGGAAAGCTCAATACCGTGAATGGGGCGCCCGGTCGACATCATACTAAGCAATCTATGGTTGATTAATCGGCTCCTGTGCCAAATTCTCGAGGAACCATTGTGGCCCTGGCCGCCCTCGGTCCGTCCTGCCGTCTGATCCACCAAAGGTGACCCGCGACTTTCGTCAGGCTCAAGCCTTGGTCGCCCAAGCGGCCGCTGGACATGAGGGCGCTCTTGCTACCGGAACGAGTGCCGCCATCTCTGTGCTCCAGTCCTTGCATTGGGGCTGCGGCTCCCGTATGACCGAAACTAGCTATGTGAGTTGGTATCTGCATCAAACAGGCAGAACATCGGCCTTTCTTGGACCTACACCGTGCTTCAACCACCGCTCGTCAGCATCACTCCGATCGTGGCCATTCCGGCGAGGAAATGCTGACGTGCGCTGGCAAACAAAGGCGCGGGCGTTCTCCGTATTGTCGAACATTCCCTGGGGCGAAGACCTGCATTACGCCCTGCAGCGCTACGTCACACGACGGCTGCCGCGCCCCGAACGACAGGTCAGGTCCATCTATACGCTTGCGCAGCGGCTGCTGGGCGTCCACGACAGGTACAGCATCCGACCGTTACGGGATTCGACTTTTTACGAGTTCGGCGCCGGGCGGGATCTGATCATTCCTCTCGCCTTCAGTGCACATGGGGCGCGACGTTTCATCACCGTCGACATCGAGCGCTTGGCCAAGCTGGAACTGATCCGCGCCAACGCAGCCGTGATTTCTCGACTGAGCGGGACCGACCACCCCGACTTGAAGTCCGTAGAGGACCTCGAACGTTACTGGCACATCGACTACCGCGCACCGGCCGATGCCCGAACGACAGGCCTGCCAGCCGGTTCGATCGACTGCGCGGTCTCGGTCGAAACGCTCGAGCACATTCCCAAGAGCGACATCGCGGCGATCCTGAAGGAGTTGCGACGCATCATGCGCCCTGACGGGCTTATCCTCATGCAAATCGATTACGGCGATCACTTCAAAGGCTTCGATCCGTCCATCAGCTCATTCAATTTCCTGACCTATTCCGACGAGGATTGGGCGCCCTTCCAGTCTCGCTTCCAATACGTCAATCGTTTGCGCCATAGCGAATATCTGCAGCTGTTCAGAGAGGCCGGGTTTGAACTTCTCAGCGACCAACCAGACCGCCGGCCACCTGAGCAGCAGATCCTGGAACGGTTGGCACCGCGCTTTCGAAATTTCTCTCCGGAGGATCTGTTCACGCTAGGCTCCCTGATCGTTGGCCGCCCGACTGACCTGCCGAAAGGAAATTGAAGATCGCCAATTCTCGGCTGCTGCGACGGGCCCCATCCAAGAGATCTCGCGATGTGGACGATCACATTTGTCCTGACCTTGCTGTTCTTCCTGATCCAGCTCGGCACAGTTGGCTCCGCCAGAACCTACATCCTCTCGGACCCGTATACGATCGGCATCGTCCGGGCGACCAACGGCGCGCCGGCCGCCCATCTGTTCTCCAGTCTGGACACCGTGAACGAAATGATCGCAACAGGTGCAAAATCGGTCGTACGCACGACTCTGCAGCCGGCCGAAGGAGATCAGCGGCTTGCAGATACTTGCAGCCTGATCGCCCCTCTGATGCGCGTCGTGTTGCATCACTCATGCCATCGGAGGGACAAATCATGCTGAGACAAGCCGTCATCCTCGTCGGTGGGCTCGGCACCCGCCTTGGCGAACGCACCAAATCCGTGCCGAAGCCGATGCTCGAGATCGGCGGCCGGCCGTTTCTCGACACGCTGATCGATGAACTCGCCCGCTATCAGGCCTTCGATGAGATCCTGTTGCTTGCCGGCCACAAGGCCGACATCGTCGAGAGCCACTACGCCGGAGCGGCGCGGGGCCGGGCAAAGATCGTCGTGTCGCGCGAAACCGAGCCGCTCGGTACCGGCGGCGCGCTCGTGAACGCGCGCGATCTGCTGCACGACCGTTTCCTGCTGCTCAACGGCGACTCGCTGTTCGACTTCAACCTGCTTGATCTGATCGCGCGTGCGCGGGACGGTCGGATTCACATGGCATTGCGCGACGGCGTCGTCGGGGACCGCTACGGGCGCGTCGCGCTCGAGGGCAGCGTGGTGCGCGATTTCATCGCCCCGGGTGCGGGCGCCACGGGGCCGGTCAATGCCGGGATCTACGTCGTCAAGAAGTCCGTTCTCGCCGATATCGCGAAGCTTCCCGCCTCCCTCGAACAGGACGTGTTTCCCGGCCTTGCCGCGCGCGGCGAGCTGCGCGGCACCGCCTATCGCGGCTATTTCATCGACATCGGCATCCCCGACGATTTCGCGCGCGCCGACCGCGAGCTGCGCGAGAAGCTGCGGCGTCCCGCCGTGTTCTTCGACCGTGACGGCGTGCTCAACCATGATTCCGGCTACACATTCGAGACGCACAAGCTCGAATGGATCGACGGGGCACGCGAGGCCGTGAAGGCCGTCAACGACGCCGGCCATTTCGCCTTCGTCATCACCAATCAATCCGGCGTCGCGCGCGGCTATTACGAGGAGCATCACGTCGTCACTCTGCACCGCTGGATGGCGGACCAGATGGCACTCGTCGGCGCGCATATCGACGCCTTCGAATATTGCCCCGATCATCCCGAGGGAACCGTGGCCCGCTATTGCCGCGTCAGCGACCGTCGCAAGCCGGCGCCGGGCATGATCGCCGACCTGGCGCAGCGTTTCCCCATCGACATGGCGCGCAGCATGGTGATCGGCGACAAGCCGAGCGACCTCGAGGCCGCGCAGGCTGCCGGACTTCCCGGCCATTTGTTCCAGGGCGGCAATCTCGAGTCGTTCGTAAGAGCGCGCCTGAACGCGGCCGGCAACACTTAGATGGCGCGTCAAAAACTGCTGCATTCCCGGGCATTTGTCAGCTTTCGCACCGCTGCTATGTTGCGCGCGACCGCCAGTATGCTATAGCGCCATCTTGTTGCGAAGACTGGCTTAATCGCCTTTTGGGGTCCGGCATGGCAGATCTGAGGGACGCCCGCGTCCTCGTTACCGGCAGCGATGGCTTCATCGGTTCGCATGTCGTCGAGGAGCTGGTGAAAGCCGGGGCCTGCGTCAAGGCGATCGTCTATTACAACTCCTTCAACTCGTGGGGCTGGCTGGACACCGTTCCTGCCGACATCATGAAGTGCGTGGAGGTGGTCGCCGGCGACATCCGCGATCCGCATTTCATGATCGCAGCCGCAAGCGGCTGCACCGACGTGCTGCACCTGGCGGCGCTGATCGCGATTCCCTTCTCCTATGTCGCGCCCGATTCCTATGTCGAGACCAATGTGCGCGGCACCGTGAACGTGCTCCAGGCCGCGCGCATGGCCGGCGTGCGGCGCTTCGTGCAGACCTCGACCAGCGAGGTCTATGGCACGGCGCAGACCGTTCCGATCAAGGAGGGCCATCCGCTGGTCGGCCAGTCGCCCTACTCGGCCTCGAAGATCGCCTCCGATCAGATGGCGCTATCGTTCCACGCCTCGTTCGACCTGCCGGTCGTGGTGATCAGGCCGTTCAACACCTATGGACCGCGGCAATCGGCGCGCGCGGTGATCCCTACCATCATCAGCCAGATCGCGACCGGCAAGCGCAGGATCCGTCTCGGCGCCGTCAGCCCGACCCGTGACTTCTCCTTCGTCACCGACACCGCGCGCGGCCTGATCGCAGGACTCACCGCTCCGGCCGAGCAGACCGTCGGCCAGACCATCAATCTCGGCAGCGGCTTCGAGATCTCGGTCGGCGCCACCGCGCAGATGATCGCCGACGTGATGGGGACCACGATCGAGATCGAGACCGACGAGGCGCGGCTGCGCCCCGCCAATAGCGAGGTCGAGCGCCTCTGGGCCGACAATTCCAAGGCGCGCCAGCAGCTCGGCTGGGCCCCGGAATTCGGTGGGATCGAAGGCATGCGCCAGGGCATCGTGAAGACGGTGAACTGGTTCACCAATCCCGTAAATCTCGGCCGCTACAAGGCGGACGTCTACAATGTCTGAGGCAATTGTGGGAACGGCCGCGACCAGATCCGACCTCTCTACGCGCACCTTCGATCCGAAGGCCGTGGTCGATGCCGTCCGGCGCGCCGCAGGCACGCCCAACGGCATCCTCGGCCTGCACGAGCCGGTGTTTGCCGGCAACGAGGTCGCCTATCTCGAAGAATGCATCAAGAGCACTTTCGTCTCCTCGGTCGGCCCGTTCGTCGACCGCTTCGAGCGGATGCTGGAGGAGGTGACGGGCGCCAAACGCGCGGTCGCCGTCGTCAACGGCACGGCGGCATTGCACGCCTGCTTCCGCCTCGCCGGCGTCGAGCCTGGCGACGAGGTCATCTCGCCGGCGCTGACCTTCATCGCGACCACGAACGCGATCGCCTATTGCGGGGCGGTGCCGCATTTCGTCGACAGCTCCTTCGCCACGCTCGGCATGGACCCGCGCGCCCTCGCCGCGCGGCTCGAGAGGATTGCCGAGCGAACGCCAAAGGGCGCGGTCAATCGCGAGACCGGACACCGCATAGCTGCGATCTCGCCGATGCACACGTTCGGGCATCCCGTCGAGCTCGACGAGATCGCCGCGATCGCCCGCGACTGGGGCATCGCACTGGTGGAGGACGCCGCGGAATCCTTGGGCTCGACCTACAAGGGTCACACCGTCGGATCGCAGGCGCGGCTCGCGGCGCTGAGTTTCAACGGCAACAAGATCGTCACCACAGGCGGCGGCGGCGCCATCCTCACCAACGACGAGGAGCTCGGACGCCGCGCCAAGCATCTCACCACCACCGCGAAGCTGCCGCACAAATGGGCCTTCGTGCACGACGAGATCGGCTTCAACTACCGCCTGCCCAACCTGAATGCCGCGCTCGGCTGCGCCCAGCTCGAGCAGCTCGACGGTTTCCTGGCAAGCAAGCGCCGGCTGGCTGCGGCCTATGAGCGCGTCTTTGCGGACGTTCCTGGCGTGAGCTTCTCGCGCGAGCCCGAGGGCACCACGAGCAATTACTGGCTGAACGCGATCCTGCTCGACGAGGCCCATGCCGGACGGCGGGACGACCTGCTGACGGCGCTGAACGAAGCCGGCTTCGGCGCGCGACCGGCCTGGACCCTGATGCACCGCCTGCCGATGTTCTCGGACAGCCCGCGCGGCGATCTCGCCACCGCCGAGTCGATCGAGCGCCGCCTGATCAACCTGCCGAGCAGCGCCAGCATCAGAGCCCGCGATGAATAGCGGCACGCGAAAGATCTGCTTCGTCACCGGCAGCCGGGCCGATTTCGGGCTGCTGGTCTGGCCGATGCGCGCGATCCGCGAGACGTCAGGCTTGAGGCTCCAGCTCATCGCCACCGGTATGCATCTCGCGCCCGAGTTCGGCTACACCTTCAACGCCATCCGCGACGAGGGCTTCGAGGTCGACGAGCGCGTCGAGACGCTGCTTGCCAGCGACACCGGCGCGGGCGTTGCAAAATCGGTCGGGCTCGGCGTGATCGGCTTTGCCGACGCGTTCACGCGGCTGCAACCGGATCTCGTCGTCGTGCTCGGCGACCGCTTCGAGATGTTTGCGGCCGCCCAGGCCGCGATGTTCATGCGGCTGCCGATGGCGCATCTGTTCGGCGGCGACGTCACCGAAGGCGCGGTCGACGAATCCGTCCGCCACGCCATCAGCAAGATGTCGCATCTGCATTTCACCAGCAATCAGGACTCGACGCGGCGCTTGATGCAGCTTGGCGAGCACCCAACCCGTGTCCACACCATCGGCTCGGTCGGCATCGACGCCATCAAGCATCTCGATCTGATGAACCGCGACGACATCGGCAACGCGATCGGGATGCCGCTCGGCGAGCGCAATGCGCTCGTGACGTTCCATCCGGTGACGGTCGAGGCCGGACGCTCGGCGGCCGAGCTGGATGAGCTGTTCGCGGCGCTGTCGAGGCTCGATCCCGGCTTTCGCCTCATCTTCACGCTCGCCAATGCCGATGCCGAAGGGCGCGCGCTGAACGACCGGACCAAGGCCTTCGCGGCCGGCCGGCCGAACACGATCGCGGTCGCGTCGCTCGGGCAGCTCCGCTATCTCAGCCTGATGAGCCAGGTGGACGTCGTGATCGGCAATTCGTCGAGCGGCATCCTCGAAGCGCCGTCATTCGGTGTTCCGACGGTGGATATCGGCGACCGTCAGAAGGGGCGCGAGCGCGCCGACTCGGTATTTCACGCCACGCCCGAGCGCGGCGCGATCGCCGCGGCGATCTCGCAAGCGCTTGAGCGGGGCCGCAAGGACACCGTCAATCCCTATGGCGACGGCGATTCCAGCCGGCGCTTTGCCGACATCATCGCGGCCATCCCGGATTTCGGCCAGCTCCTGAAGAAGGGCTTCTACGAAGCTCCCGCAAACGGAGCGCGGCCATGACGAGACACACGCTGATCATCGCGGAGGCCGGCGTCAATCACGACGGCAGCCTGGACAAGGCACTGGCCCTCGTCGATGCTGCGGCCGATGCCGGTGCCGACATCGTCAAGTTCCAGACCTTCAATGCAAAGGCGCTGGCGGGCGGAGCGGCGAAGAAGGCCGGCTACCAGCAGCGCACGACGGACGCCGCCGAGAGCCAGCTCGCCATGCTGGAACGTCTCGAGCTGCCGCAGGCTGCACATCACACACTGATCGCGCGCGCCGAGGAGCGCGGTATCGAGTTCCTGTCGACACCCTTCGACGACGCTTCACTCGCCTTTCTGCTGTCGCTCGAACTGCCGCGCATCAAGATCGGATCGGGCGATCTCACCAATGCCCCGCTGCTGCACGCTGCAGCGAGGGCCGGTGCGACGCTGATCCTCTCGACCGGCATGGCGACGCTCAGCGAGATCGAGGAAGCCCTCGGCGTATTGGCGCACGGCTACGCGCAGCGCAACGATGCTGCGGGCCTCGCATCTTTCCGCGCGGCGTGGCGCGATCCGGCAGCGCGCGCCGCGCTGGCGCGGCACGTCAGCCTGCTCCATTGCACGACCGAATATCCCTGCCCCATCGCCGATGTGAACCTCGCTGCGATGGCGACGATGCGGTCGGCGTTCCAGCTTCCGGTCGGCTATTCCGATCACACTGACGGTTTCGAGGTTTCGGTCGCCGCGGTCGCGCTCGGCGCGGCGGTCATCGAGAAGCACCTGACGCTGGATCGCAGCGCGCCCGGTCCCGACCACGCGGCCTCGCTCGAACCTGATGATTTCAAGCGGATGGTCGGCGCCATCCGCAATGTTGAGGCCGCGCTCGGCGACGGCGTTAAGGCACCGAGGGAGTCCGAGGTCGGCAATGTGCCGGTCGCGCGCAAGAGCATCGTGGCGGCACGCGCACTGAAGGCCGGCGAGATCATCGGCCCGGCCGACATCACCGCCAAGCGGCCGGGCACGGGGCGGTCGCCGATCGAGTACTGGTCCCTGATCGGGACCGCGGCACCGCGGGCGCTCGAGCCGGATGATCCGGTCTAGCGGCGAGGCTTGGCAGGAACCCCGCGCAGCACCGAGCCGGACGGCCATGAGCCGGTGACGACAGAGCCCATCGCGACCAGCGTATCGTTGCCGATGGAAATGTGATCGCGGACACGGCTGCCGAGCCCGACGAAGCAATTGTCGCCGATCTCGGCGCCACCGCCGACCACCGTTCCCGGCGAGAGATGGGTGTAGTGTCCAATGCGCACGTCGTGCTCGACGACCGCGCCCGAATTGATGATGCAGTGATGGCCGATCATGCTTCGCGCATTGACGATCGCGCCCGGCATGATGACGCAGCCCAGACCGATCGTTGCCGACGGCGAGACGAACGCGCGCGGATGGATCACCGACGCCCAGCGCGTCAGCTGCAGCCGGCCGATCATCTGCCGGCGCGCGGGCCCCGCCTGCATCGTTCCGACCCCGACCACGAAGGCGGCATCGGGATAGTTCGGCGCAACATCATCGGTTCCGAGATAGCGCGCATCGCCCAACGTTCCCGGCTGGCGATCGAGGAAACCGATGACGTTGAACTGGCCCGACAGAAGCGCTGCCTCGTAGACCATGAAGGCATGTTCGCCGCCGCCGATGATGATCAGATCGTCCATCGCGATTCCCCTGAGCTGCACCGATCTTAGCGGCCGGGCCCGGGCGCTTCAAACCGACCGATTGCGCCTGAAAACGCTTGAATTAACAAGGACAAGCCCGGGTCCCCTGACGGGGTTGACGCCGCCTCTCGCAGCCGCGATATAGCAGGCTCAGCCGTGGGCTGCCCACAAATCCGGCGTGTACGAGGCAGAATTGCCATGAAATCCTGGCGCAAGGCCATCGTCGGTACCCAGGCCAGTGTGGGCGAGGCCATTGCCGCGATCGAGAGCGGAAGCATCCAGATTGCGCTGGTGCTCGACGACCAGAACCGGCTGCTCGGCGTGGTCACCGACGGCGACGTCAGACGCGGACTGCTGCGCGGCATCGCCCTCACCGGGCTTGCGACCGACATCATGAACCGGACGCCGGTGTCGGCCCCTGCGACCTTGCCCCGTGAGGATCGCCTGCATTTGATGCGGCAGAGGTCGATCAAGCAGCTCCCGCTCGTCGACGAGGGCGGCCATCTCGTCGTGGTCGAGACGCTCGATGAGCTGCTCGAGCCGCGCCAGTATCAGAATCCGGTGCTGATCATGGCCGGCGGCCTCGGCGAGCGCCTGGGTGCGCTGACGCGCGACGTTCCGAAGCCGATGCTCAATGTCGGCGGCCGCCCGCTGCTCGAGACGATCGTCCGCAACGTCGTCCAGCAAGGCTTCGGCAACATCTTCATTTCGGTGAACTACAAGGCCCAGACGATCAAGGATTACTTTGCCGATGGCGTCGCCTTTGGCGCCAACATCCAGTACGTGCACGAGACCGAGCGCCTCGGCACTGCCGGTGCGCTCGGGCTGTTTGCAACACCGCCGGATCTGCCGATGATCGTCACCAACGGCGACATCCTCACCACGATCAACTACGGAGCGCTTCTCGACTTCCACAACGGAGCGCCGGCAGAAGCGACGATGGCTGTCCGCGAGCACAAGGTGCACGTCCCCTATGGGGTGGTGTCCACCACGGACGGATTTCTCCAGACCATTCGCGAGAAGCCGACCGAGAGCTGGTTCGTCAGTGCGGGCATCTATGTGATCGGCAGGTCGGTCTTCCGCCACGTCACGCGGGGCGTCAGCATCGATATGCCGACCGTGCTCGAGCGCGTGATCGCCGACAAGGGACGCGTCGCGGTCTATCCAATTCGCGAGTACTGGCTCGACATCGGCCGGCTGGAGGATTTCGAGCAGGCGCATGCGGAGTTTCACGAGGTCTTCCCGTGATCTCGACAACAGCCGTCGTGGTTGGCCTCGGCTCGATCGGCACAAGGCATGCGCGCGTCCTGCGCGAGCTCGGCCTTCGGGTCGCAACGGTCAGCCGGCGCGAAGGTGGCGACTACGGTTCGATCGCGCAGGCCGTTGCGGCGGCGCATCCGGACTACGTGGTGATTGCCACCGAGACGGCGCGCCATGCGGACAATCTGCAAGAGCTGGCGCAAACCGGCTTCCGTGGCAATGTCCTCGTCGAAAAGCCGCTTTTCGCAACGCCGGCACCGGCCCCGAAATATCCGTTTGCCCATGTCAGCGTCGGATACAATCTGCGCTTTCACCCAGTGATGACGGCGCTGGCGGACATGCTGCGCGGACGCGACGTGATCACGGTCGGCGCCTATGTCGGCCAGGACATCAGGGACTGGCGACCGGACCGCGATCACCGCACAACCGCCTCCGCCACGGCTGATGCCGGGGGCGGCGTGCTGCGGGATCTCAGCCACGAGCTGGACTATCTGCTCTGGCTGTTCGGGCCATGGCATCGCGTCGCTGCGCTTGGCGGCGCCTCCGGTGCGCGCGACATCGACGTCGACGACCACCTTGACCTGCTGCTCGATATGCAGCGGGCGCCGTCCGTCCACGTCCACATGGACTATCTCGACCGTCAGGGCGTCCGCCGCATTCGCGTCAATGTCGAGGACGACACCATCGAGGCCGATCTCGTCGGCGGCCGCCTCGCCGTCAACGGCAAGGCAAGGGAGATTCCCAGCGAGCGCGACCAGACCTACCGCGACATGCATGTCGCCGCGATGCAAGGCGCCAGTCCGGCCTGCTCCCTGCCGGAGGCCCTCGGCGTCATGCATCTGATCGACGCCAGCGAGCGCGCGTTGCGCAGCAAGACCTGGGTGTCGCCATGAGCCTTGTCTGTACCATCTGCGCGCGAGGCGGCTCGAAAGGTGTCGTCGGCAAGAACGCGCGCGATCTCCTGGGTAGGCCCGTGCTCGCGTGGAGCATCGAGCAGGCGCGCGAGACCGGCCTGTTCGACGCGATCGCCTTCAGCAGCGATTCGGACGCCTTGCTCGATGCGGCGGTGAAGGCCGGCGCCGATATCGCGGTCAAACGCCCCGACGAGATGGCGACCGACACCGCGCCGAAGCTGCCGGCGATCCGGCACTGCCTCGAGCAGGCCATAGCGCAAATGGGTCGGACGCCGGAAATTTTCGTCGATCTCGACGTCACTTCCCCGCTCAGGCTGGCCTCGGACATCACCGGTGCAGTGGCGTTGCTGCGCGAGAGCGGCGCGCGCAATGTCATCACCGGTGCGCCGGCGCGGCGCTCGCCGTATTTCAACCTCGTCGAGCAGCGCACCGACGGCAGCGTCGGCCTCTCGAAATCCGCCAATCCGCCGATCACCCGACGGCAGGATGCCCCGCGCTGCTTCGACATGAACGCGTCGATCTATGTCTGGCGCGTCGCACCGTTCCTGGAGCACCCCGCGGTGTTCTATCCGGATACGCGCCTGTTCGAGATGCCG
The DNA here is from genome assembly GCF_020194115.1 of Bradyrhizobium sp. NBAIM01. Lineage (NCBI taxonomy): Bacteria > Pseudomonadati > Pseudomonadota > Alphaproteobacteria > Hyphomicrobiales > Nitrobacteraceae > Bradyrhizobium > Bradyrhizobium sp. NBAIM01. Next base: position 256,831 of record NZ_JADYVU010000003.1, on the reverse strand, counting down.
GAAGAGCGTTCGATCGACATCGATTCGGATCTCGATTTTGCGCTGGTGGAACTGTTGCTCCGCCAACGAGTGCCGGCCTGAGGAGGCGCAAGCGATGACCACGAGCTTCAAGGCTCTGTTCGATCTGACCGGGCGTACGGCCGTCGTCACCGGCGGCTGCGGCATTCTCGGACGTCGATTTGCCGAGGGGCTTGCCGAGTTCGGCGCCAATGTCGCGATCGTGGATCTCGATCAGGCCGCGACCGACGCCGCGGCGGCCGAGGTCGCCTCACGCCATGCCGTCCGGGCCAGGGGCTACGGTTGCGACATCACCAATCCCGATGCGGTGCGCAAGACGGCCGATGCGATCGAATCCGACCTTGGCGCGGTCTCGATCCTGCTCAACAACGCCGCCAGCAAGACCCGCGATGTGGACGCCTTCTTCGCTCCGGTCGAGGCGTTCTCGCAGGATACCTGGCGCGAGATCATGTCGGTCAATCTCGACGGCATGTTCACCGTCGCGCAAGTGTTCGGCGGCCGGATGGCGGAGCGCGGCTACGGCGCCATCGTGCAGACCGCCTCGATCTACGGCCTGATGGCGCCCGACCAGCGCATCTACGAGGGCTCCGAATATCTCGGCCGCGCCATCAACACGCCGGCCGTCTATACGGCGTCCAAAGCCGGGGTCATCGGCCTGACCAAGCACCTTGCGACTTATTGGGCGGCGAAGGGTGTTCGGGTCAACACGCTGACCCCGGGCGGGGTGGAGAGCGGCCAGAACGAGACCTTCAAGGCGCGCTACGGTGCTCGCGTCCCGCTTGGCCGCATGGCGCGGGCGGATGAGATGGTGGGGACCATGCTGTTCCTGGTGTCCGACGCGGCCTCCTACGTGACGGGGCAGAACATCGCCGTCGATGGCGGATTGAGCGCCTGGTAACGAAACACCAATGATCAAGCGCCTGATCCAGAACACGGTGATTTCGGCGTTTGCCTTCGGCGTGGCCGCCTTGCTGGGCCTCGCAGTCATTCCGCTGATCATCGGAACCTGGGGCGTGACAGAGTTCGGTCTCATCGTCATTTCGCGGCTTCTGCTTCCCAGCGGCATGATGGCGGTGCTGGACCTCGGCCTGTCCGAAGTCGCCACCCAGGTCGTCGCGCGCGCGCGCGAGCACCGTAACTGGACCCAGGCCAGCCGCCAGATCGCCTTCCTGGGCGCGGCCTCCATCGCTCTTGCCTTGATCCTCAGCGCCGCGATCTGGCTCGCGACGCCGCTGTTCGTCATCGCGATGAAAGTTGACGCCGCACACCTCGATACGTTCGCCCGCATCATGCATTACACGGCCCTCGCGAATCTGATCTTCGTTCCGGCGCTGGTGTGGGAAGGCATTGTCAAAGGCTTCGAGCGCTACAACCTGCTCCGCGCCGCCGAGGTCACGTCGACGGCGGCCTATGTCGGCCTGACATTCGCAGCATCGTGGGCGGCGGCAGGCTTCGAGGTGGTCGCCTACATCTATCTCGCCACCCTGGTGGCCCGCGCCGTCGTCATCGGTATTGCCGCCTTCGTCGCCCTGCGGCACAAGCACGTGCGATTGCTGCCCTGGACCCGGGACATCCGAAAGGACATTCTGCATCGTTGCCTGCTGCTGCTGCAAGGCAAGCTGATGGGCGGCATTTCCGGACCGTTTCAACCGTTCCTGATCGGATTGCTGTTCGGCCCCAGGGCCGTCGGCACCTACGACGCGCTGGTACGATTGTCGCGGCTCTCCAAGGTTGTGGTCAGTCTCCTGACTTCCGCTCTGCTTCCGGTTGCCAGTCGGCTCGACGAGCGCGGCAGCGCCGCGTCGTTCCAGCGCCTCGGCGACCTCGGCGTCGTCATGATGCCGATGTTCGTCGTACCGCCGCTCGCCAGCACCGCTATCCTTTCGCCTCAAATCATGGAGGTCTGGATCGGCCCGCTTCTTGCGCCCTACGCGTTCTGGATGGGCCTCAGCTTCCTGGTTCCGATCTGCGCGCAATATGTGGCAACCGGCAGCCTGATCTTCCTGACGCGGCCCGAGGTGCAGGCCAAGCTCAACCGGCTGGTGGCCGTTCAGCTTCTGATCTGGGCGGCGATCTCCGCCGCGACACTGCATTTGTTCGCGGAACGCGCCCTGATACTTGGCCAGGTCATCGGCAGTATCGCCGTGCTTCCCTTGCAGTTGAGAGAGTTGCGCAGTGCACTCGAGCTCGATCGCAATCAGTTCGCGAAGATCATCGGAACCCAGTTCGCAATCCTCCTCCTGGCAAGCGTTTTTCTAGCAACAATTGCAGGTTACATTCGGTTCGACAGCGTGCTAAAGCTCGCGCTCGGTTCCATGGTTTTCTGTCTGGTGACCTGGGTGCTCCAATACTTCCTGGTGCTGGAGAAGCGGCACCGGAGTGTATTTCCCGCCGTCGGGCAATTGATGGGACTGACATCCAAAAGCAGTTGAATGAACATCCACGCGACAGATACGAAAGCGGTCACTCCAGGGTTCGCTCCGGCGTCTTTGTCGGACAAGGCCATGAGCTATGCTATCGACGCAGCAAGGAGCATTGGCCGTCTTGCCTTGCGCCGCGTGAAGCGCACGGCCGACATCGTCGATTCCGAGTATAATCTGACGCATTGGCAGCGGATGCTGTCAGAAAAGAAATGGACCAAGGCTGCCAACGTCGACGAGTTCCTGATACAGAAGAACCCCGCGCTGGGTCTTCGCAAGGTGGACAATCAGATTTGCAGGACCGCGGCTGACGACTACTATCGCTATCGCGCCAGAGCCCTCGCCGACCTGCTGGCACGGCATACTGGTGGCGCCACGGAGGTCATCGAACTCGGCGCGGGCTGCGGCATCAATCTGCTGTCGCTTCACCTCAGTCATCCCGACTGGAGGCTCCGCGGGTTCGACATCGCGCCGAACGGCATTGCTGCGGGCCGGGAGATCGCAGCACATTTTGGCCTTTCGGACCGGATATCGCTCGACAAAATCGACCTGACCGACAGCAACGACCCGAACTATCCCGCCATCAAGGATCAGGTCGTCTTCACGTACTTCTGCATCGAGCAGATCCCTTATGACGTGCGCAAGGTGGTGGACAACATCATTGCTGCGAGGCCAAAGCGCGTCATCAACATCGAGCCGACGACGGAGCTACTGAATCTCTCGAGCCCCCGAGATATCGTCAGCTTCCTCTACATCCGTTCGGTCGACTACCAGACGCAGCTGTTCTCGACGCTCGACGATTACGAGCGGCAGGGCCGCCTCCGCGTCCTGGCGCGCGAACGAATGCCGTTCGCGCCGACGATCCACAATGATGGTTTTTTGTATTGCTGGGAGCCCACATGACAGCCATCGACACGACGACTGATCGGCCCGCCCCGAGCAAGCCAAAGGTCAGCCAATTCCGTCGCCTCCTGTGGCATGTCAATCGCACTGATCTTGGATGGGCGATAAAGGCAGCTCTGACCACCTTGCAGTTGCCAGCGCGCGCCAAACGCATCGAGCTCCTCAATCGGCTTCCCTCGAAGCCCGAATGGTCCGAGGCGAGCCGCAAGCTGGCGGCGGACGGGTATGTCGACGTGTCCGAGCTCGTGGACCGCAGCCTCGCTGAAGCGGTCGCTGCGGTGGGCGAGGCCAAGGTGAGCCGGCTGAACGAACTTACCGGCAAGCAGCAGCTCGGGCATAAGTCCTTCTGGGTCAGTCTGCTGGACGAAGACCTCGTCAACGGCGCATTCGCGACCGACCATCCTTTCGTGCGCTACGCCCTACAACCGGCTGCACTGCGCATCATCGGCGACTTCATGCACGATCTGCCACAATTGTCGGACGTATTGCTGACGCTGTCGCAACCCACTCCGAACCAAGCACTGAGTTACTCTCAGCTGTGGCATCTGGATCACGACGACAAGCGCGTGTGCAAGCTCTTCATCTATCTCACCGATGTAAGGGACACGGCCGACGGTCCGTTCACGTTCATCCCGGCCGGCCCGTCGAGGCCTTTCCGCAACACGCTGAAGAGCCACATGAGCGACGCACAGGTGTTCGCCAAGACCGGTCCTGACGCGGTCAAGGAAATGATCGCGCCGCGCCTGTCTTCCTTCATTGTGAACACGGCCCGCTGCCTGCATATGGGAAGCCGAATTCAGTCGGATCACAACCGCCTCCTCTACACGGCAACCTACATCCAACAGCCGCGCATCTTCCCCGAGCCGCCGCCGCGCTTCCGAGCGGCCGGCGCGCTGACGGAGCTCGAGCGCGCAGTAATGCGGCTCTGACGCGGATCTGCCGGGAGCTCACATCTTGCGCATAGGCCTGGTGGTCGATCACCCCAAGCGTGACCTGCCTGGGGCAGTCATGCTCGCTTATCAACTCGCGCGGCGCGGCGTCTCCGTCATGCTGGTGCCGATGTACGAGCAGGCCGTCGACGTTCCGCGGCTCGGGCTGGACGCACTGGTCGTCAACTACGCACGTGCCGTCAATCTCGACCTGATGCGCAGCTTCGCCAAGGCGGGCCTCGCGCTTTACGTGCTCGATACCGAGGGCGGCGTGCTCGCCGAGAAAGGCGGCAATTCGCCACCGGCGATGGCGGCCCACATCAAGGGCAGCGGCTACGCGGACATCCTGACGGGCTATTTCTTCTGGGGCAGCCAGCTGCACGACGCCTTTCTCGCCGCCGAAACGATGAAGCCGGAGCAGCTTCACCTTACCGGATGCCCGCGCTTCGACTTTGCAGCCCCACGCTGGCGCACGCTGCTCGACGGCGAGCCGCGCGGCTACCTGCTCGTCAACGCCAACTTTCCGCTGGTCAATTCACGCTTCACCGGCAGGCCGGGCGGCGAGCGCGAAGCGATGGTGCGGGCCGGCTGGGACGGCACCTATGTCGATCGCTTCATCGCGGACCTGAAGCAGGTCTTCGCGAGCTATCTCGGCGAGATCGACCGGCTTGCCGCAGCGCGCCCCGACCGCAACATTCTCGTGCGACCGCACCCCTTCGAGAGCGAAGACGTCTACCGCAGCGCGCTCTCGCGCCACGCCAACGTCCTGATCGACGGCACCGGCAGCGTGCTCGACCGCATCCGCAATGCGGCCGCCGTCATTCATCTCAATTGTGGAACGGCCGTGGAATCGGTCCTGCTCGGCAAGCTCCCGCTCCAGCTCGAATACCTGAACACGCCAACGACCGCCGGCCATGCCGCGCTGCCCGCACGCGTGAGCCGGCCGGTCGCCTCGTTCGACGAGCTGCTTAGCGCCATCGACCATATCGAGCGCGAGACCGAGGCCTTCGATTTCGCCCGCGTTCACGCCGCCGATATCGAGGCATTCTTTCACCTGAACGACGGGCAAGCCGCCGAACGCGTCGCCGACGTCCTGACGCGCGCGCTGAACGCGCGCCGGCCCTACGTATCGCTGCTTGCCACCATGAAGGGCACGCGCGACAAGCCGAGCATCGGCCAGATCATCAAGGGCGCCGCCAGCGCGGCGCTCGGCTCGGCCGTCACCGAGCGGCTGCGCAGCCAGTTCAATCCGGCCCGTCGCGACAAGCGGATCGCACCGTCCATCGTCCAGCCTCTGCTTCAGCGCATCGCCGCGCACGATCAGGCGAGCCCGTCGCAATATACGGCAAGGCGCGCACATTGCGCGATGACGGGCTTGCCGCTCGCGAGCATTGCGATCGAACACGCCCAATAGAGCCATGACAGCATCTGCGAAGACCATTCTCATCACCACGCTTGCCGAATACCAGACGCGGTTCTGGATTCCGGTGGCGCAACGCTTGCGCGCGACAGGCCATGACGTGGAGCTGCTTGCCTTCGACGATCGCAGTGCCGAGATGTCCGTAGCCGAGGGCGTGCCGGTCACAAACATGTATCGCGAAGGCCTCAAGGCCGGCCCCTCGCCCGACGATCGCGGCGCCTTCGATACGCGCGTCGCATCTTACGGGTTGGACGGAACGAACTTCCTGTTCAGCCATGAGCGCTTCACCTTCGGGATCCGCGATAGCGCCGCCTTGCGCCGCCGCTTCATGATCTACGCCAACGCGATGGAGACGGTGCTCGACCGGCTGGAGCGGCAAGGCAAGCACGCGGAGCTGGTGCAGGAGCTCGGCGGCTTTCTCTCGGTGATCGCGAGCTTCTACGCCGCAAGGCGCCGCAACATCCGCAACTGGTTCATCGAGCCGTCGTTCTTTCGCGGCCGCATGTATTTCACGCCCGACACGCTCGGCGCGCCCGACGTGATGCCGACGCCGGCGGACACGGTTTCATCCGAGGTCCGCGCCTATCTCGACGACACGCTGACGCAGCGCGCGATCGTCATTCCCAAGAAGGACCAGCATCATTATTCGGCGGCCTTCAAGAAGGTCGTCAATTTGCGCAACGCCAATCGTCTCGTCGAAAAGCTCTGGGACCAGTTCGCGCTCGGCAAGCACCAGGAATTCGGGCACAATCTGCGTCACGCTCAGGTGCATGCCGCGATGGCGCTTAACGCGACGCGGTTGCGCAAGCTCTACCAGCCGCTTCCCCAAACGCCCTTCGTCTACTATCCGTTCCACGTTCCGGCAGATATGGCGCTGACGCTTCGCTCGCCGGACTATCTCGACCAGGTCGCGACCGTCGACTTCCTGCTGCGCACGATCCCGGATTCGCATGTGCTGGTGGTGAAGGAGCATCCTGCCCAGATCGGGGCAATCTCGGCCGCCCGCCTGTTCGAGCTCGCGCACCGGTTCGACAATTTCGTGCTGTTGCCGCCGCAGACCAACAATTACACGGTGCTCGATCGCGCCGCTGCCGTCGTCTCCGTCAACAGCAAGTCGGGCGCCGAAGCGCTACTGCTCGGCAAGCCGGTGGTGGTGATGGGCGACGCATTCTACCGCTCCTGTCCGCTGGTCTATGCGGTCGATCGTCTGGCCGACGTACCCGCACGGTTGCGCGCGGCGCTCGCCGCCGGGCCGTTCGATCCCGCCAAGGGCGCGCCCTATTTCGAGTCGGCCTGGCGACGGTCTTATCCGGGCGAGCTCTATGTCAGCGACACCAAGCTGCTCGACACCTTTGCGGCCTCCTTGCGTACCGCAATCGCCGCGCCTGACCGCGCGAACTGAACGGACCCGTCATGCCGCTCGTTTCGATCATCACTCCATCCTGGAACGTCGAAGGCCTGATCGAGGAGACGATCCGCTCGGTGCAGAGCCAGACATTCACAGATTGGGAGCTCTTGATCGCCGACGACTGCTCGACGGACAAGACCCCGCAAATCATCGCCGGCATCGGCGAGCGCGATCCGCGCGTCAAGCTGATCCGGCAGGCGAAGAATGGCGGCCCGGCGCTGGCGCGACAGGCCGCGATCGACCAGGCGAAGGGCCGCTATCTCGCCTTCCTCGACAGCGACGATCTGTGGCTGCCCGAGAAGCTCGAGCGGCAGCTCGCCTTCGCAAAGGCAAAGCAGGCCGCACTCAGCTACACCGCCTTTCGCCGCATCAACGACACCAACACGGTGACTGGCCGGCTGATCGAGGTGCCGGCCTCGCTCGCCTATGGGCAGCTCCTGAAGAACACTGCGATCGCGACGCTGACCGCGATGGTCGACCGCGAGATCGCAGGTCCCGTCGCTATGAAGAACGAGGGCTACGACGATTTCTGCCTGTGGCTCTCGATCCTCAAGCGCGGCCATACCGCACACGGCCTCAACGAGGATCTGGCCCGTTACCGGGTCAGAGGCTCCTCGGTCTCCAGTCGTCCGCTGCGCTCGGCCAAATGGGTCTGGCAAATCTATCGCAACGTCGAGCAGCTCTCCTTGCCCCGGTCCGCCTGGTGCTTTGCCCATTGGGGGGCGCGGGCCTGGCTGAAACGGCGGGAATTCTAGAGGTATGGCGGGACCCGGCTGGAAAGAAATGCCAAAACAACCCATGCACAGTAGGGGTGCTATAACACCTCCATCCAAACCCATTTCGCTATTGGCGAGTCCGGCCGTTGCCGATACCACTCAGCCTGCTCCCCGCGGACAATCTGGAACCGATCATGCCGTTTGAAAACTACAGGAACAGCCGCATCCTCGTGACCGGGGGCGCCGGGTTCATCGGTTCGCACCTCTGCGAGCGGCTGCTGGATGCCGGCGCCGAGGTGGTGTCCGCGGACAATTATTTCACCGGCAGCCGACGCAACATCGCCCATCTGATCGCAAATCCGCTGTTCGAGGCGGTCCGGCACGACGTCACCTTCCCGCTCTACATCGAGGTCGATGCGATCTTCAACCTGGCCTGTCCGGCCTCACCGATCCACTACCAGCGCGATCCCGTGCAGACCACCAAGACCTCGGTGCACGGCGCCATCAACATGCTGGGACTCGCCAAGCGCCTCAAGGCGCGCATCTTCCAGGCTTCGACCAGCGAGGTCTATGGCGATCCGCTGATCCACCCGCAGACCGAGGATTACTGGGGCAACGTCAACCCGATCGGCATCCGTTCCTGCTACGACGAGGGCAAGCGCTGCGCCGAAACGCTGTTCTTCGACTACTGGCGCCAGCACAGCCTGCCGATCAAGGTCGCGCGCATCTTCAACACCTACGGCCCGCGCATGCAGCCAAATGACGGTCGCGTGGTCTCGTCCTTCATCGTCCAGGCGCTGAAGGGCGAGCCGATCAGCGTGTTCGGCGACGGCGGCCAGACCCGCTCGTTCTGCTATGTCGACGATCTCGTCGAGGCCATCATGCGGTTGATGGTGACTGGGGAAGACGTCACCGGCCCGATCAATCTCGGCAACAATTCCGAGTTCACGATTCGCGAGCTCGCCGAAAAGGTCATCGAGCTCACCGGCTCGCGCTCCAAGCTCGAGTTCAAGCCGCTGCCGCAGGACGACCCGCGTCAGCGCCAGCCCGACCTCGCCAAGGCGAAGGCCGTGCTGAACTGGGAGCCGAAGGTTGCGCTCGAAGACGGGCTGAAGGAGACGATCGCTTACTTCAAGCACTCGCTCGAAATCGCCTGATCCCGCTCGCGGGCCATTCCCGTCACTGCGGATAGCTGCAATTTAGTCGCCAGGATGGGACATCGGCGAACCAAGACAGAGATGTTTGCCGGAGAAGCCTCACGGAAACGACATCGCCTTCAGGTCAGCTGGAAATCGAAATCGTGACGGGCCTGGAGAAAGTCGGCCAGAATGTCGATTGCAGCCGTACCGTGACTGTCCGCCGGTGAAGTCCACTGATCCGACGCGGTCCACGGATCGGCTGGTGCCGGGATAAAGTCCGGCGGCTCGGATGGAGCAGTCAGCGACGCCCCGCTTTGGGTGAAATCGAACGCGAAACCATCGCCGGATGTCGGCGCAGCGCCCACCGTGCCGTCGCCGTTGAGGTCCTGCTGGAGCGTCGGCTCCAACGCTTTCAGAGACGGATCGGACCCGAGCACTTCCGGAGCCGCGGCAAGGGTGGTCAGGAAGTTGCCGTTCGCGTCCGTGCTCCAGACGGAATAATGGGCGTTCGCCGAGTTCTTCCAGACCACGTCGTAGCCACCGCCCGACACCTTCTCGGCGCCGATCACCGACCAGGTGCCCCAGTTCGCTGTGATCACCGCAGAGCCTGCATACTTCAAGGTCGGCCCGGTACCCGTCGCGATGCTCTCGAGATGGTAGTTGCCGGTAGATGAAACAACGCGCGTCGATCCAAACGCCTCGATCGTGGTGCTGACGGCAGCAGCGACGCCGATCGTCCCGTCACCGTTCAGATCTTGCTGCAGCGTCGGCTCCAGCGTCATCAGCGATGGATCGGTTCCCAGCATTTGGGGGGCCGAACCCAGCGTGGTCAGGAAGTTGCCGTTGCTGTCCGTGCTCCAGACGGAATATTGCCCGCCTGCCGAATCCTTCCAGACCACGTCATAGCTGCCGCCCGACACCTGCTCGGCGCCGATCACCGACCAGGTGCCCCAGTTCGCTGCGATTACCGCAGAGCCGGCATATTTCAAGGTCGGCCCCGTACCCGTGGCGATGCTCTCGAGATGGTAGTTGCCGCCGGATGAAACCAGACGCGTCGATCCAAGCGCCTCGATTGTGGCGGTGACGGCAGCAGGGACGCCGATCAGACCGTCACCATTCAGATCTTGCTGCAGCGACGGCTCGAGTGTCTTCAGGGACGGATCGGTTCCCGACATTTGGGGGGCCGAACCCAGCGTGGTCAGGAAGTTGCCGTTGCTGTCCGTGCTCCACACGGAATATTGCCCGCTCGCTGAATCCTTCCAGACCACGTCATAGCCGCCGCCCGACACCTGCTCGGCGCCGATCACCGACCAGGTGCCCCAGTTCGCTGCGATCACCGCAGCGCCCGCATATTTCAAGGTCGGCCCCGTACCCGTCGCGATGCTCTCGAGATGGTAGTTGCCGCCGGATGAAACGAGGCGCGTCGATCCAAGCGCCTCGATCGTGACGGCAACAGGGAAGCCGATCAGACCGTCACCGTTCAGATCTTGCTGCAGCGTCGGCTCGAGCGCCTTCAGGGATGGATCGGTACCCAGCATTTGGGAGGCCGAACCCAGCGTGGTCACGAAGTTGCCGTTGCTGTCCGTGCTCCACACGGAGTATTGCCCGGTGGCCCCTTCCTTCCAGACCACGTCATAGCCGCCGCCTGACACCTTCTCGGCGCCGATCACGGACCAGGTACCCCAATTCGCTGCGATCACCGCAGAGCCCGCATATTTCAAGGTCGGTCCGGTACCCGTCGCGATGTTCTCGAGATGATAGTTGCCGCCGGAGAGAACGAGACGCGTCGATCCAAGCGCCTCGATCGTGGTTGTCACCAAGCCGGAACTTGCGAAGGTACCATCGGTGAATTGGAAGTACTCCACACCCACGGCAGTGTCGGTGCCGTCGGGCAAGCCGGAACGTTGATCGACGATCGTGAATGTCTGCGTCGCCACGTCGTACGAAATCAGGTAGTTGGCCCGGCTGCCCGAATATACCGCCGTGTCCGTGCCGGTGCCGCCATTGATACTATCGTTGCCCGCACCGCCCGTGATGGTGTCGTTGCCGCCGGCGCCGTTCAGCGTGTTGGCGACGACGTTGCCGATGATCGCGTCGTTGCCGGACCCGCCGATGGAGTTGTCGATGTAGGAGCGCGCGTCGCCGTTGTAGAGATAGGCGTTGTAGACGTTGCCCGATGCATAATGGCCATTGCCGAGATAGGCCAGCTGCACGGAGGAGAACACCGACGAGGCGCCGGGATTGAGGTTGATGCTCAGGTTGGTCGTGTAGTTGGACAGGTCGTAGGTATCGACGCCGCCGCCGTCCCAGACGGTCTCGTAGATGCGATTGGCCGAGCCGCCGACGCCGCCGCCCGGCGCGAGCTGCCCGACGCCATTGATGAACTGCTGCCCCGTGGTCGGATTCCAGGTGTAGACGGTGTTGCTGCTCTGCGTCGTGTAATCGGCGCCGTACATCGTCTGGAGCGCGAGGATATCGTTCGCCATGTAGGTCTGCGAATATCCGTAGGCTTCGTTGGTGTAGCCGCCCGTGGTCGAAGCGCCGACATAGCTGCGATAGCTCATGACGGTGTATTCGCTGCTGTCATGCGCGCTCGGCACCGCAACGTTACCGGGGCCGCCGGCCTCCTGGCTGTGCTTGAGGCCGATCGCGTGTCCGAGCTCGTGCAGCGCAGTGGTGAAGTAGTAATTGCCGAGCTTGGCCAGCGAGAAATTGTATTGAGTCCCGAACCAGATGTCGCCGCCGGGTGCATAATTGCCGGGATAGTAGGCGTAGGCGGTCGGATTGGCGGCCGACGACTGCGCGATCATGAGGTCGGCGCCGTTGGTGCCCGCATATTGGATGTTGGCGTTGGTGTAGCTCAGGATCAATCCGACGGCGTAGTTGATCGCCGCCTGGATCTGCGTGGGCACCGAGGCAAAGCCCGAGGTGGTTGGCTCGCCGCTGCCGCCGGAATAAGGATTCGAATAGTCGCTCGGCGCGTCAGGAAAGCTGTAGGTGATCGTGCCCGACCATTTGACGCCGGACAGCAGGCCGTCAATCTCGGCATTGTTGGTGGCACTGACATAAACGGCGGTGGCCAATGGACTCTCCAAGCAACGCGTCGTGTGATTCGCCGCGGGGGCACATGATTCTAGCTAGAGAGTTAAACGTTTGGTTTAAATGGGGCAGCGGCGTTTGCGCTGCTCCCATAAGGCCGTGTTAGCCATTAAATCCCGTAGTCATACGGAACGGCAGCATAGAGTTTCGTTCCCGGAACACCGTGATTTGCAGGGTTTCATGAAACGACGCACACTCCCGGCCAGCCTGTTTGGCGCCTTGATTGCGCTTGCTGGACTGTCCCATCAACCTCTCGGAGGACTGCCCGTGATGGTGGAGAAGGCCAAGGCAGACGACAGCAGCAAGGCAGGGCGCGCGCCCTCCATGCCGATGGCGCGAGATCCTGCCGCTGCGGTGGCAGAGGAATATGAAGCTGCCCGCCGGAAGGGAACGCGGGAGGCCCTTGAACTCTTCATTGCGCGCCATGGCGATGATCCCCTTGCCGCGCAGGCGCGGGCCGAATTGAAGCGCCTGTCGCGCTGATCTCGCAGACAGCGCCTCAGGCAAGGCATTTCAGCAGGCGGCATCGGCGCCGGCCCGGCTTGTCGCGTGATCTCTGGGCACTATGGTAGGCGCCCAATCTGTCCCGGAGCCTTTCACGATGCCCTTCCCGCATGCCTCGGAAGCCCTGTCGCGCTTCACCGTGCTCGATCTGACCCGTGTCCGCTCCGGGCCGACCTGCGTGCGGCAGCTCGCCGACTGGGGCGCCAACGTCGTCAAGATCGACGCGCTGACCGAGGATGCCGGCGGCGAGCAGCCGGGCGGGCCGCGGCGCGGTTCCGACTTTCAGAATTTGCACCGCAACAAGCGGGCAATGACGCTGAACCTGAAGGACGAGCGCGGGCTCGCGGTGTTCAAGCGCCTCGCCGTCAAGGCCGACGTCGTGGTCGAGAATTTCCGGCCCGACGTGAAGAAGAAGCTCGGCATCGACTACGACAGCCTCGCCGCGATCAACCCGCGCATCGTCTATGGCAGCATCTCCGGCTTCGGCCAGGACGGCCCCTACCACAAGCGGCCGGGCTTCGATCAGATCGCGCAAGGCATGGGCGGGCTGATGTCGATCACCGGCGCGCCGGGCGAAGGCCCGATGCGGGTCGGCATCCCCGTCGCCGACCTCAGTGCCGGTCTGTTTTGCGCGATGGGCATCCTCACCGCCCTGCTCGAGCGCGAGGTCTCGGGCAAGGGCCAGTGGGTGCAGACCTCGCTGCTGCAGGCCCAGATCTTCATGCTCGACTTCCAGGCCGCGCGCTGGCTGATGGAGAAGGAGGTCGCCAAGCAGGCCGGCAACAACCATCCGACCAGCATTCCGACCGGCGTGTTCAAGACCTCCGACGGCTACATCAACATCGCCACCACGGGCGGGCGGATCTGGGAGCGCTGTGCGCAGGCGATCGGCGCGCCGGAGCTCTACACTCATCCCGACTATGCGACGGCTCCCGCCCGCTCCAGGAATCGCGATGCGCTCAACGCCGAGATCGAGAAGCGCACCGTGACGAAGTCGACCGAGACCTGGGTCCGCGAACTCAACGAGGCCGGCGTGCCCTGCGGGCCGATCTACGCCATCGACCAGATGTTCGAGGACGCGCAGGTCAGGCATCTCGGCATTGCGCAGGACGTGCCGAACGATGAAGGCCGGGATATCCGCCTGGTCGGCCAGCCCGTGACGCTGTCGCGCACGCCGAGCAGGATGGTGGCGCGGCCGCCGGAATTCGGCGAGCAGACCGACGAAGTGCTGAAGGAGTTCGGCTTCGGCGCGGACGAGATCGCAGGGCTCAGAGACGCGAAGGTGGTGTGAATCTCGCGCGCCCCGTCTGCAACGACAAAGCCCGGCGCGAGCCGGGCTTTGCTTCTTATTGACGCCTTCTTGATCTCAGTACTTCGCTTAGTACTTCGCGACCACCGGGCCACCAAATTGATAGTTGATGCCGGCGCGCAGGATGTGGTCGGTGAAGCGGGAGGAAGCACTGGCCGCAATCGTGGGCAACGGCGCCAGCGAGAACGGACCTGACGAGAACCGGCCGAGATCCACATAGAGATATTCGAGCTTGGCGCTCCAGTTCTGAGTGATCTTGCCTTCCACACCCGCACCCACGGTCCAGCCGACGCGGGTATCCGACGAAGAGCTGGTCGAGGCGACCGCGACACCAGCCGGCGTGAAGCCGGAGATGGTGCCCGTGGTCTTGATCTCGCCGAAGGCCACGCCGCCGGTGCCATAGAACAGCACTTTCGGTGTCGCCAGAAAGCCGACGCGGCCGCGCACCGTGCCGAACCATTGCAGATGCTGGTCGAGCGTCAGAGTGGTGCCGACAGCAGCGCCGGGGGGCAGAAAGGTCAGGCCCGGAAGACAGGCGCCGCCTGCAATGCTGGTGGGGGCGCAGTTGAAGCCGGCGCGGCCCTTCTCGTCCGACCAATTCAGGTCGCCCTCGATGCCGAACACCCAATTCGTGCTCTGCCAGTTGTAGCCGGCCTGGCCACCGGCGACGGCACCGTTCATGTCGAACGAGGCGCTGGTGACGGATCCGGCCGGCGGCACGATCACCGCACCGGTCGCCGTGTTGGTGTAGGTGACGTCGGTGCGCGAACGGCCCCAGCTGTAGCCGCCGTTGGCGCCGACATAGAAGCCCGTCCAGCTCCAGACCGGATCGACCATAGGCGCCTTGACATACGGCTTTGCCGCGAGATCGGCGGCCAGCGCGCCCGTGGCAAACAGCGACATCGCAGCCGCCATTCCAATCACTATCCGCTTCATGGAGAATTCCCCCTTGCACGATCTTGTGATCGAAATATACGCGCATCCTCACCCAAGAGCTGTGCCGCCGCGGCAACATTCGGAAACAATCGGAGGTCGCGCTGGCATCCCGACTAGAAAGCTACCTTCGACATAAGCTATTGATTTCATAGAATATTTCTCCACCATCCTAAGGCGATGTCGCCCTGGTCCCATGCGTCAACCCGACACGGGCGAGGAGATTGTCGATCACCGGCCAGAACAGCAGCAGAATCGCCAGGGTCGTGATCGAGCCGACCAGGCCGTTCGACCAGAACACCTTCAGGGTGCCGCCGGAGCCGATCATCGACAGGCGGAAGGCATCCTCGGCACGGTTGCCGAGCACGAGCGCCAGGGTGAACGGCGCCAGCGGAATGCCGATCTTCTTGAAGACGTAACCGACCACGCCGAAGCCCAGCATCAGCCAGATGTCGAACATCGCGTTCTGGATGGCATAGGCGCCGATCGCGCAGGACACCACGATCATCGGCGCCACCGCCGCGAACGGCACGCGCAGGATCGAGGCGAAGATCGGCACCGTCGTCAGCACCAGCACGAGGCCGACGACGTTGCCGAGATACATCGAGGCGATCAGGCCCCAGACGAAATCCTTGTGCTCGACGAACAGCAGCGGCCCCGGATTGAGACCCCACACCATCAGCCCGCCGAGCAGAATCGCGGCCGTGCCCGAGCCGGGAATGCCGAGCGCCAGCATCGGCAGCAGCGCCGAGGTGCCGGAGGCATGCGCCGCCGTCTCCGGCGCGAACACGCCTTCGATGCGGCCCTTGCTGAAGCCCTCGGGCTCCTTGGCGAAGCGCTTTGCCAGATTGTAGCCCATGAAGGAGGCCGCGATCGCACCGCCAGGGGTGATGCCGAGCCAGCAACCGATGAAAGAGGAGCGCAGCAGCGTCACCCAGTATTTCGGCAGATCCTTCCAGACGCCGAGCACGACGCGCAGCGAGATGCTAGCCGCATGCCCGCGCAGCGCAAGGCGCTCCTCCATCGTCAGCAGGATCTCGCTGATGCCGAACAGGCCGATGACGGCGACCAGGAAGTTGATGCCGCGCAAGAGCTCCGGCGAGCCGAAGGTCATGCGCAGACTGCCGGACACCGTATCCATGCCGATGCCGGCCAGCAGCAGGCCCAGCGACATCGAGATGACGGTCTTGTGCTTGGCTTCGCGCCCGAGGCCGACGAAGGAGCAGAAGGTGAGGAGATACACCGCGAAGAACTCGGGCGGGCCGAATTTCAGCGCAAAGGACGAGATCATCGGCGCGAGGAAGGTGATCAGGAGCACCGCGACCAGCGAGCCGACGAAGGAGGAGGTGAACGCCGCAGTCAGCGCCTCCGCCGCCCTGCCCTGCTGCGCCATCGGATAGCCGTCGAACGTGGTCGCGACCGACCAGGCTTCGCCCGGGATGTTGAACAGGATCGAGGTGATGGCACCGCCGAACAAGGCGCCCCAATAGATGCAGGACAGCATCACGATGGCCGAGGTCGGGTCCATCGTGAAGGTCAGCGGCAACAGGATCGCAACGCCGTTGGGGCCGCCGAGCCCGGGCAGCACGCCGACGAAGATGCCGAGCACCAGCCCGACCATCATCAGCACGAGCGTCTTCCACGTCAGCAGGACGGCAAAGCCGTGGAGCAGGAGACCGAGAGCTTCCATCGCGCGCGGCTCCGCCTAGCGGCCGAGGGCCGCTTCGAGCGGCCCCTTCGGCATGATGACGTCGAACGCGACATCGAAGGTAATGAACATGATGGCCGTGAACGCAAACGCAGTGAGCAGCGACTTCCACAGCGCGATCCGGCCGACCAGCCGCATGAAGCCCGCGATCAGGAGAAAGCTCGCGACATACAGGCCGAGGAACTGCGTCGCCAGACAGAACAGCGACGTCGGCACGAACACCGCCAGCACGCGCCGGCCTTGCGCACGCGTGACGAAGGTTCCGGGCGAGACGCGCCGCGCCAGCAGCGCGGCGATCAGACCGTAGAGGCTGCCGCCGGCGAGAATGACGGACAGATAGAATGGGAAATAGCCGGGCTCCGGCCCGGTCGCATCCCAGGACGCGCCGGTGCGCCAATTGTCGTAGCCGAGCGTGACCGCGAGCGCGAGCAGCAGCAGGCAGACGACGATCTCGATCGTGCCGGAAGAGACGACGGAAGGGGAATCGTCTTCGGGCGCGGTGGGATCCTCGACGACGATTTCGATATCGGTTTGGGACATGGGCTCAGATGCGAGGCTGGAGATTGTGCATCTCTCCCCGTGCTTACGGGGAGAGGCAGAGGCCGAATCTGTGGCCGTTTTCTAGAACGCCGAAGCGAAGCTTTGGCTACGGCAAAGCGCCGGGTGAGAGGCTCTCTCCACGAGCTCAACTCGTGGAGAGAGCCCCTCACCCTGCCCTCTCCCCGTCAGAACAGGGCGAGGGAGAAGAGAGAGCTACTTCGCGACGAAGCCGGCTTCCGTCATCAGCGACTTGTTCAGCGCATCGTCCTCCTCGAGGAACTGCACCATGTCCTTGCCGGAGAGGAAGATCGGCTTCAAGGCCTGCTTCTCCATGTAGTCCTTGTACTCCGCGGTCTGCGTCACCTTGTGGAACAGATCGACGTAGAACGCCTGCTGCTCCGGCGTGACCTTGCCGGGCAGGAACATCGCGCGCAGCATCAGATATTGCACGTCGACGCCCTCCTCCTTGCAGGTCGGGATGTCGGCCCAGGACTGGGTGTCGGTCACCTTGGTCGTATAGGCAATGCGCTCCCTGTCGAACACGCAGAGCGGACGCACCTGGCCGGCGCGCCAGACCTCGAGATTTTCGGATGGGTTGTTGACGTTGGCTTCGGTGTGGTTGCCGACCAGCTGGGTCGCGGCCTCGCCGCCGGATTTGTAGGGCAGATAGGAGAATTTCGCGCCGGTCTTCTGCTCCAGGAACACGGTGAGCACGTGGTCCTCGCGCTTGGAGCCGGTGCCGCCCATCTTGAACGGCGCGCTCGCAGCCTTGGCGGCCGCGACGAAGTCCTTCAACGTCTTGGGGCCCGCGCTGTTGTCCCACAGCACGAACTGGTCGAGCGCCACCACGGAGACCGGCGTCAGCTCGCGCCAGTTGAACGGGATCTTCGCCGACAGCGGCAGCATGTAGATCAGCGAATAGGCGATCAGCACCTTGTTGGGGTCGCCCTCGCTGGACTTCATGTACATCAGCGCTTCCGCGCCGGAGGCGCCGCCCTTGAGCGAGACCACCATCGGCTGCTTCATCAGATTGTTCTTCTGGATCGCGGCCTGCATCATCCGGGCCATCTGGTCGGAGGCACCACCCGCGCCCGCCGCCACCACGATCTCCACCGGTTTCGTCGGCTCCCAGGCCGCAACGGCCGGCGTGCTCAACAACAGCGCCGTCGCAGCGCCGAGGGCTTTCACTGGAATTCGCACGAGTTTCGTCCCCTGATGTTTTTGAGTTGTAGTTGCGGAAAATTCTATCCCTGCATAGTGCGGATTAATCCTGTAGAGTTCAAGCAGACGGGCAATTGCGCGCATATGACTTTCGACTGACGGAGCCGAAAGCCCGTGAGACTTATTTGCCCTTCCAGACCGGCGCCCGCTTGTTGAGGAAGGCGTCCATGCCCTCGCGGAAATCCTCGCTCATATAGGCTTTCAGGATCAGGTCCTCGCCTTCCTCGCGCGAGAGCGTGCGGCGGATGCGGCGCACCGCTTCCTTGGTCGCTTCCAGCGTCAGCGGCGCGTGGCTGGCGACGAGCTTTGCAGTCTCGTCGGCACGGCGCTGCAGCGTCTCGACGTCAGGCACGACCTCGTTGAGCAGGCCGAGCGCCAGCGCCTCCGGCGCGTCGACCAGGCGCGCCTTGAAGATCATGTCCTTGGTGCGGGCGGGACCGACCAGCGCGACGACGCGGCTGATGTTCGACATCGACAGGCAGTTGCCGAGCGTGCGCGCAATCGGAAAGCCCATCCGCGTCGTCTCGGTGCCGATGCGAAGATCGCAGCAGGCCGCGATCCCCGCGCCGCCGCCGGTGCAGGCGCCGGCGATCGCCGCGATCACCGGCACGCGGCACTGCTCGAGCGTGCCGAGCACGCGATCGATGCGCGCCTCGTAGTCGAGCGCATCCTGCG
The DNA here is from genome assembly GCF_020194115.1 of Bradyrhizobium sp. NBAIM01. Classification (NCBI taxonomy): domain Bacteria; kingdom Pseudomonadati; phylum Pseudomonadota; class Alphaproteobacteria; order Hyphomicrobiales; family Nitrobacteraceae; genus Bradyrhizobium; species Bradyrhizobium sp. NBAIM01. Next base: position 237,889 of record NZ_JADYVU010000003.1, on the reverse strand, counting down.
CGGTCTTGAAGGCACGGAATTGCGAGATGTCCGTGCCGGAGGCGAACGCCTTGTCGCCCGCGCCGGTCAGGATCAGCGCCTTGATCGAACGGTCGACGTTGATCTCCTGGCATATCTCCGCCATGCGGTCATACATGGCGAAGGTCATGGCGTTGCGCGCCTGCGGGCGGTTGAAGGTGATCCGCGCGATGCCGTCCGTGACGGAGTAGAGCAGGTCTTCGTTGGCAGTCGTCGGTGCGTTCATCGCGCGCTCACTTTCTTCACTACAGTTCAGTCAGGCCGCCCCGGCAACCTGAGCCTTAGGCGACTTGAACCTTGGTCATCGGCACCACGTCGCGTCCCTTCAGCACATCCATCGCCGCGAGCACGCCGCCGCTCCGGTGCGGGATCTTTGCGAGGTCGAGGCCCATCTCGACGCCTGCAAGCGTGCCCATCAGCATCAGATCGTTGAAGTGGCCGATATGACCGATGCGGAACACCTTGCCCTTGACCTTGTTCAGGCCGGTGCCGAGCGACATGTCGAAGTTTTCCAGCACGACCTTGCGGAAGGCGTCGGCATCAAAGCCCTCGGGCACGCGAACGCCGGTCAGCGCCGGAGAATGCGCGGCGGGATCGGCACACTGCGTCTCGAGGCCCCAGACCTTGACCGCAGCCCGCGTCGCGGCGCTGTGGCGCTTGTGGCGGGTCCAGACGTTCTCCAGCCCCTCCTCCTCCAGCATCTTCACCGCTTCGCGCAGGCCGTAGAGCAGGTTCGTTGCGGGCGTGTAGGGGAAGGTGCCGAGCTTGTTGAAGCTGATGACCTCCTGCCAGTCCCAGTATGAGCGCATGCCGGGGTTGGCCTTGGCGGCCGCGAGCGCTTTCTCCGAGACCGCGTTGAAGCCGAGGCCCGGCGGCAGCATCAGGCCCTTCTGCGAGCCGGCGACCGAAACGTCGATGCCCCAGGCGTCGTGCTCATATTCCATCGAGCCGAGGCCGGAGATGGTGTCGACCATCAGCAGCGCCGGATGTTTGGTGCGGTCGAGGATCTTGCGCACCTCCAGCGGCGGCGTCACGCAGCCGGTCGAGGTCTCGTTGTGCACGACGCAGACCGCCTTGATGGCGTGCTGCTTGTCGGCGGCAAGACGCTTCTCGATCTCGGCAAGATCGGCGCCATGGCGCCAGTCGCTCGGGATGAAGTCGACATCGAGCTTGAACTTGTCGGCGATGCCGCGCCACAGCACGGCGAACTGGCCGGTCTCGCACATCAAGACCTTGTCACCGGGCGCGAACACGTTGACCATCGCCGCTTCCCAGGCGCCGGTACCGGACGAGGGGAAGATGATCACGGGCTGCTTGGTGCGGAATACGCGCTGCATCGCGGCAAGCACGGCAAAACCGAGCTCGGCGAACTCCGGACCGCGATGGTCCAAAGTCGGCATATCCATCGCCCGCAGCACCCGATCGGGCACGTTGGTCGGTCCTGGAATCTGTAAGAAATGCCTTCCAGTATGCACGGTCATCGGCGTCCTTCCCGGTCTTGCCTTGGTTTGGTGGGCGCCGAATAGCACCATTTGACCGGCTTGTCCTCTCCTCCAAAGGGCCCCTCGCGCATAGCGGGCCGGCCTGCCCTCGGCCGCTCCGTCGCGACCATCTTCGCGGGCCGACCTTTACGTGCCGACGATCTTCAGATGCGGCGCGGCATTGCCCTGAGGGCGCTGCTCCAGCAGCTTCATCGCGACGTCCACGCCGCCGGCGCGGTGCGGCACGCCGGCCACCGACAGACCCATCTCGATGCCGGTGAGCGCGCCGAGCAGCGTCAGCGCGTTGCATTCGCCGAGATGGCCGATGCGGAAGACCTTGCCGGCGACCTTCGACAGGCCCGAGCCGAGCGACATGTTGTAATTGTCGAGCACGACTTTCCGGAACTGATCGGCATCATGCCCCGGAGGCATCAGCACGGCCGTGAGCACCGGCGAGAACTCCGAAGGCTCCTGGCACAGCACTTCGAGACCCCAATGGTTGACCGCGGCCCGCGTCGCGGCCGCCAAGCGCTGATGCCGCGCAAAAACATTGTCGAGCCCCTCCTCGAGCAGCATCGCGATCGCCTCGCGCAAGCCGTAGAGCAGATTGGTCGCGGGCGTATAGGGGAAGAAGCCCTTGGCGTTGGGCTTGAGCATCTCCTCCCAGTCGAAATAGGAGCGCGGCATCTTGTTGGTTCTGGACGCAGCCAAGGCCTTGTCCGAAATCGCGTTGAAGCCGAGACCGGGCGGCAGCATGAAACCCTTCTGCGAGCAGCTGACGCTGACATCGACCTTCCACTCGTCGTGACGATAGTCGACCGAGCCGAGCGAGGAGATGGTGTCGACCATCAAGAGCGCCGGATGCGAGGCGCGGTCGATCGCGGCGCGGATCTCGGCGATGCGGCTGGTCGCGCCGGTCGAGGTCTCGTTGTGCACGACCATCACCGCCTTGATGGTGCGCGCGGCGTCTTCGGAGAGCCTGGCCTCGATCACCGTGGGATCGGCGCCGCGGCGCCAGTCGCCCGGGACGAAATCAACCTCGATGCCGAAGCGCCCGGCCATCTGCCGCCACATCGTGGCGAAGTGGCCGGTTTCGACCATCAGCACCTTGTCGCCCGGCGACAGCGTGTTGACGATCGCGGCTTCCCAGGCGCCGGTCCCCGACGAGGGGAAGATCACGACCGGCCCCCTGGTCTGGAAGATCTGCTGGCTGCCTTCGAGCACGGTGCGGCCGAACTCGCCGAATTCGGCGCTGCGATGGTCGATGACAGGCATGTCCATCGCGCGCAGGACGCGCTCGGGGACCGGGCTCGGGCCCGGAATCTGTAGGAAATGGCGTCCCTGAGGCATGCAAAGCTCCCTTTCGGCGGGTTATGGCCGGCTCTGCCGGCTATTTTGCATTCATTTTTTGTCCCTTCAATCGAAATCTGGTATTCGATTGCGAGCGTCGACGCGATCAACCGGGCAAACTACTGTGCTGCAAATGAAATCCACGATTCCCGACACCGGGGTTCCGATCACCCCGTCCCCCGGCAATGGCGATCGCCAGGAAAACCGTCACGAGGCCTCGCTGCATGGCGAGATCCTGCTGCGGCTGCGCGATTACGTGGTCGAAGGCAATATTCCCGAAGGCGCGCGCGTTCCCGAGCGGCAACTCTGCGAGATGCTCGGCATCTCCCGCACGCCGTTGCGCGAGGCGCTCAAGGTGCTCGCCGCCGAGGGCCTGATCGAGCTACTGCCCAACCGCGGCGCTCGGGTGCGCCAGCTCAGCCAGCGCGATCTCGAGGAACTGTTCGACGTCATGGCAGGCCTGGAAAGCCTGGCAGGGCGCCTCGCCTGCGAAGCCATAACGGATGCGGAAATCACGGCGATCGAGCAGCTGCACTACGAGATGTACGGCCATTACCTGCATCGCGACATGCACGGCTATTTCCAGGCCAACCAGCGCATCCACGAGAGCATCGTCGATGCCGCGCGCAACGATACGCTGAAGAGTGCCTACGCCAATTTCGCCGGCCGGATCCGACGCGTCCGCTACTCCGCCAATTTCGCCCGCAAGCGGCAGCGCTGGGCGGAAGCCATGCGCGAGCACGAGGCCATCCTCGATGCGCTGCGCCGCCGCGCCGGGAGCGAGCTCAGCGACATCCTGTTCCAGCATCTGCGCAACAAACGGACGGCAGCGATCGAGCACCTGACCGAGCCCCAAGAGGGCGCGCCGGCATCGCCTTAAAGGCGCCAAGCTTGCTCATTTTGCATTCACAATATAGTCGGTCAGGAACCACAATGAATATCCCAGCAAGGCTGAGCCTCGCCGGGTCAGTCCGGGATCAGGGATGACGAACGCCTCCTCGCTCGAACGGCGCCTGCGGTCGGAATTGACCGGCGACGTGCTGTTCGACGGCTTCAGCCGCGGCCGCTACGCCACCGACGCCTCGTTCTACCAGATCATGCCGGCTGGCGTGGTGGTCCCCAAGACCATGGACGAGGCCTTGCGGGCGCTGGCGATTGCGCGCGACGAGGGGCTGAAGGTCACCCCGCGCGGCGGCGGCACCTCGCAATGCGGCCAGACCGTCAATGACGGCCTCGTGGTCGATCTCTCCAAGCACCTCAACCGGATCCTGTCGCTCGATGTCGAAGGCCGCACCTGCGTAGTCGAGCCCGGCATCGTGCTCGACGACCTCAACCGTCAGCTTAGGAAGCACGGCTTGTGGTTTCCTGTCGACGTCTCCACGGCCTCCCGCGCCACCATCGGCGGCATGGCCGGCAACAATTCCTGCGGCGGCCGCTCGCTGCGCTACGGCACCATGCGCGACAACACGCTGTCGATGGAGGCCTCGCTCGCCGACGGCACGCTGAGCCGTTTTGGCGAGGTCGCGCGCGATCTCTCCGACCTCGAGGCCGGCGACAGCACCCGCGCCCTGTTCCGCGACATGCTCGACCTTGGCACCCGCGAGGCCGACGAGATCGCCGCGCGCTTCCCAAAGGTGCAGCGGCGCGTCGGCGGCTATAATCTTGATGCGCTGGTGCCGCGCAATGCACCGAACAACATGGCGCATCTGTTGGTCGGCTCCGAAGGCACCCTCGCCTTCACCACCAAGGTCGAGCTGAAGCTTTGGCCCGTGATCCGCAACAAGGCGCTCGGCGTCTGCCATTTCGGCAGCTTCTACGAGGCGATGGATGCGGCCCAGCACCTCGTCAAGCTCAAGCCGATTGCGGTCGAGTTGGTCGACCGCACCATGATCGCGCTCGGCCGCGACATTGCGATGTTCGCACCCGTCATCTCCGCGGCGATCAAGGGCGATCCGGACGCCGTGCTGGTGGTCGAATTCGCCGAAGAGGACCAAGCCGACAACCTCGTGCGCCTCAAGCAGCTCGGTGAGCTGATGGCGGATCTCGGCTTCGGCTGGAACAACGACACGCGCAAATGGGGCGGCGTGGTCGAGATCACCGAACCCGCGCTGCAGAGCGGCATCGCCGATTTCCGCGCGGCCGGCCTCAACGTGATGATGTCGATGAAGCAGGAGGGCAAGCCGGTCTCCTTCGTCGAAGACTGCGCGGTGCCGCTGCCGCACCTCGCCGACTACACCGCGCGGCTGAACGAAGTCTTCGCCAAGCACGGCACCAGCGGCACGATGTACGCGCACGCCTCCGAAGGCTGCCTGCATGTGCGCCCCGTTCTGAACCTGAAGCTGGAGAAGGACGTCAAGGCGATGCGCGCCATCGCCGAAGAGGCCTTCGCCCTGGTGCGCGAGTACAAGGGCTCGCATTCCGGCGAGCACGGCGACGGGCTGGTGCGCTCCGAATTCCACGAGGCCATGTTCGGCGAGCGCCTCGTCGCCGACTTCAGGGAGGTGAAGCAGCGCTTCGATCCTGCCGGCCTGCTCAATCCCGGCAAGATCGTCGATGCGCCCAGGATGGACGACCGCTCGCTGTTCCGCTTCAAGCCCGACTATCGGGTCGGCGAGCTGAAGACGAAGCTCGACTGGTCGGCTTATCCCGGCGCCGGCGGCGGTTTCCAGGGCGCGGTCGAGATGTGCAACAACAACGGCGCCTGCCGCAAGCTCGAGGGCGGTGTGATGTGCCCGTCCTATCGCGCCACGCGCGACGAGAAGGACGTTACCCGCGGCCGCGCCAATACGCTGCGGCTTGCGATCTCCGGCCAGCTCGGCCCGGATGCGCTCTCTTCCGACGAGATGATGGAGACGCTCAAACTCTGCGTCTCCTGCAAGGCCTGCCGCCATGAATGCCCGACCGGCGTCGACATGGCCAAGATGAAGATCGAGGTGCTCGCGGCGCGCGCCGCCAGCCGCGGCCTGACGCTGCGCGACCGGCTGGTTGCATATCTGCCGCGCTATGCCGGCCTTGCTTCGCGCTTGGCACCGCTGGCTAATTTGCGCAACGGCAGCCCGCTGCTGCGAAAGCTGTTCGAGCGCTTCGCCGGCATCAGCGCGCGCCGGGCCCTCCCCGCCTTTCGCCGCGATGTGTTCGTGCCGCCGTCCGAAAGCGTCGGGCCTACGGACGGTCGCGAGGTCGTGCTGTTCACTGATACCTTCAACCGCATCTATGAGCGCGAGAATCTCGACGCCGCGCTGCGCGTGCTCACGGCCGGCGGCTATCGCGTGCATCTGCCAAAACTTGCGAGCGGCAACCGTCCGCTGTGCTGCGGCCGCACATTCCTGTCAGCCGGGCTCGTCGACGAAGCCAAGGTCGAGCTCGACCGGCTGGTCTCGGCTTTCGCGCCATACGCGGCGCGCGGCGTGCCGATCGTCGGCCTCGAGCCGAGCTGCCTCCTGACGCTGCGCGACGAGCTCGCTTCACTGCGCAAGGACGACGAAGCCAAGGCGGTGGGCGCCCACGCGCTGACGTTCGAGGAGTTTCTGGCGCGCGAGGCAGAGGCCGGAAGGCTGCAACTGCCGCTCGGCATCGTCGCGGACAAGGCCGTGGTGCACGGCCATTGCCATCAAAAATCCTTCGGCGCCTTCAAGCCTGTCGAGCAGGTGCTGCGCCTCATCCCAGGCCTTGAGGTTAAGACCATCGAGTCGAGCTGCTGCGGCATGGCCGGCGCCTTCGGCTATGGCGCGGACACGTATGATGCCTCGATCGAGATGGCCGAGCTGTCACTGCTGCCGGCCGTGCGGAAGGCTGACCGGAATACGCTCGTCGTCGCCGACGGCACCTCATGCCGGCACCAGATCCACGACGGCGCCCAGCGCGAAGCACTTCACGTCGCCCGCGTGCTGGCCATGAGCCTCGATCGCGCCAAATCCAACGCCACCTCTCCAGCTGCAAAGGAAACCAGCCATGGCTGATCTCACCCTCGACACCGCCCGAAAAATCCTCGAAGCCGCCTTCGCGAAAGCCGGCGAGCTCAAGCTGAAGCCGCTGGTCGTCACCATCCTGGACGCGCGCGGCGTGCTCAAGCTCGCGGCGGCGCAGGACGGAACCAGCCTGATGCGCGCCGAGATCGCGCATGGCAAGGCCTATGGCGCGCTCGCCATGGGCATGGGCTCGCGTGCTCTGTTCCAGCGCGCGCAGGAGCAGGCCTATTTCGTCGATGCCGTGAACACGATCGCGAAGGGCGCGCTGGTACCGGTCCCCGGCGGCGTGCTGATCATGGATGGCACCACCCTGCTCGGCGCGGTCGGCGTCTCCGGCGATACGTCCGACAATGACGAAGCCTGCGCGGTGGCGGGGATTCAGGCGGCGGGACTGAAGGCGAACGCGGGGTGAGATTGTCATTCCGGGGCGCGCCCCTTGGCGCGAGCCCGGAATCCATTTCTCCGCATCACTTGCTGCACGATGGATTCCGGGCTCGCGCTACGCGCGCCCCGGAATGACGGCGGAGGATGCGGCTACATTCTCGTTCGTGCCGCCCTGGGTCCCGGCTCTGCGCAGCGACGCCGACGCGTTGCGGCGCGTCCGAGATGCGAGAGCGGATCCCCTCACCTCCCCGTCCAGACCGGCTTCCGCTTCTCGCTGAACGCTTTCAACCCTTCCTTGGCGTCCTCGGTCATCGCGAGCAGTGCGATCTGGCTTTCGGTATAGGCGATGCTCTCGTCGAACGACATCGAGGCGATCGCGCGCATGGCGTATTTGCCGCGGCGGATCGCGGTCGGGGATTTGTCGACGATGCGGGCGATCAGCCAGTCAACCTTGGCATCTAACTCGGCGGCCGGCACGATGTAGTTGAGCAGGCCAGCGGCCTGCGCGGCCCTGGCGTCGAACGGCTCGCCCGTGAGCGCCCATTCGTTGACGAGACGGGGCGGAGCGATGCGCTGCAGCAGGCTCAGCACCTGCATCGGGAACACGCCGACCTTCACCTCCGGCAGGCCGAAGACGACGTGATCGGCCGCAACCGCCATGTCGGTCATGCACAGAAGGCCCATGCCGCCGGCCATGCAGACGCCACTGAGGCGCGCAATCGCCGGCTTCGTGGCGTTCTGTGACAAACGTAACAGATCGGCATAGTCGACATTTGGTTTGGAATGATCCATCGCGAAAGCCGCGCCGGAATTCTGCAAGTCGGCGCCCGCGCAGAACGCCTTGTCGCCCGCGCCCGTCAGCACGATGACGCGGACGTCCTTGTCCTCATGCGCGTCGCGATAGGCTCTTGTGATCCCGGCGATGACCTCGCCGTTCAGCGCGTTGCGTTTCTCCGGCCGGTTGATGGTGATCCAGAACGCCTGCCCGCGCTTCTCGGTGATGACGGCTGTGGTGTCGGTCATGACATGCTCGCTCGCTTGGTCCCGTTTTGCAGCCATTTGCGGCAGGACCGGCGGCGCGCGCAAGGGCAATCTGCAGGGTCGCCTCACCATAGCGTGTGGGCGCAACTTCGCTTCGCGATTGAACTGGGGCTTGCGCGCGCTATCCTGACCGGAGATTTGATCACCGATGAGCCATTTCATGCGCGCCGCATTGATGTTGTTGCTGGCAGGATTGGTCGTGCTGAGCGGCGGCGCCGCATGCCATGCGGCCGACGCCGCGAAGATCGCGCTGGTGATCGGCAACGCGAAATATCCCGACAATGAGTTCGTCCTGAGCGAGGTCGCCAACGATGCCCAGGACGTCGCCGAGGAATTGAAGCGCGGCGGCTTCGTCGTCGACAGGCAGAGCAATCTCACCGGCGATGCCATGCGGCAGGTGCTGGGCCGCTTCTACGACCGCATCGAGCGCGGCGCGGTGGCGCTGATCTTCTTCGACGGCTTTGCCATCCAGTCCAACCGTCAGACCTATCTGCTGCCGGTCGACGCCCAGATCTGGACCGAGCCGGACGTCTCGCGCGACGGCTTCGGCCTCGACGCCATCCTCGCCGAGATGAACACGCGCGGTGCCGCCATCAAGATCGCGCTGATCGACGCTTCCCGCCGCAACCCGTTCGAGCGGCGCTTCCGCCGCCATTCGGCCGGTCTGGCACCGGCGATCGCACCGAGCAATACGCTGGTGCTCTACTCCGCTGCGCTCGGCGCGGTCACGGCGACCGGCAAGACCGATCGCAGCCTCTTTGTCGCCGAGCTGCTGCGCGAAATGCGCGCGCCGAACATCAGCGCCGAGCAGGCCCTGACCAACACCAAGAATGGCGTCGTTGCCGCCACCAACCGCGAGCAAGTGCCCTGGCTGTCCTCCTCGCTGACGACGGAGTTCTCGTTCGCAAGCCCGGCGACGCGGCCGCGGGACGACGCGGCCAAGCCACAGGTGCAGACACCCGAGCCGCAAAAGCCGGTCTGCGAGGTACCGCAGGCGGAGCCCGCCCCGAATGCGGACGAACTGGCACGAGATCCCGTCATCGCCGATCTCAGCCGCAAGATCACCGCCAACGCCAACGATGTCACCTCGCGCTACAAACGCGGCCAGGTCTACGCGATCAAGCGCGCCTATGCGCTCGCGATACAGGATTTCGACGCGGTGCTCCGCCGCGCGCCCAAGGACGCGGAAGCCCTAAACAACCGCTGCTGGAGCCGGGCTGCGACGGGCGACCCGCAAGGCGCGCTCGCCGACTGCAATCTGGCGCTCCAGATCAACCCGGGCTTGAGCGATGCACTCGACAGCCGCGGGCTCGTCAACCTCAAGCTCGGGCGCAATGCCGAGGCGATCAAGGATTATACCGACGCGATCCAGCGCAACCCGCGCTCCTCGTCCTCGCTGTTCGGCCGCGGCATCGCTGCGCGCAGAAGCGGCGGCGACGGCGCCACCGATATCGCGCAGGCGAGGTCGATGAACCCGAACATTGCAAAGGAATTCGCGGGCTACGGCGTCACGGAGTGCACGCCTTGAGCTGAGGCCGCCTTCCTGATCCAGACTTTATTATCGTGGAACGCCGCGCCGCCGATCGGCGCGATCGTATCTGCGCCCGTCAACGTGTTGATGCCGCGGCCGCCGATATGATTGCTGTTGGGATGAACGGATTCGGCGATCAGGACACCGCGCCGCACGCCCTCGAACAGCGTCGCGGTCAGCGTGGTCTCGCCGCGGCCGTTGCCGAGCGTCACCGCATCGCCATCGGCGATGCCGAGCGCGGCGGCGTCGAGCGCGTGGATCATCACGCTGGCCCGGCCCTCACGCGCCTGCGAGGACGGCGTCTCGTTGAAAGTGGTGTTGAGGAAGCTGCGCGAGGGGCTGGTCGCAAGCCGGAACGGATGGGCCCGGTCGGCGTGCTCGATCACTGCCCAATGATCCGGCAGACCAGGCATCTTGTCGTAGTCGCCCATGGTGACGCCGAACGGCGGATGCGCCCAGTCGGCTTTGAAATGGAACTTGCCGTCGGCGTGGGCGAAGCCGTCGAGATAATGCGAGGTGCGGAAATCCGGCTGCAGGTCGCGCCAGATGTCGGCTTCAAGGCCGGCGATGTCGCCGTGATTGCTCAGCCTCAAGGTCGCGTCGATCAATTCGCGCGGGCTCATCTCGAAGCCCGGATGCCTGGCGCCCAGCCGCGGCGCCAGCGCCTGCAACACCTCGTGGTTGGAGCGGCATTCGCCCGGCGGGTCGATCAGCTTCGGCCCGACCGAGATGTGCTGATGGCCGCCGCCATAATAGAGGTCGTCATGCTCCATGAACATGGTCGCCGGCAGCACGATGTCGGCCATCTGCGCCGTCTCGGTCATGAACTGCTCGTGCACCGCCACGAACAGATCCTCGCGCGCAAAGCCCTGCCGGACCAGCGCCTGCTCCGGCGCCACCGTCATCGGATTGGTGTTCTGGATCAGCAACGCCTTGACCGGGCCCTTGCCCTGCAGAGCTTCGGCATCGCCGGTGAGGATACGTCCGATCTGCGACTGGTCGAGCGCGCGGGTGGTCTTGTCGATCGCGTCGTGGCCTTCGATGATGGATTCGTTGAAGTGCCACAGCGCGTAATTGTTGAAGAAGGCGCCGCCGCCTTCATACTGCCAAGCGCCGGTCACCGCGGGAATGCACAGCGCCGCATGCATCTGCGTCGCGCCGTTGCGCGAGCGGGTGAAGCCATAGCCGAGACGGAAGAAGGTCCGCTTGATCTCGCCGACGGCCTTGGCGAAAGCCTCGATCTCCGACACCGGAACGCCGCAAATCGCCGAGGCCCATTCCGGCGTGCGCGACTTCAGATGCGCCTCGAGCTCGGCGGGGCAATCGGTATACTTGTCCATGTAGGCTCGGTCGGCGTAGCCGTCGCGGAACAGGACGTGCATGACGCCGCAGGCGAAGGCGCCGTCGGTGCCGGGCCGCAGGATGATCCTGATGTCGGCCTGCTTCATGGTCTCGTTGTCGTAGATGTCGACCGCCGCGATCTTCGCGCCGCGCTCCTTGCGGGCGCGCGAGGCGTGCGTCATCACGTTGACCTGAGTGTTGACGGGATTGGTGCCCCAGATCACGACGAGATCGGACAGCGCCATCTCGCGCGGGTCGACGCCGGCGATCTTGCCGGTGCCGATTGCAAAGCCGATGCGCGCAACATTGGCACAGATGGTCTGGTAGAAGCGCGAATATTTCTTCACATGCGTGAGACGGTTGAGCCCGTCGCGCATCACGAGCCCCATCGTCCCCGCGTAGTAATAGGGCCAGATCGATTCCGCACCGAAGTCGCGCTCGGCCGCATTGAATCGGTGCCCGATCTCGTCCAGCGCCTCGTCCCAGGAGATCCGCGCGAACTGACCTGAACCCTTGGGGCCGGTGCGGCGCAGCGGATAGATCAGCCGCTCGGGATGATGGATGCGCTCGGCATAGCGGGCGACCTTGGCGCAGACGACGCCGGCGGTGTAGGTCTGCTTCTTCGAACCGCGGACGCGGCCGATGCTGCGGCCTTCGACCACCTCGACATCGAGGGCGCAGGCCGAGGGGCAATCATGCGGACAGGTCGAATGGCGGATCTCGATCTTCGCGTTGATCTTGGCGTGCTGGTTCATGTCCCACTTCGTAACACCAAAATACCGGCCAGCCGAGCGCATTTATCCGGCAAGCCCCATGCGATTTGCTCAAGCCGCGCGCGCCGGAGCTTCCTGCTGCGGTTGCGAAGGAGGCCTGCCAGTGAGCCGCGCGACGTGCAAGCGCAACCCGAGCTACATCCTTTGCTATTTGTGCAACTGGGTAAGACCGGTCGGCGGGCCGTCGACGGCGGTCCAGCCGCCGTCGACGAACAGCGTGCTGCCGCTGACATAGCTTGCGGCATCCGAGGCGAGATAGGCGACGGCGGTCGCGACCTCGTCGGCGCTGCTCCAGCGGTTGAACACGGTGTGGCCGGCGTAGAGATTGTAGATGTCGGGGCGCTGCTTGAAAGGGCCGGTCAGCGCGGTCTCGGCGATGCTCGGGGCGATCGCATTGACGCGCACGCCGGCGTGCCCGACCTCGGAGGCAAAGCCCTTCACCAGCAGGCCGATCGCCGCCTTGGTCGAGCCGTAGATGCCGAGGCCGGGCTCGATGGTCACCGCGCGAACCGAGGAGCAGGCGATGATGCTGCCGCCCTTCTGCGCAACCATGATGCGGCCGAAGGCCTGGAAGAAAAAGACCGTGCCCTTGACGTTGAGGGTGAGGACGCGGTCGAGATCCTCCTCGGTGTAGTCGAGGATGGTCTTGCGGATGTTGAGACCAGGCGTCGTCACGGCGATGTCGAGCCGCGGAAACTTCTGCATCACGGTTTGGGCCAGCGCATTGACATCCGCGGCGCTTGCGGCGTCGCAGCCAGCTGCTTGCGCCCAGCCGCCCTTGTCGCGAATGCCGACGGCCGTCGCCTCCGCTGCGTCGAGCGCACGATCGGCGCAGACAACCCGGGCACCGAGACCCGCAAGCGCTTCGGCCGACGATTTGCCGATGCCGGATGCGGCGCCGAGCACGAGCGCGGTCTTGCCGGTGAGATCGAAGAGCTTGCGATAGTCCGTCACTGGCGATGTCTCCCTGGTGCTGCTAGCCCTTGTAGCCCATCAAGAGGCGCGGCAGCCACAACGAGAATGCAGGGACATAGGTCACGAACATCAGTGCTGCGATGAGCGCAGCATAGAACGGCAGGATGGTACGCATCACCGCGCCGACCGAGATGCCGCCGATGGCGCAGCCGACGAATTGCGTCGTTCCGACCGGCGGCGTGTTGAGCCCGAGGGCGCAATTGATCAGCATCAGCATGCCGAACTGCACCGGGTCCATGCCCGCCTTCATCGCGATCGGCAGGAAGATCGGGGTGCAGATCAGGATCGTTGCCGCCATGTCCATGAACGTGCCGAGCACGAACAGGATGATGTTGATGAGCAGGAAGATCACCCAGGGCTGCGTCGACAACTTGTTCATCATCGCGCCGGCGAGATCCGCCACCTCGTAAAGTCCCATCAGGTACTGGAACATGGTGGAGACGCCGATCAGCAGCAGCACCACCCCGGTCGTCTTCACCGCCTTGGCGGCGGCGCGCAGGAAGTTGCCCCAGGTCATGGTGCGATAGATGAAGAAAGTCAGCAGGATCGAGTAGGTGACGGCGATGGCCGCCGATTCGGTTGCCGTGAAGACGCCGGACAGGATGCCGGCCAGGATGATGCCGACGATCAGAAGCCCCGGCAGCGCCGCCGCCAGCGAGCGGACCACCTCAGCCCAGCCTGGGAACTTGCCGGCGGGATAACCGCGCCTCACCGCGACCGCGTAGGCGGCAACCAGCATGCAGACCATCAGCACCAGCGCCGGCAGGAGACCGGCGGCAATCAGCGCGCCGATCGAGACCTTGCCGCCGGCCGCCAGCGCATAGATGATCATGTTGTGGCTGGTCGGCATCAGGGCTCCGACCAGCGAGGCATGGGTGGTGACGTTGACGGCGTAGTCGGTGTCGTATCCCTCCTTCTTCATCATCGGGATCATCACCGCGCCCATCGCCGACACGTCGGCCACGGGTGAGCCGGAGACGCCGCCGAACAGCGTGCACGCGACCACGTTCGACATGCCGAGCCCGCCGCGGATGTGCCCGACGAGATTCTTGGCGAGTTGCACGATCTTGTCGGCCACGCCGCCATGCAGCATCAGCTCACCGCTGAAGACGAAGAACGGAATGGCGAGGAAGGAGAAGATGTTCATCCCCGACATCATCTGCTGGAAGATGACGGCGACCGGCAGGCCTTCGTAGAGGATGGTGCAGATGGCCGACAGGCCGATCGCGAAGGCGACCGGTACGCCGAGGATCAGAAAGCCGAAGAAGGTGGCGCCGAGGATGATCAGTTCCATGAGGGGACGACCTCTTCGCCGCGCAGGAGAGCAATGATGTGCTCGATGGAAAACGAAACGATCAGGACGCCGGAGGCGAACAGCGGCACGTAGCGGATCACCTCGGGCAGGCCGAGATTGGGGATCTTCACGGTGCCCACCGACGCGCCGAGGACCCAGCCATTATAGGCCATGGCGAGGCCGAACACGGCGACCAGAACGTGGATCACGATCTCGATCTTCTCCCGCGCGTGATCGGGGAGCATGACCAGCAGGCTGTCCATGCCGATATGCCCGGCATCACGTACGCCGACGGCGGCGCCGATCAGCGTGACGTAGAGGATCAGGACCAGCGCCAAGTTCTCCGTCCAGGTCGGGCTGGAGTTGAGCACGTAGCGTCCGAATACCTGGTAGAAGACGATGGCGACGATGACGAGCAGGCCCGTCACCGACAGGTACATGCCGAGGCGCGCAATGGGGGCATTGACCCGCGACAGCAAGCCGGTGGACGGGCGTGCTGCTACGGCCCCCTGTTCGTGACTTGCGACGTGTGGGTCTGTCATCCCGCGCCTCCTCACGGGATCCGGTGCCGCCTGGCGGCGACGCCGGACCCGGCTTCGAATTGTCCTACTTCGTGTCCTGGATGCGCTTGACGAGGCTCTGCAGCTTCTCGTTACCGGCGAACTTCTGGTAGACCGGCTTCATTGCATCGACGAACTCCGCCTTGTTGCCGATCGTGACCACCTGAACGCCAGCGGCCTCGACGGTCTTGCGGGCGGCCTGCTCGCGCGCGTCCCAGAGCTTGCGCATGACGGGCACCGATTCCTTGGCTGCCTTGCGGACCATCGCCTGGTCCTCCTTGCTCAGCGCGTCCCAGACCTTTTTCGAGATCACGAGAACTTCGGGCGCGAGGGAGTGCTCGGTGATGTTGTAGAACTTGGCGGCTTCGAAGTGCCGGGAGGATTCGTAGGACGGCCAGTTGTTCTCGGCAGCGTCGACGAGGCCGGTCTTGAGCGCGGTGTAGACCTCGCCATAGGGCATCGGCGTCGGGTTGGCCCCCAAGCTCTGGATCATGCCGACCCACAGGTCGGATTGCTGGACGCGGATCTTCAGGCCCTTCAGATCGGCCAGCGATTTGACCGGTCCCTTGACGGTATAGACCGAGCGCGCGCCGCTGTCGTAATAGGCAAGGCCGACCAGGCCCGCGGGCTCCATGGCTGCCAGGATCTCATCGCCGATCGGACCGTCGAGGACGGTGCGCATGTGCTGCGTGTCCCTGAAGATGAAGGGCAGACACAACGCGATAGTCTCGGGCACGAAATTGTTCAGCGGCGATGCATTAATCCGCATCATGTCGAGCGCGCCGATCTTGAGTTGCTCGATCGTGTCCTTCTCCGAGCCTAGGGCGCCGTTCGGAAACACCTTCACGCCAAGCTTGCCGCCGCTCGCCGCCGCGAGTTGCTGGCCCATGAACTTGACCGCCTCGACGGTCGGATAATCGGCGGGGTGAACGTCAGCCGAGCGGAAATCGCGTGCAGTGGCCAGGGGTGCTGAGACCGCCAGTGCAACGGCTGTGATGATACCGGTGAGCGTCTTCATGTGGGCTTCCTCCTGGGTTGATTGAGATCGATTATATCGTTGTCGGCCCGGCTGCAGGCCGCCTTGGGTCGCTCCGCTTCAGGTGTGAAGTCAAGCGCCAATGTCGTCCCTAGGGCGGGCGGCATTCTCTGTCCAAGCCAAATCCGGCATCGATCGATGCAAGACTTGCATCGATCGATTTCTGGCGCAATTCGCACTATGGTGGGTATGGCGGCCTGGCTCGACGTCGCTAGCCCGTGACTTGACGCCTCCAATCGAGGCCCCGCGCGGTCGCCAGCATCGACGGTTAGGCCGACGGCGTCACTCGCCGCCGAGGCCGCTCTCGGCGAGCTCGCGCAGCGCGTCCGTATCGAGCACGACGATGGCGCCGTGCTCGAGGCGGACCCAGTTGCGGCCGGCCCAGGCGCGCAATTGCTTGTTGATGCTCTCGCGCGTCATCCCGACCATCTCGCTGATCTCTTGCTGCGTGATGGCGAGCGTGCCGCTGCCGGAATCCAGCTTGCGCTCTTCGGTGAGACCGAGCAGTGCACTGGCAAGCCGGCCCGGTAGATTCTGCAGGATCACCTGCTCGACCTGCTGACTGGTCCAGCGCAGACGCGCGCACAGCAGCTCGATGAACTTCATCGCCAGCGCCGGCTGGCTCTTCACGAACGGCAGGAAGTCCCGGCGATCGATGACGTAGAGCTCGCAATTGGTATTGGCGGTCGCATCCGCCGACCTGGGCGCGCCGTCGAGCACGGCGATCTCGCCGAAGATTTCTCCGGGGCCGATCAGATTGAGAATGGCGTTCCGCCCATCAGGTGATGAGGAGGAAATCTTGACTGTCCCCGCGATCACCGCGAACAGACTGTTGCCGGGATCGCCCTTGGCGGCGATCGTCGCGCCACGCTTGACGGTGGTGTGCTTGGCGTAGCGGCAGAGTTGATCGAGCGCTTCCGGCTCCAGATCCGCGAAGATCGGGTGCTTGCGCAGGACCGATAGTTTGTTGCCCGCCGGTTGTCGGGGATCGCCGGTCTTGTCCTGAGGCACGCCGCGGGGCTCCTAAGACTACGAGGCACTGAGTTCCTGCGTAGTCAACGTTACCAGGCATTTCAACCGGAAAGCACGCGCGCGATTTGAGGCAAATGCCACGAAAAGGCCCGTAAAGAGGAAGTCAGCAGCCAAAAGCTGCGGCGATGCGTCCTCTTCGACGCAGAGTTGCGGATTACGCAAACCGCGATTGCGTCGAGACGCTGCCGAGGGCCAGCGCCCGCCCAGGCGAGCACCGGCCCTGGCGCGCCGGACTCGGACCTAAACCTGGACTTGGACTTGGACTTGGACCTGGACCTGCAGAAGGCTTCAGTGCCTGGAATCCGGATCAAGCCGGCCCGCCCTGGTTTGCCGGTCAGCCCAGGCCAGAACTGCGGCGAACACCACAAAGATCGCGACGACGACAACGGTCACGAGCAACGCGTCAGCAGGCATCATCCCCTCCCGGATTTGTGTCCGGCAGTATTTTGCGGAGCATGGCCGGCGTCATTGATCGGGATCAAATTCTGCCGAAGACGCCGTGGACGGGAGGTCAGGCTGCGGCCATGGCCTCGACACGGGCCGGATCGAGCAGGCTGATGCCGCCGTGAATGATCTCGATCACGCCGAGACGCTCAAGCTTGGTAAAGGTGCGGCTGACGGTTTCGATGGTCAGGCCGAGATAATCGGCGATGTCCTGACGGCTCATCGGAAGCGCGACCATGTCGGACGGACCGTTGAGCGCGACGAGCCGCTCGCGCCAGCCGAGCAGAAAGGTCGCGACCTTCTCGTCGGCCGAGCGGCGGCCGAGCAGAACCATGTGGTCGCGCGCCTGGCTCAACTCGCGAATGGCCAATTCGTTGATGCGCCTGAGCAATTGCGGCCGGTGTTCGATGAAACGGCCGAAAGGCCCTTTTGGGAATTGGCACACTTTCACCACGCCGATCGCATCGGCCGAAAAATTGTGCCGGCCGGACAGATTCATCCCGAGGAAGTCACCGGGCAAGGCAAAGCCGACGATCTGCCGCCGGCCGTCAGGCAGCAGCTTGTACAGCCGCATGACGCCTTCGAGGACGTTGTAGAACGAGGTCGTGATGTCCTCCTCGGAAAACACGGTCTCGCCCGAATCGAAATGGACGCGGCGGCCGAGATGCTCGAACTCCCGGAGTTCGGCTGCATCGAGCGACGAGCAGACCGCCGCTCCACGCACGGCACAATCGTCGCAATGATGTCCGTTCGGCTCACTCGTGACCACGGAAGGCTTCATCCATCGCTCCCCACGCCGGCCGCTCCCGACGTCAGGCCGAGTCCACCGCGCGGCTGCATTTTACTGCACCGTGCCGCAGCCGATTGACCCAGATCAAATTTGGCTGGCATCCCGCTCTTATTCTGCGTCCACGTTCGACGGGATGATTCCATGCTGCAAAGAGCACTGCGTCACGGCCTGATTGGGCTGCTTCTGATCACGCCTGCGCTCGCGGCCCCGGCCGCCGAACAACGCGGCAAGGCTTTCGCCCGAGCCAATTGCGCACGCTGTCACGCGATCGACCGCGCCTCCAAGAGCCAGCTGGAGATCGCGCCTCCGCTACGCACCCTGCATCGGCGCTATCCGATCAACAGCCTTGGCGAGGCGCTGGCCGAGGGGATCTCCACCGGACATGCCGACATGCCGGCCTTCGAACTCAGCCCGGACCAGATCCACGACCTGCTGTCCTACCTGAAGACGCTGGAATAGTCGCCCCTCACACCGCCTGCACGGTCCATCCGATCAGCTCCTTGGCGATGCGCGCGAAGGCGGCATCGAAGGCGGCGACTGAAGCGGCCGGTTCGACCTTGTCGAGCTTTTCGCTGGCCTCGATGAGGCGCGATGCGATCACCTTGCCATTCTTGTCGACGATCCGAGCCGACAGTCCGATCTCGGCCCGAGCCTCCCCATCCGTCGCGATCCGAAAGCGCCGGATGTCGAGCAGGAGCTGGTAGTCCGCCGGCCCGAGATCCGTCGTGCGCAGCGGGGCGTGGGCGATGTCGTAGTTCTCGAAACTGTCGATCAGGCGCGCCTGCACCAGTTTCGGAATGCTGTCAGCCCAGAGGAAGTCCGCAAAGCCCGGCCTGTCGCCGCTAGGCGCGAACAGCATGCGCTGGGTCTGCAGCATCGCCACCGCCGTCGGCTCGGGAATGGCCAGTGAGGCCGATAGCGTCTTGCCGGCCGGCCCGAGATTCTGCGGCGTGCGCAGGTCGTAGGTGACCTTCTGCGCGGGCGTGCCGCCGCCGGTCATCTTGTCGAGGCCTGCCAGGATGCCGTCGATCTTGCCGGTGTTGCGCGCGAGCCCGTCGGAGAAGGTCTTGAAATTGGCAATGGTGTCCTTCAGCGGGCCGGAATTGTCCTGAAGCACCGTGTCGACCCGCCGCAGCGCATCGCGCGCCGCCTGCGTCATGCTCTGGCCTGCGCCGGCCTCCGCGATCAAGGTCGGCAGCTCGCCCGACTTGGCGACGATCACGCCCCCCTCCAATGTCACCACGGGAACGCCGGTCAGGCCCTGGAATTCGAGGCCGACCTTGGTGTCGGCACGCACCGGCGTCGCGGTGGCAACCGAGATCGTCGCATTGACGAAGCGCGGGATATCAGGCGCGAGTCCGAGCTGGGTCACCTCTCCGACGCGAATGCCGTTGAACAGCACGCCGGCGCCGACCAGCAGGCCGGGCACCGGCCCCTGGAATTGCACGTGGTAGCTGGTGCGCGGCCCGATGCCGCCGGTGTTGTTCAGCCAATAGACGAAGCCGAACACCGCGACGATCGCGGCCAGCACGAAACTGCCGATCAGCACATAGGGAGCGCGGGTTTCCATCTCTCATCTCATCTCATGTTGCAGCATCTGCGAGCGCTTACCGTGGAAATAGGCGCGCACCCAGGGATGCTCGGATTGCAGCAATTCGCGCATCGGGCCGATCGCCACGATCTTGCCGTCGGCGAGCGCGGCGACGCGGTCGCAGACCGTGGTCAGGCTCGCAAGGTCATGGGTCACCATGAACACGGTGAGCTCCAGGGTCTCTTGCAGCGTCTTGATCAGCGCGTCGAACTCGCCAGCGGCGATGGGGTCGAGGCCCGAGGTCGGCTCGTCCAGGAAAAGGATCGGCGGATCGAGCGCGAGCGCGCGCGCCAGCGCCACGCGCTTGGTCATGCCGCCGGACAGCTCCGCCGGATATTTGTCGGCGTCCTCCGCACGCAGACCGACCATCTCGAGCTTGGCAATCGCGATCTCGTCCATCAGCTCCTGCGACAGGACGAGATTTTCGCGCAAGGGAAACTGGACGTTCTGGCGCACCGTCAGCGAGGAGAACAGCGCGCCCTGCTGGAACAGGATGCCCCAGGCCATCGCTGCGCCGCGGCCTTGGCCGCCGGCGGGTTGTCCCATGACCTCGATGGTCCCGCTCCGGCGCGGGATGAGGCCGATGATGGTCCGCATCAAGACCGATTTGCCGCCGCCGGAGGCACCCACCAGCCCGAGGATCTCGCCGCGGCGGACGTCGAGCGACAGATGGTCGAGCACGGTTTGACGGCCGAAGCCGACCACGAGGTCACGGACGCGGATGGCGAACTCGTCTTGTGGTCCGTCCATCGTCACATTCCGATCGAGGCAAAGAACACGGCGAACAGGCCGTCGAGCACGATCACCAGGAAGATCGATTTCACCACCGACGTCGTGGTCTGCCGCCCCAGCGACTCCGCGCTGCCCTTGACGCGCAATCCCTCGCTGCAGGCCACGATCCCGATCACCAGCGCCATGAACGGCGCCTTCAGGATGCCCACTTCGAAATGTGCCACGGAAATGGCCTCGTGCAGGCGCGCGATGTAGATCGCCGGCCCCATGTCGCCATAGAACTGCGCGACCAGCCCGCCGCCATAGAGCGCGGCGATCGATCCGATGAAGGTGAGGATGGGCAGCGCAACGACCAGGGCCGCGACGCGCGGCAGGATCAGGACGTCGACCGGATCGAGCCCCATGGTCGAGAGCGCGTCGATCTCCTCGCGCATCTTCATCGAGCCGAGCTCGGCCGTGTAGGCGCTCCCCGACCGTCCCGCGACCATGATGGCGACGATCAGCACGCCGAGCTCGCGCAGCACCAGGATGCCGACCATGTCGACCGTGTATGATTCCGCGCCGAATCTACGGAAGTGGAAGAAGCCCTGCTGCGCGATGATGGCGCCGATCAGGAAGGTGATCAGCGTGACGATGGGGATCGCCTGCCATCCGATGCGGTAGAGCTGATACACCAGAGAGGTCAGCCGCAGCGAACGCGGCCGGCGCAGCACGCCGATGACGGCCATGAACAACGCGCCGAGCATCTGGAGGAAGATCGTGATGTCCTCCCGCGCCCCGACCGTGGACTTGCCGAGATCACCCAGCCGCGCCAGAACCGGATTGGGCGCGGCCGCCGGAGCCGGCGTGCGGCGGTTGACCTGGCGCACCTCGTCCATCAGCCCGCTGAAATGATCGGCGACGCCGACGAATTCGGCTGGCCTGCCTGACGAGGCGGCCCTGCGCGACAGCTTCTCCAGGAGCCAGGCGCCGAGCGTATCGAGCGCGCTGATCCCCGACATGTCCAAGGATACGGCGCGCGAACGATCGACGTCGGCCCCGACCGAGCGGGACAAGGTCTCGAGCGTCACCACGTTCGCGGCGGTCCAGGGCCCCTCGGGGCGCAATTTCAGCACGTCGCCGGACGGCGTCGCGTGCAGCAGCGGTTCGTGGTTCACGCTTTCCACCTCATCGGGACAATCGGTCCCCATTCAGCCGGCATTTCTAGGCCAGCATGTGGCGGCCGGATTGACCTGTCTCAAGACCCCGAACGGGCTCCGCCTCTTGACGCAAATCAAGCGCGATCGCACAGGCTGGTCTTAGGCTCCTTTGAATTTAATGAGGACACCAAATCCATGTTCGACAGTGACAGGATGAGCGAGGAATTGCGCACGCTGAAGGTCGACGTCACGCACTTGTTGAGCACCGCCGGCGAGGAGATGTTCGAGAGCTCGAAAGCTCGCACTGATGCGCTCGCCGATCAGATCAGGGCCGCACCCGCCGAGCTCGGCGAGACCGTCGAACAGGAGGGGGAGACGCTCCAGGGCCTCGTTGCGGAGCGTCCGGTCACATCGCTCGCCTCTGCCTTCGCGCTGGGTGTGGTTGTTGGCTTCATGCTGAGGAGACACTAGGTGAATACCGAGAATGTCGTCAAACATCTGCGCGTGCTGTGGCGCACCGACAGGATCATCGCCGACATCAGGCTGCGCCATTTGCTGATCGGCCTCGGCCTGCGTGCCTTCGCGGCGCTGATCGCCGCGTTCGGGCTGCTGATGCTGGAGCTGTCGGCCTATTTCGCACTGGTGCAGATCTGGAGCGCAATTACCGCGGCTGCCATCCTCGGCGCCGTCAATTTCGTCATCGCGGCCGCTCTCTTCCTGATCGCCGGCCGCGCTCCGTCGGGGCGTGACATCGAACTCGCCAACGAAATTCACGACACCTCCATCGAAGCCCTCCAGCTCGAGGCCCGTGCGCTCCAGGCCCAGGTGTCGGGCGCGGTGCACCACCCGCTGAGCACGATCGTGCCGGTGCTGCTGCCGCTGATCGCGATCATCATCAAGACTCTGCGGACGACGGCCAGGTCGTCCAATGATGCCAGTTCGGCCGAGGCGCAATCGTAGCCGACACGCTCAGAGCTTGAGCCTGACGTCGCAGATCTCAGGCTCGGCCGGGTCCGGCTTGACCTCGAAGCCGAGCTGCCGGCACATGTCGAGCATCACGGTATTCTCCTGCAGCACGTCGCCCGATATGGTCTTCAATCCTTCCGACCGCGCGTAGTCGATGATCAGCTGCATGAGGGCCCAGCCGAGCCCCCTGCCCTTGAGGTCGGACCGCAGCAGGATCGCGTATTCGCCGGTCTCGTAGATCGAGTCGGAATGGAGCCGGACCACGCCGACCATTTCGCCGCTGGCCTCCTCGAATGCGATGAAGGCCATCGCGCGCGCATAGTCGAGCTGGGTCAGGCGTGCGATGAATTCGTGGGTGAACTCCTTCATCGGGGCGAAGAAGCGCAGGCGAAGGTCGTGCGCCGTGACGTGACGCAGGAATTCGTGGATGGTCGGCTCGTCCTCGGGGCGCATGGGCCGCACGAAGATGCGCCAGTCCTCCTTGAGCTTGAGGCGTCGCTCCCATTGCGACGGATAAGCGCGAACGGCGAAATTGGCCGGGCCGGA
Source organism: Bradyrhizobium sp. NBAIM01 (assembly GCF_020194115.1). Taxonomy (NCBI): domain Bacteria; kingdom Pseudomonadati; phylum Pseudomonadota; class Alphaproteobacteria; order Hyphomicrobiales; family Nitrobacteraceae; genus Bradyrhizobium; species Bradyrhizobium sp. NBAIM01. The sequence continues at coordinate 214,897 of NZ_JADYVU010000003.1, read as the reverse complement.
GCCGGCGAACTTCCGCTGTGGCGGTCCGACCGCGACGCGGGCGTCCACCGCGGTCACGCCGGTTTCGTCGGCCAGGAGCGGATTGATGTCGAATTCGCGGATCTCGGGAATGTCGGCCGCCATCTGCGCCAGCTTGACCAGCACCATGGCGACGGCGTCGTGCTTCACCGCCGGCACGTCCCGATAGGCCTTCAGCAGCCGCGACACGCGCGTGCGGTCGATCAGATCGCGGGCCAGTTGCAGGTCGAGCGGCGGCAGCGCCAGCGCCTTGTCGTTGATGATCTCCACCGCCGTGCCTCCGCGGCCGAAAACCACCACCGTGCCGAAGGTCGGATCGTCGGCAAGGCCGAGGATCAGCTCGCGCGCCTTTGCCTTGACGACCATGGCCTGGACGATGACGCCGCCGATGCGCGCCTCGGGCCGCAGCTTCCGCGCTCGCGCAAGAATGTCCGTCGCCGCCGCACGGACCGCCTCCGGCGACGTCAGATTGAGCACGACGCCGCCGACGTCGGATTTGTGGGTGATGTCGCGCGACATGATCTTCAGCACGACGGTGCCGCCTTGGGCGAAGATTTCCTTTGCATAGGTCACCGCCTGCTCGACATCTGCTGCCGCATAGGTCGGCACCATCGCGATATCGTAGGCTTCGAGCAGGTGCTTGATCTCGACGGGTTCGAGCCACTGGCGGCCGTCCGCGATCGCGGCTGTGACGATCTCTCTCGCCCCGCTGGCATCCGGAACGAACGTATCGGGCATCGCGGGAGGCACCTGGGTCAGCTCCTCCACCACTTCGCGGTGCCGGACCAGATGCATGAAGCCGCGCACGGCGTCGTCCTCGGTCGGATAGTTCGGCACGCCGGCGCTGGAGAGTGCCTGGATGATGTGCTGATCGGCGCCGACCCAGGCCGCCAGCACGGGCTTTGCCCATCGCCGGTGCTGCTCGCGATACTTAGCCACGAGCTCCGTCACGGTCTTGGCGATCTCGGCGGCCGATGCGATCGCGGTCTGCACATTGAGGACGAGGACTGCGTCGTTGTCGCGATCGGCCAGCAGTTCCTCCAGCGCCGCTGCGTAGCGCGCAGCATCGGCGTCGCCCACGATGTCGACGGGGTTTGCACCGGACCAAGTCGGCGGCAGCGCCGCATCGAGCTTCCTGTGCGCATCAGTCGAGATCGTCGCCGGAATACCGCCGAGCTCGACCAATCGATCGACGGCGAGGACGCCGATGCCACCACCGTTGGTCAGGATGGCGAGACGCTTTCCGGTCGGCGATTCGACGCGGCCGAGTGTCTCGGCACAGTCGAACAGCTCGCGCAGGTCGGACACCCGCAGCACGCCCGCGCGGCGGAACGCCGCGTCATAGACGGCGTCGGCACCGGCGAGCGCCCCGGTATGCGTGGCAGCGGCCTTCGCACCCTGCGCCATGCGGCCGGACTTCACCACGACGACGGGCTTCACCCGCGCGGCGGCGCGCGCCGCCGACATGAACTTGCGCGCGTCCTTGATCGCCTCGATGTAGAGCAGGATCGCGCGGGTCTTGTGATCCATCGCGAAATGGTCGAGCAAATCGGCAATGTCGACGTCGATCTGATCGCCGATCGAGACGATGCCGGAGAAGCCGACGCCGCGCTGCGCGGCCCAATCCACCATGCCGGCGGCAATGGCACCCGATTGCGAGATCAGCGCGAGGTTGCCGGCCCCCGGCATGTGCGCGGCGAAACTGGCATTCAGGCTGACGCCGGGCATCATGATGCCGAGGCAGTTCGGCCCAATCAGCCGCATGCCGTGTTTGCGGGCGGCAGCGCTGGTCGCCTCGTGCAGCGATCCCGGTCCCTGGCCGAGACCGGCCGAGACGATCAGCGCACCCGCAGATCCGCGACGGCCGGCCTGCTCGACGATGCCTGGAATCTCGCCCGCGGGCGCGGTGACGACGACGAGCTCGGGCACGAAGTCCAGCCTGTCCAGGCTCTTCACCGCGGCGAGGCCGCCGATCTCGGCGTGGCGCGGATTGACGAGGCCAAACCGCCCCTTGAATCCCGCTTTCCGAATGTTTTCCAGGACCGCGCGTCCAACGGACGCCGGACGCGCGCTCGCGCCGACGAGCGCAACCGAGCGCGGCGACAGCAGGTTGTTCAGACGATAAGTCGACATGAAAACAAATGCGCCGCGCCAGCGGCGGTTCCGATGATTGGACGATCCGGCTGGAAGAAGACGCCTAGTGCGAGATCATAACCCAGCATGGTGGCTGGCCAATGACGGTCTTTGTCACACCGCCCCACACGATCTCGTTCAGGCGAGAATGATGATAGGCGCCCATCACGATGGCATCGATGCCATGGGAATTCGCCCAGCTTCCCAATACTTTGCCGGTCGAGCGGCCGCCCCCCTTCGTGGTTTCGAACGAGGCAAAGACGCCGTGTTCCCGCAAATGGTCGACGAGTGCCGTTCCGGATCGGACGACCGCGTCCGTCTCGTCCTCCGCCACGGTCAGCACACGAACCGAACTGGCAGCCTGAAGAACAGGCAACGCATCGCCGACCGCACGCGCGGCCCGTGCAGAATGATCCCAGGCAATCACGACGTTCTCGAACTCGGGCCTGAGCTCGTCGGCGCGATGTTCGGGACAGAGCAGAAGCGGCCGGCCGGATTCGAACAACAACGCCTCCACGATGGTCTCCGTTCGACTGTCATGCGGTTTCACGGGAACCAGCGCGAGGTCGCTGAAGCGGGCGTGCTCGGCCAGGATCGCTCCGATCTGATCCGCAGGCACCTTGCCCGACCGGCCCTGGGCGCGGACGTTGGCGCAGCAAGCCGCATCGGTGAATGCATTCAGCAGCTGCTGCATGTCGCTCGCCTCGAGGCTGGCCTGCGCGAATTCGCGATCGTCAGGCAGCATCACCTTCGGTCGCTCGAAAACATCTTCCTCGACCGCGAGCGCGGTGATCCTGGCGCCGAGATCGGCGGCGACAGAAACGCATTTCTCGATCGCAACCAGGGCTGGCCCGCGCGGCTGGCCGACAAGGGGCAGAAACACATCCTTGATGGGCATCGGAATTCTCCTGAGCCACCATGATAGGCGGGCTGTCGTCGAGACCCTTGATCCGCGTCAAGACCGGGGGAAACTCCGTCCGATCAGCCCGGGAAACAGGCGTTGACTGACGTCAAGGACTGGCCACTCGGCCGTTCTATGGATACTTCAGTCGGAGCGGTTCGCCCCGGAGACAGACATGCGTGCGATGGTGTTGCCGACCCCACGAGCGCGGCTCCGGATGGAGGAGCGGCCCGACCCGATGCCGGGCGAGGGTCAGATCCGGGTGAAGATCAGCGCCTGCGGTGTATGCCGGACCGATCTTCATCTCGTCGATGCCGAGCTGCCCGGCATCCGCTATCCGATCGTGCCTGGCCACGAGATCGTCGGCCGGGTCGACCTCATCGGCGCGAATGTGACGACACATGCGCCTGGTGACCGGGTCGGCATTCCCTGGCTCGGCTTCACCTGCGGAAAATGCCGCTTCTGCCGCGAGGGTATGGAAAACCTCTGTGATGCACCGCTGTTCACCGGCTACACGTGCGACGGCGGCTACGCGACCCACACCATCGCCGACGCACGTTACGCTTTTCCGCTCGGCGAGGCCGGCAGCGACGTCGAGATTGCGCCTCTGCTCTGCGCGGGGCTGATCGGCTGGCGCTCGCTGGTCCTGGCCGGCCCCGCCGAGAGGCTCGGTCTCTATGGCTTCGGCGCGGCCGGCCACATCATTGCGCAAGTCGCGGCTTGGCAGGGACGCTCCGTCCATGCATTCACGCGGGCCGGCGATGCCGCTGCACAAGATCTTGCCCGCCGTCTCGGCGCTGTCTGGGCGGGGTCATCGGACCAGGTGCCCGACGAGCCGCTCGACGCCGCGATCATCTACGCGCCAGCCGGCGAGCTGGTCCCGGCGGCGTTGCGCGCCGTGCGCAAAGGCGGTCGCGTCGTCTGCGCCGGCATCCACATGACCGACATTCCAAGCTTTCCGTATGATTTGCTGTGGCAGGAACGGCAGCTGGTCTCGGTCGCCAATCTGACCCGGCAGGATGGCCTCGATTTTCTCAAGGTCGCGCCGCAAGCCGGCGTGCGCACCGAGACGACGGCGTTTCCGCTCGATCAGGCCAATGAGGTCCTGACCATGCTGCGGAATGGCCAGATCCTCGGCGCGGCCGTGCTGACGCCCTGATGGTGCTTGCCATGTCCGCTTCGATGAAGGATGACACGGCGGCTCAGGAGCGCATCTTTCGGATGCTGACCGACCATCCCGGCGTGATGCGCATCGACACGCATGCCGCCTCGGTGTTCCTGGACGCAAAGCGTGCGCTGAAGATCAAGCGCGCCGTCCGGTTTCCCTTCCTCGACTATTCGACGCTCGAAAAGCGCAAGGCGGCCTGCGAGGAGGAGATCCGGATCAACCGGCCCCTGGCGCCGCAGATCTACCATGGCGTTGTGGCGATCACGGAAGAGCCGGATGGATCGGTGAAGGTCGAGGGCGCCGGCCGGCCGATCGAGTATGCGGTCGACATGTCGCGCTTCGACGAAAGCAGGACGTTGGATCATCTGGCCGAGGCGGGACCGCTGGACGCGAAGCTTGCCTCGGCCGCCGCTGACGCAATCGCCGCTTCGCATGCGGCGGCGACGCGCGCCGACGGAAAGGCATGGGTCTCCTCCATTCCGGCCCTGATCGACGGCAACACGAATGGTCTGCGGGCCGGCGGCCATGTCGGCGCAGACGAAATCGAGCAACTCGGCAAGGCTTCGCATGCGGCCTATCTGCGTATTCGTCCCCTGCTCGCAGAGCGCAGCCGCCGGGGCTTCGTGCGCCGCTGCCATGGCGATCTGCATCTGGCAAACATCGTTATGATCGATGATCGACCCGTGCTGTTCGACGCGATCGAGTTTGATGCGCAGATGGCGACGGTCGACGTGCTCTACGATCTCGCATTCACGCTGATGGACCTGTTGCAGCACCACCAGCCGAGCGCGGCAAACATAGTGCTGAACCGCTATCTCGCCGCGACGCCGGCCGACAATCTCGATGCGCTCTCGACCCTGCCGCTGTTCATGTCCATCCGGGCGGCGATCCGCGCCCAGGTGGCGCTGGCGCGACTGAAACCGCCGTACTCCGACGATCCCGGCATCGTCGACCAGGCACGGCGTTATTTCGACCTCGCCGGGACGCTGATCCGTCCTCCTGCTCCGCGTCTGATTGCGGTCGGCGGACTGTCCGGCACCGGAAAGACCGCCTTGGCGCACGCGCTCGCGCCGGTCGTGGCACCGGCGCCGGGCGCCGTCGTGCTGCGCAGCGATCTCGTCCGCAAGCAGATGTTCGGGGTCGAAGACACCCACCGCTTGCCGCCTTCAGCCTATACGCCGGAGGTCACGGCCTGCGCCTATGACACGCTGGTGCAGCAGGCCCGGCGGGTGCTGGCGCAGGGCCATTCGGCGATCGTCGACGGCGTATTCGCGCGCGAGGACGAACGCGATGCGATCGCGGCGCTGGCGCGCGAATGCAACGTGACGTTGAACGGGCTGTTCCTGGTCGCAGACCTTGCAACCCGGCAAGCGCGCATCGGCAACCGCCGGGGAGACGCATCGGACGCCACGCCGGAGGTTGCCGCGCTGCAAGAGCACTATAATATCGGCCATGTCGGCTGGGCGACCATCGATGCATCCGGGACACAAGAGCAGACGCTTCAGAACTGCCGGAACGTCATCGCTGAGGGGCAAACAAGGCAATCAGACTGATGCGGGCAAGGAAGTCGCGACCCACCACGCGCTCGACGGCAAATACGCATGCCAAGCCGGCAACGCGGCGCAATGTCCTGCCCGCCCGCCTCAGCCCCGGCATGGCCTGCGACACGGCCTTCCGCATCATCGCCCGCCGACACCTCGGCGCGGTGATCGCTCAGCACGACGGCACCTGCCGCGGCGATCCGGATGCGCTGCACCAGATCCGGATCGCACTAACGCATCTGCGGACTGCCATCCGCTTCTTCTCGCCAATGGTCGACGATAACGTGCGACCGGAAGTCTGGGCCGAACTGAAATGGCTGAACAGTCAGCTCGGCATGGTGCGGGACCTCGACGTGGCCATCGAGCGGATCGTCGCAGAGAGTAGCGACGAGCTCGCGGTGGTCGCCGAGCTTCAGCGCTGGGACGAAAAACGCGCGGAGAGTCATCGGCTGCTGGCGCGTGCGCTGCAATCGGCGCGGTATCGCCGCCTGGTCGAGCAAACCTCGACGTGGATCGAAAGCGGCCCCTGGTCGACCCGCCGCAGCAAGGAAGCGATGCGGTTGCGCCGCTGCACCCTCGCCGACCATGCGACGGAGCGGCTGACCGAGTGGGAGACGACGCTGCTCAAGAAGGCCCGTAAGCTGAAGAAGCTCGATGTCGAGAAACGTCACAAGCTGCGGCTCCTCAACAAGCGGATGACCTACTCGGTCGAGTCGCTTGCGGATCTGTTCGCCGATGGGGTGGCGACGAAACAGAAGTCCATCCTCAAGCAATTGCGCAAGGCACAACGCTCGCTCGGTCAATTGAACGACGATGCGCGCGGACAGGCACTGGCGGCCTCGTTGAATGGCGCCGGAATCGATGCCAGCCGTCGCTTCCTCAACCGCAAACGCGAGAAGAAGTTGTTGCGGAAGGCGTCAACGGCCTATCGCAAATTGGACAAGGCCAAACCGTTCCGCTCCTCGGATCTCACGCCGAGATCGGAGCCGGAGGCTTAGGTGTGGACGTAGTCCCCCGGCGCATCCGGCAGGCCGAGGGCGTCGCCAAGTCCGATCTGCGGCGGATCGCAGGGCGCGCCGGAACGTGCCGCCAGCCAAGTGGTCCATTCCGGCCACCATGAGCCCTCGACGCGCGGGGCCAGCTTCAGCCATTCATCCGCACCGATATAGGGCGCATCGGCAGCCTTGGTCAGCACCTGATAAAAGTGGCCCTCCTCCTGCGGAGGCGCCACGACACCGGCATTGTGACCGCCGCTGGTCAACAGGAACGTTACGTCGGCATCGACCTGATAATGGATCTTGTAGACGGATCGCCAGGGCGCCACGTGATCGGCGAGCGTGCCGACCACGAACATCGGTGTGTGAATGTCGGACAGCGAGACGCTCCGGCATTCGACCCGATAGCGACCTTCCGCCAGATCGTCGTTCAGGAACAGCTTACGCAGATACTCCGAGTGCATGCGATAGGGTAGCCGCGTGGCGTCGGCATTCCAGGCCATCAGGTCGCTCGGTGGCGAGCCGTCGCCCATCAGATAATCACGCGAGAGCCGCGACCAGATCAGCTCGTTGGAGCGCAGGAGCTGGAACGCGCCTGCCATCTGTGTCGTGTCGAGATAACCGCGCTGCCACATCATGTCTTCGAGGAAGGCAACCTGGCTCTCGTTGATGAAGAGCGTCAGTTCGCCGGCCTCCGTGAAATCGGTTTGTGCGGCGAGAAGCGTGACGGTGCCGAGACGGCTATCGCCGTCCCGCGCCATGGCCGCCGCGGCAATCGACAGCAACGTCCCGCCAAGGCAATAGCCGAGCGCATGGATCTTCCGGCCCGGCACGATCTGCCCGATCATGTCCAGCGCGGCCATCACGCCCAGCTTGCGGTAGTCGTCGAAGGCAACATCCCGATCGTTCGCATCCGGATTGCGCCAGGAGATCGCGAAGACGGTGAAGCCCTGAGCGGTCAGGTATTTGACCAGGGAATTCTGCGGCGACAGATCGAGGATGTAGTACTTCATGATCCAGGCCGGCACGATCAGAATCGGCTCCGGCCGCACCTGCGCAGTCGTCGGATGGTACTGGATCAGCTCGATCAGGCTGTTGCGGTAGACGACCTTGCCGGGCGAAGCCGCCACCGTCTTGCCAACGACGAACTGATCCTCGCCGGCCAGCTTCGAGCCGGAGAGCAGGCGCATCAGGTCGCTGCACCAGTTCTGCCAGCCGAACACGAAGTTCTCCCCGCCGCTTTGGAACGCTTTTTCCAGCACCTGCGGATTGGTGGCGGCGAAGTTCGAGGGCGCCAGCATGTCGAGCATCTGGCGCATCGAGAACTCGACGATGCCCTCATTTGCGTGCGACACGCCGCGTATGCCGGTCGTGGCATCGTGCCACCAGCGCTCGGTGAGCAGAAACGCCTGCGCAGGCAGATTGAACGGCGCGGCTTCCCATTGCCGGTCCTTGAAGCGGCGATCCCGCGCCTGCGGCCGAATGACGGACCATGGTTCCTGCGATGTCGCGTGAGCGGCAGCTTCCAGGAAGCGGCCTGAGTCGCGGAAGATATTGCGGAAGAGCTCCATCTGGTGCTGAGGCGCCGCCGCAAGATGCGCGCCCCAGTCGAGCCAGGCGAGCGACAAGGCAACAGGCGAGATTCCGCCCGTGAACCGCGCCAGCATGGCATGAAACGCGCGATCGAGTGGATACGAATCCGTTGTTTGCGGGCAAGTGCAGTCAGCCGGCGTGCCTGCGACCCTTTCGGAAATCCCGGCAGCCGGCCTGATAGCGGGAGCTTGCAGCGGCGCTTCGGCCCGCGGGAAGATCTTCACGACGCTCATGGCTCATTGTTCCTGCGGGCTTCTGTTCTACGCCTGCGGCAGGATATGGCGACGCTTCCAGTGCGCGTTGAGCTGCATCAAATCGCGGCACGGATCAAAATCGGTCAATCAAGGCAAGCTTTCTCCGCTTGACCTGAGTCAAACCGCACCCCGATGGATTCACTAGGCTTTGTCCATTGAAATTGACATGCCAGCGGAGTTGTTCATGCGCGCCCACCAGATCATGACCCGGTCGGTCATCTCGGTTACCCCCGACACCAGCATCGTCGAGGCCGCCAATATCATGCTGAAGCGACATGTGAGCGGCCTCACGGTGGTCGACGCTACCGGCAAGCTGGTGGGCGTGGTGTCGGAAGGAGATTTCATCCGGCGCAGCGAGATCGGCACCGGGCGCAAGCGCGGGCGCTGGCTGCGGTTCATCCTCGGTCCGGGCAAATCCGCCAGCGACTTCGTTCACGAACACGGCCGCAAGGTCTCGGAAGTGATGACCGACCTGCCCGTAACCATCACCGAGGATACGGCGCTTGCGGAGATCGTCGATCTCATGGAGCGAAACAACGTCAAGCGGCTGCCGGTGGTGCGCGGCGACAAGGTCGTCGGAATCGTGTCCCGCGCCAACCTGTTACAGGCCGTGGCCGGGCTCGCCCGCGAAGTGCCGGATCCGACCGCGGACGACGACCACATTCGCAGCCGCATCATCGACACCATGGAGAAGAACGACTGGTGCCCGTTCGGGCTGAACGTCATCGTCCGCGACGGTATCGTTCATCTCAGCGGCGTCATCACCGAAGAGCGCGCTCGGCAAGCCGCGATCGTCGCCGCGGAAAACGTCGAGGGCGTGAAGAAGGTGCACGATCATCTCTGCTGGGTCGACACCATATCCGGCGTCTATCTCAACTCGCCCGAAGACGACGAGCTCGCCAAAGCGAGCTGATCGCCGCGGAGTTCAGCTCGGAATGACGGCGGTGGCTTCGATCTCGACGCGCGCCGCCTTCTCGACGAGGCGGACGACCTGTACCAGGGCCATCGCTGGATAGTGCGTTCCGAAGACGTCGCGGTAGATCCTGCCGAGCTCCTTCAGATTGGCCAGGTACTCGTCCATGTCGACGACGTACCAGGTCAGGCGCACGAGGTGCTCGGGCCGGGCACCGGCCTCGGCCAGGATCGCTGCGATGTTGTCCAGGGTCTGGCGCACCTGCGCGACGAAGCCGTCGGCGAGACGCTCCTCGGCGTCCCAGCCGATCACCCCGCCGGTGACGACGATGCGTCCTTCGGCAGCCATGCCGTTGGCATAGCCCTTCGGCAGCGGCCAGCCTGACGGCTGCAGGATCTGCGCCTTGGTGCGCGTTCCATCCTCGGCTGCGGTCGGCAGGACCGCGAGTTGCGGGCTTTTCGGCGTCGTCACAGACAATTCTCTATCCTTCTCTCATTCCGCGGCGACGCCTGAGGACGTCACTGCAGCCTGCGCCAACTGCCGCAGGGCAAAGCGCTTCAGCTTGCCGGTCTCGGTCTTCGGCAATTGCGCGACGAACTCGATGGCGCGCGGATATTTATACGGCGCGATCTCGCGTTTGACGTGCTCCTGCAACTCGGCCACGAGCTGAGCGTCAGGGGTCACGCCGGGCGCGGCAATGACATAGGCTTTGACGATCATGCCCCGCGCCTCGTCCGGCGCGCCGACCACACCGCATTCGGCGACCGCCGGATGCGTAAGCAGCGCCGCTTCGACGTCAGTTCCTGCGATGTTGTAGCCGGCCGACACGATCATGTCGTCGGAGCGCGACTGGTACCAGAAATAGCCGTCGCTATCCATCAAATAGGTGTCGCCGGTGATGTTCCAGCCGTTCTGGACGTATTTCCGCTGCCGCTCGTCGGCCAGATAGCGGCAGCCGGTCGGCCCGCGCACGGCGAGAAAGCCCATCGTTCCGGGCGGCACGTCGCGGCCCTCATCATCGACGATCTTGGCTTCATAGCCCGGCACGGGCTTGCCGGTGGCGCCGGGGCGGATCTCGTCCTCGGTCGCGCTGATGAAGATGTGCAGCATCTCGGTCGAGCCGATGCCGTCCATCAGCTTGATCCCAGTCGCCTTAAGCCAGGCATCGAATGTCGGCTTGGGAAGGGTCTCGCCCGCCGAGACGCATTTGCGGAGCGAAGAAATGTCGCGGCCTGCGAGCTTGCCAAGCATGGCGCGGTATGCGGTCGGCGCCGTGAAGCAGACCGTGGTCTTGTGCTGCTCGATCGCATTCAGAATGTCGTCCGGCGTCGTCTTCTCCAGCACAACGAAGGAGGCGCCGATATGCATCGGAAACAGCACGCCGCCGAAGCCGAAGGTGAAGGCGAGCGGCGCCGAGCCGATGAAGCGATCGTTTTGCACGGCGCGCAGAATGTTGCGCGCATAGCCGTCACAGACCGCGAGCATGTCGCGATGGAAATGCATGGTGCCCTTGGGATCGCCGGTCGTGCCCGAGGTGAAGGCGATCAGGCAGATGTCGTCGGCGGCGGTATCGACCGCCTCGAACTCCGGGCTGACATCGGCGATCAACGCTTCCAGCGAATCCGCCGCGCCATTGCCCCAATAGACGACCCGCTCGAGACCGGGCGCAGCAGCTTTCGCCTTCTCCATCTCCTCGGCGAGCTTTCCGTCGCACAGCGCCAGCGTGATCTCCGCCTTCTGGATCGGATAGGACAGCTCCTTGGCGCGCAGCAGCGGCATCGTCGCCACGCAGATTCCACCGGCCTTGATCACCGCGAGATAGGTCGCAACCATCATCGGATTGTTGGCCGAGCGCAGCAGCACACGCCCGCCGCTGACGAGACCGAGCTTGCCAACCAGCACATTGGCGATGCGGTTCACCAGCGCCTGCAGCTCGCGATAGGTGTAGCTGACGGCCGGGCTGATGACGCAAGGGGCATCGCCATGGCCCTGCTCGACCCAGCGATCGAGGAAATAGCTGACGCAGTTCAGTCGCGGCGGATAGTTCAGCTCCGGCCGCGTGAAGATGAATTCGGGCCAGAGCTCGCGCGGCGGCAGATGTTGCCGCGCGAACGTATCGACATGGGCCGTCGCGGCGCTGCCGTCAGACGAGCCCGTCCCTTGAATCTTGGCGGCGTTGGCCATCGCACGCTCCTTTCAGCATGGATTGCACCCGGCAGCACGATCTGGAAAACATTTTAGGCTTAAAACAATTCGGCGCAATAGGGGATTTTGGGCATCCCGTGCTTTTTCATGCGGCAAAGGGTGTCGGGCTGTCGCGCCCGCAGGCTACGGCCGGCGGCGGGCGGCCGATTTCTGCGCGGACGCCTTGGTCTTGGCGAGGAGGCGCATCAATTCGCGCACATCCTTCGGGGAGAGATCGGCGAACAGATCGGCGATCCAGGTCTCGTGCTCGGCGGCCATCCTGCGGAACTCGGCACGCCCGAGCTTGGTCAGCCGGATCACCTGGACGCGGCGATCGGTGTCTGAGGTCCGCCGGTCGAGATGGCCTGATTCCACCAGGCGCTCCACGAGCCCGGTCACATTGCCGTTCGAGACCATCATGCGCTTGGAGACATCTGACAGGGTCATGCCGTCAGGCGCCTTGTCGAGCTGTGCCATCAGGTCGAAACGCGGCAACGTGACGTCGAACCGCTGCCGCAGCCGGCCGCGCACCTCGCCCTCGATCAGCGTCGTGCACGTCAAGAGCCGCAGCCACAGCCGAAGCTCTTCGGCGTGGTCCTCCGGTGTTTCGACAACCTTGGTCTCGGAATCGAGCATGTCGATGCAGTCACTCACGGCCGGCCATGGCGCGGGCACGGAATCCCCAACGTTTTGAGCTTCAAATAAATCCGCGTCGGCCGCAAGTCCAAAGCTGCAACAATCGACCGCACGCCAGTTTCTTTAGGCTTCAAATAATTGGCGCGCAGCTTGCATGCATCGCTGCTCGCACGATGCGACGCCCCGCGCTCGGCTTGCCGGGACCGCCGTCATCGGCATAAGCTTTGGATTGGAGTACGTGGCTTGCAGCGCAAGCCAATCGTCACGAGGGACAGATCATGAAGACGAAAATAACCTTGGCCGCAGCTGCGATGCTACTCGGCACCGTGGTGACCCCTGCCCTCGCCCAGGAAAAAATCAAGCTGGGTGTGATCGTGACCCTATCGGGGCCCGCCGCAGCGCTGGGCCAGCAGGTTCGCGACGGCTTCGCGCTCGCCGTGAAGGATCTCGGCAGCAAGATGGGTGGCCGCGATGTCGAGGTCGTCGTCGTCGACGATGAGCTGAAGCCGGATGCTGCGGTGACCAAGGTGAAGGGCCTTCTGGAACGTGAGAAGGTCGACTTCGCGGTCGGGCCGATCTTCTCCAACATCCTGCAGGCCATCCACCGGCCCATCACGGAGTCGAAAACCTTCCTGATCAGCCCCAATGCCGGTCCCTCGACCTTCGCCGGCAAGGATTGCAACCCGTTCTTCTATGTGACCTCGTATCAGAACGATCAGGTGCACGAGATCCTCGGCAAGGTCGCGCAGGATCGCGGCTACAAGCGGATGTACCTGATGGTGCCGAACTATCAGGCGGGCAAGGATTCGGTGGCTGGCTTCAAGCTGGACTACAAGGGCGAGATCGTCGAAGAGTCCTACATGCCGTTGAACACGTTGGATTTCCAGCCGGAGCTCTCCAAGATTTCCTCGCAGAAGCCCGATGCACTGTTCACATTCATGCCGGGCGGCCTCGGCGTCAATCTCGTCAAGCAGTACCGGCAGGCCGGGCTCGCCGATACTATTCCGGTGCTCTCGGCCTTCACGGTCGATGAATCGACCCTGCCGGCACAGCAGGATGCGGCGGTGGGCATGTTCGGTGGCGCGAACTGGGCGCCCAATCTCGACAATCCCCAGAACAAGAAGTTCGTTGCCGCCTATGAGGCCGCCTACAACAGCGTTCCCGGCACCTACGCCTTCCAGGCCTATGATGCCGCGATGCTGATCGACAGCGCAGTCAAGGCCGTGAAGGGCAATCTCTCCAACAAGGAGGCCGTTGGCGCCGCGTTGAAGAAGGCCGACTTCACCTCGCTGCGCGGGGCCTTCAAGTTCAACAACAACAATTATCCGATCCAGGATTTCTACCTGACCAAGGTCGCCAAGCGTCCGGACGGCAAGTTCCAGACCGAGATCGTGCAGAAGGTCTTCGAAAATTACGGCGACCGCTATGCCAAGGACTGCAAGGCGTCGAACTGAGCATGATCCGGACCCGAAGGGCCGCACTAGCGCAAAGTGCGCAGCGGTTTTCCGATGAAGATCATGCTCTGACAATAGCCGCGCAGCGCGCTACGGGAGGACTGCAATGAAGAGCGAAATCACCGGCATCACGCGGGCCAATGAAGGAATCCAGGGCATTTCCTGGAACATCCTCGGCCAGACCTACGTGCCGAAGAGCTACGCGGAGAACAGCTTCTCCTGGCACGCGACGCTACCGCCGGGCACCTTCGTGCCGCCGCACATTCACCCCGACCAGGATGAGTATCTCTATATGCTGGAGGGCAAGCTCGATTTCATGCTGGGCAATTCGGAGGCGCAGGCCAGTGCAGGCGACCTGATCCGCCTCGGCATGGGCGTGCCGCACGGCATCTTCAACAAGTCGGAGCAGACCGCCAAGGTGCTGTTCTGGGTCTCGCCGAGCCGCAAGCTGTTCGACCTGTTCTGGGGCCTTCACAACATGAAGGAGCAGAAGCCGGAGGACGTCGTGGCGATGGCTGCCGAGTTCAACATCCACTTCCTGCCGCCGCCGCCCGGCGGCTAGCAGCCTGTCTTAAGCGCGCACCGCCGCGAGTCCCGGCACCGCGGCGAAGCCTGCCTTGGTGGCATAGCCACGCACGATGGCCTCGCGCTGGGAATAGCTCAGAACGTTGTCGACATTGTCGAAACCGTCGGGCGCGAGCTGCTCGACGGCGTCGATGACGCCCTCCGGCCCGCCGCGCCGGTTGGAGCGGACGATCTCGGCCGTCATCGGCAGACGCTTCTTCTCGTATTCGAGCAAGGCCTGACGCGGGTGTTCGGCGCGCACCAGCACATCCGCAAGACAGCGCGCGTCGAGAATAGCCTGCGAGGCGCCGTTCGACCCCACCGGATACATGGGATGCGCAGCGTCGCCGAGCAGCGTGACCCGACCCGATGACCAATAGGGCAAGGGATCGCGGTCGCAGGTCGGATATTCGTAGAATTCGGGCGTTGCCGAGATCAGGCTCTTCACGTCGATATAGGGCACCGAGAAGCGTGCCACGTGCGGCATCAGCTCCTCGCGGCGGCCCGGCCGCGACCAGTCTTCCTTCCGCGGCGGCGGCGCGTTGCCCTCGCCCACCTTCACCAGCACCGCCCAATTGGTCAGGCGGCTCGCCGGGCTCGATCCTTCCGCGATCGGATAGATCACCACCTTGGCATTGAGACCGCCGGCCACGATCATCGATTTTCCGGTGAGAAACAGCGGCCAGTCGCGCGCACCGCGCCACAGCATGAGGCCGTTCCAGCACGGCGGCCCTTCGTTCGGAAACAGCGTCTCGCGGACGCGAGAGTGAATGCCGTCGGCGCCGATCAGGA
This sequence comes from Bradyrhizobium sp. NBAIM01, assembly GCF_020194115.1. NCBI lineage: Bacteria > Pseudomonadati > Pseudomonadota > Alphaproteobacteria > Hyphomicrobiales > Nitrobacteraceae > Bradyrhizobium > Bradyrhizobium sp. NBAIM01. Next base: position 199,751 of record NZ_JADYVU010000003.1, on the reverse strand, counting down.
TATCGCCGCGCGCGGTGTGGACATGGGTGCCGGCGCGATCGAAGAAGTAAGCAGTGACGCCGCCCTCGTCCTGCGTGAAGGCGCCGAGCCGGCAGCCGGTGTGGATCGCCTCGCGGCCCAACCGCTCCTCAACGGCGCGATGGATAACGCCCTGAAGGCGGCCGCGATGGATCGAGAATTGCGGCACGTCGTGGCCGGCGTCGATGCCGCGAGCTTCGCGCCAGACCTCCTGGCCATGGCGGTTGAGATAGTAGAGCTGATCGGTGCGGATCGCGACCTCGTCGAGCTTCTGCAACAGGCCGAGGCCGGCCAGCTCGCGCATGGCATGCGGCAGCGTGTTGATGCCGACGCCGAGCTCGCGAATGGTGTCGGCCTGCTCGAAGATCTCGCAATCCAGGCCGCGCGAGCGGAACATCAAAGCCGTCGTGAGACCACCGATACCGCCACCGACGATAATCGCCTTCATCGCCCTAACTCCACTCGAACCGCAGGCAATGGGTTAACGTCGCACGGGCGGTCACTCCGCCGCAAGCGGCTTTGTCGCCTCCGCCTTGAGCTCCGCCCTGGTCTTAGGCTTAGCCTTAATTCTCAGCTCCTGGAGATCCTGCCGGTCGCGCACGCTGTCGCGGAACCCGAATACATGCGCATCGGCGACATCATCGCGCGATTGGCGAGCTTCATCTCACGCAGGCGGCAACGAAATTATTTTAAACCTAAAATAATCCCCCGCAAGTCCCCCCTCGCTGGATTGGCTGCAGATAATTGCGACCGGCTCAGTCGCCCCTGAAGACCGGTTTGACCTTGTTGGCGAAAGCGTCGAAGGCGCGCTCGAAATCCGCCGTTGTCATGCACAGGGCTTGAGCCACGGCCTCCGCTTCGATCGCCTCCTCCACCGACATCGCCCATTCCATGGCCAGCATCCGCTTGGTCATGGTGTTGGCGAAGGTCGGGCCTTCCGCGACCTGCCTGGCCAGAACCTGCGCCTGGGGCAGCACCTGCTCTGGCGCGACGATGCGGCTGAAGAAGCCCCAGCGCTCGCCCTCTTCCGCCGTCATGAACCGGCCGGTGTAGAGCAGCTCGGAGGCGCGGGACTGCCCGATGATCCGCGGCAGGATGGCGCAAGCGCCCATGTCGCAGCCGGCCAACCCCACCTTGTTGAACAGGAACGCCACCTTGGCCCCGCTCGCCGCAAGGCGCATATCAGACGCCATCGCGATGATCGCTCCGGCCCCGGCACAGATACCTTCGACCGCGGCCACGATCGGCTGAGGACAGGCCCGCATCGCCTTGACGAGGTCGCCGGTCATGCGCGTGAAGGCGGTCAGACCCTTGGTGTCCATCTTCACCAGCGGGCCGATGATCTCGAACACGTCGCCGCCGGACGAGAAATTGCCGCCGGCACCCGTCACGACGATGGACTTGACCGCGTCGTCGAAGGCGCAGGCGCGGAAGAAGTCGGTCAGTTCCCGATAGCTCTCGAACGTCAGCGGATTCTTTCGTTCGGGACGGTTGAGTGTGACCGTCGCAACGCCGTCGACCGCGGCGAGCAGGAAATGCTGCGGTGAGTAATCCGCAAGCGGCACGGTAACGGGATTGGCTGGTCTGCTCATGGGATCTCCTTGGCTTTCTTTTTCCGCGCCTGCCAGGCAGGCTAGACTTCGCCACCGGCCACTGCGATCGCCTGTCCGGTGATCGAGCTCGCGCCCTCCCCGCACAGCCAGAGAACCGCGTCTGCGACCTCCTGAGGCGTAACCAGGCGCCCTTGCGGATTGTGCTTCGCGAGCTCGGCAATTGCCTGCTCGCGGGTCCGGCCCGTCTTCTTCACGATGTTGTCGATGCTCCCGGCGACGAGGTCGGTGTCGGTGAAGCCGGGACACACCGCGTTCACGGTGACGTTGCTTCCGGCCATCTCGAGAGCAAGGGAACGCACGAGGCCGATGACGGCGTGCTTGGCCGCTGCATATGCGCTGACATAGGCGTAGCCCTTGAGGCCTGCGGTGGACGCTACCGCGACGATGCGGCCGTAGGGACGATCCTTCATGCCCGGCAGCACGGCCTGGACGGCATGCACGACGCCCATGAAATTGACATCCATCATCCGGCTGAAGAGCGCGCTGTCCGATTTCGCGAACGGCGCCGATTCAGCGCTGCCCGCGTTGGCAATCAGGATGTCGATCGGCTTGCGCGCACTTGCCCCGGCGATCGCGGCTTTCAGAGACGCTTCGTTCGAGACATCAGCGACAGCCGCAAAGTGCGCGGCGCCTGCATTGACCGCCTCGTCGAGAACCGCCGCGTTCCGGCCAAGCACGGTCACGGTCGCACCGGCGCCGACGAGAGCGGACGCGATCGCTCGGCCGATGCCGCGCCCGCCACCGGTGACCAGCGTGTGCGGCGAATGCGGCAATCCGGACATGCGCTGGCTCCTCGGATCTCGTGACCAGTGTTCGATATATTTTAACCTTCAAGTTTTTGCAACGAAAGCGGCGCGTGGGCGGCGAATGATGCGGCACGAGCAACGGCCCGAAAATTGCTTTAAGTATAAAATTATCGCTTTCCATCTCCGAAAGGCCTGTTAGCATCGAGGGGCCCAGCAGAAGGATGTCGCGTGTCGCAGCCTGTGCCAATGACAACAAAGGACGGACGCTTCGCCTACGAAGCCGCGGGCGATCCGGGCGCGATACCGCTGATCTTCCTGCACGGCATCGGCGGCGCGGCGCGGGCTTGGCGGGGGCAGCTTGCGACATTTGGCGGCCGCTTCCGCGCGATCGCATGGGACATGCCCGGTTATGGAGGATCGGCGCCGCTTGCGAGCGTCAGTATCGCTGCCCTGGCGGAGGCGCTGCAGCAATTCATCGCGCAACTCGGCGTCAGCAGGCCTGTTCTGGTCGGCCATTCCATCGGCGGCATGATCGTTCAGAAGTGGCTGGTTCAGTCCCCCAAGCTGGCACGCGCAGTCGTGCTGGCGCAGACCAGCCCTGCGTTCGGAAAGGCGGACGGCGACTGGCAGAAATCATTCATCGCAGCGCGACTGGGACCGCTCGATCGCGGCGAGACGATGAAGTCGCTGGCCCCCTCCCTGGTGAAGGAGCTCGTCGGCGACGATCCCGATCCGAACGGGATGGAGGTTGCCCGCGAATGCATGGGGAGCGTGCCCGAAGCGAGCTATCGCGCCATGATGCTGGCTCTCATCGGCTTCGATCAACGCAGCACGCTCGGAAATATCTCCGTTCCCACGCTGTTGCTGTCCGGCTCAAAGGACAACAACGCGCCCGCGCCGATGATGGCAAAGACGGCGACCTATATCCCGGGGGCCGAATATGTCGAGCTGCCTGGCGTCGGCCATCTCGCCAATCTCGAACGCCCCGACGCCTTCGACGAAGCTCTCGGCCGGTTCCTGAACTCGCTCGCGACCAAAGCTTAAGGTAACTGCGCGATGACCATGCAAGTCAGCAAGACGATTGGCACGACCGACAAGGTCGCGCTGGATGCGCCGATCTTCGATCCGGTCGCATTCCGCTTGAACGACGAGCAGGCCGGCATCATCACCCGCGCGAGAGAGATTGGCCAGACCGTGTTTGCCGGTCGCGCCGCCACTTACGATCGCGAGGCGACTTTCCCGACTGAAAATTACCGCGATTTGCATCGCATCGGCCTGCTCGGCATCGCCGTGCCAAAGAAGCACGGCGGCCTCGGCGCGAATTACCAGACCTATGCCCTGGCGGCAGCCGAGATCGGCCGCTATTGCGGCGCTACTGCACTGACCTGGAACATGCATGTCTGCTCGACCCTGTGGTCGGGTCCCCTCGCCGACGATCTCGACATGGATGCTGAGACTCGTGCCGAGCATGAGCGGCGGCGCGCGGTGCACTACAAGCGCATCGTCGAGGACGGTGCGATCTATTCGCAACCCTTCTCCGAGGGTGGAGCTGCCGCTGCGGGCGGCGTTGCTTTCGGTACCGAAGCAAGGCCAGTCGCGGGTGGCTGGATCGTCAATGGCAAGAAGATCTTTGCCTCGCTTTCGGGCCACGCCGACTATTACGGCGTGCTTTGCACCGAGATGGAGCAAGGCGAGAAGGCGTCGCGCCGCAACACGCTTTACCTGGCGATATCAGCCAAATCAGAAGGCGTCTCGGTCGTCGGCGACTGGGACCCGCTGGGCATGCGCGGCACGGTTTCGCGGACGCTGCTGTTCAAGGATGTGTTCGTTCCGGAAGATTCGGCGCTGATGCCGCGCGGCGTGTATTTCCAGGCAGCTCAGCGCTGGCCGCACATGTTCCTGACGCTGTCGCCGACCTATATGGGCCTGGCGCAAGCCGCCTACGACTTCACCGTGCGTTACTTGCGCGGCGAGGTCCCGGGCATGCCGTCGGTCAAGCGGCGGATGTACCCGACCAAGCAGATCGCGGTGGCGCAGATGCAGATCAAGCTGGAGCAGATTAAGGCAATCTGGTTCCAGGCCGTGACCGAGGCGCGCGCCAATCCGAGCAAGGAGCAAGTGCTGCGCGCCTATGCCGCGCAATATTCCGTGATGGAGGGCGCCAATGAGCTCGCCGCGCTCGCGATCCGCACCTGCGGCGGTCAGGCCATGCTTCGCTCGCTGCCGCTGGAGCGGATCTATCGTGACAGCCGCTGCGGCTCGCTGATGCTGCCCTGGACCGCCGAGCTCTGCCTCGACCGGATCGGGCGCGAAGCGCTGTACGAGGCCGGTGAAACGGACGACTGACCGTGGACCTCTGTAGCCTGATCGACCGCAACGCGGCGTTCGCGCCAGACAAGACGGCCATTGCCTTCGAAGGGACGCGGCTGAGTTATGCGGCATTCGCCGCACGGATCGAACGGACCGCGACTGCCTTGAAGGGGGAGCTCGGCGTCGGCCGCGGCGATCGCGTCGCGATTCTAAGCCTGAACAGGCCGGATTATCTGGTTCTGCTTTACGCCTGTGCGCGGCTCGGCGCGATGCTGGTGCCGCTGAACTGGCGACTGGCCGTCGCCGAGCAGCTGTTCATTCTCGGCGATGCCGGCACCAAGGTCCTGGTGCTCGAGCAGGCGTTTTCCGGAGTGCTTGCCGAGCTGGGACAGACCGCGGCAGGAACATCCGTCGTCGGCCTCGACTTCACGCCACCTCGCGGCACGGTATTCGAAGATTTGCTGGTCCGCGGTGACGGCACGAGCCGAAATCCACACACCGACCTCTCCAGCCCGCTGCTCATCGTCTACACGTCAGGCACGACGGGACGGCCAAAGGGCGCGGTGCTGCGCCAGGAGGCGCTGTTCTGGAACGGCGTCATGAGCCAGCACATGCACAACATGACATCCGACGACCACGTGCTGACCGTGCTGCCGTTCTTTCACGTCGGTGGCCTCAACATCCAGACTACGCCGGCGTTGCAGCTGGGCGCGACCGTCACGGTCCATGCGCGCTTCACGCCGGATGCCGCGCTTGCGGCCATTGAAGGGGAACGGCCGACACTCACGGTGATGGTTCCTGCGATCCTTCAGGCGGTGAGTGAGCATCCCGCCTGGGCGACCGCTGATCTTTCCTCACTCAAGGCCGTCGCCACCGGCTCGACCATCGTACCGCCGCACCTGATCGAGCGCTTCGTCGCGCGCGACGTCCCGGTGCTTCAGGTCTATGGCTCGACCGAAACCTGCCCGATCGCCGTCTACACGCGGCTTGGCGGCGACCTTTCGCGCGCGGGATCGACCGGCCTTGCCGGCCTGTGCTGCGAGGCAAAGGTGATCGACCAGGCCGGCGAAGAACTGCCCGCGGGCTCGCCGGGCGAAATCGCGGTGCGCGGTCCCAACGTGTTCTTCGAATATTGGGGAAACGACGCCGCAACGCGCGAGGCGCTGCAGGATGGCTGGTATCGCACCGGTGATATCGGCCTGTGCGATGCCGACGGCTATTTCTGGGTCCGCGACCGAAAGAAGAACATGATCATTTCAGGCGGAGAAAACGTCTACCCGGCCGAGGTCGAGCGCGTCCTGCTCGAACACCCCGACGTCAGCGAATGCGCCGTGATCGGCCGTCCGGACCCGCGCTGGGACGAGGTGCCGGTCGCCTATGTCATTGCGAGATCCGGCTGCCGGCTCGAGGCGGACGAATTGAGGGCGCATCTTCAGGCGCAACTCGCGCGCTACAAAATTCCGCGCGAGATCGTCTTCGTCAACGACCTGCCGCGGACGGCGCTGGGCAAGGTCCAGCATTTCCTGCTGAAGCAGCTTGATGCGCAGTCACGGGCGCAAGGAGAAGCATCTTGAAGATCGCAGTTCTGGGTGGGGGAAACGGCTCTTTCGCGGCCGCGGGCGATTTTGCGCTGTCGGGGCACGAGGTGCGGCTCTGGCGCCGCGATGCCGATCAGGTCGCAGCGCATCGCGCCGCCGGCTCGCGCATCCTGGTCAAGGATCACAACGGCCGTCATGACGTGAAGCTGGCGCTGGTCACGACCGACATCGCGGACGCCGTCGAAGGCACGGAGTTGATCCTGTGCCCGGCTCCGGCCTTCGCTCAAGCAGATATCGCTCGCCTGCTCGCGCCGCATTTGCGGGACGGTCAGGTCGTGTTTCTGCCGCCAGCGACGTTCGGCTCGATGATCTTCGCCCAGGCGGCCCGAGATGCCGGCAACAATGCCAAGGCCAGCTTTGCCGAAACGGGCACGCTTCCGTGGCTGACCCGCAAGCACGGACCGTTCGAGGTCGCGATCACCATCCGCGCCAAGCGGCTCCCGGTCGGCGTGTTCCCGCTCGAGCAGGCGCCCCACGCCCTCGCAGTGATCGGGCGCGCTTTCCCAGACGCGATCGAGACATGCGGAGACGCGCTGTCGGGCGCCCTGATGAACGCAGGTCCGATCATTCACCCGCCGTTGATCGTGATGAACGCAGGGCCGATCGAACATTTCGAGCGCTGGGACATTCACAAGGAAGGTACGCAAGCCGCGATCCGCCGGGTCACTGACGCGCTCGACGCAGAACGCATCGCAGTGCGCGAGGCACTCGGCTACGGCGCGCCACATTTCCCGCTGGCTCATCACTACGCGAGGGAAGGCGAGATCTGGATGTATGGCCGCGGCTCGCACGACCGACTGACCGATTCCGGTGATTGGCGCGAGCGGATCGTGCTGACAGAGCACCGTTACATGCGCGAGGATCTGCGGCTTGGGCTGTCGCTGCTGGTGTCCGTCGCGGGTCTCGCTGGCGTGGACACACCGCTGGCCAAAGCGTTTCTGTCAATCGGCGGCGCGGTCTGCGGCGAAGATTTTGCGCGAGGTGGCCGAACGCTCCAGACGCTGGGACTCGGCGAGCTCAGCAAGGCTGAATTGCAGACGCTGCTCCGCAATGGATTCTGATCAATGACCAGTCGCATCAATATCGCCTGTCTCGGCGCTGGCCGCATGGGCCGGGGCATTGCCGTTGCCTTCGCGTATGCAGGGCACAGGGTCACGATGATCGATATCAAGGCGCGTTCCGCGGAGGACTTCACCAAGCTGGAAACGGACGCGCTTGGCGAAGTCAGGAAGACCTTCGCCAGCCTGTCAAAACTGGGGCTGCTGACCGACGCGGATGTCGATCCGCTGATCGCGCGGGTCTCGGTGGTGCCGGCGAGCCGGAGCGGCGCAGCGTTGGCCGAAGCCGGAATGATCTTCGAAGGCGTTCCTGAGGTGGTCGAGCTCAAGCGCGAGGTGCTGGGGGCGGCGGCAAAGCAGGTCGGCCCTGAAACGATCATCGCGTCGACGACCTCGACCATCCTCGTCGACGATCTCTCGGGCGCGATCGTGAACCCGCGCCGCTTTCTAAACGTGCACTGGCTCAACCCGGCCTATCTCATCCCGCTGGTCGAGGTTTCGCCCGGCAAGGCGACAGACCCGGCCGTCATCGACGAGGTCAAGACGCTGCTCGAAGGCATCGGGAAGGTGCCGGTGGTCTGCGCCGCCACACCGGGTTTCATCGTCCCGCGCATCCAGGCGCTGGCAATGAACGAGGCCGCGCGCATGGTCGAGGAAGGCGTCGCCAGCGCCGAAGAGATCGACAAGGCGATCCGTTACGGCTTCGGCTTCCGCTATGCCGTGCTCGGGCTGCTCGAATTCATCGATTGGGGCGGCGGCGATATCCTATACTACGCCAGCCGTTACCTCGAAGGCGCGCTTGGTAGCGACCGCTATCGCGCGCCGGAGGTCATTTCCCGCAACATGCATGAAGGCCGGATCGGCCTGCGCACGGGCGCCGGCTTCCTGGATTACTCCGGGATGGACGTCGATGCTTATCGCGTGAAGCGGTTGCAGGCCATGGTCGACCTGCTCCGGCACTTCGACCTCGCCCGGCCGCCCGTGCTCGATCGCGGCTACCCGAAGACGTCCTGAAGCACGCCTTCGCGGACGACCGCAACGCCGTCGAGCTCGATCGTCGTTCCCATCATCGGCAGGTCGAAATGTCCGGCCGTGTAGCGCCCTGCAAATTCATTCGCACCGGTCGAGAACAGGAAATTGCCGGAAACGGCCCGAATCTCTGTGCCGTTGGTGTCGCGCTGGTCATACATGGATAGTGCCTCATAGCGCGCACCGGGATTCATGCCGAAGCCGACATGCGACACGGCATAGGCTTCGCGATCGCCCCAGGCGGCCAGATAAGCGCGCATCATCGCGGCATCCGTGCCCTCGCCTTCGAGTTCCACGACATAGTCGTCCTTCAGAGTCATCTTCACCGGCGAGGTCAGGTAGCGCTTGAAGGTCAGGTTGATGTCGCCGGGCGCCATCACCAGGGTGCCGTTGATGGTCCCGCTCTTGGGAAAGCTGACGACGATGCCGCCGGGCCAATGCGCGAGCGTGCCGGGCTTGTCGGTCCAGCCCCACACACCGACCGTCGACGCTCCGACCATATCGACATCGAGCGCCGTGCCGGCCTTCGAGGAGACACGCATGCGCTTCGTTCCGCGCAGCATTTTGGCCGCCGCACGAACACGCTTTTCGAGCGCGGAATCCGGCACCATGCGCTCCAGCGCTTCGGGATGCTCGTTGGAGATCACCAGGATCCGCGCGCCGGCTTTGAGAATCTCCGGCGTCTCCACCGCATGCATCAGTCCTTCGATGGTGCAATCCACGACGAAGCCGGCCTGCTGAAGCGCCGTGATCACTGGACCAAGCTTTTGGATCGCCTCGCTCGCCCCGGTGGAGCGGACCGGAACGATATGCCGGTTACGTGGCGTCGGCATCACCACATGAAACGGCCGCGCGCCCATCCGCAGCAGGGCCAGCTCCGCGAGATGGACGTTCAACGCGCGTGACTGGGTCTCCGACAGGATCGCCGCGGTATCGCCGGCCTTGACGGCGCATCGCTCAAAGATCTCGCAAAACGCATCGATCCATTTTGCCTCGATACGATCAGCCAGCATGGTTCTCTCCCGGTCTTCAGGATTCTTGTTAGTTACGCTTCGGGGAAGCCCCGGAGCAAGTACGAGCGCACGGCTCCCAGCAGGCCGTTCAAGATCAAGCCCAGCAGCGAGATCGTGATCAGCGGCACGAACATGTCCACGGCCTGGAAGGTTCTGGCCGCAGTCACGAGGGCGTGCCCCAATCCGTCCGTCGACGTGATCATTTCGGCCAGAAACACCACGATGCAGGAAATGACAAGGCCAATCCGGCACCCGGTCAGGATCGACGGCATCGCTGCCGGCAGCACTACCTTGAAGAGGATTTCGTAGCGTGACGATCCCGCAGCCATAGCCGACCAGATCAGCTTCTGCTCGACGGTCGAGGCACCGTAATAGGTCGACAGCAGGATCGGGAAAAGAGCGTCGGCAGCCACTAATGTGATCTTCGATCCGTGGCCAAATCCGAGCAGCAGCAGCAAGGCCGGATAGAGCGCGACCTTGGGCAAAGGCGCCAATACGCGCACGATGGGCCGAACCACGGCGTTGATCGCCGGATTGGCGGCGGCGGCAATGCCGATGCTGACACCGAGCACGACAGCAATCGCGAAGCCGGCAAACAGCCTGATCAGGGTCGCCGCGATCTCGTGCTGGAACGTCGAGGTTACGAGTTGCTGGAGCAGCCTGCCGAAGACGAAGCCTGGCGGCGGCAGCAGAACTGCCGGCGCGAAGCCGAAAGACACCAAGCCTTGCCACAGCGCGATCACCAGTGCGATCGGAGCAATCCCAAGAACGAAATTAGGGGGGAGAAGCCGCGACATCATGAGAAGCTCAGCGGCATGTCGAACTGTGGCTCGGACCAGCGCACGAGCCTAGCACGAACCTTCTCGAAAATCGCGTCGAGGCAGATTCCCATCGCTCCAACGATGATGATCATCGCAAAGACGGTTTCGTATTGGCCCATGTCGAGCGCGTTGAACAGGATGTTTCCGGCACCGGACTGACGGGCAATCATCTCACTGGTGATCATCGTGATCAGCGCCAACACCAATCCTGTACGACACCCCGTCAGAATTTCCGGCAGCGCCGCCGGCAGCACGATACGCACCAGGCGTTGCACCGGCGAGAGCCCCATCGCAGCGCCCGACCACAGCATCTTCTCTTCGACCGCCTTGGCGCCTTCGAAGCTGTGATAAATCACGGGCAGGCTGACGCCGAGGAAGATCACGAGCGTCTTCGTGATGTCGCCGACGCCGAGCCAGAGCATGATGATCGGCATCAAGGCCGCCTTCGGCACCGGATAGATCACCATCAGCAGCGGATTGAAGAAGGCCGCAATCGCGGCGCTACGCCCCATCAACAGGCCAAGCGGAATCGACACGAGCACGGCCGCGCCAAATCCCATCGCCATGCGCCGGAGCGAGGCCAGAATATTGATCAGGGATTCCCTGTCGCCAAGGATGTCCGGAATCGCTCTCAACGCTCCAATCGCGGTCGGAAAGCTGTCATTCTTCAGCGCCAGTGACGCGACCTGCCACACCACCAGCAATCCGATGCAGGCGAGCACCGGGGCAGCGCGCTTGGTCATGCCGGCCGCCGACATCACGCGGGCGCTCCGGCTTCGTCGCTCTCGTCGAACATGCGCTCGATGTCGACGACGTACTTCTGGTAACGCGGATCGAGCAACAGCTCGTTGCGGCGGCGCGGCCGCGGCAGGTCGATGTCGATGACCTGCCGGATTCGCCCGGGCGATTTCGACATCATGACGACCTTGTCCGAGAGGAAGACGGCTTCGTCGACCGAATGGGTGACGAAAAGCACCGTCTTGCGGTCACGCTCCCAGATGTTCAGAAGATCGTTCTGCAGGCGCGTCCTCGTGTGCGCGTCGAGTGCCCCGAACGGCTCGTCCATCAGCAGCACTTCGGGATGGTAGGCAAGCGTCCGCGCCAGCGCCACGCGCTGCTTCATGCCGCCCGACAGCTCCTTGGGATAGAAGTTCTCGTAGCCCTTGAGGCCGACCATCTCGATCAGGGCCCGGCTCTGCGCTTCGGCCTCGGTGCCGCGAATTCCTTGCTGACGCGGCCCATACATCACGTTGCCGAGCACAGTCTTCCAGGGAAAGAGCGCAAATTCCTGGAATACCGGTCCGCGATCCGGACCGGGCCCCGTGATCGCCTGTCCCTTCATCTTCGCCGCGCCGCTGGTTGGACTGACGAAGCCGCCGACAATGTAGAGCAGTGTCGACTTGCCGCAGCCGGACGGACCAAGGATGGAGACGAAAGCTCCTTCCTCGATCGTCAGCGAAATGTCCGAAAGCGCAACATGATTCTTGCGTGCCGAGGTTTTAAAGACCTGCGACACGCGGTCGATCTCGATGATTGCGGAAGCCGGATCTTGTTGCGTCACCGGTCTCACCCATTCGCTCGATCTCGCAGATACTACCGTCATCCCGCCTTCCGTCCCACTCGCACGAGGATTCAGCGGCATCAGCTTAGCAAGAAGCCTGCCAGACAGGCTGTCACTTTCGCGCCCGTGCGGTGCGTCATTCGAACCACGGCCATTCTGCCGGGCCTTCATGCGTCACGGCTCCGCCCGGCGCCTGCCCAACCAGCCGCGCATATTTTGCCAGCGCACCTGCGCGGTGGCGAGGCGGGCGCGGCTTCCAATCGCGTCGCCGTGCGGCGAGCTCCTGTTCCTCGAGCAGGACATCCATCCGTCGATTTGCGGCATCAATCCGGATTCGGTCACCATTCCGGACGAGCGCCAGCGGACCGCCAACAAATGCCTCGGGGGACACGTAGCCGATGCACATCCCGCGGGTCGCGCCGGAGAACCGGCCATCGGTGATCAGCGCCACTTTTTCACCCATGCCCTGCCCGTAGATCAGTGCGGTGACGCCAAGCATCTCACGCATGCCAGGTCCGCCGACTGGCCCTTCATTGCGGATCACGAGAACCTCGCCCGCCTTGTAACTGCGGTCACGAACGGCTGCGACGCAGGCTTCTTCATCCTCGAAAACACGCGCGACGCCTTCGAAGAATTGGCTCTTCAAGCCCGCCACCTTGATCACCGCCCCATCGGGACAGAGGTTACCCGTCAGCACCGCGACACCACCGTCAGGCATGATCGGCGCGCGAGCCGTGTACACAACCTCTCCGTCGGGCGCGTTGGCCACACCGTACTCTTCGGCAAGTGTGCGGCCGGTGATCGACAAGCAGCCGCCATCGATATGACCGCTCTGGATCAGCTCGCGAATGATGACCGCAGCGCCGCCGATATCGTAGACATCCTTCGCCGTATACTTGCCTCCGGGGCGGAGATTGCCGATCAATGGCGTCCTGGCAAAGACCTCCCCCACGTCATCGATGCTGAATGCAATTCCAGCCTCATTCGCGATCGCCGGCAGGTGCAGCGCGGCGTTGGTCGAGCCGCCCGTCGCTGCCACGATCGCCGCTCCGTTCTCCAGGGATTTCCGCGTCACGATGTCGCGCGGCAGCGGCCCGCCGCGGTCCAGCATCTCCATGATCAGTCGGCCGGCGCGTCGCGAAATCTGCGCACGCTCGGAATAGACACCGGGCACCATCGAGACGTTGGGAATAGTCAGCCCCATCGCCTCCGATACCATGCCCATGGTGTTCGCGGTGAACTGGCCGGCGCACGCACCGATCGTCGGCAGGCAGGCGCGCTCGATCCGTTCGAGCGTGGCGCCGTCGATCTCGCCAGTCATGAAGCTGCCGACAGCCTCATAGGAATCGAGCACCGTCAGCGTACGTCCATCCACGCGGCCCGGCAGCGAGCTGCCGCCATAGATGAAGATGGAGGGTACGTTGCAGCGGACCATGCCCATCATCACGCCAGGAAGCGTCTTGTCGCATCCGCCGTATCCGATCAGCGCATCGTAGGCCAACCCATGGACCACGGCTTCGATCGAGTCGGCGATCAGCTCACGCGAGAACAGGGAGAACTTCATCCCCTCATGATTCATGCTGATGCCGTCGGACACCGAAACAGTCGAGAACTCACGCGGTGTACCGCCGGCCTCCTCGATCCCGGTCTTGGCTGCAGCTACCTGGAAGTCGTGGGTCATGTTGCAGGGCGTCTGCTCACCCTTCATGCTGACGATGCCCACCATCGGCTTCGCAATCGCAGCGTCGTCGAGCCCCATGGCGCGCATGAATGCACGATGCGGCGCTCGGTCGAGGCCGTCTGTGGTGACTCGGGATCGCAACTTCTTCATAGATGCATCTTCTTCGTGCAGCGTCCCGGATGATCCGGAACGCCACGATACTACGTTCGGTAATTTCGCCCCGCTTCTATTGAAGCGGCGCGACGATCGACGGATGCTTGAACTGTGCGACATCCAGCTTCGGCAGCATTCCTGTCTCTGCATAGATATCCAGCATCTTCTGGATCGCCGGGAAGTTCGGCGCAGCACCCGGATCGCGGCCGAAATCATTGTCCTTGAGCAGGTAGGTCTCAAGCACCGGGATGGGGGCTTTCAGCACTTCATTGACGACCTTGAGAGTCTCCTCGCGGTTCGCGAGTGCCTTCTTCATGCCCGAGGTAATATCGCGGACATAGGCCTTGACCAACTCGGGGTTCTTGTCGACGAAATCGGCACGGCAGGCTTCCAGAATGTGCACAATGTTCGGCATGGCCTGGGAGAGCGAGAACAGCTTCCTTGTGCCGCCCTTTGCCTCCGCGCGCGCAGCAAACGGCTGGTTCATGTTCACCGCGTCGACGCGGCCTTGGCGCAGCGCGTCCTCGGAGACGGCAAAGCCGACCTCGACCAGCTTGATGTCCTTGGCCGGATCGACGCCATTCTGCTTCAAGAGCAGATTGAACGGCCCTTGCGTGCCGCCACCGATCACGGAAATGCCGACCGTCTTGCCCTTGAGATCCGCGATTGTCTTGATGGGCGAGTCATCCTTGACGGCCCAGTAGACCGAGAAACCGCCTGGCATCTCGAAAACGTGTTGCGCGACGATATAAGCCTTGAGATTGCCGCCGACGACACCGTTGGAGAGCGAGAGCGGCGCCTGCGTCGCACAGTCCAGTGCACCGGCCGCCAGGGCCTGCGTCATCGGCGCGGTGCCCTGGAATTGGGTCCATTCGATGTTGTAGGACTTGCCGAGATTGGGAAATTCGGTCGGCCTGCGCATCATCCAGTACTTGGACTCCTCCGCAGGGATGGTCCAGCCGACGCGGATCGTCTGCTGCCCCCACGACGGGCTTGCGCCCGCGCTCACGGCGGCTGCCGCCCCCAAAGCCAGGATCCACTTCGAAACGGTTCGCATCGTGCCACTCCGCTGCTCCGGCGCCGACCGGCGCCCCAACCCGACCGTCTCAAATGTTTCATGGTTCAAACAATCAGGCAAGCCATGCGAGGCGGGCGGTTTTGCCGCCAGATGTATGCTAAAGCGGCGCTGCGACAGAAGGAGGCAACCTATGGCTGATGGCAGCAAGGAGACAAACCCGCAAGGCACTGAGAAGCTCGGCTATCTCGGCCTGGGACTCATGGGAACGCCGATGACCCGACGCCTGCTGAAGGCCGGCTATCAGGTCGCCGTCTGGAATCGCTCGGAGGGCAAGGTAGCGCCGCTGGTCGAGGCTGGCGCCGAGCGCGTGGTCACGCCCCGAGATCTCCTGGCGAGCTCGGATATCGTCTTCAT
Source organism: Bradyrhizobium sp. NBAIM01 (assembly GCF_020194115.1). Taxonomy (NCBI): domain Bacteria; kingdom Pseudomonadati; phylum Pseudomonadota; class Alphaproteobacteria; order Hyphomicrobiales; family Nitrobacteraceae; genus Bradyrhizobium; species Bradyrhizobium sp. NBAIM01. The sequence continues at coordinate 184,718 of NZ_JADYVU010000003.1, read as the reverse complement.
GTGCGTGACGGATGCGGCCGCGGTGGAGGAGGTGATCTTCGGGCCCGAAGGTCTGGCGGCCGCTCCTGGCGCGGGCAAGCTTGTGGTCGACTTCTCGTCGATCCATCCAGACGCAGCGCGCGACCTCGCAACGCGATTGAAGAACGCGAACGGCGCGGGCTGGATCGATGCGCCGGTGTCCGGGGGCACGAAGGGCGCGGAGGAAGGCACGCTCGCAATCATGGCGGGCGGCGAAGCCGCCGACATCGAGAGGGTGCGGCCCTACGTGCTGGCCATGGCGCGCAGGTTCACGCATATGGGCCCGATCGGCACCGGCCAGACCACAAAGCTGTGCAACCAGGTGATCGTCGGATGCGCGATGGCCGTGCTTGCGGAAGCAACCCGCCTTGCCGTGAACGCCGGAATTGACGCCAACCGATTGCCCGAAGCGCTCGCAGGCGGCTTTGCGGATTCCATCCCGCTCCAGCTGTTCGTGCCGCGAATGGTCAACGGCATTCACAGCCCGCCGCTCGGCCACATCGCCACGATGCTCAAGGATCTCGATACGGTCGCCGATGTTGCACAGGCAACCTCGACGCCAGTGCCGATGGCCGCGCTTGCCGGACAGCTTTTCAGGCTGGCGAAGGCCGCGCGAGGTGCGGACGCGGACGCGCTGGAGATCTACAAGCTTTCGGCGGCAGAGCGCAAAGCGCTCTAGGGGCGCATTACCGCCCGTTCTTGCGCTCATCGTCGGCCATGAAGCGACCGAACGCTCCTCGCGCAAAGAGCAGCGGCTCTTTCGCATTGTAGGTATATGCCTCGACCGCGCCGAGAAAGATCACATGGTCACCGCCATAATAGCGATTCACGGAGCGGCATTGAAAGTTGGCGACGCTCTCGGCGAGCACTGGAGCGTTGCCAAGGCCGGGGGTCCAGTCGACGGCGGTGAACTTGTCATCCGACGATTTTGCGAATTTGTTCGCAAGCGCTTGTTGTGAAGCGCCGAGAACGTTGACGCTGAAATGGCTGGCGTTCTGGAAGATGGTCAGGCTCGAGGAATAGACGACGAGGCTCCACAGAACCAGCGGCGGATTCAGCGAGACCGAGGCGAAGGAATTGCACGTCAGTCCGTACGGCTTGCCGTCGGGCGCTGCCGCTGTGATGATCGTGACGCCCGTTGCATAAGTTCCGAGCGCGTTGCGAAAGTCGCGAGGATCAATCTGCGAGCTGTCGCTCGCGAACTCATTGGCGGGATCCGGCGCGCGAGGCTGCTTCGGCAGGTCATTCATCGGCCGACCTCACAGCGTGAGATTCTCGGAGGGCAGGCCGAGGGCCACCCGTCCGTAGTTGGTCCCGGCCGCATCGAAGTTGAACGCGAGATGTGAGTTGATCGCGTGCGCATCGCGGAACTGCCGCTGTAACACGCCGCTCGTGAACAGCCCGCGAGCGCCGCTCGCGGCAAACAGCATCGAGACCGCGTCCGTGCACAAGTTCACGGAAAAGGATCCGTCGCGGCGATATCTGGTCTTGGTTGCCATGTCAGGAATATGGCCGCGCCGTGCGGCCTCCATGGCATCGAGACAGGCCGACCGCATGATCAGGCGCGCAGCGTCGATCTTGGCCGAGGCCTCCGCGATCTTGATCTGCGTGCTTTGAAAATCGCTCAGCTTGGCGCGGTTGTACGTCGAAATACGATGACGCGCGACCTCCGTATAATCGTCGAGGCACGCCTGTGCATTCCCCAGCGCGACACCGGAGAGGACGTAAGGAAATAGCGAGAAGACAGGCAGCGTGTACAGAGGATTCGGATTGACCGCGCTTCCCGGCGTGGGGCCACCTGAGAGGTTCCCTACGGCGACCGTCATATGGTCAGCCACGAAGGCATCCCTGACCTCGACGTCGCACGACCCCGTCCCGCGCAATCCGGCGACGTTCCAAGTGTCCAGCACCTTGTAATCGCCGCTCGGCAGCAGAAAGATTCGATACTCGATGCCGTCGGCATCGTCGTCGGAATAGACCACGCTCGCAAGCATATTCCATTCGCAGGAGGCAACGCCCGAGGAGAATGGCCAACTGCCATGCAACTGGTATCCGCCCTTGACCCGCGTGGCGCGTCCGGCGGGGAAAATGAACGAGGACGCGATCAAAGTATCCGGATTGCGGCCCCAGACCAGATCCTGCGCCTTCGGCTGGAACATGCCGAGCATCCAGTGATGGCTCGCCAGATTGGCGAGATTCCAGGCAACCGACGCATCCGCCTGCCCGAGCAGCTCAGCGCAATCGACGAGGGCGACATAGTCGAGCTCAGCGCCACCAATCCGGGCCGGTTGCAGCATCCGGAACAGGCCGGCATCGTGGAGATCCTTTTCGGTTTCCGCCGGAAGATGCCGCAGCTCCTCCGTCCGTGCCGCCCGCTCACGGAGTCGCGGCAGAAGCGCCCGGGCCCTCGCGATCATTGACGCATAGATCTCACCGCCGGCTTGCAAGCCTGCGGGCTGGGTCATGCTCGGCTCCTGGCCAGGCGCCATTCGTGTCCCTCGCTTTCACACATTTATGCGGCGGGACCTTCGCCAAATCAAGCCGAGCCAGTGCCTCAAGTCGACCTTGGAGGCTTGACCGAGCCAAAGGCGCCCTTCTCGCCAAAATCCGCGATCCGACGTTCGTCGTAGCCGAGCGTATCTTGCAGGATCTGCTTGGTATGCTCGCCCAAAAGAGGTGCCGCGACGGGGTCGACCGCGGCTGTCAGGCTCATCGTAATCGGCGGCTCGATGTTGGGCACCCACTCGGCTGTCGGATGCGGAATCCGGTTCAAACGATGGCGCTCGCGAGCCTCGGGGGCGTTGAAGCCCTCCTCGACCGTCCGGAGATAGCCGACGGGGATATTTGTCAGCTTCATCTTCGCCATCCAGTTTTCGAGCGTATCACTGGCGAAGACTTCGGCGATGGCTGCCCGCAGGAGCTCCTTGTTCTCCGAGCGGGCTTTGCGCGTCGCAAACCGCGGATCGGTGATGAGATCGGGCCGATTCAGCACCTCGACCACAAGCCTGCGGTAGAGCCGGTCGTTGGCGCAGGCCATGTAGAGCGGCCCATCTGAGGCCTCGTAGACGCCGACGGTGGGAGACCCGCTCGGCGAATTGCCGAACCGGCCGGGGTTTTCGCCGTTGATGAGATAGGCCATGCCGTAGAAACCGGTCATTCCCATTGCGACGTCGAACAGGGCAACTTCGACATGCTGCCCCCGGCCGAGCCGCTCCCGCGCGAGCAGCGCCAGCAGGATGGCATTGCAGGCGGACATCCCCGTCGCCATGTCGACAATTGGCGGGCCGGTGCGAACCGCCGGGCCGTCGGCAAATCCATTAAGCGACATGAAGCCGCTTTCCGCCTGGGTGATCGGATCGAAGCCTGGCCGGGAGGCAAACGGTCCGCTGCGTCCGTAGGCGGAGATCGAGCAATAGACCAGCCGCGGGTTGAGCGGCGCGACCGATTCATAATCGAGCCCGAACTTCTTCATGACCCCGCTCGAAAAATTCTCCACGACCACATCTGCCTTGCGGATCAGATCCAGCGCGATCTCGCGCGCCTCCGGCACAGCAAGATCGAGCGCGATGCCGCGCTTGTTGCGATTCAGGCTGAGAAAGGCGGCGCTCTCGCCTCCAATCTCCGCGTGCTCATAGGCGCGCGTGTCGTCGCCGCCATCGGGATTCTCGATCTTGATGACGTGCGCACCGTAGTCGGCGAGCGTCTGGGTGCAGGCCGGGCCAGCGACCACACGCGTGAAATCAACGACCAATAGGCCATCGAGCGCGGTCGGGCCTCCCGTCCCATGCGAGGCACGTACCGGCAATTGAGGCTTGGTGGGCATCGATCGCGCTCTCCCTTACATCGGCTTATGGCCGCCGAATTTCCTGCAAGAGCAAACTTAAAGCCCGGCGCCGCCGACTTCGCAAGTCCCACGCCCGCATCGCTTCAATACGCAGAAAGGACCCGGCAGCCCCCAGGCTGCCGGGTCCTCGGACGTTCCAGGCGCATACTGGCCATTAGATAGACGCGCGTTCCGTGCGGCGGCAAGCCTGCTCAGTGCAGCCACTTCCGCCAATAGAGCGTATGCACCCAAGCCCAAGGGGTCTCGGGCTCGAACAGCCGATAGCCCGCCTGAATGAAGTTGTTCGCTGATACCGGGTTGTCCGTCGTATCGGAGACAATGCTGTCCCATCCGATACGCCGCGCCCTCGCCTCCACCGCACGCATCAATCTGCGCTGAAGGCCGCGTCCCCAATGCCGTTGCAATACGCCAACTCTGGAGAAATAGCCGCCATTTCGAACGTGGGTCGAGGGCACAATTCCGGCGAAGGCGACTGCTCCCTCGTCGTGATAAGCCATCCACCACGCGCCGAGGTCGAACGCGGGCATCGCCGCGGTATCGAAGAACGTGAGCCGATGTAGATCAGCTAAAGTTTCAGCAACGTCATCATCGGACGCATCGACGATACGAATTCTGTACATGAGCGACTCGTTGGCAGCAGATCATGATCAGGCGCGGAGCGACGTCACCGGCGCCATGAAGGCTCATTTGCCCAACACGACCTTGACACCAAGCCAGACCGCTCCCATCAGGCCAGTGGCAAGCACGGTGATCACTGCCTTGAAGGTGTAGCTCTGGGCTTGCTCCACGCTCTTTCGCCACCTCCGCAAGTGCTGAAAATCGGCTCGCAGCTCCTTTCGGTCGTCATCTTCGATGCCAAAAGAGGCCAGCACCGAGGCGACCGTCTTCAACACGATCGCATCGATGCTCTCCTGCTGGAGCCTGTGCTGCTCGGCCAGCGTCTCGGCCACAATGGCCCTGATCTCGTCGTCTTGCATCCTCATCGCTTGATGATCCTTGCAACATTCTCGAAGCCGCGCTTGGCGAAATAGAATGAGACCACAAGATTGGCGGTGACCGCCGCAAATCCCGCCAGGGCGTCCGTCGAGCCCAATCCGAGAACCTTGTCCCAGACCAGGAGCTTTGCGAAATAGAGCGCGACGCAATAGCCCATCAGCTTGTCGGGCTCGTAACGGCGAGCGATATCAGGTAGGCGGTCATCGTCTCTCCCTATAAAAGAAATGCGCGGCAGATCGCGCGAAGAGCGCGATCGTTTCGGGCGCGAACCCTATCTCCGTTGAACCCGGAGACCGCAGCGGCGCAGGCAAACGCCCGGCGCCGCGGGCCGGCACGTTCGCGCGTGCACGGCCAGCAATGGTTCGGACGACGGCGCGCCGATCGGCGCTCTCTCAACGCGTTATCAAGCGAGTGCGTGGCCGCAATGCGCCGCCGCCGTCCGATTCCAAAATCGAGAACGAAAAAACCCGCGGCGGATCGCGTTCCGCGCGGGTGAACCAAACTCGTCTCGATGATGGCATTATGCCGGTGTTTTGCCCGACGTGTCAAAACCTTCCGCTGAATTGAAAAAGCCCGCCGCGGATTGCGTCCCGCGCGGGTCAACTCAAACTCGTTTCGATGATGCCATTCTGCCAGTGTTTTGCCCGACGTGTCAAACGAACGAATTCGCACGAGCCGCGTTGGACAATCAGGAGCGACCGGCCATGACCATCAAGACGACCTCACCCGGCACATCGCAAGACGAGACGTTGCGAGATCGTCCGGGCTCGAAGCCGCGCATCGACAAGGAACGCGCCACGCAGCAGGCGATCGTCGAAGATGCCGACGTGACGGCGGACGACGGCCGCGATCTCGCGCATGGCGAGGGCGGCACCATCGATCTGCCTACACAACCCGGCGATTTGGCGAAGGACGATTAGCCCGCGGCACAAGCGGCGCGCATCTCGATGATGCCATTGTGCCGGTGTTTTGCCCGACGTGTCAACGCGCCGAACAGGCGAGAGCCTCATCTCCCACCTCGATATGTGGTGCGCAAGGGGCTTGCTTCAAGCCCCCGGTGATCGCGTAAGACCCCTCGGCCTGAACAACCAGTCGAGGGGTCACGACATGCCTTTCCCGCTTCCGACGTCACGCTCGCGCGGCCGAACCAGCGCGGAACGCGCAACTGCCGCCGGCCATCAAGTTGTCATCGCCGGCGCCGGCCCGACCGGCTTGATGCTGGCCGCCGAGCTCGCGCTGGCTCAAATCGACGTCGCAATCGTCGAGCGGCGCGCGAGCCAGGACATCGTCGAGACGCGCGCCGGCGGACTTCACGCGCGCAGCATCGAGATCCTCGATCAGCGCGGCATTGCCGAGCGCTTCCTGCGCGAAGGGCAAATCACCCAGCTCGCCGGCTTCGCCTGGACCAGGCTCGACATCGGCGATCTCCCCACGCGCCATCCTTATGGGCTCGCGCTGCGGCAGAACCAGATCGAGCGCCTGCTGGCCGAATGGGCCTCCGAGCTCGCGGTGCCGATCTATCGCAGCCGCGAGGTGACGGGCTTTGCGGAAGACGCGAGCGGCCTCGACATCACACTGTCCGGCGGGATGCGCTCGCGCGCGCTTTACCTCGTCGGCTGCGACGGCGGCCGCAGCCTGGTGCGCAAGAACGCCGGCATCGACTTCCCCGGCTCAGAACCTTCGCTCAGCAACCTCATGGCCGAGGTCGAGATGCGCGAAGAGCCCCAATTCGGCCTGCGTCACGACGCGCTCGGCTTCCACGGCCTCAGCAAGACGGGAAGCGGGCGCGTGCTGGTCGTCGTGACGGAAGCCGAGCTCGCGCGCAGCGGCGAGCCGAGCTTGCGCGATCTCAGCGCGGCGCTCGAAGCCGTCTACGGCACGGACTTCGGCGTCAACAATCCCGCCTGGATCTCCCGCTTCACCGACGCGGCGCGGCAGGCCGCATCCTATCGCAGAGGCCGCGTGCTGCTCGCCGGCGATGCCGCCCACATTCATCACTCCGTCGGCGGCCAGGGCCTCAACCTCGGTGTGCAGGATGCGGTCAATCTCGGCTGGAAGCTGGCGCAGGTGGTCAGGCGCATCTCGCCCGAGAGCCTGCTCGACACCTATCACAGCGAGCGCCATCCCGTCGCCGCGCGCGTCCTGAAGAACACCATGGCGCAGATCGTCCTGCTCCGCCGCGGCGACGACGGCCGCAAGGCCGCGCGCGAGGTGATCGCCGAGCTTCTCGCCATGGACGAGCCGCGACAGCGCCTTGGCGCGATGATGAGCGGGCTCGACATCGCTTACGATCTCGGCGAAGGCCACGCGCTGCTCGGCCGCCGCATGCCCGATCTCGATCTCGTGGCGGACGGGCAGCCGCTGAAATTGTTCACGCTGCTGCACGGCGCGCGCGGCGTGCTGATCAATTTCGGCAAGCCGGGCGGCCTCGACATCTCTCTCTCGACGGAGCGCATAGTGATCGTCGATGCCGATTACGATGGCCGGTGGCTGCTTCCGGCGATCGGCGAGGTCACCGCACCGAGCGCGGTACTGGTGCGGCCCGATGGTCATGTGGCCTGGGTGGGCGACGAGAACGGACACGGACTTGCGGAGGCGCTGACGCAGTGGTTCGGGCCGGGTGGTGCGTAGGGCGCGAACGTCTCGTGCCCCGCCAAAACAAACAAGCCCTCGGCAGATCCGCGGGCTTGTTCCGAACTTTTCGATGATGCCATTCTGCCAGTGTTTTGCCCGACGTGTCAAACGACCACTCTCGCTCCACTACACAAACGTCATTGCGGCGGAAGCAAAGGCCGTATCCAGCGCGAGAACCATTCCTCGCCATCATCGCGCGGATGGAGGGAGCCGTCCACTCCGAAGATCTGTGGAGGAATGAGATAACTCGGCTCGTCTGCAAACACGCCGATCGGCTTGCTGGGTTGCGGCTGCTGGCCGCGAGCGGCCGGGATAGTCCAATTGCCATACCGATCGTCGAATGCGGTAGACGGCAGATACGGGACTGGCGCACTGCCCGATATAAACACGTTGCCCGCGTTCGTCTCATTCACACGGGCGAGACGCCGGACATCTTCGGGCGCGACTGATGCGCTTAAGCGCGAGACTCCTGATTGAAGCGCTTGCGGCTGCTCAGTTGGTCCCTCAGAGGTCTCGTCCTGATTTCCGCGGTGCCCCATCGCCAAGGGCGTTGCGATCGTTTTGGCATCTTCGTTCGACCAAGGGCCCGCATTCAAGCCGCCAACATAGCTGCTCGTCTCGTCGCGATTGAATGGATCATATGCGGGCGCTCCGGTGGAGAACACTCCTCCGTCGCTGGTCCGAGCAGTTGCCAGCGTCGGTACGCCAGCAGCTAGCCCAGCGACCGCTGCCCGAGCCCAGACAGGCGAGAATTGCGGCGCTAACACCGCGGCCGCGGCAAGTCCTGCTCCCATGTAGAGGCCAGCGGGCGGCGTTGCATGAAACGGAGCGCCGGGGTCCAATATCGGTGAGCGTTCGGAGAATGGATTTGGCCAACCGGTCGCAGGATCAAACTTGAGCACTAAAGGATCCTCGGCCACCCCAGTAGTAGGAGGTAGTTGTCCAAAGCCTCGAGGATTGGTCGCCGGAAATCCCGGCAACCCGTACGTGATAAGCGGATTGCTAGGCGTAAATCCTTCCGGTTCGTTGATTCCCTCAAGCGACGGCGGAATAAAACCTGGCAAACGCGTATTGACGAAGGGCGGCACCAGGCCCGGAAGATCGGGGACAGGTCCGACGTTGGTAAATTGCAGCGAGATAGGAGAGCCTTTCGGCGAACGCTTCAGGATTGCGATCCTCTCTGCCATGCTGAGACCGCTGGTTGGAGAGAGAAGCGGAAAGTCCAAGGCCGCGTCCGCGCGACCGGCAGCGAGGAATTGGTCCACTGTCTCCTGCATCTCCCGGATCTGCGTCTGATGATCGGCGGCGTATGCTCTCCAGTTGTCGAACCATTGCTTGTTCACCGCATTTGCGTTTTCGGTGGTCATTCCCGTAGGAGTATTGGCAAATAGATGACCGCTCGCCAGCGCGTACTTGGCGGCCGCCACGAGTGCGTTTACGTCCGACACCAGCTCATCGAGCTCATGCGAGTCACCCGCGAGAGCCGCCGCGTACCTCGGAGATTGTTCTACCGTCTTAAGGTAGTCGCCGAACCCCTGATGATACGCCCCGAGATGGCCTCCAGTATGAGGGCTCGCACCCAGATCGCTTGCCGCCGATTGTACGGAGGGCAAACTCATACGATTTCGAGTTGCGTCAACTTCGAACCGTCCACGTAAAAAGCGGACGACCGGGTGGTCGGCGAAATGCTGAAGTAAAATGTGGTGATTTTGAAACATGAAATTGCGGCTCCTGCCGTGCGCCGGCATCCGAGCTGCTCCTGAATGCAGCCGGCGTTCTGGTTTGAATGCTGTTTGGATGGCCTGCACGGGGGAGGCCGGCCGCTGGATTTGCGGGTTGTATCGTCCGACGTGCCGGTAAACGTTGTGGCACGAAGCTGTTGCCGACGTCGGCATCTGCCGGAAGGCTTCGGGACAGCGGAGGGCTTGGCTACATCACGTAGATCGGGGGAATCCCCCGCGCCAACAACGCGCAAGCACCTTCGGACGCGGGCGGTTCACGTGCGTTGATAGATCATTGAGTCTTGGGAGACTTTCGACGGTATCTCAGTGCGCTACGTCTGGAATCAACCCCAATTGATGTAGGGATTTCCGAATCTTAGACCTTTCAGGCCTGCAGCCTTACAAGCATCCTTCATTGCTTGACTACAAACAACTTTGTTCAAAAAGCGGGCTCGGAAGATATGAGCCGAACCGATGACCTCTTCGCGAAAGACGAACGTGGAATCCATCGCCGTGCCGACATACCGCCTGAAATCAGTCCCATCTTCCAGGACTTTGAAGTTCGACTTCTCCTCATCGATGACATCGAGCTCACGGACGATGTCGCAGAGCCAATATACCGGTGCTTCTCCTCTCAACGACCGCGTTTCGCATCTCAGAAAAGCAACCCCCTCTCTGTCCACCGACTCGAGAACGTTTTTCATCCGATCGGACACGAGCCAAAAGTCGTGAAATGGCTCCCAATCGGCCGGCGGCCGCCCGAGAGATCTGGCGATCAGCAGCCGCGGCGTTTCTAGGAGCGGAGGAAAGCTTCGCTTGCCTCGTGGTGAATACAGCACGGGGCCAACGCCCAAGGCGTCGAAATTTTCCATGTTCCAACCGGGCGACGTGCTAACTCTAATATCCCGTTCGAACTTGTATAGCTTTGACGACTTTTTCTTTCGCGCTGCAATACCTGACTCGGGCATCGTTTGTCGCTCCCTTGCCTATCGCTCGGCCCACGGCGCTTCTCAGAGCTTTGAAGTTCTCAAGCCGATTTCTTTGCGCACCATGGACTTGCACGTGGAACAAGGCTTGCGCGCAACAATAAAGCCCGCGGCTTCCCGCGAGCTTGATCGGCCTTTCTCCATGATGCCATTCTGCCAGTGTTTTGCCCGACGTGTCAAAGCGATTTCGAGCAGTGCAACTACCATTCGACACGTGCAAGAAGTTTGGGAGACTAGTGCTCGAATTCATCCGTACAATAGAACACCGGCAGACCTCCAAAAACATCAGAGTTCTTGTAGCGCACTGCAATCCGCTCGCTCGCACTTGCTCCGATCGTATCACCGTCCTTCACCACGTTTCCGTGCTCGATCAGATACACGGAAAGTCCTGCCACCTTGTCGAACAACGCCGGAAGCGCGAGCTTACCGGTCACGAATTCGATCTCGCGGCCGACAAACGCGGACAAGCCCATCGTGATCGCTCCGATCTTCGCACCTGACCGGAACGGAAGAATGTCGACCCATAGTCTAAAGGGATAGTCCGGATACGGTGCGAGCGACCAGCGAGACGCATCGAGCCAAAGATCGGCCGGCTGTGCCACCCGGCCCGCCCACACCACGCCGCAACATTCCGGCACGGTGGCAATCAATGCACCGATGACTGCAGTCGTAAGGCGGGCGGCGACCAGCGGCTGCTCAGATTTTCCGAGCAGCGAGACGATGATGTGGCCTTGATGGTTCGTTGCCACAGCCTCGCTTTCGGGCCAAGTTCGCGCAGCGCGCGCCCAAAGCCCCGGATCCTGCGGGATGGGCGCCGGCATCGACATGACCGCAACAAGCTCGTTGCCACAGCGGATGAGCGGCGAATTCGCTTGAGCCGGTTGCAGCTCGTCATCGTCCGGCGCCTCTGCTGCCAATTCCGGATGGCGGGCGTGAAGAACTTTGGCGACTGCTGACATGTCAGGCGTCACCGGTCTGCTCAACAGGACAAAAGAGAGAAGCGAGCTACTCATCAACGACCCCGCAGAAATTCCAGTGTGAGTCAAACTTCGGCTGTTCGCCCAGAGGTTGAAACCCTCTTTAGAACAAATAGGGAACAATGTCAATCGGCGTTTTCCGCGCTCCGGGTGAGCGCAAGATAGAGGGGTTCACGCAACAACAAGAAATACCGCGCGCGCCGTCGCCAGAGCCACACCGGGCCGCCCTCCCATGAACAACCGGCAACACACCGCGTTGCACCGCCCATGCACGGATCAATGCCCGATCCTCTGTTGGCGCGCGCCGATGCCGCCCTCCTCTAAGCAGAACGGCTTCGCCTCGCCCTGACGTCAGCGCGCGATCGCCCGCGCCATCTGCGACAACGCCGAGCAAACTCGCACCCTGCAAGCCGGCCTCTCGCCAACCATCGCGATTGCGCTGACGGTCAACGCTGCTCGTTCGGCGTAGCGTCGGCCTCGCGCTGGAAAGGCTCGTGCGTCCTGCGTCCCAGAAACGTATCGGGTGGCGGTTGCTTCAACAGCTCGCGGCATTCGCGCACGATCCGGCGCATGTGTTCGGCCTGTTCATGGTCGACAGGCAACGGCCGATAGACTTGCATCGTAAGTGCTCCCCTTGCTTTGCAGGCGGGAGCACGCTCGGTCTCTCAGCCACCGACGCCTACGGACAAAGCCTTGGCCGGTGATGCAACATCAACTAACAGAGGTCGCCTTGGTTCAATATTGAACTTTAGGACTCGCGCGGTGCAAATTGAGTAAGCCGCTCAACATGCTCAAGCTTCTCGCGAAAATTAATCCGCGCAACATATCAAATGATGTGACTCCGCTGTGCCGGAGGCGTAAGGTAAGTCATCACCGCAAGGCCCGTGGCATCGATCGGTGATGAGAACGCCAGTTGCGCTCCCGCCCTTCTCTAACGAGGGAGCACGCCGATGCTGAAGCGGCGTCGTTTCAAACAGACCACCACCTTGCGCGAGAGACTCGCGGACGAGGCGGAGCGTTGCCGCAAGGAAGCGCGCACGTTGGCACCCGGCCGCCGCCGCGACATGCTGCTGCGCCAGGCGCGGCAGGACGAGACCGCGATGCAGATCGATTCCTGGCTGCGCTCGCCCGGCCTGAGGGCGCCGACATGATGCAATATCGCGCTTATCTCATCGGCGAGGACGGTGTCTTCCGCTCCGCCGAAGCGTTCGAAGCTCCCTCGGATTCCTCTGCGCTGACCTTTGCGAAGCGGTTCACGCGGCTCGGCAAGGTCGAGGTCTGGCAGCTCGGCCGAAAGATCGCCGTGCTGAACTCCGAGCAATTGTGCCCGCCCCTGCCCGAGCCGTCCCGCCCGACGCTGACGCGTCAATGACCGCGTGACCGCGGCCGCGACTTCAGGTCTTCGATCTGGAAGCAGAACTTCACCTGCATGACGGGACCGCTGGCATCGCGCACGTCGATGGCCAGTTCCTGCCGGTCGCCGGTGAGCGGCGCGGAGAGCAGCGCATCGCGCGCGAGGTCGGCGACCGACTTGGCGGCTTCGGCCTGAACCGCGCGCGGGCTCGACAATTCCAGCCCCTCTTCGTCCAACGCAATTCCCTTGTCGTCGCGAAGGTCAAAGTAATATCTGGGCATGTTCGCATCCCTTTGGCCTATAGGCCCAAGAGCGGACAAAGGTTTCAGGCGGGACTAAAAAAACTCTTGGAAGCCAATGGGTTCCGGGAACGCAGACCGATCTGCGACCGGCCCGCCTATTCCTCTGCAAGCTTGTGCTCGATATAGGCGTCCACCGTCTCGGCGAACGAGCGCTGCACGCCGACCGCGGCATCGTGCTGGTCGAGCGCGTCGCGTTGCAGCACGCGCAGGCCCCGCCCGCGCATGCACGCGGGGGCCGTGTTCAGGTACTGGTCGATGGCGCCCTTGGCAAGCGGGATGGCCTTAGGATCGCCCCTGGCGATCAGGAGCCGGAGCAGGCTCTGGCATTCGGCCAAACCGGGCATGGCGTCACTCACCTCTGCTGCGATTTCGGCTTCGGCCGCTGCACGGGCTGGGTATGAGTGCCGAACAGCGCCAGCAGCAGCGCAACTTCTTCCTTCGAACCGATCTGGATCATGATTGTCTCTCCGTTTCGCTTGGTTGGTCGGCCCCGGCGGGCGCCGAGTTCAGGACGATCTGGTTTCAGCACTGTTTCAGGCGTGTTTCGTCGTCGCCGTGGGCTTGGCAGAAAAGGAAAAGCCGCCCTGAGGCGGCCAGTTTCAGACTTTCCTTTTTCGGTTATTTCTTGAGGGCGTCAGAGGCGTCCCGCGCTGCGTCCTTTACATTCCCAGCGACGTTGTGGGCGGATCCCTTGGCCTTATCCATCTCGCCTTCGGCTTCGAGGTCCTTGTCCCCGGTAAGCTTGCCAGCCCCCTCTTTGATCGCGCCTTTTGCCTTGTCAGCGGCGCCCTTCACATGTTCACGGTCCATGATCGTTATCCTCCTTGTCTAGAAGACGAGCACAACGAAAACGCTGCGCTGTCGTTCCTGCGAGACGCGCACCACACGAAGAACGGTCGATTGCGATGTCCATGAGCTGTTTACGCAGCTTGTACTTGTTGCTCGCCGCGGGTGTGCAAAAGTGGACAGACAGGGCCGTTGAGGTTTGGTTTAGCTCCTGCATTGGACTTGCAATTCTTACTTGCGATCGGCCCGGACGCTCACACTCCGGGTTTTTCGCTTGGCGTCCTAATCCGCCTTGAGCGTGAAGCAGACACCGACCCGCTGACCGAGTGTTGACGAGTCCACGCCCCCAGCACGCGCTATTTGCCGCGCCTCTGCGTGACGCCGCGCAGCGCGATGCCGTGCTGCCAGGCCCGCACCCGCACCGCCGCTTCGCTCCGGTTGAGCTCTGCGGCAATTTCGTCGGGGCGGCGTCCGGCTTCAGCCAGCGCTTTCAGCCGCTCATGCTCGTCCGCCGTCCACCTCTTCAACAAGGGATAGCGTGATTGCATGGTTGGAGCGGCTCACCCGTCGTTCAAAGCGCTGGCGACAATCCACCCGGACGGACCAAGTTCCTATCTGGCCGCGCGTGGCGGACCGACACTAACAGCGGCTTGGTAAGCTGAACTTTGCAAAAATTAAGCCCGCGACGGATCGCTCCGCGCGGGCATTGTTTCGAGCGCAGGCTCGGGTGAGACCTTCGCTCAGTGCATCAGTTCGAGGTGCAGACCTTGACGGTCTTCATGCCGGCCTCGGCTTCAGACCTGGTCTTGTACACGGTGTCGCCGCTGACGACCGTCGTTTCCGTGGTCGTCGGCTTCGACTCGGTGATGGTGCACTTCTTGGTCTTGACGTCCTGCACAACGTAGAACGATTGCGCAAACGCGGGAGCCGCAACCGACGTCAGCACGGCGGCGGCAATGATTGCTTTGAAGTTCATCGTGTCCTCCTCCAGCAGCCCGGTCATCCAGGCTTGTCTTCTACAAACCCGACAAATTGCCACTTGTTCCCGATCACCGTCCCGAACCAATTCCGGCGGATTGCGTTGGTGCGCAAACAGGAGGCTTCGATGCTGGACGTGCGGCTGGTGACAACTTCCCTGGCGCTGCTGGTTGCACTGATGAGCGTGGCGCTGGGCGAGCCCGTCAAGGATCAGGCCGCACCTGTGGTTCAAAGCGCCCCCGAAGCCCGCCCCATCCGCGTGATCCTTCCGGCGCCGTGGGAGCCGACCAAGGGCCAGGCCGAGTCCGTGCAATCTTCAAAGTAGCAAAGCACGAACGACGGCCGCACCTGAAAAGAGCCGCAACGAACTCCTCAAACGAAAGCAACCATTTCGACTCTCACTTGTTGTCGCCCGCACAATCACTTGCAGGAGACAACAACATGAAACATCTGACAATTCTGGCCGCAACCTTGTTGCTGCTTGGTTCGGTGCCCGCGGGCGCTCAGTCGCAGCCGGCGCAAAGCGGGCCGGGCAACAACGCCGTGAACAGTTCCGACCAGAACAACTCCAACGCGCCGGTCGCGGGCCGCAACAGCTTCACCGAGGGACAGGCGAAATCGCGGATCGAGGGCGCGGGCTATTCCAACGTCTCCGGCCTGCAGAAGGACAACGAGGGCGTCTGGCGCGGCAAGGCCGACAAGGCCGGCACCAAGACCGACGTCAGCGTCGACTTTCAGGGCAACGTCAACCCCGCCAAGTAATTTCCGCCAAGTAATTCGCGCAAGTCATCCGCGAGCAAGGAGATCCAGACATGACGACCACCATCTCTCGCCTGTACGACAATTACGCCGATGCCGAGCGGGCCGTGACCCGGCTCGAAAGCGCCGGCGTGCCGCATTCCGACATCAGCCTCGTCGCCAACAATTCGGACAACTGGTACGGCTCACGCTCCGGCAAGGTCGATCGTGACCGCGACGGCACCGATGATCGCGCCGAAGGCGCCGGCACGGGTGCCGGCATCGGCGCTGGGCTCGGCGGCGCCGCCGGCCTGCTCGCAGGTCTTGGCCTCCTTGCCATCCCGGGCCTTGGTCCGGTGGTCGCGGCCGGATGGCTCGCCTCGACCGCGGCCGGCGCGGCTGCCGGCGCGGCCACCGGCGGAATCATCGGCGCCCTGACCGAGGCCGGCGTCTCCAGGGAAGACGCATCGCGTTATGCCGAGGGCGTCCGCCGCGGCGGCACACTGGTGTCCGCGAGGGTGCCGGACCAGGACCGCGCGCGCCTCGATGCGCTTCTGCACGAGCGATCGGTCAACCTTCAGGAGCGCAGCGCCGCATGGCAGAAGTCCGGCTGGACCGACTTCGACGCCGCAAGCCCGCCATTGTCGCCGGAGGATGTCGTCCGCGAGCGCGAACTCTACGGCGTAGGCTCGCGGCGATAGAGCGGCAGAGCTCCGACACGACAAAGGCCCCGCGATGCGGGGCCTTTTTGTCATCGCGACGCCGGCACTCGTTGATGATCTTGCCGGTGTTTTGCCCGACGGGTCAAACTTTATCTCAAATGCCGCAAAGCGGATTGGCCGAAGTGAAATCTCTTCGCCTCATGCTGGGACATGTCGCCTGGACGGGGCAAGCCGGAGAGACCTTCGATGTATTACGTCGCCGCTGCATTGCTGGTGCTGTCGGGACTGTTCTATTCCGCCAGCCGTCATGAGCTCGGCCAATTCGGCGCGGACGTGTGCAGGTATGGCGGCACGTTCTGCGACAACCCGGTGGTTCTCTTCACCGGCGCGGCGCTGGCCGCGGCCTGGGGCATGTTCGTCAGCATCAGGTAGGCCGATGATGGCAATATAGCCCTGTTTTGCCCGACGGAGCAAACTCGACTTAGCATTTTCGGAAATCAGCCGCCCGCTTCGGCAGCGGGAACTTATGGCATTCGATTCGCATTTGCTAAAGACGACGTCCGCACCCGTTCGAGCCCGTTCATGAGCGACAGCGCCCTCACCCCGACGAAATCCGCGCCGACGCTGTTGCAACGGCTGGGGCCCGGCCTCATCACCGGAGCTGCCGACGACGACCCGTCGGGTATCGCCACCTATTCGCAGGCCGGCGCGCAATTCGGCTTCGGTCTGTTGTGGACCGTGTTTCTGACCACGCCGTTCATGATCGCGATCCAACTCGTCAGCGCGCAGATCGGCCGCGTCACCGGCAAGGGGCTCGCCGCCAACGTCATGCGCGTCGCGCCGCGCTGGGCGGTGCTGGCGCTGGTGTCAATGCTGGTCGCTGCGAACACGTTCAACATCGCCGCCGACATCGCCGCGATGGCCGAGGCGCTCTCGCTCGTCATCGGCGGCCTCAACCACGAGCACGCGCTGATCTTCGCGGCCGGCTCGACCCTGCTGCAGGTGTTCGTGCCCTATCGCCGCTATTCGCCGGTGCTGAAATTCCTCACGCTGGCGCTGTTCGCCTATGTCGCGACCGCCTTCACGGTGCAGATTCCCTGGAGCACGGCGCTGCTCGCCGCGGTCTGGCCGAAGCCGAACGTCAGCGCCGACTATCTCCTGATGGTCGTGGCCGTGCTCGGCACCACCATCAGCCCCTATCTGTTCTTCTGGCAGGCCTCGCAGGAGGTCGAGGAGATGAACCAGGGCGAGCGCGACAAGCCGCTTCGCCAGCTCAAGCGCGGCGGCGATCACGAGCTCGACCGCATCAAGACGGACACCATCTCCGGCATGCTGCTCTCGAACGGCATCGCCTTCTTCATCATCCTGACCACCGCATCGGTCCTGCACGCCAACGGCATCACGAATATCGGCTCGGCGACGGAAGCGGCCGAAGCGCTGCGGCCGCTGGCCGGCGATTTCACCTTCGCCCTGTTCGCGACCGGCATCATCGGCACGGGCCTGCTCGCGATTCCCGTGCTGGCGGGCTCGGCGGCCTATGGCGTTGCCGAGATCTTCGGCTGGCGCGCCACGCTGGAGGCCAAGCCGGACGAGGCGGCCGGCTTCTACACCATCATCGCCGCGGCAACCCTGATCGGCTTCGGCCTCGGCTTCACCGGCATCGACTCGATCAACATGCTGGTGTGGAGCGCGGTGCTCAACGGCATCGTCGCCGTCCCCATCATGGCGATGATGATGCTGATCGTCTCGAACCGCACCATCATGGGCCGCTTCAGGGCCCGCTCCTGGCTGATCGCGCTGGGCTGGCTCGGCACCGCAGTCATGGCGCTCGCCGTTCTCGCTTTGCTCGGCTCGTCGGTGATCGGCTGACGCAAGGCCTGCTTCGGACGCGCTGCCGCGCCGCATCTCTGCATCTTCCCGCCGTCCCGCGCTTGGCTTAACAATGCGGTCCGGGCCCGGCTCAAGATCGGGCGACAAGAAAAGCCCGGCCGGGCGACAGGGAGCGACATGACCAAATCTTCAAAAGCAACGAGCCTCGAGATCCTCGCCTGCGATGCCGGCTGGAGAAACTATCATTTCGTCAAGCTGACGACCGAGGACGGCATCGTCGGCTGGAGCGAATTCGACGAAGGCTTCGGCTCGCCCGGCGTTGGCGCGGCGATCCAGCGCCTCTCGGCGCGGGTGATCGGGCAGAACGTCTTCCAGCACGAGCGCATCTTTGCCGAATTGTTCGCCGCGACGCGTCCTGCGGCCGGCGGCGTGGTGGCGCAAGCGTTAGGGGCGATCGAGAATGCGCTGCTCGATGCCAAGGCGAAATCGCTCGGCATTCCCTGCTATGAGCTGCTCGGCGGCAAGATCCGCGATCGTGTCAGGGTGTACTGGTCGCATTGCGCCACGTGGCGCATCAATCATCCGTCCTGGTACAAGCCGGCGATCGAAACTCTCGACGGCGTCAAGGCGATGGGCCGCGAGGTCCGCGAGAAGAAGTTCACCGCACTCAAGACCAACATCTTTTCCTATGACGAGGGCAAGCCGACCGGCTGGCGCCCCGGATTCGGCTCGCCCTTCGCGCCCGAGATCAACGTCGACCGCAAGATCCTGCGCGACCTGCACATGCATCTGGAAGCGATCCGCGACGGCGCCGGGCCCGACGTCGACATCCTGCTCGACTGCAACTTCAACGCCAAGACCGAAGGCTACTTGAAGATTCTGCGCACCATCGCTGACCTCGACATGTTCTGGGTCGAGATCGACAGCTTCAATCCGGAAGCGCTCGGCTACATTCGTAAGCAAAGCCCGCACCCGATCTCATCCTGCGAGACGCTGCTCTCCTTGCGCGAATTCCTGCCCTATTTCCACGCGCAGGCCATGGATGTCGCGATCATCGACACGCCCTGGAACGGCGTCTGGCAGTCGATGAAGATCGCTGCGGCGGCCGAAGCCTTCGAGGTCAATGTTGCCCCGCACAATTTCTACGGCCATCTCTGTTCGATGATGAACGCGCATTTCTGCGCCGCGGTGCCGAACCTGCGCATCATGGAGATCGACATCGATCGTCTGTCCTGGGATCGCGAGCTGTTCACGCACGAGCCGGAGATCGAGAACGGCCATCTCATCATCCCGAACCGGCCCGGCTGGGGCACCGAGCCGAACGAGGACGCCTTGCGGGCCCATCCGCCGAAGACGAGTGGCGGGCTCCTCAACTACGGCCGCAAGAGCTGAGAGGCTAAAGCATGATCCGGAAAAGTGTGCAGCGGTTTTCCGAAAGATCATGCTCAAACGACAACCTACAGCGCGATGACGATTCGTCGCGCTTTACGGCGTCACGGGATTGACGGTCGGAGACGTCTTCGGCCGCTGCGGCTCGATCGGTGATTTCGGATCGGTCGGGAGCACCAGGGCACCGGCGGCGCGCGCCGCTTCCCCCGTGGTCGCGTACATCGCGACATGGGCCGGCTGTGTCTTGGCCCGGCTCCACGGGCCGTGGTCGACGATCAGCATGGCCGCGATCGTCACGCCCGCCACGATCAACGCCATCACGCCGGGATGGCGCAGGGCTCTGGACATGGAGTACGCGAAGCGACCATTTGTCATCGAAGGGTCCGCAATTTTCCTATCGCACGTTAATTCGGTCGAGCACCCTCCGGTTCCCCTGACCGTGAGCAGGTTCCCGATGAAAGACGCCCCTATTAAGCGTCGAACACGACGCGCAAGACCACCACGATGGTCGCCGAGATGAGACATGAAATCGCAAGCAGGGTCCAACTCGGCCTCGTGCTCGTGCGGGCCACGCCGACAACGAGCATCTTCATGCACGTCAACATTCATCCCTGGGAAGGCGGTGCAGGTAGGCTATCCCGAAAGAGGCGAGCTCTTCGGTATCGCTTGGGTGCTCTTCCCACCTCCTCTGCAGATGGCGTTCCAGCAGACAGCGCCTTGTGTCGTGCGCGGCGACCTCGGGGTGCCGCGCCCGGTACACCGTCCAGGCGGTGTCCGCGGCGTTCTTCAAGACCATGTCGTCGTCCATGCCTGCTCTCCGGAAATCCGAACTCGTGGCGTCCCAACTTAAGGACAGGCTCCAAAGTTTCCGGTTTTTCCCGGTATTCGACCCTTTAATGATTCAGGGGCGATTTGATCGGATTCTTTCTCGGCGCGCCGCGCGCCGGCTCGGGGCAGTCCCGAACCTCTTGGAGGCATTTGGTCGAACTGATGGGAACGGCGGGCGTCGCCGTCCAGGCCCGAATTCTCGGTGACGCCGTCCCGACGCCGAGCACCCATTGGCTCTCGCCACCGGCCAGCAGCAACCATTGCTTATTCTTCCCGTTACTCCTTGGGGCAATGTGATGTGAGAGGTATGTTGATGAAGAAGATTGCAATGTCAGCCTTGATGGCCGGCGCTCTAGGCCTGAGCTCGATCGCAGCAACGTCTCCCGCCGAAGCCCATTGGCGAGGTTGGGGACCTGGCATCGCCGGCGGCCTGGTCGCAGGCGCCGTCATTGGTGGCCTTGCCTCCTCCGCCTACGGCTGGGGACCCGGCTATGGCTACTATGGCGGTCCCCGCTATTACAGTGCCGGTTACTACGGCGGCCCCTACGCCTACGACTACGGATACGACGAACCCTATCGATGGGGCGGTGGCTACACCACCACCTACTACACGGCGCCCGTTTCCTACAGCTATCGCTATCGCCGCGTCGTGCGCCCCGCCTACGCCTATTACAGCGGGTCCTATCCGGTCGTTCGGCACCACTGGCATCGGCACCACCGCCATTGGTGAGAGCAGCCGATCAGGCGCCACGAGAGCCGCGCTCGACATGGGCGCGGCCTTTCGCTTGCAGGCCAGCGGCCATCACTCGCCTGGTGCGATGGCATTGCTCGGCGTCGGCCGGTCCGTGATCTGCTGGCCGAACAGGCTGCCGATCAATTCGACCGCCGTGCGCGCGGTCCGACCGCGTTCGTCCAGGAACGGATTGAGCTCGACGATGTCGACCGATCCGACGACGCCGGAATCGTGCAGCAGCTCCATGATCAGATGCGCCTCGCGATAGGTGGCGCCACCCGGCACGGTGGTGCCGACGCCCGGCGCCACGGAAGGGTCGAGGAAATCGACGTCGAAGCTGACATGCAGCACGCCATTGCTCGCCTTGACCCGTTCGATGACGCGGCGGATCAGGACAGCGACACCGAACTCGTCGATCTGGCGCATGTCGACGATCCTGATCCGGCGCGTGCGCATCAGCTCCTTCTCGAGCTTGTCGATCGAACGCGCGCCGAACAGATCGATCTTGTCCGGGGCGATCGAGGCGCGTGGATCGTCGCCGAGCAGGCCGTCGAGCCCGGGCTCGCCGCACAGGAACGCGGCTGACATGCCGTGCATGTTCGCGGTGATCGTCGTCTCCGGCGTGTTGTAGTCGGCATGGGCGTCGAGCCAGAGCACGAACAGTTCGCGGCCGCGCTCCTGCCAATGCCGCGCCATGGCATTGACCGACCCCATCGACAGCGTGTGATCGCCGCCGAGAAAGATCGGCAGCGCACCGGTTGTCGCGATCTCATAGCCTCTGCGGCTCAGAACGCGCGTCCAGCGCTGGATCTCGCGGTAATGATTGGCCTGTTCGGGCGGCCTGTCGGTGAGGTCCCGGACTTCGGCTATGGACAGATCGCCATAATCGACGACCTCGAAATCAAGGCTTTCCAGCAATGTCGCGAGGCCGGCGGTGCGCAGCGCCGCAGGCCCCATCAAGGTGCCGCGCTGCGAAGCCCCCATGTCGATGGGAGCGCCGAGCAAGGCGATGTGCCGGGCTCGATCCGTCATGGTCCGGTCGGTCACGGCTGTCTCCTGACGTCAGCAAGGTTCACCCAGCCTAACAGAGATTCGCGCCCGTCGTTTCCCGGGGAGCGCGCAAGCCGCCGGCATATCATCCGGAACAAAATCCCCTGCGCTGAATTGCTCATCCAAGGCCGGCACCCGCCGTCAATCACGGCGCCTGTCGCGGATAGCCAAAGGTCATGAGAACCCGCTGTTCAAAACGAGCGCTCGCGCGGATAGCCAAAGGTGCCGGCTTCGATCATCACGCCAGGAGGTCGCGTCCTTGAGCACGGAGATACCGCAATCCTCGTCCCAGCCCGGCATGGCCGAGCGTGCCATCGATACGGCCGCGGACGTCTCCCGCACCATTGGTGAAGTCGCCGGAGGCCTGCACGCAGCGGTCGATCGCCTCACCTCCGCAGTCGAGGAATCGCGCAAGCCCGGCGGGGCACTCGCGACGGTTTCCGCGATCACGCGCGAAGCACCGCTTGCCAGCCTGTTCGTCGCCTTCCTGTTTGGCGTCGCGGTGGCGCGCCGGCGGTAGCTGTTCTGCGATCGCCCTCTGGGTGAAACCGTCCTGCGTCAGGCCTGGCTCGGCGCTGCGGTCCGGCCTCGGAGCCGATCTACCTCAGAGCCAAGCGGAGTGCTACTTTTACCAACGAAAGGTCAGCGCCACAGAGTGTGGCGCCAGCATCGCCTTATACGGTCGAGAACGGCTAATCTAGCTGATGCTTCACGAAAGCGGCACTTACGTGAAGCTGCTCGCCCCCGGCGAAAATCTCCTCGCTTTATAATAGGAACGTCTCCGTTCCGGATGCTTTCCGGAAAGCAACGAGCCGGAGCTCCGCCAACAGTGCCGTGCTGCTGTTCACTTGCAGGGCAAGCCCGACGGATCGGCCCGCTATGCCGAGCACGTTAATTGCTACGTCCGCAATGGCGCGGAATATCCCAGCCTTGCCGCCCTGCTCCGCGCGATCGAGGCCGAACACGCTTACAACGAGACGTGATATGTAGGTGGTCCTCAGAACAGTCCCTACGCTCTTCTTCACTGGCTCAGATCAGACCCACGATCATCAAGACTCCGATCTCAATCATGAGGAGCGTAGCCGTTGCCGCGGAGATGAGGAACAAATCACCTAATGACAGGTGCATGATTTGCCTCACAATTTGCCCTAGAAGCGGCCCTTACATCCTTGGAACGGGGCGACAGGGCGGGATGATGGGGCCGCTTCTAGGAGGTCCTTGACGCGTTCATCCGGCGCCAAGCGGCTCTCATTCTAATCCAAATTTAAATCTCGTCCAGAATTTAATTCATTTAAAATTGCGTATTATATTAATATTTAATTGCGCCAGGACTTGAACGATGCAGTCCGCTGGGGAATTAGTTTCTTTACGGCGAGCTATCTATCTGCCCGAGCATGCGAGGGACACAAGCTGTGGCTGGCGACAGCCGGCAAGCAAGCCTCCTCGGGGCCTGACTGGATCCAAGACGATGACCGAATGCATGCGTGACAACGAGCGCGTGCGGCTGCTCTCTCTCGCAATGGCACCGAGGGACCAAGCGGTACCTGGATCGATGAGGCGGCTCTGAAGAATCGCCAGACAAGGAACCAGCCCGGCGCCAGCGCAGTGCTCTGCGGGCACAAGCAGCTTTAATCTGCCCGGCGCATGAGATTGGCTTCGGCGAAAAGCGGTGGCGAGCGGGAACGTTGAGACGGAGCTGAGGTTGATCGAAAAAGAAGAGATTGGCGGCGCCAGCTGAGCACACTGATGGACAAGACCTTCGTCTATGATGCGTTGAGGCAGGTCGAGCGCGATGTAGTTGAAGGAGAACGACGCCTTGCAGAGCAAGAGAGAGCGATCCTTCAGTTGAAGCGGGAAGGAAAGGATACCGCTACCGCTGAAATAGAGTTGGACACATTGCGCAGAGCCCAGCGTGTTCTTGATCAGGACCGACAACGCCTCCTTTCGCTGTTACAGCCTTGAACGGGTGACGGCATTCGACGCCTCTGTGCGTTAGAGCATGATCCGGAAAAGTGCGTAGCGGTTTTCCGATAAGATCATACTCAAACAATAACCTAAAGCGCGATGACGATTCATCCTAATCGCATCGCGCTTTGGTGCATCGTGAAAATCGCTGCGGAGCCAAAGCTGACGCGAACCAATGTCCCTCAACGCTGTTGTCTGCGACCGCCCCCTAGTGAGACCATCCTCCGTCAGGACTGGCTCGCGCTGCGGTTCGGTCCCGGAGCCGAGTACCGAAGGCACTATTCGTCGCATTGCCGCGGTGGCACCTGCCAACGGTAGACTTCACCTTGAAGGGTCGAATGCTGAGCGCGGCTCGCGCAAGCGTCCGCCGATTGCGTTCGCGATGTCGCCGTGCTTTAGGCAGCAGCACGGCCGCTTGAGCAACTTGCCAACGCGAACAGCCTAACGTCTGCCGTGGGGTCATAAGCGCGCTTCACGCGCGAGCCGCCCCTTTCCTTGGCACGAATAGCCAGCGCAGGCAGATCATCGCCTTATGCGTAAACGCCGCGCAGTCGTTTGAGGGTGCGTTCTGTCAGAAAGCCGGAAAGCCGGGACGGGTCTGCTGGTGGATTCAGTCTTTTTGTTTCTCGCCTGCGCTTCTTCCATCAGAGCTTTTCGAGCGCTCTTCGAAACGATCAGCGCCCTTAGCTAGATCCTGCCCCATCTTGCTCTCGGTTTTTTCTTCCTCCTTGGAAGCTGCTTCGCGCAAGCCTTCAGCGGCCCGTTTCCCCGCTTTTGATGATTTTCGTTCGTCGTCCATTTTTGGCTCCCTCCTCATCAAGATGCTTACCAGCTGCTGGTCCTCAGCTGAGATGGACAACGTTCCAATTAGATCGTCTGAACATGGTTCCAAGTTCCGCGGGGCTCTCAGTCGGATCGCGTGCGACTCCGTCGAATACCGTGATAGAGTAATCACGAAAGCAGAAGCGGTTGTTCGGAGTTTCCAATGAAAGCCAAGTGGGCTCTCTTTGTGAGCTTCTTTCTCGTGATCGTCCCGGGCTATCCCGCAGCCCAACCGGTGGAAGTGCTTTGGCTTGGGCACGCAACGACCCGCATCACTAGTGTCGCCGGCAAAGTGATAGTGATTGATCCCTTCCTCACCAGAAACCCGAAGACGCCGCCTGAGTACCGGGACTTGAAGGCGATTGGAAAAGTGGACCTGATCCTAGTGACGCACGGCCACCAGGATCATATTTCCGATCTCCTCGATCTGGCACGTCTGACGGGCGCCAAGGTTCTTGCCAATTACGAGTTCGGACGAAATCTTGTCGCGCTGGGTCTCCTTGAAGAGAACAACGTCATTGCCATGAATAGGGGCGGCATGGCCGAGCCGCTCGGCCGGGGCGTCAAGATCCATATGGTGCCGGCCGATCACAGCTCGTCGCTCGACTACAATATTCTCGGCATAAGGAACCCTGACCAGTCAGCATCCATCCGGCAAGGCGGAGGGGCCGGAGTTTCCGTTGGCTACGTGATTGAGATGGAGAACGGCTTCAAGGTCTACCACACGGGCGACACCAGCGCCTTTGGCGACATGGCGCTCATTCGGGAGCTCCACAACCCGGACCTCGCGCTGGTGTGCATCGGGGGCTTTTTCACCATGGGGCCTGACGAAGCCGCTTACGCGGTTCGGGAGCTGATCAAGCCGAAAGCGGTGATACCAATACACTACGGCACCTTTCCGGTGCTGAACCGAACCCCGGCCGAATTCAAGAAGGCTTTAGGATCTACTAGTGTCCAGGTCTTGGACGTCGCCCCAGGTCAGGTAATGAGATTTTGAGGCCGCTAATCGGGCACGTTGGCGAGTCTAAGGCCCGTCGCCATGCGTTCCCAATCCGCTGAATCCTTGAAGGGATACCAGAAAGCAGTTCCTCGAATAGAGAGTGGGTCTAGTCCCTGTCGATTCTTCTCGGCCAACGAAAAGATCCGTTCAGCGTCCGCTTTCCGGCCCAAATGGCCGTAGGCGGCGAGAAGCACACGATAAGCCCATCGGTCGTCTGAATTGAGAGCGATAGCCCGCTCCAAGCTTGCCGCTGCACTTTGAAATTGCTCCAACCCGAATTGGGCCAATCCGAGTTCATAAAAGTAAGAAGGTGGGGAGAATGGATTGAGCCGCATGCCATGGAGGACGAGCTCAAGAGCCTTGGCCGGCTGACCGGCTAAGCTCAACGCTCCAGCGAGCGCGACGTAGGCGTTCGCGTCGTTGGGATCCATGCTGATTGCTCGCTCTCCCTCTTTGATCGCCTTCTCGTGCATTCCTTGCTGAGACAGAATGGCCGAAGCGACCTGATGATTGAGGGAAATCGGAGACTGTTGTGCTTTTGTGATGTACTCTTCAGCCTTCAAGCGCGCATCGTGCACCGATCTTAGCCCGAACCTCTCTTCCTGCCATTGTCTCCTTGCAATCTGCCAGTATGTGGCCGCGAGCGCAGCAAAAGCACGAGAGTAATTCGGCTCGATTTCGATCGCTCGCTCGAAGTGGCCGATCGCCTCGCGCGCGGCCTTCGGATTCTGCTGAAGGTACCTGTTCCAACCCTTCAGGAATTCGTCGTAGGCCACCGGGTTTTCGGTGCGCTTGGTGGCGATTTGCCCCTGCTCCTTGGATGTCAACTGAACCGCCAATGTTCGCGTGATCTTGCCGGCGATTTCGTCTTGCAGCCCGAAAACATCTCCCATCGCGCCCTCGTAGCGATCTGCCCAGAGCTGCCCGCCGCTCGCCGCATCGACCAGTCGAACGTTGATGCGAATCCGGTCCGCGGCTCGGCGCACGCTGCCTTCCACCACGTAGCGGACCCCGAGATCCGCAGCGGCCTTTCGCACGTCCACGGCAGTGTTCTTGAAGGTAAAGGTGGAGTTGCGGGCGACGACGAAGAGCCCGGCCACTTTGGAAAGCTCGTTGATCACATCATCGGTAATCCCATCCGAGAAGTATTCTTGGGCTTTGTCGTCGCTGAGATTGGAGAACGGCAGCACGGCAACTGAGGGTTTGTCGGACCGCACCGGGGTGCTGTCGCCCGCGTTCTGCACCCCGCCTCGCTGCTGGGCCCCCATCCACCACACGGCTCCGCCCGCGCTCGCAAGCACCAGGGAAGCGACGGCGATCGCAGCAAGGGCAATGCTTCGCGCCCGCTGCGACGCGCCATCGTGCGCGGTCGGGTCGGCGAAGCCCGTCCGCGCCGAGCCCAGGCTCTCGCTCGAAACAGCGTAGGCCTGGACCGCTCGGTCGATGTTCTTGAGTTTTTTAAGACCCAGATTCTTGAAAGAGAATGGGAGCGCCTTGTGGACCTGCTCGTAGACGGCGCCCGAGATGCACACGCCCCCTGGCTCGGCGACTTCTTGGAGCCGCGCGCCGACATTGACCCCATCTCCAAGCAGATCTCGCCCGCGCGCTACGACATCCCCCACGTGAATACCGATCCGGAACTGGACACGCCGGTCTCGAGCGATCTCTCGTCCCATTTCTAGCAGTCGACCCTGGACCGCAACGCCGCATTGAACGGCATCGACCGCGCTCGGGAACTCCGCCAGGACGCTGTCACCCGCAGTGTTGGCAATCCGGCCCCCATGCTCCTCAATGAGAGCGTCCATGACCTCACGCGCGCTGGCGAGGCTTTTCAAGGTGCCAAGTTCGTCCAGGCCTACCAATCGCGAGTAGCCCGCGACGTCCGCCGCAAAAATCGCGGCAAGGTGCCGCTCAACCCGTTGTTCCTGCCGCAGCGGCATCCATCGTCAGCCTTTGGGGTGCCTAGCAATTCTGCAGCTTGAGATGCAAGGTTTCAAGGCACAGCGGGGTACGAAGCGAGGCTTTGGTACGTGAGGGTCGGCTGTCCGGCGAGTCGACGCCCAGCGGACGCCACCGCTGACACTCGGACCGGCTTGAATCAGGACTGATGTACTCCGTCCGGACCCCAGTCGCTGACGTCCGACCGGTGATCCGTCGTCAGGCAGGAAAGCCTAGCCGGGTACGTTCGAGTAAGGCCGTGTTGGCTCGGGCAGCTCCTTGTCGTCTGCATTCATTCCATTGCGGCAGGTCGGCTTTGGGGCAAAGGCTGCCCTCGGCGGCTCCGGCGACGGTTTCCCCTCAGCCCTCGGAAGCGGACGCTGCGAGCCTAAGAGGCGAAGTCAGCGGTGGGCCAAAAGCGGTCATCGGTGCGTTGACCGCATGGCGGGTGAAGACGTGCTAGGTCGTTACCGCACGGAACAGACGCCATTTGTCGGGCACGCCTTTGAGAATGTGGCGGCCGCGCTCCTCAAACGTCAATCCAGAGCCTGCCACGAGATCGCGAACCGTCTGTGAGACCAGAACTTCACCCGGGGCAGCTAGCGCGGCCACACGTGCACCAATATGCACGGCAATGCCAACAATATCGTGAGCGACGAATTCGCACTCGCCGGTATGCAAACCGCAACGGACCTTCAGATCGAGTGGGCGCACCGCGTCGCCGATTGCGCTTGCGCAACGCACAGCGCGCGCAGGGCCATCGAACGTGGCAAGGAAACCGTCGCCGGCGGTATTGACTTCGCGGCCGCGATACTGGCCGAGCACGCCCCGAGCTTTGGCATAGAACGCATCCAGCAGCACGCGCCAGGCGCCGTCGCCGAGAGCGGCCGCGCGCTCCGTCGATCCCGCAATGTCGACAAACAGCACAGTTGCAAGCACCCTGTCCGGCTCCGCTGCTTGCCGATGCCCGGTGACGAACTCTTCGACCTCATTGATAATTGCATCCTGATCGCCAACCCAGACCATATGGTCCTGACCGCTGAGCTCAATCAGTTTGGCGCAAGGAATCTGCTGCGCCATGTAGCGCGCATGCTTCACGTCAATGACGCGCTCATCGGTGCGATGCAAAATCAAGGTCGGCACACGCGTCACGGGTAGGATGTCCCTGACATCGATCTCCCGGTTCATGCGCATGATCGCCGATGCCGCGCCTGGGCTTGCCGAGGCCCTGAAGTAGGCGGCGGTTTGCTCAAGTGCCTGCTTATTGCCAGCGAGGCTAGGCGCCCACATCAGCAAACTCATCGCATCTGCCGAACCCCAATGGTGCTCAATGTCATCGAGGAAAGCGCTCCACTGCGCATCGGTCCACGCGAATGCGTAGTCAGGGGCCCACGAGCGTCGCGCATAAGTGCCACAAAGCACCAGAGCTGACGTGCGTTCGGGATACGTAGCTGCATAGAGCAGCGACATCGGACCGCCCTCGGACACGCCAAACAAGGTGGCCCGCTGAGAACCAACCTGGTCCAGCACCGCCTGCACGTCGTGCATCCGCTGTTCAAGCGTGAAGATCTGGGAACCGCGATCGGACATTCCGGTGCCGCGCTTGTCGAACGTGATGACCCGCGCAAACGTTGCAAGCTTGCGGAAAAAGGAAGCGCGTGCCGGCGATTGCCAGAGCGCTTCGACATTGGAGACAAAACCTGGGACGAACAGCAGGTCGCGCGGACCGTCGCCCATCACCTGATAGGCAATATGGACGTCGTCACTTTTGACATAGTGAGTGGCCGGGATGTCAGCCATGGTGGCCTACTGCGTGACAAACCGCGGGCGCGAGTGTCGCACCTCATTCCGCGTCAGGCTAGCGAAATTCGGTGGAGAATTTGGCTGCCGCCCACCCGTAAGTACCGGCGCGACTGGGGAACCAGGTGCGGCCGCGATGTGCGTTTCGGGTCAAACGCGACCGGTCCGGCCGATCTTGCTCACCAATGTGACACGATGGGCCATGAACGGACTCATGCACCGCAGCAAACAACAGCTCTATTCGATCACTTCATCTGCGCGGGCAAGCATCGACGGCAGCAAAGCTAGGCCAAGGGCCTTGGCGGTCCTCAAGTTTACGACGAAGTCGAACTTGGCCGGCTGCTCCACCGGAAGATTAGCGGGTTTTGCTCCACGCAAAATCCTGTCGACGTATTCGGCAGCGCGGCGATACAAATCCGTAAAATTCGGCCCATAAGACATGAGGCCACCCGCTTCGACGTGCTCTCTGGCGTTGTAGATTGTTGGCAGTCGCGCTCCCATTGCTAAAGTCTGGATCCGATCGCGGTGGGTATTCACAAGCGGATCGGCAACTATATACAATGCCCCTGCACCACCTTTTAGCGCCTCGAAGGCAGACGGGATGTCCTCTGCTTGACGAATTGTGAGGATGTCGGTCTCAAGACCAAGCCTCGCCGCCGCCGCTTGCACTTCACTAAGCTCCAGTGCGGACAAGGAATTGCCAATGTTCCCAATAGCTGCCAAACGCCGAAGACTTGGAATGGCCTCGCGCAAAAGTTCTAGGCGCTTGCCGGCAAGATCGGTTGCTACCGTCGAGAGGCCCGTGACGTTGCCGCCAGGTTTCGCCAAACTCGCAACCAGTTTGTTTGCAACTGGGTCTCCCGCCACCGCGAACACGATCGGGATAACCGATGTTGCCTGCATCGCCGCGATAACGTTTGCGGTCCCCGAGGTTACAATGACATCGACTCTAAGCCGAACGAAATCCGTCGCAAATTTAGCGAAGCGTTCACTGTTTCCTTCGCCCCACGCATATTCAATCGCGACTGTTCGCCCCTCGATCCATCCGAGTTCACTCAGTCGCTTCAAGAATGCAGCAAGCCGTTGGCGCTCGACCGAAGGGGTGCTCTGACCCAAGAACCCGATGGTTGGCAATCGAGGGGATTGCTGCGCGCGGCCCGTTACCGGCCGCACGGCCACCAGACCAGCAAGAGCACCAAGCAAATCCCGGCGCCTCATACGTACCTCAACCGCAGACGACGGCATCATATGACTGAGGCCAGCGTTTTGGTAGGGATGAAACCGGCTTCGCCGCGGTCCGATGTCCGAGTTGGGTCAAAAGCTGCCCTGCGCACTTCAAGAGGCCTCTCCGCTCAGCTTTCGAAAGCAGACCATGCGAGGCCAATCCCCGTGGCGCATTTTTCGCGCTCAGATCGCGATGCGAACTCGCGGGAAGCAAGGAATGTGGGCACCGTCACTGGACGCTGAATACCGGATGTTGACCCGCGCGACGGTGCTCGCCAAGACAACCAGCCTCCATTCGGAGTGCTGGTGTCAACGCGCAGGCCAAAGCCGCTCGCTCAGGCGGCGCTGACAGTCTCGAGCTCAGCCGCCAGGAACTGTCTCTCGAATGCCTCGCCGGGCATCGGACGGCCGAAGAAATAGCCCTGCCCTTCCTCGCATCCCATGCTGACCAGGAAGTCGGCCGTTGCGCGGTTCTCGATGCCTTCGGCGACGACGGTGAGACCGAGCTGCTTGCTGAGGCCGATGGTCGACCCGACGATGGCGGCGTCGTCGGAATTCGACAGAAGACCGAAGACGAACGACCGGTCGATCTTGAGGCCGTCGAGCGGAAATTTCTTGAGATAGCTCAGGCTCGCATAACCGGTGCCGAAATCATCGAACAGGATCCGGACGCCGAGCTCCTGAATTCGCTTGAACATTTCAAGCACGCGGCGCTCGTCATGCAGCAGGATGTCTTCGGTGACTTCGATCTCGAGCAGCGACGGCGTCAGCCCGGTCTCTTCGAGCAGCGCTGCAACGGAATGCGCGAGGTCGCCGGACTGAAGCTGCGAGGGTGAGAGGTTGATCGCGACGCGCACATCGCTGCCGGACAATTCCCAAGCTCGCGCCTGGCGGCAGGCGGTCTCCATCACCCAGTTCGCGATCCGCTCCGACAGCGCAGAGGTGTTGACAACAGGCATGAATTCGGCCGGCGAGACGTAGCCGCGCAACGGATGCCGCCAGCGGATCAGCGCCTCGGCCCCGACCAGGCTGCCGTCGATCAGACGAACTTGCGGCTGGTAGAACAGCTCGAATTCGCTGCGGTCGGCGGCAAGCGCCAGCTCGCCCTCCAGCCTCAAGCGGTTCTCGAGCTCCTGCCGGATCGCGGCTTCGAATACGACGTGGCCGCCGCGCCTGGTCGCCTTGGCTTTCGTCAGCGCGAGATGGCCGTTGCTCAGGAGGTCATCGGCGTTGCTCCCGCCTTCAGGATAGACGGCGACGCCAACGCTGATCTTGACCCGGTGCTGGCGCGTGCCGGTTGCGAGAGGGGCTTCGAACGCGCGCGCGATTCGTTCGGTCACCGCCGCGACCGGCTCGGTGATCTCTGCGCAATCGATCGCGATGGCAAATTCGTCCCCGCTGAGCCGGGCGACGATCGCCTTGCCACCGACCTCGCTCCGGAGCCGCTCGGCGACCGCGCGCAGCACCAGATCGCCGGCGGAGTGCCCTAGCATGTTGTTGATCTCTTGGAAGCCGTCGAGCCCGAGCACGAGCAACGCGACGCTCGAAGACCGTCGCTCCGCCGCGGCGATCAGATCGGTCAGGCCCACATGCAGCATGTTCCGGTTGGCCAGCCCCGTCAGCGCGTCATGTTCGGCGAGATATCGAATGCGTTCGGCTTCACGTTTGCGCACGGAGATATCGCGCAGGATGGCACCATATTGAAAGCCGTCCGTTCCCTGCCAGCCCGAAAAGCTCGCCTCGACCGGGAAGGTTTCGCCGTTCTTGCGCCGGCCTTCGAACTCGACGACGACGGCGCCGCCCGGAACCAGGAGCGCCTGGCGCGCGGCGTCGTGCATGGACGGTCTTGCACCGGCGTGTGCCGGCAAAGCGCACAGCGTTTCGAACGGGCGGCCGATGATCTCGGCCGGCATGTAGCCGAAGATCGCGCTGGCGCCGGGATTCCAGACCGTGATGCGGTGATCCTCGTCGGTGCAGACCAGCCCGTCGCCGAGCGACATCGCGATGCGATGAAAGCGGCTCTCGGCGATGCGTCCGAGCAGGCTGCGGAAGTCGATTTCGTCGAGCGCAATCGCGGTCAGGTAAGCGACGATGGCGATGTGGAACAGCGACGTATCGATGACCAGGGGCCATCTTGCCTGCACAAGGATTGCGGCCAGCTCGACCACCGCCCCGGCTGCGATCAGGATTGCGACGCGAAGTCCTGGCGCGATACGGCGCCACGAATACAGCATCAGCAGGCAGATTGCGCCCAGTCCGACCACCATGCCGACATCGGAGGTCCAGCGCAGGGTCCGGTTCTGAAGGATCGATTCAGCGGCGAGCGCCTGGAGGACTGGCCCCGAGATGATACTGCCGTTGGGAACGCTGAAACGGTCGCCGAGCTCGAGCGCCGTGGCGCCAATGATGACCTTCTTGCCTTTCAGCTTGTCGAGCGTGGCGCGATCGCCGCGCAGCACGTCGACATAGGAGACGGCGGGAATGGAGGGTGCGCGAATGCTGAAATCGATCAGAAAGGGCGGTCGCCGATTGGCGTCCTGTCCCGCCAGCACGACGGCCATCGAAGGCATGAAAGCATCGCCGAGCTTCTCGCCGAACGGATAGCGGCGAACCAGCCCGTCGGATTCGATTGCGACATTGACGAGAGCCGGCCACGACTGGTTGCTGAACGCCTTCAGCGGCCGGTTGACGTGGGCCGGGCCGCCCCTCGGTGTCGGCTGCTTGAAGGATGGCAGGATCGTCGAACCGCCGGCGTCTCGCAATGCCTTGGCGAAGGCCGCGTCGGAGGCGGGATCCGACGGCGTGCTGAAATCGACATCGAAGGCAACCTCCTGCGCGCCTGCCGCTTCCAGCCTTTGCAGCATTTCGGCATGGAGACGCCGTGGCCAGGGCCACACCCCGATCTGGTCGATCGACGGCGCATCGATACCGACCACGACGATGTCACCGGTGGCCGCACGCGTTTGCCACTTGAATCGAAGATCGGTGAGCGCATTGCGAAGCGCAGCGTGCCAGCCCGTGGACAACACCACCGCGAGCGCGATCACGACAAGAACATGCGGCCGATAGCGTTTCACCCGAGCCTCCCCCCACACCCGCCCCGACGGACGCGTCCACCTAGAGTTCAGCGTCTGCCGTGCCCATTGCTGCCATTTCCATGGCCGTGGCCGTTGTTGCCTCTGCCATTGCCGGTGGCGCCGTTGTCGGCATGGCTGCTGTTACCGTGACCGTTGCTGCCGCCGTTACCGCTATTGTTTGGATTGCCGCCGTTGCCGCTGTTGCCGCCGTTGCCGTTGTTGTTACCCGAATTACCGTTGCCACCGTCCTTTCCGTTGTTTGCTCGCGGGGCATCGCTGGATGCGCCGGCCGTCGTTGCGGCGATCGTGGCGTTCGCGCTGGCGGCACCGCTGCTTGCCGCGCCGTTGGATGCAGCCGGGCTCGTCTTGCCATCGTTCCAGATCGTCTGACTGTCGCCCCTGGCATTCGCGTTACGTGCCTGCCCCGGCGGAACGCCGCCGTGCGCAAGGCCGCGCGTCGCCTTGTGGACGTTCAGCTTGACCTCTCCCAGCGCGGCCGAAATGCGCACGGCTCCTGCCTTGGGGGCATGCCCCCCGGCCGCCTGCCCCGAGGCCTTGGGTGCGCCGGCTGCCTTGCTTCCCTTGTCGATGGGGCCGAGCGCATGGATGGCATGGCCATTGGCCGCATGGCGCGGCGCCGACAGGCCCGACTTCGGCACTGGGACACGCTCGATCGTGGGTGCGCGGGGCTTGCCCTGCTCGATCGGATTGAGCGTCCCCGCACCGCTGAGGCTGAGACCGGGCTTGCCGTGTTCGAACACGGTGGCCGCTTGTCCGGGCATCACTTGCGCAATCTGTCCCGTCTTGAAATCGGAGACTTCGACCTGGCCGCGGAGCACGCCGACCTTGGTGCTACCGGCACCGACCGTGACGCTGAACTGCGTTCCCTTGACCACGGCGGCGAGATAGGGCGTCTCGACCTCGAAATGCTTGACGTTGCGCTTCTCGACCTCGAGCAGGATCGAACCCGCCTGCTGGATGATGGTGGTCGACAGGCCGTCCTTCTTCTCGGCCGGCAGGCCCACCACCGAATTGGGGGAGATCAGGATCGTTTCCTCGCCGCGGACGAGGAGGACGCGCCCGTTGCGACCGGTGCGAATGGTATCGCCAGGTTTCAGCGTTCCTTCTGACGTCAACGACACCTGCTGGGCGCCGCTCGTCGCAAGCCAGACCTCGCCCGAGGATTTGCTGACGGACCACACACCGTCGTCCGCCGCGAATGCGCTGGAGGCCGATCCCAGGATCAGCGCCGCCGCCAGGGCGCGCCGCATTCCAACTCTGCCGAACATGATGATCCTCAGCCCGCGTTTACAGCCAAGCCTGAGGGGTATCCGAAATCACTCAAGATAGGATTATCGGAAAGCGGCCAGCGGAGCGGCCGGATTAACCAATCGTTGACCATAAAAACCTATGAAAAATCATGCGGCTAACGAACCCTTACCGTCCCGTGGCAGATCCTCCGTTGAACTACGGAGACAAAGTCGACGCGCGCGGTGAGACGCGGCATCGCCTTACCGCATTGGTATCGGCGGCAGTAATTTTGGCGGCAACTCCAGCGGCATTTGCTCAACAGGCGAACCAGCCGGGTTTCGACCCGCGCCAGCCCGAGAAATATTTTGATAACCAGACCGAGCAGGAATCGCTCGGCCGGCCGCCGGTCCGGTTGCCGAGCGTCGGACAGCCCACGACGGGCGGCGATACCAAGCCGCAATTCGTGCTGCGCGGCGTCAGCGTCGGCGGCGCCCATGCGGTTTCCCCTGATCGCATCGCCGCTGTCTACCAGCCTTATCTCGGCCGGAAGGTCTCGCAGGCGGATCTGGCCGCGATCGCAGGCGCCATCAGCGACCTCTACCGCGAAGCCGGCTTTCATCTGAGCCGCGCCATCGTGCCACCACAAGACATCGCCGACGGCCGTGTCCGGATTCAGGTCCTGGAAGGTGCGATCGTGCAGGCCGAGTTGAAGGGCGACGGTGCAGAGCGGTTCGGCATAAGGCCGATGCTGGCGCCGGTTCTGACCGAACATCCTTCGCGACTGGCAACGCTCGAACGCCAGCTCTTCCTGATCAATGGCAGGCCGGGCGTCCGGATCACCGACACTGCGCTGGAGGAGATCGGCGGTACGACGGGCCGCTTCCGCCTGACCATCTACTTGAAAACCTGGCACGTCTTCACCTCGTTCGGCCTCGACAATCTCGGATCCTCGTCGGTCGGTCCCTGGCAGACCTACGCCACCGGCGCGTTCAACTCCTACCTCGCGCCCGGCGATGCATTGGCGGTCAACCTGTCGACCATTGCCAACGACCCCCGCCAGCTCGGCTTCGCACGGCTGTCGTACGATGCGCCCGTCGGCGTCGACGGTGTCCGCCTGGGTGCTTCCGTGCTGTACAGCGCGGTAAGGCCGGGCGATATGCGCCGGCTCGATAGCGACATCACCACGACCCACGCGTTCGAGCTGCGTGCCAGCATGGTCCCGTTGCAGTCGCAATCCTCCACGCTCACGCTGACCGCCGCCACGACCTTCAGCAATGTGTCCGAGCATGACCTTTACGGGCCCTGGTACAACGACCACATCAGGACGGCGAGCCTGACCGCCGACTACCGGCTGTTGGATCCTTTTGGCGGCACCAATTTTGCGACTCTGACCTACCGTCAGGGGCTCGACGTTTTTGGCGCCTCACATTTCGAGGACGATCTGTTGTCACGCGACGGAGCCTCCTCGAACTTCTCGGTCCTGAACCTCTGGTTCACGCGCTACCAGACACTCAACGATGTCTGGTCGCTCAAGCTCGCTGCCGCGAGCCAGACGGCGTCGCGCCCGCTGTTCACTTCGCAACAATTCTATCTCGGCGGCGCGGCCTTCGGCCGTGGCTATGGCGCAGCCGAGATCAGCGGCGACAACGGCCTTGCCGGCTCGCTCGAGCTGCGCTTCGACCAGAAGCTCAATTTCCGCTATTGGACCGGCTACCAGCTCTATGCCTTTGGCGACGCTGGCGCAGTCTGGAACCACGGTTATCGCCTGAGCGACGGGCTGTCGCTGACATCGGCCGGAGCCGGTGTGCGCTTCTTCCTGCCGGACGACCTCCAGGCCGATTTCGGCGTCGCCGTCCCCTTAAGCTACCGGGCGCCGGACAACGAGCGTCGCAGCCCACGCTTTCTTTTCACGCTGTCGAGCGCGTTCCGGCTCTGCCCCGAACGCGGCCGGGCGAGCTGTCTCTAGCCGCCCGGTCCTTCGGGCGGGATGTCGCATCCTGACAGCTTTTCCCCGCGGCCATCCTTCGAGACTCCCGCTTGAGGCGGGCTCCTCAGAATGAGGCCGGAGTGCGCGGCCGGAGTTTCCACGGGCACAGACGCTGATGAGCCTCATCGTGAGGAGACGCTCGACCGCTTCCTGCGTGACAGCGCCAGCAGCGCGCTCACGCCTGCGGATACGAAGAGCCCAATGATCATGAACCCGGGCGACTATTGGCCGGGACGCTTTGCGGCAGATCAAGGCGGCTCCGACACGGCACGGTAAGAAACCACATGCTGTCGGAGAGACACGTGTCGCACTATACCGGAAGTCTTGGTACGAAAAGCCTTGTTCCGAAGGGCCTGCCCGCGGCGAGAGTGCCGGCATTCATGCGGCATCTCTATCGTTCGACCCGCAGGCTGCTGCGCTCGATCGTCGCTCGCATCGATCTCTCGCAATTTCCAGGATCCTGCTGCGGATGAGCGCGGCAGCCGCAAGCGAATGCAGAAAGATTGCCCTATGCTCCGACATGTGAGACGGATTTTCCTGCTGCTTGGCCTCGTCTCTGGCTTCGGCTCGTCGTCCGCTCTCGGTGCTGATGCCGGTCACGGCGCCGAACTCGCCAGGCGCTGGTGCGCGAGCTGCCATGTCGTGGCGAACGGACAGGCTCAGGCGAGCGCCGACGTCCCTTCCTTTGCGTCCGTCGCGCGCAGGCCGGATTTCAGTGCGGAAAGGCTCGCATTCTTCCTGCTCGATCCGCACCCGAAGATGCCGAATTTTCCCCTGAGCCGAACCGAAGCCGGCGATATCGCGGCCTACATCGCATCGCTGCGTTAGATGCCTGATCGGCCGCCGAAGGCCGCGCTCGCGCAAACCGAGCGGCGCGCTTTTCCGAAGGTCATACTTCAGCAATAGTCTGAGCTTCATCCCGGATGGTCACGCCGGGCTGCACGAAGGCTGCAAATGCAAATCCCTGCCGGTGGACCGGCAGGGATCAGCAGAAAGGATGACAGACGGCGAATGAGATCATTCGGTGGCCCATCATGGACCTGCACCGGTATCGAAGCGCGGATCTTCACGTCATACAAGATCAATTTGTGGGCACGCTGTACACAGACCGAAAATCAGGACTTGCCCTTGCCGGGTTGCATGAGACTGCCGGTCATCTGACGCATGTGATCTCCGGCGCTGGTGAACTGACTGCGGAGGAAATCGGATTGGATTCGCATCGCCTCCTGGAGGTCGGTGGCATGCACCAGCTTGCGCGCATGCTCGAAGGCCGACTTCATGTTCTGCTCCGTGAAAGCCAACGCCTGCTTCGACACCTCTGTCCCCGCCCCCGGAACGGACGACATCGATTTGGTCGCCGCTTCAAAGAACATGCCGAAGGCCTTTTCGGCCTGGTCGATGGTCTTCTCGGCCAAATCACGCAGTTCGGCCGGAACTTCGATTTTCGGTTCGATCATGGTCTCACTCCTCCCTTTTTCCGTCTGAATACCACATTTGCCTGACCGCCATCCAGCCGCCAGCGTTCCGGCGAACGATGCCGGGGAGCCTGCTCTGGCAGGAAAATGGGCAGGATGGGCGCGCGGCCGGGCTCTAGGATAAGGGGTGCTCGGGAAGAGCTTCGTCGGTGGCGAGATCTTCGACCAGCTTGATCACCTCGAAGCGCTGTCGCGGCGCGAGCTTCAGGAAGGCCCGGAGCAGACGCAGACTTTCCACGGTGCTGCCTGCAGGCACACCGAGCTTGAGATGCAGCTCAGCCGCGAAATTGAGGTTTTTCATCTCGCACCTATGACAAGCATCGGTCGTGATCCGCTCGAGAACCGAACGCCGCAACAGAACTATGGCGACGAACGTTCGGCCGAAGGGACCCGCCGGGTTGCAGGCTGAACCGCGTCCAAACGACGGCTTCCATCTGGTTGCAACTATGCCAAGCAACAACCCATCCGGCAAGCCCAACCGTGGGTATAGCGATGCTTGGTCTGCATCGCGCCACAGCGTTTTCCGGATAACAGGAATATCGATCGCCGTCACCCACCTGCGTCAAGAAGCGTCATCAATCACGCGCACAGCCCCTCTTGCTGTCAATCAACACGGGGTTTCGTCGTGTTTCCGATGTTAAATGCACGTTAGCGCGCACGAATTGGCGATTCTTCAGCAAGATACACGCATTTGTTGAATCCGTCCCGGCGGTTGCATTAAGCGCGTGAAAGTCGATCTCGCGGCCGGTCCACCGTGAACCGCCGTCCACGCGCGAGCGACCAAGCCGTTGCGGCACGGCCACGCAGACACGGGCGCCATGGCTGAAAACTCTTCGATTTGGGCGCGCCTCAGCACCAAAAGGACGACGGCATGCTTTCTCGCTGCGATCTCATCAAGGGCGCCGCAATCGCGCTTCTCACCCTCTCGACACAAGGCGCATGGGCGCAGGAGACCAAGATGAACCTGTTCAAGATCGTCACCGTCAAGGACGAAATCGTCGTCGGACTGTCGGCGCAGGAGCTTCAGGCGCTCGGCGGCAATGATGCGAGCGCCGTCGCACACGCGCTGGCACAGAAGGGCGATCTCACCGTCTGGCAATACAACGTGCATCGTGGCCCCAACGGCGAATTACAGCAGGCACCGACAGCCAAGATCGGGCTGCTGGCCCATGCCTCGCTGCGCGTCGAGCCCTACACCACGCCTTACCAGATCGTCCCTCACCCGTAAGCAATGGGCGGGACGCCGGCGGCCGAGACCGCCGGCGCTCCGCAATCATCCACGTCGGCCCCCGCGCGCCGTTCCCGTCTCCGTCGCGAAGCCGTAGATCAGCGCCAGCCGGTCCAGGCATTCGCGGAAACGCCGCGCGAAGTAATCGTTCCAGCGTTGCGTGCGGACGGCACGACGCTGCCCAACCTGATCCATGGTCAGACCCAGCACCAGCACGTCGTGCACCAGCGCGGCGCCGTCGGTGCCGAGCTCTCGTTCGATCCTGTTGAGCCGCAGCACCGCCTGGCGCTGGCTTTCGGTGACGACCTCACGCGTGCCCGTCCCATCGACATATTCGCGCGTCGTATCCACCGCCTGCGGGCCGCGCTCCGCCCGCTCCCAATCGTTCTGGAAGGCGCGGCCGCCGCGGTACTGCGCCTCGTCGATCTGATGGTGCGCGTGCAGCCGGCCAAGCGGATCGCCGCGGACCGACCGGATCGCCAGGATCTTCTCGCCGGAACCGAGCGCGAGCGGATTGTCGACTTCCACCTCCGCGATCTCGGCGTTGAACGGCACCTCCCGCGACCGCCGGTCGTAGATCTGCGCCAATTTGTAGGACTTGTTGCGTCGGGCACGAGCCACTCGGATCTCCTTGCAAGACTGAGAGTTGAACGGAGGGCGGCACCGTCAGAGCGCCGAGACCAGCTTCAGCACGACCGGGCCTGCGGCACGGGCCGCCGACGCAGCCTCGGAACGGCGCGTCAGACGGCCATGCGGCGCGCAATAGCTCGAGCCCGGCTGGCGCGGGTGGCCGCAGAAGGTGATCTCCTCACCGTCCTTGTCGCCGCCATAGGGATAGCGGCAGTCGGCCGGCTCGAGCTCGACCAATTGGATCAGGCGCGGCTGGATGCCGACACAGCGCAACTTCACCCGCGCCGCAGGCTTCATGGCGGACTTCGGCGGCAGATTGAGGC
Source organism: Bradyrhizobium sp. NBAIM01 (assembly GCF_020194115.1). Lineage (NCBI taxonomy): Bacteria > Pseudomonadati > Pseudomonadota > Alphaproteobacteria > Hyphomicrobiales > Nitrobacteraceae > Bradyrhizobium > Bradyrhizobium sp. NBAIM01. Next base: position 144,172 of record NZ_JADYVU010000003.1, on the reverse strand, counting down.
TCGGCCACGCCACCCGGCGCGGCGAAAGCAGGCTGGGTTCACCCGGCAAGGGCGGCGCGAGCGCCGGGCTCGTCATCCATTGCGGCACGATGAGCCCGAGCCGCTTGGCGCGGCCGACCACCGCGCTGCGCGTATAAGCCGTTCCAAACCTTGCGTTTATCTGTCTTCCGATCTCCGCATAAGACATGCCTTTGTGAAAATAGTCGCGAAGCGCGTCGGAGTGCTCCGACGGCCAATGGCCCGGTTCCATGCTGCTGTCCTGTGATGCGCCTCCACCCGGGAGGCGAGACGCACATTCCGTTATTCCGAATACAGAGTCAAGCCGTATTTCTGATATTCATAATTGCATCAATTCCGAATTTCGGATTACAAGAGGCGAGACGGTGCGCAATCGAGGGAATCACCATGTTGGACGTAGCAATGATCGAGCGGGGCCTGGAGAAGACGGGCAAGAGCAAGGGCGGCCTGGCTGCGGCCATGGGCGTGCGGCCCGGCGCGGTCTCGGAGATTCTCGGCGGCGAGCGCCTGGTGAAGGCCTCGGAGATCATTCCGATCATGGAATATCTCGAGCTCAATCTCGCGCCGATCATGGGGCGCGTCGGAGCCGGCGCCGTGATCGAGCCGGACTACGAACAGGTTCCGCCGGAAGGTCTCGGCGACGTCGCGTTGCCCTTCCCGATCATGGAAGAGACGATCGCATTCGAGATCGTGGGCGATTCGATGCTGCCCAAATACGAAAGCGGCGACGTGATCGTCGTCTACAAGGACCAGCGCCACCCGCTGTCGAGCTTCTACGGCGAAGAGGCAGTGGTCCGCCTCAAGACCGGCGAGCGCTATCTGAAGACCATCGAGCGGGGCAAATCTCCCTCAGTGGTCAACCTCACGAGCTTCAATGCCAAGCCGATCGTCGGCGTCAAGCTTGACTGGGTCGGGGAGATCTGCCTGTCCATGCCCAAGGGACAGCTTGAGCGGCTGCGCGCGAAGTCGGCGCGGCCGCGCAAGAAGGGCAAATGAGGGCTGCCACTTCTGATTAAAAGAAATCACACTTGACATAGTTCCGATTTTCGGAAATAATCTGCCGCGTCCCGACCATGGGGCGCGGCAGGGTCGTTTCATGCAATACTTCGTCGTGATGATCGATTATGGACGGCGGGGCCGCGAGGCGGTCGTCGATCCCGAAATCACCCGGCGCGAGGTCATTTCCCGCCTCGCCTCGGGTGAGTATCGGAACGTCTCGTTCATCCACGAGATCGTGGAGAACTCGGTCGAAGATGTCACCGCGGCCATCCTGGCCGAGGCGGCCCTCCCACAGATCGAGCCCGAGGACGTCGATCTCCAGGCAATCCGCCTCGACCACATCCACGACCTGCGCAAGCACGAGAGGACGTGACTCAGGCCTAGAGCATGATCCAGACCTGAAGGGCCGCGTTAGCGCAAAGTGTGCAGCGGTTTTCCGAAACGATCATGATCAATCAACAGCCTAAAGCGCGATGACGTGACGATTCATCCTAATCGCATCGCGCTTTAGGGCGCGCCACCGTCCCGTTGGGCATTACACCAGGAGAACGGTCGATCCCGTGGTCTTGCGTGCCGCAAGATCGGCATGCGCCTTGGCGGCGTCCTTTAGCGGGTAGGTCTGGTGCACCTCGATCTTGACCGCGCCGGACTTGACGACGTCGAACAGCTCATTCGCCATCGCCACCAGATTTTCGCGCTTGGCGGCGTAGGTAAACAGCGTCGGACGCGTGACGTAGAGCGAGCCCTTCTGGGCGAGCAGGCCAAGATTAAGCGGCTCCACCGCGCCGGAGGACTGGCCGAACAGCGCGGCGACGCCGAGCGGGGCGAGGCAATCCAGCGATTTCAGGAACGTGTCCTTGCCGACGGAGTCGTAAACCACTGGCACTTTCTTGCCGCCGGTGATCTCGTCGACCCGCTTCACGAAATCTTCCCTTGTATAGATGATGACATGGTCGCAGCCATGCGCCTTGGCGAGCTTCGCCTTCTCGTCGTTGCTGACGGTGCCGATCACGGTCGCGCCGAGATGCTTGGCCCACTGGCTCAAGATCAGGCCGACACCGCCGGCGGCCGCATGCAGCAGGATGGTATCGCCGGCTTTCACCCGATAGGTCTGGCGGATCAGATATTGCGTGGTGAGCCCCTTGAGCATCATCGCCGCCGCCGTCTTGTCGTCGACGCCGTCGGGCAATTTCAACAGCCGGTCGGCGGGGATCAGCCGCGCCTCCGCATACGCCCCGAGCGGCGAGGCGCCATAAGCGACGCGATCGCCCGGCTTCAGATCGCTGACGCCAGGCCCGACCTCTTCGACGACGCCAGCCGCCTCGCTGCCGAGCCCGCTCGGCAGTTGCGCCGGATAGAGGCCGGAACGGTTATAGATGTCGACGAAATTGAGGCCGACCGCGGTGTGGCGGATGCGCGCCTCGCCGGGCCCAGGTTTGCCGACGCTGACCTCCTCCCAGACCAGGACTTCCGGACCGCCGGTTTTGTGAAAGCGAATGGCATGCGTCATGGGCGTGCTCCTTTATCGTTGAAATGAAAGTTCGAACACCGGATCGGCCTGTGAAATAGGCATTTGGTCCGCCCGTTACAGTATAGAAGCCGTAACAAGAATGTCACAGCGAACCACAAACAGCCGCCGTTCCGCCTCCGTTCGAAAGAGTTGATGAGGGCCCCGCGGCGACCCGCAGTAGCCTTGCGCGGGGTTTGATGGTCGCCTGCGAAGGAGAGCCGAGATGCCAGCTTACGTTCAGCATCATCAGGACGTCGAAATCGCGCCAGTGAATTGCCCTACCTGTATGGGGTTCCTGCCGATGTATGTGCGCGAGGTCGAGCCGCATTGGAGCCTAGCCAAGATCGACTTCGTCTATGAATGCGCCGATTGCGGCGCCGAGCTGAGGCAGACGATCCGCAAGCCGGAGCTGCTGCGGCACTGATCGCGCCAACAGCGAAGCGCTCAACTATTTGCGCTTAGCGGAAAAACGCCGTTCACGCGGGTCAGATGTCTCCCAAACGTGGCTTGTTCTTTGCCTGGAACGCAGGCAGAACAAGCCTCAAGCAAGACCTTTGGGAGCGCCCTTTCGTGGCTGATCAGAAGGCCTCGACCTCGATCGAGGCAGTGGAGAGCGGCCTCGCCGCGCAGGGCTACATCGCGAGCCGGCAGATCGCGACTGCCGTCTATTTGTCGCAGCAGATCGAGAAGCCGATCCTGGTCGAGGGCCCCGCGGGCGTCGGCAAGACCGAGCTCGCCAAGGCGATCGCGGCTTGGCGCGGCATGAAGATGATCCGCCTGCAATGCTATGAGGGCCTCGACGAGGCCAAGGCGCTCTACGAGTGGAAATACGCCAAGCAGCTTCTCTACACGCAGATCCTCAAGGACAAGCTCGGCGAGGTTCTCGGCGGCGCGCAGACGCTGCATGCCGCGCTCGACCAGCTCCACGATTTCGGCGACGTGTTCTTCTCCAAGGAATTCGTCGAGCCGCGGCCGCTGCTCCAGGCGCTTGAGCAGCCGGGCGGCTGCGTGCTCCTGATCGACGAGATCGACAAGTCGGACGCCGAATTCGAATCGCTGCTGCTGGAAATCCTGTCCGACTTCCAGGTCACGATCCCCGAGCTCGGAACCGTTTCGGCGATCACGCCGCCGACGGTGATCCTCACCTCCAACAGCGAGCGCGACCTCGGCGATGCCCTGAAGCGACGCTGCCTGCATCTGCATATCGGCTTTCCCGAGCAGCGGCTCGAGGAGCGCATCGTCGAAAGCCGTGTGCCCGGCATCTCGCAGACGCTGCGCCGGCAGATGGTCGGCTTCATCCACGAGATCCGCTCGCTGGATCTGAAGAAGCTGCCCTCGGTCAGCGAGACCATCGACTGGGCGCGTGTGCTGGTACTGCTCCAGGCTTCCGAACTCGATACTGAGATCGTCAAGGACACGCTCAACGTGCTCCTGAAATACGAAGCCGACATCGAGGCCGCGACGCCGCAGGTGACGACCTTCATTGCCAAGGCGGCCCGGTCCAACGTCTTCGGTTGACGCCGATGCGCGAAAATCTCCATCGCTTCTTTCGGGCGGCACGCGGGGCTGGCGTTCACGTCTCGCCGGCCGAAAGCATCGATGCGATGCGCGCCGTCGCGCAGGTCGGCATCTCCGACCGCGCCGTGCTACGCGATGCGCTGCTGCTGACGCTCGCCAAGTCGCAGGACGAGAAGCTCGCGCTCGGCGACTGCTTTGATCTGTTCTTCAGCCAGCCGGAGCCGCGACAGGAGCAGCCTGAGGCTGCCGGCGAAGACGATGCTGCGCAAGGCGAGGATCAGCCGCCCTCCGCCGGCTCGGCGAGCGAGGCGGGCGAAGGTCAGCCTTCCCAGGGCCTGGGTCCCTTGGCGCAGATGCTATTGTCGCAGGATCGCAACGCGATCGCTGCCGCGATTGCCAGCGCCTCCGGCGCGGCCTCCCTGTCCGACATCCGCTACTCCACCCAGCGCGGCATATTCTCCAGCCGCATCCTCGACGCCATGGGCCTCCAGCGCCTGCGCGACGATCTCGACCAACTGACCGCGACCAACCCGTCGCTGGCCGAGCGCCTGCGCGCCGCGCTCGATGCCTTGCGCGAAGCCGTGCGCGATACGGTCTCGCAAGGGCTCGCACTCTATGCCCGCGAGGAGGCCGAGAACCTCCGCAACGAGATCCTGCGCAACGCGCCGCTTGCCCGCATCGAGCGGCGCCAGGTCGCCGAGATGCGTGCCCTCATCCGCCAGATCGCACGCCGGCTGCGCGAGCGCTATTCCAAGCCGCGCAAGCGCCAGCGCCGCGGCCATCTCGACGTTCGCCGCACGCTCCGCCGCAACGCAGCCTGGGGCGGCGTGCCCTTCCTCACGGCATGGAAGCGCAAGCATCGCGACAGGCCGAAGATCGTCGCGCTGTGCGACGTCTCGGGCTCCGTTGCGCAAGTCTCGGACTTCTTCCTGCTGCTGATCCACTCGCTGCACGAGGTGGTCGACGACGTCCGCTCCTTCGCCTTCTCTTCGCACCTGATCGAGGTCAGCGAGATCCTGGAGACGAAGTCGCCGGAGGAGGCGATGTCCGAGATCATGTCCAAGGTCGGTTTCGGCTCGTCGGATTACGGCGCCTCGCTGGTCGATTTCGAGAAGGAGTTCATGAGCGCGCTGACGCCGCAGACCACGGTGATCGTGCTCGGCGATGCCCGCAGCAACAATCTCGACCCACGCGCCGACATTTTGCGCCGGATCTCCGAGCGTTCGAAGCGGTTGGTCTGGCTCAATCCCGAGGGGCGGCTCGCCTGGGGCTTTGGCGATTCCGAGATGCCGCGCTACGCAACCTTTTGCAGCGTCGTGCGCCAATGCGCCACCGCGCAACAGCTCGAACGCGCTGTTTCCGATATTGTGGCGACTTATCAATAAGCAATAACAGCCGCCTCCGTCAGGCGGCGTTCAGCTCGGCCTGATTGCATTCCCGAAAGTGACGCGCGATTTCGTCGAGCGCGCGCTGCTCCCATTCTTCTGCCTGCGCCAGCCAGAACGGCCGGCGCTTCGAATCGAGCGCCGCGCGCTCTCGGCAAAGGAATTCCTGCCTGCGAATTTCCACCAGCCTGTTCATGCACTCCACTCCGGCCGTGTGAAGCCATTCCCCGCAGGCCAAGGTAACAGAGTCCTCAATCTCCCGCCTCATCATTTCTGTGCATATCGCGACGCCAAATAGGACAGTGATGCTTGCCGTGCACTGCGGCAGCTCGCATCGCAACATCAAGTGCGGATCATCAATTAGTGATCGGAGAACGTGACGGTAGTCGTGCACTAACGACGTTAACTCTTGTGGCGCAACGAAGTGCCGCAATTTGTGAAGAGATGTTCTAAACAGCTGACCGAATTCCCGACTCATTGTCGTCGCATGGTCTTCATGCGGCGCCGCTAACAGGGGCACGCGAACCGGACGATCGGCTGAGGCACCATGAGCAACGATTTCGAGTTTGATCTATCGACCGACCAGTGGGAAGCGCTAAAGGCGCTTCGCAACCCGGTGTCGAACGGTCGCCTCGCGAAGGCCTATCTCGTCGAAAGCCTCGCCAAGCTCGGCCTCGTTGTCATGAATGACGGCGTGCCTGCGATAACATCCACAGGACGCAAGGTGCTGGTGCGCGGCTCATGCCGGCTGCTCGATCTCGTGGCGTGACGAGATCGCCTGCTGCCGCGTAACTGCGCCATCGCCTGAAAAATAACCTTTAGCTCTTCATCGAAATCGGATTTGCTTCTTGCGACAAGATCTGGCGCGCAACGACGCTGCGCCAGACAGGCAAGGGAGCTGATCATGAACGGGCTTGGCGGGCTGAACAAATCCCCCAACGGTGTGGTTATCGGACTTGTGCAGCTGCAGCTGCCTAGCGTGGTGAGCGCGGCCGATCTCGCCAGGCAGACCGAGCGCATCGTCTGGATGGTCGGCAAGGCCCGCCGCAATCTCTCCACCATGGATCTGGTGGTCTTCCCCGAATACTCGCTGCACGGCCTGTCGATGGACACCAATCCGGAGATCATGTGTCGGCTTGACGGACCGGAGGTTGCGGCCTTCAAGCAGGCCTGTGTCGATAACAAGATCTGGGGCTGCTTCTCCATCATGGAGTTCAACCCGCATGGCAATCCCTACAACTCGGGCCTGATCATCGACGATCACGGCGAGATCAAGCTCTACTATCGCAAACTTCATCCCTGGATTCCGGTCGAGCCGTGGGAGCCCGGCGACATCGGCATTCCCGTGATCGAGGGACCGAAGGGCGCGAAGATCGCGCTGATCATCTGCCATGACGGCATGTTCCCGGAGATGGCACGGGAATGCGCCTACAAAGGCGCGGAGATCATGATCCGCACCGCCGGCTACACCGCGCCGATCCGCGAAGCCTGGCGCTTCACCAACCAGGCCAATTCGTTTCAGAATCTGATGATCACCGCAAATGTCTGCATGTGCGGCTCGGACGGCTCGTTCGATTCCATGGGCGAAGGCATGATCATCAATTTCGACGGCACGGTCCTGGCGCATGGTACGACCGGCCGTGCCGACGAGATCATCACCGCAGAGGTCCGGCCGGATCTCGTGCGCGAAGCCCGCATCAACTGGGGCGTCGAAAACAACATCTACCAGCTCTGGCACCGCGGCTATGTCGCGGTGAAGGGCGGCGCGATGGACTGCCCCTACACCTTCATGCAGGACATGGTCGCCGGCACCTTCCGATTGCCGTGGGAAAATCAGGTCAAGGTCACCGACGGCACCTCGTGCGGCTTCCCGGCCCCGACGCGGATGTTCGGCAAGACGGCGAAGGCGGCGGAATAAGCCGGTTTCTCGGGTGAAACCGCGACAATCTGGCACCGTGGCCTGCGCGCTCGGCAACCTCGTCGGCAATTGCGTCGCAACCGTCGTGGTCGCGGCCCGGGAAGGCGATCTCGACCGGCCAAGGCGGCCAAGGTGCTGGAGGGCGGCGAGGTGGTCGACGTGACGGCGGGATAGAGGTTCGGCGATCAATCGTTCCACTGGAGGAGTGGCGTGCCGTAGGCCCTCCTCCAGACCGACAGAAAGCGCGGAAACCACGAGTGGGCCACGGCACCCTTATAGGCCCAGGTGCGATACTTCAGACCTTGCTCCGAAATCAGCTCCTGATAGCCGCCGTGGAGTTCGGTCGCGGCGCGAATGTCCTTCAGGATTCCTTGCGCGCAGGCCCGATAGGTATCGCCACCCGAGAACTCATCGTAATCCAGCATGCGGTCGGCAAATTCGACGTTGAACGTCGGCCAGGAGGAACGCCCCTGATATGCGGGAGCTGCAATCTTGTGGATCATCTTGGTCCGCGGGTTGTCCGCCGAAACCAGGAAGTGGAACGTGCTCGGAATGCGAAACCGTGGCTCGGCGATGATCACATCCGTCGTGGCCGCGAACAGCGCGCGCTCGCTCGCCTCGCTCATATCCCAGAAGCCGCGATGCACGCTGACGAAATCCAATGCGACCGACGATGCCGGTGAGCTCGCCGGGCCGTCCAGGGAATGCCTGATGTAGCCGTTCTTGCCGAAGAGGCGGAGCAGATCCCTCTTGTACTGCGCAAGGTCGCGCCCGAGCAGCCGCTTCAGCTCGTTCTCGCCGACGATCCCGAGCTGCACGCCCCACACGAAGGTCGTGCAGACGCAGGCATTGGTGACGAAACGCCGGCGCTCGGCGCGGGTATCCGTCGCCGCGGAGCGCGGGCCGTTGGCGTCGCACAGCAAATATCTGGTGCCGTCAGCGTCGAAGGACTCCAGCTCGCTCGCAAGCTTCAGGATCGCGCGCTTCAGGTCTCCGCCATATTCGGCCAGCAACAAGCGGCCGGCGTGCGCGCATTGCGACATCTCAAGGTAAGACGACGCCCTCTCCTCGGCAGAGATCATCTGCTGCAGACCGGCGAGAATGCCGAGCAGCGTATCCGAGGGTCGCGAAAAATAGTTCACGCCGAGATACCGGCCGCGCCCGGCCGGTACGATGGTCGTGGTGACCACGTCGGCGCGAACGGCCTCCAGCAGCAGGCGCACGCTCTTCTCGAGCAGACGGACCCGTCGCACGGCGTCCTGCGCATCCATGATGGTTTCAGGATCGAGAACGTCGGGATAGAACCAGGCGAAGTCGCGGGGGTAATAGGCCGAGGCGTGCGGTGCGCCGGTGACGAGGAAGGCCTCGGTCACCGAAAAGGCGCTGTCCATCGAGTGCCGATAGAGGTCCTCGATCGCCGACAACGAATGATGCGATTGTCTCAGGAATCGATCACCGAGGAAATTGACCGCCTGAAGGGCGTTGGCGACGAAGGTCGCAGCCATCCCCTGATAGAACCGGTTTTCACGATGTGATGGAAAAGAGATGTCGCTGTTCATGTCCGTCAATCGGCTGATTGTCTCGTGACCCTCGTGATGATGGCCACCATCTTAAACATGACTGATTCGTATCTCTACCCGGTGACTTGCGGGTTCGTGACGCTCGCCTACGCCTTGCGCGGCCCGAAATTCTCGATCACCCGCAGCAGCACACGCGCGCCGGCGTCGGCATCGGCGAGCTCGACATGCTCGTCCGGGTGATGGCTGATGCCGCCGCGGCAGCGGACGAAGATCATGCCGACATCGGCAATGTCGATCATCGCCATGCCGTCGTGCCCTGCCCCGCTCGGCAGCTCGAACACGGAGAAGCCTTCGGCTTCGATCGCTTGCGCGATCTGCTGCTTGAGCCAGGGCGCGCAGGGCGCGGTGCGGTTCTCGTGGGTAACGTCGAGCTGAAGCGCCAGCTGTCGCCGCTTGGCGATCGCCTCGATCTGGCGCACGACATCGGCCACCGCGCGCTTGCGATGCATGTCGGTCGGCGCGCGCATGTCGATGGTGAAGGATACCTCACCCGGAATGACGTTGGTCGCGCCGGGCCTCGCCTGGATGTAGCCCACGGTGCCGACGAGGCCGCCCTCGTCGGTGCGGCAAAATTGCTCGATCGCATTGATGCATTCGGCCGCGCCGGCGAGCGCATCTCGGCGCAGCGCCATCGGCACGGTGCCGGCATGACCGGCCATACCGGAGAGCCGGGCCGCAAGGCGCGTGGCCCCGGCAATGGCGGTGACGACGCCCACGGGCAGGTTCTGCGCTTCCAGCACCGGGCCCTGCTCGATGTGCAATTCGAGATAAGCAAGCAGCTCGCGCCGCGCGCGCGCGGCCGCACCGATATGGTCGGGGTCGAGGCCGAACTGCACGAGCGCCTCGCGCATCGACACGCCGTCGCTGTCGCGCGTATTCAGCACGCTCTCATCGAAGGTGCCGGCCACCGCACGGCTGCCGAGTAAGGTCGAAGCGAACCGCACCCCCTCCTCGTCGGCAAAGCCGATCACCTCGATCGCAAATGGCAGGCGCTTGCCGCGGCGGTTGAGATCGGCGACGCAAGAGATCGCGGTGATCACACCCAGCGGTCCATCCCATTTGCCGGCATCGCGCACGGTGTCGTAATGCGAGCCGAGCATCAGGCAGGGCATGCCCGGCCGGTCGCCTTCGTACCGTCCGCAGACATTGCCGATCGCATCGAGATGGGCGCTCATGCCGGCCTCGCGCATCCACCCCATGATGAGGTCCGCGGCCTTGCGCAGCTCCTTGCTGAGGAAGATGCGGGTGAGCTTCTCGGGCTCTTCCGAAATCGCGCCGAGCTCGTTGATCCGGCGAACGATCTCATTGCCGAGCGATGCATCGTGAACGGTACCAGCGCCCATCTCGGCGAGCTTTCCATCTTCTAAGGACACGGCGGTCCTGACGACAATCGATACAAGTTCGGTGCCAGCGAACATCCTCCGGCGCCGTCCCAGTCAGCGCGTGGTTAGCATGAATGCGCCTTGCCGGCCGACCGTCCGACGACCGTCATGCACATGCGCGAGCAGGTTCGGGCTGCTCAACTCCACTGCATACAATGCTTTTATACTGCTCATAAATTAGTCTGCCGCCTTCCTCGCCAAGTTCAGCACACTGATTATTTCATATTTATTTCAAGTACTTATCGCAAACTGCATGCTTCATAGTCTCTGGCACGAAGCTTGCGACATCTGACCCCGGCTCCGCCACGCCGGCGCAGCCGTGAGATCAAGGCGGAACATCCGCCAAGGGGAGCGAGCAATGGATTCTGGCAGGATTTCACGACGTCATGTGTTGCGGGGCGGCGCGGCCCTCACCCTCGGCGCGGCAGCGGGCCTGCGCCCGGCTTTCGCGGCCGAGACCACCATCGGCTTCATTTATGTCGGCTCGCGCGACGACTACGGCTACAATCAGGCGCACGCGCAGGGCGCGGCGGCGCTGAAGAAGATTCCCGGCCTCAAGGTGGTCGAGGAGGAGAAGGTGCCGGAGACCGATGCGGTCGAGAAGACGATCGAGTCCATGATCAATCTCGATGGCGCCACCCTGCTCTTCCCGACCTCGTTCGGGTACTACAATCCGCACATGATCAAGATGGCCAACAAGTACCCGAAGCTCCGCTTCGAGCATTGCGGCGGCCTCTGGAGCGAGAAGGACCCCAAGAACGCCGGCAGCTATTTCGGCTATATCGACGAGGCTCAGTACATCTCCGGCATCGTCGCCGGCCTGACATCGAAGAGCAGCAAGCTCGGCTTTGTCGCGGCCAAGCCGATCCCTCAAGTGCTGCGCAACATCAACGCCTTCACGCTTGGCGCCAAGTCCGTCAATCCAAAGGCCACCACGCAGGTGATCTTCACTGGCGACTGGTCGATGCCGGTCAAGGAGGCCGAAGCCACCAACAGCCTGATCGATCAGGGCGTGGACGTGCTCACCTGCCACGTCGATGGGCCCAAGACCATGGTCGAGAACGCGGCGCGGCGCGGCGCCTTCGTCTGCGGCTATCACACCAACCAGTCGGCGTTGGCACCCAAGGCCTATCTCACCGGCGCGGAGTGGAACTGGGAAGCGCTCTATCCGAAGTTCGTCAAGATGATCGCCTCCGGCGAAGGCATCCCGAATTTCTACCGCGGCGGCCTGAAGGAAGAGATCGTCAAGACCTCGCCCTATGGCGAAGCGGTCTCGGCCGAAGCGCGCAAGGCGGCCGACGCGGCCAAGGCAAAATTCCTGTCGGCAGAAGGCTTCGCCATCTTCAAGGGTGGGCTGGTCGACAACAAGGGCAAGACGGTGATCCCTGTCGGTACCGACCGCGGCCAGAAGCATCCTGAACTGGAGAAGATGGACTACCTGGTCGAGGGCGTGCTCGGAGCCACTTCGTGACGACGGAAGCGGCGGATTCCACGGACGCGGTCGGGACAGTCGCCCCGGCCGCCGATCCCGGTTTCCTCCAGCGTCACGGCGGCACGATCGAATATGTCCTGATCCCGGGCGCGGCGCTGGTCGGCGCGCTCGCGGTGTTCGGCATCTTCGTCGCGATGTTCGGCAAGAATCCGCTCGATCTCTATTTCTACATGTATTACGGCGCGTTTGGCACCTGGTTCTCCTGGCAGAACACGCTGACGCGCGCAGCGCCCCTGATCCTCACCGCACTCTGTACCGCGCTGCCGGCGCAACTCGGCATGGTCATCATCGGTGGCGAAGGCGCGCTGTTGATCGGCGCATTGTCCGCAACCAGCGCCGCACTCGCGCTTCAAGGCATGCCGCCGCTCGTGGTGCAGGTCGCCATGGTCTGCGCCGGCGTGATCGGCGGCGGGCTCTGGATCATGCTCTCGGGCGGCTTGCGGCAATATCGCGGCGTCAACGAGACCATCTCGAGCCTGCTGCTCGTCTACATCGCGCTCGCGATCCTCAACCATCTCGTCGAGGGGCTGATGCGCGATCCCGCCAGCCTCAACAAGCCGTCGACCCGCGAGATCGGCGCCGCCAACATGATCGGCTCCATTCCAGGCACCGACGTGCATTGGGGCCTCGTGTTCGGCCTGGTCGCTGCCATCGCCTCCTACATCCTGATCTATCACACTGTGTTCGGCTTCGCCGCGCGCGTGGCGGGCGGCAACATCCGTGCTGCGAAGATCGTCGGTCTCGGCGTCGACAAGCTGATCCTGACCGTCTGCTTCCTTGCCGGCGGCGCGGCTGGCCTCGCCGGCATGGTCGAGGTCGCCGCCGTGCAGGGACGCACCAACGCCAACCTCGCCGCCGGCTACGGCTTCACCGGCATTCTCGTCGCCTTTCTGGCGCGGCAGAATCCGCTCGCCATCATTCCCGTCGCGATCCTGCTCGGCGGCATCAGCGCCAGCGGCGGCCTGCTGCAACGCCGCCTGGGGCTGCCCGATGCGTCCGTGCTGGTGCTGCAGGGCATCATCTTCGTCTTCGTGCTCGCCAGCGATGCGCTCTACGGCCGCATCGGATTCCTGAAGGGAAAATCCTGAGATGGCAGACGGATCGATCGGCCTCTGGACCGTCCCGCTCGCCATCCTCGGCGGCGCCATTCGCGTCTCCACCCCATTCCTGTTCGTGAGCCTGGGCGAATGCATCACCGAGCGCGCGGGCCGCATCAATCTCGGCCTGGAAGGCACGCTGGTGATGGGCGCGATGAGCGCCTATGGCATCTCCTATCTCACCGGCTCTCCGTGGCTCGGGGTGCTTGCCGCCGGCATCACCGGCGCGCTGCTGGGTGCGCTGCATGCCGGCATTTGCTCGCTGCCGCGCGTCAACGACGTTGCCGTGGGCATCGCCTTGATGCTGTTCGGCACTGGCCTTGCGTTCTATCTCGGCAAGCCGCTGATCGAGCCGACAGCGCCGCGGCTGCCCGCCGTCGACTTCGGCTGGTGGAGCGACATCCCGCAAGTCCAGGCAGCGCTGCGCATCAACGTGCTGTTCCTGATCGGCGTGGCGCTGGCGCCAATCCTCTATTGGGCCTTCCGCACCACCCGCTGGGGCTTGCTCATCCGCACCGCCGGCGAGAGCGCGGATGCCGCACGCGCGATGGGCCATTCCGTGCTGCTGATCCGCCTGCGCGCCACCATGGCCGGTGGTTTCCTCGCGGGCATCGGCGGCTCGTTTCTGTCCCTGTTCTACCCCGGAAGCTGGAACGAGGGCCTTTCCTCGGGCCAGGGCATCACCGCCGTGGCGCTCGTGATCTTCGCGCGCTGGGATCCCCTGCTCTGCCTGTGGGCCTCGCTCGCCTTCGGCGGCGCGGCGGCGCTGGGTCCGGCGCTGCAATCGGTCGGCGTCACCTCTGGCTATCACCTCTTCAACGCCGCGCCCTACATCCTGACGCTGGCGATCATGATCATCACCTGCTCGCCGAAGCGGACGCTGACCGGCGCGCCCGCCGAACTCTCGATCACACGGTAACACGCACGAGGTCGTCCATGCCCGAGCGCTACATCAAGTCCGAGCCCTATGCCTGGCCCTACAATGGTGATCTCCGCCCCGAGAACACCGCGCTGATCATCATCGACATGCAGACCGATTTCTGCGGCGTCGGCGGCTATGTCGACAAGATGGGCTACGACCTCTCGCTGACACGGGCACCTATCGAGCCGATCAAGCGGCTGCTCGCAGTGATGCGCAAGCAAGGCTTCCATATCATCCATACCCGCGAGGGCCACCGCCCCGATCTCTCCGACCTGCCCGCCAACAAGCGCTGGCGCTCGCGCCAGATCGGCGCCGGCATCGGCGATCCCGGCCCGTGCGGACGCATCCTGGTGCGCGGCGAGCCCGGCTGGGACATCATCGAAGAACTCGCGCCGCTACCGGGCGAGCCGATCATCGACAAGCCCGGCAAGGGCTCGTTCTGCGCCACCGATCTGGAGCTGATCCTGCGCGTGCGCGGCATCGAGAACATCGTGTTGACCGGGATCACGACCGACGTCTGCGTCCACACCACGATGCGCGAGGCCAACGACCGCGGCTTCGAATGCGTCCTGCTGCACGATTGCTGCGGCGCGACCGACAAGAGCAACCACGACCACGCGCTGAAGATGATCAAGATGCAGGGCGGCGTGTTCGGCGCAGTCGCGACCTCTGATGCCTTCATCGGAGCAATTTCGTGATCATCGGCGAAACGCCGCCGCCATCGGGCGCCTTCGGCGTCGATGCCATCGCCATGACCATGCGCTTCGGCGACTTCCTGGCGCTGGACAATGTCGAGCTGAAGGTGCGGCCGGGCTCGTTCCATGCGCTGCTCGGCGAGAATGGCGCCGGCAAATCCACCCTCGTCAAATGCATCATGGGCTATTACCACGCGACCGAAGGCGACATTCTCGTCGGCGGCCGCGAGCAGGCGATCGCCAACCCGAAGGATGCCCACGCGCTCGGCCTCGGCATGGTCTATCAGCATTTTACGCTGGTGCCGGCGATGACCGTTGCCGAAAATCTCGTGCTGGCGCGCGACGACGTGCCAGCCGTGGTGAACTGGCCGAACGAGATGAAGGAGCTGGAGGCGTTCTTGGGCCGCATGCCCTTCAAGGTACCGCTCTCCGCAAAGGTCTCCGACATCTCTGCCGGCGAACGGCAGAAGTGCGAGATCCTCAAGCAGCTCTATCTGAAGCGACGCTTCCTGATCCTGGACGAGCCGACCTCGGTGCTGACCCCGGCGGAAGCCGACGAGGTGCTCGGCATGCTCCGCGACATGGTTGTGAAGGGCGAGCTGACCATCCTGATGATCACGCACAAGTTCCGCGAGGTCATGGCGTTTGCCGATGACGTCACCATCCTGCGCCGCGGCAAGCTCGCTGGAGCCGGCAAGGTTTCCGAGCTGACGCCGGACGCGATGGCCCGCACCATGATCGGTGCCGAGGAGTTGACGGTGCAGCCGCCGCGCACCGGCGAAGCCGGTCAGGCCAGGCTGGAGCTGCAAAAGCTCCGCGCCCTGGACGATGCGGGCGCCGTTGCCGTGCACGATGTCTCGCTCACCGTCCGCGCCGGCGAGATCGTCGGCATCGCCGGCGTTTCCGGGAATGGCCAGCGCCAGCTCGTCGAGGTGCTGGCCGGCCAGCGCGAGGCCGAAAGCGGGGAGGTGCGCGTCGCCAGCGATCCCTATCACGCAAGCCGCGAGGAGATGCGGCGGCACAGGATGTCGCTGCTGCCCGAGGAGCCGCTGAAGAATGCCTGCGTCGGCGGCATGAGCGTCGCCGAAAACGTCGCCTTCCGGGAATTCGACCGTGCCCCCTTCGCCCGCGGCGGCTGGTGGCTCAACCCTCGCGCCTTTCGCGACGACGCGAGGACGAAGATCGCCCGGTACAAGATCAAGACCCGCACGCCCGATACGCCGATCTCGGCGCTATCGGGCGGCAACGTGCAGCGGGCTGTGCTGGCCCGCGAGCTCGGCGGCGACGTCGAGGTGCTGATCGCCGCCAATCCCTGCTTCGGCCTCGATTTCGCGGCGGTGGCGCAGATCCATGCCGAGATCATGGCCGCGCGCAACCGCGGCGCCGCCGTCCTGCTCGTCAGCGAGGACCTCGACGAGCTGCTCGAACTGTCAGATCGGCTGGTGGTGATGTTCCACGGCGAATTCGTGTATGAAGCGCGGACCAGCGAAGCCGATCTCACGGTGGTCGGCCGCCACATGGCAGGACACTGAACGGAGGATCGATGGACGACGCATCCGGGCGCGACGAGCACTTGCTGCGTCTGTCCTTCGCGGTCGCCCGCCGTTCCCTCACCCATGGCAACCACCCCTTCGGCTGCATCGTCGTCGATGCCAGCGGCAAGGTGCTGATCGAGACTGAGAACGGCTACATGCCGGATCACGACGGCACCGCGCATGCCGAGCGGCTCGCAGCCACCCAGGCCTGCCGTACGCTCGATCGCGAGGTGCTGGCGAAGGCCACGCTCTATTCCTCAGCCGAACCCTGCGCGATGTGTGCCGGCGCGATCTACTGGGCCGGTATCGGCCGTGTCGTCTATGGCCTCAGCGAGCATCGCCTGCGCGGCATCACCGGCAACCATCCGGACAATCCGACGCTCGATCTGCCCTGCCGGGAGGTCTTTGCCCGCGGCCAGCGGCCAACGGAGGTCGTCGGACCGTTGCTGGAGGACGAAGCCGAAGCGCTGCATGAAGGTGTGTGGATCAAATAGCAGAGGCTGATCGGTGTCCGCTGCCGATGGATTAAGCAGGGAATGCGGCTTTTCGCATCTTACGCGGGGGTTCAAACTGGCCCAATATCGAGGCAGTTAACCCATGCAAGCGCATCAACGAATGTTAGATCCGACGTCCAACGGCCAGCATTCCGGCGAGTCCCCGCTCCTGAGGACCATCGGCCTCACCAAACGCTATGGCGATTTCCTCGCCAACGATTGCATCGATATCGAGATCCGGCCGAGGGAAATCCATGCCCTGCTGGGCGAGAACGGCGCCGGCAAGTCGACGCTGGTCAAGGCGATCTACGGACTGATCCAGCCCAGCGCCGGCGAGATTCACTGGCAGGGCGAGCGGATCGTGCTGTCCGGTCCCTCCGAAGCGCGCATCCGCGGCATCGGCATGGTGTTCCAGCACTTCTCGCTGTTCGACAATCTCACGGTTGCCGAGAACGTCGCGCTCGGCCTGGACGGCAAGGAATCCTTCAAGGACATGTCGGCCCGGCTGGAACAGGTGTCGAAGACTTACGGTCTGCCGCTCGATCCCAGGCGTGAGGTGTGGCAACTCTCCGTCGGCGAGCGTCAGCGCATCGAGATCGTCCGCGCCCTGATGCAGGATCCGAAATTCCTGATCCTGGACGAGCCCACCGCGGTGCTGACGCCGCAGGAGGCTGACCAGCTCTTCATCGTGCTGGATCGCCTCAAGGCCGAGGGCCGCGCCATCCTCTATATCAGCCACAAGCTGGAGGAGGTGAAGCGGCTCTGCGACACCGCGACGATCCTGCGCGGCGGCAGGAAGGTCGAGACCTGCAACCCGCGGCTCGAAACCGCCGCCTCACTTGCGCGGATGATGGTCGGCGGCGAGGTCAAGGAGGTGAAGGGCGCATCCGGCCGCAAGACCACCGTGCCGCGGCTCGTCGTCAACGATCTCTCGCTGGCTCCCGTCGAAGCGCACGGCGTACGGCTCGAGCACATCTCATTCGAGCTGAAGGGCGGCGAGATTCTCGGCATCGCCGGCGTCGCCGGTAACGGCCAGGACGAATTGTTCGCAGCGCTCTCCGGCGAGCGCCTCGCGAAGGCCCCCGGGACGGTGGTGATCGAGGGCATCGCCGCCGGTCACCTTTCGATCACCCAGCGGCGCAAGCTGGGGGCGGCCTTCGTTCCCGAGGAGCGACTCGGCCACGGCACCGCGCCGCGGATGAGACTGTCGGAGAACGCGCTGCTCACCGGCCATGCCGCCAGCGGCATGGTCCGTCGCGGATTCATCGATACGGCGGCTACGCTGAGAACGGTCGACCGCGCCACCGAAACCTTCGACGTCCGCAAGGCCAAGCGCGATCCCGAGGCCGCCAGCCTGTCCGGCGGCAATCTGCAGAAGTTCATCGTGGGACGCGAGATCCTGCGCAATCCCGCGGTACTGGTGGTGAGCCAGCCGACCTGGGGCGTCGATGCCGGCGCCGCCGCCGTCATCCGTCAGGCGCTGCTTGATCTCGCCACCGCAGGCGCCGCGGTCCTCGTGACCAGCCAGGATCTCGACGAGCTCGCCGAGATTGCCGACCGCATCGCCGTGATGTTCCACGGCAAGCTGTCGGCTCCGCTCTCGGCACGCGAAGCAAGCCGCGAGAAGCTGGGCCTTCTGATGGGCGGCAGCAGCCTGCAGCCAAAGGAGATCGCGCATGCAGCTGGTGCTTGAGAAGCGTGCCGAGCGCTCCGGCACGATCGCGCTGGTGTCCCCCCTGATCGCGATTGGCCTCACGATCGTGACCATGGTCATCCTGTTCGCGATCCTCGGCAAGAATCCACTGCTTGCCCTGCACGCCTATTTCATTGCGCCCCTCACCGACGGCTATTCGCTCCAGGAGATCGCGGTGAAGGCGACGCCGCTGGTGATGATCGCGATCGGCCTGTCGCTGTGCTATCTCGCCAACGCCTGGAACATCGGCGCCGAAGGGCAATTCCTGATCGGCGCAGTCGCGGGAAGCTGGATCGCGGTGAAGACGCAAGGTACTGACGCCGGCGCCTGGGTGCTGCCGGCTATGCTCGTCCTCGCCGCCGCTGCGGGCGCGCTCTATGCGCTGATCCCGGCGATCTGCAAGGTGAAATTCGGCGCCAGCGAGATCCTGACCAGCCTGATGCTGGTCTATGTCGCCGACCTCTTCCTCGACTATCTCGTGCGCGGCCCCTGGCGCGATCCGCACGGCTTCAATTTCCCGACCACGGCCGAGTTCGATCCGGTAGCGACCGTGCCGTTGCTGATCGAAGGCGGCCGGCTGCATCTCGGCTCGATCATCGCCCTGCTCGTCGTCGCGGCAGCCGCGATCCTGCTCGGGCGCACCATCAAGGGTTTCGAGATCCGCGTGGTCGGCGCTGCGCCGCGCGCCGCGCGGTTCGGCGGCTTCAACGCCAACCAGCTCATCATCCTGACCTTCGCCGTCTCCGGGGCGCTGGCCGGGCTTGCCGGCATCATCGAGGTGGCGGGTCCAGTCGGACATCTCCAGCCCGGCATCTCGCCAGGCTACGGCTTTACCGCGATCATCGTCGCTTTCCTCGGCCGACTGAACCCGCTTGGAATATTAGTTGCAGGCCTCTTCCTCGCGTTGACCTTTATCGGCGGCGAGCAGGCGCAGATCGCGATGAAGATTCCGCTGGACGTCACCAAGGTCTTTCAGGGCATTCTGCTGTTTTACGTGCTCGCCTGCGACTCCCTCATTCTCTACCGCTTCAAGCTGGTGTTCCCGAACCGAAAGGTGGTGGCCCGTGGAGCTGGTTGAGGCCATCATCCTGGCGGTACTCGCCGCGTCGACGCCGCTGTTGCTGGCCGCGACAGGCGAACTCGTGGCCGAGCGTTCCGGCGTGCTCAATCTCGGCGTCGAGGGCATGATGATCGTCGGCGCGGCCTGTGGCTTTGCCGGCGCTTGGCTGACCGGATCGATCTTGATCGGCGCGCTGTTCGGCATCGCCGCCGGCACGCTGATGTCGCTGGTCTTCGCGCTGATGGCGCTCGGGCTCGCCGTCAACCAGGTCGCCACCGGCCTCGCGCTGACCATCCTCGGCGTCGGGCTCTCGGGCCTGATCGGCGCCGGCTTCGTCGGCGAGCGCATCACGCCGGCCGTGCACCTCTCTATTCCCGTCCTGACGGATATCCCGCTGATCGGCCGCGTGCTGTTCGGCGAGAATGGCTTCGTCTATTTCTCGATCGCGCTGATCGTCGCTGTGTGGTGGTTCCTGTACCGCACACGGGCGGGATTGATCCTGCGAGCCTGCGGCGACAATCACGCTTCCGCGCATGCGCTCGGCTATCCCGTCCTGCGCATCCGCACCTTGGCCGTGATGTTCGGCGGCGCCTGCGCGGGTCTTGCGGGGGCCTATCTGCCGCTCGCCTATACGCCGTTCTTCATTCCGGGCATGACCGCCGGACGCGGCTGGATCGCGCTGGCGCTGGTGGTGTTCTCGTCCTGGCGGCCGGGCCGGCTCGTCGTCGGCGCCTATCTGTTCGGCGCGGTGACGATCCTGCAACTGCATGCGCAAGGATGGGGCGTCGGCATTCCCTCGCAATTCATGTCGGCGCTGCCTTATCTCGCGACCGTCATCGTGCTGGTCCTGCTCTCCCGCGCGCGCACGGGCGGCTCGACCGCACCGGCCGCGCTCGGCACGGTGTTCGTGCCCGACCGCTAGATTTCGTTTCCGCAGTGTGCACGATGGGGCGCGCATGCTGCGGATCGTGGCTTCCCCCGAAGTTTGGAGATCGATGATGAGGAAATCACTTCTTGCACTGGCTGCCGGGCTCTTGCTCGCTGGGAGCGTCAGTGCGGCCTCCGCCGCCGACAAGCTGAAAGTCGGCTTCGTTTATCTCGGTCCGATCGGAGACCTCGGCTGGACCTATCAGCACGACCTCGGTCGCCAGGCGCTGGTGAAAGAACTGGGCGACAAGATCGAGACCACTTATCTCGAGAACGTGCCCGAAGGCCCGGACTCCGAGCGCGCGATCGAGCAGCTCGTCCGCGCCGGCAACAAACTGATCTTCACCACATCGTTCGGCTACATGGATCCGACGCTGAAGGTCGCCAAGAAATATCCGAACGTGCATTTCGAGCACGCCACCGGCTACAAGCGCAACCCGAACATGTCGACCTACTCGGCGAAATGGTATCAGGGCCGTTACATTCAAGGCCTGATTGCGGCCAAGATGTCGAAGTCGGGCGTGCTCGGCTATATCGGCTCGTTCCCGATTCCGGAGGTCGTCTCCGGCATCAACGCGACGATACTGGCGGCGCAGACCATCAATCCGAACATCAAGGTCAAGATCATCTGGGCCAACACCTGGTTCGACCCAGGCAAGGAGGCCGACGCCGCCAAGGCGCTGATCGACCAGGGTGCCGACGTCATCATGCAGCACACGGATTCGCCGGCCGCCATGCAGATCGCCAGCGAACGCGGCAAGCTGGCCTTCGGCCAGGATTCCGAAATGATCCAGTTCGGGCCAAAGGCCCAGCTGACCTCGATCATCAACAACTGGGGCCCCTACTACATCGAGCGGGTCAAGGCCGAGCTCGCCGGCACCTGGAAGTCCGAGGACACTTGGGGTGGCCTCGACAGCCGCATGTTCACGATGGCGCCCTACACCAACATGCCTGACGATGTGAAAAAAATGGCCGAGGATGCCCAGGCCGCAATCACCGCGGGCAAGCTGCATCCGTTCAAATGCCCGATCGTTGGGCAGGACGGCAAGCCGGTCGAGTGCAAGGGCGGCGCTCACCTGGATGACGGCCAGATCCTCGGCATGAATTTCTACGTCAAAGGCATCGACGACAAGCTGCCGGGCAAGTAGCACGCTTCTTGCATTGACTAAATCACCTGCTCCTCCCGGAGGAGGTTCGGAGGGGGTGGCCAGAAGCACCCGGCACTTGTGGCTGCCCCCTCTTTCTCTATTTCGCCCGGCTATCCAGCCTGCATGGCCCGCGCCGCGGAACTGTGGCGGCGGATGAGGTCTGCCACATCGAGACCCGGGATCGCACCGTCGATCACCGCCCATTTTCCAGCCACCATCACCCGGTCGGCGCGATGCGCCCCGCACAGTACGAGCGCAGCCAGCGGATCGCCGTGGCCGGAGAAGCGCAGCTCGTCGAGCCGGAACAGCGCAAGATCGGCGGCCTTGCCGACGGCGATGTCGCCGAGTTCCGGCCGGCCCACACATGCCGCCGAGCCCTTGGTGGCCCAGCGCAACGCATCCTTGTGGCTGACCTTCGTGACGCCATAACGCGCGCGTTGCAGCAGGAACGCGGCCCGCACCTCCTGCATGAGGTTGGATCCGTCGTTGGAGGCCGAGCCGTCGACACCAATGCCGATCCCGACGCCGGCCTCTTCCATGTCGCACACCGGGCAACAGCCCGACGCGAGCAGCTGGTTGCTGCACGCACAATGGCTTACGGTCGTGCCGGCCTTGCCGAGCCGTCTCATCTCGTCCGGATTGAAGAAGATTCCATGGGCGAGCCAGGTGCGCGCATTGAGCCAACCGCATTGCTCGAGATAGTCGAGCGGACGGCAGCCATACATCTGCTGGCAGAAGCTGTTCTCGTCCTCGGTTTCGGCGAGATGGGTGTGCAGGCGCACGTCGAGCTTGTCGGCGAGATCGGCCGTGGCGCGCATCAGCGACGTCGTCACCGAGAACGGCGAGCATGGCGCGAGCGCAATCTGCACCATCGCATCCGCGCCGCGCTGGTGATGCTTGGCGACCACGCGGGCGCTATCGGCGAGAATGGTGTCCTCGTCCTGCACGACACTGTCGGGCGGCAAGCCGCCGTCGCGCTGTGACAGGTTCATCGAGCCGCGCGTGAGCAGCACGCGCACGCCGAGGCGCTTCGCCACCGCCACCTCGATATCGACGGCGTCTTCGAGTCCGGGCGGGAAGACGTAGTGGTGATCCGTCGTGGTGGTGCAGCCGGAGAGCAACAGCTCGGACATCGCCACGGTGACGCCGAGCTCGAGCGCTTCCGGCGTCAGCTTCGCCCACACCGGATAGAGCGCCTGGAGCCAGGGGAACAGCTCGCGGTCCATTGCGGCCGGCAGCGCCCGCGTCAGCGTCTGGTAGAAGTGATGATGGGTATTGATCAGGCCCGGCAGCACGACGTGTTCGCCCGCATCGAACACTGCGACATCGGCGGTTGCGGGCACACCGCCCGCCGGCACGAGCTCGACGATCCGGCCGTCCTTCACGACAATGCCGCGCTCGGCCCCGTCGGCGAGGATGGCCAGGGGATCCCTGATCCAGGTCGAACTTGCCTCAGTCATGATCCTTCTTCTCCTCGCCCACCCTGACGGCGGACCTGCAAGGCCGAGGACGATTGCGTCCTTGCTCCGACTTGTTGTTGCCACTTGGCTCCCGTCTTGCAACACTTCGCTCGGACCATTCAACCGTCGGAAGCGTTGGCGCAGCCATGGACTTGAATACCATCACAGCCGTCGCCCATCCGCAAACGCGCGCGCAGCTGCCCGTTTGGACGGCAGGTGATGCTTGGCTCGCGGGCGGCACCTGGCTGTTCTCGGAGCCGCAAACGCATCTGACGCGACTGATCGATCTCACCGATCTGAAATGGCCGGCACTTGCGATCACAGAGAGCCACCTCTCGATCGCCGCCACTTGCACCATCGCAGAGCTCGATGGACTCGCCTGCCCCTCTGATTGGCTCGCAGCGCCGCTGATCAACCAGTGCTGCCGGGCCTTCCTTGCCTCATTCAAGATCTGGAAGACCGCGACCGTCGGCGGCAATCTCTGCATGTCGCTGCCGGCGGGACCGATGATCTCGCTGACGTCGGCACTCGACGGCGTCTGCACCATCTGGAAGGCCGGCGGCGGTGAACAGAGGCTTCCGGTCACCGGATTCGTCACCGGCAACCAGCGCAATCGCCTGACGCCAGGCGACCTGCTCCGGCAGATCGACATCCCGCTTCCCGCGCTGAAGCGCCGCACGGCCTTCCGCCAGATCTCGCTGGCGCCCGTCGGCCGCTCCGCGGCGCTGCTGATCGGCAGTCTCGAAGCCGATGATACGCTGACACTCACGGTCACCGCGTCGACGGTGCGGCCGATCCAGCTGCGCTTCCGCAAAGCCCCGGACGCAGGCGCGCTGCGCGCCGCGCTCATGCAGGAGATTACCGATGATCTGTACCACACGGACATCCATGGCGCGCCACTCTGGCGCAAGCACATGACGATGCGCCTGGCCGAGGAGATTCGCGGCGAGCTGCTGGGAGCGCCCCCCGCATGAGCCTGGAGGTCAACGGCAAGGCGTTCTCCCAGGAGCCGCGCGCCGGCCAGTGCCTGCGCACGTTCCTGCGCGAGCTCGGCCATTTCGGCGTGAAAAAGGGCTGCGATGCCGGCGACTGCGGCGCCTGCACAGTGCTGCTCGACGGTGAGCCCGTGCACAGCTGCCTGATCCCGGCGTTCCGGGCCGAGGGCCGCAGCGTGACCACGATCGAAGGCCTTGGCGGCGATCACGGCACGCATCCGATGCAGCAGGCCTTTCTCGATGCACATGGCTTTCAATGCGGGTTCTGCACCGCCGGCATGATCCTGACCTGCGCCTCGCTGAACCAGGCGCAGCGCACCGATCTCGGCACGGCGCTGAAAGGCAATATCTGCCGCTGCACCGGCTATCGGTCGATCGAGGACGCGATCCTCGGCAAGACCAACGTCGAGACGAGCGTCGAGGCCGGCGCCGCCTTCGGCCGCAGCCTGCCCGCCCCCGCAGGCCCCAATGTGGTCCGCGGCACGGCACGCTACACCTTCGACACCGCAATCGATGGCTTGCTGCACATCAAGCTGCTGCGCTCGCCGCATGCGCACGCGAGGATCGTCGCGATCGACAAGTCGGACGCGCTGAGCATCCCCGGAGTGCACGCCGTGCTGACGCACGAGGATGCGCCCTCCGTCCTGATCTCGACGGCGCGGCATGAGAAAGACTGGATGGACCCGGAGGATACCCGCGTCCTCGACGAGGTCGTCCGTTTCATCGGCCAGAAGGTTGCCGCCGTCGTCGCCGAGACCGAAGCCGCCGCCGAGGCGGCGTGCCGCAAGCTGAAAGTAAGTTACGAGGTCCTGCCGGCGTTGATCGATCCCGAGCTGGCGATGGCCCCGGGTGCGCCGCTCATTCATCCCGACCGCACCACTGCGAACCGCGTTGCCGATGCCCAGCGCAACCTGGTCGCGGAGACGCATGGCGAGTTCGGCGATGTCGCATCGGCCCTCGCCACATCTGCCGCCACCTATGAGGCCACCTTTCACAGTCACCGCGTGCAGCACGCGGCGCTCGAGACCCATGGCGGCCTCGCCTGGCTCGATGATTCCGGCGTTCTCACCGTCCGCACCTCGACGCAGGTGCCGTTCCTGACCCGGCGTGCGCTGTCGGACATCTTCCAGCTTCCCATGGACAAGGTCCGCGTGTTCTGCGAACGCGTCGGCGGCGGTTTTGGCGGCAAGCAGGAGATGTTCGTCGAGGACATCCTGGCGCTTGCCGCGCTGAAGACCGGGCGGCCGGTCAAGCTGGAGCTGACACGCGAGGAGCAGTTCATCGCGACCTCGACGCGGCATCCGATGCGGATCCACGTCAAGGCCGGCGCCGATGCGGGCGGCAAGCTTACCGCGCTTCAGCTCGACGTGCTCTCCAACACCGGCGCCTACGGCAATCATGCCGGCCCGGTGATGTTCCACGCGCTGGCGGAGTCCATCGCCGTCTACAATTGCCCGAACAAGCGGGTCGACGGCGTCGCCGTCTACACCAACACCGTGCCGGCGGGCGCGTTTCGCGGCTATGGCCTGCCGCAGGCGCTGATCGCGGTGGAAGCGGCGATCGACGAACTGGCGGGGCAGCTCGGAATCAGCCCCTACGAGATGCGCCGGCGCAATATCGTGAGGCCCGGCGATCCCATGCTGTCGCCGCCGCCCTCCGAATATCACGACGTGCTCTACGGCTCCTACGGGCTCGACCAGTGCCTCGATCTCGTCGAGCGCGCGATGCAGGCCGATTCCCCGCAGCCGGAGTTGTCGCCGGATTGGCTGATCGGCGACGGCATCGCGCTGACCATGATCGACACCGTGCCGCCGGCCGGCCACTTCGCCGATGCGACGATCGCACTCAACGACGACGGAGGCTTCGACCTCACCGTAGGCACGGCCGAGTTCGGCAACGGCACCAGCACCGTGCATCGCCAGATCGCGGCGACCACGCTGGCGACCACCGTCGACAAGATTCGTCTGCGCCAGTCCGACACCGCCCATGGCGGCCACGACACCGGCGCGTATGGCAGCGCCGGCACCTTCGTTGCGGGCAAGGCGACGCATGCGGCCTCCATGCAGCTTGCGAGCGAGCTGAAGGCGGCAGCCGCCGACGCCTGGCTGTGCGATGTGGAGACTTGTGCGCTCGATGCGGACTCCGTCGTCAGCGGCGTCCGCCGCATGCCTTTTGCGGAGCTGGCGAAGCTCGCCCGCGAGCGCGGCTGGCCGTTCGCAGGCAGCGGCACGTCCGGCGGCACGCCGCGATCGGTGGGGTTCAACGTGCAGGGCTTTCGCGTCGCGGTGAACAAGGCGACCGGCGAGCTCCGGATTCTCAGGAGCGTGCACGCCGCCGACGCCGGCGTCGTCGCCAATCCCATGCAGTGCCGCGGTCAGGTCGAAGGCGGCGTGGCGCAGGCGCTCGGCGCTGCGCTCTACGAGGAGATGGTGATCGACGCGAGCGGGCGCGTCACCAATCCGAAATTCCGCGACTACCACCTGCCCTCTTTCGCCGACGTGCCGCGCACGGAGGTCCTCTTCGCCGAGACGTCCGACACGATCGGCCCGCTCGGCGCGAAGTCCATGAGCGAGAGCCCTTACAATCCGGTCGCCGCCGCGCTCGGCAACGCGATCGCAGACGCCACCGGCATTCGCTTTACTGCGCCGCCCTTCAAGCCGGACCGGCTGTTTCCGGCGCTCCATGACAAATTCGGCTAGATAGATGTTTCGGGGGATACATCCATGAGCAACGACGTCCATCCCGTCGACGAGGTCCTGCCGGTCCCGCGCCTGCTCGCGCTCGGGCTCCAGCACGTGCTGGTGATGTATGCCGGCGCGGTCGCGGTCCCCCTCATCATCGGCCGCGCGCTGAAGCTGCCGCCGGAGGACGTCGCCTTCCTGATCAGCGCCGACCTGTTCGCCTGCGGACTTGTGACGCTGGTCCAGTGCCTCGGCTTCCCCGGCGTCGGCATCCGCCTGCCCGTGATGATGGGCGTGACCTTTGCTTCGGTCGGCCCGATGCTGTCGATGGCGGCTTCACCGGAAATCGGCCTGCTCGGCATCTACGGCTCCGTGATCGCCGCCGGCCTGTTCGGCATCGTCGTTGCGCCGTTCGTCAGCCGGCTGCTGCCGCTGTTTCCTCCCGTCGTCACCGGCACCATCATTCTCATCATCGGCATCTCCCTGATGCGCGTCGGTATCAACTGGGCCGGCGGCGGCCTGCCGACGCTGACGAAGGTGGTCGACGGCGTTTCCGGCAGCTTTCCCAATCCAGCCTATGGGCAATTGCAGGGGCTCGGCATCTCGCTGTTCGTGCTGCTCTTCATCCTCGGCCTGATCAAATGGGGCAGCGGGTTTCTCGCCAACGTCGCCGTGCTGCTCGGCATCATCGCCGGCGCGGTGCTCGCGAGCATTCTGGGCGTGATGCATTTCGACAAGGTCGCCGCCGCCTCCTGGGGCGCACTCGTGCTTCCCTTCCGCTTCGGCATGCCGCAATTCCACCTGGTGCCTGTCATCACCATGTGCATCGTCATGATCGTGGTGATGATCGAATCGCTCGGTATGTTCCTGGCGCTCGGCGAGATCACCGGCAAGGCCGTCGACCGCGAAGCCCTGAGCCGCGGCTTGCGCGCCGACGGGCTCGGCACGCTGCTCGGCGGCATCTTCAACACGTTTCCCTATACCTCGTTTTCGCAGAACGTCGGCCTCGTCTCGGTCACGGCCGTGCGCTCGCGCTGGGTGACGGTGACGGGCGGCTGCATCCTGCTCGTGCTCGGGCTCTTGCCGAAGCTCGCTGCGCTGGTGGAGGCGGTGCCGCTGGTCGTGCTCGGCGGCGCCGGCCTCGTGATGTTCGGCATGGTGGCGGCCACCGGCGCACGCATCCTGGCCTCGGTCGATTTCCGCAACAACCGCTACAATCTGTTCATTGTCGCGATCTCGATCGGCTTTGGATTGATCCCGCTCGTTGCTCCCGGTTTTTTCCGCAATCTGCCGCACAATCTGCATCCGCTGCTGGAGTCCGGCATCCTGCTCTGCGCGGTCGTGTCGGTGCTGCTCAATGCCTTCTTCAACGGGTTGAGCGGTGGCGCTGCCGCGGAGGCCGACGCGGCGTCAGCCGCCGCATCGGCACAGCATGTCTAAAGCGCGATGCGACTAGGATGAATCGTCATCGCGCTTTGGATTATTGTTTAAGCATGATCTTGTCGGAAAACCGCTACGCACTTTTCCGGATCATGCTCTAGCTGCCGCGATAGGTCGAGTAACTCCAGGGCGTGACCAGCAGCGGCACGTGGTAATGGCTTTCCGGCTCGCTGATCGCAAAGCGCAGCGGGATCTCGTCGAGAAACGGCGGATCGGACAGCGGCACGTTGCGCGCGGCGTAATATTTGGCGACGCTGAAGCGCAGCTCGTAGCGGCCGATCGGCAGCGGACGGCCGCCGATCAGCGGCTGGTCGGTGCGGCCGTCGGCATTAGTCACCGTGCGCGCGATGACGCGATGCTCGCCAAGGCTCGCGAGCTCCACGAGCTCGATCGGGATGCTAGGTGCGGGCTTGCCGATCTGGTTGTCCAGCACATGGGTCGAGAGCCGGCCGTGCACCTTCAGCCTGTCGTCGGCGGCGACCAGCTGGTCGAGCCGCAGCGCCGAGATGCGGCCGATCTCCTCGATCGCACGCCTTATCTCGGTCTTGGCGATGTTGAGCAGCCGCGCCTCGAAGTCGCGCAGCACGGAATCCTTGGTGTGACGGCGCACACAGACGATGTAGGGGAAGCCGAACTTGTCGCGGTAAGCGTTGTTGGCCCGCTCGAACGCGGAATATTCGGCATCCGACAGCCGGTCGAGCCCGGCGCTGTTCTGCTCGTCGGTCGATTCCGCGGTGAGGCCTGCGGCGCGCTGCGTCTTGTTGGCGAGATCGGGATGCGCCCGGATAAGCGCCAGCTGCACGTCGGGCTCGGCACTCTGGATCGCGGCCATCAGCGCGGCGTGCAGCTCGTTGATACCGGCGAACGGCCGCTTTGCCGCGAGCTGCTCGGCGATCCACGGCGAATATTCGACGACGTTGGCGAGCGCCGCGACGAAGTCGGCCGTGCTTGCAGCGTTGAGATCGGCGAGTGAAATCTGCGACATCATCTCACCCGATCTCGAATGCGTCGGCGGCAAGATGGGCGTGCTTCTCGTGCCAGTGCTGCGCGATCTGAAGCCGCGTCGGCACCCAGACGCGCTCGTGCTTGCCGATATAGTCGAGGAAGCGGATCAAGCCCGCTGCGCGGCCGGGCCGGCCGGCGAGGCGGCAATGCAGACCGACCGACATCATTTTTGGCGCGGTTTCGCCTTCCGCATAGAGGACGTCGAAGGCGTCCTTCAGATAGGTGTAGAACTGCTCGCCCTCGGCAAACCCTTGCGGGTTGATGAACCGCATGTCGTTGGCATCGAGCGTATAGGGAATGATGAGCTGCTTGCCGCTGGCGCCCTTGACCCAATAGGGCAGATCGTCGGCATAGGAGTCGCAGAGATAGAGGAAGCCGCCCTCCTCGATCAAGAGACGGTTGGTGTTGATCGAGGAGCGCCCGGTGTACCAGCCGAGCGGACGTGCGCCGGTCGCCTCGGTATGCACGCGGATGGCCTCGGCGATCTCGGCGCGCTCCTGCGCCTCGGTCATGTCCTTGTGCTCGATCCATTTCAGGCTGTGGCTCGCGATATCCCAGCCCGCCTCCTTCATCGCAGCGACAATCTCGGGATTGCGCTTGAGAGCGGTGGCGACGCCGAACACCGTGGTCGGCCAGTTCCGCTCCTTGAACATCCGCCACAGCCGCCAGAAGCCGGCGCGCGAGCCATATTCGAACATGGATTCGATGTTGGCGTGGCGCTGGCCGGGCCAGGGCTGCGCGCCGAGCACGTCGGACAGAAAGGCTTCCGAGGCGCGGTCGCCGTGCAGGATGTTGTTCTCGCCGCCCTCCTCGAAATTGACGACGAACTGCACCGCGACCCGCGCGTCACCAGGCCATTGCGGATGCGGCGGGTTGCGGCCGTAGCCGCGGAGATCGCGCGGGTAGCGGGGCTCGGTCACTCAGACTTCCTCGAAGCGGATCGGCAGCGCGCCCTTCCACAGCACGCTCTTGCCCAGCGTTGCGAGGTTCTCCAGGCCCGAGGTCAGCGTGATGAAATGGTTGCCGGCGAGCTGACCCATCTTGCTCGCGAAATGCACGCCGCCATAGGCCAGCAGGATCTCGGTTTCGCTGATGCCGCCGGGATAGAGGATGATCTGGCCGGGGGCGGGATAGCTGGTGTGGTTCTCGTAGCCGACGCCGAAGTCGAGGTCGCCGAGCGGCATCCACACGCCCTCGCCACTCCAGCGCACATGGATGATGTGGCTTTCGAACGGCAGCGCCTTGCGGAAGGCGGCGACGGTTTTGGGCGCCGCCTGCTCCTCGAAACGGGCATCGAAGGTGAAGTCGCCGGCGCGGATAACGAGTTTGCTCATCTCATCTCTCTGGATCGGGGGCGATGCGCCCACGGGGAACTTTCAGCAAAAAGCACTCCCGACCGTTTCGCGCAAGTGGCGCGGGAGGCTCTCGTATAAGTTGGGGCACGCCACCCGGCGTGCCCGATCGCCTGAAAGCTCGGTGCCATTGAACCGGATTGCAGGAGGTGAGTCCACCGGCAGAATTGCCGGGCAAAGGGGCGCCGGCGCGGATGCGCTGCGTCCGGGCCACGAGAGCTGAGCGTGGTGCTGCGTTCGGAACGACGAAGATGAGGCGATGGTGCGTTCTCCAAGTAACACTGTCATTCCCCGCCTTGTACGCAATCGCGCACTGGAGCGGGGAATCCAGTACGCCGCGGCCTCTCGATTCAATCACTGGCGTCTCGGAGTACTGGATCGCCCGGTCAAGCCGGGCGATGACACCGAATGTGTGGACGCAGACGTGCGTACTCGGCCTCGCGGCTGCTTCGCCCGAGCTTTGCTTCGTCTCGCCGCCCTCATAGCCAAGAGGGCGCAGGGAAGGCCGGGTGCCGGCGGCACCCGCGGTCCGCTGCGCTAGAGCACACGCAGGAAGAACCGCACAGCAGCATACAGGTGAAGCCCAACACACGGCCTTCCCTGCGCGATGGTCGGACGGCTTATGCCGCGCTCTCCCGGGAGCCGAGTTCCCTCTGGCCTCCCTCACTCCCGCGAAAGTCGCCGGCACCGCGCCGGTTGACGCGAGGGCCGCATTCGCCAGAGCTTGGCCGTAGCAACGACGGCCAGGACCACACGGTTTTGCCGTACGCGCGGTTCGTTGGCGCCGCAGGGTTCGACGGCGTTGTGCACGTTGCCATCGAAATGCCGGCGCGACGAACCTGACGGCGCCGCTCGTCCGTACGAAGCCTCGGGCTCACGGAGAGCAATCCGCCCTGCCCTCAGCTCTCGTACACGACGCTGCCGCGTCCACCGCAAGCCCGGCTCGCGACAATGACGACCTCATGATCGCCCCTCGAGATTGAGCCGGGACGGGCGATACATACGCCATTTCCGAATTTCGGTAAAGTGGAATATTTTCGCGCGAGCGGGTTGACAGCGCCGCGACACACCTCGGTCCCGTAGCCTGGATGGAGCGCCAGCGTAATCCGGGACAGCGCAAGATGCCGAGCGCGCAGCCCCGGATTACGCTTTCGCTCCATCCGGGCTACGAGAGACGGGATTGAGCTCGTCGAGACCTGGAGCGCTCAGTACGGTGCGTAACGATAGCCCGGATCGTAGTAGTAGCCGGAACCGCCGTAGTAACCAGGGCCGCCGTAGTAACGCGGGCCATAGCCATAATAATAGCGGTTTTCATAATATTCGCGGCGGCGGCTCTCGGCGATCGCGCCTCCGATCAGACCTGCGGCCATGCCCATGAAGGCGAGACCCGCGGCATTCGGCCCGCGTCGATAGTAACGACGCCGGTGTGCGCTGAAATCGGTGACGTCGGAGGCAGCCTGGCCGGCAACGGCCGCCTTGACAGCCGGGCTCCCGGCCGACGCCGCTGCGGACGGGGATGCGGAAGCCGCAATCAGGGCGAGGCCAGCGAGCGCGACCACGATCGTGTTGCGGCCGGCTCCGGAAATCACGGGTCCAATACTCATGTTCGAATTTCCTCTGTTCTCGCCCAAAGAAACATAAGCAAACGATCTATAATCCGCAAACCACTGAAATGGTTTCATGATCGCGGCGATCTGCCACGCTTTGAACGATTGTAAATCCCGAACGATCAGACCCAGCTTGAACCAGCCAACCTGAGCGGTTAATGAACGGCCGCGCCGTTTTCGGTCGCCGTAAGCGTTTACGTGAACCAACGCATCAACCGACGCCGTCGGGATCGATGCCATTTTCCAGGTTCAACGTGATCAACGCGTCCTTTCGTAGAGAAACCAGATGATCGTGGTTCGCAAACTGCCGGCGCGCTATGCGCCGATCGTGATGCCATTCGTGCTGTCCACCCTCATGACGGCGGTGGTATCGGTCATTTCGACGCTGCGGAGCCTGGGGGCAACGCTGGCGTTCCTGGCGACCTGGCCGGGCGCCTGGGGACTGTCCTGGCTCGTCGCCTTCCCGACCCTGCTCGTGGTGCTGCCGCTGGTCCGCCGGATCGTGGCCTGGCTCGTCGATGCGCCACCCGCCCGGTAACCTCGCCTAGGACAGCGCCCCCAGCACGCCTCTCGTCGCCTTGTCGATCTCCTCGACATAGCGGCGGCGGGCGAAGCTCTCGGTGAGGAAACCGACCACCTTGCGGCTGTCGGTGGAATCGACCACCGCCAGCATCTCCGCCTCGGCTTCGTCGAACACCGCCATCGCCGACTTCACGTTCATTTCCGGGATCAGCACGATGTCGATGAGGCGGGCGAGCTCGATCACCTGGATGTCGTCGGCGATGGTGTCGAGGTCGCTGGAGAACAAATCGGGCAGCAGGACGAGGCCGATATATTCGTCAGCATTGTTGACGATGACGATTCCCGGCCGCGAGCCGAGCGCGAACTCGCGGCGCGCGGCGGCAATCGTCGTGGTCGAGGGCACCTTGCCGACGTCCGAGCGCATCAGGCGCTCGACCGTGAGATTGCGCAGCCAGCCGACGTCGTTGGCGCTGCGGATGGTCTCGCCGCGCAGATGCAGGCGCCAGGTCGAGAAGGAATGGCCGAACATGAAGCGAACGCAGATCGAGGTCACGATGCAGCCGGCCAGCACCACGGCGGTGACGTCGACGTTGCGTGTCATCTCGAGCACGAGGAACGACATCGTGAGCGGGCCGCCGACGATGGCGACGCCGAGCGTCGCCATGCCCGTCAGCATCGCCACCAGCGGATCGATCGCGAAGTTCGGGCTGATGAGCAGCAGCACCGCGGCAAAGAACTTTCCGATCAGGCTGCCGACGAACAGCGAGGCGAAGAACAGGCCGCCGCGGAAGCCCGAGGCGAGCGAGATCAGGCAGGCCGTCACCTTCAAGGCGATGATCAGCGCGATCAGGCCGATCGTCATGTCGTGGAAGAGATCTAGCACCATGGCGCCATGGCCGGCCGCGAGAACCTGCGGCGTGATGATGGCGAAGCCGCCGACTATGAGTCCGCCGATCACAGGACGGAGCCAGACCGGCATCCACGCGAACAGCC
The DNA here is from genome assembly GCF_020194115.1 of Bradyrhizobium sp. NBAIM01. Classification (NCBI taxonomy): domain Bacteria; kingdom Pseudomonadati; phylum Pseudomonadota; class Alphaproteobacteria; order Hyphomicrobiales; family Nitrobacteraceae; genus Bradyrhizobium; species Bradyrhizobium sp. NBAIM01. The sequence goes on along the minus strand of NZ_JADYVU010000003.1, from coordinate 110,744 downwards.
GCTCGAACATCGGCGAGGAGCGCATCACGGCGATGCCGACGCCGCTGGTGATGAGGGCGAGCCCGATCAGCGCCAGATATTGCTCGACGCCGACGGCGCCGACCTTCGGAATCTCCAGCGAGTATGGCGCGCCGCCCAGCCATTGCGCGGTCAAGGCGCCCGCGAGGGAGGCGGCGAGGATCGGCGCGGCGCTGCCTACGGCATAGACGCCGACGATCAGCTCGCAGGCATAGAAAGCGCCGGTGATCGGCGCGCCGAACGCCGCTGCGATCGCCGCAGCAGCGCCGCAGCCGACCATCAGGCGCAGATCGTTGCGGCGGAGATTGAAGAACTTGCCGAGCTGCGAGGCGATGCCGGAGCCGATCTGAGTGTAGCCGGCCTCCAGGCCGACCGAGGCGCCGCAGCCGTTCGAAATCAGGGTCTGGCTGGACACCACCACGCTGTCGCGCATCGACAGATTGCCGCCGCGCAGCGCGTTGGCCTCGATGGGGTCGACCGCGTTCGATATCTTCATGCGCCGCCGCGACCATTCCATGATTCCGAGCGACAGCCCGCCAAGCGCAGGCGCGATCAATGCCGCCCAGGGACTGACGCTCGCGTGGGCGGACAGGTGGACATCAACGGGAATGCCGTAGATCACGACATGCGCGATCTGCGCGATGTGGGCCATCAGCGTCACGACCGCGCCCGCGAGCGTGCCGATCACGAGCGCCAGCGGGATCAGGTAGAACTCGTTGCTGCGCAGCAGGGCGCGCAGCCGAACCATGGTGCGGTTCGTCTTCTTGCGATCCACGAGATGTTTGATCCGCACTAACACCGTCTGGCCCGCCCTACCCTTCCGACAGGCCGTAGCCGGCCATGCGCTGACGCACCCGCTCGATCTCGTCGCTCGGGAGCAGCGGCGGTTGTCCGATCTGCAGACAGCCGTGATATTGCCGCGCCAGCGTCTCGACCTCGACCGCCAGCCACATCGCCTTGTCCAGGGTCTTGCCGATCGCGATCATGCCGTGATGATCGAGCAGGCAGGCGAGCCGGCCCTCCAGCGCCCGCACCGCGTGCTCGGACAGCTCCGCCGTTCCGAACGTCGCGTAGGGCGCGCAGCGGATGCTGTCGCCGCCCGCCGCCGCGATCATGTAATGCACGGGCGGGATCTCCATGCCCATGATCGCCAGGATGGTGCAATAGGTCGGATGGGCGTGCACGACGGCGTTGACGTCGGGCCGCGACTTCAGGATGTCGCGATGAAAGCGCCATTCGCTCGACGGCTTCTGGTCGGGCGCGTGCGAGCCGTCCATGGCCATGAAGACGATCTGGTCCGGACGCATGGCCTCATAGGGCACGCTGGTCGGCGTGACCAGGAGGCCGTCCACATGCCGGACGCTGATATTGCCCGATGTGCCCTGGTTGATGCCGAGCGCGTTCATGCGCCGGCAGGCGTCGATAATGGCCTGTCTCTTGCCGAGCTCGTTCGCTGTCATCGACATGTCGATTTCCTGTCGAGGGCTTATTGGACCGAGTTACGTCAAAGCAACATGACAGTGCAAGCGAAAGCGTCCCGGATCCCGTGACACTCCGGCCGAACGGGATAGCGACAGGTTAACAGATTGTCGCAGCTACTGGGGCAGGCCGATCCGGGCCGACCCGTTGATGGCGAACTGCACGGAATAGGCGGCGAGCAGCATGCCGAGGACGCGCGAGAGCCATAACAAAAGTTAAGGCTGGTGCGGAGGCAATGAGATCGAACGGTGCAATCGCAAAGCAACCATTCCCGACGATTGCCGTTTCACTGTGCATCGATACACGAACAGAAGCAGCCGAAGCAATTGCACGAGCCCCGTTCCAGAATTGATCCGCACGATCCCGTTGCCTGCAGCCGTTGGGCACTTCGATTAGGGACAAACGTCAGAGAGCTCAAGGCGGCGATTCATCAATTCGGCAGCGCAGCGGATGCCGTGGCGTACGGCCTTCAGCAGTGGCGGCGTAGCGCCTCGCGCGGGCAGTGGCAGGGGCGCAGCGGCGCACCGCAGATCGGCATTCTCTCCGATTCCATGGTCGCGCGCGGCGAACAGCTCGCCGCCGTTTCGATGGTCTGCGTCAATGCGATCGGCCTCGTCGCCGGCGCCGTGCCGCGGATTCTGCCCGCGGCGCCGGAGGCTGACATCGATGCCTATCTGGACAGGCTCGACGGCCTCTTCGTCGGCGGCGGACAGACCAACGTCCATCCGTCCCGCTATGGACAAACGGTCGACGAGAAGCGTGACGGCCCGTTCGACGAATTCCGCGACGAGGTCGCGCTGCGCCTGATCCCGCGGGCGCTGGCGCGGGGCATCCCCGCTCTGTTCATCTGTCGCGGCTTCCAGGAGCTGAACGTCGCTTTCGGCGGCACGCTGGCGAAAGAGCCAGACGATTTGCCCGAGGAGCAACGCCATGGCACGCCCGACGCGGACAACGAGGATGCCCGCTATCGGCTGCGGCAGAAGGTGGCCTTGCGCAAGGGCGGCGTCCTGCAGCAGATCTGCGGCGCGGATTCGATTCTAGTGAATTCGCTGCACAGCTTCCTGATCGCCGATCTCGCACCGGGTCTCGTCGCGGAGGCCGTCGCTGACGACGGCTCGATCGAGGCCGTCAGCGTCGAGGGCGCCAGCGATTTTGCGCTCGGCACGCTTTTCCATCCCGATTATTGGGCGAGCTCCGACCACGCCTCGGCGCGCATTCTGGCGGCTTTTGGAGACGCGGTTCGCCGCCACGCCAAGGCACAAGGGGCGGCGTAGGCGATGCACCGCTACCGCTTCGGCATCGAGGAGGAATATTTTCTGGTCAACCGCCAGTCCGCGGCGCCGCGATCCGAGCTGCCCAAGCCCTACATGGCCGCGGCGCAGAAGCGCCTCGGCGAGCGGCTGACCACCGAGATCCTGCAATCGCAGATCGAGGTGGCGACCCCGCCGCTGACGTCTTCGGCCGATGCGTTGGCCGAGCTCACGCATTATCGCGCGGTGCTCACCGAGGTCGGCAAGGACCACGGCGTCGGCATCATCGCGGCCGGCACACACCCGCTGGCGCAGCCGCAGCAGCAGCGCATGACGCGCAAGCGTCGCTACAGCAAGGTCATCAGCGATCTCGGGATGGTCGGCCTCGGCAACCCGATCAGCGGACTGCACGTCCATGTCGAGGTCCCCGAGCCCGATTTGCGCGTCGAGATCATGCACCGCCTGGTGCCGTTCCTGCCGCTGCTGCTGGCGCTCTCGACCTCCTCACCGTTCTGGTGCGGCTACCCGACAGGATTGCTGGGCTACCGCAATGCCGCCAACGATGCCCTGCCCCGGACCGGCTTTCCCGAGATGTTTCGGAACCTTTCCGAATACGAGACCTACGTGAAGACCTTGGTCGATGCCGGCATCGTCCCCAACGCCACCTATGTCTGGTGGGCGTTGCGGCCCTCGCTGCAGCATCCGACGCTCGAGCTGCGCATCACCGATTGCTGCACGGCGATCGCGGATTCGGTGGCGATCGCGGCGCTGTTCCGCGCGCTGGTCCGCCACGCCGTCCACCATCCCGAGCTGAACGCCACCTATTCGGCCGTGCACCGCGCGCTGGTGGAGGAGAATCGCTGGCGCGCCCAGCGCTACGGAACCGACGGCACCTATATCGACCTGGTCTCGTTCGAGCCGGTCTCGTTCAGAAGCTGGCTCGATTCGGTGATCGCCATGGTGGCACCCCACGTCGACCATCTCGGCATCGAAGACGACATCCAGCATCTGAAGTCGATCCCCAAGCGCGGCACGTCGGCCCACCTTCAGCTCGAATATTTTCGCGGCTTGCGCAAGTTCGGCCACTCGCCGCGGGAAGCAATCAGCGACGTGACGAAATGGCTGCGGACTTCCACCGAAGCCGGAGACTTCACCGCCCGGGGCGGCGAGCCGAAAGCGCAAGCGGTGCGGCAACCGCTGACCGACCCGGTCTGACGTCTCCGGCTGCGGTCGCATGGAACGAGGTTTCGACCGCCGACTTAGCTCAGCGTGATAGCAATGGACAATCGTGGAGACCAATCATGAGCGACAGCGGCATTAGCATGCTCCTGGGCCACGCCTCGGCCCAGATGCTCTGGCTCTGGTTCATCGGAGCGTTCGTGCTCGGCGGGGCGCTCGTTTACGGCGTGATGAAGGCGGGCAACTTGCGCCGCAGCGAGCGGGCGCAGCTCGATCGCAACACCGAGGCACGGCAGCGCCAGGAAGATCCCTACAAGCGCCCGACCTAGCTCTCGCGGGTGGCAGTTTGGAACTTTCGTTCATGGAGCGGCTTTGATCGCCCGAGGATTGAGGAGGGCGAGGCCTTCCCGTGTTACCTCATGAGGAGGACGTATGGCTAAACGAGCGAAGAAACGCACGACAAAGAAGACCGCGGCGCGCCGGCCGCGTCAGGCGCCGAAGATGCTCAGCGACCTGTTTCTGGAGACGCTGAAGGACATCTATTTCGCCGAGAACAAGATCATCAAGACCCTGCCCAAGATGGCCAAGGCCGCGAATTCCAAGGAGCTTACGGCCGCCTTCAACAAGCATTTGCGCGAGACCCAAGGGCAGGTCAAACGGCTCGACCAGATCTTCAAGATGCTGGGCAAGCCGGCGCGCGGCAAGCCCTGCGAGGCCATCAACGGCATTGCCGACGAGGGCGCCGAGATCATGAAGGAGTTCAAGGGCGCGCCGGCGCTCGATGCCGGACTGCTCGCGTCAGCGCAGTCGGTCGAGCATTACGAGATCTCCCGCTACGGCACGCTGCGCACCTGGGCCGAGGAGCTCGGCATGCAGGACGCCGCAAGGCTGCTCCAGGAGACGCTGGACGAGGAAGAGGCAACCGATCGCACGCTGACCGAGCTCGCCACCTCCGTGATCAACCTCGAAGCGGAACAAGAGTACCGCGCCGCAGCCTGACCCCCTGCCAATGAACGGAACGTCGCGGCCACGCCGCGGCGTTCGCTTGCCTTGATCGCACGGCGGCGCATAACACGTCAGCGCCACTGCACTGGATTTCCGCACTGGATTTCCTTGGAACCGGCCCCATATGCAGGCTTTCCCACCCCAGAGCCTGCATCATGCAACCCAAAAATCCCCTCGACTGGATGCTGTCCGAAGCCCTGGACTCGCTGACCCGCGCCGATCGGCTGCGCCAGCAGTTCGGCCGCCAGGAAGCCTGCTGGGAGCCGCCGATCGACGTGCTCGAGACCGAGCGCGAGCTCCTGATCCTGGTCGCGCTTCCCGGCGTCAATCCGGACAATGTCGAGACCGTCATCCATGACGGCGTGCTCGTCATCTCGGGTCAGCGCACCCTCCCGCCGGAGCTTCGCAACGCCCGCATCCATCGGCTCGAGCTGCCGCAAGGGCGTTTTGAGCGCCGCATTGCATTGCCCCTCGGCCGTTACGCCATCAGCCGCTTCGTGATGGACGGCTGCGTCGCACTGCGCCTCGCGAAATCCTGAGGTCGATCATGGCCACCGAACAGATGAACAACGAACAAAGCAATAACGACGTGAAGATCCCCGACGACGCGCTGATCATCGTCCCCGTGCGCGAGATGGTGCTGTTTCCCGGCGCGATCGCGCCGATCACGATCGGCCGGGCGAAGTCCATTGCCGCCGCGCAGCAGGCGCTGCGCGAGCAGCGGCCGATTGGCATCGTCCTGCAGCGCAGCCCCGAGACCAATGACCCCGGGCCGGACGACCTCTACAGGGTCGCAACCATCGCCAACATCGTGCGCTACATCACCGCGCCCGACGGCACCCATCACATCGTCTGCCAGGGCGTGCAGCGCGCGCGCATCCTCGACTTCCTGCCGGGGACGCCGTTCCCGGCCGCGCGCTTCCAGCAGATCCCCGAGCCGACCACGACCTCGCCCGAGATCGAGGCCCGCGCGCTGAACCTGCAGCGCCAGGCCATCGAGGCGATCGAGCTGCTGCCGCAGGCGCCGCCCGAGCTCGCCGCGATGTTCCAGGGCACCAGCGCGCCCGGCGCGCTGGCGGATCTGGCAACCTCGTTCATGGACATCAAGCCGCAGGACAAGCAGGAGGTGCTGGAGACCATCGACCTCGCTCTTCGCGTGGAGAAGGTGTCGAAGCACCTGGCCGAGCGGCTGGAGGTGCTGCGCATCAGCAACGAAATCGGCCAGCAGACCAAGGCCTCCTTCGACGAGCGGCAGCGCGAGGCGATCCTGCGCGAGCAGATGGCGACGATCCAGCGCCAGCTGGGCGAGGGCGACGGCAAGCAGGCCGAGGTCACCGAGCTGACGGCTGCGATCGCCAAGGCCAACATGCCGCCGGAGGCGGAAGCGCATGCCAAGAAGGAGCTGCGCCGCTACGAGCGCATGCCGGAGGCCGCCGGCGAGGCCGGCATGGTCCGCACCTATCTGGACTGGCTGATCGAGCTGCCCTGGGCGCTGCCCGCGGAGAAGCCGATCGACATCAAGGAGGCGCGAGCCATCCTGGATGCCGACCATTTCGGCCTGGAGAAGATCAAGAGCCGGATCATCGAATATCTGGCGGTGCGCAAGCTCGCCCCGCAGGGCAAGGCGCCGATCCTGTGCTTCGTCGGCCCGCCCGGCGTCGGCAAGACCTCGCTCGGCCAATCCATCGCGCGCGCGATGGATCGCCCCTTCGTGCGCGTCAGCTTGGGCGGCGTGCATGACGAGGCCGAGATTCGCGGTCACCGCCGCACCTATATCGGCGCGTTGCCCGGCAACATCATCCAGGGCATCAAGAAGGCGGGCGCGAGGAACTGCGTCATGATGCTGGACGAGATCGACAAGATGGGCCGTGGCGTGCAGGGCGATCCTTCCGCCGCGATGCTGGAGGTGCTCGACCCCGAGCAGAACGGAACGTTCCGGGACAATTACCTCGGCGTGCCCTTCGATCTGTCGCGCGTCGTGTTCATCGCGACCGCCAACATGCTCGACCAGATCCCGGGTCCGCTGCTGGACCGCATGGAGCTGATCAGCCTCGCCGGCTACACCGAGGACGAGAAGCTGGAGATCGCGCGGCGCTATTTGGTGCGGCGGCAGTTGGAGGCCAACGGCCTCTCGGCCGAGCAGGCCGAGATCGAGCCGGAAGCCTTGAAGCTGATCGTCAAGGGCTACACCCGCGAGGCTGGCGTGCGTAACCTCGAGCGCGAGATCGGCAAGGTGCTCCGGCATGCCGCGGTGCAGGTCGCCGAAGGCACGGCCGCGAAGGTCACGGTGACGGCAAAGGACATCGCCACCGTGCTCGGCCAGCCGCGCTTCGAGGGCGAGATCGCACTGCGCACCAGCGTTCCGGGCGTTGCCACCGGCCTTGCCTGGACGCCGGTCGGCGGTGACATCCTGTTCATCGAAGCCACGCGCGTGCCCGGCAAGGGCGGGCTGATCCTGACCGGCCAGCTCGGCGACGTCATGCGCGAGAGCGTGCAGGCTGCGCTGACGCTGGTGAAGAGCCGGGCCTCTCAGCTCGGCATCGATCCGCAAGCGTTCGAGAAGAGCGACATCCACGTTCACGTCCCCGCGGGCGCAACCCCGAAGGACGGGCCGAGCGCGGGCGTTGCGATGTTCACGGCGCTGACCTCCCTGCTCACCAACCGCACGGTGAGGAGTGACACCGCGATGACCGGCGAGATCTCGCTGCGCGGCCTGGTGCTGCCGGTCGGCGGCATCAAGGAGAAGGTGGTGGCTGCGGCTGCTGCCGGCCTGAAGCGGGTGATGCTGCCGGCGCGCAACAAGCGGGACTATGACGACATCCCGAAGAGCGCGCGGGACACCCTCGAGTTCATCTGGCTGGAGCGCGTCGACGAAGCCATCGCCGCGGCGCTCGAGCCGGCTGAAGCCAAGGAAGCGGCGGAGTAAAGGCGATGAAGAAACTGCTGGAAATAGCGAAGCGGTCGCGGAAGACGCAGCGGCTGCGCCAATTGCTCGATCGCGCGATCGACCGGATTCGCGATGGGCTCGCAGGACCCGAGCCGCGGCTTCAGCCTGCTACGGTCCGAGTGAAGCGCCGCAAGGGTTGAGCCCTCCGTCTCGAACCCTCGCGGCAGCCCCAGACAAAAGGCCCCCTCCTTCGAGGGGGCCTTTGCGTTGTTAGCCCACGGCGTCCTTGGCGGCCTTGACCGGGCGGGCGCGGACGATCTTCCGGGCCGGCTTGGCCTTGAACATCATCTCTTCACCCGTGAACGGGTTGGTGCCCTTGCGCGCCTTGGTCGCGGGCTTCTTGATGACCACGAACTTGGCGAAGCCCGGCACCAGGAACAGGCCGTTCTTCTTGAGCTCCTTGTGGCCGACGTCGGTCAGCGTCTCCATGACGTTCTTGACGTCACGCTTGGAAAGCTCGGTGGCGGTCGCAATCTTTTCGATCAATTGCGATTTGGACATCTGGGTCGGCATCGTGTCTCCTCTGATTCGTTGCCGGTTGCATATTAGACCAACCGTTGAAGGCCTATAGCCTTCTGCACAGTTTTGTCGCGAAATTACGGGCTTTTCTGGCCTGCTGTGACAAAAAACCCTGCTTTTTAGCTACTTCCAGAGCGGAGGAAGCCTCGGGCAGCGGTTTTTGCCTTGTTTCAAAGGCCCGCACGCAACCTTGCTAGAACTGATTCGCCGCTTTCGACAAGCGACGACCGGCCTCTTTATGAGAGGCCGGTCGTGTTTCACCCTGAAAAATAAGGGTCGGATCGCTGGTCGCCGGTCTTCTTCCCCGTAAAAATGGGGAGAAAGTCAGTGGGCGATTGGCTAGACGCGCTCGATGATGATGGCCGGCGCCATGCCGCCGGCGGCGCACATGGTGACAAGACCGCGCTTGAGGTCGCGCCGTTCGAGCTCGTCGAGCACGGTGCCGATCAAGATCGAGCCGGTGGCGCCGATGGGGTGGCCGAGCGCGATCGAGCCGCCGTTGACGTTGACCTTGGCCCGATCGAGCTTGAGGTCGCGGATATATTTTTCCGCCACCACGGCGAAGGCCTCGTTGATCTCGAACAGGTCGATATCGTCGATGGTGAGCCCCGCCTTGGCCAGCGCCTTGCGCGTTGCCGGCACCGGTGCGTTCAGCATGAGGGTCGGCGAGTCCCCCATGTTGGCCATCGCGACCACGCGGGCCCGGGCTTTAAGGCCATGCGCCTTGGCATAAGCGGGCGAGGCCAAAAGGATCGCAGCAGCGCCGTCGACGACGCCGGAGGAGTTGCCGGCGTGATGCACGAAGTCGATTTCGAGATCAGGGTACTTTTGCAGGATCAGGCCGCGATAGGTCGTGCCCTTGTCGTCGAGCGCGTAGTCCGCGACGGCGGGGAATGCCGGCTTCAGGCTGCTGAGGCCTTCCATCGTGGTCTGCGGCCGTGGGTATTCTTCATGATCCAGCGCCAGACTGCCGTCCTCGCGGTGGACCGGCACGAGGCTGTTCTTGAAGTGGCCGTTCGCGATCGCATGCGCGGCGCGCTTCTGGCTCTCCAGCCCGAGCGCGTCGACGTCGCTTCGGGTGATGCCTTCCAGCGTCGCGATCGCATCGGCGCAGACGCCCTGATGCGACTGCGGATGCCGTGCCCGCAGACGCAGATTGCCGCCGTCCATCATCATCGGACCGCCGCCGCGGCGTCCCTCCATCGACATCATCTCGCAGCCGCCGGCGATGACGAGGTCTTCCGCACCCGCCATGATCGAGCTTGCCGCCATGTTGACGCTGGTGATGCCGCTGCCGCAAAAGCGGTCGAGCGTCACCGCGCTGGCGCGCACGTCGTAGCCGGCATCGAGCGCCGACATGCGGCCGAGATCGCCGCTTTGCGTTGCCACCTGCGCGCTGCAGCCCCAGACGATGTCATCGACATCGGCGGTATCGATGCCGGTGCGGTCGGCGAGTGCGCGCAGCACGGTCGCCCCGAGCTGCTGCGGATGAATGCCCGACAGGGCTCCCTTGCCGGCCTTGCCGATGCCCCGCGGCGTGCGGCAGGCATCAATGATCAGCGCGTCAGGCATTGGCGTCGTCCTCTTGTTTATGGGTGTTGAGAACGGTTTTGAATAAGGGGGAGAAGAGAGTCAATGTGCGGCGCTCGCCCTTCGCCTCTCCCCGCGTGCGGGGAGGGGCCGGATTTTACGCGCAGCGGAAAATCCGGGTGAGGGGGAGCCTCAGCAAGAACGGTGACAGGGTGACAGATGGACTCGCGGAGAGAGCCCCTCACCCCTGCCCTCTCCCCGTAAGAACGGGGAGAGGGAGAAGAGCTACGCCCCCGCCGCGTTCTTCGCGATCACGTTGCGGTAGAAGCTGGCGCTGAGTTTTGCCGTGCGGACCTGGGTGTCGAAATTGACGTGGTACAGCCCGAAACGCTTGTTAAGGCCGTACACCCACTCGAAATTGTCCATCAGGCTCCAGAGGAAATAGCCGCGCACCGGCACGCCTTCGTCGGTGGCGCGCTGGAGCTGGGCGAGATAGTTGCGCAGATACATGATGCGATCGGTGTCGTAGATCTTGCCGTCGGGCGACACCACATCGTCGCCGGAGGTGCCGTTCTCGCTGATATAGATCGCATCCGTCTTCCAGATCTTCGCCGCCAGCTTCGGCACCCAGTAGATCGTCTCGGGCCCGACGCGCAGCCAGTCCGAATTCATGTGCGGGAACGATTTCGGGATCGGCAGCGGCTTGAAGCCCGCGCCCTGGTCGGAGGCCACCACGTAGTTCTGCGGCGCATAGATGTTGAGACCGAGAAAATCGACCGGCGAAGAGATGATCTTGAGCTCCGCATCGGTGTATTTCGGCGCGTTGGACCCGGCGTATTTCAGGAAGGCGTCGGTATAGCGGCCCGTCATGATGACGTTGAGGTAGCCGGCATTCATCTCGCGCAGCGCGGTCTCCGCGGCCCGCACGTTTTCCGGCGTGTCGAAGGCAGGCGCGCAGGCATCGATGTTCTCCGCCGGCCCCACCCTGGTGCCGCGGCGGCCATGGGCTCGCACCGCCTGCACCGCGAGCCCGTGCGCCAGCGCACTGTTGTGCCTGATCTGATTGACATCGGCTTGCGGCAGCTTCAAGCCCGGCGCGTCGATGCCGACGCCGTAACCGAAATAGACGAAGCGCCCGCTCTCGTTCAACGTGAACACGTTCCTGACGCGGTCGGTGAGGTGCGCGGCGATATAGGCCGCGTAGTCGCCGAAGATCTTGCAGGTCTCGGTCGAACGCCAACCGCCGAACCGGTCCTGGAGCGATTGGGGCAGGTCCCAATGATAGAGGGTCAGCCACGGCTCGATGCCGTTCTTCAGCAGCTCGTCGACGAGACGGTTGTAGAAGTCGAGCCCCTTCGGATTGGGCTTGCCGTCGCCGTCCGGGAACAGCCGCGGCCAGGCCACCGAGAAGCGATAGGCCTTGCAGCCGAGCTCCTTGATGAGGGCGATGTCCTCCTTGTAGCGGTGATAGTGCTCGTTGGCGCGGTCGCCGTTGGTGCCGTCCTCGATCTTGCCGGGGATGCGGACGAACTTGTCCCAGATCGAGGCCCCTCGCCCGTCCTCCTCGACCGCACCCTCGACCTGATAGGACGAGGTCGCCGTGCCCCAGAGAAAGCCCGCCGGAAAACCGGCTGCATTGCGCGGCGGCCGCGCCGGCTTGGCTTCGGCGACAAGCGGACTCGCAATCCCGGCTGCGGACAATCCCGCCAGCTTGGCAAACCGGCGGCGCGAGACCCCCTCCGTCATTGATGCTGCTCCACTTCTTTTCGTTTCGGGCCGGCACAATGAACAGTTCCGGGCGATTTGAGAAGCGGGTGCAGGAGGTCCCAGATCCGCCACCGCAGGCGCGGCAGCACAATGCCGTTCCCTTGCCGAGATGAACGCCTATTGAGTTCAAACCGGATTCTAGCTTCGGCCTGCTCCGATTGAACCGACCACAATCTGCATCAGCCACGCGATGCCCGCGTCTTTCATAGCCGCTTTGGTCGCGATGGCCCGGATCGTATCCGGTTTGCGCGCGAAAGGCAGCTCGACCAACACGAGGCCGAAACGGCTGGCGTGCTGCTCCACCAGTCGGCGCGGCAATGCGGCGATCAAATCAGACCCGGAAAGCTGGGCAAGCGCCATCATGAAATTCGGAACAGTCAAAGCGATGCGGCGTTCGAGGCCGCGCTTTGCCAACATCTCATCAACGAAACCGCGCGGTTCCCCACTGAGAGAGACCAGCAGGTGCTGTGATCGCGCGAACGCAGCATGGGTTGGCGCTTTTGCGAAGGGATGTCGCTTGCGCATGGCCAGCACGAACTCCTCCTCGTAAAGCCTGCGCGCCTCGAAACGCGGTGATACCGCCGGCAGCGGCAGCATTGCGATATCGAGCTCGCGTCGTTCGAGCATGTCTAGGCTTTGCTGCCAAGGTTCTCCGATTGCACCACCGCGCGGCGCAGGCATCAGGTGGATCAGCCCGATATCAATGTGGGGCGCCGCAGTCGCGATCGATTGCAACAGCGGACCGATCGCTGAGACCAGTACGGCATCGGGAGCGCCAATCGTAAATCGACGGCCACTTTGCTCCGGGTCGAACGGTGTGGCCGAGCCGATCAGCTGTTCGACGCGCGCGATGATCTCGGCCACCGGCTCGCCGAGCTCCAGGGCGCGCGCCGTCGGAACGACGCCCTTCGGCGTCCGCAGAAACAGCGGATCGTTCAGCAGAAGACGGAGGCGGCCAAGCGCATGGCTGACAGCCGACGGCGTCAGGCTCAGCCGAGCGGCTGCACGCGCGACATGGCGCTCTTCCAGGACCACGCGGAAGAGCACGAGGAGATTGAGGTCGATCCTGGATAAATCAATTTGGTTCAGCATGTTGCTGAAATCATATCGCTGGATTCATTGGGATCAAGGCTTCATGCATGGGCCTCGTCGTTCGATCAGGAGCTGAGAAATGACCAACAAACCGTCCGGGCTGAACAGGCGGCCATGCGAGCAGGAAAAGATATCGCGGCGCTCGATGATGGCCGCTACCGCAGCAATTCCCCTGTCCGGTCAGCTTTCGGCCGATGCGGCCGCTGGAAGCGACGCGATAGCAGGCCTCGTCGAACGCGCCCGCGAGAAGAATGCCGCCTTCATGCGTGGCGATGTGGACCGCTGGTCCCAGCTTGTCCGCATCGCGCCCGATTTCACGCTGATGCAGCCCTTTGGCGGGCCTACGAGTCGGGGATTCGACGCTAGTCCCCAGCGTCTGGCTGCCCTCTCCCGATACTTCAGGGAAGGCCAAACCGAACTTGAGGTTTTGCAAACCTATGCATCCGACGCGCTCGTCGCTCTCGTCATGGTCGAGCGCCAGCGCGCCGAGGTGGGCGGGTTGCCGGCTCAAGACTGGTCGCTGCGCGTGACCGAAGTCTACCGCAAGGACGGCACGGATTGGCAACTCGTGCACCGTCATGCGGATCCGCTGGTCCGAAGCATCACCTTGCAACAGGCGGCGACACTCGCCCGGGGATGGCCGGAGGAAAAATGACGAAGCGCTGCAGATGAGCTGGATTCGGAGCCGGCCGGCGGTCAGTCGAGACGACGTGCGATTTCGTCGCGATGATCAGCGCGAGCGCTTCGGCAATTTCGGCAGCTTGTCGGGATTGAATGCCGGCATCTGCCCTGGTGGTTCAGGTGGGGGCGGCTGTTGTTCCCTGAGGATGAGCGTTCCGTGGAGGATCATGCCCGGCGCCTGAGGTGCTGTCGCGGTGTAGGTCGCGATCTTGCCAGGGCAGCTTCCCTCGATCGTCAACGTCAGCTCTTGATCGTTGCCGAACACGGTGGCGCGTCCGTCGGTGTGACGCTTCGTCAATACGGTTGCGGTGAAGCGATCTCCATCGATCTGACAGGTGCCGTGATAGGTCATCAGGCTGTCACGGCCCCAGATCTGGCCGTCTGCGACATGGACGATCCCGGTACCCTGGTCGATGGACGTCTTGTACCAAGCGGCGTAGGTGCCGTCCTTCAGCATGGGAGCAGCCTCCCCTGGTATTCCCACGCCGACAATTGGCATCATTAGCGCCAATAAACGGTTAATGACCGGGCCCGTGCCAATCCGGTCTTTGCTTGCGCAGCTCGGCCTCGAGCTCCTCGATGATGCTGTGAAGCAGACACGCTGCTAGCGGATCGGTCACCTCGCGCTCCAGATGCCGGTACCGCGCAATCTGGAATTCCTGCTCTCTCAACTGCTGCTCAGTCATCACAGGCCCTCCGGCGAACCGACGCGGAGACGGCCGGAGAGTTTCGTTACAATTTTCAGATCATTTGCGATGGTTTCCAATCGGTTAAAGGCGCAAGCGGGCTGCGGATTGCCCGAAAAGGCTGCCGCGGGACCGGCGACACCAGCCTGAGCGCGGCGGTTGACGTCCAGACCGTTGCTTCCAATTGCGTGCGCGGCGGGCTTCTGCTAGCTTGAGGTACGTGCCTCATTTCACCTCGCCGGCCGGGTCGGTGACCCGCCTCTGCCGCAACGATGCGGGTAGCGGCTGATTGCCGTGCCGCTGGGGGTGAGGCATGCGCCCAATCTGGGTTCAAGCAGAGTTGGCCATCAAAGGGCCGACCGCCTTAGGGGAGGAATGATATGCAGCGTCTCTTGGTTGCAGGTGTGTCTGTTGCCTTCGCGATCGCAGCGGGTGTCGGCCCGACGGATGCGGCGGACAAGAAGGTTCTGGCCTTCGTCGTCAACGGGGCGTCCGACTTCTGGAAGATCGCCGAGGCCGGGATGAAGAAGGCGCAGGGCGAGCTGCCCAACTACGAGCTCCAGTTCAAATATCCGGAACAGGCTGCGGCCGCCGTGCAGCAGCGCGTGATGGACGACCTCGTCGCCGCCGGTGCCGCCGGCATCATGGTCAGCGCGGTCGATCCGAAGAACCAGACCGAGCATCTCAACAAGGTTGCGTCCCAGACGGTGCTGTTCACCACCGACAGCGACGCGCCGAAATCCAAGCGCGTGGCCTATATCGGCTCCTCCAACACCGACCTCGGCAAGGAGGCAGGAAAGCTGATGGTCAAGGCGCTGCCGAACGGCGGCAAATGCGTCGGCTTCGTCGGCCTACCCGGCGCCGACAACGCACGCGAACGCATCGAAGGCGTGAAGGAGACGCTCAAAGGCTCGAAGGTCGAGCTCGTCGACGTTCGCGGCGACGAGATCGACCAGACCCGCGCCAAGCGCAACGTCGAGGACATCCTCGCCGCCATGCCCGATGTGAGCTGCCTCGTCGGCTTCTACTCCTACAACACGCCGCGGATCTACGAGGTGCTCAAGGAGGCTGGCAAGCTCGGCAAGATCAAGATCATCGGCTTCGACGAGGATCCGATTACGCTCGGCGGCGTCAAGGAAGGCAGCATCGTCGGCACGGTGGTGCAGCAGCCGTTCGAATGGGGCTATCAGGGCATGAAGCTGATGGCGAACTACATCGGCGGCAACAAGTCCGGCATTCCGGCCAACGGTATCATCATCGTGCCCGGCAAGGTCATCGAAAAGGCGAATGTCGACGAGTTCATGGCCTCGATGAAGCAGATGCTGAAGAAATAGGAGATATCCGCGCTGCCCGCCCGCGCAGCCTGCCATGCCAGCACCGTTTCTCGAACTGGTCGACATCAGCAAGAGCTATCCAGGCGTGGTCGCCCTCGACCACGTCGGTCTCCAGGTGTCGCCCGGCGAGGTCGTTGCGCTGATCGGCGAGAACGGCGCCGGCAAGTCGACGCTGATGCGCGTGCTCGGCGGGGTCGTGGAGCCCAGCGGCGGCTTCATTCGTGTCGACGGCGCCGCGCGATCTTCGCTCACCGTGGCGGATGCGATCAAGGCGGGCATCGCCTTCGTCCATCAGGAACTGAACCTGTTCGACAATCTCGATGTCGCCGGCAACGTCTTCATCGGCCGCGAGCCCGTGCACGGCGGACCCTTGCGGCTGATCGACCGCAAACGGATGTATGCCGATGTCGCGCCGCTGCTGGAGCGGCTGGGCTGCGATTTCGCGGCCGATGCGCCGCTCGCCGACCTGTCGCTGGCGCAGCGCCAGCTCGTCGAGATCATGAAGGCGCTTTCGCTCGACGCTCGTCTCGTCATCATGGACGAGCCGACCTCGAGCCTGACGCTCGCCGAGACGGACCGCCTGATGCGCACCGTGGCCGGCCT
The DNA here is from genome assembly GCF_020194115.1 of Bradyrhizobium sp. NBAIM01. Lineage (NCBI taxonomy): Bacteria > Pseudomonadati > Pseudomonadota > Alphaproteobacteria > Hyphomicrobiales > Nitrobacteraceae > Bradyrhizobium > Bradyrhizobium sp. NBAIM01. The sequence goes on along the minus strand of NZ_JADYVU010000003.1, from coordinate 94,654 downwards.
GAAAGCCCACGGCGTCAGCATCATCTTCATCACGCATCGGCTCAACGAGGTGATGCAGTGCGCCGACCGTGCGGTCGTGCTGCGCGACGGTCGCGTGGTCGGCGCGCTGACGCGTGCGGAGCTCTCTCCGGCGGCGATGATCCGCTTGATGATCGGCCGCGACCTGAAATCGCTCTACGTGCCGCCGGCCGCGCCGCCCGGCGACAGCGTGCTGGAGATCGTCGATGCGGTCACCGACACCTATCCCGGCCGCGCCGTGAGCCTGTCGGTCCGCCACGGCGAGATCCTCGGGCTTGCCGGTCTCGTCGGGTCCGGCCGCACCGAGCTCGCCCGCGCCGTCTTCGGCATCGACCCACTGCGTGGCGGCACGATACGTCTCGATGGCGAGCCGATCCGTATCGCAAGCCCACGGGCCGCCATCGAGCAAGGCATCTATCTCGTTCCGGAGGACCGCAAGGGCGCAGGCCTGCTGCTCGACGTCTCGATCGCCGAAAACATCTCGCTGCCGGATCTGGCGTCCTATATGCGCTTCTGGCTGGTGGATACCGATCGCGAGAACGAGAACGCGGTGCGTCAGCGGGAGCGCCTCAATATCCGCGCGCCCGACGTCAAGACCGCCGTCGGCTCGCTGTCGGGAGGCAACCAGCAGAAGGTCGTGCTCGCCAAATGGCTGTCGATGCGGCCGAAGGTGCTGATTGTCGACGAGCCGACGCGCGGGGTCGACGTCGGAGCCAAGCAGGAAATCTACGGCATGCTGCGCCGCCTGACCGATGCCGGGGTGGCGATCCTGATGATCTCCAGCGACATGGAGGAGGTGATCGGGGTCAGCGACCGGCTCGCGGTGATGCATGAAGGCGCGATCTCGGGCTTCCTTGATCGCAGCCAGTTCAGTGAGCACAATGTGCTGCAGCTTGCCGTTGGCCACACAATCACGGCGGAGGGACCTTGAGCAAGAAAGACCTGAGCCTTCTCGTTCTGATTCTGGTGGTCGGGACCGTTGTCGCCCTGATCAATCCGAGATTCCTGTACGTCGGCAATCTCTCGAACACCGCCAACCAGATCGGGTTGTTCGGCATCTTCTCCATCGCCGAAGCCTTCATCATCATCATCGGCGGGATCGAGCTGTCGGTGGGTTCGGTGATCGCACTGCTGGGCGTCCTGTTCATCGACCTGATCGTCAATCACGACGTCAACTGGGTCGTAGCCCTCGCGATGATCGTCGCGGCCGGGCTCGTGATCGGCCTGGTTCATGGCACGCTGGTGACCAGGATGCGGATCCAGGCTTTCGTGGTCACGCTCTGCGGCCTTCTGATCTATCGCGGCGCGGCGCGCTATTACACCGAGGACGCGACGGCGGGCTTCGGCTTCGGCGCGAGCTTTCCGATGCTGGAATGGCTGGCCGCCGGCCGCACAAACGTGCTCGGATTCCCGCTGCCGCACAGCGTGGTGGCGCTCGCCGTGGTGGCCGTGATCGCCTGGGTGGTGCTTCACCGCTCGGTGTTCGGCCGCTATCTTCTTGCCGTCGGCAAGAACGAGGAAGCGGCACGCTACTCCGGCATTCGCACCAACCGCGTGATCATCTCGGCCTATGTCATCTGTGGCGGGCTGACTGCGTTTTCGGCGATCCTGATCGCGATGTACACCCGGTCGATTTCGCCGGCGGTGCACGGCTCGTTCTACGAGCTCTACGCCATCGCGGCCGCCGTGCTCGGCGGCTGCTCCTTGCGCGGCGGCGAAGGCTCGATCATCGGCGTCGTGCTCGGCACCGTGCTGCTCCAGGTGTTGCAGAATCTCGTCAACCTGCTGGGCATTCCGAGCTCGCTCAATTTCGCGGTGATGGGAACGGTGATCCTGGTCGGCGTGCTCGGCGATCAATATCTGGTGCAGCGACGCCACCGCGCGAGTGCGGCCAAAGGCCGGGAGCAGGCGAGCGTCGCTGCGGCTCCGCTCGAGCGCGTGAAGGTGGAGTGAAAATCTAGAACGTCACCCGCAACCCCGCGTAAAACGCGCGCGGCCTTGCCGGGCTCAGCGAGCGCGGGTCGGTGAAATCCGCGCCGCCATTGGTGAAGTTGGGCAAGGCGTCGCGGTCGAAGAACTGGCCGTAGGTCACGTAACGCTTGTCGAAGATGTTGTCGACGCGGCCGTAGAGCTGGACGTTCTTTGCGATCTGATAGGAGGTGTGGAGATTGAACACCGTATAGGACGGCAGCTTCGCGAACTGGTTGGACTCGTCGCCGACCAGATACTGGCTGGAGACGAACAGCGCGTTGCCGCCGACCTTCCAGACGTCGGTCACGGCATAGTCGACGCCGACCTTGACGCGGTGGCGCGGGACTGCCGGGATCTGATTTCCGGGCCTGACCTGAATGGTCTCGGAAGTATCGTCGGCAAACGGGCTTTCCGAGCCGAGCTCGAGCGGATCAAGGAAGCGGGCATCGACGAACGCGTAACTCGCCTGGAACTGCAGCGTCGGAGACTTGATGTTGACTTCGGCTTCGAGCCCCTGCCGCCGGGTGCGGCCTACGTTCGAAAAATAGCCGAAACCAGTCCGGCCAACGACCGGCACCGCCATGATGTCGTCGTGGTTGGTGGCGCGAAAGCCGCCGATCTTCCATCCGAGGGTGCCGATGTTCAACTCCTTGGTGCCCCGGAAACCGGCCTCCACGGTCTTGGAGACGACCTGCTTCAACGGTGGATCCGCAACCAGGAAGGCCGCAATGAGACAGGGCCTGGCGGGATCGGCGCAGCCGAGCTCGAGCGGTGTCGGCACGCGGTTGGCCTCGGAATAGCCGGCATAGGCGGTCAATTCCGGCGTGATCCTGTAGGTGCCGCCGATGATCGGATTGAAACGCGTGAAGGTGTGATCGCCGTTGAGCGCAGTCCCAAGCTGATCTTCCAACGTGATCCGCGCCGCATTGAAGCGGCCGCCCCCCGTGATGGCGAAGGCATCCGTGACGTTGAACGTATCCATCGCGTAGAGGCCGTTATACTGATTGACGGTCCGCAGCGAGACCGGGCCGGCGACGGGGTCCGCCACAGGAGTCGGTCCCAGGAAAACGCCGCTGCCGCTGACGACGTAGTTCTCTCCCATCGAGCCGATTTCGGAGGAGGCGTTGTAGCGCGTGACGCTGGCGTCATAGGTTGCGCCCACCACGAAGCGGTTGTCATGACCGAACAACTGGTCGGTGTTGGTGGCCTGCCCCGACACGCCGAACGTGGTCGAACGGATCGAGCCGCGGTCGATCGCGCCGAGGATCGTGCCCGGCGCAAATGGGTTGGCAAGCTGCACGCCGCCCGCGCCGTAGGCGGGTGAGGTGTCGTCGCCAAAGCAGAGCAGCGCCGGATCTGCAGCGCACTCCTCCACATCGGTCGGGTTGCCGTCGACGACCTTTTGCTCGTACCTGCGCACACGCGCGGTGCCTTCGAGCGTCCAGGTCGGCGTCGCGTCGACCTTGCCGGTCAGGTTGAGATAGCCGACGCGATTGGAGGTGGTCTGCGGCGTGGTGTAGGTCGCGCCCCAATATCTGTCGAGCAGCTCGGCCGGGACCGTGGCGCTGGCGCCGAAATCGTTCTTGGCCACGCCCATATTGGCGTGGAATTCGCTGTCGCCGGCCCTGTAGCCGACATCGCCGTAGAAGCGCCGCACGGTCGATTGGGAAAAATTGCGGAAGCCGTTGTCGCGCAGTCCTTCGAGCGCACCGTAGACGGCGAAGTTCTGGTCGACCTGCTTGCCCCATTGCGCCGAGCCCTGGATGCGGCCGAACGATCCGCCCATGAGGTCGAGCTCGGCGCCCTGATAGGTGAAGCCGTCCTTCATTTGCAGGTTGATCGCGCCGCCGAGTGCATTGAGGCCGAAGGCCGGATTGTTGGTCACCAGCGTCACCGACCTGATCGCGGCCGTCGGAATCAGGTCCCAATTGACGGCGTCCGAGAAGGCCTCGTTGATGCGGACGCCGTTCTGGTACACCGCAAGGCCTTGCGGCGTGCCCGTCACGGGCGAAGCGACGAAGCCGCGGAATTCGACATCCGGCTGGAACGGATTGCCGGTGACTTCGCTGATGTTGATGCCGGCGATGTTGTCGCGCAGCGCGTCCGTGACGTTCAGCGAACCGGTGCGCCTGATCTGGTTGGCATCGACGGCATTGATCGCCGACGGAACCTTGTCGACATCGAGACCCCGGCCGGTGCCCGGCGAGGTCGGATAGACGTAAAGGCGTGTCCTCGGCGCGGCCGATCCCGGCGCCCCCACGCGCGCAACAGGTCGCGACGGCGCCGCGCGCCGCGCCGAAGGTGGTGCGGTCACCTCGACCGGCGGCAGGTTCTGGACGTTGGTCTCCTCGTCCGGCGCGGCCCCGGCAGGGGTCGCATAGACCAAGCCCGATACCAGCCCGGTCGACACCGAAGCCATCAACAAAGCACGCTTGAACGAAACAACCTTGCCCATCCCCGCCTTCCCATCCGTGACCACCGACTGTTTTGATGTTCCGCCGATTGGTCGGGACGAGTTTATTCGGCCGCAATGGGGACGCCAGCCGCAAAAGGTCGGACCCTATCCACACCCATTTTCCCGACCAAATCGGGAATTTTTCCCGATCGCTTTGGATGCGATCAGGTTGCCGCTGTCGGCACCAGCGCTTCCACGGTCACACCGCCCTCACCCGAGACCACATTGAGCGTGCCGCCGAGCGCCAGGATCCGCTCGCGCATGCCGACGAGGCCGAAGCCGAGCTTCTGGCCTGGCTCCATGCCGCGGCCGTCGTCGCTGACCCGCACCCGGGCGCAGAAGCGGCCGCCGGCCTGCTCGACCGGCTCGATGACGACGCTGACCGAGGTCGCACCGGCGTGGCGGAACACATTGGTGAGCGCCTCCTGCACGATGCGGTAGATGGTGAGATCGGCGGTCTCGCCGGTGGGGCCCAGCGCCGGCGAGATCGAGGTCTCGATCGCAACGTCGGGATGCGACTCCCGCCACAGCCGCGACAGGGATTCGAGCGCCTGGCGCAGGCCGAGCTCGGCAAGGCCCACGGGCCGAAGACGCTCCAGCACGCGGCGATTGAACTGCTGGAGTGCATTGATCTGCTCCAGCATGGCGCTGCCATGTTTGCGCACGGCATCCGCACTCGGCTCGCGTCCGTCCGCCTGCTTCGCCAGCGCGCTCGCATGTGCGCGCAGCGAGAACAGATAGGGTCCGAACTCGTCGTGCAATTCGCGCGCGATCTCCTTGCGCTCGATGTCCTGCAGCGACACCGCGCGCTCGGCGAGGCGCCGCTTGTCCTCGACCGCTTCACCAAGCGTCGCGGCAAGATGGTTGAGCCTGGTGCAGATCGCCGCGAGCTCCGGCGCGCCGCCCGGCGCGACGCGGGCCTCGTAATGTCCGCTTTCGAGCTTCCCCATGGCGTCCGCCAGCGACTGTAACGGTGCCAGGGCACGGCCGACCACCTTCATCATCAGGAAAAACAGCGCAAGCGCGATCACCGAGCCGACCTCGAGCTGGGTCACGATGCCGTCCCAGATCTCGGCGATCTCGTCGTCGGGATGCGAGGTGATCACGAGCGAGCCGGGCTTGCCGCGGATCGAGACCGGCACGCTGACCGCGGTCTGCTCCGGATGGACCAGGCTGACGAACCAGGCCGGCGGGGCACGCGTGTCGACATCGGAGCCAAGCCGGCGGGGCGTCATCGGGTTCCCACCGGAATCGTGCAGCGCGATGCTGACATGGCGCAGGCGACTGAGATCGCGCGCGATCTGGTTCAGCCTGGCATCAGGATCGGGTGCCTCGTTGAGATCGGCAACGATCATCTCGATGAATTCGCGCGCGAGGCGGATCACGCTCTGGTCCTCGGCCTGCACGCGCGGGCCCGCCTCGGCGATCTGGCGGCCGATATTGACCGCGAGCCCCAGCGCCAGCAGCAGCGCCAGCAAGAGATTGATGCGCCCGCGCAAGGAAAGATTCTGCCACATTGGTCTCGCTCGTGCCTCGCGAAGGGTTGGCGCCTGTCCGACGACGTTGACAGAGGCGAACCGCCCGATATCTAATCGGAAGCGTACAGCAATCCCAGCCGGGTTGCATGAGCCGACACGAGACGCGCGTCTTGCCTGGTCAGTCTCATGCGGCGCAGAACAGGCAAGCTCCAAGGGAACGGGCTGTCGCGGGGAACGCCTATGCGCATTCTGATCGTCGACGATCATCCCATCGTCGCCTCCGGCTGCCGTGCCGTGCTGGCCGACGAAGGCGAGATCGAAATCTTGGAAGCCGCCGACGCCGAGGACGGCGAGTGCGTCTTCATCGTCGAACGTCCCGACCTCTGCATCATCGACATAAATTTGCCAACCGTCTCCGGCTTCGAGCTCGCGCGCCGCATCCTAGAGCGCGCGCCCGAGGCGCGCATCATCATGTTCAGCATGAATGACGACCCCGCCTTCGCCGCGCGTGCGATCGAGTGCGGCGCCAAGGGCTACGTCTCCAAGACCGGCGACCCCGACGACCTCGTCGAGGCGATCCGCGCCGTCGGAAGCGGCGGCACCTATCTTCCGACCGCGATCGCGCGCAGCATCGCCTTCGCCGGACCGACGCTGGCGCAAAACCCGCTGTCGAAGCTGAACGCGCGCGAGATGGAGATTCTGCGGCTGCTCAGCGCCGGCAAGAGCCTGTCCGAGATCGCGTGGCTGGTGCAATCGTCCTACAAGACGGTGGCCAATACCTCGTCCATCATGCGCCAGAAGCTCGGGGTGAAGACCTCGGTGGAGCTGGTGCGGCTGGCGATCGACAGCGGTGTCGCCTGACCACGCCACGAATTCGGTCACACAAGCGTTGCAATCTTGGTGTGGTGAGATGCCACGGAGCTCTTAGGCATGACGATTCAGACTGTCTCGACCAACAAATCCCATGGCGGCGTGCAGGGCGTCTATCGCCATGCCAGCCAGGTGACCGGAACCGACATGGTGTTCTCGGTCTATATCCCGCCGCATGCGGACGGCGCCAAGCTGCCCGTGGTCTGGTATCTCTCCGGCCTCACCTGCACGCATGCCAACGTCACCGAGAAAGGCGAATTCCGCAAGACCTGCGCCGAGCTCGGCCTGATCTTCGTCGCGCCCGACACCTCACCGCGCGGCCCCGACGTGCCGGGCGATGCCAACAACGCCTATGATTTTGGCCTCGGGGCCGGCTTCTATGTGGACGCCACGCAAGAGCCGTTCGCGCGCAATTATCGCATGTGGAGCTACGTCACGGACGAGCTGCCGAAGCTGGTTGCGGAGAACTTTCCGGTCGATGCCAAGCGGCAATCGGTGATGGGACATTCGATGGGCGGCCATGGCGCGCTGACGGTGGCGCTGCGCAACCCGCACCGCTTTCGCGCAGCCAGCGCCTTTGCCCCAATCGTGGCGCCCTCACTCGTGCCCTGGGGCATCAAGGCGCTGACCGGCTATCTCGGGCCGAACAAGGAGGCCTGGCGCAACCAGGACACGGTGGCGCTGATCGAGGACGGCGCCAAGTTCTCCGGCTTCCTGGTCGACGTCGGCGAGGCCGACAATTTCCTGAAGGAGCAGCTGAGGCCGGAGCTGCTCGAGGCCGCCTGCGCCAAGGCGGGCATCCCGCTGACGCTGCGGCGCCAGGCGGGCTACGACCACAGCTATTATTTCATCTCGACCTTCATGAGCGATCATCTGCACTGGCATGCGGAGAGATTGAAGGGGTGATGTCTTTCACCTTCTCCCCTTGCGGGAGAAGGTGGCGCGAAGCGCCGGATGAGGGGTTCTCTCCGCTCGCACGACCATTCGTGGGGATGGAAACCCCTCACCCGTCTCGCCGCTACGCGGCGAGCCACCCTCTCCCACAAGGGGAGAGGGAAAACCCCTTCACGGCTTCCCGTAGTTCGGCGCCAGCAGGCGGTTGCGGATGAGATAGCTCATCGTGCGCGACCAGGATTCATCCGTGTTGCCGCGCATGTCGGCGCTGGCGACCGCGACCATGTTGCCGGTCTTCACGTCGCGCAGATAGATGTTGAGATTGATGATCAGGTTGGAGACCTTCTGCACGAGGCCGGTGATCTCCAGATCGGCGCCGAGCTGGCCGGCGAGCTTGAGGTCGCAGCCGCCGCAGGCCTGCAGGTTCGCGCCACGGGAGGCCTCCCGTATCGGCGCGATGTCAAGCACCTGGAACCGGCCCGACTCTGCCAGCTCCTTGCGCAGCTGCTCGCTGATGCGCATGAGCCGCGCCTCTTCCGGCTTGGAGCCGTAGAACTCGCCCGGCAGGCTGGTGTCGACCAACTCGAAATCGAACACCGCGAGCTTCGGTGGATCGGCGAGCGCGCCCGCCCCCGTCGGCAGCAATGCTGCGATTGCCAACAATGCTCGCATGATCGTGATTCCCGGCCTCGCGCGCGCGGGGACGAAATGCGGGGTTGCACGGCCTGACAAATTGGTCATGCTTGAAGCAGAGACAATTCTTCACCGGCGGTCAAGCCGGGGAGATCGTCTGGAGGAAACATGATCCGATGGTTGGCCGGCCTGATCGGCTTTGGTCTTGCCGCGACGAGCGCGCTTGCGGCCGATCCCGTCACGATCGGCGTCGGCTATCTCGCAATCGCCGGCACCCGATCAACGCTGTCGCTCGCCGAGCAGCCTGCCGAGAACGACGGCCTCGCCGGCGCGCGCCTTGCCATCGAGGACAACAACACCACCGGGAAATTCACCGGCCAGCGCTTCACGCTGGAGGAGCGCCGCATCAGGGAAGGCGAGGACGTGGTGCAGGCTGCGACCGCGCTCGCCGAGAAGAACGGCTTCATCGTCGCCGACCTGCCCGCCGATGTGCTCTTGAAGGTCGCGGACGCCCTGCGCGACCGCGGCACGCTGCTGTTCAACGCCGGCGCGATCGACGAGCGGCTGCGCGAGACCGATTGCCGCGCCAACGTCATCCACACCGCGCCGACGCGTGCGATGCTCGCCGACGCGCTCGGCCAATATCTGGTGTGGAAGAAGTGGTCGCGCTGGCTGCTGGTGGTCGGCTCGCACGACGAGGACAAGCTGTTCGCGGATGCTATCAGGCGCACCGCGGCGCGGTTCGGCGCCAAGATCGTGCAGGAGCGAACCTTCGAGGACAAGGGCGGGGCGCGGCGCACCGATAGCGGCGTAGCGCAGATCCAGCGTCAGATCCCCGTCTTCACGCAGCAGGCACCGGCCTATGACGTGCTGGTCGCCGCCGACGAGAGCGAGGTGTTCGGCTCTTATCTGCCCTATCGCACCTGGGATCCGCGCCCGGTCGCCGGCTCCGCCGGCCTCGTGCCGCGCAGCTGGGACGCATCGCAGGATCAGTGGGGCGCGATCCAGATTCAGAACCGCTTCATCAAGCTGAATTTGCGCCGGATGACCGCACGCGACATGCAGGCCTGGACGGCGGTGCGCATGATCGGCGAGGCCACCTCGCGCACCAATTCCGGCGAGGTCAGGAAGGTCACCGATTTCATCAAGGGCCCGGATTTCTCGGTCGCCGCCTTCAAGGGCACGCGGCTGACCTTGCGCGACTGGAACCTGCAGCTGCGTCAGCCGATCCTCCTGGTCGACGGCCGCATGGTGGTGTCGGCGTCGCCGCAGGAAGGATTCCTGCACCAGGTCTCCGAGCTCGACACGCTCGGCTACGATCGCCCGGAGAGCAAATGCAAGCTGAAATGAGGATGCAGATGTCGCGGATGTGGCGTGTTGGACTTCTCTCCGCATTGGCGCTGGCGGCAGCCCCAGCGCATGCGTTCATCGCCTATGTCTCGAACGAGAAGAGCAATACGGTCTCGGTGATCGATACCGACAGCTGGACCGTGACCAAGACCATCAAGGTCGGCCAGCGTCCGCGCGGCATCGACCTTACCCGCGACGGCAAGTTCGTGATGGTCGCGGTCGGCGACGATGACACCATCCAGGTGATCGACGCCAATACCCAAACCGTGGTGGACAGCCTGCCCTCCGGACCCGACCCCGAGCTGTTCGCGCAGGATGCCGCCGGCAAGATGCTCTACGTCGCCAACGAGAACGACAACACGGTGACGGTGATCGACCTCGAGAAGCGCGCCCGGCTCGGCGACATCCAGGTCGGTGTCGAGCCCGAGGGCATGACCATCAGTCCGGACGGCAAGACGCTGATCAACACCTCGGAAACCACCAACATGGCGCATTTCATCGACACCGCCTCGCGCCAGATCGTCGCCAACGTGCTGGTGGACGCGCGGCCGCGCTACGCCGAGTACAAGCATGATTCTTCCGAGGTGTGGGTGTCCTCGGAGATCGGCGGCACCGTCTCGATCATCGACCCCAAAAAGCACGAGGTGATCGGCAAGATCACGTTCGAGATCCCGGGCCTGCGCAAGGAGGCGATCCAGCCGGTCGGCATCGGCATGACCAGGGACGACAAGACCGCGTTCGTCGCGCTCGGCCCCGCCAACCGCATCGCCGTGGTCGACGTCGCCTCGCGCAAGGTGACGAAATATCTCCTGGTCGGGCAGCGGGTCTGGCACATGGCGTTCACGCCGGACGAGAAATATTTGCTCACCACCAACGGTGTGTCGAACGACGTCTCCGTCATCGACGTCGCCGCGCAGAAGGTGATCAAGACCATTCAGGTCGGCGAGCTGCCCTGGGGCGTCGCGATCGCGCCATGACCAGCCCCGCCCCGATCGCCGAAGCCCAGGAGACGCCGAGACCCGAAGAGGCCGCGGTGCCGGCATTGTCGATCGACGGTGTCAGCCATGCCTATGGTCCGCGGCGCGCATTGACGAACGTGTCTTTCAATGTGCAGCCCGCGAGCTTCACGGCGCTGCTGGGACTCAACGGCGCCGGCAAGAGCACGCTGTTCTCGCTGATCACGCGGCTGTTCGGCATCCAGTCCGGCCGCGTCGGCATTTTCGGGCACGACGTCAGCAAGACCCCCGGCGAGGCGCTGCGGCTGCTCGGGGTCGTATTCCAGCCGCGCACGCTCGATCTCGACCTGTCGCTGACGCAGAACCTGCTCTACCACGCCGCCCTGCACGGCATTGGCCGCCGCGAGGCCTCGGCGCGCAGCGCCGAGCTGCTCGGCCGCATCGGCCTTGCCGATCGCGCTGCAAGCAAGGTGCGCGACCTCTCGGGCGGACAGATGCGGCGGCTGGAGATCGCCCGGGCGCTGCTGCACCAGCCGCGCCTCTTGCTGCTCGACGAGCCGACCGTCGGCCTCGACGTCAAGGCGCGTGCCGACATCATCAGCCACGTCCGCCAGCTCGTGACCGAGCAAGGCATCGGCGTGCTCTGGGCCACGCACCTGTTCGACGAGATCATGCCCGGCGACGATCTCCTGGTGCTGCACCAGGGCAAGGTGCTGGCGCAGGGGCCGATGAGCCGCGTCATCGCCGCAACAGGCGCGCAGGACGTCAACACCGCCTTCATGCGCCTGACCGGCGCGCAAACCATGCCTGGAGGCGGCGCATGAGCAGCATCGCGACGCGCGAGGCGCCGCGCGGCTTCTCGTTCGCCGAGTACATGACCTGCCTCAGCGGCATCGTCTGGCGCGAGGGCCTGCGCTTCCTGCATCAGCGCGAGCGCTTCGTCTCGGCGCTGGTGCGGCCTCTGGTGTGGCTGTTCATCTTCGCCGCCGGCTTCCGCCAGGTGCTCGGCATCTCCATCATCCCGCCCTACGAGACCTACATCCTCTACGAGGTCTATATCGCGCCCGGGCTGATGGCGATGATCCAGCTCTTCAACGGCATGCAATCCTCGCTCTCGATGGTCTATGACCGCGAGATGGGCAACATGCGCACGCTCCTGGTGAGTCCGCTCCCGCGCGGTTTCCTGTTGTTCTGCAAGCTGCTCGCGGGAACCGCGGTATCGCTGCTCCAGGTCTATGCGTTTCTGGTGATCGCCTGGCTCTGGGACATCACCCCGCCGCCCCAGGGCTATCTCACCGTGCTGCCGGCGCTGATCCTGTCGGGGCTGATGCTGGGCTCGCTCGGCATGCTGATCTCGTCGGGCATCAAACAGCTGGAGAACTTCGCCGGTGTCATGAACTTCGTGATCTTCCCGATGTTCTTCGCCTCCTCCGCGCTCTACCCGCTCTGGCGCGTGCAGGAGGGCAACCCCTATCTCTATTATCTGTGCGAGGCCAATCCGTTCACCCATGCGGTCGAGCTGATCCGTTTCGCGCTGTATGGCCAGATCAACTGGATCTCGCTGGCGGTGGTCGCTGCTTGCACAATCGTCTTCATGATCGGCGCGATCCTGGCCTATGATCCCTCGCGCGGGCTGGCGCGACGCGGGCCTGCGGGAGGCGAAGGATGATTGTTCGGGTTCTGGTCACCTCTGTACTGGTGCTCGCTGTCGCGAGCACGACGGCGCACGCCGCCGATCCGCGCTATCCGGACTGGCCGTGCACCCAGGCGAAGGTGCCCGAGATCTCGCTGGCGGCCGTGTGGGGCGGTCCGCCGCTCGACGACGTCCAGAACAAATGGAAGGACGACGCCAAGATCAGCGCGCTCGTTGCGAAACTGGCGGCTCGCAAGACGCCACTGGATGAGGCGGAAAAGCTGGTGAAGGAGTTTCTCGCGGGTTCCGCTGCCGACAAGACCGCGAACGCAAAGCTGCTGTTCGCCGGCCTGTTCGACACGCTCAACGCCCAGCGCTCCCAGGTCATGAACGGACTCGAGCGAGTCAGCCGCAAGCAGCGCGATGCCGCCGACAAGATCCGCGAGGAGGCAATTCAGCTCCAGGCCCTGCAAGGGGCCACACCGCGTGACGAGGCCAAGGTCCAGGCGCTCAGCAACGAGCTGATCTGGAAGACCCGGATCTTCGAGGACCGTAACAAGGTGGTGCGCTTCGTCTGCGAGGTTCCAACCTCGCTCGACCAGCGCCTGTTCGCGCTCGGACGCGTCATCCAGCAGGAAATGGAATAGCGTCAGTTACGCTGACCGCTCACGAAAAGTTCCCGCAATCGCCCCGGCAACGTTAACCTTTCGCCGCGCTATGTGCCGGAACCAAATCGATTTATGATGGCTTGTCGACGTGAACTCAAGACGTCGGGAGGCCTCGATGGGAACCACAAGAATCATGTTTGCGGGCGCTGCGGTCCTCAGCATGCTCGCAACCAGCGCCTTTGCTGACGACATGACCGGGATGATCACGCGGATCGATCGGCTCAACGGCACGATTTCGATCCAGCAGACCCAGAAGGGCACGGTCGGCGCCAGCACAGGCAGCGCCGGCGCGCTCCAGGAGTACAAGGCCAAGGATGCGGCGATGCTGGATGCCGTCCATGCCGGCGACAGGGTGAGCTATTCTGCGACCGAGACCAACGGTACGGGCACGTTGACGAAGTTGCAGAAGCAGAAATAACACCGTCGCTGCGTCTCCCGCTCACAGGGGGCGGCCAAGCACCTGCATCCAGTCATTTACTGGTCCGGGCGCGGCTCAGGCTGCGCGTCCTCCGTCGGGAGTTTGGCGCCCTCCCAGCCGTCGGTGCCGTCAGGATACCAGGCGATGTTGGCATAGCCGTAAGCGAGCGCACGCTTCGCCGCGTTCCAGGACATCCAGCAATCGGCGAGGCAATAGATCACCAGCAGCGCGGCCTTGTCGCCGCGTGAGGCGCGCGCGAGGCCACGCTGAAGATAATCGTCCATGGCGGGCGGCAAGTTGCCGTAGCCGGTGTCCGGCAGCCAGAAGCTGCCCGGAATGTTCCTGCGCGGCGCGTCACGCCACACCGTGCTCACAGGAAGGTTCTTTGGTTTCGGCGCGCGCGGCATCACGTCAACGAAGGTGCCGCTGTTCGCGCGCCAGATCGCCTCCGCCTCGCCGGTCGTGAGCACGCGCGCGCCAGCGAGCGTCGCCGGCACCGGCGCGCGATAATTGTCGGTACGATATCCCTCGGGCTCGAACGGCTCCTGCTGCTGCGCCGACGCCGGGGCCACGAGCAAGGCAACGACGAACGCAGCGGCAAGCGGCCGGCTCATGGCGCCTTCTTGGCCGTCTCCGCGCCGAGCGGCCGGTTGTTCTCGTCCAGCAGCGGCACGCCGAAATCGAGCAGGATCTTGTTGATCTCGCCCTGGTTCTCCTGGATCAACCGGTTGAGCTGCCGCTTCCAGTTCTGGTCGGCGGGTCGCACGCCCATGCCGATGCGATAGACCAGCTTGGACCCGGTGGTCTCCTTGACCAGCGGCATGACGTGCAGCGAGGGGCCGGCTTTCTTCGCATAATAGCCGGCCATCGGTCCCCAGAGCACGCCGGCGTCGATCTTGCCGGCAGCGAGGTCGTCGATCATCGCCTGCGCGGAATTGTCGAAGCGCGTGTCGATCATCAGCTGATAGGGCTTTGCATCGCCCATCAGGCCTGCCAACGCCATATTGGTCGCCGGCGGCGTGCCGGCGACGATGCCGATATGCTTACCTTTCAGGCGTGCGTCCTGCAGCGTGTCGACGTCCTCGAGCCCGCTGCCGGTCTTCGCAACCAGTGCATAGGTCGTGCGGTAGTAGGGATTGGTGCCCTGCACGAGGTCGTCGCCCTGCGGGTAGCCCATGATGACGTCGCAGCGATGCGCACCCAACGTCATGCGCACGAAGCCGGCGGCCTGCGGGAAGAACACGTAGTCCAGCTTCTTCTGCAGCTTGTCCGCCAGAAACTCGGCGAGCTTGTTCTCGAAGCCCTCGCCCTTCTCGTTCGAGAACGGCAGGTTGCGCGGGTCGGCGCAGACGCGCAGCACCTTCGGGTCGACCAGCTCGAATGAGAGATCTCCGGTCTCGTTGGTCTGCGCGATGGCGAGATCGCCATACGCACATGATGCGATCACGATCCAGAGTGAAAACCACCAGCGACGATGTCGTCCGGCCTGCGTCATCGCGCTTCCTCCTCGTTTTGTTTGAATGTAATCCATGCAACGCATGACGCGCCACGTGTGCCAACTTTTGCCGGCTTTGCTTTGTTGCAGTGCAATGAGGCCAATCCTTTGAACTGAGGCGGAAAAGTGTCTCGCATCGCTCTCGTGATCGCAGCCTTGTCCCTGGTAACAGCTACGCTAGCACGCGCCGGGGCGGGCGAATTGCCTGTGAGCGAAGTCGCGCCGGGAATCTTCGTACACTCCGGGGCCATAGCGCTGATGAGCCGCGAGAATGAAGGCGGCATCGCCAATATCGGCTTCATCATTGGAGGTGACGCGGTGGCCGTGATCGACACTGGCGGCAGCCTGCGCGAAGGCGAGGCGCTGCTGGCGGCGGTACGAGCGCGCACGCAAAAGCCGATCCGCTATGTCATCAACACCCATGGCCATCCCGACCATGTCTTCGGCAATGCTGCCTTCATGGCAGAGGGAACCAGCTTCGTCGGCCACAGCAAGCTGCCGCAGGCGCTGGCGAGCCGCGGGCCCTTCTATCTCGACAATTTCAGGCGCCTCATGGGCCCCGAGCTGATCGATCCCGTGAAGATCGTACCGCCGACCCTGCTCGTAACGGACACGCTCACGCTCGATCTGGGCTCGCGCCGCTTGACCTTGCGCGCTTGGCCGGCCGGGCACAGCGACAACGATCTGACCGTGTTCGACGAGAGCACCAAAACCCTGCTTGCCGGCGATCTCGTCTTTCTCGGCCACATTCCGGTGATGGACGGCAGCATTCGCGGCTGGCTCGCCACGCTGAAAGAGTTGGAGACGATCCCGGCGCTGCGCGTTGTTCCCGGTCACGGTCCTGTGAGCGACTGGCCAGCGGCGCTGAGCGATCAACGACGTTACCTGTCAACGCTGCTGTCCGACGTCCGCGCCCTGAACAAGAGGGGCGCGCCGATCCGCGCCGCTGCGGACAAGGCGGCCGCGGACGAGCGGCCGCACTGGCAGCTGTTCGAGGACTACAACGCCCGCAACGCAACTGCAGCATTTTCGGAAATTGAATGGGAATAGCGGGCGCGCTACGCTGGCAGGAGATCAGCTTCACGTAAACCGAGGAGCATAACCATGACGGCATGCACACGCCGCCTGCCCCTGTTCGCCCTGCTCCTCGGCATCGCCTTCGCCGTGCCGGCGCAGGCGGAGGCCTACGATCCCTGGCCGGGCCTGGTGCAGGACATCTTCAGCAACCGGCCGATGAACGACGGCGCCGAGGTCATCGGCATCGAGATGCCCTATCGCGCCGAGGATGCCGCCATCGTGCCGGTGACGCTGCGCAGCAAGCTGTCGCCCGGCGACAGCAGACGCATCCGTTCGATCACGCTGGTGATCGACCGCAATCCCGCGCCGATGGCCGCGAAGTTCGAGCTCGGGCCGGAGGCCAATGTCACGGAAATCTCCACCCGTGTGCGCGTCAACAATTACACCGACGTGCACGCGGTCGCCGAGCTCAGCGACGGCCAGCTCTACGTCTCGAAAGTCTATGTGAAGGCCTCTGGCGGCTGCTCGGCGCCGGCTGCAAAGAACGTGGAGGAAGCCAAGAACCGGCTCGGCCAGATGCGCTACCGGCAATTCGCCCGTGAAGAGGGTCCGGCAAGCCGGTTGCGCGAAGCGCAGATCATGATCGGCCATCCCAACAATTCCGGCCTGCAGATGGACCAGGTCACGCAGCTCTATATCCCCGCCTTCTTCATCAACCAGCTCAGATTGACGCAGGACGATAGCCCCGTGCTGTCGATGGAAGGCGGCATCTCGATCTCGGAAGATCCCAACCTGCGCTTCACCTATGTCTCCAACGGCGCCAAGCGCTTTCGTGCAGAGGCCAAGGATACGGAAGGGCATGTGTTCCGCAATGAATGGGATGTGGAGAAGCCGGGGACTTAGTTTCGTCAGACTTGCGCTGAAGCCCCCTTCCCCTTGCGGGAGAGGGTGGATCGCCGCGTAGCGGCGAGACGGGTGAGGGGTATGTTTCCGCGCCCACCTGCCTCTCATGCTGGAATATGCCGATAGAACCCCTCATCCGGCGCATCGCGACACCTTCTCCCACAAGGGGAGAAGGAAGATCGCACCGTCTGTGCCGCGATAGCTAAAAACACCTCACCTCGGCTTCCGCCTGCGCGCGCCTTAAGTCATTCACCGCCGAGTTGGCCTGCTCCGAGGTGCGAAACTGCACGCCGAGATCGCCGCGCACTTGCGACATGCTGAGCGCGGTCTCGGCGGTAACATAGCGCTCGTAGGGTATGATCGAGGCGACCACGTCGATGGAGCAGGAACATTGCTCGATCGCGGAGCGCGTCTCGCCGTTGGCCTTCATGCAGCCATAGACGTATTCCGCGCGCGCCGCGGTGGGATAATCATTGGCCTCTTCGGCCCGTGCCACGCATACGCTGGCAGCGAGCGCCGTCAATGCGGCGACAATCGGTCGTAGCCGTCCGGCCAGATCCATGCGCGTCCTCCCGCTGGTTGCGACCAAGGCTATGCTATGCGTATTGTGCTGAAAAGCACTCTGTCAGAGGAAACGGCTCACAAGGTGATGACAGTTTTGGCGCGAATTTGGGCGCTCGCAACGGTGCTGGCGCTAGCCGCACCTGCCGGCGCTGCGGACACAATCCGCCTTGCGGTGCAGAAGACCGGAACATTCTCGTGGGAGCTGGCCGCGATCCGAAGCGCCGGCCTCGACAAGGAGGCCGGCCTGGCGCTGGAGGTCACCGAGCTCGCGAGCACCGAGGCCGGCAAGATCGCGATGCGCGCCGGCAGCGCCGACATCATCCTGTCGGACTGGCTGTGGGTGTCGCGCGAGCGCACGCTCGGTGCGAAGCTCACCTTCTATCCCTATTCCAGCGCGCTCGGCGCCGTGATGGTGCCGGCCTCATCGCCGATCAAGACGCTCGCCGACCTCAAGGGCCGCAAGCTCGCGGTCGCCGGCGGGGCGATCGACAAGAGCTGGCTGCTGCTGCAGGCGCGGATGAAGCAGGACGGCATCGACCTCAAGTCGGAAGCAACCATCGTCTACGGTGCCCCGCCGCTGATCGCCGCCAAGGCGCTGGACGGCGAGATGGATGCGAGCCTCAACTTCTGGAATTTCTGCGCCCAGCTCGAGGCCAAGGGTTTCAGGCGCCTGACCGGCATCGAGGACATCTTGCCGAAGCTGGGTGCCAAAGGCGCGGTCGCCGCGGTCGGCTATGTCTTCGATGAGAGCTGGGCCGCGAGCCATAAGGAGGCCGTCGCGCGCTTCATCGCGATGACCCGCAAGGCCAAGGAGTTGCTGGCGACCTCGGATGCGGCCTGGGACAAGGTCGCGCCGCTCACCGGCACGACGGATCCTGCCCTGCTCAGGACCTACCGCGAGCGCTACCGCGACGGCATTCCGCGCCGGAGCATCGATGACGAGGAAAAGGACGCGCGCGTACTCTACCGCGTGCTGGCCGAGATCGGCGGCCGCGACCTCGTCGGCCCCGCAGCCGAGCTCGACCCCGGCACCTTCTATCACGCAGTCCCCGGAGACTGAGGTGCTGCGCCTGCTGTCGTTCGCCCTGTTCCTCGCGATCTGGTGGATTGCCGCGCTCGCGGTCGGCGGCGCAAAGCTGCCCTCCCCGCCGGCGGTGCTTCAGGTGATGATCGCGGAAGCATCAAGCGGCGCGCTGTTCCTGCATCTCGGCGCCACGCTGGCGCGCGTCGCGCTCGCCTTCACACTCGCGATGTCGCTCGGCAGTGCCATCGGCTATTTGATGGGCCGGGTGAAGCTCGCCGACCGGCTCGGCGATCCCTGGCTGATCCTGCTGCTCAACCTGCCCGCCTTGGTCGTGATCGTGCTGGCCTATATCTGGGCTGGCCTCACCGAGGCCGCCGCGATCGCGGCGATTGCCATCAACAAGCTGCCGACCGCCATCGTCACCCTGCGCGAGGGCACGCGCGCGCTCGACCGTTCGCTCGACGAGATGGCGAGCGTGTTCGCAATGCCGCGCTGGCGCGCCTTCCGCCACGTCGTGCTGCCGCAACTGGCGCCCTATATCGCGGCCTCGGCCCGCTCCGGCCTGTCGCTGGTGTGGAAGATCGTGCTCGTCGCCGAGCTGCTGGGGCGGCCGAACGGCGTCGGCTTCGAGATCGGCGTCGCCTTCCAGCTGTTCGACACGCCGCGGCTGCTGGCCTATTCCCTCACCTTCGCCGCCGTCGTGCTCGTCATCGAAACCTTGCTGGTGCAGCCGTTCGAAGCCCGCGCAAATAGGTGGCGGCCCCGTGCGGCTTGAGGTCGATATCACGGGCAAGACTTTCAGGAGTGCGGCGGGCGGAACGCACGAGGTTCTGGCGCCCGTCAAGTTCGCGCTGCAATCCGGCGAGGTCGGCGTGCTGATCGGCCCCTCCGGCTGCGGCAAGAGCACGATGCTGCGTATCATCCTGGGACTGGACCACGACTTTGCAGGCCACGTCGCGCGACCGCCGGAGGCGCGGATCGGCATGGTGTTCCAGGAGCCGCGCCTGCTGCCGTGGCGCTCGGTCGAGCAGAATGTACGGCTGGCTGCGCCCGATGTCGCTGATGCCAGGCTCGCCGAGCTCTTCAGGATTTTGGAGCTGGAAGCGCATCGCGACCACTATCCCGGTGAGCTCTCGCTGGGTTTGGCGCGGCGCGTGGCGCTCGCCCGCGCCTTTGCCGTCGAGCCGGATATTCTGGTGCTCGACGAACCGTTGGCATCGCTCGATGACGCTCTCGCCGGACGCTTGCGCGATGAAATTGCAACGCTCGTCGCGAGCCGGCCGGTGATGACGCTTTTGGTAACACACAGCCTGGACGATGCAGTGCGCCTGGGCGACCGGCTGTTCTTCCTGTCGCCGCGACCAGCGCGGATCGTGGCCGAGGTGCCTATCGGCATCCCGCGCGACACACGCGGCGAAGCCGAGATTGCGGCGATCAAGGCCGGCCTCGCGCAACGAACTCAAGGCGACCGCACTGAGCGAGATGCCTCATAGCCGGTCGCCTGGCGGACGTGCTAGATTAGCGGGCGGCGGAGCTGATGATGACACGAACAGTCGCCTTCGCAACGCTTGGTCTTGCAGCGCTTAGCCTCGCACTCGTTGCGGTGACGGCGGGCGCGCAGGACATGATGCGTGGCGTCGACCTCACCTCCCCCGCGATGGTCTCGGCTGAAATGACGAGGCCGGAGGTCGAGGCCATGTTGGCCAAAGCGAGCCCAAAGCAGCCTGCCGATTTCACCGGCAAACGCCTGTCGGGTCTCGATCTCTCGGGGCTGGACCTGTCCAACACGGTTCTCCGCGCCGCGCGGCTCAACAAGACAATACTTCGAGACGCCCGGCTGGACGGTGCGATCCTCGATCAGGCGTGGCTGCTGGATGCGGATCTTACCGGCGCAAGCCTGAAGGGCGCCAATCTATTCGCCTCGCAAATGGCCCGCGCGCGTCTCGACGGTGCGAACCTGTCAGGAGCGCGCATCGCTGCCGACCTCACCGGCGCAAGCCTGGTCGGCGCCTCGATCGCGGACGCGAATCTCGGCGCCGATATGCGCAACCAGTCGATGGGACTGATGCGCGCGGTGCTGAGATCCGCCAAGCTGGAACGGCTGAACGCGCGCAACGCCGATTTGTCGCGCGTCGACCTCGAATTCGCAGTCCTCAGGGGCGCCGATCTGAGCGGCGCATCACTGAAAAACGCCCAACTCGGCGGAGCCGATCTGACCGGCGCCATCGTCATCGACGCCGATTTCGACGGCGCCGATCTCGTCTCGGCGAAGCTGATCGCACCAAACGGGCTTGACCGCGCCAAGAATTTCGACAAGGCAAAGAACCGCGAGCGCCTGATCAAGGAATGACGGCGCCCTTTGGGAGGACTGGCTGATGCGTGGGGTTCTTGCTTTGATCGCGTTGTTGACGCTTGCCGGCGAAGCCGCCGCGCAGACCAAGGGCAAGGGCATAAGGCTCTGGAATCTCACGACGGAGACCATCTCCGGCTTCCAGCTCGCACCCGCCGGCAAGACCGACTGGGGTCCGAACCAGTGCCTGAATGACAAGGACAAGGAGGTCGACCACGACGAGCGGTTGCGCATCACCGGCGTCGAGCCCGGCCGCTACGACGCCAGGGTCAGTTACCCCAATGCACGGCAGTGCGTCGTCCGCGATATCGAGATCAAGGCGGATGCAGTGTTCTCGATTGCGGACAAGGATCTGAAGGACTGCACCAAGTAGCGTTCGAACCGATTCTGGCAGCTCACGCCTTGTCGTTCGGGTGCGGATATTCGCAGCGCCACTTCACCGCGTGCCACTTCGGATGCTCACCGACCCATTGCGCGATATAGGGCGGCGCGGCCATCGCGCATTGCCGCGGCGACCCGGAATAGTGGAACACCAGATGCCGCTCCTCGCAGGTCGCAGGCGAGAGCACCGCGCACACAGTCACCACCAGGTCAATCGGGTTCATGCCGGGATCCTCTCGCAAGGGGGCGATGGAGAGATTAGCACATGAAGCTACGCGCGAAGGAGGGGGAAGTTTCATAGCGCCGAAGCCTCGTCATGGCCGGGCTCGGCCATCCACGCCTTGCCTCGTGGAACAAAGAACGTGGATGCCCGGGCCGTCGCCTCGCCGAAGCGGCTTCGGCCGCGTAGCCGGGAGAAGCCCGAGCATGACGACCTTCCGTGTTAGAAGTTCACGCCGAACACCAATCGCGCCTGATGCCGCTCGAAATTGACGAGGTCGAGATTGCCGCCTGAGCCGGCCGGGCGCCCCCAGGCCTGCATGCTCCAGCTTGCGGTGAGCCGGGAACGCTCGGAGAGCTGGAAATAGGCGGTGGGGCCGACAAACAGGGCCTGGCCTGAGAACTCGCTAAGGCCGATGCCCTCATATTGCCGGAAGTAGCGCATCTCGCCGCCAAGCAGCACATTGGGCCGCACGCGAACCAGGCCGGCAAACGCGGCCCCGATCGTCGAGCTCTTCTCGGATGCCCCTCCAATCTCGAAGCGCGCCCATTCCGGCTGGTAGATCAGGTTGAGGGCGCCGATGGCGAAGTTCGGAATGAGTTCGCGGTCGAAGGCGAGCGTGAATTCGGTGCCGTACATCCGCCCGTTCGCGCCGCTGGTCTCGTCGATGCGGTCGCCGTGGAGCTCGGCCGCAATCGTGAAGCCGAATGGTGCGCGCTCGCGGTCGAGCAGGCGATAGCGCAGGTCAAGCGAGATGCCCTGGAAGTTGAACTGGCGGCGGTCGTCTATATCAGGGACGCCGGTGATGTGGTGCAAGCTGGCGGTGCCGCCGACCTCGACACGAAAATTCGGCAGCGGCACGACCTCGATCTCGACCTCATGTTCAAGGGCGCGATAAGCGCCCCCGCCTTTGCCGAAGCGCCCCGTCGTCTGGGTCTGGAATTCGCGCTCGCCGACATTGCCGATATCGGTGCCGATCATGAAGCCGAAGATGTGCTCGGTATCAAAACCTGCCTCGGCGCTGCTGCGCGCCGGCGCCAGCACGATCGCGCACACGATCACCGTCCAGAACTTGCAGGCTCTGCCGCCCATCCCGTGCCCCAAAGGCGCGCGCCGCTGTGATCCGGCAGCAGCGCTGACCGGGCGTCAGCGTAACACACTGCCGCAAAGCACGGTCGAAATTTTGCGGGGAAAGAATTGAAGCCCCTCCACGTGCGGCTTTCGCGCGATCCGCAAAGCATGGAGCACGGCGAGGCGCAGATCCGACACTGCCACGGCTCCGACGGCGTTTGCCATCGAAGCCGCGGCAGGTCGTCGGTCTTACTTGCGCGAGGCGCAGGCGTACATGTTGATTTCCATGCCGACCGGCACTTCCACGATCTTCGGAGCTTTCCAAGCCATTCGGGTCTCCCAAGGTATTGAGCGCGACATCGCGCGGCGAAAAACCTAGGGCTGCGTCGAGTGCAGTTCAAGCCTCGATTCGACTGCCGTCACGTCTGTGCCGATACTTCGCGGCCGCAATTTCTCTCTCGGACAAAGCAAGTTCCCTCCTGGTCAAACACGACCAGCGAGACACCGCCTTGTGCAATGCACCGCGCGTCCAATCGACAACGGTGCCGTCAGCAGTCCTTGTCGGCCATTTCGGCATTCGGCTTGGCGCCCGCGGCGCGCTGAGCCGCCGTCGGCTCGCTCTGCATTTGCCGCTGCGCATCCTCGGACGACGCCGGCGATTCACCGCTGGCCCGGTTCATCGTGCTGGTCGGCGGATGCTGGCTGCTATCGCTCGCCGAACCGGACGTGTGCGATTGCGCGGAGCCCACGGTGACAGGGCCAGAACCGGCATCCTTGTCGGTCTTGTCGGTGCTGGCGCTGCCGGTGTTGCAGGGACCGGCGACCGCAACCCCGGCGCTCAGCGTCAGGATTGCGCAGGCAGCAAGAAGGGAACGCTTCGTATTCATTTGCATCTCCTTTTCTCCCGCAGCGCAGCCCCGGCGCCGGCAGGACATGCGGAGAAACAGGCCGAGCAGCCCGATGTTCCCGAGCGTCAGGCCGGAATGATCGCAAACGTTACGCCCGTCATGCCCGTTCCGCTTGCGGCGCTTCACCGGAGCAATCGTACGAGCGCGCGCCCGGCACGCGAATTCAGCTCCTTCGCATCCAGCGTTCCATCCTTGTCGGGATTGGCTGCGTTGAAACGCTGCTCGACCACCGACAGATATTCGTCGAGGGTGAGGGTCCCGTCGCGGTCGGGGTCTGCCGCGGCGAGTTCTTTCGCGCTCAACCGTCCACGCAATTCGCGCGCATCGAGCGTGCCGTCGCGATCGGGATCGAGCTTTGCGAACGAGGCGGCGGCCACCTTCTTCACCTCGGCAAGATCGAGCGTGCCGTCATTGTCGGTGTCGAACAACTTGACCGCATTGCCGGAGGCCGACCACGCCGGACCGGCCGAAAGTGCAATCACAAGTGCAAGGGCAATCGAGCGAGCCGAAATCATCGAGACCTCCCTGACATAGCCCCCAGATCAATGGGGCAGAGCCGAGATAAACCCGCAAGCGGCCCTCGGTTCAAGTCCGGACCTGCAACTTGCGCGCGTCACAACCGGTAGAGATGCATTGCCCTGCTCCCAATAGTGCTTCGCGTCGCGGAATTTCTCAGCGTCTGCGCACAAGTTGGAGTTGCCTTTGTCAGGTTTCCGTCAGGGTGACCGCCGACGATATCGGCACGGCAGTTACGACTTTCGTATTGACGCGTTTTGGTTTCCGACGGAGTGTTGCAGCCGCAGCGTCAAAAGGCGCGCATTTTGGGAGGAACGGATGAAACGCTTTGCGATGGCCGCGAGCCTCGTCATGCTTGCGTCAACCTGTGCAAATGCACAAACCACCGAGCAGCTGGTCAAGGGTGCGACCGACACATCGAACGTTCTCAATTACGGAATGGGCTACAATCTCCAGCGCTTCTCGACGCTGAAGCAGATCAACAAGGATACGGTCAAGAATCTCGTCCCAATCTGGAATTACAGCTTCAATGACGATCGGAGCGAGGAATCACAGCCAATCGTCTATCAGGGCGTCATCTACGTCACCTCGCACAATGCCACGATGGCGGTCGATGCCAAGACCGGCAAGCAGATCTGGAAGAGCAAGATCGAATATCCGGCGGAGACGCCGCGAATCGTCTGCTGCGGCATCATTAACCGCGGCGTCGCGATTCACGAGGGCAAGCTGTTCCGTACGACGCTCGATGCCCACGTGGTTGCCATCGACGCCAAGAACGGCAAGGAGCTGTGGCGGCAGAAGGCAGCCGACATCAAGGAAGGCTATTCGATGACGGTGGCCCCGCTCGTTGCCGACGGCGTCGTCATCACCGGCATTTCCGGCGCCGAATTCGGCACCCGCGGCTTCATCGACGGCTGGGATCCGGCGACTGGCAAGCATCTCTGGCGAACCCACTCGATCCCCTCGCCGGACGAGCCCGGCGGCGACACCTGGAAGGGCGACACCTGGAAGCTCGGCGGCGGCTCGACCTGGATCACGGGCTCTTATGACGCCGAGCTGAACACGGTGTATTGGGGCACCGGCAATCCCGGCCCGTTCAACTCGGCGGTGCGCCCCGGCGACAATCTCTACACCTGCTCCGTGCTGGCGCTGGATCCCAAGACCGGCAAGATCAAGTGGCACTACCAGTTCTCGCCGAACAATCCGTTCGACTACGACGCCGTGGCCGAGATGGTGCTCGCCGACGTGAACATCGAGGGCAAGCCGACCAAGACGCTGATGAATGCCAACCGCAACGGCTTCTTCTACGTGCTCGACCGCACCAACGGGAAGCTGCTCGCGGCTAATCCTTACGTGAAGGTGAATTGGGCGACCGGCATCGACATGAAGACCGGACGTCCGATCGAGACCGACATCTCGAAGGACGCACGCGAGGGCAAGAAGGTGACGGTGTATCCCTCGATCCTCGGCGGCAAGAACTGGGAGCCGATGTCGTTCAATCCGCAGACCGGCCTCGCCTATGCCAACACGCTCGCCTTCGGCGGCAGGTACAAGACCGAGCCCGTCACCTACAAGCAGGGCGAATGGTACCTCGGCATGGACCTGACCGACCTCTGGGAATACGGCGACGGGCCGCGCGGCCATCTCAAGGCTATCGATCCCATGACCGGCAAATCGAAATGGGAAGCGCCGAGCGACATTCCGCGCTTCTCCGGCGTGCTCTCGACGGCCGGAGGCGTCGTATTCTCTGGCGCGCTGACCGGCGAGTTCGAGGCCTTCGACGCCGACACCGGCAAGAAGCTCTGGCAGTTCCAGACCGGCTCCGGCATCGAGGGACAGCCGGTGACTTGGCAGCAGGACGGCGTGCAGTATGTCGCCGTGACGAGCGGCTATGGCGGCGTCTACTCGCTGTTCTCCGGCGACGAGCGGCTTGCCAACGTGCCGCCCGGCGGCTCGCTGTGGGTCTTTGCGGTCAAGCAGTAAACACGGGTACGATGCTGAAAGTGATCTCTCACAAGACGGCGGCGATGATCGCCGCCGTCGCGGTGCTCTCGGTCGCGCATGCGGCGACCGCCCGCGCCGATGACACCACCGGCAATACCATGCAGGCGCAGATCGACCATGGTAAGTCGACCTACGCCTCGAAATGCTCCCACTGCCACGGCCCCAATCTGATGAATTCCGGCACCGTCACGCCGGATCTGCGTGCCATTCCCGACGACAAGACGCGCTTCGTCACCACGGTGAAGAACGGCAAGAACAACAAGATGCCACCCTGGGCCGACATTCTCAGCGACGACGAGATCGGAAACCTCTGGGCGTTCGTCTCCAGCCGGAGGAAGCCATGAGGGGCCGGCGCGTTGCCTGGAGCGTTGCGGCCGTTCTGTCCGCGATGGCGTCGGTCGCTCTCGCAGCCGACGATCCTCTGAAGGTCTGTCTCGACGAGGACCGGCCGCCGCTCTCGGTGCATCGCCGCGACAAGCCGGATGCCGGCTTCGACGTGCTGCTGGCGCAGGCGATCGCCGAGCGGATGGGACGCCCGCTGAAGATCCAGTGGTTCGAGAGCAGGCTGGATGAGGATTCGAGCCCGCAGCTCGAGGCCAATGCGTTGCTCTCGGACGGGCGCTGCTCGCTGGTCGGCGGCTACGCGCTGACGCAGGATTCGCTTGTCGCACCCGGGATGAAGACGGCGCGCTTGCCGGGTTTCGCCGGCGCCACGCGCGACGATCGGCGGCGCCGCGTCCCGCTCGGCGTGCTCGCGCCGAGCCAGCCCTACATCTATTCGCCGATGACGGTGGTGCTGGGGCCAAAGGCCCGCGGGCGCAAGGTCGGCGACATCGGCGATCTCGCCGGCCTTCGTCTCGCCATCGAAAGCGGATCGCTCGGCGACGCCATCCTGATGACCTTCGACAAGGGGCGCCTGATCGACAACATCACCCATCTCGTCCCCGGCCGCGACGATCTCCTCGGCGGACTCGAGCGCGGCGACCATGACGCGACGCTGATCGATCTTGCCCGCTTCGACGCCCATCGCGCCGCGCACCCGGACACGGCGATCACGGCGTCCGGCTACTATTATCCGATCGGAGCCAATCGCGGCTATGTCGGGCTCGCCAGCGATGGCGCGCTGATCGCGGCCGTCAACAAGGCGCTGACGGAGCTCACGGCTTCGGGCAAGATCGCCGAATTCGGCAAGCAGGCCGGCCTCACCTATCTGCCGCCGCGCGAGCCCGCGATCCTCGGCGATGTCTGGACGAAGATCATCCAGCGGTGAGGCTCCCGCGGCCCGAACGCAGTGCGAGCCAATGCGCCAATCTGTCTCGCCTGCGGCCCATGGCAGCGACGGCCTGATGCAGTAGGTTCGGCAAAAATCAGGGAGAGAATCATGTCCGCCAAGCTCGATCGCCGCCACTTCATCGCCGCCGGTACCGGTGCACTGGCGATGCCGTTCGTCGCGCGCGGCGCATCGGCACAGGGCGGCTGGCCGGCGCGGCAGATTCGCATGATCTGCAGCTATCCCGCCGGCGGCCAGACCGACCTGCTCGCGCGCGCCTATGGCGAGTTCATCTCCAAGCAGGTCGGCAAGACCGTCGTCATCGAGAACAAGCCCGGCGCCTCCGGCGCGATCGGGACGGCGGAAGTCGCCCGCGCCGAGCCCGACGGCCACACCATCCTGTGCTCGATCTCGACCACCTACATCATGAACCGGGTGGTGATGAAAAATCCCGGCTACGACATGGACAAGGATCTGACGCTCGTCAGCGTCATTCCCGGCGCGGGCCTGTTGCTGGTCGCGAACCCGAAAACCGGGGTCAAGACGCTGGAGGATTTCGTCGCCTTCGCGCGCAATAGCGGCAAGGTGAATTTCGGCACCTACAGCGCGGGCTCGGCCCCGCACATGACCGTCAACGAGCTCAACAAGCAGTACGGTCTCAACATCGAGCCGGTGCATTATCGCGGCGAGGCGCCGATGTGGACGGGAATGCTGGAAGGCACCCTCGATGCCGCGATGGGCAGCTACACGGCCGCGCAGTCGGTCCTGCAAAGCGACCGCGGCACGGTGTTCGCCGTGCATTCGAAGAAGGTCGATGCGATCCCCGCGATCAAGACCCTTCCCGAGCAGGGCGCGACGTCGAAATTCTTCACCGTGAGCGGATTTACCGGCTGGGCCGTGCCCAAGGCGACGCCGCAAGCCGTCGTCGACCGCCTGGCCGAGCTCTGCGTCGCCGCCAACACCGATCCGAAAGTGAAGGAGGTTCTCTCGACTTTCGTGCTCGAGCCCGCGATCGGCTTCAAGGAGACTAATGCGCTGTACCAGCGCGAGCTGCCGATCTGGATCGAGAGCGCGAAGTCGTTGGGCCTCGAGCCGGCCTGATCAGAAAGTTGGGCGCATCGGAAGGACGGCCTCGCCGCTTCTGGAAAAACCGCGTCTAATGCTCGCCCGAGCTCGCCGCGCCCTGCTGTGCCTTGTGGATCGAGGACGGCACCACGCCGAAGTATTTTCGGAACACCCGGCTGAAATGCGATGAGCTGGAGAACCCCCAGGAGAAGGCGACGTCGGTAATAGTCTTGCCGGCGTGGGCCTCGAGCTCCTGGCGGCAGTTCTGCAGCCGCGCCTGCCAGATGTAGTCGCTCACCGTGGTGCCGCGCTCCGAGAACAGCATGTGCAGATAGCGCTTGGAGCAACCGAGCTCGGCCGAGATCTGGTCGATGCACAGATCCGGGTCGCGCAAGTGCTCCCGGATGAAGAACTGGGCGCGCACATACATCGCTTCGGGCCCGACACGATCGAACATCGTGTCGGCTTCGCGCAGCGGCAGCAGCAACAGGTCGATCAGCGAATCGGCGACGCCGACCGCGCTGTTGGCCGACAGCTTTGCCGCCTCGTCGAAGGTGGCATGGACGAAATCGTGGGCGATCCGCCCGGTCCCCGTCTTCGCCGTCAATTTGCACGCCGGCATCCGCTGCGACGGGAATCCGCGGTCGCGCAGCAGCGCCTTCGGCACGATCACCACGTCGTGACGGGTAAAGGCGGGACTGATGATCGAATGTGGACAGGAGACGTCATAGGCGATGATGTCGCCCGGATTGATCTCGATGTGACGGCCTTCTTGTTCGAAATAAGACACGCCGTAGGTCTGGAAGTGGATTTTTATGTACGGGTGTTCATTGGCCTTGGCGCGCGCCAGCGTGTGCGCGATGCGATGCTGGCTGACCTCGATCTGGCAGAGCTTCAGGCGCGAGACCGTGGTGTAATCGATGCGACCTTCGAGCGAGGACGCTTCCAGCGGATCGACGTCGAAATGCCCGCACAGGCTCGTGAGCCCGTCGATCCAGCTCTGGATCTGCCGCTTCGGCGTCATTCCGGTCGTCGAGAGCGTGTGAATGGTGTCGGACATTAATCCAGCCACTGATTTGATCCGGAGGTTCGGCGCGAATCGCAACCAGCGCTGCCGGAGCCCTCAGCCGTGATTGCGTGACGTTTACCTCGCATTTGAGCGGTCTCTTGCAACGAGCGCCATCGTTCCATTGCCACTCTTGAAACTTAATCCTCCGCCTTAGTTGCAGCGCCGTCAAGGGGAACCTGAGCGCCGAGGCCGGCCTCGAGGGCGCACCGAAGCCGCTGAATTCGCTACTGCAAAATCAAAATCTTCACCTCCGTGCGCTGTCGAGCAAACCGCCTTCGCTCTTGGGCAAGTTTCCCGATGGCGAAGCCGTTAGGGATTGCGGCAGGAACAACAAGAACGGGCCGCTCCTGCACGTGGACCCGTGGCTCTCATCAGGAGGAGGAAACAGCACAGCATCGTTTCTGGTCCCCATCGTGACCGCCCTGCACGAGCAGACGCCGGACGAGAAGCCCGGCGATTGAGCAATGCTTCGGAAATAATAAACGAGACCAACGGAGGAATGACTATGCGCAAGGTGCTTCTGGCGACCTGTCTTGGTTCGGCGGCGGCTCTCGCCGTCGGCAGCGCTTCAGCAAATGACGAACTGATCAAGATGTCGCAAAACCCGAAAGACTGGGTGATGCCGGCGGGCGACTACGCCAATACCCGCTATTCGAAGCTAAACCAGATCAACGCACAGAATGTCGGGAAACTCCAAGTTGCCTGGACCTTCTCGACTGGCGTACTGCGTGGCCACGAAGGCGGCCCGCTGATCATCGGCAACATGATGTACGTCCATACGCCGTTCCCGAACAAGGTCTACGCCATTGACCTTTCGCAAGAGAACAAGATCGTTTGGAAATACGAGCCGAAGCAGGATCCCAACGTCATCCCCGTTATGTGCTGCGACACCGTCAACCGCGGCCTGTCCTATGGCGACGGCAAGATCATCCTGCATCAGGCCGACACCAACCTCGTCGCGCTCGACGCCAAGACCGGCCAGGTGGCCTGGTCGGCGACCAACGGCAATCCCGCGAAGGGCGAGACCGGCACGTCGTCTGCGCTGGTCGTCAAGGACAAGGTCCTGGTCGGCATCTCCGGCGGCGAGTTCGGCGTGCAGTGCCATGTCACCGCATACGACCTCAAATCCGGCAAGCAGGTCTGGCGCGCCTATTCCACAGGCCCGGATGATCAGATCAAGGTCGATCCGGCGAAGACGACCTCGCTCGGCAAGCCGGTCGGCCCGGACTCTTCGCTGAAGAGCTGGCAGGGCGATCAGTGGAAGATCGGCGGCGGCTGCACCTGGGGCTGGATCTCCTACGATCCCGCTCTGAACCTCGTCTATTACGGGTCGGGCAATCCCTCGACCTGGAACCCGAAGCAGCGTCCCGGCGACAACAAATGGTCGATGGCGATCTTCGCCCGCGATGCCGACACCGGCATGGCGAAGTGGGTCTACCAGATGACGCCCCACGACGAATGGGACTATGACGGCGTCAACGAAATGATCCTCAGCGATCAGCAGATCAACGGTCAGAACCGCAAGCTGCTGACGCACTTCGACCGCAACGGCCTCGCCTACACGATGGACCGCGAGAGCGGCGAACTGCTGGTCGCCGAGAAGTACGACCCGAAGGTGAACTGGACCAGCGGCGTCGACATGGACAAGAACTCGCCGACCTACGGCCGTCCCAAGGTCGTCGCACAATACTCGACCGAGCACGGCGGAGAGGACAAGAACACAAAGGGCATCTGCCCGGCCGCGCTCGGCACCAAGGACCAGCAGCCGGCAGCCTACTCGCCGGACACGCAGCTGTTCTACGTTCCGACCAACCACGTCTGCATGGACTATGAGCCGTTCAAGGTGAGCTACACCGCGGGTCAGCCCTATGTGGGTGCGACGCTCTCGATGTATCCGCCGCAGGGCGAAAGCCACATGGGCAACTTCATCGCCTGGGACAACAAGACCGGCAAGATCGTCTGGTCGAACAAGGAGCAGTTCTCGGTCTGGTCGGGTGCGCTCGCAACCGCCGGGGGCGTGGTGTTCTACGGCACGCTCGAAGGCTACCTGAAGGCGGTCGACGCCAAGACCGGCAAGGAGCTCTACAAGTTCAAGACTCCCTCGGGCATCATCGGCAACGTCACCACCTATGAGAACAATGGCAAGCAATACATTGCCATTCTCTCCGGCGTGGGCGGCTGGGCCGGCATCGGACTGGCGGCAGGCCTGACCGACCCGACCGCAGGCCTCGGTGCGGTCGGCGGCTACGCGGCCCTCAGCAACTACACGGCGCTCGGCGGTACCCTGACCGTGTTCTCGCTGCCGAACTAAACCCGTCAGCATCGCTCCGGCGCGTGGATCGCTCCACGCGCCGGCTCGTCTCCACCGAATGCCGACCGAGGAACAATCTCTTGCGTCAAATCTGCTCTGTCATTGCTGTGATGATGATCTTCGTTGTGTCCGGAGGAAGCGCGGTCGCAGAGGGTCCGGGCGACCCGACCGCCGTGAAGAAGGAAGACGACGGAAAGTGGCTCGATAAGGACGGAAACCCGACCTACAAGATTTCGGCCGACGGCACCGTGGACTGGTTCACCTATTCCGGATACCGCCGCTATCATTCGGACTGTCACGTGTGTCACGGCCCCGACGGCATGGGATCGACATACGCGCCGGCGCTGAGGGATTCCGTGAAGTCGATGAGCTACGGCGACTTCCTCGGCGTGGTCGCCTCCGGCCGCAAGAACATCTCGGCCGCGCAGGAGAACGTCATGCCGGCCTTCGGCGACAACCCGAACGTCGCCTGCTACATGGACGATCTCTACGTCTATCTCCGCGCGCGCTCCACCGACGCCTTGGGCCGGCAGCGTCCTGCGAAAAAGGAGGAGAAGACGGAGGCCTATACCCAGGCTGAAGACGCCTGCATGGGCAAGAAATGAACGTTACGAGGGCTGCCAGGACTACTTCTTGGCGCCTGATGAGAATTTGAGGAGCTACCGATGAAGACACGTGCCGCCGTTGCTTTCGAAGCCAAGAAGCCGCTCGAGATCGTCGAGGTCGATCTGGAAGGCCCGAAGGCCGGCGAAGTCCTGGTCGAGATCAAGGCGACGGGCATCTGCCATACCGACGCCTACACGCTCGACGGCTTCGACAGCGAGGGAATCTTCCCGTCGATCCTGGGACATGAGGGAGCCGGCATCATCCGCGAGATCGGCCCCGGCGTGACCTCGGTGAAACCGGGCGATCACGTCATCCCGCTCTACACGCCGGAATGCCGGCAGTGCAAAAGCTGCCTCAGCCAGAAAACCAATCTCTGCACCGCGATCCGCGCGACGCAGGGCAAGGGCGTGATGCCCGACGGCACCAGCCGTTTCTCCTACAAGGGCAAGCCGATCTACCACTACATGGGTTGCTCGACCTTCTCGAACTTCACCGTGCTGCCCGAGATCGCGGTCGCCAAGATCCGCGAGGACGCGCCGTTCGACAAGAGCTGCTACATCGGCTGCGGCGTCACCACCGGCGTCGGCGCCGTCGTCAACACCGCCAAGGTGACGCCAGGCTCCAACGTGGTCGTGTTCGGCCTCGGCGGCATCGGCCTCAACGTCATCCAGGGCGCCAAGATGGCCGGCGCCGACAAGATCATCGGCGTCGACATCAACGATTCCAAGGAGGAATGGGGTCGCAGGTTCGGCATGACCGACTTCGTCAACCCGAAGAAGATCACCGGCGACATCGTTCAGCACCTCGTCGGCCTCACCGACGGCGGCGCCGACTACACCTTCGACTGCACCGGCAACACCACCGTGATGCGCCAGGCACTGGAGGCCTGCCATCGCGGCTGGGGCACCTCGATCATCATCGGCGTCGCCGAGGCCGGCAAGGAGATCGCCACCCGCCCGTTCCAGCTCGTCACCGGCCGCAACTGGCGCGGCACGGCCTTCGGCGGCGCGCGCGGGCGCACCGACGTGCCGAAGATCGTCGACTGGTACATGAACGGAAAGATCCAGATCGATCCGATGATCACCCACGTGCTCAAGCTCGAGGAGATCAACAAGGGCTTTGACCTCATGCACGAGGGCAAATCCATCCGTTCAGTCGTCGTGTTCTAGCTCGAAAACGTCACACCAAGGAGGATCGACCATGACTGTTGCACTCCATCCCTCGATCGACAACGGCATCAAGCAAGGCAGCGGCAGCTTCGCCGGCGGCACGCTGGCCTGCAAATGCAGCGACCACCCGGTGAAGGTCGGCATCAAGGGCGACGTCGCCCACAATCACGCCTGTGGCTGCACCAAGTGCTGGAAGCCGCAGGGCGCGACCTTCTCCGTCGTCGCCGTCGTGCCGCGCCAGAACGTCACCGTGCTCGAGAACGGCGACAAGCTCCAGATCGTCGACCCCTCCGCGGTGATCCAGCGTTACGCCTGCAAGGCCTGCGGCACGCACATGTACGGCCGGATCGAGAACAAGAACCATCCGTTCTACGGCCTCGACTTCATCCATCCCGAACTGTTCCAGGAGCAGGGCTCGCAGGCGCCGCAATTCGCCGCCTTCGTTTCCTCCGTGATCGAATCGGGTGTGAAGCCCGAGCAGATGGCCGGCATCCGTTCGCGGCTGAAGGAGATCGGCCTCGAGCCCTATGACTGCCTGTCCCCGCCCCTGATGGACGCGATCGCGACCCATGTCGCGAAGGCCAAAGCCGCTTAGGAAGACTGCCTGGACGCCCGCCTGAACTGGCCGGCCGCCGGATCTTGGCTACACCATCTGCAACTCGCTGGCGTTCGTTGCCGCCAGCGAGCCTCACGGGCCCCGCTGCCGGGACCACCGCGGCGCGATGCCGCCGCTTCTGCACCACGCGTGGGTGAGGACCATCGGCTCCTCAGTCCTGGTCTCTGAATGACTGCGCAGGACCGTCCGCTTCCTGCTTGAAGTTCGCGGTGCTCTGCGTTCTCCCTCCCTCGACTGAGGCCTACTGCTTCGTCCGTTCGGTGCAGCCGGCGGACGAAGCTTTTTTCGTTGCGTCCATTTGATAGGCAACGTGGCGGATGACGCGCCCTGCTTTTGACAAACCGTCGATGCAATCTTTTCCCGGTGAGAACACTCGGCTGTGAACGCCGGGTCGGCGCGATCTCTGCTAGGGTCGCGCCGTCACGATGCCGCACGACGTACAATCAATTAAGAAGAAAACGGGAGGTATCGAGCACATCCAGACATCGCTACCTGCGTTCCTGCCTCCCTCCGGGATTTGCCCGCGCGGGACTACGGCGGGATGTGGCGAGACGACGCACGAGCGGTCGCCGACCGGCGTCGGCGGACTTTGAATTTGGCATGCTTATGAAGAGCGAGGCACGATCATGATCAAGGTGAAGATCAACGGCCAGGAGCAGAGCTGGGACGGTGACCCGGATCTCCCGCTACTCTGGTTCCTGCGTGACGAGGCCGGTCTCACCGGCACCAAATACGGCTGCGGCCAGGCCCTGTGCGGCTCCTGCACGGTCATCGTCGACAAGCAAGCGGTGCGCGCCTGCATCACGTCCGTCAACGACGTCGCCGGACGCGAGGTCACCACGATCGAAGGGCTGCATCCGAACGGCGATCACCCGGTGCAGAAGGCGTGGCGTCAGGTCAACGTGCCCCAATGCGGCTTCTGCCAGGCCGGCCAGATCATGCAGGCCGCGGCGCTTCTGATGGAGAATCCCAAACCCTCGCACGACCAGATCCGCGAGGCGATGTCCGGCAACATCTGCCGTTGCGGCTGCTATCAGCGCATCGAGAATGCCGTCCATCTCGCATCGACGGGAGTGTGACATGAACTTCATCGACAATCCCCGCAAGCTTCGCGGCTTCGAAAAGCACATCAAGGTCGAGAAGGTGTCGCGCCGCAGCATCCTGAAGGGGCTCGGCGTCACCGGCGGCTTCGTGCTCGCCGCCCCCGTGATGTCGCGCCAGGCGCTCGCCTATGAGACCGGCGCCGGCAAGATGCCGCACGGCGTCGTGGTCGATCCGCGCGTGTTCGTTTCGGTAGGCGCGGATGGCATCGTCACCATCGTCGGGCATCGTTCGGAAATGGGCACCGGCGTGCGCACCAGCCTGCCGCTGATCGTGGCCGAGGAGATGGAGGCCGACTGGTCCAGGGTCAAGGTGCAGCAAGCCCATGGCGACGAGGTCAAGTTCGGCAACCAGGACACCGACGGCTCGCGCAGCACGCGGCATTATCTGATCCCGATGCGCCAGATCGGCGCCTCCGCCCGCACAATGCTGGAGCAGGCCGCGGCCAAGCGCTGGGGCGTGCCGGCGACCGAGGTCAAGGCGGTCAACCACGAGGTCGTGCACAGCGCCAGCGGGCGCAAGCTCGGCTTCGGCGAGCTCGCTGCCGACGCCGCCAAGGAATCGGTGCCCAGCATCGAGGGCCTCAAGCTGAAGGACCCCAAGAACTTCCGTTATCTCGGCAAGGGCCAGATCGGCATCGTCGATCTCCACGACATCACCACCGGCAAGGCGAACTACGGCGCCGACGTGCGGCTGCCCGGCATGAAATATGCCGTGATCGCCCGTCCGCCGGTGACCGGCGGCAAGCTGGTCAAGTTCGAGCCGGCGGAGGCGCTGAAGGTCCCCGGTGTCGAGAAGGTGATGCAGGTGCGCGGCTGGCCGTGGCCCTCGAAATTCCAGCCGCTCGGCGGCGTCGCGGTGATCGCGCGCAACACAGGCGCGGCGATCAAGGGCCGCGACGCGCTGAAGCTGACCTGGGACGACGGTCCCAACGGCAAATACGACTCCGTCGCCTACCGCAAGGAGCTCGAGGAGGCCTCGCGCAAGCCGGGGCTCGTGCTGCGCAAGGAGGGCGATGCGGACGCTGCCCTGAAGAGCGCCGACAAGGTGATCGTCGGCGAATACTACCTTCCGCATCTCGCCCATGTCGCCATGGAGACGCCGGTGGCGGTCGCGGACGTCAAGGGCGACAAGGCCGAGATCTGGGCGCCGGTTCAGAGCCCCGGCGGCACCCGCGAGGACGTCGCCAAGACGCTCGGCATTCCCGAGGCCAACGTCACGGTCAACGTGACGCTGCTCGGCGGCGGGTTCGGACGCAAGTCGAAATGCGACTTTGCGCTCGAAGCCGCGCTGCTCTCGAAGGAGCTCGGCGCGCCGGTGAAGGTGCAGTGGACGCGGGAGGACGACATCCACAACGGCTTCCTGCACACCGTCTCGGTCGAGCGGATCGAGGCCGGCCTCGACAAGAGCGGCAAGGTGATCGCCTGGCGCCACCGCAGCGTGGCTCCCAGCATCGCCTCGACCTTTGCCGCCGGCACGGTGCATCAGGCGCCGTTCGAGATCGGCATGGGCCTGGTCGATATGCCGTTCGAGATCGCGAACATCTCGTGTGAGAACCCGCAAGCCGCGGCGTTCACCCGCATCGGCTGGTTCCGCGCGGTCTCGAACATCCCGCGCGCCTTCGCCGTCCAGTCGATGGTCGGCGAGATCGCGCAGGCAACGGGCCGCGACCAGAAAGACATGCTGCTCGAGCTGATCGGCTCGCCTCGCATCGTCAAGCCCAACGTGAAGGACCTCTGGAATTACGGCGAGCCCCAGGACAGCTACCCGATCGACACCGCGCGCCTGCGCAAGGTGGTCGAGCTGGTCGCCGAGAAGGGCGAATGGGGACGAAAGGTGCCGAAGGGCCACGGTCTCGGCATCGCCGTGCACCGCAGCTTCGTCAGCTACATCGCGACCATCGTCGAGGTCGCCGTCGACGACAAGGGCAAGCTGACGGTGCCGCGGGTCGACACGGCGATCGATTGCGGCACCTATGTCAACCCCGAGCGCATCGCTTCGCAGATCGAGGGCGCGGCGATCATGGGGCTCAGTCTCGCCAAATACGGCGAGATCACCTTCAAGGACGGCAAGGTGCAGCAGAAGAATTTTGACGACTTCCAGGTCGTCAGGATGGACGACTCGCCTGTGGTGACCAATGTCTACATCGTGCCGCCCGGACCCGACACGCCGCCGAGCGGCGTCGGCGAGCCCGGCGTCCCTCCGTTCGCGCCAGCCCTGATCAACGCGATCTTCGCAGCGACGGGAAAACGCATCCGCGCGCTTCCGATCGGCAAGCAATTGGAGGCGTGAGACGGAACCGAAGTGCGAGGCGGAACAGAAGCCGCCTCGCGCCGTTTCCATCGATCTGACAGGAGCAGATCGATGACCAACATCTCAAGGGCGCTCGCAGTCTCGCTGTCGGGCGCCTTTCTTTTGACCGCCGCGGGCGCATTCGCCCAGAGCAACACGACGCCGCCGACCACCGCGACGCGCCCCACCGGCCCCGACCAGACTTCGCTGCCGAACGCCAACGCCCCACCCGCCTCCGCCACCCAGACCACCGGGCAGCACAATCCGGATCCCAAGATTCGCGAGATGAACCAGAAGGAGAAGGACAAGGTCGAGCGCGAGGGGAAGTAGTTATCTGGCGCTGCGCAAACAAATGCGGCGGATGTTGCCATCCGCCGCATTCGCCACCCCCCGCTGCTCCGCTTCTTTCGATCCGCCCGCGGAGCTATTTCTTCAGCGCGAAGACCCAGACGACGCCGCCCTGCGGCACGTTGGCTTCGATGCCGATATTGTTGGTCACGAGCGCATCCTGGATGCGCTGCGCGTCGACGCCCCAGCCCGACTGGATCGCGATGTACTGCGTGCCGTCGATCTCATATGACACCGGCATGCCGACGATGCCGGAGTTGGTCTTCTGCTCCCACAGCAGTTCGCCCGTCTTGGCGTGGAAGGCGCGGAAATAGCGGTCGTTGGTCCCGCCGACGAAGACGAGATCGCCAGCGGTCGCGGTGACCGATCCGAACAGATGCGACTTGGGGAAGTTGTGCTGCCAGACCTTCTTTCCGGTTGCGGGATCCCAGGCCTGGAGCTCGCCAAAATGATCCGCGCCCGGCTTTGTCTTCAGGCCGATGTCTTCCGGCTTGGTGCCGAGCCAGAGCTCGCCCGGCTTGAGTGGCACTTTCTCGCCGGTAAAGCCGCCGCAGAAATTCTCGTTGGCAGGCACGTAGACGAGGCCGGTCCTCTGGCTGTAGGCCGCCGATGGCCAATCCTTGCCGCCCCACAGCGAGGGACAGAACTCGACGCGCTTGCCGATCACCGGCTTGTGCGCTGGATCCACGATCGGCTTGCCGGTCTCGTCGATGCCCTTCCAGACGTCAGTGAAGACGAACGGCCATCCGGCGACGTAATTGATCTTGGTCGGAGTCCGCTCCAGCACCCAGAAGATCGCATCGCGTCCCGGATGGACCAGGCTCTTGATGGTGCGGCCGTTGCGCTGCAGATCGATCAGCATCGGCGCATCGACCTCATCCCAATCCCAGGAATCGTTCTGGTGGTATTGGTAATAGGCCTTGATCTTGCCAGTGTCGGGATCGAGCGCGAGCACCGATGCTGTGTAAAGATTGTCGCCGGGATGCGAGTCGCCGGGCCATGGCGCGGCATTGCCGACACCCCAATAGATCGTCCTGGTCTCCTTGTCGTAATTGCCTGTCATCCAGGCCGACCCGCCGCCGTTCTTCCAGTCGTCGCCTTGCCAGGTGTCATGACCGGGCTCGCCTTCACCGGGGATGGTGTAGGTCCGCCACAACTCTTTGCCCTCCTTGGCATCATAAGCAACGATATAGCCACGCACGCCGAACTCGCCGCCGGAGCCGCCGACGATGACCTTACCGTCGACGATCAAGGGCATCAGGGTGAGGTACTGCCCCTTCCTGTAGTCCTGCACCTTCGTGTCCCACAGCACCTTGCCGGTCTTGGCATCGAGCGCGACCACGTGGTCGTCCGTGGTGGCGAGGTAGAGCTTGTCCTCCCACAGACCGACGCCGCGGTTGGTCGGATGCAGCTGGAACAGATCGTCAGGAAGCTGCCGCTTGTAGCGCCAGTATTCGTCGCCGGTCTTCGCATTCAGCGCGATCACCTGGCCCATTGGGGTCGTCACGAACATCACGCCATTGTTGACGATCGGCGGGGCCTGATGGCCTTCGACCACGCCAGTGGAAAAGGTCCAGACCGGTGTGAGGTTCTTCACGTTGGAGGTGTTGATCTGATCGAGCGGGCTATAGCCGTGCCCGTCATAGGTGCGCCGGTAAAGCATCCAGTTGTGGGGCTC
Organism: Bradyrhizobium sp. NBAIM01; assembly: GCF_020194115.1. NCBI lineage: Bacteria > Pseudomonadati > Pseudomonadota > Alphaproteobacteria > Hyphomicrobiales > Nitrobacteraceae > Bradyrhizobium > Bradyrhizobium sp. NBAIM01. The sequence continues at coordinate 55,332 of NZ_JADYVU010000003.1, read as the reverse complement.
GGGGTTTTCCAGCCGCTGCGCGGTGACCGGAGAATAACTCTCGATCGGCCCCGATAGAGCGGCGGTTGAGGCAAGACACGTGAAGGCGACCAAGCCGGACAGTAACCATTGCTTCCTGATCATGGAAGTTTTCATGGACGTTCCCCTTTTTCATCCGCTTGAATTCTTGTTGTGAATTCTTGTTGTGAATTCTTGTCGTTCGTCCCGTCTTCCGCCCTTCGGCGGTGGCGGCTAGTCGTGAGGCGGGCCCAGCCCGCAACCGTCCATCATCCTGGCTGTGTGCCACCTACCTTTCCCATGAAATTGCCGGCGACGCTGAGCGAACCGTCAGCGAGCGCCAGCGGCAGCGCTGCTAGCCGCCGCGGCGCCGGCCCGAACACGACCTGCGCGCCCGCGCGGGGATCGAATTCGGAGTTGTGGCACATGCACTTGAAAACCTCCTTGTCGCCGACATCGCTCTTCACCCAGGCGGTGACGGGACAGCCGGCATGCGAGCAGATCGCCGAATAGGCGATGATGCCGTCGACGGCGCGCGCGCGGGTCTTCTCGTCGAGGTCGGCGGGATCGAGCTTGATGATCAGGATTTCGTTGAGCCGCGAGGCGCTGCGCACCACCGATGTGGTGGGGTCCTTCGGCCAGGCATGGATCGGCGGTCCACCGACCCGTAGATCAGCCGCAGTGATGAGCTTTCCCTCCTGGTCACCTTCGGAGAAGACGAGCAGATCGCCTTTCTGCGGCCGCTCATCCGAGCCGGGCGGATCCTCACCTGCGCGGGCCCTGGTTGAACAGCCGAGACACGCCGTCGTGGCCATCGCACCGAGCAGCAGGGATCGCCGTGTCTGTTCGGTGCCCGCTTCGACGTCGGGTTCCGTAGCATTTTCGGAAGATGATGAATGGGTATCGAACGATGCGCGAGCCATGCCCGCTAGCAGGCGCTGGAACTCTGCCGAAAACAAGGCGAAGACTTGGCGCCGCAGTGCATCAATATGGCTTTGCTCGCGTTGATTGCGTAGGAGTAAATGCGTTCAAGCGCGTTTTCGCGATTTCTACATCGCGTTGCGCGAATGGCATGATGATTTCGCAGATCAGATCCGATGATGGAGGAATTGCTGCGACGCCACGATGCGATGCGGAATCCCACGCAGGCATCGTGTCCTTCACGACCTGAGCACGTGACGCGGCGAAGCGATGCGGCCCGCAAGTGTTGCCGACGCCATCTCAAAGCTGTCCGCGATACGACGCGCCTTGTCGATGAAGAGTGCAGCCGCCGCCGGCGGGCAGACCTCGCGCGCGGTCTGCTCGAACAGGTCGAGCCAGCGATCGAAATGGCCGCCGGCCAGGCTGAGCGGCAGGTGTGCCCGCATCGGTGAGCCATGATAGCGGCCGCTCATCAGCACGACCGACGACCAGAAATCCCTGAGCTTGGCGAGATGCTCGTCCCAATTCTGCACGACGCCGAAGACGGGCCCCAACAGCGCGTCCTCGCGCACGCGTCCGTAGAAGCGGGTGACGAGTTCTCCAATCATCTCCTCGGTGATCCCGGTTCGCTCGATCGCATCCTGGGTCAACAGGCTCCGGCGCGCGGCCGCAGCTTCCCGCTCGGCCTTCAGTCGATCCGACATGTCCTTTGCTATCCGTTCCGTTATCCCCGCAGGCCGCCCGTTCGACATTGTCGGGCCTATCGCACGCGGCGTCTTTGTCGCAGCGCAAATTGCGGGATCTGGCGGCGGACGCTAAGGCGCCCGCCGCCAATGCCTTCGTCAGGCGGAATAAGTGTAAAAGCCCTGCCCGGTCTTGCGGCCGAGATGGCCGGCATCGACCATCTCTTTCAGCAGCGGCGCTGGCCGATATTTAGGATCGTTGAAGCCCTTGTAAAAGACCTCCATCACCGAAAGCATGGTGTCGAGCCCGACGAGATCGGCAAGTGCGAGCGGCCCGATCGGATGGTTGCAGCCGAGCTTCATGCCCGCGTCGATCTCTTCCGCCGTCGCGATGCCCTCCTGGAGCGCGAAGATCGCCTCGTTGATCATCGGACACAGGATGCGGTTGACGGCGAAGCCCGGGCTGTTCTTGGCCGTGATCGCCACTTTGCCGACGCGCTTGGCGAAATCCAGCGCCTTGGCATGGGTGTCGTCCGAGGTCTGCAGGCCGCGGATGAGTTCGAGCAGCGCCATCACCGGCACCGGGTTGAAGAAGTGCATGCCGATGAAGCGGTCGGGACGGTCGGTCGCGGCGGCGAGCTTGGTGATGGAGATCGAGGAGGTGTTGGTCGCGACCAGCGTGCGCGGCGACAGGGTGGCGCAGAGATCCTTCAGGATCTTGACCTTGAGCTCCTCGTTCTCGGTCGCGGCCTCGATGACGAGGTCGCAATCCGACAGCTTCGCCCGGTCCGTGGTGCCGGTGATGCGCTTGAGCGTCGCCTCGCGGTCGGCCGCCGACATCTTCTCTTTTTTGACCAGCCGCTCGAGGCTTCCGCCGACGGTCGAAAGGCCGCGGTTCACCGCCGCATCGGAAATATCGACCATTACGACCGAGAGGCCGGCGGCCGCGCAGACCTGCGCGATGCCGTTCCCCATGGTCCCTGCCCCGATGATGCCAACGGTCTGGATCATTGCGTCACATCCTTCATCCTTGCGGGCGCGCCAGTCGCAGCCCGGCTCCATTGTTCCTGCATTAGGGTCTAGCACCGCCATTGGGCCGGCGCGACCCGATCCTGTTCCTTAGCGCATCCGAGGCCGGAAGAAAGCCGCCCGCGGGGCCGGCCAGGTGCCTCGATTGTGGGTCCCTGGCCGCGTTTACCGATCATCCTGAGCCCTTCTCCAACGGCTCCGGCGGGGCTGCCCACCCCCTCGCCCCTTGATTATGGCAGCGGCAGCAGCGAGAAGGGCGGCGCGGGGCTACCGCGGAACAGGGGCTTGCCCGAGACCGGATGAACGATTTCGCACGATCCATCGGTGCCGCCTTTGCGCTGATCGGCGACGCCGACACCGAGCTATTGGGCATCGTCGCCCTGTCGTTGCGGGTCAGCCTGACCGCCAGCATCCTGGCGCTCCTGATCGGCGCCCCCTTTGGAGCCCTGCTTGCGATCACCCGCTTCCGGGGACGCCAAATCATCATCATTCTGACCAATGCCCTGCTCGGGCTTCCGCCGGTCGTGGTCGGGCTCGCGCTCTATCTCTTGCTGTCGCGGTCCGGCCCGTTCGGGGCGGCGGGCTTGTTGTTCACGCCGGCCGCCATGGTGATCGCGCAGACGCTGCTGGCGACGCCGATCGTGGTGGCGCTGGTGCACCGGCCGGCAAGCCTGTTGTGGGCGGAGTATGGCGACCTGGCGCGGATCGACGGGCTGTCGGCCCTGCGCAGCATGGCCCTGCTGTTCGCGCTCGGCCGGACCTCGTTGCTGACGGCCTTTCTCGCCGCGTTCGGGCGCGCCATTGCGGAAGTCGGTGCCATCATCATCGTCGGTGGCAACATCCGCGGCTTCACCCGCACGATGACGACGGCGATCGCGCTGGAAACCAGCAAAGGCGAGCTGCCGCTGGCGCTCGGACTCGGGCTGATCCTGCTCGCTCTCAGCGTCGCGGTCTCGACCGTCGCCTTCGTCCTAGTTGGGCGCGTTGGGGAAAAATAGCTGCTCGCCGCCGACCTTGTACCCGGCGATCGCTTGCTGCCCTTGCGGCGAAACCAGCCAGTCGACGAAGGCCTGTCCCTCCTTTGCCTTCACGTTCGGATGCTTTGCAGGATTGACCAGCATGACGCCGTACTGATTGAAGAGCCGCTTGTCACCCTCGGTCAGGATGGCGAGTTCGCCACGGTTCTTGAACGACAGCCAGGTGCCGCGGTCCGACAGGAGGTAGGCATTCGACGACGAGGCCATGTTCAGCGCCGGACCCATGCCCTGGCCGATCTCCCGGTACCAAATGTCCTTGCCGGCACTGAGGTCGACGCCAGCCTCCTTCCATAGTCTCAGCTCGGCCGCATGCGTGCCGGACTTGTCGCCGCGCGAGATGAACGGCGCCTTTGCGGTCGCAATCTTGCGCAGCGCCTCGGCCGCATCCTTGCTGCCCGAGATCTGCGCCGGATCGCTCTTGGGGCCGATGATGACGAAGTCGTTGTACATGACGTCGAAGCGCTTCACGCCCTGCCCTTCGGACATGAACCTGTCCTCGGCAGGCCTGTCGTGGACGAACACCACGTCGGCATCGCCGCGCCGCCCGATGTCCAGCGCCTGGCCGGTGCCGACGGCGACGACCTTCACGCCGATGCCTTCGGCCTTCGAGAACAGCGGCAGCAGATGACCGAACAGCCCCGACTGTTCCGTCGAGGTGGTCGAAGCCACGGTGATGGTGCGGTCCTGTGCGGATGCGATGGAGGAGTAGAGCAGGACCGCTCCGATGATGACAAGCTTCCTCATGCGACGTCCTCGGCCAGACAATGACGGTTCTGAATAGCGGCTCGCGGCGACGACGGGAACCCCAAGCTTGGATTGCAACGAGAGTTGATGCGGGCGGTGCACCTCGTCTGACAGAAAAAACGCGCCGGCGCGGGCTAGGCACGCCTGCAAAACAAGAAGTGAAAAAACAACCCCATGCACAGTAGCGATGGGGTTGAAAGGCTTGAGCATTTCGGTGTTGCCGAAGACGCGCTTGCGGCGTCGGGCAAAACAGGGGTATTATTGCATCATCGGCTGCTGTGCGGGTTGCGTAACTCGGGCGGATGCGCGCTGGATGCGCGGATGTTCTGCAATTGGTCCACCCTACATTGACACGGATGTGACGGCCGGGGCAGGTTTTCATATTGCTGACGAATCAGCGATTGCCTCACGCTGAGCACCTCTTGGACAACTCCCAGTGCTTTCGAGACTGATATCGTTGCTGCGCCGCATCCCTGCGGTGAACTGGGCGTTTTCCCGACTCCGGCCTGTGCCGCACAGCGGCAACATTGAGGTCGCGCCGACCGCCACGGACGCTTCGCCCGCCATCATCGAAGACGTCGAGGTCCCGGCTCAAGCTCCAAGCGCCGAGATCAGCACCGCCCCGGTGCGCGACGACGCTGCCCCCGCCACCAAGGCTCTGGTCGCGGAGAACGATGCGGCTGTGTCTGTCGTCGCGGAGAATCCGTCCGACGAAATCCGTATCAGCGGGGACTCCTCTCCGGAGACCGTGACGGAAATCGAGGCGCCCGCGACGCCGCCAGCCTCCGAGGAGGTGCTGGCTGCATCGGTCGGTGCGGAGAGCGAGCCAGTTGCAGCCTCTGATCTCGCCATCGTTGATGATGATGCATCGCCTGCTGAGATTCCTGCAGAGGTCGACTCCGCCGTCGTAGAAGAGGTTGTGATTTCGTCAGCGGAGGTCGCGACCGCCTTGACTGATGTCCCTGATGTCATCATCGAGGCAGCCTCCTCGCCCGACGTTTCCGCTGCCGTCGATCCGGTCGCCGTCGAAGAAGTCGAGCTTCTCCGCGCCGAGGCCGATAGCGTCACGACTGATGCCTCTGAAGCCAGCGCCGACAGCGAACCGGCGCTCGTAGTCGAAAGCCCGCAAGTCCCTACAAACGATGTTCCGCTCGCTGCGGCGACTAACGACTCCTTGAGCGGTGTCACCGATATCGAGCCGGCTCCGGCTCTCGCGTCTCCTTCGCCAGAGATCCGCAACGTCCCGAAAGTTCGCGCGAGAGCCGCAGAGCCCGCCGACCGCGCGGCGCTGATCCGGCAGCGCTGGGCGGAGAGCGGAATCAGGATGTGGAATCCGCGGCTGCACGGCACCGGCGAAGCCGCGCTGAACATCCAGGGAAGCATCGGGCTGCTGCCCCCGGCACCCGGCGAGACAATGCCGCGCTACGACAAGCTGGAATTCAGGATGCTCGGCGGACAGATCGTCTGTGAGGGCGTGATCGTCGAGGCACCGGTTCAGGCGAGCCATCGGAGCTTCACGCAGCTTGCCGAGCCGCGGACCAGCGAGCGCGTCCGCGAACCGGCGCGCGAGCGCCAGGCCGTCCTCGCCTGATCCGACCGTGGCCATGTGCTAGGCTGATGTCGCGCATGGGCGATAGCAGGCGGTAGCTGCAGCGATTTCGGGCGACCTGTGCCTGAGACGTGCGCACGCTGCGGCCGGATATCCTTAACGGGACCTCACCAATGCACGCGACCGGAAAATGCAGAGGCAGCGCGCAACCAGTGCTGGCCTAGGCCGGGTCAGGATCGATCTAACGGGCCCTTTACCCCTGCCGTGCAAGATTGCCTACGTTTTTCAGGGGATCTGGGGCTCGTATTGCAATGCCTATTGCCGATTTGAAATCGCATCTTGCCGCCGCGATGCGATTGTTTCGCGTTCCCGCCGACAATCCGGACCTGACGCGGGCGCAGTTCGACGCCTTCTCCAAGCAGATCCCGCTGCTCTACTTCATCCTCATCAGCAACACGATTGCGGTCGCCTACACCTATGTGAACGTGGCGCCGGACTGGCTGACGATGATCGTGCCGGCCGTGCTGACGGTGCTCGCGGGCTTGCGGACCTTCTGGTGGCTGCGCCAGCGCCGGCTGGTGCGCAGCGACGCCGACATCCTGCGCAATCTGCGCGCCACCAACTGGCTGACCCTGCCGATCGGTGCCGGCTTCACCGCCTGGTCCTTCGCGCTCTACCCCTACGGCGATCCCTTCGCCAAGAGCCAGGTCGCGTTCTACATGGCGGTCACCGTGATCGGCTGCATCTTCTCGCTGATGCATCTGCGCTCAGCGGCGCTGATCGTGACGCTGATCGTCGACGTGCCCTATGTGCTGTTCTTCTTCGCCACGGGCGAGCCGACGCTGAAGGCGATCGCGGTCAACAACCTCCTGGTTTCCGCCGCGATGGTGACGGTGCTCTTCATCTACTACCGCGACTTCGCCGATCTCGTCGCCAGCCGCAAGTCGTTGCTCGCGCAACAGGCGGCGACGCAGGCGCTCTCTGACGAGAACTTCCGCCTTGCCAATCTCGATTCACTCACCGAGCTGCCGAACCGCCGCCGCTTCTTCGCCGAACTGTCGAGCGCCTTCACCGATGCCGAACGCAGGAACGTTCGGATCGCGGTCGGCATCATCGATCTCGACGGTTTCAAGCCGATCAACGACAATTACGGCCATTCGGTCGGAGACCGCGTCCTGATCGAGGCCGGCCGGCGCATCCGCGAGGTCTGCGAGGGTTTTGGTCCGCAGCGGGTCGAATTCGCCCGCCTCGGCGGCGACGAGTTCGGCCTGGTCGTTTGCGGCGACCCCGACGATGCGGACCTGCTGCGGCTGGGCCAGCGCATCGGTGACCAGGTCAGGCTTCCCTATCAGCTCGACACTGCCCATACCGGGCTGTCCTGCTCGATCGGCTTTGCCTCGTTTCCCCAATCGGCAACGACCGCGGAAGCACTCTATGAATGTGCCGACTATTCGCTCTATCATGCCAAGCGCCATCTGCGCGGCCGCACCGTGATCTTCTCGAGCGAGCTCGAGGCCGAGATCCGCAGTCGTGGAGTCATCGAGAATCTGCTGCGCACCGCCGATTTCAGCACCGAGATGGACCTGGTGTTCCAGCCGATCGTCGATGCCATGAGCGAGCACACCGCCGGATTCGAGGTCCTGGCGCGCTGGCGCAGCGCCCGCCTCGGCCTGGTCTCCCCGGCCGATTTCATTCCGGCCGCCGAGCGCATCGGACTGATCCGGCCGCTGACGCAGGCGCTGCTGGTGCGCGCGCTCGCCATCGCCAGGACATGGCCCGATCACATCCGCCTGTCGTTCAATCTCTCAGCCCACGATGTCTGTGCGGCGGAGGGCATCCTGCCGCTGATCTCGATCATCGAGAAGAGCGGGCTGCCGCCGCGCCGGATCGATTTCGAGATCACCGAGACCGCCGTCACCTTCGACTTCGTCCGCGCACAGCAATCGATCGCAACGCTGAAGGCAATGGGCTGCGGCATTTCGCTGGACGATTTCGGCACCGGCTATTCGTCGTTGAGCCACGTGCACCGGTTGCCGCTCGACAAGATCAAGGTCGACCGCAGCTTCGTTTCCGACATCAACGAGAATCCCGTCAGCCACAAGATCATCAAATCGCTCACCGGTCTCTGCGACGACATGGAGATCGCCTGCGTCGTCGAGGGCGTCGAGACGCGTGCTCAGCTCGACACCTTGCGCCGCCTGGGATGCGACTTCATTCAAGGGTATTTTTTCGCAAAGCCCATGCCGGGCCCTGCCGTGACCGGGTATCTCACCGACGAATCCCGCCGACTCGGGCTGTACGCCGAAGCGACATCGCGAGTGCCGGCCTGAGCAGGCGCGGCATGCCGCAGCGCGGCCGGATGTCTTGGTCGAAAGGAATGCGGCGCATCGCTGGATTTGTCGCGCGGCCGCCCCCCTTTTGCTGACTGCCTCAATGCCATTTCGCTGCACTGTGCAGGAGGTCAAGCAGCATTGTGCTGATAGCGATCACTGCAAGCGCGTACGGGGCTGGAACGGTCGCCGTCGGCGTCGTGCTTCGACCGAACCTGAGCACGCTGAACACGAGCGCCATCGCCAGAACCGAGTAGATCAGGAAGATCGAGATAGTCGCGCCCGAAAGCAGCTCGGGGTGATTGTGGCAAGCGACGACGAACCGGCAGAACAATTGCTGCACCAGGTCCTCGCTCTTGCCGACGAGCATGTCTCCCAGAAAAAATGAAATCGCGATCAGCGTAACCGCGGCGGCCCAATGCGTGATCAGCGCCACCGACCAGGCTCGCAACTTGACTTCACGCTCGAGCTTCGGCTCGACCGCAACCCGCACCTGCATCGGAACAATCCGGGACAGGACGAAGCTCACAAGAAGGATCAGCAGCATGCAGGACGAGACTGAAACGATGATCCCCAGCCATTCGTTACTCTTCAGCGCGCCTGCATAGCGCGTGAGCGTGTAGTATTGAAGCGGAACGGTCGCCCATACCCAATTGATAATTCTGCGCTCACGCTCGGGATCCGAGACGATCGCCGCGTTCGGAAACGGCGTCGCCACGATACGCCAGCCGACCCCCTGATGCGCGGTGCCGGGCTCCGCTGCCGTCATTGTCCCGCCCCATCCTTCCATATGATCGTAGCTGTCATGCGCTCGCCCTTCGGTACGCGATGTATCACGAAGTCGGTACGGATCGGCCGCCAAGTCTTCGCCTGCTCCACCGCGTAATAGTCGCGATTCCAGGTAAATATCTGGCCGCGCAGCGAAGAGGCGGTGGGACGCGGCGAGGTGAAGCTGAAGCAGACGGGCCCTGGTCCCCGCACATAGGCGAACTCCGAGGAAAGCCCGGCATAGCGCTGCGACCGTGCAGTCGGCTCGTCCGCAGCAACCGGGCCCACAACTTCTGTTGCGCGCGTCACCAGGACGGCGTTCGGCCGCACGTCGGGAAATCCATAGGCGCCGTGCAGTGGGCCGACCTTATTTGAATCGTCTGTGCGGAAGCACCCGCGACCGGCATCGCTGACCTCGAAATGGAAATAGGTGCGCAGCCCCGAATCTTCGCGCCGGTCCTTCGCCCGCTCGGCGTGATGATCGAAGTAGCGGTTCAGCGACACGTATCGGCTGTTCTCGGTAAACGAGGCGAACTCGTCGCCGGCGAAAGGCTGCACGAGATTGCCGCGCTGGCAGGAAGTCCGGACCTCCCCGCGATAGACCAGCGCCTGATCAGCCCGTAGGCCGGCATCGGCCGCCTTTGTCTGCGAGCGGATGTGATAGACAACCTCCTCGTTCTCGCCGACCGTACGTGGCCCGACGGGAATGTAGTAGAATTGTGCGTTGATATCGTATTTGAACTCCCGCGGCACAGGCACCGGCGCCGCGTCCTCCAATCGCTTGACATAGAGACCGGGCGGCGCATTTGCCAATTGGGCGCAGTTGAAGTCGGCCTGCGCCAGCGACGCGGCCGGCGCGCACAGTAGCAGAAGCGCCGCAATGCCTCCGGCTGTCGTTCGAGCGCGAGACGGGCAGAGCATGAAAAATCTCCTTCGGTCCGAGAATCACTTTGGGTATCTGTCATCGAGCACGGCAAACAGGTCCGCGATCTCCGATCCGCATCCGGGTCGGACGTCGCTGAGAGCTTCTTCCATCACGAAAGCGCCGAGCGCGCGGTACGCCTCAAACTGGGTCTCGCCGAACCATTGGTTCGCCGTCGACTCGTGCGGAAATTCGGGATGCTGATTGAAATAGGCAATGACCGATGTGGGCTCGGTGCCGAACAGGACGGGCTTCACGTAGAATAGCAGACCGTGCCGGCGCTCCGCCTTCGCCTCATCATCAAGGTCGGGCGGGGCAGCACCATCATCGGGGTAATAAATGTCTGCGAGCGAGCAGGGTTCGCCCTTGTGGGGCGAGGCTTTTCCGCTCGTGTCAAGCGGCCGCCGGAACTTGATGCGTACGCCGAAATCGATCGAGACCCGCCGAACCAGATTCCCGAGATCCTCGTAACCGTAGTTGGGATCGCAGGCCGCGTCGCTGATCATGATGTACTTGCAGCGGCGGCGGATCATCTCGTATGCGCCGAGATTCTCGAAATGACCACCGTCCGACAGGTAGACGTACGGGTCGGTCGCCTTGGTCATTCCCATTGCCTCGCGGAACAGCGGCTCGTAGGCGGGCCGCGGCCCTTGGCGGAAGAAAGTGGCGGCGCCTTCCGGACCAGGATTGCCGGCCCACATGCCAAGCCGCACGTTGAACATCGTCATCAGCACGCCGAGCGATGGTGAGGAGTGATACCCCATGTTCGGACTGGCGGCGGCACCTGAGATTGTCACCGCGGTGCCGAGCGACATGCCGCCGTTGTAGTACGCGGCCGGACGGAAGCAGCCCTCGATCGGGACCGCATCCGGCGACGGGCGCCATTTCTGGTCACCCGAGCCGATATATTGGGGCGTGGCCACGAACGAAAGCGCTCTGCGCTCCTGCAGCTGGAGTTCCTGCGATGCCAGCGTGTTCAGAGCCATGTTGACGACGAGGAATTGAGGTGGCGGCGTGGGTTCGTGCGCCGGTTTTCCCTTCAGCGGCTCGGCCTTGCTTGGCCAGATATCGCGCAGCTTGAGGTTATCGCGCTCGTCGAAATCGGTGAACAAGTTCGGCGTGCGACCCGTATGCGACGCGCCCAGGAATGTACGGATCAGGCGGTTGCGATAGATGTTGTGCAGCGAGAAGCGATTGATATTGACGAAATGCGACACAATGAGCCCGAGGACGGTAAGGCCTATGAAGGCCCATAGCGTCCAGGTCATCGCCATCAAGAGAGGCACGTGTGGAGTCGGCGCGCTCGTGAAGTACGATCGCGTGAGCGGCTTGCCGAACAGCATATCGTCGAACTGCCACGAAATCAGGATCGCGGCGCTTGCCAGGAAAACGGGCATGGCGCAACCGAGGATGGCGCGGTAGAGGACAGCCGTCCACGAATTGACCTGCTCTCGCTTCATGGCAGCCGTTGATGGCGCCTTGCCGAGCACCGCGATCAGGATGCCGGCGAGGACGCCGGCGGCGGCAATGAGCTGCGGGCCGAGCGTCGGCCGCAGCTTGAACATCAGCGGCGACCCGAAAAGCACCAGCACCGTAACGATGAGGTAAATGCCGGCAACAAGACTGTGATAGCCCGCAGCCCGCGCCAGCCATTCGCGCTCGGCATCTGCCCACGGGGTCTTGCTGGCGAGGCCAATATACGCCAGCTCGCCGAAGAACAGCGCGCTCATTGCCAGCGGAGGGCCGAAGGTGATGATCGCCAGGTCGCGATCCATCCAGTCCGGCTTGATCATTGGGAAAGCGTAGACGACCAGGGCAGCGGCTGCTCCGGTCACCGCGCCGGCGATGGTGAAGCTGAAGGCGGTCAGCACCACGTATCGCTTGGCGGGCTCCGTCGCGACCGTAGAATCAGTGGATTTGGGGGACGCCGCGCTCGCCGAGTCGCTGCCCGTTTCGCTGGAATCGAGTTCCGCCTTCCGCGCGAAGTAGAACGCCAGGAGCCATACCGTGAGGCCGATCACCGCACCCGTGCCTGTGATACTCACCGCGTCGGCAAGACCGAAGTTCCTGTTCGTTGCGAAGGCCGTTGCCGCAGCGGTCATCGTGAAAATGGTGCCGAACGCCATCGGAATCAACTCGTTGCGATTGAAGCGCAATCCCTGCGAAACTTCGCTCTCCCAGCCGGGCCGTTGTCGCAGCGAATCCACCAGTGAGGCGCCGATCAACGCCAGCCCGATGCTGGCGAGCAAGGCGGGCAGTTCCTGCAACCATTCGACCCGATCAAGCAGCCAGACGCCCATTGCCCCGAACTTCACGGCGATGATGCCGGCAATGACAAAAGGAAATATGATCATCCAGTTGAGCAGCAGATTGCGCGTGAACAACGCTACGATCGTCAGGGTATCTGGGGACAGCAGGCCCGAATGCGGAGCCAGGTAGCGGCTGTACCTTCGGAGATGAGACAATGGCGAGTCGGGCGCCGGCCTCGCCCAAAGGTCCAGCTGCTTCTCAACCTTGTCGTAGTCGGTACGCTGTACCCAAGCGGTGAGGAAGGCACCGACGTAGCCTCCACCCGAGACGGTCGAGAGATAGTCAAAATGCTTGAGCAGCTTTCTAGACGCGAGCGCCTGGATCACGCCAAGCGCAAATGCCGCGCTACGGATGCCGCCACCGGATAACGAGAGCGCTGAGAGCTGCATATCGAGCGCGTTGCCACCGTCGCTACGGCCGCCAAGCGACTCGCGGCGCTTGCGAATCCAAGCCAACTCGTCGGCATGCACCTCATCCCATCCGATCGGTCGGACGTCAGTGGCACGACCGCCGAACCCCAGCAGGTCCGGCACAACCGAGATCTTGCGGCGCAAGATCCCTCCCAGACCCTCCCCGCCTGTTCCGTCGGGCGGCGCTCGCCCATCGTCAGCCATGTCAGCCACCTGTACACGCCGGCGACGCATGATGCCGCAAACCTGAGCTAGCAAGAAACAAAAAAACTCGCTCAGGTCGAAATAAATGGTTGACATCCCGGCAAGGTATTCGGAGCGAGGGACGGCCCATTGTTGCGATAGGGCCGATGAGGGCCGGCGCGATGGTTCGCTATCTCATGGATGAACCCCGTCGTCGGAGGCGTACGCCGAAACCGCTCTCTGGTGCCGGCCCGAGCGGCTCACACTGCGGCGGCGACGATGCCAAAGCTGCCGGTCGATACGCCCCGCGGCGTTCGGAGGGACCGTAACCCTCACCCGGACTGCATCTCGCGATACGATCCAGCTCTCGCTGCGGGAGAGGTGGACAAGAGAGCTGTAGCTACGTCGCCAGACTCGGCAGATCGAGCCCCTTGTCGCGCGCGCACTCGATCGCGATGTCGTAGCCTGCATCGGCGTGCCGCATGACGCCGGTGGCGGGATCGTTCCACAGCACGCGCTCGATCCGCTTCGCAGCCTCGGGCGTGCCGTCGGCGACGATCACCATGCCCGCGTGCTGCGAATAGCCGATGCCGACGCCGCCGCCATGATGCAGCGACACCCAGGTCGCTCCGCTGGCGCAATTGAGCAGCGCATTGAGCAGCGGCCAATCGGACACCGCATCCGATCCGTCCTTCATCGCCTCGGTCTCGCGGTTGGGGCTCGCCACCGAGCCGCTGTCGAGATGATCGCGGCCGATCACGATCGGCGCCTTCAATTCGCCACGTGCCACCATCTCGTTGAAGGCAAGGCCGAGGCGATGGCGGTCGCCGAGACCGACCCAGCAGATCCGTGCCGGCAGGCCCTGGAACTTGATGCGCGCCTTTGCCATGTCGAGCCAATTGTGCAGATGCTTGTCGTCAGGCATTAGCTCCTTGACCTTGGCATCGGTCTTGAAGATGTCCTCGGGATCGCCCGACAGCGCGGCCCAGCGGAATGGCCCGACGCCGCGACAGAACAGGGGGCGGATATAGGCGGGCACGAAGCCGGGGAAATCGAAGGCGTTCTTCAGGCCCATGTCCTGTGCCATCTGGCGGATGTTGTTGCCGTAGTCGAGCGTCGGAATACCCTGGGCATGGAAATCCAGCATGGCCTGGACATGCTCGACCATCGACGTCTTCGAGGCGCGCTCCACTGCCTTCGGATCGGACGCGCGCTTGGCTTCCCATTCGGCAAGCGTCCAGCCCTTCGGCAAGTAGCCGTTGATGGGATCGTGCGCGCTGGTCTGGTCGGTGACGATGTCGGGCTTGACGCCGCGGCGCACCAGCTCAGGGAAGATCTCCGCGGCGTTGCCGAGCAGGCCGACCGAGACCGCCTTGTTCGTCTTCGCGGCGTCCGCCATGATCGCGAGCGCTTCATCAAGCGTTGCGGCTTGCCGGTCGAGATAGCCGGTCCGCAGGCGCATCTCGATGCGGCTCGGCTGGCATTCGACCGCAAGCATCGAAGCGCCGGCCATGGTCGCCGCCAGCGGCTGCGCGCCGCCCATGCCTCCCAAGCCGGCCGTGAGAATCCATTTACCGGCGAGGCTGCCGCCGTAATGACGCCGACCGACCTCGACGAACGTTTCATAGGTGCCCTGCACGATGCCCTGGCTGCCGATATAGATCCAGGAGCCCGCCGTCATCTGGCCGTACATCATCAGGCCCTGGCGATCGAGCTCGTTGAAATGATCGAGCGTCGCCCAATGCGGCACGATGTTGGAATTCGCGATCAGCACGCGTGGTGCATCGGCATGGGTCCGGAACACGCCGACCGGCTTGCCGGACTGCACCAGCAGCGTCTGGTCGGCTTCGAGCTTGCGCAAGGCCGCAACGATCCGGTCAAAACTCTCCCAGTCGCGCGCGGCGCGGCCGATGCCGCCATAGACGACGAGCTCGCTCGGGCGTTCCGCGACGTCAGGGTCGAGATTGTTCATCAGCATGCGCAGCGGCGCTTCCGTGAGCCAGCTCTTGGCGCTGATGTCGCTGCCGCGGGGAGCGCGGATGGTACGGTCATTGTCCAGACGGCGGTTCATGCGGGCCTCTTCAGACGAGTCTCGGAAACGGATCGGTGGGAAGCTGGGCGAGCGCAGCAGCTGGAAGCGCATCGGCCTCGATCAATGCAGCGGCCTTGGCCAGATCGCCGGCCATGTAGCGATCGGCGCCCAGTGCGGGCACCTGCTCGCGCAATGCGGCAATGACGGCGACCAGCGGCGCACTGGTTGCATGCGGCGCGCGCAGCGTGATGCCTTGGGCAGCGACCAGAAGCTCGATGCCGAGGATGGCGGCGAGATTGTCGGCCATGTCGGACAGGCGCCGCGCAGCATGCGCGGCCATCGAGACATGGTCTTCCTGATTGGCGCTGGTCGGCGTCGAATCGATCGAGCAGGCGAGCGCACGCTGCTTGTTCTCGGCATAGAGCGCGGCCGCCGTCACCTCGGCGATCATGAAACCGGAATTGATGCCGGGATCTGGCGTGAGGAACGGCGGCAGTCCGAAATTGAGCGCGGGGTCGACCAGCGTCGCGATGCGCCGCTCGCTGATCGCACCGATTTCCGACAGCGCCAGCGCGATGGCATCTGCGGCAAACGCCACCGGCTCGGCGTGGAAATTGCCGCCGGAGACGATCTCCCCGGTCTCGACCAGCACCAGCGGGTTATCGGTGACGGCATTGGCCTCCACGATCAGCGTGCGCGCGGCCTGCGTGATCAGATCGAGCGCGGCACCGGCAACCTGTGGCTGGCAGCGCAGGCAATAGGGATCCTGCACACGCTCGTCGCCTTCCAGGTGAGAGAGGCGGATGTCGCTGCCGTCGAGCAGCGCGGTCAGCGTCGCGGCCGCCGCGATCTGGCCGGCATGGCCGCGCAGCGCCTGAACTTCAGGGCGGAACGGTGCCGTCGAGGCCATCGCCGCATCCACCGACAGCGCACCGGTCACGAGCGCGGCGCGGGCGAGGCGAAATGCGCGCAACACGCCCGAGAGGGCGTAGGCGGTCGAGAATTGCGTGCCGTTGATCAGCGCGAGGCCTTCCTTGGGCCCAAGGGTCAGCGGCTTGAGGCCGGCGGCGGCGAGTGCCTCGCTGCCGGACACGATCTTGCCATCGACAATCGCCTGCCCTTCGCCAATCATCACGGCCGTCATATGCGCGAGCGGTGCCAGATCGCCGGAGGCGCCGACCGAGCCTTGCTGCGGCACCAGCGGATAGACGCCACGGGCCAGCATGTCCTGCAACTGCTCGATCACCGCGCGGCGCACGCCGGAAGCGCCGCGGCCGAGCGAGACGATCTTCAGCGCCATCATCAGGCGGACGATGAGCTCCGGCGTCGGCTGGCCGACGCCGCAGCAATGCGAGACGATCAGGTTGCGCTGAAGCAGCGCGGTCTGGTCCGGCGGAATGCGCTTCGACGCGAGCTTCCCGAAGCCGGTGTTGATGCCGTAGACGGGGACGTCGGCCTGCGCGGCCTGCGCAACGATCAGCGCAGCCGCATCGATACGCGGCCAGAACGAAGGATCGAGCACGACGGGGGCGCCTTCGAGCACCCGCGAGAGATCGTCGAGGCTCACTGTTCCCGGCTTGACGACGATCGCTGTCTCCTGCTCCGTCACTGCCCCCTCCATACCCGCTTGTGCAGCGGATTGAAGCCGATGCGGTAGACCAGCTCGGCCGGCCGCTCGATCTCCCAGATCGCGAGGTCGCACCATTTGCCGGTTTCCAGTGTGCCGATCTCGTTCAGCAGGCCGAGCGCCCGCGCGCCTTCACGGGTAACGCCGGCGAGGCACTCGGCCACATTCATCCGGAACAATGTCGCGCCCATGTTCATCGCGAGCAGCAGCGAGGTCAGTGGCGAGCTGCCGGGATTGCAGTCGGTCGCCAGCGCCATGGGAACGTTGTGCTTGCGGAACGTCTCGACCGGCGGCTTCTGCGTCTCGCGAATGAAGTAGAACGCGCCGGGCAGCAGCACGGCGACAGTGCCGGCCCTCGCCATGGCGGCGGCACCGGCTTCGTCAGTGTGCTCGAGATGATCGGCTGAGAGCGCCGAGAATTTCGCGGCAAGCGCAGCGCCGCCGAGATTCGAGAGCTGGTCGGCATGGAGCTTGATCGGCAGTCCAAGTCCCCTCGCCGCTTCGAACACCCGCGCAGTCTGTTCGGCGGAGAATGCGATGCCCTCCATGAAGGCATCGACGGCATCGGCGAGGCCCGCGTTTGCGATCGCCGGCAGCATCTCCTTGCAGACGAGATCGATGTAACCATCCTTGTCGCCACCCGCCTCGACCGGCAGCGCATGCGCGCCCAAGAACGACGTGCGGATCGTAACCGACCGCTCACGGCCGAGGCTGCGCGCAGCCGCGAGCTGGCGCATCTCGGTTTCTGTGTCGAGGCCGTAGCCGGACTTGATCTCGACCGTGGTGGCGCCCTCAGCCGTCAGCGCGTCGAGCCGCGGCAGCGCGCCTGCGACGAGCTCGGCTTCGCTCGCCTTGCGCGTTGCCGCCACAGTCGAGACGATGCCACCGCCGGCGCGCGCGATCTCCTCATAGCTTGCCCCCTTCAGGCGCAGCTCGAATTCGTGCGCACGATTGCCGCCATAGACAAGATGAGTATGGCAGTCGACGAGACCGGGCGTAATCCAGCGCCCCTCGCAATCGATCCGCTCGATCGCGTCTGCATCGGCGGGAAAATCCGCTTTCGCGCCGGCATAGGCCATGCGACCGCCGCGTGCGGCGATGAGACCATGCTCGATCTCGCCAAGATCGGCACGATCGACCCGCATCGTCGCGAGGCGGGCATTGTGCCAGATCCGGTCGAAGCGCTCTGCCATGCGTGTATCCCTTCGCCCTGGGGATGCTTGACTTATATGTCTAGACATATAATCGTAAGACGGTTCTGTCCAGCCGGCGTGTAGATCATGACCCGACTGCATTTCGCTTCCGCGCTCCTGCCTTCCGGCTGGGCCAATGACGTGCAGGTGGTGATCGCCGCCGGCGCGATCGCCGCGGTGACGCCGGGCGTGGCGCCGTCCGCCGGCGACGAGCGCCATGCTATCGCGCTTCCCGGACTTGCGAGCCTGCACAGCCACGCCTTCCAGCGCGGCATGGCAGGCCTTGCCGAATTGCGCGGCGATTCCACCGACACGTTCTGGACCTGGCGCGAGACGATGTATCGCTTTGCGCTGGCGATGACGCCCGACGACGTCGCGGCTGTGGCGACGCTGCTGTATGTCGAGATGCTCGAGCAGGGTTTTACCCGCGTCGGCGAATTCCACTATCTGCACCACGACCGCGACGGCTCGCCCTACGCTGACCCCGCCGAGATGGCCACGCGGATTGCACAGGCGGCCGAAGCCTCGGGCATTGCGCTGACGTTGTTGCCGACTTTCTATGCGCATGGCTCGTTTGGAGGCGCAGCGCCGCATGCCGGGCAGCGCCGCTTCATCTGCCCGGTCGATCAGTTCGCCGCATTGATGACGGCCTCGCGCCAGGCGATCAGCGCCTTGCCCGGCGCCAATATCGGCATCGCTCCGCACAGTTTGCGCGCGGTCACGCCGGACGAGCTCGCCGCGATCCTTCCGCTCGCCGAGGGCGGGCCGGTGCACATCCATGCCGCCGAGCAGGTGAAGGAGGTCGAGAATTGCCTCGCCTGGTCGGGCCGGCGTCCGGTGCAATGGCTGCTGGAGCACGCGCCTGTCGATCGGCGCTGGTGCCTCATTCACGCGACCCACATGACGAGTGAGGAAGTGACGGCTTTCGCCAAGACAGGCGCGGTCGCCGGCCTTTGCCCGATCACGGAGGCGAGCCTCGGCGACGGCACTTTCTCGGCGCGGGAGTTTGTCGACGCCGGTGGCCTTTTCGGCGTCGGTACCGATTCCAACGTGTTGATCGGCGCCGCAGACGAGTTGCGCCAGCTCGAATACGGCCAGCGGCTCAAGCACCGCCAGCGCAACGTCCTCTCCGGCGGCGCAGGTCGCTCTACGGGACGCTCGCTGTTCGACGGGGCGCTCGCCGGCGGCGCGCGGGCGCTGGCGCAGCCGACGGTCGGCCTCACACCCGGCGCGCGCGCCGATATCGTCACGCTCGACACGGCGCATCCTTCGCTGGCAGGGCGCGCGCGCGATGCCGTCATCGACGGCTGGATTTTTTCTGCCGGCGGCGCCGCCATCGATTGCGTCTGGGCCGGCGGCCGCAAGGTGGTCGAGGGCGGTCAGCATGGATTACGCCAAGCCGCACGCGAACGCTTCAACGCATCGATGCGGAGGCTCGTTGCATGAGCCTCGTCACCGATGCCGACAAGCCGACGCTCTACAAGCGCATCCGCGGCGACATCGAGCAGCGCATCCTGACCGGCGAGTGGCCGCCCGGCCATCGCATTCCCTTCGAGCACGAGCTGGTCGCGCGCTACGGCTGCTCGCGCATGACCGTGAACAAGGCGCTGTCTGAGCTGGCGCAGGCCGATCTGATCGAGCGGCGCCGGCGTGCCGGCTCGTTCGTGCGCCGGCCGCAGCATCAGTCGGCGGTGCTCAAGATCGCCGACATCCGCGCCGAGATCACCGCGCTCGGGCGCAGTTACGGCTACGAGCTGATCGGCCGCAAGCTGCGCGCGGCGACGGCCGCCGATCGCGACCGGCTCGGCGTGAAGAAGGCCGGCAAGGTGGTCGCGATCACCTGCCGGCACAGCGCCGACAAGGTCCCGTTCGCGGTCGAGGACAGGCTGATCGACCTCTCGTCTGTGCCCAATGCTGCGACCGCGGATTTTTCGCGCGAGCCGCCCGGCTCGTGGCTGCTTCACCATGTCCCATGGACCGAGGCCGAGCACACGATCAGCGCCATCGTTGCGGACGACCGCGCGGCGGAAGCGCTCGCGATCGCCGTCGGCGCCCCCTGTCTCGTGATCGACCGCTATACCTGGCGCAGCGCACGCACGATCACCGCCGTGCGCCTGCTCTATCCCGGTGACTCTCACCGCCTTGTCGCGCGATTCAAGGGTGGCTGAGAGGATATGTCGGCACAAATCGTGCAACGCTTCGCGGAACCGCCCATATGGGCCGGCAGAGATCAACAGGACGTCAAACCATCGATCGGCAAGAGGACGATAATCATGCGTAGTTCGACAGTATTTGCGACAATCATTGCTCTCGCGGCCTCCACTCCGGCGCTCGCCCAGGACGTCAAGGTCGGCATCGGCATTTCCGGGTGGACCGGCTTCGCGCCGCTGACGCTGGCGAAGGAGGCCGGCATCTTCAAGAAAAACGGCCTCGACGTCACCATCAAGAAGATCCCGCAGAAGGACCGCCATCTCGCCATCGCCTCCGGCGACATCCAGTGTGCGGCGACCACGGTCGAGACCTGGATCTCCTGGAACGCCAACGGCGTCGCCACCAAGCAGATCTTCCAGCTCGACAAGAGCTATGGCGCCGACGGGATGGCCGTGCGCAACGACATCGCCGCGATCAAGGACCTGAAAGGCAAGACCGTCGCCGCCTCCGCGCCGGGCACCTCGCCCTACTTCGCGCTGGCCTGGATGCTGAAGAAGAACGGCCTCACCACGAAGGACGTGACGGTGGTGAACCTCGAGCCGGCGGCTGCGGCGCAGGCCTTCGTCTCCGGCCAGAACGATGCGGCGATGACCTATGAGCCATACTTGTCGACGGTGCGTGCCGCGCCGGACAAGGGCAAGATCATCGCCACCACGCTGGACTATCCGATGGTCATGGACACGTTCGGCTGCACGCCGAAGTTCCTCACCGACAATCCCAAGGCCGCCAAGGCGCTCGCCGACAGCTATTTCGAGGCGCTCGAGACGATCGCCAAGGACCAGGCCAAGTCCTACGAGATCATGGGCGCCGACGTGAAGCAGACCGGCGAGCAGTTCGGCAACTCGGCGAAATATCTGCGCTGGCAGGACAAGGCCGCGAACCAGAAGTTCTTCGCGGGCGAGTTCCTGACCTTCAACAAGGAGGCCGCCGAGCTCCTGCTCGAGATCGGTATCATCAAGGCCGTGCCGAAGGTCGAGGACCTCTACGACGCGAGCTTCATCAAGTAACGTTCTCCAAGCTGCCGGTTCCGCCTCAAGCGGAGCCGGCGCACCATTCGGATACAGTTTGATGCGTCCTCTGGATCCCGTGACATCGAAGCAACGTGCGGCATATGGCCTGGCGTTCTTCGTGCTGTTCGTCGCCCTCTGGTCATGGGCGACGTTTGGCGGGCATGTGTCGAAGACTTTCCTCGCCAATCCGCTCACCATGGTGCAGGAAGGCCTCGAGCTGCTCACCAAGCACGGCTTCCTGTTCGACATCGGCATGACGATCTGGCGCGTCGTCGGCGGCTTTGCGCTCGCGGCGGTCATTGCGGTGCCACTCGGCGTGCTGATGGGCGCCTACAAGCCGGTCGAAGCCTTCCTCGAACCCTTCGTCTCATTTGCACGCTATTTGCCCGCCTCGGCCTTCATCCCGCTGCTGATCCTGTGGGCCGGCATCGGCGAGCTGCAGAAGCTGCTCGTCATCTTCATCGGTTCGGTGTTCCAGGTGATCCTGATGGTCGCGGTGACGGTCGGCGCCACGCGGCGCGATCTGGTCGAGGCCGCCTATACGCTTGGCGCCAGCGACCGCGGGATCATCCGCCGGGTGCTGCTGCCTTCCTCCGCGCCGGAGATCGCAGAGATCCTGCGGCTGGTGCTGGGCTGGGCCTGGACCTACGTCATCGTCGCCGAGCTGATCGGCTCGTCCTCGGGCATCGGTCATATGATCACCGACAGCCAGGCGCTGCTCAACACCGGCCAGATCATCTTCGGCATCATCGTGATCGGATTGATCGGCCTGATCTCGGACTTCCTGTTCAAGGCGTTCAACGCCTGGCTGTTTCCCTGGAAGCTGGCATGACCATTCTTAGGATCGAGCAGGTCTCGCGCACCTTCCCCGCGCGCCACGGCAACGCGCCGACCAGGGCGCTGGAGCCGACCGATCTCACGATCGGCAACAACGACTTCGTCACCATCCTCGGTCCCTCCGGCTGCGGCAAGTCCACGCTGCTGCGCATCGTCGCCGGCCTCGACCGTCCGACCGGCGGACGTGTCACGCTGGACGGACGCGAGGTGACCGGCCCGGGCGCCGATCGCGGCATGGTGTTCCAGTCCTACACGCTGTTCCCCTGGCTGACGGTGCGCGAGAACATCGCCTTCGGCCTGCGCGAGCGCGGCGTGTCCGAGGCGGAGCGACACAAGATCGCCGATGCCTTCATCCGCCAGGTCGGGCTGTCCGGCTTCGAAAACCATTGGCCCAAGCAGCTCTCCGGCGGCATGCAGCAGCGCACCGCGATCGCACGCGCGCTCGCCAACGATCCGAAGATCCTGCTGCTCGACGAGCCGTTCGGCGCGCTCGACAACCAGACCCGCGCTTTGATGCAGGAAATGCTGCTCGGGATCTGGGAACGCGACCAGAAGACCGTGCTGTTCGTGACCCACGATATCGAGGAAGCCATCTTCCTCGGCAGCCGCGTCATCGTGATGAGCGCGCGCCCCGGCCGCATCAAGGCCGAAATCAATGTGGACCTGCCGCATCCGCGCTCCTACAAGATCAAGACCACGCCTGAATTCGTCCAGCTGAAGGAACGGCTGGTCGAGGAGATCCGAACCGAGGCGCTGAAGGTTGTCGAACATGCCTGACGCTCGTGCCGACGGACATCGCGTTCTCGCCGACCTCCATGCACTGCGTGCCTTCGGCGCCTACAAGACCGGCGTGCACAAGCCGACCTTCTCCGAGCCGCACAAGCTGTCGCTGGAGTGGCTCGTCCAGAAGCTGCCCGAGGCCGAGCTCTCCGCGACGATTGACGGCATCGGCAATGTGTTCGGGACGAGCTCGAAGTCCAGACCGAAACTGCTGGCGGGCTCGCACCTGGAAAGCCAGAACTATGCCGGCTGGCTCGACGGCCCGCTCGGCGTCGTCTATGCGCTGGAGGCGGCGCGCGTGCTCAATGCCGACGCTTCGGTGAACGGCGCGGTCGAGGTCGCCGCCTGGTGCGACGAGGAGGGACATTTCGGTCATTTCCTCGGCTCGCGCTCCTATGTCGGACAGGTGACCGAGGCCGACATCGACGCCGCGCGCGACCGCACCAGCGGCCGCACCATGCGCGATGCCCTGGCCGACATGGGGCTGGCGGGGCGTCCGCGCATCACCGCCGAGCCGGGACGGCACGTCGGTTATCTCGAGGCGCATATCGAGCAGGGCGACACGCTCGAAAGCGGGCGCCTGGCGATCGGCGTCGTGACGTCCATCGTCGGCATCTGGCAGTACCAGATCAACTTTGCCGGCGAGCAGAACCATGCCGGCACCACGTGCATGGCGGTGCGCAAGGATGCGGGCCTGGCGCTGGCCAAGTTCTGCGTGGCGATCGACGAGCGTTTCCCCGCCGCCTGCGGCCCGCGCACGGTCTGGACCACCGGCCGCATCACGCTCGATCCGGGCGCACCGAGCATCATTCCCGTTGGCGCGGAGATGTTGTTCCAGATCCGCGACGACGACCCGTTTGTCATCGCGCGGCTGGAGCAACTGCTGCGGACCATGGCGGACGAAGCCAGCGCAAATGGCCCCTGCACCGTCACGGTGACGAAGCTGCGCACCGGCGCCCCCGCGATGATGAATGCGGGCTTTCAGGACGCGATCGAGGCCGCGAGCAAGGCCGTCGCCGGTGGCCGTTCCATCCGCATGCCGAGCGGGGCCGGCCACGATGCGCAGATGCTGGCGACCGTCATGCCCGCCGGCATGCTGTTCGTGCCGTCGATCGGCGGCATCAGCCATCACTGGACCGAGAACACGGCGGATGCCGACATCGTGACGGGCGCAGAGGTGTTCGTCGAGGCGTGCCGGCGGATCCTCGGGGGCTAGGTCGAGGCATGCAGCCGTTGAGCGCCTGCCACGACCATTCGAGCAGGGCTCTGCCATAAAGCCGCGGCAATCCTCGGGCCTGTCGACCGTCTCCTCCCCTGCTTCCCGGAGTTCCCATGTCTTCTGCCGACCGGCCGGCAACCCGCCTCGCCACCCGGCTTGCCTTCCTCGTTGCGGGCTTCGGCATCGCGTGCTGGGCACCCCTGGTGCCGTTCGCGAAGGCGCGGCTCGCCGTCGACGACGGAGTTCTCGGCCTGCTCCTGCTCAGCCTCGGCATCGGCTCAGTGATCGCGATGCTGCTGACCGGCGTGCTCAGCGCGCGCTATGGCAGCCGGCCGATCATCGTCGCGGGCGGGATCGGTCTGACGCTGGTGCTGCCGCTGCTGGCGGTCGCAAGCTCGCCGCTGTCGCTGGCGCTGGCGCTGCTTGCGTTCGGCGCCGCGCTAGGCTCGATCGACGTCGCCATGAACATCCACGCCGTGGAGGTGGAGCGCGCCGCGCGACGCCCGCTGATGTCCGGCTTCCACGCCCTGTTCAGCATCGGCGGCTTCGCCGGTTCCGCGCTGATGACGGCGCTGCTCTCTCTGCAGCTCGGCGCGCTCGCCTCGACGTTGATCTGCTCCGTGCTGATGCTGATCGCGATGCTCGTGACCTGGCCGCGCCTGCTTCGCTCGGTGCAGGTGCAGGAAGGCCCATTGTTCGTGCTGCCGCATGGATCGGTGCTGCTGCTGGCGCTGCTCGGCGCCATCACCTTCCTGGTCGAAGGCGCGATGCTCGATTGGGGCGCGCTGCTCGTGATCGGCGCCGGGCTCGTCAGCGAGGCCCAAGGCGGCATCGGCTACATCGTGTTCTCGATCGCGATGACGATCGGCCGGCTTAGCGGCGACGCCATCGTTGCGCGCATCGGAGACCGCACGACATTGCTGTGGGGCAGCCTCATCGCGATCGCCGGCTTCGTGGTGCTGCTCACCGCGCCCGTGGCAGCGGTCGCCATCGCCGGATTCCTGCTGATCGGGCTCGGCGCCTCGAACCTCGTGCCCGTGCTATTCCGCCGGGCGGCGCAACAAAAGGTGATGCCCACGGGACTTGCGGTCGCGGCGATCACGACGGCCGGCTATGCAGGCGTCCTGCTGGGCCCTGCCGGCGTCGGCTTCGTCGCACAGCTCGGCGGACTGCCGCTGGCATTCTGGCTGCTCGCCGCCTTGATGGGTCTCGTCACGTTGACGGCGGGGATCGTCACCGCGGAGCAGCGCCGGACCTTGCATGTCGATGCGTGAGCGGACTCGCGTCGGCTTTGACCGATGAGGAGGTGGACCGCCACAGCCGGCGAGCCACCTTCTTCAGGCTCTAGCCTCCGACTGCCGCAGCGCGCCGCGGCAGCTTCCAGCCCGGCCGGATGAAGTGGCAGGTGTAGCCGTCAGGATAACGTTCGAGATAATCCTGATGCTCGGGCTCGGCCTCCCAGAACTCGCGCGCGGGCGCGACCTCGGTCACCACCTTGCCGGGCCACAGGCCGGACGCCTCGACGTCGGCGATGGTGTCTTCGGCAATCCGCTTCTGCTCCTCGCTGGTGTAGAAGATCGCCGACCGATAGCTCGTGCCGATATCGTTGCCCTGACGGTTGAGCGTGGTCGGATCATGGATCTGGAAGAAGAACTCCAGCATGGTCCGGAAGCTGGTCCTGGCCGGATCGAACACGATCTCGATCGCTTCGGCATGGCCCTCGTGATTGCGGTAGGTGGCGTTCTTGACGTGCCCACCGGTGTAACCGACGCGGGTGGAGATCACGCCCGGCTGCTTGCGGATCAGATCCTGCATGCCCCAGAAGCAGCCGCCGGCCAAAACTGCGCGTTCCGTCGTCATGTGATGTGCTCCCAATGATCGCTCAAAAGCTTGTCCATCATATAGGCTTTCGGCCGCCCGGCCGAAAGCCGCGCGTTGACGCCCACCCGGTCGCTAGGGCTCGGTGCAGCCTCTCCCGCTTACGGGACAGGTCGCGCCGTAGGCGGGGTGAGGGCTTTCTCCTCCAGGAGACTATCCCATTGCGGAAACACCATCTCCCCAACCCTCTCCCGCAAGCGGGAGAGGGAGCGCACCTCCGCCATTGCAGCGATCTAGCCTCAGTCCATCGCCCTAGATCAGCTTGGAGTCGAGCGTGATGGCGGCGTTGAGCACCTTGGACACCGGGCAGTTCTTCTCGGCCTCGCCGGCGAGCCGGGCGAAGCCGGCATCGTCGAGACCAGGCACTTTCGCCCGCAGGGTCAGCGCGGATTTGCTGATCTTGAAGCCCTTGCCCTCGGGCTCGAGCGTGACGGCGGCTTCGGTCGAGAGCTCGTCCGGCGTGAAACCCGCCATCTGCAGGCCGAAGGCGAGCGCCATGGTGAAGCAGCCGGCATGGGCCGCGGCGATCAACTCTTCGGGATTGGTGCCCTTCTCGTTCTCGAAGCGGGTCTTGAATGAATAGGGCGTCCCGGCAAGCACGCCGGATTCGCTCGACAGATGGCCTGTGCCATCGCGACCAGTGCCCTTCCAGACTGCTGTTGCCTTGCGGATCATCTAAAGGTCTCCTTGTTTGCCTAAACCGGATCGAACGCGCGGATCGGCGGTAGATTGCCGGTGAACTTCTCCACCTCGACGGTCGTCAACTGGCCGGTGCAGCCCTGCGCCAGGGACGAGGTGCCGACGTCGCGGGTCAGCACGTTCGGATTGCCGTGAACGCAGAGCGGCGCCTCGTCTTCCGGATCCATCGGATCGTACCACGCGCCGGTCGGCAGCTGAACCACGCCTGATACGATGCCGTCGGTGACGCGGACCGCGGCAAGGCACGCGCCGCGCTCGTTGAACAGGCGGATGATGTCGCCGTCCTTGATGCCGCGCGCCTGTGCATCGACCGGGTTCATGCGCGCGACCTCGCGGTCGCGATGCTTTGAGCCCAGCGAATGTCCGCCGAAATCGAGCTGGCTGTGCAGGCGCGTCACGGGCTGGTTGGCGACGAGGAAGCACGGTGCCCCCGGCTTGGGAACATCGGTCTTGTCGAGCCAGACCGGATGTCCGGGACAATCCGCATCACCGTGCCCCGCGATCTTGGCCGAGTAGATCTCGATGCGTCCGCTCGGCGTCGGCAAGGCATGATTGTCGGGATCCTCGCGAAAGCGGCGTAGCCGGCCGCCGTCATCGGGCTGCTGCGGCACGACCAGGCTGCCGCGCGCCCAGAATTCTTCGAAGCTCGGCGCTTCGAGGCCGCGCTTGGCAAGCGATGCGCGGGTCGGCTCGTAGAGATGCTCCAGCCATTGCCGCGACGTGCGCCCTTCGGTGAACGGCTCGCGCGCCCCAAGACGCTCGGCGAGATCGGCGAAGATATCGTAATCGTCACGCGCGAGCCCGAACGGCTCGGCGATCCGGTGCATCGCGACCATCAGGGGATCGTTGGTGGAATAGCCGATGTCCTCGCGCTCCAGCGTCATCGTCGCGGGCAGCACGATATCGGCGTGGCGGGCGGTGGCGGTCCAGGCGAGCTCGTGCACGACCAGCGTGTCCACCTTCGCGAAGGCCTTGCGCAGGCGGTTGATGTCCTGATGGTGATGGAAGGGATTGCCGCCCGCCCAGTAGACCAGACGAATATCCGGATAGGTGCGCGTCTCGCCGTTGTAGCGATACGTGGTGCCCGGATTGAGCAGCATGTCGGCGATGCGCGCCACCGGAATGAAATCGGCAACGCCGTTGCGGCCCTGCCCCAGCGTCGGTCCCGGCACGTCGTTGACGCGGCGGCCGTAATAGCCGATCGCACCCAGCGAATAGGCATAGCCGCCGCCGGGGAGGCCGATCTGGCCGAGGGCCGCCGCCAGCACCATGCCCATCCACACCGGCTGCTCGCCATGCTCGGCGCGCTGCAGCGAATGGGAGACGGTGATGAGCGCGCGCTTTCCGGCAAGCCGCCGCGCCAGCTTGCGGATCGCATCCGCCGGGACGCCTGAGATCGCGGCGGCCCATTCGGCGTGCTTGGCTTGCCCGTCGCTCTCACCGTTGAGATATCGCAGGAAGATTGCCCAGCCCTCGGTGTAGCGGTCGAGGAAGGCCTGGTCGTGCAGCTTCTCACTGACCAGCGTATGGACGATGCCGAGCATCAAGGCAGTGTCGGTGCCGGGCACGCAACTCATCCATTCGGCGCCGGCCTCGACCGGCAGATCGTCGCGCAGCGGGCTGACCAGAACGAACTCGCAGCCGCGGCGGCGCGCCGCCGCCATGGCGCCGCGCTCGACATGCTTGCTGATCGAGCCGCCGGCCACCATGGAGTTCTTCAGCGCCATGCCGCCGAACGCCAGCACGATGTCGGTCTCGGCCGCGATCTGCTGCCAGGTGACGTTGCGCTTGGTGATGTCCTCGTAGCCGGCCAGGATCTGCGGCAGCAGCATCGAGGACGCACCGGACGAATAGGTGTTGACCGAGCGCACATAGCCGCCCAACGCGATATTGAGGAAGCGATGCACCTGGCTCTGGGCGTGATGGAAGCGCCCGGCACTCGACCAGCCATAGGAGCCGCCGAACACGGCGCCGGGTCCGCGGTTGTCGCGAATGCGGCCAAGCTCGTCGCCGAGGAGATCCAGCGCCTTCTCCCAGCTGACGGAGACGAACTCGTCACGGCCGCGGCGATCGTCCGGGCCCGGCCCGCGCTCGAGCCAGCCGCGGCGGATTGCCGGCTGGGCGATGCGCGCCTGGTGGCGGAGCGCGCCGGGAAAATTGTCGATGATGCCGTTCGGATCGGGATCGCCCGCATAGGCCCTGACCTCCAGCCCGGCCGCGCCCTGACGCGCGGAGAACACGCCCCAATGCGAGGTGTGCGGCTTGAAGCCGTCCGACAGGTCAAGACCGGGGTCGGGGAAGCCAATCGTATCGTCCATCTCTGATCCTTGTTCCGGCGGCGTCGGCAGGGGTGGTAATATACCGATCCGCTCCGGACGTCGTCGAGATCAGGGTTGACGGGAACGCTGACCTGCCCCGCGCAAAGCCAGCCTCAAGGCCGTTGACACTCCCGAGCGCCGTCGAGCGCGTCATGTCGCTCGTTTTGGCGCCGACGCTGCATCATCCACGTGCGCAGCAATCGACCAGCAGATTCCAGATCCGCTGCGTCTCTTCTCTCTTGTTCGCCTCCGGCACGTTCTCCGCGCTCGACCGATCGAACGCGGCGATGGTGTGGGGTTGGCGAGGCACGATCCACCGCTCCGAAATCGGGTCGTACCATTTGCCGATATTCTCAGTCACGTCGGTCGACTCACAGGTTGACAGGCTCGGGCGATGCGCCCCGCGCGGTCCTCGTTGGAGCCCGTGTGGCGCCACCCGATTCACCAATCAGGAGATCGCATGTTCGTTCCCAGCCCGCCGGCGTCAGCCCGGCCGGGCCGGATGCAGCGTGCGCGGATGCCGCTCGTGCAGCAATCGCGCCAGCTCCTCACGCTCGGTGTCGCGGCCCTTCATCGCGGTCTCGAACAGTGCCTCCTGGATGTCGCGAGGCATGTCGCCCCATACGTCCATCGCCGCACGTCCGAGCAGGCCCACAAAATGATCCACTCCATCGCTCATTCGGCTCTCCCGATCTGCACACGGGAATGGAACAGCGGCGGCCGCTCCGCGTTCCACTGCCATCATTGTGAAAAGGAGACGTCTTTTATGGGATTCTTCACCAAGGACATCCAGTCGATGGAAGACCTGCTGCTGCACGGGCTCCAAGACATCCACTACGCGGAACAGCAGATCCTGAAGGCGCTGCCGAAGATGATCGACAAGGCCACCAACAGGGATCTCGTCGCTGGGCTGAAGGCGCATTTGGAAGAGACCAACAAGCAGGTCGAGCGCCTCGACAAGGTCTTCGCCAAGCTCGGCAAGGAGCCGAGCGGCACGCATTGCCCGGCCATCGACGGCCTGATCAAGGAAGCCGACGAGACCGCCGGCGAGATCGAGGACAAGGCCGTGCTGGACGCCGCGATCGTCGCCAACGCACAGGCGGTGGAGCATTATGAAATGTGCCGGTACGGCACGCTGATCGCCTGGGCGGAAGAGCTCGGCCACGACGACATCGTGCGCTTCCTCACCACCAATCTGAACGAAGAGAAGGCCGCCAACACGAAGCTGAACACCGTGGCCCTGCGCAAAGGCGTCAACGCCAAGGCGTCCAGCGCTGCGTGATTGAAAGCGACTGATTGAGAGTGGCGGCGCCGGTAGTGCGGTGCCGCCACGGTGCTCGCCTGGATCAGATGAACGGCTTGCCGCCGGTGACGGGCAACGTCGCCCCCGACGTGTAGCTCGAAAGCGGATCGGCCAGCATGACATAGGCCGTCGCGAGCTCGGCCGGCTGGCCGGCGCGCTGCATCGGCACCTGCTTGCCGAAGTTCTTGACCCTTTCCTCCGACATGGTCGAGGGAATCAGCGGCGTCCAGATCGGCCCCGGGGCCACCGCATTGACCCGAATGCCCTTCTCGGCCAGCATCTGCGCAAGCCCGCCAGTGAAATTCTGGATCGCACCCTTGGTCGTGGCGTAGGCCAGCAGGCTCGGATTCGGCATGTCGGAGTTCACCGAGGCCGTGTTGATGATCGCGGAGCCCGGCCGCATGTGGGGGACGGCGGCTTTGGCCAGATAGAACATGGCGTGGATGTTGATCTCGAATGTCCGCCGCCATTCGTCGTCGCTGATATCCGCGATGTCCTTGAACGTCGCCTGATGGGCAGCGTTGTTGACGAGGATGTCGATGCCGCCGAGCTCCTCGACGGTGCGACGCACGATGGCGCTGCAATGTTCGGGATTGCTGATATCGCCCGGGATCAGGACGGCCTTGCGTCCCTCCCGCTCGACCAGCGCCTTGACCTCGGCCGCATCCTCCTCCTCGTTCAAATAGGAGATGACGATATCCGCGCCTTCACGCGCATAGGCGATCGCCACCGCGCGGCCGATGCCGCTGTCGCCGCCCGTGATGATGGCCTTCTTTCCGGCAAGACGGCCGGAGCCCTTGTAACTCTCCTCGCCATGATCCGGGCGCGGCTGCATGGCCCGGGTCGAGCCCGGCATCGGCTGCTGCTGCGCAGGATAAGGCGGCTTTGGATAATTGGTCATGGACAACTCCCGGCGTTTGCTGCGCTAACGGAGCGCCGCCGGAAGTGTTCCTGGCGTTGATTCCGTCATCGCACAGCGTGGCTGCACCCCAGAGATCCGATTACGACGTCATCTCTCGCACACCCTCCGAGCGTGTATGGCGATAGGCTTGCCGGGCTCCGCCCACAGGAACCCATTCGAGAACGGCACGCCCGGATAGGCTGCAGCAAGCCGGCGGTTGCCGCCGTCGACGTCGTCGCGACCATCCAATGCCTGGCGATCGTTCAACGCACCCTCCTGTTTCTCGCAAATGCCGCGCTGCCCCAGCGGCTTGCGGAACTCTCGGCTAGAAAAACTCCCGAGGATCGCTCACCATGGCGTCACCTTTGAGGACCATGTTGCGGAGAGCATCTTGAAACTCGCAGGTGTTTCAAGTGCGCTAAGATATTCCAAGCAATCGGACACGGACTTGACACCTGTAGCCAAATCGAACGAGCGGATTTTCGGACTCCTGAGCGCAGCTGGCGTGTTCTGCATCTGGTCCGGCTTTCTCGTCTTCTCGAGAGCCGGCATGCAATTCGGCCTGACACCCTTCGATTTGACCGCACTTCGGTTCCTGGTCACGGGCGCCCTGGTTCTTCCGTTCGCCAAGGCCTGGTGGCCGCGCCACCTGCCGCTGCACGCAATCCTGTCGATGTCAATTTGTGGTCCCGGCGCGCTATACAGCATTCTGATGTACTTCGGGTTGAAGGGGGCGTCGGCGGCATACGGGGGAGCGTTCGCCAACGGCTCGCTGCCGATCTTCACCATTCTGCTGGGATTGCTTGTCGCACGGCGCGTGCCGTCCCGGCGGCAACTCATTGCAATTCTCATTCTGTTCGTCGGCGCAGTGTTCGTTGCCCTTCCAGGCATGCGCGCCGGCGGCAATAGCGTGGCATCGGCCATCGGGTTCTTCCTCGCAGCGTGACGATGCCGCTTCCGTTCGGATTCGTCGCATCTGTGCGCTCAGTGCTGCCGCTCGCTACCTACCTCGCAGACATTTCACGGGCGGCAGGCTGCGAGCATGTAGCGTATCGTCGAAACCTTCTGCAGGGCGGACCGCTAGATCAGATTGCTCATTCTCAGTAGAGCCTCGTACGGTATCCTTCTTCCATCGTCTTCTCGGCCTCTTCGACCGCGATGGCGACAGTCTGCTCGGCGATGATCCGGCCGAGCGTCGGGAAACTGTTGCGCTCGACCTGAGCAGCCGGATCCCAGAGCTTCGAGCGCATCAGCGCCTTGCCACAATGAAAATAGGTCTCCTCGACATGGATCTTCAGCCCGATGATTGGGACCACGTTCTGCACCGCGAGCGGCGTCAACAGCTCGGCATCTTGCGAAATCTCGGCGCGGCCATTGACGCGCAGGGTCTCGTTGATCCCCGGCACCAGGAAGATCAGACCGATGCCGGGGGAAGCGATGATATTGCCGAAGGTGTCGACGCGGTTGTTGCCGCGCCGGTCCGGGATCAACAGCGTCTTGTCGTCGAGCACGGCGACGAAGCCCGGCGCGTCGCCGCGCGGGCTTGCATCGGCATGACCGTTGCCGTCGCTGGTGGCAAGGACGAGGAACGGGGAGAGCGCGATGAAGTCGCGACAGAACCTGTCGAGATGGCTGAGGACCTTCTTCTCGGCGAGCGGGCTGAGCTGCCCGAAATGCGCGCGCAGATCCTCTTGCGTCTTGACCGGCGGCTTGCCGCCTGCACCCTGGCTGTCCATTCGCGAACCTCCCTTTTTGCGGTGAGTTTCCTTCTTTCGGCTAATTGGCCTCGATGCCGCACCAGCTCGCGGTGAACAGCGCAAGCGCCTTGGTGACGCGCTTGACCGAGGCGAGATTGACGCGCTCGTTGAAGCCGTGCGCGCCTTCCATCGTGGCGCCGAAGCAAAACGCAGGCACGCCGAAATCGAGACCATAGAAGCGCGCATCGGTCAGTGCGGTTGACGAGAAGCTGGTCAGCTTGCGGCCGAACACATGCTCGTAGACCGGAGCGAGAACCGCCTCGCTTTCCTGAATCTCCGTCGCCTCGTAGCCCGGCGACAGGAAGCCGGACCAGACGATCTCCGGCGGATTGTTGGCGAGGAATGGATGCGAGCGCGCCGCCTTGGCGACGAAATCCACGATCTCGGCCTGGGCGTCGGCGATCTTCCAGCCGGGCAGCACACCAATGCGGCAATCGACATCACACCAGGCGGGCACGCTGGAGGCCCAGTCACCGCCCTTGATGATTCCAGGATTGAAGTTGAGCGGATGCTCGACCGATTTGAACGAGGGGTGCGTCTTCGCGCGCTCGTTCCATTCGGCCTCGAGACCTTCGAGCTTCTGGATCAGGTGGATTGCAGCCTTGATCGCATTTGAGCCGGTGCCGGCGCGTGCGACATGGACCGGTATCCCGCGCACTTTCAGGCGGAACCAGATCACGCCGACCTGGGCACGCATCAGCTTCTCGTCGGTCGGTTCGGGCAGGATGCAGACATCGGCACGATAGCCGCGCTGAAGTGTGGAGAGCGCGCCGAGGCCGGTGCTCTCCTCCTCGATCACCGATTGCAGGTGGATGCGGCCCTTGGGCCTGTAGCCCGCGGCCTTGATCGCATCGAGCGCGTAGAGCGCCGAGATTGTACCGGACTTCATGTCGCCGGCGCCGCGACCATAGAGCCAACCGTTCTCGACCACCGGCTGAAACGGTGGCCGCTCCCACATGTCGAGCGGACCTGCCGGCACGACGTCGCAATGGCCCTGAAGGATCAGTGAGCGGCCCTCTTCCCTGGCCGGCCGGAAGGTGCCGACAACGGAGCGGGCACGCGAGAAGTCGGTCTCGACCGGCCCGTAGCCCGGCAGCGCCTTCAGATCGTCCTGGTTGATGACCCAGTCATCGACCTCGTAGCCGCGATCGCGCAACAGCTTTGCGAACATGTCCTGACAGGGCGCCTCCGCCGCGCGCGTGCTCGGGATCGCCGTGAACGCGATCGTGGTGTCGATCTGCTCGTCGAAGGCGGCATCCACAGCGGCCTCGATGCGCTCGCGCGCGCCGGCTGGAAGGGGACGGCTGTCGGTCATGAACTCATCCTCGCTGTCGCTAGTGTGCCGGTCACGCTGGCAAAGCCCGGCTGGTCGAAGAAATCGCGGCCCGGGATCGCATCGAGCAGCTCGCGT
The DNA here is from genome assembly GCF_020194115.1 of Bradyrhizobium sp. NBAIM01. Classification (NCBI taxonomy): domain Bacteria; kingdom Pseudomonadati; phylum Pseudomonadota; class Alphaproteobacteria; order Hyphomicrobiales; family Nitrobacteraceae; genus Bradyrhizobium; species Bradyrhizobium sp. NBAIM01. The sequence continues at coordinate 21,273 of NZ_JADYVU010000003.1, read as the reverse complement.
GTGTAGGCGGCTTGAGGGGCCGTGAAAACGTCCGCGGTCGCGCCCTCTTCAACGATGCGCCCCTTCTGGAGCACGATGACGCGGTCGGCGATCTCGGCGGCGATCCGCAGGTCGTGGGTGATGAAGATCATGGCGAGCTTCATCTCCTGCCGGAGCTCGGCAAGCAGCGCCAGCACCTGAGCCTGGACGGAAACGTCGAGCGCCGACACGGCTTCGTCGGCGATGAGCACGCGCGGCTTGAGTGCCAGTGCGCGCGCAATACAGATGCGCTGGCGCTGGCCCCCAGAGAATTCGTGGGGATAACGATCGGCGGCGACGGCGTTGAGGCCAACTCGCACCAGCAGCTTTCTCGCCTGCTCCATCGCTTCCGTGCGCGACGTGCCAAAGGCCATTGGTCCGCGCGCAATGGCATCGCCGACCTTCTGGCGCGGATCGAGGCTCGCAAACGGATCCTGGAACACGATCTGGAGCTGTTTTCGCGCCTGGCGGAGCGCCTCGCCGCGGAGCTGGCGCAGATCCTGGCCGTTGAAGCGGATGGCACCGCCATCCGGCTCGGTCAAACGCATGATCATGCGCCCGAGCGTCGACTTGCCGGACCCGGATTCGCCGACGACGGCGAGCGTCTCGCCCTCGTACAAGGTCAGCGAGATGCCGTCGGCCGCGACGACCTCGCGCGGCGGCTGCAACAGGCCGCGCTTGACCCGGAATGTCTTCTCAAGACCGATGACTTCGAGCAGCGGTGTAGGATGGACCGCGGTGCGGCGGATCTCGTCGAGCCGCGCCTTCGGCACGGCATCGATCAACTCGCGGGTGTAGTCAGCCTTAGGACTGCGCAGGACTTCCTCGACCGTCCCCTGCTCCACCACCTTGCCGTGACGAAGCACCACGACGCGGTCGGCGACATCGGCAACGACGCCAAAATCATGGGTGATCAACAGCACGCCCATGCCGCGGTCGCGTCGGAGATCGTCGATCAGGCGCAGGATCTGACGCTGGGTGGTGACGTCGAGCGCTGTGGTCGGCTCGTCAGCGACCAGGAGTGCCGGACGGTTGGCCATCGCCATCGCGATCATGACGCGCTGGCGCTGGCCGCCGGACAGCTCGAACGGATAGCTCTTCTCAAGCAGCTTTGGATTTGGCAGCCCGACCTGCGTCAGGAGCTGCTGCACGCGTTCGTGCACCTCAATTGCCGACGGCATCGGCTTCTGATGGGTGAGGATCATCTCCTCGATCTGCCTGCCAACCCGCTTGAGCGGGTTCAGCGAGGATAACGGCTCCTGAAAGATCATCGCGGCTTCGCCGCCGCGCAGGCGGCGCAGCGCCTGCCGGTCGAGCTTTGCCGGATCTTGTCCTGCGACAGTCACGGCGCCCGCGGCAATATTGACGCTCTTCGGCAGCAGCGACAGCACCGCATGGGCGATCATCGACTTGCCCGAGCCGGACTCGCCGACGAGACAGACGACCTCGTTGGGCTTGACCTCGAAGGAGACGTTCTCGACCGCGAACGGGCGATCGCCGCCTTCGGGCAGCGCGATCGAGAGCCCCTCGACCGACAGAACGGGTGCCTTGGCTTGCACGGCGTCGCTCATGACCGGCGCCTCGATACACGCGGATTGAGCACATCGGAGAGACCTTCGCCGAACAGGTTGATGGCAAGCACGGTGATGAGGATCGCGAGCCCCGGAAACACGCTCATCCACCAGGCATTACGGATGACGGTGCGGCCAGCTCCGATCATGAAACCCCAGGACATCAGATTGGGATCGCCGAGGCCCATGAAGGACAACGCGCTTTCGAGCAGGATGGCGGTGGCGACCGTCAGGGAGGTCACGACCAGGATCGGCGAGATCGCATTGGGCAGGATATGGCCGAGCACGATCTGCAAGGTGCCCTCGCCCTGGCACAGCGCGGCTTCGACGAACTCACGATTGCGCAGGCGCAGGAACTCGGCGCGGGTGAGGCGCGCCAGCGGCGGCCAGCTCACGGCGCCGATGGTCAGGATGATCGTCAGCAGCGACGGGTTGAAGGTCGCGACCAAGAGGATCGCAAGCACGAAAGCGGGGATGGTCTGGAACAGCTCGGTCACCCGCATCAGCACGAGATCGATCTTGCCGCCGAAATAGCCGGAAATTGCGCCGATCGTGACGCCGATCACCATAGCCGCCATGGCCGAGGCGATGCCGATGACGAGCGACACGCGGGCACCATAGGCAACGCCGGCCGCAACGTCGCGGCCGAGCGTGTCGCCGCCGAGCAGCAGGCCGTCCTCGCCGGGCGGCGTGAACGGCGCGCTGACCATTTCCCAGGGCGAGACCGGAAAGACGGTGGGCGCGATGAGCGCGATGACGACCACGACAAGCAGCACGACGAGGCCGACCATGCCGCTAGGATGACGCAGGAAGGCGCGAACCGCATCCATCACGCAGCTCCTGTCGTCATGCGGGGATCGATCAGCCTGTAGATCAGGTCGGTCAGCAGATTGAGCACGATGACCACGATCGACAGAATGAGAAAAATGCCGAGCAGCACGGGATAATCACGCTGGAGCAGCGCATCGAAGGTCAGCCGGCCGAGGCCCGGCCAGGCGAACACCGTCTCGATGACCACGGCGCCGCCGACCAGCGCGCCGGCCTGCATGCCGGCCACGGTGACGACGGGCACCAGCGCGTTGCGCAGCATGTGGCCGACCACAATGCTGGGCCCGGACAGGCCCTTTGCGCGCGCGGTCTTGATGAAGTCCTGCTGGGCGACCTCGATGATCGAGGACCGCATCAGCCGGGCATAGATCGCGAGATAGATCGCAGCCAGCGAGGTCACCGGCATGATCATGTGCTTGGCGATGTCGAGCGCATGCTCCAGCGGCGAGAGCTTGACGTTGATGGTCTCGTAACCGAACGGCGGCAGCCAGCCGAGTGTCACGGAGAAGACCAGCACCAGCATCAGCCCCAGCCAGAACACCGGCGTCGCATAAAGCACCAGCGACAGCACGGTGAAAACCGTATCGAGCACGCTGCCCGCCGCCAGCCCCGCGAGCGCGCCGAGGGTCGTGCCGATCAACAGCGCGAGGCAGAAGGCCGTCACCGTCAACAGCAGCGTCGCCGGCAGCCGTTCCAGGATGAGATCGACAACCGCGCGGCGCTGGCGGTAGGAATAGCCGAGGTCGAGCCTGACGACGCGGCCGAGATAGCTTGCGAGCTGCACGGCGTAGGGCTTGTCGAGCCCATATTCCTTGCGCAGATCTTCCAGCAGCTTCGGATCGGACGCGCCGGATTGGCCGGCCAAGACCTGGGCGGGATCGCCAGGGGCGGCCCGCACCAGCACGAAGTTGAAAGTGGCGATGACGAGGATGACGGCGACGAGCTGGGCAATCCGGCTCAGTGCCATCAGCCCGATCGTCGCCGCGCTGCCGAGACGGATCACGATTTGTAGACCGACCCGAAGGTTTCGTGCGAGCCGATGCCGGTCGACACGATGTTCTTGAACGCCTTGTCGTAGATGATGGGATATTCGAGCTCCAGCGTCCAGGCGACCGGCACGTCCTCGACCAGGATCTGCTGCACCTTGGAATAAAGCTCCTGTCGCTTGGCCTCGTCGAGCGTGACGGCGGCCTCGTCGAACAGTCTGTCGACCTCAGGGTTGGAATAGCCTTCGGTGTTCGAGAACAGGATGCCTTTCTTGATGTTCGACGACACGTAAGTGCGGGAGACGCCGAGCGCGGGATCGCCGAGCTGGTAGAGCAGGTTCTGGGTCATCTCATAGTCCCAGTTGCCGACCTTTTCGGCCCAGCCGGCCATGTCGGTGCCGACGAGGACGAGATCGATGCCGACGCGGGCAAAGCTCTGGCGGAAGAACTCGCCGGCGCGCTGATAGGATTCGCCGTAAGGCGGCACGATGTATTTGATCTCAGCGCGCTTGCCGTTGGTGTCGGGCTTCAGTCCCATCTCGTCGAGCAGCGCCTTGGCCTTGTCGATCGAATAGTCGTAGCGCTTGACCTTGCCGTCGTAGAATTTCGTCTTGGACGAGATCGGGCCGGTCGCGACCCTGGCGCTGCCGAAATAGACCCGCTTGGCGAGCGCATCGCGGTCGATCAGGTGCATCACCGCCTGCCGGAAGCGCTTGTCGTTCATCGGCGCGATACGGTTGTTCATCTCGAGCCACTGGTGCGGCGCGAAATACTCATAGCCCTTGGTGGTGACTTCGAGGTTCTTCTGCGCCTTGAAGCGCTGCACGTCGAAGAACTCGACGTCGGTCCATTGCGCGAGTTGCACCGTGCCGTTCTCCAGCGCCAGCGCGCGCGATGCCGAGTCCGGGATGATGCGGTAGATGATCTCATCCAGGTACGGCTGGTCCTTCAGATAGTATCCTTCATGGCGCACCAGATGGACATGCGAGCCGCGCACCCATTCCTTCAGCTTGAATGGGCCGGTGCCGATTGCCTTGTCGTTCAGCGGGTTCTTGCGGTAGTCGGTGCCTTCATAGATGTGCTTTGGCACGATCGGCGCCGAGGTGCAGTCAAAGCAGCCGAGGAACGGCGCAAAGGGCTGCTTCAGCTTGAACACGACGGTGAGCGGATCGGGCGCCTCGGCCGAAGCGACGCGCGCAAAATTCTGCCGCGCGCGCGGATGCGTCTCGGTCAACACCTTCATGCAGCTGAACACGACGTCCTCGGACGTCATCGGCTTGCCGTCGTGGAAGGTGATGTTGGGAAACAGCTTGAACGTATAGGTCAGCCCGTCCGGCGAAATCTCCCAGGACTGCGCCATGCCCGGCATCGGCTTGAGGTCAGCGCCATATTTGAGAAGACTCTCGTAGATCTTGCCGCCGAGCGTTAGCGTCGGCTGCTGCTGGTTGAAGGCGGTGACCAGCAGCGGCGGCTCGGGCTGGATGATGGTGTTGAGTGTTCCACCGCGGGTCTGGCCGGCCGCTCGCGTGATGCCGAAGGGGATAGCGGCGCCGGCGGCCAGCATGGCCTGGGTGAATTCGCGTCTGTTCATCGAGCTCTCCGTGTCGCATATCGGCGTGAGAAGGACCTTGCCAGACGCCGTATTCGGCTTTGACGAATCTGGCCGGCGCGAGCATTGTTGCCAAACGCCCTGTCCCGCGCTACCTGATCGGGGACAAGAACCATCGCGATCGGGCCATATCTGGCCCGGAAGATGCATAAGAGCCTTGCAGAAAAGGACTTGGATCGGGAGTTCACGACACGTGAAAGTCGTAGCGCGGCGAGATGTGACTGGCGAATTGCGCACCTGCAGCAAACAGGAGGGCCCCGCAGCGGCCGCCAACTATGCCGGACAACTTCAGGCGATCGCGCGGCCGGTCGCCGCGATGACCGCAACTTATCCGAACGAGAGCACCAGCACGCGGCACGCGCATCGGCGCGACCAGTTCATCCTGCAGATCACCGGCGTCACGGCGATGATGACCGAGCGCGGTCATTTCGTGGTTCCACCCGGCCATGGTTTATGGATTCCGGCTGGCGTTGTACATCAGTCGCGCGCCTGGGGTGAAGTCGAGGCCCAGACGATCTATGTCACGCCTGATCGCCGACGAGGAACGTCGGAGACGTGCCGCCTGGTTCGTGCATCCTCGCTCGTCGAAGCCCTGATGGACGAGGCGGTGCGGATGCCGCAGACCTACGACCAGGACGGACGCGACGGCAAGCTTCTCGAACTCCTGCTCGCCGAGATCTCACACATGCCGGAGGTGACGCTTCACGTGCAGGTGCCACCGGACCCCCGCCTTGCGGCGATCTGTAAGGCAGTGCTTGGCGACCCCTCCTCGGACCTCACGCTCGACGACTGGGCAGACAAATGCAGCCTCAGCCGGCGAACGCTGACGAGGCTGTTCCGCCGCGAGACCGGTCAGAGCTTTTCAGTGTGGCGACAACGCGTGCGGCTCCTGGAAGCTTTGGCACGCCTGGGCGCAGGCGAACCCGTCACATGCGTAGCGCTGGACGTGGGCTATGACAGCCCGAGCGCATTCGCCGCCATGTTTAAGCGCGAGCTAGGCGCTGCACCGCGGCATTATCTTCGCTGGACAGATCAAGAAGTCGTGCTGCGCTAGTCGCTAGCGACGACGCCGGTTCGTCGAGATGAAAGCCGCGCCGAGACAGCCATCTTGTAGTAAAGGTGGTCGCGCCAGCACGTGCGTTCGCCCGTAGCGAGGACCATCTTGCAGCAGAACCATGATGTGTCATCGCGGGCTGAAGCGTACAGGCGCCGTGATGGATCGCCTGGCGCCTGCCGGAGGTGCCGGTACCGGCGAGGCACGGTGCACCAGCGCGATCACCTCTCGGTCGAGTTCAGCCGAGCCTGCCGAACGGGCGAGGCTTGCGGAGAGCACCTTGCCTCGAGGTCGTTCACTCCGTAGACGATGTCGTCCGATTGATCCATAGTATTGCAATCGAACGACTTGTGTTGCGCCTTCGCGTGCTTGCCGGGCGCGGCGTCGACTGCTGAAACAGCGTCCGGTGGTCCGGCGACATCGGGGGTAGAATGACGAGACTTTTCCGGCGAATGCGATGGTGTCGGAGCGGAAGTCGGTCGAGGAGGCTACGATGTTCGTCGGATTTGGGAAATAGCGGCGCGCGGCGCGCTGGAAGTACAGCAGTGATATGCGCCATGGTCCGACACGCAATTGTGCTGGCGGCGGCTTTTGCCGCTGCCTTAGCACCTGCCACATGCTTTGGCGAAAGCAGCAAGCCGTTGCCCGCCAAGGCGACGCAGGAATTGCCGGCCGAGCTGCTCGCGCTGCTCGAACAGAAGAAGATGCCGAAATATTCCCCCATCCTTGTGCGTCTTTTCAAGGACGAGGCAGAGCTCGAAGTCTGGAAGCAGGACACGGCCGGCCGTTTCCAATTGCTGAAGACCTATCCGATCTGCCGGTGGTCGGGCGATCTCGGGCCGAAATTGTACGAGGGCGACCGACAGGCTCCGGAAGGCTTTTATACAGTTACGCCTGAGTTGATGAACCCCAACTCCAATTTCTATCTCTCGATCAACCTCGGCTATCCGAACAGCTTCGACAGGGCAAACAAGCGAAACGGCAGCTTCCTCATGATCCACGGCGACTGCTGGTCGAGCGGTTGCTATGCCATGACGGACGAGCAGATCAGCGAGATTTATTCGCTGGCGCGTGACTCATTCCGCGGCGGCCGAACATCGTTCCAGGTCCAGGCCTATCCGTTCCGCCTGACACCGGTGAATCTGGCGCGCCATCGAAACAATCCCAACCTGCCCTTCTGGGAAATGCTCAAGGTCGGCAACGATCATTTCGAGACGACACAACTCGAACCCAAAGTGGATGTGTGTAACCGCCGCTATGTGTTCGATGCGCAACCTTCCCCGAGTTCGCCGCACCCTCTCGTGTTCAATCCGATCGAGAAATGCCCTCCCTTTGTCGTCAATCCGGAAATCGCGCGAAGGGCGCTGGAAAAACGGCGCGCCGACGAGCGCGCGTACGCGCAATTGCTTGAAGACAACGTGCCAGTTGCCCCGATCTACAGCGGATTCGACGGCGGAATGAACAAGGCTTTTCTCGCACGGTATCCGGGCAGGGTGACGCTTGCGAAAGTGATGCCATATGCATCCTACCTGCCGCAATTGCCACCGATCCCCTGGACCGACAATGATGGTTCGTTGACGAGCAAATGGTTTGGTACCTGGTCCTCCAGATCGTCTATGTGTGATACGGCGCGTGCCGGCTTCCCATCGCGCCAGTGCTGAACACCTGTTGCGACTCAACAGTCCAGAGTGTTGTCTCGCTACCATTGTGTCAGATGGCGTGCGTAGTCGTTCCACTCCTCATGCTTCAGCTTGAGATAGGCGGGTACGAACTCCCCGAGATGATCCCGCAGCACGCTTGAAATGTTCGAGCGCTCGCAAGGCATCGAGCAGATTCATCGGGAGCCGCTTGGCCGAGGTCACGGTGTGCCTGAAGCTCTCGCGGAACCTGCGGAGGCCCGACCGATTGGCCGGGCGCATGCATTAGCAGCAATCGCTCTGTAGGTACGGCAATCGCTCTGGCGCAGCAGCAGACCCGATCCGCTAAATCATCGGCCGACATCCAAGCGGACGGAGAAAAACGATGATCTGGAAAAACATTGTCAGTCCTCGTGTGATCGCACCGGCTTCTGCGCGCTGGTCCGCAAAGTCTGTTTTTTGCTCGAAGACGGCTGTGACCGTGTCCGACATCGCCAGCATTCTTCAGAACCTATTTTTGGACCTACGCGATAGCTACCGGCCCGAGCTGCACTACATGCGTGGTCCTGGCCCGAAATGGCGGGCCAAGCATCAGCCTTGGCCAAAGTTCGCCGGACCAGAAGCGAACTGAGGTCCTGCGAACGGTACGCATCGGGGATGCTGCCGTCGGCAAGCTTTGTCGCAGAAACGGACAACGCGGGAAGGATTCGGGAAAGACGTCCAAGTTGTCCTGCCCAAGAACTTTACCAACTCTAGATCACGAGGTCCCGTCCTGCCCAAGTTCCCCCGCGGCCTTGCCGGCTCCGCATCCATAGCCGCCGCCATGAAGACGGTTGCCGGTCTTCCGCCAAAGTCACGTGCAAGCTTTGCCAATGGCCGATGCGTTCGCGGCACCTATACCCCATCGGACCAGGCGAAGGAGGTCACGAAATCCTGTAGCTTCACCAAGCCTTCGCGCCTCCTGGCGCGCTTCTCGGTGGCGGAAGGCCCAGACACCAACTACCTGTTATTGCGCGGATTCAGCTTCCGGCTTGGCAGCGATGGCGAGCGCTCGGATATTTTAACCCAGAGTGCCCCGGTTCATTTCGCGAGGACCCCCGACCAGATGCTGGCTTTCCTTCGAGCCCGTACTCCAGGACCCGACGGCAAGCCGGATCTGGAAATGGTCGAGACATTTTCAGTTGCCAATCCCGAGACGCTGCATCAGGCGAGCTACATCGCCGCGCATCCGCCTGCCGCAAGCTTTGCCTCAACAACCTATTGGGGCGTGCACGCGTTTCCCGCGACCAATTCAAGAGGCGAGACAAGGTTCATCAAGTTCAAGGTCACGCCAGTCGGCGAACAGGCGGCGAGGCGCAGGGCCGCAGCCAACGCAAAACCCACCGAGCTGCTGCACGACCTCGAATCCCGGATCGCGGCTCGCGATATGAGGTTCAGTGTGATGGCGCTGCTGGACCGTCCGGGCGACCCGGTCATGGACGTGACCGTCCGATGGCCCGATGAGGACGGACGCGAAGCGGTACGGCTGGGAACGATCGTGATCACTGGTGTCGAAGAAAATGATGCCTGCGACGAACCCGTGTTCAATCCGGCAACTCTGGCCGAAGGAATCGGTCATCCGTTGGACGAGATGTTTGCGGTGCGTCGCGCCGCTTACGCTATCTCGCAGGCAACGCGTCGCTGAGCGAAAAGGCTTCTGCCGGGGCTCCGATCACTTCTTGCTTTCCGGTGCACCCTGCGCCTCGCGGCGCCACGTTCCCGGGCTGACGCCGACCACAGACGAAAACACCCTCGTGAAGTGGCTTTGATTGGCGAACCCGGCCGATATTGCGATTTCCGACAGCGACAGGTCGCGAACCGTCATCAGTTGCTTGGCCGCCTTCACACGCTGGCGCAGCAGCCACTGGTGCGGCGGCAGGCCGGTGGAGATGCGAAACGCGCGCGAAAAGTGGCTGATCGAAAGATCGAACTCGGCCGCGATTTCCTGCAACGAAAGCTTTCCGCCGAGATCGGATTCCAGCCTTTCGCAGACGCGCTTGACCTGCCACGGCGCAAGGCCGCCGCGATTCGGTTCAGTGCAGGGACGTAGCCCGCCGTAGGCCTGGGCGACGTGTGCGGTGAGCGCGAGCATCATGTGATCGATGAAAAGCTGGTTCGTCTCGTCTGGCCGACGCAGCGCTTGTTGCAATGACGCGCCGATATGACGGACGACCGTGTCGTCATGGCCTACGCCGAGTTCACAGGCAAGCTGACCGACGCGCGGCATGCGGGGCTGCTCAGTGAGAGCGTCGAGCGCCGAGCGCGGCAAATAGAAAAACAGGGAGTGGAACGGCTTGTCGATCACGTAGCGCGGATCGCGCTTGAGATCGTACAGATAGGTCGCTCCCGCGGGAACATCCGCTTTCATCACGCACTTGCCATTTTCCCAGAGTTCGCAGTCGGGATAATCGTGAAGTTTGAGGCTGACGACGAAAGCATCCTCCGCGGTAAAGGAACCGGAAAGACCCGGCACTGGATTGTCATCCCGGGTTTCGGTGACCGCGAGCTCCACCCCGCGCAGCGAACTCGTTATCAGCGAGGGCGGCGCATCCTTCAGGTGCAAAAACCGCCCGAGCTTCCGGCCGAAGGCGCTCGCCTGGGTCATAGGATAACTCTCTCAGCGAAGTTGGACTGACAAGCGCCCGCACGTGATTTCGTGAACCATTATCTGACGCTAGCGCACGGTCGTCCAGTTTCGTCGTGGCAGTTTCGTGACACAAAGCTCGATGTCTGCTCGAGAACGTCAGCGATTTTGTCCATTCGCTGCCGCTTACGACGGCTCCCGGCGTCGATTGCCTATTTCGACAGCAGTTAACCGCCACCGTCCGCCGCGCTGATTGCGACTTAATCGCGGCGCGGGCGCCTAGCATCAGCTTACAGCAGGATCAGGCAAAGCACGGGAGTTTTGAGAAAGACGCTGGGCCTCTACCCGCTTAGAACGCGCGCCGAACGCTCAACGATGCTCCTCGAAGCTAGGACAGGTTCATGAGCCAGCCAATCTTGCGCGATCATTCGCACCAACAAAACCAGTCAGACGCTTCCGGCGCGCAGCAGCGTTATTTGCAGGTTTCCGACCGCCGTCCTGCCGATGTTGAGATGGCACGCGTGCTTCACACCAAACCACTCAGCATGGCTTTGGACCCCTCTGGGAGCGCGATCGCTCACTGGAAACATGAGCCATTGCACGACGTCGTCGAGCCTATGAGCCATCACGTCATCATGGCTTACAACGGCTCGATGCAGCGCATGGAGCGTCGGACAGGCAGATCGGTTGCGATCGGAACGTTTCGGCCTGGTGTATTGATAATCATTCCGGAAGGATCAAGCTCACGATGGGATATTCCGAAACCTGTTGATGTCGTTCAGCTCTATCTTCCTCACGCAGTGCTCAAGCGCGTCGCTGACGAAGCCAACACCGCCACACCGATCGACCTCGTGGAGCGAACGGCGCATCACGACCCCATTACGTCCCGATTGATCTTGAGCGCGACGGATGTCCTGGAGAGCAATGAGGCGCTGGATACGCTGTTCAGGCACCAATTAATAGACCTCCTGGCCACGCGTCTTCTGGCTGCGCACACCGGCTCGCCAACGACGATCCAGCCAACAATGGGCGGACTTTCGCCGAAGGTCCTGCTCCGTGCCACCGACCGCTTGCGCTCGGACAGCGATTCGGACGTCTCGCTCGCGGCGCTGGCTTCGGATGCCGGTCTATCGCGCTTTCATTTCTGCCGTGCCTTCAAGGAAAGCACCGGGCTTTCGCCTCATGCCTGGCTGCGCCAGTACCGGCTCGAGCAGGCCATGAGCATGCTGCGCGATAGCGATGAATCCGTCGTCTCGATCGCGGCGGCCCTCGGCTACTCCTCCCAGACCGCCTTCGCCGCGGCATTCAAGAAACTGACCGGCGAAACGCCAAGCGACTGGAGACGTCACAAGCGTTGACGGCATTCGTTCTACCGTAACAAGCTTTTCCCGCACTTATGGCCGACCACGTCCATGGCTTTCCCCCACGGCATCACTGCGGTTCTAGCGGTGAGTGGGAAATCGGCGGTGTTTGGAGCGGCGCGTTCTCGCACGATGACACTCATCGACCGGGCTCAACCTCGCGATGGGTATTCCCGGGTTCTTGAAACATGATGCTGTAATCCGCAGACAACAGTCGAGCGCGTTGTCCGGCACGGCATCCCCTGCGATCTCTTGGACCGCGATCCGGTCGGTCATTGACGCGTTGTCGCCGATGGCAATGCCGCCGCACCGGCGAACACTTGCGCGGACATCGATACCGATGTCTCACTCGCGAGGCGGGCTTGTCGAGCTTCCACTTCTGCCGAGCCTTCAAGGAAAGCACCGGGATCTCTCCGCCCGTTCGGCTGCGCCACAGTACCGCTCGATCACCATGAACATGCTGCAAGTCGCCGACGCATGGTTTTTCTTCGCTGGCGACGGAGCTCGGCTACGCGGTCTCGTACGCCCTCGCCGTGGCGTTCAGCGATTGGTTGGGCGAAAGCCCTGGCGCAACGCCGCATGCGTTAGCAGCAATCGCTCTGCAGGTACAGCAATTGCTCTGGCGCAGTCGCATCTTCGGTCCGCTAGATCATGAGGGTGCCCCACGCCCCAGCAGACGGAGACAACATGCTCAGGAAGAACTTGGTCGACCGGCTTGCAATCACTTCACGCCGAAAAGGCTTCGTGACCGCACTCGTGTACGGACTTTCGTTGGGAGTTCGCTTCACTTCAGCAGCGGGGGAGGAGGTGGAAATTCCAGCGCAGGCCGTGCAACGGACCAGCCCCGTGATTTCCATCATGTCCAAAGTAGGCGCCCAGCTCCCCTACCAGAACTGGGGCCCGAGCCCAGCTTTGCCCGTGACCCTTAACCGTGGCTGGGCATCCCCTTTCGGAGGCTGCCGCGCGGCTTGTGAAAACCCCATGCCGATGTCTTCGGCACCGAACTGCCTACCATAGGCCCGCCGGTCTTCGGTCCGCCTGTTCGCGTCGGCGTCGATCGGAGGATGCTTGCCGCCAGAGAGAAGCGGCGGTGCACTACCGAGAAAATCAAACCAAGGAGTAGATCACATGCGACTTGTTATCATAGGAGCCGGCTTCGCTGGCATGTACGCCGCACTTTCCGCAGCCCGCCTGCGCGATATCCAGGGCGTTTCGCCCGAGGAGCTCGAGATCGCGCTGGTCGCGCCAGAGCCAACGCTGGTGGTCCGGCCGCGGCTGTACGAACCGAAGCCCGAGACCCTGACGGCGCCACTGCTGGATGTGCTCAAGGCCGTCGATGTTACTTACGTGCAAGGCAGCGCCGAAACCATCGACGCCAAATCCCGCACGGTGGGCATCGTCGCCACCAAGGGTGCGAAGAAGACCCTTTCCTACGACCGGCTGGTGGTGGCGACCGGCAGCCGGCTATTCCGTCCGAACATTCCGGGCCTCAGCGAGCACGGATTCAGCGTCGACTCGCTCGATGATGCAATCGCCCTCGACAAGCATTTGCACGGCCTGGCGAAACGGCCGGCGGCGAACGGGCGTGACACGGTTGTCGTTGCCGGCGGCGGTTTCACCGGCATCGAGGCGGCCACCGAGATGCCCTCGCGACTGCGCGGAATCCTCGGCAAGGACGCCAAGACGCGCGTCATCATCGTCGACCGCAACAAGGCGATCGCGCCTGATATGGGCGAAGGCCCCCGTCCTGTCATCGAAGAGGCCCTGCGCAAGCTCGGCGTGGAAACCCGGCTTGGCGCCGGCATTACATCGCTGGACGAATCCGGCGTCACGCTTTCCGACGGCGAACACATCGAGGCCGCGACCGTGATCTGGGCGGCAGGTATTCGCGCGGCACCGTTGACCCAGCAGATCCCGGCCGAGCGCGACAATTTCGGCCGCCTACTGGTCGACCGGGATTTGCGCGTGCCATCAGTGCCAGGTGTCTTCGCTACCGGCGATGCCGCCAGGGCCGCAAGCGACGATATCGGCAATTACGCGCTGATGTCGTGTCAGCACGCCACGCGAATGGGCGCTTTTGCCGGCAACAACGCCGCCGCCGAACTGCTGGGCGTTCCGACCAAGCCCTATCACCAGAAGGGCTATGTCACCTGCCTGGACCTCGGCGAAGCCGGTGCCCTGTTCACCGTTGGCTGGGAACGCAAAGTGGCGATGGTCGGCGAGGTCGCCAAGAAGACCAAGCAGGAGATCAACACCGTCTGGATCTATCCGCCGCAGCCCGAGCGTGCCGCCGCGCTGGCCGCTGCCGATCCGGAGCGTGTGACTGACGTGAGTGGCTTCTTCTAGATGCTTCACGCGAAACGGGCCGCGCTTCTCGCTGGCTGCGCGGCCAACTCAACCGAGATCAGCCAGTAGCCTTGAACATGAAACAGGAGATCGAACATGGACGTCGACACGAGCCTTGCCAACACCTCACACCCCGGCGGACCGGGGCCCAACGAACTGGTTCCGTCGCGCTACGCGGTTCAGGTCGGCGACATTGACGTGCTGGTCGTCAGCGACGGCGTGCTACCGCTCCCAACCGCGATGCTGGCACACAACATCGACCCGGCCGTCCGGGCGACCTGGCTGAAAGACATGTTCCTGCCGCCCGACGCTTACGATTGGGCGCTGAATGTGGTCGTGGTGCGCAGCGGCGACCGGACCATACTCGTCGATGCTGGGCTTGGGCTCGACCCGGACTTGCACTTGCCGCGCGCCGGGCAATTGATCAAGCGACTGGAGGCCGCCGGCATCGATCTTGCGTCCGTGACCGACGTGGTGCTGACCCACATGCACATGGACCACATCGGTGGGCTGCTCGTCGAAGGGGTCAAGGAACGGCTACGTCCGGACCTGCGGATCCACGTGGCGGCCGCCGAGGTCAAGTTCTGGGAGGCGCCCGATTTCTCCCACGTCGCCATGCCGCCGGGTTTCCCGGACGCGCTTCGATCGACCGCCAAGCGGTTCGTGAAAGAGTACCGCAGCCAGCTACGGCCGTTCGAGGAGGAGTACGAGGTGGCACCGGGAGTGATCGTCACTCGCACCGGCGGCCACACCCCCGGGCACAGCGTGGTCCGCGTGGCGTCCGGCGGCGACCGGCTGACGTTCGCCGGCGACCTCGTGTTCGCGGTCGGGTTCGAGCACCCCGACTGGTACAACGGCTTCGAACACGATCCCGAGGAGTCGGCCCGCGTTCGTATCAATCTGTTGCGGGAACTGGCTGAGACCGGTGGACTGCTGGTGGCCACTCACCTGCCGTTCCCGTCCGTCGGACATGTGGCAGTCGACGGCGACGCCTTTCGCTGGGTGCCGGTCTTCTGGGACTACTGATCGCACAGTTCGATCGAGAGGCGCATCGTAAGCACCTCATTCGATAAGGGCCGCGTTACCGGCGCCGGAGCGCGGCCCGCTCACCCAAAATCCTCTTGGAGCTCGACCTCGATGAAACACGAGACCGTGCGCGCCTCGCAAGTCAACGGCTGCGCCTTCTGCGTGCACATGCATATCAAGGAAGTCACCCTCCACGGCGAGTGCGCGCTCCCGTTGATGACCCCGGCGCAACCTGAGTGTCCGCGCAAAGATGCTGCTGGCTTCACGGACCCTCCGCACGGCGATCGCGCCTCGAAGCCGCGCGATGGGAGAGTGTGATGAACGTCGTTGTCTTTGGTTCAACGGGGTCGACAGGACGGCTCGTCGTTGAGTCCGCCTTGTCCGCGGGTCACGTCGTCACTGCCTTTGTCCGTGACCCGAAGCGCATGCCCTTGACGCATCCGAATCTCAGGATCGTCGAGGGCGATGCAATGGATGCAGCCTCGGTGGCATCTGCGGTCCAAGGTGCGGATGCGGTGATCTGCACGTTGGGGATGGTACCTCAGGCGAAGGAGGATCTGGGTCGACGCCAGCCCGGTGTCCCGGTTTGCTCGGTGGGAACCAAGAACATTCTGGCCGCCATGCCTCCAGGCCAGGGCCGACTCATCGTTGAGAGCTCGGTGAGTGTCGGTGAGAGCTACCGCACCGGGAGTTTTGGCGCAGGCTTCATGGTCAAGCTCGCACTCAAGGAGGTGATGGCAGACAAGGAGGCGCAGGAGGCAGCTGTCCGGGAGAGTGACTGCGATTGGACGATCGTTCGACCGGCGACGCTGACATTCAAGCGTGCTCGCGGAAACCTGAAGGCCGGGACCGATCTGCGCTGGAACATCACCTCAACAGCCACCCGCGCGGACGTGGCCGAGTATTTGGTCAAGATCCTCGATGACCCCGCGACATACAAGAAGGCCATAACGGTGCGCAACTAGGTTTGGCGACGAATTGCGGTGAACCGCGATCTCCGCCGATGGCGGCCGGAACGCGAGTGAATGGGCAGAGCTGTCAGCGACAACAACCGTTGCAGGAGGGTATTGTGGTGCATGCTAACAAGAAGGCGGTCGGCTTGGTGCTGTGCCTCGGCGCTGTCGTGCTTGTGGCTGGTGGCTGGGCGTATGCCCATTCGAACGAGACATTCACCGATAACGCCTATATTCGCGGCGAAATGACCTCGCTCGCGCCGAAGGCTGCAGGCTACGTCACGGCCGTGGAGGTTCAGGATAACCAGACCGTTCGTGCAGGCGACGTCCTGTTCCGGATCGACGATCGCGACTACCGCGCACGCCTGGCGCAAGCCGAGGCCAATGTCGAAGCCGCCCAAGCCCGCCTCACCAATGTCGATGCGGAGATCCAACTCCAGCATGCCCTGATACGGCAGGCCGAAGCTCAAAGACTTGCGAGCGTGGCCGAGCTGAATCTGGCGCGAAAGGCCTCCGATCGCCGCCGCGAACTGATCCGCACCAACGCGGTCAGCCAGGCGCAGGTCGATGAAAGCGATGCGGCGCTATCGAGAACCGAGGCGGGGGTGTCGGCGGCGGCGGCAACGGTGGAGGCCCAGCGGGCACGCATCGCCGTCCTTGCCAGCCAGCGCGAAGCTGCACTTGCTGCAGTGGCGCAAGCGCACGCCGCACGCGATCTCGCCCAGATCGATCTCGACCACACCGTGGTGCATGCGCCGGTCGACGGCGTCGTCGGCAACCGCCAGGTTCGCGTCGGCCGGCTTGTCACGCCGGGCACCTCCTTGCTCGATATCGTTCCGGTCAAGGACGTGTGGGTGGTGGCGAACTTCAAGGAAAGCCAGATCGAACATATCCGGCCCGGTCAGCGCGCCCGCATCAAGGTGGACGGCTATCCGAACCAGACGATTGAAGGTGTGGTGGACAGCTTTGCGCCCGGCAGCGGTTCTGCGTTCACCCTGCTCCCCGCTGACAATGCGACGGGGAACTTCATTCGTGTCGTTCAACGGGTGCCTGTGAAAATCCGCTTCGACAGAAATCCATTGCCCGGCCGCGTCGTGCCTGGCCTGTCGGCGCGTGTCCAAATAGATCGAGGAAGCGGCACATGACCGCGATCGCCGACGCCACGCCAGGCTACGACAGGCGCGCGGCAGGAAGCATTCTTGTCGCAGGCATCGTGCTCGCCACTCTGACGGAGGCGATCGCAAGCACCGTCCTGTCGCTCGGACGCAACGACATCATTGGCGACACCCATGCGACTCCCGACGAGTTCGCCTGGCTGGACATCGGATACACCGCAACAAAGCTAGTCGGGTTCATGGCCGCCTCCTGGCTCATGACACGCACCAGTCCGCGCCGCCTGATCATCGGTTCGACGCTGGTCATGGGCACTACCTGCGGCATCGCCACCATCACGTATCGGTTAGATCTGCTGGTCGCACTCCGCATCATACAGGGCTTCTCCGGCGGCACCTTGCTTGTCGCGGGACAGTCGATCATTTTTCTCGCCTATCCGCGATCCTGCCAGCCGATCCTTCAGGCTCTGTTTGCGATGGGGTCTGTGGTGGCTCCTGCGACCATCGCTCCGGCGCTCCAGGGATGGTTGATCGACAGCCAGTCGTGGGCATGGATCTTCTTCGGCGTTGTTCCGGTAGCCCTCGCCGCTATCGGACTTCTGCTGATCGCAGACGGCCCCAGGCCCGTTGCGGCTGCGCGCCTTCCGTTCGACTGGGTCGGCTTCTTGCTGATCTCAGTCACATTCTTCTGCTTCACCTATGTTCTCAACCAAGGCAGCCGATGGCGCTGGTTCGAAGAGCCTCGCATCGCGTGGCTGACCGTGATCGGCGCAGCCGCCTTGCTGGCGTTTCTCAGCCAACAGGCGATGGCCAAAAGCCAAGGCTTGTTCGATTTCACCCTGTTCCGGTCGAGCGATTTTTCCTTCGCCTTCATCGTCAGTTTCGTCGCCGGTGCCGCCTTGTTCGGCAGCGCGTTCCTGATCCCGTCGTTTGCCGTGTCCGTACTCGCGTTCACGCCAAGTGAGGCCGGCCAGCTCCTATTGCCGAGCGGCGCGCTTTTCGTCGGCGCGCTCCTCATTGCTGCCTTTCTCATGCAGGTCAGGGGCGCTCCCCCTATCGCCACGGTGCCGTTCGGAATCCTGATGATCATGGCCGCGATGTGGATGCTGTCCGGCTCGACCAGCGAAAGTGGCGCCGACGACATGATGGCCGCCATCCTGCTTCGCGGCTTTGGACTTGGCTTCCTCTTCCTGTCGATCACCCTTATCGCTTTCAGCGACCTCAACGGCCGCAATCGAGCGTCCGGCATCGGTCTTTTCAACGCCGGGCGCCAGCTCGGTGGCCTCATGGGGGTAGCCGGGCTCCAGACCATGATCGACCACAATGTCACCACCAATGCCACGGTGCTCAGCGCCAGTGTCACCGCAGGCCTTCCCGCGGTCAGCGAGCGGCTGGGAACGACGAGTGCCATGCTCGCAGCACGAGGAATGGACAGCGTGGCCGCCGGCCGGACTGCGATGGGTCTGTTGGGTCGAGCCCTCACCGGTCAATCCACGGTGATCGCTTTCGACACCGCGTTCGCTGCCATCGCTCTTCTTTTCGTCATCGCTGCGCCGGTTCTGGTCACCATCAAGATCGCGTTTGCCCTGCACGCGAAGAAGCGCGCGGCGCAGTTAGCCCGAACCGAGGAGCCGTACATGACATACCCCGCGTCGAAACCCTCCCGCCAAGCCAATGCCGTGTCGAGGCCAGACCCTCGCGCCGAGATCGTGCTGGCGGTCAGCGAGGCCCTCGCCCATCCGAGCGGCGCGCCCGCTGACCTCGATAGTATTTTGGACCGAAGCGGATACTCGAAGGAAGACATTCTATCGGCATTCAAGTGCGTCGACGAGCTCATCGTCGCGATCGCCGAACACAAAGCCTCCCTCATATCGCAGCCGTTGGTGAGGAGAGCGCACCCCGGCACCGTAGATGATGCACGCGAGACACTCATCGCGTTCGGCCGCGTTGCCTGGGAGGAATACTCGACCACCCTGGTCGGGTTCGTTCGGATGATGATGACCGAGGGTGCACGCAATCCTGCGCTGAAGAAGCGGGTGCACGAGGCGGGACAAGCGATTGTCACACTCAAGCTACGGGAGTTTCTGTCCGCAGCAAATGAGCGGGGGATCCTGTCGATATCGGACGCTCAGCTATACGCCGAGCAATTGCTGGGACTACTGAGAGAACCGCTCTACCAGGCGCTGATGCTGACTCCGGCAATGAGCCTGGAAGCCCCAGCCGCCGACCGCGTCAGAGCCGGTATCGAAAGCTTCATTCATGGATGCGGGAGCACGCGGAGCATGAAGCGATGAGCGCAGCCAATGATATTGGCCGGTCAAGATGGTCTGGCCCGAGCGAGAGCCCTTCAAGACTGAAGGTTGTCGGCGACGTCCCGGCGGACCTGGCGAACAGCATCGACGATAATGGGTCCCTGGTGACAGTCGACCCCGCCGACTGGATCGTCTGTTTCGTGCCCGGCCTTCGACGGCAATGGTGGCATCGCTTCGTCCATCACAGACATAAGCATGTCTTTGCGATGCGGCCCACGAGCACGGGGAGTTGGCTGCTCGTCGAGCCGTGGTGGACGCGCATGATGGTGACGATCCTGCCACCGGCCGATGCCGTCAGATTTCTTCGGTGGGGTGCGACGGGCGATATCCTGCGGGTCCGCGAAGCGGTCCCGGGCAAAGCGAGCCAGCTTCGCGGTTGGTCGAACTGCGCGGTTCTCTCGGCGTTCTTGCTCGGCCGACCGAGCTGGACATGGACGCCGCACGGTCTCTACCGGCAGCTACTGCGCGAAAGGTCAACGCGGCGCGAGAACGTGCAGCAACTTCTCGTCGACCAGTTCACCAAAGTCGTCAGCCATTACTCGTCCAACGCGCTGAGTGTCAGTGCCGACCAGCTTTCCTTGCCACTCAGGGAGCTACTCATCATCATTGGGCGCAATCTCCTCGAAACGATGATGACGCCGTCGTTGCTGGAGGTCTGTCATACAGCCATACTTGAAGCGGACCGCTACCCCGATGCGACACGGGCCTACGCGCAACATGGACCTACGCCAGCCATCGCGGTCCTTACGAAAATTCTGGCAAAAGCGAAGCAGGCCGGAGAAATCGATCTAGCACATTGCGAAGCCGGCGCCCGCCAGTTTCTTGGGATGCTCCATGGAAACGTCCATCTGGAGGCCGTGCTTCAGCTCGGCGACGTACCAACGCTTTCCGACATCGATTTGCGCGCTCGCACCGCGGTGAAAGTCTTTCTCGACGGCGCCGAGCCTGACGAGAGGACAGGAATCGTTGCGCGAGCGGCATTGACGGCATGACTGGTGCCACTCGCAGCGACAATCCTACTGTGAGGTGGGGTTGCCATGGCCAGGATGCGCCGGTCTCTCTACATACTCGCAGCACGGCGCAGCTGCCCCCATGCGTCGCCGACGACAAAGAAACGAAGTGGGAGGATGCCGGCTATGTCGGCCGGCTCTAATCCAGACAGAACGTTGAAAGCGGTTCTGTCGGGCGGCCTTCGGGTCGGCTTCGCCTCCGCCTCGGCGGGTAAAGTAGATCACAATGCCGAGAGTGGCCCCGCCGATTGGTCGCCAAAATCACCGTTTGAAAAACCGTTTCAGTTCGGTCGTCTCAAACGGTTCGCGAGGGCAAGTCCTTGAAGAACTTGGTGGGCGCACCAGGGCTCGAACCTGGGACCCGCTGATTAAGAGTCAGCCTTGGGTTGAGAACGATCAATGACTTGCTGGTCGCACGACCGGGCTTATCCGACTGAAAGTGGGCGTTCGTCACACGATCAAAGTGCTGCATTTCACCGGCTAACATCCGCGCGGTCGGAGCATCCGCGGGGTAGACCCTGGCATCTGGTTGGCGCCGTGTCTCTTGCAAGCTACCGTTAGAGCGGCTCACGCGACGGATTGGAGCCTTTTCCGTTCCGATTGATCGAATCCTCGGGTACCCTCATTCTGCCGCGTCGGCGGAACTGGCGAAGTTGATAGATAGCTGCATGGAGAGCGGAGATGGGCCGGCTCGATAAGCAGATGGATCCGTTCCACCCTGCCGCGCATCTGACGACGTCGGATGGCGTCCCCGACAATCTTGGGCTTGAGCAAGTCGACACGTCGTCGTCCGTTGAACCGGCCCGAGAGAAAGCCGCCTCGTCACC
>NZ_JADYVU010000029.1:0-6064 GCF_020194115.1 Bradyrhizobium sp. NBAIM01 | reverse complement strand
CGGTCTCTCCGCGACGGACGGTGCCCGAGTGGAGAGATCACCCCACCCCGTCATGCAATCTCGCTTCGCTCGATCGCATGCCGACCCTCCCCCTCCAGGGGAGGGTAAGAACGAGAGCCTCAGCCGTCCTGCGGCTGCGGGCCGTCGTAGCCTTCGATGACGATGAGGTCGGCGATCGAGTGCGGCTGGCGCACCTTGATGTTGGCCTGGTATTCCGGCGAGTTGTAGCAGGCGAGCGCGGTCTCGTAGTCAGGGAATTCGATCACGACGTTGCGGTTGCGGCTGGCGCCTTCGACGGTGGTGAACTTGCCGGCGCGGACGACGAAGCGGCCGCCCCATTTCTTGAAGATCGGGCCGTTGGCGATGGCGTAGGGCTTATAGCCCTCGTCATTGCTGACGTCGACACGACCGATCCAGTAGCCTTTTGCCATTGTTCTCTCCCTGTTGTTGATGGATTACCCGAGAGCTTGCGCGATCTCGGTGTGGATGGCGTCGGCGACCGCCTTCGGATCGGCGGCTTCCACAACCGGGCGCCCGACGACCAGATAATCCGCGCCGGCGGCGATCGCACGGCTAGGCGTCATGATGCGCTTCTGGTCGCCGCTGGCGGCGCCGGCCGGACGAATGCCGGGGGTGACGAGGCTCATCTGGTGGCCGACGATCTTGCGCAGGCTACCCACCTCCTCCGGCGAGGACACGAGGCCATCGACACCGAGCACCTGCGCCTGCTGCGCACGCGCCTCGACCAGCTCCGACACGCTGAGCCGATAACCGGCCGCATGCAAATCGTCGTCGTCGTAGGACGTCAGCACCGTCACGGCGAGGATCTTCAGGCTGGCCCTGCCGCGGCCTTCGACGGCGCCCTTCATGGTCTGCGGATAGGCGTGAACGGTGACGAAGGTCGCGCCCAATTTGGCGACACTCTCGGTGCCGCGCGCGACCGTATTGCCGATGTCGTGCATCTTGAGATCGGCGAACACCTTCTTGCCCGCATCAGCGAGCTTGCCGATCAGCGGCAGGCCGCCGGCATAAGCGAGTTGATAGCCGATCTTGTAGAACGTGACGCTGTCGCCGAGCTTCGCGATCATCGCCTCCGCGGCATCAACGCTCGGCAGATCGAGCGCAACGATCAGGCGGTCCTTCGGGGCGATCTCGGCTGGCGTCATGTCACCTCACATCATGCGTTGGGAAACGTCGATCAACTGCGTCACCAGCTCCTTCAGCGCGGCGATATCGCCCTCGTTCTTCAGCCTGTCCCTATCGTCATAGGCCTGGTCGGCAAAGGCGAGCGTGAGCTGGCTGGCAATCACGTTGGCGTGGCAGGCGGAGAGGATCAGCCGCAGCGCCTGCAGCGCGCGGGCGGCACCTAACCGGCTCTGGGACGCGCCGGCAAGCGCGAAGACCCGGTTGCGGAACACCTCTCCGCGCGCCTCGTGCAGCTCGTGCACGCGGCTGACCCAGTCGATCGCGTTCTTCAGGAGCGGCGGCACCGAGGCGTTGTATTCGGGCGAGACGATGAGGACACCGTGATGCGCGCCGATCATGCGCTTCAGATTGATCGCGTGCTTGGGCACGCCCGATTTGGCCTGGAGATCGCCGTCATAGATCGGCAGCGGAAAATCGGCGAGCGAGATGCGGGTGACGTCGACGCCGGCCTGGACGAATTCGTAAGCAGCCACAGCCGCCAGCTTCGCATTGTGCGAGCCGGTGCGCAGCGAGCCGGGAATGATCAGGATCTTGGGGGCTGGCATCCAATCTCATGCATTCGGCGAAACGAGCCCGCCGCGCAAAGAGGAGCCGGCGGATTTAATGCTTGCGATACACCCAGACGCGGGCCGGCGGAAGGTTCATCCAGATCCGTTCCGAGGCCTCTGTGGACACGCCGGATAGCGATTTCGGGATCGGCGGCACCACCGCATAGGTGAACTGGATGAAGGGCGCACCGGGCGCGAGCGCGGTGAAGGCATCGCGGATGAGCCGCAGCCGCGTCAGCATCGGTTTGGTGACGAGCGGCAGGCCGGACACGACCGCGCTGGCCGGCGCGCTCAAGACATTCCAGAGCGTGTCGCGCAGGCGGTAGGCATCGCCCTGCACCACCTTGGCTTGCGGGTAGCGGTCGCGCAGCAGCGCGCAGAAGCCGGGATTGTATTCGACGAGAACGAGACGTTTCTGGTCGACCCCGCGCTCGATCAGCGCGGACGTGATGGCGCCGGTGCCGGGTCCGAGCTCGACCACCGGTGCGTCGGAATCGGGATCGACATAATGAGCCATGGTCCGCGCCAGCAGCTTGCCGGACGGCATCACCGCGCCCATGTGCAAGGGCTTTTCGATCCACGACCTGAGAAAGCGCACCTCGTCATCGAGACGAGGCTTCTTCAACGCACGCGCGGACGATGGCAATGGCATGTCGGGACCGGACGGAACCGCAGGACCGCGGCGTGTCAGAAAATGGTCATAAAGACGTATAGGCCGGAGGCGATACGGTCAAGACGCGTCAGTTCGCCCGATTGCCGAAGAAATCCTTGACCTTGGCGAAGAAACCCTCGGCTTCCGGCTGGGTGTTGCCGGAGGAGAGCTTCTCGAACTCGGCCAGCAATTCCTGCTGCTTTTTGGTCAGGTTCTGCGGGGTCTCGACCATGACCTGAACGTACATGTCGCCCATCTGGCGCGACCGCAGCACCGGCATACCCTTTGATGCAATGCGGAAACGACGGCCCGACTGGGTGCCGGCGGGCACCTTCACCTTGGTCTTGCCCTTCTCGATGGTCGGCACCTCGAATTCGCCGCCGAGCGCGGCGGTCACCATCGAGATCGGCACGCGGCAATGCAGATCCGCGCCGTCACGCTGGAAGAACTGGTGCTGGGCCAGCGAGAGGAAAATGTAGAGGTCGCCGGGCGGTCCGCCGCGGACCCCCGCCTCGCCCTCGCCGGCGAGCCTGATCCGTGTGCCGTCCTCGACGCCTTGGGGAATGTTGACCGAGAGCGTCCGCTCCCGGGTGACCCGCCCTTGTCCCGCGCAGGACGGGCAGGCGTCTTCGATCATCTGGCCGCGGCCCTGACAGCCCGGGCAGGTCCGCTCCAGCGTGAAGAAGCCCTGCGACTGCCGCACGCGGCCGGCGCCGCCGCAGGTCGAGCAGGTCTTCGGCTTGGTGCCGGCCTTGGCACCGATGCCCGAGCAGGCCTCGCAGGTGACCGAGACCGGAATCTCGATCTGCGCGGTCTTGCCGCCAAAGGCTTCCTCGAGGGTGATTTCCATATTGTAGCGCAGATCGGCGCCGCGCTCGCGGCCGCCGCGGCCGCGCTGCCCGGCCATGCCGAACAGGTCCTCGAAGATGTCGGAGAAAGAGGAGGCGAAGCCGGCACCGAAACCGGCGCCACCGCCGAAGCCGCCGCCCTGCTCGAACGCGGCGTGACCGTAACGATCATAGGCGGCGCGCTTGTCCTTGTCCTTCAGGACCTCGTAAGCCTCGTTGATTTCCTTGAACTTGACTTCGCTGGTCTCATCCCCGGGGTTGCGGTCGGGATGGAATTTCATCGCCAGCTTGCGGAACGACGATTTCAGCTTGCCTTCGTCGGCGTCGCGTTCGACTTCGAGGGTCTCGTAATAGCAGCGCTTGGTGGACGTGGACATGATGGGCTCGGTCTATCCAATCGCGATTCAAGTTGGCGCGGAACAACGCTGACATGCGGCGGTATGAGCGCCCTTCGACCTTGCGGCGGAGGGCAGCCTGGCAGCGCTGAGAATAACGGCTGGGAATTGATCGATCGTAACGAGGCCGACTTTGAAGGAGCCTTGAAAGGAGTCCTGGCCCGTCCGTCCCGACACGACGGCCTCCCCCGCGAGGGAGGAGGCCGGTAGCGTGTGTGGGGTCCAAGCCGTCCGCATCGTCACCCTCTCGGGGCTTAAGCGGACTTCTTGTTGTTCTTGTCGTCGTCGACCTCGGTGAACTCCGCGTCGACGACGTCGTCCTTGGCCGCATCCTTCTTGGCGTCGGCCTCGGCCTGCTGCTTGTACATGGCCTCGCCGAGCTTCATCGAAGCCTGCGCCAGCGTCTGGGTCTTGGCCTTGATCGCCTCGGCATCGTCGCCCTTCAGCGCTTCCTTGAGGTCGCTGACGGCGTCCTCGATGGCGCGGCGCTCGCTCTCGGCAACCTTCGAGCCGTGCTCGGCCAAAGCCTTCTCGGTCGAATGCACCAGGCCATCCGCCTCGTTCTTGGCGGTGACGGCCTCGCGGCGCTTCTTGTCCGCCTCGGCATTGGCCTCGGCGTCCTTGACCATCTTCTCGATGTCGGCTTCCGACAGACCGCCGGAGGCCTGGATGCGGATCTGCTGCTCCTTGCCCGTGGCCTTGTCCTTGGCCGAGACGTTGACGATGCCGTTGGCGTCGATGTCGAAGGTCACCTCGATCTGCGGCATGCCGCGCGGCGCCGGCGGAATGCCCATCAGGTCGAACTGACCAAGCATCTTGTTGTCGGCCGCCATTTCACGCTCGCCCTGGAAGACGCGGATGGTGACGGCATTCTGGTTGTCCTCAGCCGTCGAAAACACCTGGCTCTTCTTGGTCGGGATCGTGGTGTTGCGGTCGATGATGCGGGTGAACACGCCGCCCAGCGTCTCGATGCCCAGCGACAGCGGGGTGACGTCGAGCAGCAGCACGTCCTTGACGTCGCCCTGGAGCACGCCGGCCTGGATCGCAGCGCCGATCGCCACGACTTCGTCCGGGTTGACACCCTTGTGCGGCTCCTTGCCGAACAGCTGCTTCACGACTTCCTGGACCTTCGGCATGCGCGACATGCCGCCGACCAGCACGACCTCGCCGATCTCACCGGCGGTGACGCCGGCGTCCTTCAGCGCCTTGCGGCAGGGCTCGACGGTCTTCTGGATGAGGTCGTCGACCAGCGCCTCGAACTTGGCGCGGGTGAGCTTCATCGTCAGATGCTTCGGGCCGGTCTGGTCCGCGGTGATGAAGGGCAGGTTGATCTCGGTCTGCGTCGTCGACGACAGCTCGATCTTGGCCTTTTCAGCGGCTTCCTTCAGGCGCTGCAGCGCGAGCTTGTCGTTGCGCAGGTTGATGCCCTGCTCCTTCTGGAACTCGTCGGCGAGATAACCCACGAGGCGCATGTCGAAGTCTTCGCCGCCGAGGAAGGTATCGCCGTTGGTCGACTTCACCTCGAACACGCCGTCGCCGATTTCGAGAATGGAGATATCGAACGTACCGCCGCCGAGGTCATACACCGCGATGGTGCCGGCCTTGGTCTTGTCGAGGCCATAGGCGAGCGCGGCCGCGGTCGGCTCGTTGATGATGCGCAGCACTTCGAGCCCCGCGATCTTGCCGGCGTCCTTGGTCGCCTGGCGCTGAGCGTCGTTGAAGTAGGCGGGAACGGTGATGACGGCCTGCTCGACCTTCTGGCCGAGATGGGCTTCCGCGGTCTCCTTCATCTTCTGCAGGATGAAAGCCGAGACCTGCGAGGGCGAGTAGGTCTGGCCGTCGGCCTCGACCCAGGCGTCGCCGTTGGAAGCCTTCACGATCTTGTAGGGAACGAGCTTCTTGTCCTTCTCGACCATCGGGTCGTCGTAGCGGCGGCCGATGAGGCGCTTCACTGCGAAGAAGGTGCGCTCGGGATTGGTGACGGCCTGGCGCTTGGCCGGCTGGCCGACGAGGCGCTCACCGTCATCCGTGACGGCGACGATCGAAGGCGTCGTGCGCATGCCTTCGGAATTCTCGATGACTTTGGCGTTCTTGCCATCCATCACGGCGACGCACGAATTCGTGGTGCCGAGGTCGATCCCAATGACCTTTCCCATGGTCCTGATATCCTTCTTTTTGCGGCAGGTTGGCTGGGCCCAAGAGGCACCCGAACCGAAACCCCCTAAGATCAAACATCCGCGATATTGCGATGATTGAGGCTCATATAGGAGGGGGGGAGGGGCCCGCAAGGACCGAAGCTAGGTTTCTGCCGCTAAAACATCGGGTTTTGGAAGGTGATATCCGGGCTCAACCGCCCTTGCGGGTGAGGAATTATTAACAGGTCCGGGCGTCGGCAAGCCCCCGCACCCGCAAGCC
>NZ_JADYVU010000028.1:0-26401 GCF_020194115.1 Bradyrhizobium sp. NBAIM01 | reverse complement strand
GGGTATGGCTGGTCTCCCGGCGGCGGGCGGGGCGGGGTCCTTACCCGCCCACCACCAGATCGTCCCGATGGATCATCTCGGCGCGGCCGCTGATGCCGAGGATGGTCATCACGTCAGGGGAGGAGCGGCCCTTGATCCGCTCGGCATCATCGGCGTCATAGGCGATCAGGCCGCGGCCGACCTCGCTGCCGTCGGGGCCGCGCACGATCACGGCATCGCCGCGGGCGAACTGGCCCTCGACCTTATTCACGCCGGCCGGCAGCAGGCTGGCCCCGGCCCGTAGCGCGGTCACGGCGCCGGCATCGATCGTCAGCGTACCCTTCGGCTCCAGCGTGCCCGCGATCCAGCGCTTTCGCGAGGTGATGGGATTGGCCGGCGTCAGGAACCAGGTGCAGCGGCCGCCATTGGCGATCGCCTGCAAGGGATGCTCGATCTTGCCGGAGGCGATCAGCATATGCGTGCCTCCGGTCGTCGCGATCTTGGCCGCCTCGACCTTGGTGCGCATGCCGCCGCGCGACAGCTCGGACTCGGCATCGCCCGCCACCGCCTCGATCTCCGAGGAGATGCTGTCGACGATGGGAATAAGCTTAGCGTTCGGATTGTTCTTCGGCGGGGCGTCGTAGAGCCCGTCGATGTCGGACAGCAGCACCAGCAGGTCTGCGCTCGCCATGGTCGCGACGCGCGCGGCGAGGCGATCGTTGTCGCCGTAGCGGATCTCGGTGGTCGCCACCGTGTCGTTCTCGTTGATCACGGGGATCGCGCGCCATTCCAGCAGCTTGCCGATGGTGGAGCGCGCGTTGAGATAGCGGCGGCGCTCCTCGGTGTCCTGCAGCGTCACCAGGATCTGGCCGGCG
This sequence comes from Bradyrhizobium sp. NBAIM01, assembly GCF_020194115.1. Taxonomy (NCBI): domain Bacteria; kingdom Pseudomonadati; phylum Pseudomonadota; class Alphaproteobacteria; order Hyphomicrobiales; family Nitrobacteraceae; genus Bradyrhizobium; species Bradyrhizobium sp. NBAIM01. The sequence continues at coordinate 25,547 of NZ_JADYVU010000028.1, read as the reverse complement.
CCGATACCGTGGGCGCCAAGCACCTCCGACCAGATTCGCGCCAGCGCGATCTGACCGACTGCGGCCGCGGCCTGGCTCTCTTCCAGCTTCAGCGGGCCGCGCGGCAATTTCAGCCGGCTGCGGCCGAGTGCGATCGAGCCGGAGGACACCACGAGGACGTCGCGCCCTTCCTTGTGCAGCTTGGCCATGTCGTCGGCCAGTGCAGCCAGCCAGGACGCACGCACCTCGCCCCTGTCGGAATCCACCAGCAGCGCTGAGCCGACCTTGACGACGATGCGGCGGAATTGGCTGAGTTCGGGGCTGGCCATGTCTCTTGTGTGCTGGCGCTGGATGCGAATGACGGCGGAGCGACAGGCGGCGCCGATGAGCCCTGCTTTTGCAGCAGGACGGTGACCGGCGCAAGGCAGCCGGGATGGTAAACGACGCATGTCGGCCTTGTGTCAGCCGTCCGTCTGGCTCTAATGGCGATCAACGATAAACGGGCCGAAAGAGGAAACGAATGGATCGCCGCAAATTCATGGCCGGATGCCTCGGCCTGCCGCTGTTCGCGCAGGCGGGTGGTGCGCGGGCGCAGGCCGGGCTGACGAAGATCATCTTCCCGTTTGCGGCCGGAGCCGGCGGCGACACGCTGTGCCGGCTGGTCGCGCAGGAGATGGCTCCGCTGCTGCAGCGGACCGTCGTGGTCGAGAACCGCACCGGCGGCGACGGCCTGATCGGCATCAAGGCGGTGAAAGGCGCGAGCCCCGACGGCAGCATGGTGCTGGTGACAACAGGGCCGACCATGTATCTGCTGCCAATGGTGGAGGCGACGCCGAGCTTCGACACGGCCAGGGATTTCATGCCGGTCTCCTTGCTGGCACGGTTTGAATTCGCGCTGGTGATCGGCCCGGGCATCGATGCTGCCGATTTCAAAGCGTTCGTAGCGTGGCTGAAATCGCATCCGGACAAGACCTCGTTCGGAGTGCCGAGCAACGGCACCATTCCGCATTTCACCGGCTCCAAGCTCGAGAAGGATCTCGGTATTCCCCTGACCCGCGTGCCCTATCGCGGCAGCGCGCCGATCCTTAACGACCTCGTCGGCGGCCACATTTCCTTCGGGATCACCACGCTGGCGGACGCGCTGCCGCAGCACCGCGCCAAGGGCGTGAAGATCATCGCGGTCGCGAGCGCGGAACGTTCACCCTTCGCGCCGGACGTGCCCACGCTGAAGGAGAGCGGCATCGATCTCGTTGCCGACGCCTGGTACGGCATGTGGCTTCCCGCCGGCAGCCCGCCGGAGTTCGCGAGCAAGCTCGGGGCGGCGGCGAGCGCGGCGCTTGCCAAGCCGGAGGTGAAGGAGAAGTTGACGGCGATCGGGCTGATTCCGATCGGCAGCAATGCGGACGCGCTATCCAAGGAGCTCGCCGCGAACACCGCGCTGTGGCAGCCGATCGTGAAGGCGACGGGCTACAAGATCACGAATTGAAGGCTGCCTCTTCTCCCTCTCCCCGCTCTTACGGGGAGAGGGTTGGGGTGAGGGGCTGTCTCCGCGAAAGCGCTGGCAATTGAACTCGCGGAGAGTCCCCCTCATCCGGAATTTGCTCTCGCAAATTCCGGCCTCTCCCCGCAAGCGGGGAGGGGCTGCTTCACATCTTCGCGCGCTGGGCGATGCCGTCCTTGATCGCCGCGAGCTCTTTCTCGTCCCAGATGCCGATCAGGATGCCACCCCTCACCTGGAGCTGACTATCCGCATAGGCGGCGATCTTCTCGCGTGGTGTGGTGATATGATCGTTCGGATGCAGCGCCCAGTCGAACAATTCGGCCTGGAGCCGTGCGATGATGCCGGCGCAATCAGGATCGTCGCCGCGATCCAGATATTCGTCCGGATCGGTTTCGAGGTCGTACAGCATCGGGCGGAAGCCGGAGGCGTGGATGTATTTCCAGCGCCCGTCGAACACCATGAACAGGCGGCAGCGCTCGATCGGCTGGTTCAGCTTCAGCCGCACGTCCTGCATGGAATAGTCGTATTCGGAGAATGCGACCTTGCGCCAGTCGCCCGGCTTCTCGCCGCGCAGCAGCGGCAGCAGCGAACGTCCTTCGAGGATATGGCCCGCCACCTTGCCCCCGAAATAGTCCACGAAAGTCGGCGCGAGATCGATCGCCTCAACCAGCGCATCGCTGCGCGTGCCGCGCGTCGCATCGGCCTCTTTCGAAGGATCGATGATGATCAGCGGGATCTTTGCCGATTGCTCGTGGAACAGGTCCTTCTCGCCCATCCAGTGATCGCCGAGATAGTCGCCATGATCGGAGGTGAACACGATCATGGTGGTGTCGAGCAGGCCGCGCTCACCTAAAAACTTCATCAGCACGCCCATCTGATCGTCGATCTGGGTGATCAGGCCCATATAAGTCGGGATCACCTTCTCGCGTGCATCATCGCGCGCCATGTTGCGGGAATAGCGCATGTCCATGTAGGCGCCGAACACCGGATGCGGATTCTGCCGCTCGCGCTCCGAGCGGATCACCGGGATCATGTCATCCGTCGAATACATGCTGGCATAGGGCTCCGGCGCGATATAGGGCCAGTGCGGCTTGATGTAGGACAGATGCAAACACCAGGGGCGGCCGTCCGTTTCCGCCTCGCTGATGAAGTCCATCGCGCGCCGCGTCATGTAGGGCGTCTCGGAATGCTCTTCTGGCACGCGCGCGGCCTTGTCGGCGTGCACCAGCAGCCAGCCGTTCTGCAAGCTGCCATCCTCGGCAGCGCCGGAATTGGCCCAGTGCTCCCAGGGATTGGTGGCTTCAAAACCCTGCTTTCGCAGATATTCGTCGTATTTCGGGCGTGGCCGTCCGGTCGGATGCAGGCCGTCGTCGCGCTCGTAAGGCTCGAAGCCGCACTCGGCGACATGCACGCCGATCATCGATTCCGGCGGGATGCCGAGCGCCTTCATGCCTTCGATATCAGGCGCCATGTGGGTCTTGCCGACCAGCACGTTGCGCACGCCGATCTTGTTGAGGTGATCGCCCAGCGTGGGCTCGCCGACGCGTAGCGGCCAGCCGTTCCAGTGCGAGCCGTGCGAGCGCATATAGCGGCCGGTGTAGAACGACATCCGCGACGGACCGCAGATCGGCGATTGCACATAGGCCTTCGTGAACAGCACGCCGCGCTTGGCCATGGCGTCGATGTTCGGTGTCTTCAGCGTGGGATGGCCGGTGCAGCCGAGATAATCGTAGCGAAGCTGGTCGCACATGATCCAGAGAACGTTCTTCGCGCGCGCCATGCGTTGTCCCTGCCGTTTCTTGATTGTTTGATGCTGCGCTATCGCGGGCGCGAAGACAAGCCGGTGATGCGCGCGCTCGCAGCGATAGACTCCGCTGTCGTCCCCGCGAAGGCGGGGACCCATAACCACAGGGAGTCGTTTGGCGAAGACTCGTCGTTCGGTACTTCGACCCTTCGCAACAGATAGATCACGCGGTATGGGTCCCCGCCTTCGCGGGGACGACGTTGGGGAGAGAGTTTAAGCCGACCACGGCTCCGCTTCGGCCGCGCTCTTGGCCTTGGCGGAGACCGGGCTTTCGCCGATCACATCGGCCAGCGCGCGCAACGCCTCCTTGACGCCCTGGCCGGTGGCGCCCGACAGCAGCAGCGGCGTCTTCTTGGCGGCGCGCTTCAGGCGGTCCTTCTGCTTCTTCAGCTCGTCCGGCTCGACCGCATCGATCTTGTTCAGCGCGACGATTTCGAACTTGTCGGTGAGCTGGCCGCCATAGGCGTCGAGCTCCTTGCGCACGGTCTTGTAGGCCTTGCCGGCGTGCTCGCAGGTGGCGTCGACCAGATGCAAGAGCACGCGGCAGCGCTCGACATGGCCGAGGAAGCGGTCGCCGAGGCCGGTGCCTTCATGCGCGCCCTCGATCAGGCCGGGAATGTCGGCCAGCACGAATTCGCGGCCGTCGGCGTTCACGACGCCGAGCTGGGGATGCAGCGTGGTGAAGGGATAATCGGCGATCTTCGGCTTTGCCGCGCTGACCTTGGAGAGGAACGTTGACTTGCCCGCATTGGGCATGCCGACGAGGCCGGCGTCCGCGATCAGCTTCAGCCGCAGCCAGATCCAGCGCTCCTCGCCGGGCTGGCCGGGATTGGCGTTGCGCGGCGCACGGTTGGTCGAGGACTTGAAATGCGCATTGCCGAAGCCGCCATTGCCGCCTTCGGCCAGCACGAACTTTTCGCCGACCTTGGTGAAGTCGTGGATCAAGGTCTCGCGATCCTCGTCGAAGATCTGCGTGCCGACCGGCACCTTCAGCACGATGTTCTTGCCGTTGGCGCCGTGGCGGTCCGAGCCCGAACCGTTCTCGCCCTTCTGCGCCTTGAAATGCTGCTGGTAGCGGTAGTCGATCAGCGTGTTGAGGCCGTCGGCGACCTCGATGATGACATTGCCGCCGCGGCCGCCATTGCCGCCGGAGGGACCGCCGAATTCGATGAACTTCTCGCGGCGGAACGCCACGCAGCCGTTCCCGCCGTCACCGGAGCGGATATAGACCTTTGCTTCGTCAAGGAATTTCATGGGCCATAGGTAGGCCAGCCGGCCCCCTGCGGCAACCCGGATCGGTCCGCAAATCGGCTGAAATTCCGCGAATCGGACCCCTTGCTTAATCCACCGGCCGCCGCCGGATCAGGAATTTCTGCGTGCCCTCCAGCACCAGCTCCTTGCGCTGGTTGAACACGGTGCTGCGCAGCGTCACCACGCCGGTGCTGCGCCCCGACACGAGCTCCGTGACCTCGAGCGCGGGATAGATGGTGTCGTCGGCGAACACCGGCTTGAGGAACCGGCTCGACTGCTCGAGGAAGCCGACCAGCGAGTCCTCGACCAGGAACGGAAACAGGCCGGCGCCGGGCGCGGTGTGGATCAGGGTCTGGAAGCCGTGGGCGAGCAGATGCGGCATGCCGCGGGCGCGGCAATACTCCACGTCGTAATGCACGGGGTGGGTGTCGCCGCTCGCGGTCTGGAATGCGGCGAACACCGCCGAGGTCTGGGTCCGGCTCGGCAGCACGAAGCGTTCGCCGACGACGAAATCCTCAAACCAGCGTTGCGTCGGGATCATGCGATGCCGGGTGGGATCGAAGTCGGTCATGTCAAAGCTCTCTTTTCGTCGCTGGGCGCTTATCGCTACCGCGATGCAAACAATGCGACAATCCGTTCAATTCGGCTTGCGCGGGCTTGCCGCGGCGGCTGCCGTCATTAAAACGACTGCAAGCGACTCTATTCGCCTGCTTTCGCCGCTATCTCCCCGTCATTGCGAGCGCAGCGAAGCAATCCAGAATCCCTCCCCGGAAAGATTCTGGATTGCTTCGTCGCAAGAGCTCCTCGCAATGACGAGCCCCCGAACCTGCAACTCGTCGCAATGCCCCTGTTCAAGAATCTCTCCGCCTATGACGATCGCTCCGCGCGCCTGGCCGGCATCGGGCTCATGGTGCTGTCGATCTTTATGTTCTCGTTCGGCGACGCCATGGGCAAGTTCCTGGTCGGGACCTATTCGGTGGGGCAGCTGCTATTCCTGCGCGCCTGCGCGGCACTGCTCCTGCTGTCGCCGCTGATCTGGAAGCAGCGTCACCAGTTTCTGCATCTGGAGCGGCCGGGCCTGCAGCTGGTTCGCGTCGTGCTGTCGACGCTGGAAGTCGCGGCCTTCTTTCTCGCAACCGTCTATCTGCCGCTCGCCGACGTCATCACCTATTATCTCGCCGGCCCGATCTTCGTCACCGCGATGTCGGCAATCTTTCTGGGCGAGAAGGTCGGCTGGCGGCGCTGGACCGCGATCCTGATCGGCTTCTGCGGCGTCTTGATCGCGCTGCGCCCCTCGGCGCAGACCGTCAGCCTGCCGGCCCTGATCGCGCTCGGCGGCAGTCTTTCTTTCGCGACCTTGATGCTGATCACGCGCAGCCTGCGCAAGACGCCCGACATCGTGATGGCGTCCTCGCAATTCCTCGGCACGTTCTCGCTGGGCGCAGTGCTGTCGATGTTCAACTGGGTGCCGCCGACGCCGGGCAGCCTCGCGATCTTCGCCGCCGCCGGGCTGGTTTCGGTCACCGCGCTGTTCTGCGTCAACCGTTCGCTCAAGCTGGCGCCGGCCAGCGTCGTGGTGCCCTATCAATATTCGATGATCGTCTGGGCGGTGATCTTCGGCTTCGTCGTGTTCGGCGACGTCCCGTCCATCGCAACGCTCGTCGGCGCCGCAATCATCATCGGCGCCGGGTTCTACATTTATCTTCGGGAGCGCGATCTGGGACGTGAGAGCGACGAGGTCAATCCGCCGGCGTAGCCACGACGTCGTCCCGGGGCGCGCGCAGCGCGAGCCCGGGACCCATAGCCCTAGGGAGCAATTGGACGACGACCCGGAGTGGGCGCTTTGCCCCACACTGCGCTCCGGGATTATGGATCCCGGGCTCGCGCTACGCGCGCCCCGGGATGACAATTGTGAGTGCGGCGCCTCGCCCTACCGCACCCTCCTCGCACTGCTCCAGCTCTTCAGCGAGGCCCACACCCCGCGCGACAGGCGGAAGCAGTCGACGGGGGTCGAGGAGCCGAGCGCCAGGAAGCGGTGCAACTGCACGCCGCTCCACTGGAAGCCGCACTTCTCCAGCACCTTGCGCGAGGCTGGATTGGTAACGCGCGCGCCGGCGTAGAGATGCTCGTCCTCGAACTCCTCGAAGAAGAAATCGATCGCGCCGCGCGCCGCCTCGGTGGCAAAGCCCCGACCCCAATGCTCGACGCCGAGCCAGTAGCCGAGCTCGGCATTGCCGGGCTTGGAGCAATCGATGCCGACCATGCCGACCGGCCCGCTGTCGTGCTCGATCAGGAACACGGTCTCGCTGCCGAGTTCGGCGGTGGCGCGGATGAATTCGGCGGCGTCGTCCTGCGAATAGGGATGCGGCAGGCGGCGCGTGTTCTCGGCGACGCGGCGGTCGTTGGCGAGCCGGGCGATGGTCCTGACGTCGGCCAGCGTCGGCCGCCGCAAGGTCAGCCGCTCGGTGGCGACGACGCTGGGTCTCGCCTCGGCCAAGGTCACGCTCGAGAAATCCTGCAACATGTCCGGCTCCGTGAAAGTCACTAAGTCAAAGCGCAAAGAACAAAGTGAGCAAAGAAAAGGGGAGGCCGGTTTCCCGCCTCCCCTTGGAGCCTTCGATCTCTTGCGATCTCTAGGACTCCGCCGGTTCAGTCGGGACCGGCGGACTCCGTTTTTGTCCACCGTCTATTCAGCAGCCTCGGCAAGCGGGAGCACCGATACGAAGGTGCGGCCGTTGGCTTTGGCTTGAAACGCAACGCGGCCCTCGATCTTGGCGAACAGAGTGTGGTCCGTACCCATGCCGACATTGAGGCCGGGGTGCCAGGTCGTGCCGCGCTGACGCGCAATGATGTTGCCGGGCGTGACGATCTCGCCGCCGAACGCCTTGATACCGAGGCGCTTGCCCTTGGAATCGCGACCGTTGCGCGATGAACCGCCTGCTTTTTTGTGAGCCATGGCTCGTCTCCGAAATCCTGCGTAGTTCTAGGTCAATTCCTTGACGGAATCATTTCAAAACGTCGCACGCATCAATTCGTGAATTGGCGTGATCGGTTTTGCGTTACTCGGCGGCTTCCGCTGTCGGCTCCTTTACCACCTTCTCCTTCTTCGGACGCGGGCCCTTGGTGGGCTTGGCGCCGTCCGTCAGAATCTCGCTGATGCGCAGCACGGTGATCTCGTCGCGATAGCCGCGCTTGCGGCGCGAGTTCTTGCGGCGGCGCTTCTTGAACGCGATGACCTTCGGGCCACGCTTGTGGTCGAGCACCTCGACCGCGACGGACGCGCCTGCGACCGTCGGGACGCCCAGCACCGGCGTGTCGCCGCCGACCACGAGCACTTCATTCAGCTGCACGATCGAGCCGACTTCGCCTTCGATCTTGCCTACTTCGAGAACATCATCCGGCACGACGCGGTATTGCTTGCCGCCGGTTTTGATGACTGCGAACATCGTTCTTTCTCCGTGTTCAATCCCGGCCTCGGGACGTGGATCGTCCGGGTCGGCTTTTTGTCAGTCGCTATGGGTTTATCTGCGTTTTGTGCGGGTGGGAGTTATCCCTTTGAAACCCCACGCAAAAACAAGCGGCGCGAGAAACGCCCCGCGCCGGCTGTGGGACTTATAGCGGCCGAGCGCGCCAAGTCAAGGAAAACTGGGCGAAAACCGCCCGGATTTGAAGGCTTTGGCCGCGCTGAAAGCGCGCAGCCGAATCTCGGGTGGGCTTTGCAACAAACGGGTTCCCCCGCAGTTGTCCCGGCCGGAACAGGAAAGCGGGGCAAGGGCTCTCATGGCAACAGACGAATTGGTCAAAACAACGGGCATTGCCCAGCATGGCGCCGAACGGCTGCCATCGGTCGATGTCGACAGCTTCAACATCGAGATCAAGGACGAGGACGGCTTTCTCGGCGACCGCGCCAGCAAGGGCGCGTTCCGGGAGGTGCTCGAGCGCTGGCGCAAGCCGCTGCGCAAGACGGGGGAGGACCCGTTCGGGAAGGTGCCGACCGAGGAGATCAACAAGAAGACGCTGGACGCCATCCTGATCGGCGACGACACCGAGGCCTCGGCCGTGGTGCACAGCGCGATCGAGGATTTCTCCCAGGAGCTCGCTTATGTCACGCGCCGATTCCTCAAGACCAAGGCCTGGGCCAAGACCGAGCGCATCGTCGTCGGCGGCGGCTTTCGCGATTCAAGGCTCGGCGAGCTCGTGATCGCCCGGGCCGAGATCATCCTGAAATCCGAGGGCTTCAAGATCGACCTGCAGCCGATCCGCCATCATCCTGACGAGGCCGGCCTGATCGGCGCGCTGCACCTGGCGCCGTCCTGGATCTTCGAGGCTCATGACAGCATTCTCGCCGTCGACATCGGCGGCACCAACATCCGCTGCGGCGTGGTGGAAACCGGCTGGAAGAAAGCCAAGGATCTGTCCAAGGCCAAGGTGGTGCATGCGGAGCTGTGGCGTCACGCCGACGACGAGCCGACGCGCGAAGGCGCGGTGAAGCGGCTGACCAAGATGCTGAAAGGGCTGATCACGGAAGCCGAGGCCGAAGGCTACAAGCTCGCGCCGTTCATCGGCATCGCCTGTCCCGGTGTGATCAACCCGGACGGCTCGATCGAGAAGGGCGCGCAGAATCTGCCGGGCAATTGGGAGAGCAGCAAGTTCAACCTGCCGGCGAGCCTGATCGAGGGCATCCCCGCCATTGGCGAGCACGACACCGCGATCCTGATGCACAATGACGGCGTGGTGCAGGGGCTCTCGGAAGTACCGTTCATGCAGGACGTTGACCGCTGGGGCGTGCTCACCATCGGCACCGGACTTGGCAATGCGCGCTTCACCAATCGCCGCAAGGAAGGCAACGGCAAGGACCGGGATTCCACGGAGAACGGGAAGAAAAAAGGTAAAGCGGACAAGGAGTAACCTTGACCGGTTAGGTTAAGGACCGGATTGCGTTGCGGACCGCCCGTCGCACGCTAGGGTCGAATCGTCGCTTCCACTCGGCCGGCGAAGCCGCCCTTCACGGCCAGTATTTCAATAAGCGGCACGGGACCGCCAGTGTTTACCGCGTCTGGCGGTCCCACCCCGTTTTTCTCCTCAGCTCCAGCCGATGCGCGCAAAGAACGCGGCGATCTCGCGTGCCGCGCGATCCGGATCTTCCCGATGCGGGAAGTGGCCGACGCTGGGAAACATTTCGAGGTCGAGATCGCTGAAGGTCTCGGACAGCCGGTCGGTCCAGCCAAAGGGAAACAGCGGATCGTGCTCGGCCCAGCGCACGCAGGTCGGCACCGCGATCGGCGGCAGCCTGGGCGCTTCGCCCTTCATCATCGCCACGCGCCCGGCATGCGAGGCGCGGTAATGCGCAAAGCCACCGGCGAGGTTGCCGTCTTTCAGGAAATTGTCAGTGAAGGCGTCCAGCACGTCGTCGAAGGCGTTTGTCCGGTGCGCCCAGCCGCTGAGGAAATGGCTGATATAGAGCCGGCAGCTCTCCCTGCTCGCACCGATGAGCTTCGGCGCCATCTCCATCTGGTGAAAGGACTGATACCAGATGTGGTTGAGCCGATCGGGCGCGGCCATGCGCGGGCCGATGCCGGGATAGACGAAATCGAAGAAGAAGAGTCCCGTGAGCCGCTCGGGCGCCAGTCGGGCCAAGGGCTGCATGACAGCGCCGCCGACATCGTGGCCGACGACGCCGAATCGGTCGATGCCGAGCCGGTCCATCAGCGCCAGCATATCGGCGGCATGGCCGTCCGGTCCGTAAGGTCCACCTGGCTTGTCGCTGTCGCCGAAGCCGCGGAGGTCAGGCGCGACAAGCGTGAACCGGTCCGAAAGCCTCGATATCACCGGCTCCCAGGTCAGCCAGAATTCGGGCCAACCATGCAGCAAAAGCAGCGGTTTTCCCTGTCCGGCGCGGACCAGGTGGAAATCGGCGCCATTGGCCGAGATCGTGAGATGCTCCATGGCAGTTCCTTCCAGAGGCGGCCGCGTGGGGGCAAAAGAGGCAGCGGATTTTGCTCTTTCGCGCCTTGTCTGGCCCGCCATCCTCGCCTATTAACGCCCCCAACCACAGGGGCCCAGCTCCTAATATGGCGCCTTCAGGAGAGGTGGCAGAGTGGTTGAATGCACCGCACTCGAAATGCGGCATAGGTGCAAGCCTATCGGGGGTTCGAATCCCTCCCTCTCCGCCAGCTCAGCGACCCCCCTCTCAATAGCTCCGCAAATCAGCCTGATGCCGGTGCCGTTCGGCCCGCCAGCACCGCCCGCGCCGTCGCCACAAACGCCTGCGCCGCGGGCGACAGCGTCCGGCCTTGGCGCTGCAGCAGCGACACGGGGCGGGTGAGGGCGGGGCGCACCAGCGGTCTTGCGATCAGTGTCGGGAACTGGTCGGCCGGCAGCATCGTCGCGGGAAGGATGGCGAGGCCGAGGCCCTGCGCCGTCATGGCGAGCGCGGTGTTGATCAGGGTCACTTCATAGGTCGGATCGAGGCGCTTGCCCTGCGCGCTCAGGGCCTGATCGATCTGCATGCGGATGCGTGTCTCGCTGCGCATCGCAATCGTCGGCAGTTGCACCAGCTCGTCCCAGGTTAGGGACCGACGCGCGGCGAAGTCCGCGGTGCGACGGCCGATCGCGCTCAGGCGGCCGCTCGTCAGCGTCTCGATCGTCATGTCCGCGAATTCGCCCTCCACGCTGCCGATCGCGAACTCGGCATCGGTCGTGCTCAGCCGTGGCACGAGATCGTCGGCGGCGACGTCGCGCATGTCGATCTCGATGTCGGGATGACCAGCGCGGAATTTCGCCAGCACCATGGGCAGCAGCGCCGATGCGGTGCCGGCCGAGGCGAGGAACACGACCCGGCCTGCGCGGGCCTGCGCGAGGTCACGCATGCGGCGCGACAGGCCTTGCGCATCGCTCAGCATGCGCTCGGCGGCGGCGAACGCCTCGTCGGCGGCCAGCGTCGGGTGCACCGAGCGCGTGGAGCGGTCGAACAGCTTGACGCTGAGCTCGGCCTCGAGCTGCTGGATCAACAGGCTCGCCGCCGATTGCGTGATGCCGAGCTCGCGGGCGGCCCGCGTGATGCTGCGCGTCCGGTACACGCCGGTGAAGACCCGCAACTGGCGCAATGTGACATTCATGGCGAAATCTCATGAATTGATGAGTTCTTTCCGACTTATCGCATAAACGGACCTGCAATAAAATGCATGCTGTGCGGACGGAAAGAATCCGCGGCAAGGATTGGAGCGAGCATGAGAGCGCAAGTGCTGGTGGTGGGCGCCGGGCCCGTCGGGTTGACCGCGGCGATGGATCTCGCTTCGCGCGGCATCGATGTCGTCGTCGCGGAAATCCGCCACGCCGGCGATCCGCCCAGCGTCAAGTGCAATCACGTGTCGGCGCGCTCGATGGAGATTTTTCGGCGGCTCGGCGTCGCCGCCCGCTTGCGCGATGCGGGGCTCCCTGCGGACTTTCCCAACGATTGCTCCTATCGGACCACGGCGACCGGGATCGAGCTTTGCCGCATCGACATTCCCTCCCGTGCGCGCCGCTATAGCGCGACCGGTGGCCCCGACACCTGGTGGCCGACGCCCGAGCCGCCGCACCGGATCAACCAGGTCTATCTCGAGCCGATCCTGTTCAGCCATGCCGCTGCGCAATCACGCATCAAGATCCTGGCGCGCACGGAAATCACCGACATCGAGCAGCACGACGACCATGTCGTCGCGCTGGCGCGCGATCTCGACAGCGGACATTCGCTCCGCATCGAAGCCAGCTTCGTGATCGGCTGCGACGGCAGCCGATCCCTCGTCAGAAAAGCAATCGGTGCCAGCCTGTCCGGCACGCCGGTGATCCAGCGCGTGCAGTCGACCTTCATCGAAGCGCCGCAGCTGAAAGAGCTGATGGGAGCGCACAAGCCGGCCTGGATGGTGCTCTCGCTCAATCCGCGCCGCTCCGGCACTGTTGTTGCCATTGACGGTCACGACCGCTGGCTGATCCACAATCATCTGAAGCCGGACGAGCCCGAGTTCGACTCGGTCGATCGCGACTGGGCCATCCGTGCCATTCTCGGCGTCGACGAGCGCTTCGAATACCGCGTGCTCAGCAAGGAGGATTGGGTCGGACGGCGCCTCGTGGCCGACCGCTTCCGCGACCGCAGGGTCTTCATCTGCGGCGACGCCGCGCATCTGTGGATGCCCTATGCCGGCTACGGCATGAATGCGGGCATCGCGGATGCCGTCGATCTCTGCTGGCAATTGGCGGCGCATCTGAACGGCTGGGCGCCGGCTGCGATCCTCGATGCCTATGAGGCGGAGCGCCAGCCCATCACCGAGCAGGTGTCGCGCTTTGCGATGGACCATGCGATGAAGATGATGGCGCAGCGCGGCGGCGTGTCCGCCGAGATCGAGGACGACACGCCGCGCGGCCAGGCGGCGCGCGCGGCGCTGGCGAAAGCGGCCTACGATCTCAACGTGCAGCAATATTGCTGCGCCGGCCTCAACTTTGGCTACTATTACGACGCCTCGCCGATCATCGCCTATGACGGCGAGACGCCGCCGCCTTACGCGATGGGCAGCTTCACGCCATCCACCGTGCCGGGCGCCCGCGCGCCGCATTTGTTCTTGCGCGACGGACGCTCGCTCTACGACGCCTTCGGCCCCGGCTACACATTGCTGCGGTTCGATCCGGCAATCGATGTGACGCGGCTGCAGGACGCCGCAAAGGCGCGCGGCGTGCCGCTCGCGCTGGTCGACGTCGCGCCGGAGGAGGCGAACGGCGCCTATGCCGAGAAGCTCGTGCTGGCGCGGCCCGACCAGCACATCGCCTGGCGCGGGCAGTCGGCGCCGGAGAACGCGCAGGGCCTGCTGGCCCGTATCACTGGCGCTGCGGCGTAGGACGACATCGAGCGGACGGCCTGGCGACGTAGCTCGCCAAGCCGAGTTTCAAAAACAGAATACATGGAGGAGACCGTGTTTCACGTTGCAAGACGCCGCATCCTGGCCGCGCTGACGGCCGCCGCTTTCGCACTGTTGCCGGTGGCGGCGGCCCGAGCCGCCTATCCCGAGCAATTGATCAAGATCATCGTGACCTTCCCGCCCGGCGGCAGCGCCGACACGGTCATCCGCGCGCTCGAGCCGCTGGTCACCGCCGAGCTCAAGCAGGGCCTGGTGATCGAGAACCGCGCCGGCGCCGGCGGCAACATCGGCATGGCCGCGGTCGCGCAGGCCAAGCCCGACGGTTATACGCTCGGCGTGGCGCCGGCGGGTGCGTTGACCGTGAATCCGCACCTCAATGCCTCGATGCCGTTCGCGCTGAAGGATCTCGCGCCCATCACCCTGCTCGCGGAAATTCCCTTTGTGCTGGTCGCGTCCGCGAATATCCCGGCGCGTACACCTGCGGAGACCATCGCGCTCGCCAAGGCGAAGCCGGGTGGGCTCTCGATCGGGCATGGCGGCAACTCGACGGCGATGCACTTGACCGCCGCGCTGTTCACGCAGAGAAGCGGGATCGCGATGGAGCTGGTGCCGTATCGCGGGACGGCGCCGGCGGCGGTCGATGTTCTCGCAGGCCATGTCCCGTTCGCGGTGCTGGATATTCCGGCATCGCGACAATTGATCCTCGAAGGCAAGCTCAACGCGATCGGCGTGTCCTCCGCGCGCCGCCTTGCGTCCCTGCCCGATGTGCCGACGCTGGCCGAGAGCGGCCTTGCCGGTTTCGAATCCGTCGGCTGGTTCGGGCTCGTTGCTCCTGCCGGCACGCCTGCGGATGTCATCGCCCGACTGAACGAGGCCTTCGCCAAGGCGCTGAAGGACCCTGCCGTGGCGGAGAAGATCCGCACCCTCGGCGCGGAGCCTGCGCCGACCTCGCCCGAGCAGTTCGGCCGCTTCATTCAGGACGAAAGCGCGAAATGGGGCAAGCTGATCAGCGAGGCCGGCATCAAGGCAAACTAGAGCGGACCGATTCGATCTAAAGCCATTCCGCTTTAGCGCTTTCCGCTTCCCCGATAACGCACGTGATCGACCAGCGCGCGCAGCTTCGGCGGAAGATTCCGCCGATCCGGAAAGTAGAGGAAGAAGCCGGGGAAGAACGGGCAGAATTCCTCCAGCAGGGGCACCAATTCTCCGCGCTCGATATACGGCTTGAACGTCTCTTCCATGCCGAATGTCAGGCCGCCGCCCGCGCAGGCGGTCCGCACCATGACCCACATATCGTTGGTCGTGATCCTCGGCTCCACTGCGACGTCGAACTCGCGCCCTCCTTCCGCAAATTCCCAGCGGTAGGGCGCAACATGCGGCGCCGGCCGCCACCCGATGCAGCAATGCTGCGAAAGCTCGCGCGGGTGCGAGGGCGCGCCGAACCGCTGCAGATAGGCGGGAGCTGCCACGACCAGCTGGCGCTGGTCGCCCGAAACCGGCACGGCGATCATGTCCTGCTCGATCACCTCGCCGAGCCGGACGCCGGCATCAAAGCCCTCGGCCACGATGTCGAATTCCTCATCGGTCACGGTGACGTCGACCTGCACGCCGGGATTGGCCTGCGCGAATTCGGCCAGCAATGGACCGCGAATGAATCGCTCGGCGATCGATGAGACGGCGAGGCGCAGCTGCCCCGTCGGCTGCGCGTCCCGGTCGCGGGCGCCGTTGATGGCCCGTTCGACTTCGGCGACTGCCGGTGCCACACGCTCGTGCAAGCGCAGGCCGGCCTCGGTCAGACTGACGCTGCGCGTCGTCCGCTGCACGAGCGCCACGCCCAGCTGGTCTTCCATGCGTCGGATAGCCTGGCTCACGGCGGATCGGGTCACCCCTAACCGCTCGGCGGCGCCACGGAAGCTCTTGGCTTCCGCGACCGCGATGAAAACGGCGACAAGGTTCAGGTCGGTGGTCATTGGTTAGCCGAGCTTACCACCCCAGTCATCATTGGCCAACTTCTCTCACCTCTCGCCAGGGGCTATCTCGGAGCCACACGAAGGAGGGCTCTGATGAGGTCACTTGATCAATACCGCCTGCTCGGCCGCTCCGGCCTGCGCGTATCGCCGCTCGCACTGGGGACGATGACCTTCGGGACCGAGTGGGGATGGGGCGCCGATCCCGGCGAGGCCCGTCGGATCTTCGACCTCTACGTCGACCGCGGTGGCAATTTCATCGACACCGCGGTGAACTACACCAACGGCGCCTCCGAGCGCCTGGTCGGCCAGTTCGCACGGGACAAGCGCGATCGTCTCGTGCTCGCCACCAAATTCACCATGGCCCGCGATCCCGGCAACCCCAATTCCGGCGGCAACCACCGGCTCAACATGGTTCGTTCCGTGGAGCAGAGCCTGCGGCAGCTCGAGACCGATCGCATCGACCTGCTTTACCTCCACAGCTGGGATGCGACGACACAGCCGGATGAGGTGATGCGCGGCCTGGACGATCTCGTGCGCAGCGGAAAGGTTCTGTACATCGGCATTTGCAACACGCCGGCCTGGCGCATTGCACAGCTGCAGACGATCGCAGATCTGCGCGGCTGGTCGCCCTTCGTTGCGCTGCAGATCGAATATAATCTGGTCGAGCGCACCGTCGAACACGAGCTCATCCCGCTCGCGGCAAGCCTTGGCCTCGGCGTGCTGCCCTGGTCGCCGCTCGGCGGCGGCGTGCTCACCGGCAAGTACAGCCGGGCCGATCTCAGGGATTCCCAGGAGCGCGCCGTCGGAACCACACGCGCCTCGATCATCGCGTCATCAGGCCTCCTCAACGAACGATCGCTGGACGCGGCCGAGATGGTGCGAGCCGTCGCCTGGGAGCTCGGCGCGACGTCCTCGCAGGTGGCGATTGCGTGGACGCTGGCCAATCAAGCGGTCACCGCGCCGGTGATCGGCGCCCGCACGCTGGAGCAGGCGGAAGACAATTTTGGCGCGGTCGGGATCACGCTGTCGCCCGAGCAGATGGCGCGCCTCGACCAGGCGACCGCGCCCGATCCCATCTTTCCAGGCCGCTTCCTGCGCCGCCCGATGGTCGAGCAGCTCATCTTCGGCGGCGCCGCCGTCGCCCGGCGCGGCTAGATCGAGCAACAACGCGACCGACCATGCGCGCAACACTTCGGGGCAGACGACATCTTGCACCAGAAAGGGAGACACCAATGGCAACCATGCTCAATCGCGCGCTTGCGTCCTGCGTCTACGCGGTCATCGTCACGGCATCCACCCTGACGACGGCCGCACCCTGCGGGCAGGCCAATTCCGTGCCGGAAGACAACAAGCGGATCGTCACCGACGCGTTCGATCGCTGGGCGGCGGGAGGCACCACCTTCTTCAATGACCTGCTGCACGAGAGCGTGGTGTGGCGCATCAGGGGATCCGGTCCAAGCGCCGGCGAATTCCGGGGCCGCGATGTCTTCATTGATCGCGCGGTCCGCCCGTTCGCCAGCCGGTTGTCGACCCCGGTCCGCCCCACTTCCGTGAGGATTTACGCCGATGGTGATCACGTCATCGCGCATTGGGAAGGCAGCGGCGTGGCGCGCGACGGCAAGCCTTACGCGAACTCTTACGCGTGGATCCTGCTCATGCAGGACGGCAAGGCGGCGGAGGTCACGGCCTATCTCGACCTCGCACCCTATGACGACGTCCTGCGGCGCATTCCTTTGCCTGCGCGATAGGCCGCACATGAGAGTGATGTCGCTTGTGGCCATCCTTCGAGACGCCCGCCCTTGGCGGGCCCTCAGGATGAGGACCGAGTGTGTGGCGCGAGTTTAGCGGGCTCCGATGCCGCTTAGCCTCATCAGGATGAGGCTAATGCCCGTCGAAATTGCTGCCGCGGACTCCATCCTCATCCTGAGGAGCCCGCTGCAAGCGGGCGTCTCGAAGGATGGCCGCAGGGAAAACTCTCGAATGCGATTCACCCTCCTGCGAGCAGGACTTGAACCCATCGCCTGTACGATCCGACCTAGCAAGGTCCCGCCATCCGGCGGGGCCTAAGTGATCCCAGGACGATGTTCGACAAAACCTACCGGCAGCGCCTCGAAGCCGATCTTGCGCGATGGGAGGCCGACGGCGTGATTGCGCCGGCGGCGGCAGCCAGCATCCGCAGCGCGCTGCCGCCGCTTCCGGCCGGCATCAACATCGCGGTCGTCGTCGCCATCGTCGGCGGCCTCCTGATCGCGGCCGCGTTCCTTGCCTTCGTGGCCGCGCACTGGACCGAGATCGCGCGCCTTATGCGGTTTGCGATCCTGATCGCCGGCATGGCCGCCGCCGGCGGTCTCGGCGCCTGGTTCGCGGCGAGGCAGCGCACAATTCTCGCCGATCTCTGTGCCAGCATCGGTGCGATCATCTTCGGCGCCGGCATCGCGCTGGTCGGACAGATGTACCACCTCGGCGAGGACTTTGCCGGCGGCATGCTGCTGTGGTCGATCGGCGCGTTTGCCACAGCTTTGCTGACCGCCTCGCGCGGTGCGCTCGCGGTTGGTCTCGTCGCCGCCTCGATCTGGACCTGCATGCGGATCACGGACGCGTCCGACGTCCTGCATCTCCCGTTCGTGGCGGTCTGGCTCATCGCCGCCGCACTCGCCTTCGCATGGAATTCCCGCGTCGCGGCCCATCTCGTCGCGCTGGCGCTGCTGCCGTGGTGGATCGCGACCTCGCTCCGCTTCGAATTCGAGGGCACCCAGCCGTCCTTCGTGCTCGCGAGCGGTGCGGCGCTGCTGTTCGGCGCCGGGCTCGCGATCGCCGCCGCGCCGTCGTCGCGCGCGCTCCGGCTCGGCAGCGTCCTGTCGGTTTACGGCGCGTTTTCACTGGCCGCCGCCGCGTTCCTGGAGGTGACCACGGTCGACGATCTCGTCCGCTTTCGCGAGGGGTCCATTGCGGGCCAGCCGCTCTGGGCGATCGCGTGCGGAAATGCCGGCGTGATCCTCGCGCTGGCCTCGGCTGCGATCACCAGGCGCGCGGGAGAGCTGCTTGCAGCAGCTGCGATCGCCCTGGTCCTGCTCGCGGCGCCGGTCTGGCCGGCCTCCATGGCCGGCGAATCCTGGCTCGCCTATGCCGCGCTGCTCGCGGCCATGCTGTGTCTCGTCGTCTCCGGCATGCTCGACGACGTGCGCCCGCGCATCGTCGCGGGCTGGCTCGGGATAGCCGGGGTCATCGCTGGCATCACCTGGGCGGTGAAGGGATCGCTGCTGCGCCGCTCGGCCTTCTTGGCAGTGGCGGGCGTCGCGGCCGTCGCATTCGCCACCGCGCTCAATCGCATGCTGCCGAGGGCCGGACGATGAACGGGATGATCGCACCCCTCACCGCGTTCTGGCAGCGCATCCCCAAAGCCGTGCTGTTCGGCATCGCCGTCCTGCTGCAATGTGCGTTGCTGGCGCTGATGGTCGTCGACCGCATGCAGATCCTGCGTAACGGCGTCGAGGTGACCTTGCAGACTCAGCCGGTCGATCCCCGCGATCTCCTGCGCGGCGACTATGTCGTCCTCAGCTACGAGATCTCGCAAGTGGCGGCAGGCAACCTCAAAGGCAAGGTAGCGGATGCGCGCCACCCTGATGTCTTCGTCAAGCTCGCGCCCAATGTCGGCGGCATCTATCAAGCCGTCTCGGTGCATGCCGAGCCAGTCGCGGTCACCGCGCCCGAAGTGCTGATCCGCGGCCGCGTCGCCAATTACGGCGGGTCCTGTGGCGACGACCGCCGAAGGTTCTGCGACAAGCTGCCGATCAAATACGGCCTCGAAAGCTATTTCGTGCCCGAAGGCGAGGGCAGGAAGCTCGAGGATGCCCGCAACCAGCAAAAGCTGCGCATCGTCGCCGCCGTGCTGCCCTCAGGCCGCGCGGCGATCAAGCGGCTGCTGCTGGATGGGGAGAGGGTGTACGAGGAGCCGCTGTATTAGGGGGGCTGCGTTATGACGAACGATTGCCATGGCGCTCGTGCACTTCTTCCGCTTGCGGGAGGGGCAGCAGCCTATCGATGGATGCCTTCAGGAGAGGCGGCAGAGTGATAGAATGCACCGCCCTCGAAACACGGCATAGTGCAAGCCTATCGGGGGTTCGAATCCCTTCTCTCCGCCAGTACGCGCTCAAGTTCTTCGTTGATATCAGCGGTGCCGCGATGATCCGGCGACGTCGATAGCAGCCAGTTTGCTCCCGCGCGTTTATTTGTTAGCTAGCGAGAGGGAGCCTCCCCGGGCGGGAATAGGAGCCGGGTCCGTCAGGCCGAAGATCAAGGTTTCAATCTCCTCAAGGGGCACCGCCAGATCCCTTGCGATATCTCGTTTGGTTAATCGCTTTCCCCATAAAACGGTAAGTACCTTGGCTAACACCGTTGACGTCTCGCGATCGATGCCTAGCGGTTCACCGCTTCTGTATCCCATTTTGCCGAGTTCGATGCAGATTGACCGATGATTCCAATCCGAGAGCACGTCCAGCTTGTGTAGTCTATAAGCTAAGGCCATGGCAGAGACTTTCCAGCGGGACTTTTTGGCTACGATTTGATTCGCGGTAGAGATGTGGGCCGCCGCGTTTAGAACGTCTGCCTCGGGCATGAGAAATGCTGAAGCAAATTGGTCGGCTTGGGATTCTGCATCTCGATCAGATTTCGCTCCGGCGTGATGGTGAAGCACTAGGTGAGCAAGCTCGTGGGCGCTGTCGAAAACTGATCTCTCTGCGGTCTTTTCCTGGTTGAGAAAAATATAAGGTCGATCGTTCCGCCAGAACGAATACGCATCAACATTGCTTGTGTTTTCCGACAGCGAAAGGATACGAACGCCCTTCGATTCGAGCAGTTTGAGCACATTTCCAATCGGACGCTCGCCGAGACTCCAATGCTGACGAAGCAAGCGAGCAGCGCTTTCGGGCCGCGTCCGTTCCTTGCTAAGGTCTATCAAGTCCGGTCTTGGGAGATTAAAGCGAGCGTCGATCCAATCATACAGGGCGATGCCCAAGCTTCCCGCCGCCAATGACGCATCCCGCTCTGCGGCCCCCATCTTTTTCAAGCTGCGGAAGCTTACAGTGTCTGCATCCAGGACGTCTGGGGATACTAAAAAGAAGAACTCACGTGGATACCGAAGCGCGTTACTCAATCGTTCTACTACATAGCTCTCTGGCTGATGCCCGTTCTCGATCTTGGACACCGTTACGGGTGTTATGCCCGCTAGGTCGGCAAGTTTCTTGCCGGAAAGCTTGCGACGTTGTCGCGCTATCTTGAGTCGCTCAGCGTTGAACATCAAATCTATTCTTTGAACGAAACTTCAACGTCAAAGTCTTCGATGGGGCCGGTTTCGGGATCCATTTCGCTCTCCCACGTTCCGCTGGGCCTGAAAACAAAGATTCTCTCGTGAAAGTGTCGATAAGTGCCGTCCAAAATCACGGGGTGGGAAAGCTCGACACTTCCGTCTTCGCCTACCATAACGTAGTAGGTTGCAGTGCCGTCGTCGCTTACGGCCGTAAGAGGGCCCGGTTCAACGCCGAAATGCTGAAATAGGTTAGGACCGCACAGATTCTCGGAGGCGCTGCCCTTCGCTGATCGCGGATGAGGCGGGAAGATTGTGTCACACGCCCTATCAACATTGTGGAAGCCGATACGCAGGCCCAGAGAGCGATTGATGACGGCTTCAACGTTGCCTGTCCTGTCTGGGTGCCAACCTCCACCGATCAGTTGACGGCGAAGTTCTTGAACCCCAAAAATGTATGCGAGCGTGCCGGGCGCATTTAATGGCATCAGAGGGCTCGCATCGTCGGCCCAACTCGTAGCCATTTTCGCAATTTCGATGAATTGTTCCCGCGTCAGACCCCAATCTTGGAGCCGACGCTCTACGTCATTTTCGCTGTCAAGTACCGCAGTTCTGAATGTGGGCACGGTCGGCTCCGTTTAAGAATCGGATCCTCATTAGAGGGGATAAAAATTAAACGCACAAGCCTGTTTGCGGACTTTTAGTCGAAGTCTGTGTATATTTGGCCAAGTAGCTCATGGAATCGTGGGGAAGTATGGGTAGCTGGGACACTTATCTCAATGGCAATCGCTTCGGCGACCTCCTTGGTCGTCCAAAGCCCGTGGGGCAGCCGCAAGGCCCGGCATTTGCTAACGGCCAATTCCGCCTGCCTCAGGAACGCGATCATGACCGGATTTTGTTTTCGACCCCCTTTCGTCGGATGGGGGACAAGACACAGGTCTTTCCGCTCGAGAGTATCGAAAGCATCCGCACGAGGCTGACCCATTCCTACGAGGTTGCGAATCTTGCACGCTCGCTAGGTACTGAGATTGCGGTTCTTCATAAGGAGCATCTTCCGGCCGACGCCATCAGGTCGATCCCCTCGATCCTTGCCGCGGTTGGATTGGCTCACGACATCGGCAACCCGCCTTTTGGTCACCAGGGAGAGAATGCGATCCGAGCTTGGTTCCGACGACGCTCGACCGAGCTGTTTGATGCTGTCGCGGACGGTAACAGTGCGGCCTCGCTGCAGCAGGACTTGAAGAAGCTGACCCAGCAGCACAAGAACGATTTCCTGCTATTCGAGGGTAACGCCCAGACGCTTCGCGTAGTAACTAAACTCCAGGTGATTGGCGACGATCTCGGACTCAATCTAACGCTGGGAACGTTGGGCGCGCTTATGAAATACGTTGCGTCATCAAGCAATACGAGTGACAAGAACCAAGCGCGGAAGAAGGTGGGATTTTTCACTTCCGAACAAGCTCTAGTAGAAAAGATGCGAGCAGAGGTTGGGTTGAGTGGCGATGCACGGCATCCGTTGGCGCTCGTAATGGAAGCTTGTGACGATATCGCTTACTCCGTTCTAGACGCCGAAGATGCCATCAAGAAGGGGTTAGTTTCCCTCAATGATCTTCTTGCATCATTGGATCACCCAGGAACGGATCCCGTCATCAGTCACCTCAGTGAGTTGGCGAGATGGGAGTACGACGTATTGCGGAAGCAGAAGCTACACCCCGCCGAGTTGCAGGATGTTTCGACGCAAAAATTCCGAGTGCATGCCATTCACTTGATGGTGTGTGCGGTTGCTGAGGCTTTCAATGCAAACTATGCCGCGATTATGGACGGTACGTTTGATGGTGAGCTTATCAGGGTTTCCGCTGCCGGCCCGTTGTGCCAAGCGCTGAAGGTGTTCGATAGAGAGAATGCCTTCAATCACAAGTCTGTTCTGGAAGTGGAGTTGAACGGCTACAACACGCTTAACAAGCTCATGGATTTTCTATGGGTTGGGATTTCTCAACGCGAGCGTTTCGAAGATGTCGACAGTAAGCGCACTTCGCCTTTTGCGGCGTATGTTTACAGTCGAATTTCAAAGAACTATCGACGTATATTCGAAGAAAAGGTGACAAGACACCACCCGAACGCAAATCTACCTATTCGCTACAGAGAAATGCAGCTTCTTACCGACATGGTTTCTGGCATGACGGATCAATTCTGCATTGATCTACATGACGATCTCTTGAAGCATTATCGCCTGATGTGATCATGGAACGTCAGCTGAAGCGTAAAATCCACTATTTCATCAAATCGCCGTATCGCGGGCGGGCAGATGTACGCAGCACGTTACGCGATCTAAGCGCTCAGGGACGTCTCGCTATTGTTGGTGGGATGCTGCGAGATGTCGCACTGTTTGGCAACGCTGGCTTTAGGTCGGATTTAGATCTTGTTATCGATCCGTACGACCTAGCAGCTTTCGATCGCCGTATGGCGAATGTCGGTGCGCGCGTAAATCGTTTTGGCGGTTATTCTCTTCCCTCGCATAAATGGCAGGTTGATGTTTGGCCTTTGGAGAGAACTTGGGCTCACCGAGAGGGCTACGTTCGAGTAAGAACCATATGGGACTTGCGCGACGCAACTTTCTTCAGATGTGACGCGATCGTCTACGATTTCGCGAGTGATAGGATTGGAACTGCTCCGGGCTATTTTGACGAGCTAAAAAACAAGCTGCTCGACATTAATCTCCGTCCCAATCCTAATCCAAAAGGGAATGCGGTTCGTGCGTTTCGCTATGCTTTGCTCAAGGGCTTCCAGTGGAAGTTGGGAGTTGCGCAGTTTGTAGCGGAAACCATAGACGAAATAGGCTGGAAAGCGCTCGTGGATGATGAGCTGCGCTCTTTTCGAAGTCAGCATATCGAAAGGATTCGTATCGACGAATTTGAAAGGGCGCTGCGTGAATATCTGGCGTCATCGAGCGACGAGCCGTTCGCTCCTGGTCAATTTCAAAGAATAGTGCAATTGGAACTGCCGCACGTGAAATGAGGCAGAAGAGTCTACTTTGTGGTTACGGTGACAGTGCATTAAACGCGTCGTGTCCGGTGGCGACACCGGGGCAAACAAAAGCCGTACAGGCGCCGACCGCGCAATTCGGTTGCGTTCGAGAGATCGACCAAAACTCGCCAATCAGACCTCTGCAAGAATGAAACTGTGCTCCCGTTTTGCCCGGCGGGTCAAATGATGAGAGACGTCATTCGAAGTAAGCCGAGACCAGGATCAATTCTCATCTCTCCACCCTCCTCGCTCTCAGCGCCGCAACACCGCGATCATTGCGCGTCACCAGCGTCAGATTGTGCATCAACGCGGTTGCCGCGAGCAGGCCGTCGTGCCGTAGTCGCCCTCTCGTAGACCTTGTCAACCCGCGAAATCATCACGATGATCACCGCGTCGTAGCATCGCTCGCGAGGCCTTCATGCGAAAATGCGAAGTTGCCGTGCTGGGTCTGGGGCTCATGGGCGGAGCAGCGCTGGGCGCATTGCTGGATGCCGGCGTGGATGCGCTCGGCTTCGACCCTGTCGCAGCAGGTTCGGATCGGGGCTCGTCACATGGTTCATGTCGCATTTTCCGTCGCTTCAATTTCGAAAACCCCAACTACACCAGCCTGAGCGACGAGGCTCATGCCGGCTGGATCCGGCTGCAGAGCGAAAGCGGTCAAACAATTCTGACGGAAACCCCTGTTTTGGAGGCCGGCCGCCCCGGCTCGGCCATGGTGGCGTCCTCGCGCGCGGCCGCGATCGCGAAAGGGCGTCCGGATCCGATGTTGACCGCGGCTCAAGCGAACAAGCAATTTCCGGCTTTCAGCCTGCCCGGCGACTGGGACGTTGTCGTGCAGGACGGTGGCGCAATCCTGCGGACCGAGGTCGTCATGAAACTGATGCGCGCACGCGCTGGCGCGCGCGTGATTCCGGAACGCGCGAGCTTCGCGCCGCGCCACGACGGCGTGTCGATCCGCACGGATACCGAAGAGTTCTTCGCCGAGCGCGCGATTCTGGCGCTGGGCCCATGGCTCGGTCGCGCACTGCCGCCACTCGCCGCGCTGCTGAACGTGACCCGACAGGCGGTCGGCTGGTTCGCGCCTGCTAGCCCCGAGAGCGTGGCGCTCGGTCGTTTCCCGATCTTCATTCTGGACCGAGGTCCTGATGACACCGTCTACGGCTTTCCGGACTTCGAACAGCGCGGCGTCAAAGCTGCGCCTCACAACCACGGGCCCGTGGTCGGCCCTGACGACTGGGGTCCGCACGCCACCGATGGTGAACTCCGCTCCGTGGGCGAAGCGTTGGCCGCCCTCGTCCCGGGTGCGGCCGGGCCCATCATCGATCGCGACGTCTGCCTCTACACCAACACCGCGCCCGCCGACCGCCGGCCCGATGCGGGCGAGGAATTCATCATTGATCGCTGGCCGGAGTCCCGCCTGATCGTCTGCTCCGCGTGTTCAGGCCATGGTGCGAAATTCGCGCCCGCCATCGGGCAAAGGCTTGCTCGCCTTGCCACCGATCCGTCCTACCAGGCAGAACCCTTCTTTCAGCTTTCCCGATATTCTCGATTTGCCTGAGCGGATGCCGGATGTTGCGGTGACAGTGCACGAAACGCGCACCGTCCGGCGGCAGACGCCTTCAAGGGACCCGGGCCAAAGCCCTGCCTGTCCGACCTCCTGCGACGATGCCACTATGCTCCTGTTTTGCCCGACGAAGCAAATCACGGGAGACGTCATTCGGAATGGGCCGCAACGATCGCCGCAAATTCTCGTCGGCTCGCACGGGTGCGCCGGAGAGACGAATCAAACCACGATTCCTTGGCTTTTCGGCTCCCGAAATCCCTG
>NZ_JADYVU010000027.1:0-40998 GCF_020194115.1 Bradyrhizobium sp. NBAIM01 | reverse complement strand
CCACCCAAGGCCTCCCCGGCCCCGGCTCCGAAGGCGGCCGCTCCCAAGGCAGCTCCCAAGGCTCCGGCGCCCGCAGCATCCCCGCAGGCTCCCCCGCAGCAAGGCGCCCCGCAGCAGGGCGCAGCTCAGCCCGCCGATCAGCAGATCCAGCTGATCTATGCGCCCTGGACCAAGTTCTGCCTCAAGGGCCAGGACGCCAATGCCAAGCAGGTCTGCTTCACCGGCAAGGACGGCCGTATCGAGTCGGGCCAGCCGGTCATCGCGGCCGTGATCATCGAGCCGGAAGGCGAGCCCAAGAAGATCCTGCGCGTGACGCTGCCGCTCGGCATGCAGCTCGTGCACGGCACCCGAATCATCGTCGACAGCAACGCGCCGCTGCAGCAGCCCTATGTGATCTGCTTCCAGAACGGCTGCATGTCCGACTACGAGGCCACGCCCGAGCTCATCAACAACATGAAGAAGGGCCAGAATCTCGTTGTCCAGGCGATCAATGCCAACGGCGCGCCGCTGACGCTGCCGCTGCCGCTCGCCGGCGAATTCCAGAAGGCCTATGACGGTCCGCCGACCGATCCGAAGGTGTTCGAGGAGACCCAGAAGAAGCTGCAGGAAGAGCTGCAGAAGAAGGCGGAGGAGCAACGCAAGAAGCTCGAACAGCAGGGTGGTGGCGCGCCCGGCGCGGCTCCGACCGGTCAGAAGTAATCGGGAGCAAATCCCGGACGTGAAAAAGGCGCTCGGTTCGAGCGCCTTTTTTGCTGGCCGACGATCGCGACGATCAGTTCAGCGAGGGATTGCGCGGGCGATAGCCGCCGGCCTTGTCCTTGACGAAGATCTCGGCGACCTGCGAATGCCGGACCGGCTCGCCGGAATCGTCCGGCAACAGGTTCTGCTCCGAGACATAGGCGACGTATTCGGATTCCGCGTTCTCCGCGAGCAGGTGATAGAACGGCTGGTCCTTGTGGGGCCGCACTTCCTCGGGAATCGACAACCACCATTCCTCGGTGTTGTTGAACTCCGGATCGATGTCGAAAATCACCCCCCGGAACGAGAAGATCCGGTGGCGAACGACCTGTCCGATCTGGAATTTGGCGGTCCGCGCTTTAATCATCCCCCGTCGATAGACCAGGATTGTGGCCGATGCTAGTGGCCTTATTGGGAATTAACCTTCGTCTCCGGGGCGGATAGCCCCCAAGCCTTCAGAAAAAACTTCAGCAATGGTCGATATCCTCAATCTGGCGCTGCCTTATTTCGGCTTGATCTTCGTCGGTTTTGCCTGCGGCAAGGTCAAGTCCATCCCGGAATCGGGGCTCGCCTGGATGAACTTCTTCCTGCTCTACGTGTCGCTGCCGGCGCTGCTGTTTGCGATTATGTCGAAGACGCCGTTTTCGGAATTGAATAACCCGCCGTTCCTTGTGGCGACGACGCTCTCGACGGTCGCGGCATTCACGCTGGCGCTGGTGGTCGGCAAGCTATTCGGACGGCTGACGCTGCGCGAAGCGACGCTCGCGGGCCTCTCCGGCGGCTACGGCAATATCGGCTATATGGGCCCGGGCCTCGCGCTTGCGGTGCTGGGGCCGAAGGCGGCCGCGCCGACTGCGCTGATCTTCTGCTGCGACAGCATCTTCCTGTTCACGATCGTGCCGCTCTTGATCGAGCTTTCCGACCGCGACCATCCCTCGCTCGTCCATGCTTTCGGCGTCGTGCTGAAGCAGATCGTGCTCAATCCGCTGATCATGTCGGCTTGTTTCGGAGCGGCGGTGGCGGCGCTGCATATCGAGCTGCCGGTCGCGCTCGACCGCACCATCACCTTCTTGCAGAACGCGGCCGCGCCGACCGCGCTGTTCGTGCTCGGCGTGACCGTGGCGCTCCGTCCGTTCGATCGGGTGCCGTGGGAGGTGCCGGGCGTGATCGCGGTCAAGCTGCTGATCCATCCGCTCGCGGCGTTCGCCCTGATGCTGGCGTTCGGCCCGTTCGCGCAGCCCTGGGCCGCCACCGCCGTGCTGATGGCCGCGCTGCCGCCGGCGCTCAACGTGTTCGTCATCGCCCGGCAGAACGATGCCTGGATCGAGTCCGCCTCCGTCGCGGTGCTGCTCGGCACCTTCGCGTCGGTGGTCACGCTGACCAGCGTGATGTGGGCGATCCAGACGGGAAGGTTGGCGTTTCCGTAGGGGAGTTTATCGCACTGAAACGAACTGTCCTGGGGAGCGCTATGTTTTTGGAGGAAACAATGCCACCATCCGTTGCGCCGGGATGAGTTTTACATTCTCTCGTTCCACCGAGCCGAGCCGCTGTAGTTTAACGTCATTTGCAAACGAAAGGTGTGTCAGAAAGCGAGTCGTATTCCATATTAGGATATCGACGCTGTTGCCTTGGCCGGCATCAACTTGGTCCACCGAGAAACGAATTGTTTTCCGATCAATTTCCTTTTGTTCGACCGTTTTCTCGGCAATAGGAATATGTTCCGAGAAAATAGCTTCGACATTTATGCTGACGTTAAACACTGGCGACGTACCAAAATTTGTAATTCGGCACTTATCAATCCATCCATGTCTGGTCGGGATGATGCCTGGGTTGCTATTGTAGGCGTGCTCGCTCACCCAGTGGCTTTGAAGTCCTACAGTTCTCGCAGTATCGTCGCTTGCGATTAGTTCCAATAATTTGCCGTCCGCCGGTAAACGGAAGGCTTCCTGAAGACACTCGAACTTGATGGTACCGTCGAGCGCGCTACGCTTCTGCTGAGACGTAGCATCTGACTTGCTGGATTCGAAACGTTGCTTGGTCCAGTCAAGCGCGATGACTAGTCCCATCAGCGTGAGGGCTCCGACGACACCTGCGCCGATAGTTTTACCCAGTCCCACAGGAATCTCGTAAGTCAGGAGAAGGAATGAAAGTAGGGTGATGATTGCTGCTGCCGCAAAGCAGCCGCGCACAAATTGAAGTTCGCCCTTGGTAAATGGGTCGGCCACCGCGATGCCGATGCCGGCACCAACCGGGATTCCAAGAACGCCGACGACTCCTAAAATAAGGCCCCAATCCAAAGACATACGCCCTCCTTGTCTGGAGGCTAGTTTAGGAGAGACAGCTTCTGAATATAACAGCCGCCCCTAAGCCCAGAGAGGCTATCGGTGGCTTTTGCGCTGTAATCCCCAATTTCTCGGCTTCCCGCTCCACTCGTACTTGGAAGGACTACCTTCGCCAGGTCGGCGTCAGGCCTTCGCGCATCGCAAAGCGGCGGAGCGGACCGATGGCACCTAACAGGTGCATGCCGACGGCGCGGACGGGCTGGAGCGGCAGGAAGTCGTTGAGCAAGGAGCGGTTGGCGATGTCGATCGCAAAGGTGCGGCTCAAGATGTCCGGCCGACGGGCGCGGTCATAGCGCTTGAGCACATCGTCCGCGCCCGGATCCTGTCCCGCGGCGATGGTCTCGCCCGCGAGCCGGGCAATGTCGGCGGCATCGCGCAGGCCGAGATTGAGGCCCTGGGCGCCGATCGGCGGCACCACATGGGCGGCTTCGCCGACTAGCGCGATACGGTCGCGGCCGAAGCATTTCGGACGCTCGATCGCGAGCGGGAACAGGTTGCGCCCGGGCTCCACATTCATCCGTCCCAGGATCGAATGCGACTGCTTCTCGATCGCCGCCGACAGCTCCTCGTCGCTCAAGCCGCGCAGCCGTTCGGCCTCCGCAGGCGCTGCGACCCAGACGATGCTGGAGCGGTCGCCGGGCAGGGGCACGAACACGCAAGGCCCGTGCGGCGTGTGGAACTCGGTCGAGACGTTGCGATGCGGCCGGCTATGGCCGACATTGAAGGTCAGCGCGGTCTGGTTCAGCTCGCGCCGCGTCACGGCGATGCCGGCGGCCTCGCGGCACAGCGAGTGCCGGCCGTCGGCGCCGACCACGAGGCGCGCCGAGAGAAACTGTCCGGACGCCGTGCGCAGCGCGACGTCGTCGGCCTCGATGACGACGCTTTCGGCCTCGTCGTCGAAGCGGACGAGATTGGGCAGCTCGGCCGCGCGCGCTTCCAGCGCCAGCATCAGCGAGCGGTTGTCGATGTTGTAGCCAAACGCATCGAGGCCGATTTCGTGACAGGAGAAGCGCACCTCGGGGCTGCGGAACAGCCGGCCGGTGTCGTCGACGAGGCGCATGACTTCCAGCGCAGCCGCCTTGTCCCTGCAGCGCGACCAGACGTCGAGGCCTTCCAATAGATCGATGGAGGCGCCGAGCAATGCGGTGGTGCGATTGTCGGCATAGGGAACGCGGCGCGCCACCAGTGCCGTCCGGGCACCCGCCTGCGCCAGGGCGATCGCCGCGGCAAGGCCGGCAGGTCCGCCGCCGATCACGGCCGCGTCATGGAGTGTCGATGCGTCTATCATGGAACGACATTTGACACGCCGGGCGGCAAATTCAAGCCTACCTATATTTCCCTGATTTTATGGCGAATTTTGCGATCGTGCGCCGCAATGGCGGATGTGCAAACCGGTCGCATTCTGATAGCAGAAGCCATGGATACGCAGCAGGATTCCCTGAAGCCGAGACCGGTGATCCGCGCCGCAGCCTTCTCGGTGCACATCTTCACCGCCTTCGGCGCGGCAATCGCGCTCCTGGCGATGCTGGAGGCCGTGCGCGAGCACTGGGCGGCGATGTTTCAATGGCTGGGCGTCGCCCTGATCATCGACGCGATCGACGGGCCGATCGCGCGGCGGCTCGACGTCAAGAACGTGCAGCCGAACTGGTCGGGCGACGTGCTCGATCTCGTGGTCGACTTCTGCACCTATGTCTTCGTGCCGGCCTATGCGATCGTTGCGAGCGGCATGCTGCTGCCGGTAGCGGCTCCCTTGCTCGGCATCGCCATCATCGTGACCAGCGCGTTGTATTTCGCCGACCAGCGCATGAAGGCCGACGACAATCATTTCCGCGGCTTCCCGGCGCTTTGGAACGCGGCCGCGTTCTATCTGTTCCTGCTGCATTGGCCGCCGCTGTGGGCGACGCTGCTGGTCGCCGCGCTGGTCGTGCTGACGTTCGTGCCTTTCCATGTGCTGCACCCTGTCAGAGTGGTGCGGCTGCGCTGGCTGACGATGTCGCTGATCGCGGTCTGGGCGCTGCTCGCCTTCTACACACTGCAAATGGATTTTCGCGTCGGCACCGGGGTGACCATCGTGCTCTGCGCCATCGCGCTCTGGATCAGCTTCAGCGATGCCTTGATCCGGTTGGCGAAATCCCTGGCGAGATTATCGGCGTGATGGAGCTGCTGACCAGCCCGGAAGCCTGGGCCGCGCTGCTCACCTTGACGGCGCTCGAGATCGTGCTCGGCATCGACAACGTCATCTTCATCTCGGTGCTCGTCTCGCGCCTTCCCGAGAAACCGGCGCAGCGCGCCCGCCAGATCGGGCTTGCGCTGGCACTGGTCTTTCGCCTCATCCTGCTCAGTCTCCTGGTCTGGCTGATCGGCCTGACCGCTCCGGTGCTCTCGATTCAGGGCTATGCTTTTTCCTGGCGCGATCTCATCCTGATCGGCGGCGGCCTCTTCCTGATCGCCAAGGCCACACATGAGATTCACGGCGAGGTCGAATCCGATCACGACGCGAGCGAGAAGGACTCCACAGGCAGCGCCTTCTTCTGGGTGATCGTCCAGATCGTGATCATCGACATCGTGTTCTCGCTGGACTCGATCATCACTGCGATCGGCATGGCCGAGGACATCAAGATCATGATCGCGGCGGTCGTGATCGCATGCGCGGTCATGTACGTTTCGGCGGGTCCGGTGGCGCGATTCGTCGCGGAGCATCCGACCACCAAGATGCTGGCACTGGCCTTCCTGGTGTTGATCGGCGTCGCGCTGGTTGCGGACGGATTCCACTTCCACATTCCGCGCGGCTACATCTATTTCGCAATAGCGTTCTCGGCGGCGGTGGAGTTCTTCAACGTGCTGGCCAGGCGCAACCGCCGGAAAGCCGCCAAGTAGTCGCGTTGGGTCGTTCCAGTCGGCGTCGAGTTGACAAGGCGGGCGCGATAGCTTTCGCTCAGCCGCACGAAGAGGAGGTCAGGTGATGACGAAAGCCATCCGTGTGCACAAGGTCGGAGGCCCCGAAGCCCTGGTCTATGAGAGCGTCGACGTGCCGGCGCCCGGGCCCGGCGAGGTGCGCATCCGCCAGCACGCGGTCGGCCTCAACTTCATCGACGTCTATTACCGCACCGGCCTCTACAAGGCGCCGGGGCTGCCCTTCATCGCCGGCAATGAGGCCTCCGGCGAGGTGGTCGCGGTCGGGCCAGGCGTGACGAATTTTCATCCCGGCGACCGCGTCGCCTATTACCACAATCTCGGCGCCTATACCGGCGAGCGCAACATCCCCTGGGAGAAGCTGGTCAAACTGCCCGATCACATCACCTACGAGCAGGGTGCCGTGCTGATGTTGAAGGGGCTGACGGTCTGGTATCTCCTGCACAAGACCTTCAAGGTCGAGCCGCATCATCGCGTGCTGGTCCACGCCGCCGCCGGCGGCATCGGCCTGCTCGCCTGCCAATGGGCCAGGGCGCTTGGCGCGCATGTCATCGGCACCGTCGGCTCGCGCGAGAAGGCCGAGCTTGCGGAGGCCAATGGCTGCGATCACGTCATCCTCTACAACGAGGAGGATTTCGTTGCGCGCGTGAAGCAGATCAGCCGCAACGAGGGCTGCGACGTCGTCTATGACGGCGTCGGCAAGGCGACGTTCCCGGGCTCGCTGTCATGCCTGAAGCCGCGCGGCATGTTCGTCTCGTTCGGCAATGCCTCGGGCCCGGTGCCGCCGTTCGCGATCGCCGAGCTCAACAATCACGGCTCGCTGTTCGCGACGCGGCCGAAGCTCAACGATTATGTCGGCACGCGCAAGGAACTGCTCGAAGGCGCCGACACCCTGTTCGCCGCGGTCATCAACGGCAAGCTGCACGTGCCGATCAACCACGCCTACGCACTCAAGGACGCTGCGAAAGCGCATATCGATCTCGAAAGCCGCAAGACCACGGGGGCTTCGATCTTGAAGCCGTAGATCTTTCGGCATCGGCGGTTTCGTAGGGTGGGCAAAGGCGCGGAGCGCCGTGCCCACCATCTTCATTGCGGTGAAAAATGGTGGGCACGCTTCGCTTTGCCCACCCTACAGCACTACGCGACGCGTCTTGCCGCGCCGGCCTTGGTCAAGATCGCGTCGAGACATTCGATCATCTCGGCGATCTCTTCCTTCGTGACGTTCAGCGCCGGCATGAAGCGCAAGCTGTCGACCTGCGGCGCGTTCAGCAGCACGCCGGCCTCGAACGCCTGCGCGACGATGCCGGGTGCGATCGGCAGCTTGAGATCGAGCGCGAGCAACAGGCCGCGTCCGCGCACGCCACCGAGGCCATGCCGGGCCGAGACCTTCTGCAGGTCGCTTTCGAGCAGGAGGCCGGTCTCGGCGACCTGTTTCAGGAAGTCGGGCTTCTTGACCTCCTCGAGCACCGCGAGGCCCGCCGCGCACATGATCGGGTTGCCGTTGAACGTGCCGCCCTGGTCGCCGTGCTCGAAGCATGACGCGCGTTCGGTCGCGAGCAGGGCCGCGAGCGGCACGCCGCCGCCGATGCCCTTGCCGAGCGTCATGATGTCGGGCGCAATGCCGGTGTGCTCGTAATGGAAGAGCTTTCCGGTCCGGCCCATGCCGGTCTGGATCTCGTCGAAGATGAGCAAAAGGCCGTGCGCCTCGGTCAGCGCGCGCAGCTGCTGCAGGAACTGATCGGTCGCAGGCCACACGCCGGATTCACCCTGGATCGGCTCGAGCATCACGGCGACGGTGTTGGCGTTGATCAGGGCTTCGACCGAGCCGATGTCGTTGAGCTTGGCCTTCTTGAAGCCCGCGACCTTCGGCTCGAACAGCGGCTCGAACGCTTTCTTGCCCGAGGCCGACATCGTCGCCAGCGTCCGACCGTGGAAGCCGCCTTCGAAGCTGATAATCTCGAACGCGCCGCCTTTGTGCAGGCTGCCATATTTGCGCGCGAGCTTGATCGCGCCTTCGTTGGCTTCAGCGCCCGAATTGGCGAAGAACACTTGATCGAACGCGCTGTGCTCGACCAGCGCCTGCGCCAGCTTGAGGCTCGGTTCGTTGTAGAAGGCCGGGCTCGGCGTCAGCAGCCGCTTGGCCTGAGCTGCGAGCGCATCGGCGATCGCGGGCGGGGAATGGCCGAGGCAGTTCACGGCCCAGCCCTGCACGAAGTCGAGATAGCGCTTGCGGCTGTCGTCCCAGAGGTAGGAGCCGGCGCCGCGGACGAACACGGTCTTTGGCCGTGCGGTGATGTCCATCAGCGCGTCATACGGATGCGTGGTCATGTCGTACTCCTCTGGAGGCGGGTGGAAAAAAGGGCGCAAAAAGCAGAAAGGCCGCACCTTGCGGGTGCGGCCTTTCTCGAAAATTAGCTGAATTCAGTGGTTCAGCGGCGTCCTCGGACATGGCGCACCCTCTCGTCGTCGCGGGAGCGACGGCGGAGCATTTCGGTGCGCTGGTTGGTCCGGGCGTTGATCATGGGGCGCGTCCGTACAGCCGAATGGCAGGACTTGTCAAGGAGGCATTTTGCAAGTTGCTCGCCGAGCGTGTATCGGTCAGGTCGGGTGGGCGGCTTCCTCGGCCTCTTCACCGCCCCAATCCGCGTCCGCGATCGCGGTGTCGATCAGCTCGCCGCGCAGCAGTTTGAGCGGCGAATTCCAGTACAGCGCGATGTTGTGGAAGGGGTCGGTCAGCACCTTGAACACCCAGACCAGGCCCGTCGTGACGTCGCGGGTGGCGAAGAGCTGCAGCATGCGCGCAAGTCCGCCGCCGATGCCGATGGCGAGCCAGAGCGCGCCGACATGCCGGATGAAATCGAGGCGGGACGCCGGCGCATCGAACAATCCGAACAGCGTCGGAAAAGCGAACAGCGCCAGCGGCGCGCTGCCCCAGACCAGCAGCAGCACGATCTTGCGGGTCTGGTTGTAGCCGACCTTGACCGCTTCCTTGTAGTGGTTGCTGACGTCGTTGACGGCGTCATAGCCGTTCGGCTCGAAGAAGAAATGCCCGGTCTGCCGCGTCAGCATCGCGAGCCAGCCGACGATGCCGGCGAGAGCAGGGTCCTTGATCAGCAGGGCGTAGCAGCCGAGGAAGATGACGGCGCTGATCAGGTGCAGCGTCTGGTTGACGGTGCTCTGGTGGTAGAAGCGGTAATCGTCGAAGCGCTGCGTGCGCAGCATGTCCGAGAGGCGGCTCATCCTCATCCCTCGCTCGCGTTGAAGACGCGGGCAGAGTTAGGCCGAGTCCGTGACCGCTGCGTGAATGCATTATAGTGTCACATTCCTAACGTGACGCTTACTCCACGCCATAGTGCGAGAACACATCGGCGATGCCGGCGTTGATCGCCTTTGCGGCCGCGATGTCGCGCACGGCGCCTTCGCTGTCACCCTTCTTGCGCTTCGCCAGTCCGCGGCCGTAGAGCGAGCCGTCGAGCCCCGGCTTGATGCTCAGCGCGGCATCGTAATCGGCGATCGCCGCGTCGAGATTGCCGAGCTTGAGATGGGCAAGGGCGCGGCTGTCCAGCGTGTAGGCATCGTTGGGAGCCATCTTGAGCGACTGCTCGCAATCGGCCAGCGCCTCCTGCAGGCGGCCGACGATCGCGCGGGTGAAGCAGCGCGAATTGAACACGTCCGCGCGGCTCGCATTCGCTCTGATGGAGCGGTCGTAATCGTCGAGCGCCAGCGCCACGGCGCGCTCGGGCTCGCCACGTCGCCGAAACATTTCGCCGCGATTGGCGAGCGCGTGCACATCGTCGGGATTGGCCTTGAGCAGGGCCGAGCAGCCGGCGAAGCGCCGGTCGTCACTGTCTCCGCCGTCGTTTGCGAAGCACCACTGGCGGGCCTGCGCGGCGGATGGTGATCGCGCGCGCGAGCAGGGTCATCGTCAGGCCGATTGCGGACAGCTTGAGGTTTTCGACGCGGAAACAATGAAACACGATGAAACGTCAGGGATTCTCCCATTGCGCCTCTAGCGTGTTTGTGATCGAAGGACGCGACTTGGTTCGAACCGAATGCGCCACCGCCCAGACCAAGAAGGCGGGACCAACCAGATAGCTCAAAGCCTTGTCCGATACGCCCTATCCGATCGACCTCGACAGCATTCGCGGCGCGTTTCCGCCCGGCATCGAGGCGCCGCCGCTGCTGGTCGACTTTGCGGCCTGGCTGAAGGGGCGTCCCTGGGGCAGCGTCGGCTGCTTCTCGCTGCAGGGCCAATTCTCGGACTCCGCGCCGATCGTCGACGGCAGTTCCTTGCGCGACCGGTTCTCGCTATTCATGCGCCTGCCTGACGGCTCGGCCGTTGGCGGCTGGTATGGCGCGGGTCTTGATCGTGACAATCCACCGATCGTCGGGTTGGGATCCGAGGGTGACTACGAATTGCTGGCGCCGAGCCTCGATGCGCTGCTGACGAGGCTGACGTCGCAGCAATTCGACAGGGCCTGGAGCGATCTGAAGCCGCATGACGAAGTCGAGCCTCAGACCGTCGAACTTGCGCAATGGCTCGCTGGACAGCCCGTTGGCGACAAGGCGGCGTGTGACGACGGGCCCCCGGAGCTGCCTGATTTCCGCGGCTTCATGGAAAAATGGAGCCGGGACCGTGAGGACTATTGGGCTAACCATCGCATGATGGCCGAACTCGGCTGGCGGCTGGCCGCCCATCTGCCCAAGGGCAAGAATGCCTGGGATAAGACGCGTTTCGAGGTCGCAATCGTCGGCAAGCAGTATGAGGCGCGCGTGCTGACGCGCGGGCCGCAGCCGTTCGAGGAAGCCGCTTCGATCGAATCCCTGCTGCGCGATCTGCGCGAACAGATGTGGAAGGCTCAGCCTGAGCTCGGGTTATGGTATGCGATGAGGTTCGGCCTCTACGCCGACGGCCGCGTCATGCCGAGCTTCGAATACGATGCGCGCCCGACCATCGACGGCGAACCGGCATTGCTCTCCGAGGCGAAAGCCGATCTCGCCCGCGCACCACGCCCGGAGCGCTGGGTGCCGAAATGGCTGGCGTGATTGTCTCCACACTGTCATTGCGAGCGTAGCGAAGCAATCCAGACTGTTCCCGCGGAGGGATTCTGGATTGCTTCGCTACGCTCGCAATGACGGACGCGGTCAGAACCCCGCGACGCTGCCGTGCAGATCGTATGCGTCGGCGCGCTCGATCTTGGCGGTGACGATCTCGCCGACGCGCAGCGGGCGGCGGCTCGTCAGATACACCGCGCCGTCGATCTCCGGCGCATCGGCCTTGGAGCGGCCCTTGGCCACGGTCGGGCCGACCTCGTCGATGATGACCTGCTGCCGCGTGCCGACCTTGCGCTTCAGCCGGCGCGCCGAGATCTTCTGCTGCCGGGCCATCAGCGCGTTGTAGCGCTCCTGCTTGACCTCTTCGGGCACCGGGTCTTCGATCGCGTTCGAGGTGGCGCCGGCGACCGGCTCGTACTTGAAGCAGCCGACGCGGTCGATCTCGGCCTCGTCGAGCCAGTCGAGCAGATAGGCGAAATCGGCATCGGTCTCGCCGGGGAAGCCGACGATGAAGGTCGAGCGCAAGGCGAGATCGGGACATTCCTCGCGCCAGCGCTTGATCCGCGCCAGCGTCTTGTCCTGCGCCGCCGGACGCTTCATCGCCTTCAGCACCTCGGGGCTCGCATGCTGGAACGGGATGTCGAGATAGGGCAGTACCTTGCCCTCGTTCATCAGTGCGATGACCTCGTCGACATGCGGGTAGGGATAGACATATTGCAGCCGGACCCAGGCTCCCAACTCGCCGAGCTCGCGCGCGAGGTCGAGGAATTTGGCGCGGACCTGGCGGTCCTTCCACGGGCTCTCGGCATATTTGAGATCGACGCCGTAAGCTGAGGTGTCCTGCGAGATCACCAGGAGCTCTTTGACGCCCGCGCCGACGAGGCGCTCGGCCTCGCGCAGCACGTCATCGGCGGGGCGCGAGACGAGGTCGCCGCGCAGCTTCGGAATGATGCAGAAGGTGCAGCGGTTGTTGCAGCCCTCGGAAATCTTCAGATAGGCGTAGTGGCGCGGGGTCAGCTTGATGCCCTGCGGCGGCACCAGGTCGAGATGCGGATTGTGCGCCGGCGGCAGCGCGCGGTGCACGGCGTCCAGCACGCTCTCATATTGCTGCGGGCCGGTGATGGAGAGCACGCCCGGATAGGCCTGCTCGATCGCTTCCGGTTCCGCGCCCATGCAGCCGGTCACGATCACCTTGCCGTTCTCGGCCATGGCCTCGCCGATCGCCGAGAGCGATTCCTGCTTGGCGCTGTCGAGGAAGCCGCAGGTGTTGACGATGACGATGTCGGCCCCGTCATGCTTGCGGGCGAGCTCATAGCCCTCCGCGCGCAGGCGCGTGATGATGCGCTCGGAATCCACCAAGGCCTTGGGGCAGCCGAGTGACGTGAATGAAATGCGCGGCGCTCTGTCCATGGTATCGCCTGAAGCCTATCTGAATTGTCTGGATTTGCGATCCAAGTAATTGAACCGATGGCGAAATTCAACAACTAACGTATGCGGCGCGAAGCTAAAGCAGTCTTTCGCGCGTTGCTTGATTTCACCGAACTTCACGGGCTTGACCACGATGCGTCGTTTCATCTTCGGCTTGGCTTTCGTTACCGCTTCCTGCGCAATGTTCCCGGCGCGAGCTGAAGTCGACAAGATCATCCATGTCTGCGATCGGCAGGAACGATTGTGTCCGGAATTCAGGCCTCGCGTGAAGGCACCTCATGGGTGGGCGAGGGACGAGGCCGCGAGTCTCAAATACGGCGCATCGATGTTCGTTCCTAAAGGGAAGACATTCGGTAAAGCAGAAGCAATCATCTATGCCGAAGGTCGCTATAACGAGGTCCGGACCGAACTGGTTCAATGGATCGCAACGAGTGATAAGGATTGGGCGACGACATCCGGCGACCATGCCAAGATCACTACGCTTCCCTCGGTCAACCCGAAGGTCATCATCAACCGCTACGACAATCCGTCCTTGAAGGACCAGCCGATCGAAGTCATCGCGCATTACGCCGACCGCGACAAGGACGGCAATTCCTACGTCGTGCGGCTAGCGGTCTCCGGCCGCACTGAGGCGGCAGTGCTGGCCGCCATGCCACTTCTCGACAAGATGATCGTTGGCGCGAAGATTCCGTGAGAGCACCAAGCTAACCTTGGGCGCAGCCGTCTGATCCATATCGGATCTGCCTGATTGACCGGCCTGAGCTAGTCCCAATTGCCCATAATTACAACCCTTTGCAGGGCGATCCGGCGTGCTATGGATGAATCAGCTGCCGTGAGTGAGCCATGAGCGCCGAACAGTCGCCCAAAATCGTGATCGTCGACGAAAGCCCGATCCGGGCCGCGATCCTGGAGGAGGGATTGCGCGAGGCCGGGTTTACCCAAGTCGTCCATATCAGCGAGATGCAGAGCCTGCTGGCCCGTATTTATGCGGCGGACCCCGACATCATCGTGATCGATCTCGAAAACCCCAGCCGCGACGTGCTGGAGGCGATGTTCCAGGTCAGCCGCGCGGTGAAGCGGCCGGTCGCCATGTTCGTCGACCAGAGCGATTCAGCCTCGATCCAGGCCTCGGTCGAGGCGGGGGTGTCGGCCTATATCGTCGACGGGCTGAAGAAGGAGCGCATCAAGCCGATCCTCGACCTTTGCGTGTCCCGTTTCAACGCCTTCGCCAAGCTCCAGGAGGAACTGGAGCGCACCAAGTCGCAGCTCGAGGACCGCAAGATCATCGAGCGCGCCAAGGGCATTCTGATGAAGGTGAAGGGCCTGACCGAGGACGAGGCCTATGTGCTGCTGCGCTCCACCGCGATGCGCGAGAAGAAGAAAATC
This sequence comes from Bradyrhizobium sp. NBAIM01, assembly GCF_020194115.1. Taxonomy (NCBI): domain Bacteria; kingdom Pseudomonadati; phylum Pseudomonadota; class Alphaproteobacteria; order Hyphomicrobiales; family Nitrobacteraceae; genus Bradyrhizobium; species Bradyrhizobium sp. NBAIM01. The sequence goes on along the minus strand of NZ_JADYVU010000027.1, from coordinate 27,136 downwards.
GGCGAGATCGCGCAGTCGATCATCACCGCGTCGGAGATGCTGAAATGACCGTCCCCCTCCGCATCGGGTTCATTCCGCTGGTCGATGCCGCCGCGCTGATCGTCGCGGTCGACAAGGGCTTTGCCGCCGCCGAGGGGCTCGAGGTCGAGCTGGTGCGCGAGGTCTCCTGGTCCAACGTCCGCGACAAGCTCAATATCGGCCTGTTCGATGCCGCGCATCTGCTCGCGCCGGTGGCGATCGCGTCCTCGCTCGGCCTCGGCCACGTCAAGGTGCCGATCGCCGCGGCCTTCAATCTCGGCATCAACGGCAATGCCATCACGGTGTCGCCGGCGCTCCATGCCGCGCTGATGGAGGAGATCGACGGCGATCGCTTCGACCCGATGGCGACGGCGAAAGCGCTGGCGAAGGTGGTTGCCAAGCGCCGCACGGCAGGGGCCGAGCCGCTCACCTTCGGCATGACCTTCCCGTTCTCCACCCACAATTATCAATTGCGGTTCTGGATGGCGGCGGCGGGCGTCGATCCCGACGAGGACGTGCGCCTCGTGGTGCTGCCGCCGCCCTATATGGTCGACAGTCTCAAGAACGGCCATGTCGATGCGTTCTGCGTCGGCGCGCCCTGGAACTCGGTCGCGGTCGATCTCGGCATCGGCCATATCCTGCATTTCGTCGCCGACATTTTGGTGCGTGCGGCGGAGAAGGTGCTGGCGGTCCGCCAGACCTTTGCCGACAAGAACCCGGACGTGGTCGCAGCCCTGGTGCGGGCAGCCGTGAAGGCCGCCGAGTTCATCGAGCATCCCGAGAACCGGACCGAGGCGGCGCAGATCCTGGCCCAACCCGAACGGATCGGCGTCGACGCCGAGGTCATCCAACGCACCCTGACGGGGCGCCTGAAGATCTCGCCCGATGGCACCTTCCGCGAAAGCGGCCGCTACCTGCTGGTCGGACGCGAAGGGGCAGGGCGTCCCGATCCGGTCCAGGCCGCCTGGCTCTATGCCCAAATGGTGCGCTGGGGCCAGACGGCGCTCACCCCTGACGGGGTCAAGACGGCGATGGCGGTGTTCAGGCCCGATCTCTACGACGCGGCGCTCGGCAACAGGGCGCCGCCTGAGGCTCCCGCAGCGTTCGGCGCCTTTGCCGGTCCGGCCTTCGACCCCGCCGATATCCGCGGGCATCTCGAGGCCTTCGGTGTCGGGCGCTGGAAGGCCTGATTCGCGGTTGCTTCGCTTTTGAGCATCTAAGATCCTTGGCTAATGTTTGAGCTGGCTGCTCGTATTTCAGGAGAGTTCCCAAGCCAGCAGTTTCCGGGTCACGTCCTAATTATCTGAAACTTCATTGGTTTTTATTTCGACCAAGCTGGCACGCAACTTGAATGTTGCGCTGCGGCCAGCTTGTCATAGGTGCCTGCTGAGCCAAGTCCCGCAGCAACGAAGCTGATCGGACCGTGAGTGACGAAGCCGGCTCCTGAGCCAGCCTGACGTTCCTCGCGGGTCGCGCAATCCGTCGAAGCCACCGAAGGTGGCCGCAGGAGCTTCGTTACACACCATGAAAATCGATACGGTCTCAGTCGACTTTACCGACGAGCAGAAACGCTATCTCGAAGGCTTCACGACCGGCCTGCAGATCAGCCGCGTCGGCCGCGGCCTTGGTGGTGGCGGCAGCGGCAAGGCGAATGCCGAGCCTGTGGGTCCCGATGCCGTGCACATCAAGGCGCAGGACAAGGTGATCGCGTCGGGCAAGAAGCTCGCCGATCAGGAGAAGTTCAAGCGCGACGAGCACCCCTTCGACGCCTACCCGCGGCTGCGCCAGCAGGCGCTCGACAACACCCCGCCGAGCCCGGCGGACAATTTCCGCTGGCGCTATTACGGCATCTTCTATGTCGCGCCGACGCAGGACTCCTACATGTGCCGCCTGCGCATCCCGAACGGCATCATGAAGCATTGGCAGCTGTCGGGCCTTGCCGATCTCGCCGACGAGCTCTGCGGCCCCTACAGCCACGTGACGACGCGCGCCAATCTCCAGCTGCGCGAGATCCCGCCGAAGCACGCGATCAGAATGATCGAGGGCATCCAGGAGCTCGGCCTGTGCTCGCGCGGCTCCGGCGCCGACAACATCCGCAACGTGACGGGAACGCCGACCGCTGGCATCGATCCGCAGGAAATCATCGACACGCGGCCCTATGCCCGCGAGTGGCACTACCACATCCTCAACGACCGCTCGCTCTACGGTTTGCCGCGCAAGTTTAACGTCGCCTTCGACGGCGCCGGCCAGATCGCGGTGCTTGAAGAGACCAACGACATCGCCTTCACGGCCTATGAGGTGAAGGACGGTTTCGGCGTCGAACCCGGCGTCTGGTTCCGGCTCGGCCTCGGCGGTATCACCGGCCACAAGGATTTCGCGAAATATTCCGGCATCATCGTCAAGCCGGAGCAGGCGACCGCCGTCGCCGACGCCATCGTGCGCGTGTTCATCGAGCATGGCGACCGCACCAACCGCAACAAGGCACGGCTTAAATACGTGCTCGACGCAATGGGCCATGACGGCTTCCTCAAGCTGGTCGAGGAGCGGTTGAAGACGCCGTTCACGCGCGTGCCGGAAGAGGCGTTCGCGCCCCGGGCCGCGGCGGACCGCATGGCGCATATCGGCGTGCACAAGCAGAAGCAGGACGGCCTCAACTGGATCGGCGTATCGCTGACACTCGGCAAGCTCACCTCCGATCAGATGCGGGGCCTCGCCAAGGTGGCGCAAGATCTCGGTGACGGCGAGATCCGGCTCACGGTCTGGCAGAACCTGTTGATCTCGGGCGTGCGCGACGCGAATGTCGAGCTCGCCATTGCTGCGATCAAGCAGATCGGGCTCGCGGTCGAGGCCTCGCACATCCGCGCCGGCCTGATCGCCTGCACCGGCAATGCCGGCTGCCGCTTCGCGGCGTCCAATACCAAGCGCAATGCCGCCGAGATCGGTGACTGGTGTGAGCCGCGCGTCGCCATGGACAAGCCGGTGAACATCCACCTGACCGGCTGCCATCATTCCTGCGCGCAGCACTACATCAGCGACATCGGACTGATCGGCGCGCGCGTGCCGATCGATGAGGAGGACACCGTCGAGGGCTATCACCTCTTCACCGGCGGCGGGTTCGGCCCCGACGCCGATGTCGGGCAGGAGGTCTATCACGACCTCAAGGCCGAGGACGCACCGAAGACGGTCGAGGCGCTGCTCAAGGCCTATCTCGCCAATCGCGCCTCGCCCGACGAAACCTTCCTCTCGTTCGCGCGCCGCCATGACGGCGAAACGCTGCGCAAGCTTGCCGATGCACAGGTGTCCGCATGAACCAGATCACGCCTCCGCCGAAACTCGATATCATCCCCGCCAGCGCGCCATTCTCCGACGCGCAACGCTCCTGGCTGAACGGCTTCTTTGCCGGACTGCTCTCGCCTGATGTCGCAACGCCGCTGTCGGCAGAGCAGGGCGCCGCCGTCATGCAGGCCGGTGACGGCGACGACGGCGAAGCGCCGTGGCACGACCAGACCATGCCGATCGCCGAGCGAATGAAGCTTGCCGAAGGCCGTCCCTTGCGCCGCAAGATGATGGCGGCGATGGCACAGCAGGATTGCGGCCAGTGCGGCTACAATTGCCACGATTATTCGGAAGCGATCGCGAGCCGCAGCGAAGCGCGGCTCAATCTGTGCGTCCCCGGCGGCAAGGAAACCGCGCGGATGCTGAAGTCGCTGTACGAGGAGCTCGACAAGGCGCCCGCGGCCAAGACCACCGACAAGAGCACTGACAAGGCCGGCGCTCCGGCACCGGCTGTGACCGTGACGATCGCAGAGCCCGGCCGCTCGCGCGACAATCCGATCCAGGCGACCTTCCTGTCGCGCCGTCTTCTCAACAAGGGCAAGTCGGAGAAGGAGACCTATCACATCGAGTTCGATCTCTCCGAGGGCAAGCTCGACTATGTCGTTGGTGACAGTTTTGGCGTCTTCCCGCGCAACGACGTCGGCCTCGTCGACCAGATCATCGCGCTGCTCGGCGCCTCCCACACGACCAAAGTCAACGGCAAGACGCTGCGCGAGGTGCTGATCGACGACGTCTCGCTGTCGCCGGCGCCCGACACTCTGTTCGAGCTGATCTCCTTCATCACCGGCGGCGCGCAGCGCGAGAAGGCGCGGGCGCTGGCGCAGGGAGAGGATCCCGATGGCGATGCCGCGACGCTCGACGTGATGGCGGCACTGCAGAAGTTTTCCGGCACGCGGCCGCATCCCGAGGCCTTCGTCGAGGCGCTGGAGCCGCTGCAGCCGCGGCTCTACTCGATCTCGTCCTCGCACAATGCGACGCCGGGAAAGCTGTCACTGACGGTGGACTCGGTGCGCTACGTCATCGGCAAGCGCAGGCGGCTCGGCGTCGCCTCGACCTTCCTCGGCGAGCGGATCAACGAAGGCGAGAAGCTCAAGGTCTATGTGCAGAAGGCGCACAATTTCGGCCTGCCGCAAGATCCGAAGACGCCGATTATCATGGTCGGTCCCGGCACCGGCATCGCGCCGTTCCGCGCCTTCCTGTTCGACCGTAAGGCGACCGGCGCGCCCGGCAAGAACTGGCTGTTCTTCGGCCATCAGCGCAGCGATTGCGATTTCTTCTATCAGGACGAGCTCAACGCCATGAAGACCTCAGGGCTTCTGACGCGCCTGTCGCTGGCCTGGTCGCGCGACGGCGAGAAGAAGTTTTACGTGCAGGACCGCATGCGCGAGGTTGGCCGCGAATTGTGGACCTGGCTCGCCGAGGGCGCGCATCTCTATATCTGCGGCGATGCCAAGCGCATGGCCAAGGACGTCGAGCGCGCGCTGGTCGACATCGTCGCGCAGTTCGGGGCACGTTCGACCGATGAAGCCGTCAGCTTCGTCGCCGAGCTCAAGAAGACTGGCCGCTTCCAGGCTGACGTGTACTAGTCGGACGACTCCTCTCGGGGTTGGGCGTCATCCGATTGTCATCCGTCCCGGTTCCAACTGGCTTGGATTCTAACGAATAAGATTCTCGGAACCTGCTGGTGAAGAGAATTTGCATCTGCGATGGGGGGCCTCCAAAGAACCCTCATCGCTTTTTCCGCCACCGTCTTGCCTCCCGCCCTGGTTGTTCCTTCATACTCCCGCAAATGGGGCGTTGGAGATCGACCATGCGCGAACTATCGGCGGAAGCCAGGCTGCACTTCTACGCGCGCTCGCTCTCGCGCCGGACCGGGGCGAGCATGCATCACGTTGCGATGTACAGCGCGTTTGCGGTGATCGCGGCGATCGTGTTCGGGACCCTGTCGGTGCACCCGTTTTGATGTGTCTGCGTAGGGTGGGTTAGCCGAAGGCGTAACCCACCACTTGTATGGCTGCAGCAGAAGAGGTGGATTACGCTTCGCTAATCCACCCTACGTTACCAAGCGTTTGTTACGCCCCGCGCTTGAACGGTGCCACCTCGATCCCCGCAGCTTTCAACGCCTGCCGCACGCCGCGCGCGATCTCGACCGCGCCGGGCGTGTCGCCATGGATGCACACCGTATCCGTGCGCATCTTGATGACCTTGCCCGTGACCGACACCACCGCGCCGTCCTGCACCATGCGTACCACGCGCTCGGCGATCGCCTTGGCGTCGTGCAGCACCGCGCCGGGCTTCTTGCGCGAGACGAGGTTGCCGTCATCCTCATAGGCGCGGTCGGCGAACACCTCGTGCACCATCGGCAGGTTGGCGTCTTCGCCGGCCTTCACCAGCTTCGAATTGGCGAGCACGACGAAGATCAGGCTGGGATCCACCGCCTTGATGCCGGCAGCGATCGCCTTCGCCGTCATGTCGTCCTCGCAGGCGACGTTGGAGAGCGCGCCGTGCGCCTTCACATGGGTGACCTTGTAGCCGGCCGCAGTCGCGATCGCCTGCAACGCGCCGATCTGATAGGCGACGAGGTTCTCGATCTCGGAGGCCTTGAGCCCTGCGATCGGATGCCGGCCGAAGCCGTGCAGGTCGCGATAGCCGGGATGCGCGCCGACCGAGACACCGCGCGCCTTCGCAAGCTCCACCGTCCGGCGCATGATGTCGGGGTCGCCGGCATGGAAGCCGCAGGCGACGTTGACCGAGCTTGCCAGCTCGATCATCGCGGCGTCGTTGCCCATCTCCCACGCGCCAAAACCTTCGCCGAGGTCGCAATTCAGATCGACTGTCTTCATGGGTTGCTCTCCGCCTCTGGTCTTGTTGTCGCTTACGGCTCCGCCGTGACCTGCCACGTCCCGGAATCGACCGCGCTGACCGCATAGCCCGCTACGTTAGCATCGCTGAGCGCCTCGATGTTGAGGGCGACGATGTCGGAGGAGCGCAGACGATCGGGCAGGCTGCGGATCGCTTGCGCGAACTTGCGCGCCTCGTCCTGCGCTTCGGCCATGCTGACCGCCTTGAAGCGGAACGCGGTTCCTGCCGAGGTCTGGGCGAGGCGGCCGATATCGGCCGTGATCACGGTTGCGATCTTCGGATAGCCGCCGGAGGTGCCGCGATCCATCATCAGCGCGATCGGCGCGCCGTTGCCGGGCACCTGGATGCTGCCGTTGACCGTGCCGTCGGAGACGATGTTGTGGCCGTGCAGATGCTTGATCGCGGGGCCCTCGAGGCGGTAGCCCATGCGGTCGGAGGTCGCCGAGATCTTCCATTCGCTGTCCAGGAACAGCGCCTTGTTGGCGTCGTCGAATTCGTCGTCCTGAGGCCCTAGCAGCACGCGGATCGGACCGGTCGCCGGCTTCGGCAGCTCGATGCGCAGCTCCGGTGCGCCGCTGGCGGCATCGACCGTGAACTCGTCACCGGCCTGGAGCGGGCGCGGGTAGGGGCTGCCGAGGCCGGCGCGGGCGTTCACAGCAAGACTGCCGAACACTGCCTCGCCCTTGATGGCGCCTTCGATCGCGAGATAGGTGAAGGCGCCGCCGCGGGCAAAGCCGAGCGTCAGCGTCTCGCCATCCTTGAGCGTCACCGAGGTGTCCATCGCGACCGGGCTGCCGGCGATGTCCGCATTGCGCGGCGCGCCCGATATCGCCACGCGCACGGCGCCGTCGCGGGCGGTGAAGGAGGCACCGAACGGGCCGATCTCGATGGCGGCCGCGAACGGCTCGTTGCCGACCAGCGTGTTCGCCGCCGCAAGCGACAGCCGGTCCATCGCTCCGCTCACGGTCAAGCCGTAGCGCTGCGCGCCGTGGCGGCCGCCGTCCTGGACCGAGCTGGCAGGGCCGATGCTGGCAACCACGAGCCGGCTCATGCGTCCACCTGCTCGGCGACGATCTCGCCGGCTTCCGCAGCGCGGTCCATGTCCTCGAATGTCTTGTGGTCGATCGGGTAGAACGTGACGCGGTCACCGGGCTCGGTGAGGAAGGTCGGATTGCGGTGGAGCTGATAGGTTCGCACCGGGGTGCGGCCGAGCAGATGCCAGCCGCTCGGGGCGGCCAGGCACTGGATGCCGGCCTGGACGCCGCCGATCGAGATCGTGCCTGATGGCGTCAGCAGCCGTGGCGATTGCCGCCGCGACATGTGTAGGAATTTGTCGAGACCGCTGAGATAGGACCAGCCCGGCGTGAAGCCGATCATGGCGACTTTATAATCGCCGCCAGAATGCCTGATGACGATGTCATCGGGCGTGGTGCCCAACGTCTTGGCGACGTCCTCGAGGTCGATGCCGTGCTCGCCGCCATAGGCGACGGGAACGCGCCAGCGGCGCGCTTTGGTGACCGGCGGCAGCGGCCGGGTGGCGATCGGGAGGATCTTTTCGCCCAGCGCCTCAAAGCCGATCTTGCCGGGATCGTAATGGACCAGCAGCGAGCGATAGGTCGGCACCGTCTCGGTGATGCCGTCGATGGGTGTCGCAGCGAGCGCCTTGTCGAGCGCCAGCACGCGCTGGTTGGCATCGTCGTCGATGGTGCGGCTGAACTCGACCGTGACGGCACTGTCGCCGCTGGGCAGAAGGCGGGGCGGGGGAAGCGTCGCGGCCATTGAGCTGTCAGAGCGCTGTCGTAATCGGGCTTCTCGGGAATGCGGGCTCGACCTTGAGTTCCGCTTGTCCCTGCTTCGCGTAAATGTGCCCGCAAGTCCAATAAATTAATGCAAGGGGAAGCGATAAAGCCTTGTTATCGCATCGCATAACGGCGCTGCGGCCCTGCGTAATTGCTAGCCTCTTGGCCCTTGACGCAAAGCTCGCGGCTCGCAAGATGCGCGCGTTCTGTCCCGCACCTTGGAGCTCGTTCTCGTCCATGTCGCTGTCCCCCGAAGCCCGCAAGACCCTCGCCGGCATCACCACCGCCACCATCACCACGGTCCTGCTGAAGAAGGGGCTGCGCAATGTGTGGATGCGCGGCGCGCGTCCGTTGCGGCCGGGCCTGCCGCGGCTGGTGGGACCGGCCTTCACGCTGCGCTTCGTGCCGGCGCGCGAGGATCTGGCGACGCCGGAATCCTGGTCGTCGCCGATCTCGACCCGCACCGCGATCGAGGCGATGCCGGAGGGCTGCATCGCCGTGGTCGATGCCATGGGCATCACCGATGCCGGCATCTTCGGCGACATCCTTTGCGCGCGCATGGTCAAGCGCGGCGTCACCGCGCTTGTCACCGACGGCGTGGTGCGTGACGTCGAGGGCGTGCTTGGCACCAATTTGCCGGTTTGGTGCGACGGCTATGCCGCGCCGCCGTCGGTTGCAGGCCTCACTTTCGTCGGCTGGGGCGAACCGATCGGCTGCGGCGGCGTTGCCGTCTTCCCGAACGACATCGTGGTCGCCGACCAGGACGGCTGCGTGCTGATCCCGCAGGCGATGCTCGATCATGTCCTCAATGAGGGCGTCGAGCAGGAGCGGATGGAAGCCTGGATCGTCAACGAGGTGAACAACGGCGCGGTGCTGCCGGGCCTCTATCCCATGAACGCCGAAACCAAGGCGCGCTACGCCGCCAGCAAGAAGTAACGGACAAAGGAACGAGGACCCTCATGGACATCACGCTCGCCGGCACGCGGCCGACCCGCCGCGCGCCGAAGGAACACTTCACCGGCACCGTCTGGCAGGACCCCATCAACATGGCGCCGGCGCCTGCACGGCTGAACGTCTCGCGCGTCGCATTCGAGCCCGGCGCGCGCACCAACTGGCATCATCATCCGCTCGGCCAGACGCTTTACGTGATCTCAGGCGTCGGTCGCGTTCAGACCAAGGGCGGCCCGGTCCAGGAAATCCGTCCCGGCGACACCGTCTGGATTCCGCCGGGTGAAGTGCACTGGCACGGAGCGTCACCAACCAACGGCATGTGCCACATCGCCATGCAGGAAGCGCTCGACGGCGTCTACTCGACCTGGCTGGAGCCGGTCAGCGACGCGGAGTATGGCGCGGCGGTGGGCTGACTCTCGTGTCCCGGACAAGACGCATCGCCCAAGGCGATGCGTCGCCGATCCGGGACCCAGATCTTCGACCCACTGAGAGCACTGGGTCCCGGCTCTGCGCGGCAACGCTTCGCGCTGCCGCTTGTCCGGGACACGGCACCTAAATCTTCTCCGCGGTCCACGTGCCCGTGCACATGGCGCCGCGCCAGGTGCCGGAGCCGGACGCGCCGCTGAGCCGGCCGAAGCCAATGGCACGCCTGATGCCGGTGCTCAGGGTGACCTTGATGCTGCCGGCCTCGGCGACGCGTCCCGACGCCGTCACTGCGGCGCTGCTCGAGGCGATCTGACCATTATTGATGCCGATGGAGACAGTCGCGCCGTTGCCGCAGGCCTGGCTTGATGAAGCAATGCGGACGTTCCACGCGCCATCGAACGTGCTTGTCGCAGCGTCGGCCTGCGCGAGCGGGACAGCGATGACGACGGCGGTGGCGAATAGAGCCTTGCGAAACACGTTCATGACACGCCCCTGTGGTTGACCATGCGGGGGACCGTGACACGTGCGCGGAACCGGCAATGTGAGGGCTGTCACGTGCGCAGGAGGCTGTGTGAGCCTGCGCACGCCGGCACGGCAGGGCGCAAAAGCAAAGGGACCCGCATCGCGGGCCCCTTGTCTGAGTAAGAACGATCAGGCGGATCTCAGTTCACCCGCGTCCAGGTCTGGCCGCCGCAGAACATGCCGCCGAAGGCGCAGCCCTGCACCCGCAGCCGGTCGGTGCCCTTCATGGCGATCGTCGAATCGTAGGTCGAGCCCGAGTTGGGATCGAGGATGCGGCCCGACCATTTCTGGTCCTTGCCCGCCTTCATGTTGATCAGCACCTGCTCGCCGTTCTGGTTCGACTTGCTGTCGACCGAATAGCCGCAGAGGTTGGTGCCGCATTGCTCGATGCGGACCTTGCCTTCCTTCTCCTCGGTGAGCCAGACGCCGACCGGCGAATTGAGGTCGCGCGTCGGCGCAGTTGCAGGTGCAGGCGGCGCTGCGGCCGCCTGAACGCGCGCGGGAGCAGGCGCAGGTGGCGGAGGCGGGGCCGGCGGAGCCGCAGCCACGGCCGGGGCGGGCGGCGGGGCCACGGCGGGCGCGGCTTGCTGCTCGACCGGCGCAGGAGCCGGAGGTGGTGCAGGTGGCGGCGCAACCGCCGTTTGGGCCGGTGTATTGGCCGCGGTCGCGGCCGTCGGCGGAGCCGGCGGCGCAGGAGGCGGCGCGACGGCGGCCGCGGGCGCTTGTACGGCCGCGGGCGCTTGCACGGCTGCGGGCGGCGCAGCAGGAGCGGGGGCCGGAGCAGCCGGCGCCTGCGGGTCGACCGTGGCCTGCTGCGGGGCCGTCTCGTTCTTCTTGGCCTTCTTGGGCTTATTCTGGCCTGTGTTGTCGTAGACGCCGGGGATCTGCACCGTGCCACGGTCCGGATCGATGCGGATGGTGCGCCCGCCATATTCAAACGTGTACTGCGCCTGCGCGGCAGTGCTCGCCAAAAGGAATGCGGCCGTGGCCAACAGCTTCCTCATTTCCGTCTCCTGAACAGGTGGTCCCGCGCCGACGCTTACGCGCCGGCTCGCTTGCAAAAAGTGATCTAGATCACTGTCGTTGCTGTGAGTCGTCTCCCGGCGGTTCCGGGTTCAATAGGCCCGGAGCCGGTCCAAAGTTTGGCGAGGCAAAGCGACGGAAGGACACGGCCTTATCGAACCAGGCCGGGTAGATCTTCTTGCAGGCGCCGTCTTCCATGGCAATGTGCAGCCACTGGTCGACCGAAAAGCGGACAACTCGGAAGGCAGAAATCGAAGGGAATCCTTGAAGTGACGATCTCGATCTACGAGGCCTCGGTCGGCCTGTTCGTGCCCTATTTGCGTAACCTGTCGGCGCTGCTCGACAAGGGCGTCGCGTATGCCGAGGCCCGGAAGTTTGATCCGGCGATTCTGCTCGGCATGCGCCTTGCGCCGAACATGTATGACCTCGCCCAGCAGGTCGGCGAGGCCTGCCGCCATGCCACGGTCGCGCCGGCCCTGCTGGCGCAGTGCGAGCCGGTGACGCTGCCGGGGCTGGAGCATGACATGGCCGGGCTGCAGGCGCGCATCGCAACGTCCATCGAGTTCATCGAGAGCCTGCCGCGCGCGGAGATCGATGCGGCGGCGGAACGGAGTGTCTTCTTCAAATTGAAGAACGGCACCGAGCTGCCCTTCACCGGCCGGACGCTGCTGCTGACGTTCAGCGTCCCGCAATTCTTCTTTCACGTCACCACCGCCTACGACCTGCTCCGCCACGCCGGCGTCGAGCTGGTGAAGAAGGATTATCTCGGCAGGAAGTGAGGTCTTACGCTTCGCCCTTGCGTTCGTAATCGGCGAGCGAGCTGCGGCCGGCGATTTCGCTGCGCAGCAGCTCGAAGCGCCTGTTCGCCTCATCTTGTTGGGTGTCGACGAAGCGCACCGCGGCCTCGCTCGTCATGGGACCACTGACCACGGGGGCGGATTGCTCGCCGATGGTCTCGTGGACATAGTACTGGCCGTCATCGCCGCGATGAACCGTCCATTTCAGACGGATCGCGACCATGGGTCCCGGACCAACCTTGCTGTAGCCGTCAGCATCGGTGTGCTCCGGCGCCAGCGGCTGCTCCTCGACCACGGGATGCTCGTCGATCACCGGATGCTCATCCACGATCGGCGGCTCGTCCGACGCGATGTGCTCACGCTCTCCGGCGACCACGATTTCGGTCTCGGTCTGGCGAATGACGAGAACGGGCTCGGGGTGCTCCAGGATGCTGGCGATGGTCGCCAGCGCGTGGTCGGTCGGGTCGATCTCTGACAAGGGGCCATCCTCCAGCTCGTCGCGCCGGCCAGTCTGTCCCACCGCCGCCGCGTTTCAAGCCCATTACGCGCGTTTGATTAAGGCTGAGTTGGGGCCCGATCTGCACCAAAATGGGACGCTTTCTGGCGTTCCGAAGGCGGGCGAGGGCGCCGCCGACCTTCATAATCTCAGCCCAGCACGTCCTGGTTGATGACGTTTTGCCTGATGGGATCGCCGTCCAGCACGCTCAAAATATTGCGCGCGGTCTGCTCGCTCATGCGGCTCACCGCCTCGACCGTGACGCCGGCGACATGCGGGGCCATGATGACGTTGGGCAGCGCGAACAGCGCGTTGCCGACCGGCGGCGGCTCCACCTCGAACACGTCGATGCCGGCGCCGGCGAGCTTTCCGGACGTCAGTGCGTCATAGAGCGCCGCTTCCTTCACGATGCCGCCGCGCGCGGTATTGATGAGGTAGGATCTATCCTTCATGCGGCCGATCCTGTCGGCATCGAATAGGCCGACGGTCTCCGGCGTCTTCGGGCAGTGGATGGTGACGAAGTCGGCGTGAGGCAGCGCGGCATCGAGGTCGGTGACCGGCTCGCATCCGGCCGCCCTGATGTCGGCGGCGTCCTTGTAAGGATCGTAGACCTGCACCTTCATCTCGAACGCCAGGCAGCGCTTCGCTGTGCGGCTGCCGATGCGGCCGAAGCCGATGATCAGCACGGTCTTGCCGTAGAGGTCGAACGGCAGCATGCCGAGCCGGTCGGCCCAGGTGCCCTCCTTGACGCAGGAATGCAGCTCCTGCGCGCGCTTGGCCAGCGTCAGCATCATGAACAGCGCCGCCTCCGCAACCGAGGGCGAATTGGCGCTGCCGGCGACCATCAGCGGCACCTTGCGGCGGGAGAGGGCGGGCACGTCGACGGCGTCGTAGCCGACGCCGATGCGGGTTACCACCTTCATGTCACGCGCGGCCTCGAGCTCGGTCTCGCCGAAGGCGGTGGCGCCCAGCGCCACGCCATGGACCGGCGCATGGCTCTTCAACAAGGCCTCGAAATCCTTCGCCGAGATCAGGTTCGGAAACTCGACGAGCTCGATATCGTCCCGCTGGGTGAGGAGGGCGCGAGCCCCTTGCGACAAAGTCTGCGTAACGAAAATCTTCTTCTTGTTGGTCGCCATCGCTCCCCTACCTGCTCGCTTTTCTTGGATCGCGGCGTCACAACACGACGCCGGTCTCCTCATTTAGCAGGTGCATGTTGTTGAGGTCCATCGCCAGGCGCATGGGTGCCCCGTCCTTGGCGCCGGCATTGGGATCGACGCGGCCGCAGACCGGCGTGCCCTCGAGCCCGAAATAGACCAGCGTCTCCATGCCCATCGGTTCGGTGACGTCGAGCACGGTGTCGAAGGTCTCGACCCCGGGCGCCAGATGCGCATGCCACTCGGTGAGATGCTCGGGACGGAGGCCGAGCAGCAGCTTGTCGGTGCGTGGCAGCGCGTTGTAGCGCGCGGCGCGGGCCGGCGGCAGCGCGAAGGCGAGGCGGTCGGTGAGGCGAATCTGAAGCGTGCCGCCGACATCCTCGAGCCGGCACGGGATGAAGTTCATCGCGGGCGAGCCGATGAAGCCGGCAACGAAGCGCGTCGCCGGCTTGTGGTAGAGCTCGTTCGGCGTGCCGATCTGCTCGATCTTGCCCTTGTTCATGACAACGACACGGTCGGCCAGCGTCATCGCCTCGACCTGGTCGTGGGTGACGTAGACCGTCGTGGTGCGCACCTTCTGGTGCACCTTCTTGATCTCGATCCGCATCTGCACGCGGAGCTTCGCGTCGAGATTGGACAGCGGCTCGTCGAACAGGAAGACCTTGGGATTGCGCACGATGGCCCGGCCCATGGCGACGCGCTGGCGCTGGCCGCCGGAGAGCTGCTTCGGCTTGCGGTCGATCAGATCGGTGATGTCGAGGAGGCGGGCGGCTTCGGTCACCCGCGCCTTGATCTCGGCCTTGGGATAGTGCTTCAGCCGCAGCCCGAACGACATGTTCTCCGCGACCGTCATATGCGGGTAGAGCGCGTAGTTCTGGAACACCATGGCGATGTCGCGGTCCTTCGGCGGCACATCGTTCACGATATCGCCGCCGATCATGATGTCGCCGTCGCTGATGTCCTCGAGGCCTGCGATCATGCGCAGCGTGGTCGACTTGCCGCAGCCGGAGGGGCCGACCAGCACAATGAACTCATGGTCGGCGATGTCGAGGTCGATGCCGCGCACGGCTTCGACATCGTCGTAACGCTTGACTACCTTCCGCAAGGAAACGTCGGCCATTTCAGTTCAACCCTCCGCTTTCAACCCTTTGTCGCACCGGCGGTAAGGCCGGCAATGTAGTAGTCCATCAGGAAGGCGTAGATGATGAGCGGCGGCGCGGCTCCGAGCAGCGCGCCGGTCATGATCTGTCCCCAATTGAAGACGTCGCCCTTGATCAGCGTGGTGATGATGCCGACCGGCAGAACGAGCTGGTCCGTTGAGGTCGTGAACACGAGTGGATAGAGGAATTGCGCCCAGGATACGGTGAAGGCGAAGATGGTCGCGGCGATCAGCCCGGGCAGCGCGACCGGAATGAAGATCCGCGTCAGTGTCTGAAACCAGGACGCTCCATCGATGATGGCGGCCTCGTCGAGCTCTTTGGGGATCGAGGCGAAGTAGCCGATCATGATCCAGGTGCAGAACGGGACCGTCAGCGTCGGATAGATGAAGAGCAGCACGTACCATCTGTTGATCAGCTGGACTCCCGTCCAGTCGCCGATCAGCGCGAACATCTTGAATAGCGGAATGAACAGCAGGCTGTCGGGGACGAGGTAGGTGAGGAACACGCCAGTGGCGAGTGTCGCCGAGCCCCAGAACTTCATGCGTGCCAGCGCGAACGCGGCCGGCACGCTGATCAGCATGGTGAGAGTCACCACGATGATCGAGACCCACGCCGAATTCCAGAAGAAGCGCAGGAACTGGTTGGACGTCAGCAGCTCGGCATAGTTGTCCAGCGTCGGATGGAACACCCACCAAGGGTTGGTCGCCGCCGAAATCTCGGCGCTGCTCTTCAGCGAGGTGATCAGCATGTAGAGTGGCGGCGTCAGCGAGAAGATCGCAAACAGCACGAGGAAGAAGTAGGACCAGCGCAGCGCCCAGGCGCGGTCGCGGCTCATGCTGCCGTATTTGACGTTGCGGCGCGGTCCGGCCTTGTCGATTGTCATGGTGCTCATCAGGCCTCGTTCCCGCGTTTGTTGACGTCGCGAAGGATGAAGATTGCGGCGACCGCCAGGATCGGCACCATGAACAGCGAGACGCTGGCGCCGAGCGGAATGTCGCTGCCCTCGATGCCGACCCGGAACGCCCATGTCGCAAAGATATGGGTGTGATCCAGCGGGCCTCCCGCGGTCAGGATGCGCACGATGTCGAAATTGGCGAAGGTGACGATGAGGGAGAACAGCGTGGTGATCGCGATGATGTTGCGCATCATCGGCAGCGTCACATACCAGATGCGCTGCCACCAATTGGCGCCGTCGATGGCGGCGGCCTCGTAGAGCTGATCGGGCACCGATTTTAGGGCGGCCAGATACATGATCATGAAGAAGGGCGCGCCATACCAGACGTTGACCAGGATCACGGCGAAACGCGCCCAGGCGGCGTCGCCGGTCCACGGGATGGGCCCGATACCGAAGAATGCAAGTGTGTAATTGAAGGCGCTGTAGGACGGGTCGAACAGCCAGAGCCAGGCAAGCGTGCTCATCGCGGGCGGGATCACCCAGGGCACGAGCAGCATGCCGCGCCATTTGCGCTGGCCCTTGGCCGGAATGTTGTGAACGAAATGCGCGACGACGAATCCGATCAGGGCCTTGAAGACCACGGCCGTGATGGCGAAGATGCAGGATTGCTTGACCACCAGCCAGAATGTGTCGCGCCTGAACAGGAACTCGAAATTGCCGAAGCCTACAAACTTCTGCATCGACTTGTTCAGCGTTGCCAGATGCAGCGAATAGAAGGCCGGATAGACCACGAGCAGCGTGATCAGCAGGATCAGCGGCAGCGTCATCAGGAACGCCACGGTCGATTTCCGCCTGAGGGCGTTGTGCAGGCTTGCACGTTTGTGGGCGCTCGCAGGCCGGGCGACGCCGGGTTGCCGAACTACGGCATCAGCCATGATGCATCTTCCTCGCAGGATCGTTCGCACGGAAGCCGGCGGACCCGGCTTCAGAAATTGAAGCTTGTGGCGGCAGCCAGACCGG
This sequence comes from Bradyrhizobium sp. NBAIM01, assembly GCF_020194115.1. Taxonomy (NCBI): domain Bacteria; kingdom Pseudomonadati; phylum Pseudomonadota; class Alphaproteobacteria; order Hyphomicrobiales; family Nitrobacteraceae; genus Bradyrhizobium; species Bradyrhizobium sp. NBAIM01. The sequence continues at coordinate 10,674 of NZ_JADYVU010000027.1, read as the reverse complement.
GCGGCTCACGTCCAGCGTGAGCCGCCGGTCTCTGTCTCAGCTTCGCATGAAGCCTTCGCACTCACCTTCCGCCCAAGCGAGCGTCGCCTCCATCTTCTCGCCCTGCGCGTAGCGGAGGCACATCTTGGTCAGCGTGGCCTGCGCATAGATCTGCTGGGCGATCTTGGGCGGAGCCGGAGAGGCCGCAATCGACAGCGTCTGGTGATTGTGGGGATTGGGGTAGTGATAAAGGGTGCCCTTCGGCGGCCCTTCCTCCTGCCAAGTCTTCAGCGTCGTCATGTTCGCGTAGGCCGGCAGGTCGTAACCGCCGCTCGCGGCCACGAACTTCTCGATCGATGACGGCTGCGACAGATGCGTGAGCAGGCTCTTCGCCGCTTCCTTGTTCTTTGAGAAGCTCCAGGTCCCCCAGAAATAAGGCAGGTAGGGCGCATAACGGCCTTTCGGACCGGACGGCATGCCGTGGGTCCAGCACTGCTCGGCGACCTGCGGCGCGTCGCGCTTGGCGACCGCCCACGCGCTCGGAGGATTCATGATCAGCGCGCCTTTGCCGGAGATCAGCCACTTATTGTTGGAGGCGTCATCCCAGGCGGCGACGTCGGGCGGCAGGACCGCGATAAGCTTCTTGTAGAATTCGAGCGCCTGGCGAACCGCGTCCGTCTTCACCGTGAGATCGCCCTTGGCATTGACCAGCTCAGCGCCGAACGACTGGAAGATGGCGCCGGCAGTGTCGGTGCTGTCGGTGGTCTCGCCCAGGCCGATGCCGAAGGGCACGCCGCCTTTTTGGCAGGCCTCGGCCGCCTTCAGGAATGTCTCCATGTTCCAGTTGTCGGCCTTGGGCTGGCTGCCCGCCGGATATATTTCCTGGATATCGATATTGGCGAACTTCTTCAGGAGATCGATGCGGGAGCAGGGCCCCTTGATCTGGCTTCCGATTGTTGCGGGCACCGCAAGCCATTTATTGCCGGCCCGTCCCAGATATTTGACGGTGCCGTTCACGTCGCCGTTCTGCTTGATGATCGGCTCCATGATGTCATTGACCGGCTCGAGCAGTTCGGCATGGGCGTGCGGCCACCATGTCGGCATCGCCAGGACATCGTGGCCTGACTTCGCCGCCGCCTCGGCCGCGATGGTGAGCTCGATCTTCTTGCCCTGGCTTGTGATGTAGTCGATGGAAATCTCGACCTTCTCCTTCGCCGCCCATTCGTTGACGAGCTCGGTCGAGGCCTTGTTGGCGCCCGGCACCCAATGGTCCCAGAAGCCGATCGAGAGCTTGCCGGCGGCGTAAGCGCCCCGGACATAGGGCGCCGAGATCAGCGCCGCGGAGGACATTGCAGTGGCAGCCACAAATTGACGTCGCGTCAGTGTCTTGCGTGACATCTCGTTTCCTCGCTTGGGTGTTGTTGTTGGAGTTTCCTCTGAGACTTCTTTCTTGAGTTCTTGTTGTCGATTTTCTTGTTGGTGCCGTCGGCCCGCGTGGGCAATTCACGCCTGTCGCAGCAAATTGGTAGCGCGATCAGATCATGATTGATCGCGTCTGTCGAGAAAGCCGAACGGCTCCGCGTCCAAAACTCATGTTGTGCCCGGAAAGGTCGCAACGTCTGGCAAGGCGATAGGGCCGCAGGCGCAGCGCACGGTGTTTTTTGCGACGCACACTTCGCGCCAAACGGCCTCGAACGCTGCCGTGCGCAATTGCGCCTCAGTTTCGCAAGAGGCTGGATAACCGCTTCGCGTGAAAGACCTTTCGGGCGTGGACAGCAATCGGCCGCGTCTGGACCTCGAAGTGGCGGAAACGATAGAGTTGCGCCTGGCGGCTGATCCTCGCTGACAGGCCAGATCGATGATGGAGACGAGAATGATCAAACCGGCGGCACCAGCGCGGCTTCATCTGCGGCGATGCCTGGCGCTGGGGTCTATGCTCGCGCTGTTGCTCGGGGCCGGCGCGGTGGCGAATGCTCAAGGTCTGGTCAAGGGCGTTCAGGAAGGCGCCGCGGCCGGCAACAAGGCGGCAGGTCCGGTCGGTGGTGTGCTCGGTGGCGCCATCGGCGGCGTGGTCGGCGTCTTCACCGGCGTGCTCGGTGTCGGCAACACCAACACCAGCAATCAGGCGCCGCCGCCCCGGGAGGCCGGCAAGGACGCGGCGAAGGATTCCAAGCAGCAGGGCGGGGCCAAGGACAAGGATGCCAAGAGCGCCAAGGGCAAGAACGCCAAGGCGACCAAGGAGGCGAAGAACGCGCCGCAGGACAACAAGGGTAAAGACAACAAGGAAGTCACGGTTCTGACCCAGCCCGGTGCGCCGCAGCTGACTGCCGAGCAGATCGTCGCGAACAGCGATTCCTACATCGAGCGGATCAAGAGCGAGCTGAACCTCACGCCGGATCAGGAGAAGCACTGGTACGGCTTCTCAAGCGCGATGCACTACCTTGGGCATAATGGCGCAGAGCGGCTCAACCTGCGGATTGCGCGCGCCAAGCGCGATCCGCCCGACGACATCATCGAGCAGATGCGCAACGAGGCCCAGTTCCTGATCGATCGCGCCGGCGATCAGCGCAACGTCGCCGATGCCGCCGAGCCGCTCTTTTCCAGCCTCGACGACAAGCAGAAGCAGGTGTTCATCCAGGCAATGGTGCGCCTCAGCCACGAGCGCGGACTGGATTGATCAAGTTGAATCGGTTCGGGCGCGTGTGAATTAACGGCGCCCGCCACGAATTCGTGTATCTACAGCGCAATTCGGTTATGCTTAGCTTCGCACGGCTGATTGCGGGGTTGATATGGCGGACGGACTCTCCGTTTTCCTGGTCGAAGACGAGGCGTTGATCCGGATGATGATCGCCGACATGGTGGAGGAACTCGGCCACCACGTCGTTGCGGAGGCAGACAATGTGCGCGACGCCAGCGCCTTTGCCATGACCGCGCAGTACGATCTGGCCATCCTCGACATCAATCTGATGGGCGTCTATGTCGACCCCGTCGCCGATTTGATCGAACGTCGTGGAAAACCGTTTCTGTTCGCCACAGGCTACGGTCCGGAACTGCTGCCGTCCTTGCTCCGGCGCAGGCCGATCCTGCGCAAGCCGATCGCGATGGATCAGCTCAAGGCGATGATCGACTCGATGTTTCCGGAGCCGTCGGCCACTATCCCGAGCTGACCGATCGCGCTTTTGCCGCCTGGCGGGAAGGACTCAACCGGCAGGGTTGCGGCCGTTCCTCAGCACCCTTGCAATGGTATGAGCCGTCATGGCCGCGCGATCCGAAGCGCGCTGGGCAGCCAGCTGGTCGCGGGCCTTTTCCTCGATCAGGAGCTCGATGAGCGCCAGCCGCTTGTCTTCGCTGTCCGCTTCGCGCAACAGGCGGTGATAGCGGTGATAGTCGAAACCCGAATCCTGCTTACGCATGTCACGCCCCCGCAACTACGCCACACACGGACAGATTGTTTCTCATCGGGAACAGGTAGGCAAGCACGAACCTGCGTGGAACCGCAGATGTGCCGCAATCAGCTGTGCATGACGGGAACTCGCCGCGGGGGCGCCCTCAGCCGGAATTGTGCTCGGCAAACATCGTCAGGCCGAGGAAGCTCGCATCGGGTTTGATCACGAGCCTGGTCGGGATGTTGCGCAGATAATCCTGGAACCGTCCCTTGGCTTCGAAGCGCGCCCGGAAAGCGGAGGCGGCGAGGAACTCGCGGAAGCGCGGCACGATTCCGCCGGCGACATAGACGCCGCCGCGGGCGCCGAAGGTCACCGCGAGATTGCCGGCGACCGAGCCGAGGATGGCGCAAAACATTTCGAGCGTCGCGCGGCTGACCGGACAGCTGTTCTCCAGGGCCGCCTTGGTGATCCCGGCGGCATCGCGATGCGGCACCTGGACGCCGTCGATCTCAGCCAACGCTTCATACAGGTTTTGCAGCCCCGAGCCCGAGAGGGCACCGCGCTCGATCGAGACATGGCCGAGGCGCTGCCGCAAGCAGGCGATCACGCGCTCCTCGCGCTCGTTCTCCGCCGGCAGGGTCGCATGTCCAGCCTCGGTAACGACGGCCAGGCGCGAACCATGGCGGTCGACCAGGCAGGACACACCAAATCCGGTTCCAGGCCCCACGACCAGCAACGGCTCGCCGGCCAGGCCGTCGCCGCCGCCGAGTGGGACCAGGTCTGAAGGCTCCAAGGCAGGCAGGGACCAGGCCACCACCTCGAAATCGTTCAGCACATGGACGCTGTCGAAGCCGAGCGCGGACTGCAGCTCGTTGCCGTCGATGACCCAGGGACTGTTGGTCATGACGCAGCGATTGTTGGTGACGGGACCCGCCACGGCCAGCACCGCGCGATGGGGCTGCTCGCCGTTGGACCGGCGCGCCAAAACGTCCGCGATGGCTTCGCGCACGGTCGGGAAGTCGGCGACCTTGACATAGTCGATCGGTCCGGTCTGACCGCTCGGGCTCAGCGCGAAGCGCGCATTGGTGCCGCCGATATCGGCGAGAAGAATTTTTCCGGTCTTGCCGATATTCATGGCCTCATCGCCGCCACGACCTTCAGGCCCTGGCAGCCCTGTCCTCCGCTGCTTCGACCCGATCCGCCTGGCGCGGGCGGTGCGAGAATCTGCCCTTGGGTGCGCCTAGTCAACACGGACGAGGTCAAACCGTTGCATCGTGGCGGCCACGGTGACCAATTCGCGCAGCTGCCGCGCGTGCCAGTGGTTGCGAAGCCGCGCGGGAAGGCCGACACTGAGGTGGTCGCCCGGCGCCGTCGCGCCCGGCAGATCGAAATGGGACGGCGATGAAGATTTCCGACCGCGACGTGTTGCTGGTGATCGACGTGCAGAACGACTTCTGCACCGGCGGGGCGCTCGCCGTTCCCGGTGGCGAGAAGGTCGTGCCCGCCATCAACAGGATCGCCCAAAAATTCGCCAATCTGGTGCTGACCCAGGACTGGCATCCGAGCGACCACGTCTCGTTCGCGCCGAACCATGCCGGCAAGCAGCCGTTCGAGACCATCGAGCTCGACTATGGCCGGCAGGTGCTGTGGCCGACGCATTGCGTGCAAGGCACGGCCGGCGCGGAATTTCATCGCGATCTCCACGTGACACGGGCAAGCCTCGTGGTGCGCAAGGGCTTTCGCCGCGGCATCGATTCCTATTCGGCGTTGTTCGAGAACGACCATCGGACACCGACCGGATTGCTTGGTTATTTGCGCGAACGCGAGCTGAAGACCGTCTTTGTCGCAGGTCTGGCGCTGGACTTCTGCGTCCGCTTCTCGGCGGAAGATGCGCGCAAGGCAGGGTTGGAGGTGGCCGTCATCGAGGATGCCTGTCGCGGCATCGATCTCGACGGCTCGGTCGCGGCGACCCATCGGAGTTTTCGGGACCTCGGCATTGCCGTCGTGAGCCTCGAGGCGTTTCTGTGAGGATGTCGAGGTAGCCATGGTGGACAAGACCTCCAAACCGCCACGCAGTTCAGCCCAGGCTCATGATGATCCACGGCTCTGGCCGTTTGCGGCAGCGCAGCTCGCCATGGATGCCTGCTTCTGGTGGCTGGAGCGGGCACCCGAGCAACAGGATGACAGCAGCCTGCCATGGACGACGCCGAGCCGCGTTGCGTTGGAGCTCCCGACGATGGACTTGCGCGATTGCTCGCAGACCCGGTCCGGCCAGCCGGCGCTGGTCTGCGCGCCCTATGCGCTGCACCGGGCCCTGATCGCCGATTTCGCCCCAGGCCACAGCGTGGTGCAGTCGCTGCAGAACGGCGGCATCGACCGGATCTATCTCACCGACTGGCGGTCAGCGACGCCGGACATGCGCTATCTCTCGATCGACAGCTATCTCGGCGATCTCAACGTCGCCATCGACGAGATCGGCGCGCCGGTCGATCTCGTCGGGCTGTGCCAGGGCGGGTGGCTGTCGCTGCTCTATGCCGCGCGCTTTCCAGGCAAGGTGCGGCGGCTGGTTCTGGTCGGTGCTCCCGTGGACCTGTCGATCGAGTCCTCGCTGGCCCGGCTCGCCCGCAACGCGCCCGAGCTGGTCTATGACCAGCTCGTCGCGCGCGGCGGCGGCAATGTCAGCGGCGAGGAGATGCTGCGCTTCTGGTCCAAAACCCCTGACAACGACGATATCAGGACGGCATTGCAGCGGGATCTCTCGGACGAGCAGGGCTCCGAGCTGCTGGCGCGGTTCGACCGCTGGAACACCGAGACGCTCAACCTGCCGGGCACTTATTATCTCGAGATCGTCAACGCGATCTTCCGGGAGAACCGCATCGCCGAGGGCCGTTTCGTCGCGCTCGGGCGCCCGATCGATCTGAAGGACGTCAAGGCGCCGATCTTCCTGCTCGCCGGCCTCGACGACGATGTAGTGCCAGCGACGCAAGCGCTGGCCACCGCGGGGCTCGTCGGTACGCCACCTGCCTTCGTTGCAGCGGCATCCGAGCCCAGCAACCACCTCGGCCTGTTCATGGGCGCGCGCACCCATGCGCATGCCTGGCCCCGAATCGCCGGGTGGCTGCGCGGCGATCTGCCCGGCGTGCTGGCCCGCAGCGCCTGACCTCGCCGGCACTGGACCGGATGGGGCGCAAATCCGTTATGCATGACGGCGGATGGCCTGCACGGGGCCAGATCGATGGGCTAAATATGACCGGAGCTGACGGCTTTGGCCGCCGGCGAGAGATTTGAGGGTACTGCGCTCGATGACGTTCCACTCGATTTACGCCCACGGATTTGCGCGCGTGGCAGCCTGCGTGACCACCTCCCACGTCGCCGATCCCAGCGCCAACGTGAAGGCCGTGCTGGCGGCGGCCAATGCCTGCCATGAGCAGTCGGTCGCGGTCGCGGTGTTTCCCGAGCTGTGCCTGTCCGGTTATGCGATCGAGGACCTGGTGAAGCAGGATCCGCTGCTTGATGCGGTCGAGCGCGGGCTCGCAAGCGTCGTTGCGGCCTCCGCGGGGCTAATGACGGTCCTGATCGTCGGGGCGCCGCTGCGCTTTGGCAATCGCATCTACAACTGCGCCGTCGTCATTCATCGCGGCAACGTCCTCGGCGTCGTGCCGAAATCTTACTTGCCGACCTATCGCGAGTTCTACGAGGGACGGCATTTCGCCTCCGGCGCCGGCATCGCCGGTGAGACCATCGCCTTTGGCGGCCTGCATGCGCCGTTCGGCGTTGATCTCCTGTTCGCGGCCGAGGACGTTCCGGGCCTCACCATTGGCGTCGAGATCTGCGAGGACATGTGGATCCCGGTGACGCCGGCCTCGGAGCTCGCGCTTGCGGGCGCGAGCGTGCTGATCAACCTCTCGGGCAGCCCGATCACGATCGGCCGGGCGCGCTCGCGCGCGTTGCTGTGCCAATCGACCTCGGCGCGCTGCCTCGCGGCTTACGTTTATTCCGCGGCCGGGGCCGGAGAATCCACCACCGATCTCGCTTGGGACGGTCAGACCTCGATCTACGAGAACGGCGTGCTGCTGGCCGAGGGTGAGCGGTTCCGCCAGGGCGGCCAGATCACGCTGGCTGACGTCGACCTCGACCTGCTCCGGCAGGAGCGCGCGCTGATGGGAACGTTCGACGACAACCGGCGGCAGCGCGAGGCGTTTTTCCGCAAGGTGACATTTGCCCTGAAGCCGCCGGCCGCCGATATCGGCTTCCTGCGCAAGGTCGAGCGCTTTCCATTCGTGCCGAGCGATGAGAGCCTGCTCGAGCAGGACTGCTACGAGGCCTACAACATCCAGGTCGCCGGGCTGGTGCAGCGCATGCGCGCCACCAGTACCAAGCGCGTGGTGATCGGCGTGTCGGGCGGCCTCGATTCCACCCACGCCCTGATCGTCGCCGCCAAGGCGGTCGACCTGCTCGGCCTGCCGCGCGAGAACATCCTGGCCTACACCATGCCGGGCTTTGCCACCGGCAGCGAGAGCAAGACCAACGCGCTCGCGCTGATGAAGGCGTTGCAGACGAGCTGGCAGGAGCTCGACATCCGCACCACGGCGACGCAGATGCTGAAGGATATCGGCCATCCCTTCGGCAAGGGCGAGAAGGTCTACGACGTCACCTTCGAGAACGTGCAGGCCGGCCTGCGCACGGATTATTTGTTTCGGCTCGCCAACCATCACGGCGGCATCGTGATCGGAACCGGCGATCTCTCCGAGCTCGCGCTCGGCTGGTGCACCTATGGTGTCGGCGACCAGATGGCGCATTACAACGTCAACGCCGGCGTGCCGAAGACGCTGATCCAGCATCTGATCCGCTGGGTGATCTCCTCCAAGCAGTTCAGCGACGACGTCAACCGGACGCTTGGCTCGATCCTTGTGGCCGAGATCTCGCCGGAACTCGTGCCCGTCGAGGCCGGCCAGAAGCCGCAGAGCACGGAAGCGTCCGTCGGGCCTTACGAACTGCAGGACTTCAACCTGTTCTATACGCTGCGCTTCGGCATGCGGCCGTCCAAGATCGCCTTCATGGCGCTTCAGGCATGGAAGGACGTTGCCAAGGGCGAATGGCCACCGGCCTTCCCGAGCGATCGGCGCCGGGCCTATGATCTGCCGGAGATCCGCCGCTGGCTCGAGGTGTTCCTGCGCCGCTTCTTCGCCTTCAGCCAGTTCAAGCGCTCGGCCATGCCGAACGGGCCGAAGGTCTCGGCCGGCGGTTCATTGTCGCCGCGTGGCGATTGGCGCGCGCCCTCGGATTCGAGTGCAGCGGCATGGCTCGAGGATCTCGAGCGGAACGTGCCGAACTGATCGGGGCAGCGGATCGGTGGGGATGATCGGATGTCAGCTGGCGATGAAGCGGAAGCGGGTGAGGAGGCCAGGGTCGTCAACGGCCTCTACATCTTCGACATCGAGATGCGGGACGGCAAGCGTGGGCAGGCCAGGGGCGTGGTCGTGCTCAGCGACGGCCGCATCATGGGCGGCGACAGCTACTTCTACTACACCGGCAGCTACACCTTCCGGAACGGCAAGTGGCGGGGCGACATGATCGTCAATCAGCACACCGAGGCGGTCGGCAGGACGCTCGCATTCGGCGGCAGGGAGGTCACCTGCGGCTTTTCCGGCGACTATTTCCCCGGCGGTGCGGAAGTCGAAGGCATGGCGCTGGTCGGCAAGACCAGCGTGACGTTCACGGCGCGGCTGACGCTGAAGGATGCGATGTAATGGCGACTTGATTGGCTCACCTCCACGACTGCGTTCCTGCTCAGGAACCTTCGTACGAACAGAACGTTCGCGTTTATTGTTGCGAATTGTCGAGGAGAGGGACCATGCGTCAACATTTGATGTTATCGACTGCGGCCGTCGGGCTCATGCTCGCATCCGGCCTTGCCTATGCCCAGGCGCCCGGTGAGCGCAGGGACGAGCCGAAACGGACCGAGGAGCCGGCCAAGGGCGCTTCTCCGCAGCGCGGTGGTGCGGCTCAAGAACGCGTTCAAGAGCGCGCGCAAGGCGCCCAAGAGCGGCTTCAGGGCGCAGGCCGCGAGGATCGAGGCGGCGCTGCCAAGAGCGAGGCAAGTGACGACAAGCGCCAGCCGGCGACGGCCTCGGAGCGCAATCAACCGAAGGCGAGGGACCAGGCACAAGACTCTCGTGAGCCTTCGCGCGATCGCAACCGGGAGGCCGAGAGCACCAAGCCCGGACGCGATGCGGGCAAGAGCGGTGCGGAAACCAAGCAGGACAAGGCTGCGCAGGACAAGGCTGCGCCGCAGAAATCAACCGCCGAATCCGAGAGATCCAAGACTGGCCCGACGACTGGTCCGGCTGGCCAGCAGAACGAGCGCACCGGAGCTACAGCCAACCAGAACGAGCGCAACCAGGCCCAGCCGCCGCGCAGTGCCGCCGAGCAGCAGCCGCCGGCGCAACAGAGCAACCAGCCGGCCACTGCGACGGATACCAGCCGCGCGGCACCGACCAACAACGCACAGACCGCGCCCGGCTCCACGGGCACGCAGACCAACCAGGCCAATCAGACCACGCAGACCAACACGCAGGTCAACCAGCAGGCCCAGGTGACGACCGAGAGGCAGGTGCGGATCTCCGAAACGGTGAGCCGCGCACGCCTGGCGCAGCCGGAGCGCAATCTGAACATCTCGATCCGGGTCGGCGAGACGATTCCCTCGCGCGTGCGTCTGCATCGGCTGCCGCCCGAGATCGTCTCGATCGAGCCTGCATATCGCGGCTACGAATATTTCACGACGGAAGACGAGGTCATTATCGTGGAGCCGCGCTCGCATCGCATCGTCAGCCAGGTACCCCGCGATCCGTCGCGGGCCCGGGCCCAAATGGGTGGCAGCGCCTCCTCGTCGTCAAGCATGGCGGCGGCCGGCGGAAACAACATGGTGAACTGCCAGATCATGCGACGTGATGCCTCCGGCAACGTCGCTCAGGCCGAGCCGACCACCGTGGGCTCGACTGCGCGCACCGATTCCCTGAGCGTGATCGTCCAGATGCCTGGCGGCGGCTCGTCCACGCCGATCGCTCTCGGCGCTCCCGCGGGCAACATCGTGGTCGCGACGCAAGGGCAGGGCGATTGCACGGTGACGCTGGAGCCGCAGACACGCTAAGCGCCGAAACAAAGAGGCTCTGAAACGACAACGCGCCGCCCGGATGCCCCACCGGACGGCGCGTTGCTGCGTTCAATCTAAAAAGTTTCGAGGTCCGGAGTGCCTAGGAGTCCGGACCTCGTCACCTTGCCCCAGCCTTCAATCCCCCGCCCCATGTGG
>NZ_JADYVU010000026.1:0-53693 GCF_020194115.1 Bradyrhizobium sp. NBAIM01 | reverse complement strand
CCGGGAGACCAGCCATACCCTCCCCGCCCTTCGCAAAAGCGGGATTTCCGTGCTAGGACACCGCCTTAGCAGAAGGTTGAACTCCCATGGCCGCCCCCCTCAAAGCCGTAGACGGTAATGCCGATCGAGCTGGCGATCTCTTGGCGCTGATGTCCGATCTCGGAACCCGTGCCCGCGCTGCCGCGCGCGTGTTGGCGCTGGCGCCGCCGGAGCAGAAGAACCGGGCGCTCGAGGCGATGGAGCGGGCAATCCGCGCCAACTCGGCCGCGATCCTCGCCGCCAATGCGGAGGACGTCGCGGAGGCCCGTGCCGCCGGCAATGCCACCTCCTCCTTCATCGATCGCCTGACGCTGACGCCGGCGCGCATCGAGGGCATGGCCGAAGGCATCGGCATTGTGCGCGGCATCGCCGATCCCATCGGCGTCGTCACCGAGCGCTGGCAGCGGCCGAACGGCATGTCCATCGAGCGCGTGCGCGTGCCGCTCGGCGTCGTCGGCGTGATTTTTGAGAGCCGGCCCAATGTCGCGGCCGATGCCGGCGTGCTGTGCCTGAAGTCGGGCAATGCCGTGATCCTGCGCGGCGGCTCCGACAGTTTCCGCTCGTGCCGCGCCATCCATGAGTGCCTGGTGCAGGGCCTGCGCGAAGCCGGCCTGCCGGAAGCTGCGATCACGCTGGTGCCGACGCGCGACCGCGCAGCGGTCGGCATGATGCTGTCGGGCCTCAACGGCGCCATCGACGTGATCGTGCCGCGCGGGGGCAAGAGCCTCGTCGCGCGGGTCGAGCAGGAGGCGCGCGTGCCTGTCTTCGCGCATCTCGAAGGCGTCAACCACGTCTATATCGATGGCAGCGCCGACCTCGCCATGGCGAAGTCGATCGTGCTCAATGCCAAGATGCGACGCACCGGCGTCTGCGGCGCGGCCGAGACGCTGCTGGTCGATCGTGCCGCCGCTGGCAAGAACCTGAAGCCGCTGGTGGAGATGCTGCTCGATGCCGGCTGCGAGGTGCGCGGTGACGAGGCCGTGCAGAAGGCCGATGCGCGCGTCAAGCCGGCGAGCGAGGAGGATTGGGACACCGAATATCTCGACGCGATCATCGCGGCGAAGGTGGTGGACGGCATCGACGGCGCGATCGCGCACATCCAGGACCACGGCTCGCATCACACCGATGCAATCGTGAGCGCGGATGAGGCTGCGGCGAGCAAGTTCCTCAGCGAAGTCGATTCCGCGATCGTGCTCCACAACGCCTCGACGCAGTTTGCCGATGGCGGCGAGTTCGGCTTCGGCGCCGAGATCGGGATTGCCACCGGCCGCTTTCACGCCCGCGGCCCGGTCGGCGCCGAGCAATTGACGAGCTTCAAATATCGCGTCCGCGGCACCGGACAGACTCGGCCGTAGACGTCGCGGGGCGCGGGCATTGAGCAACAATCTCGTCGTGCCGCGCTTCGTGGCGCAAGCGGTTCCGCCCTCGACGCCGGGCATGCGCATCGGCCTGCTCGGCGGCTCGTTCAACCCGCCGCATCAGGCGCACCGCGCGATCAGCCGCTTCGCGCTGAAGCGATTGCAGCTCGATCGCGTCTGGTGGCTGGTCACACCAGGCAATCCGCTCAAGGAAAACGGCGCGCTGCGCGAGCTCAGCGAGCGCATGCAGGCCGCGCGCGAGGTCGCCGATGATCCGCGCATCGAGGTGAGCTGTCTCGAATCCGTCATTCGCACCCGCTATACTATCGACACGATCAACACCTTGCGCCGCCGCTTTCCTGGCTTGCGCTTCGTCTGGATCATGGGCGCCGACAATCTCGCTCAATTCCATCGTTGGCAGGACTGGCGGCGCATCGCCGCCCAGGTGCCGATGGCCGTGATCGATCGCCCCCCGCAGAGTTTTCGCGCGCTCGGCTCGCCCGCGGCCCAGGCGTTATCGCGCTACCGTCTGCCCGAGAACAAGGCCGTCCAGCTTGCGGATCGGCCAGCACCGGCCTGGGTGTTCCTGACCGGATTGAAGCTGAATCTCTCCTCGACCGGCCTACGGAACCCGGACGGGAGCTGGAAAGGTACGAAGTGAGACGAAGTGTGCCGACCTGGTGGGGATTTCGGTCTCTCTGGCATATTGAAACCCTTAACCCCACATGATGTAGTGTAACCAGTGGGCGCCCGGATTCGGCGTTCGCGATACAGTGAAAGGAATGGTCCCTGACCGCATCTGTATTGTCCAAGTCTGTTTTACCCAAGGTTGCCAAGCCTACGCGTAAAACATCGACCAAAGCTGCGGCCTTGAAGGCGCAACCCGACGCCGACAAGACGCTGAGCCTGATCCTCTCCCGCCTCGAGGACATGAAGGCGGAAGAGACGGTCACCATCGACCTTCGCGGCAAATCGGCGTACTCCGACTACATGATCGTCACCACCGGCCGGGTGAACCGGCACGTCGGCGCGATCGCGGAAAACGTCACCAAGAGCCTCAAGGAAAACGGCATCAAAAACATCCATGTCGAGGGCTTGCCCAATTGCGACTGGGTGCTGATCGATTCCGGCGACGTGATCGTGCACGTGTTCAGACCCGAGGTCCGCGAGTTCTACAACCTCGAGCGGTTGTACACGCAGGGCCCAGGGGCGGCGAAGGCGATCTAGGCTCGAAGGCCGATTTCGAATCGGCTGACGCGCATGCTAGCGTCGTGCGCGCGCTTGTTGCGCGCGGTCTCGTCAACGCGACTCAAGAATCATGCGTGTTGCTGTCATTGCGGTGGGCCGGCTGAAGCAGGGCCCCGAACGGGAGCTTGCAGACCGCTATTTCGAGCGGTTCGAGGAGGCCGGCCGCAAGCTTGGATTTCGCGAGCTCGGCATCCACGAAATTCCCGAAAGCCGCGCACGCGATGCGGCGACGCGGATGGCCGAAGAGGCCGCGGCAATCTCGGCGCATATTCCTGACAAGGCGATCCTGGTGGCGCTGGACGAGCGCGGCCAGAATCTCGAGTCCACCGTATTCGCACGGCACTTGGCGCGCTGGCGCGACGAGGGCGCCGGACATACTATCTTCGTGATCGGAGGGGCGGACGGACTTTCGCCCGAATTGCGCCGTAAGGCCAAGCTCGCGATCGCGTTCGGCTCTGCGACTTGGCCGCACCAAATGATCCGCGTCATGCTTCTGGAACAGCTGTATCGGGCCGCCACCATCCTGGCCGGCCATCCCTATCACCGCGCGTGATGCGCGCCACAACGAGCACCTTTGCCGACACGATGCGAGCGCCGCTCCTCAACCTGCTGCTGATCACCGGCCTTGCCGGCGCAAGCCTCTTCGCCGAAGAAAGCCTCGCGCAAGCCCAGACGCAAGGTCAGACAGTTGCGCCGTCGCCGCAGACTGCCGCCGTCTCGCCCGACGCGATCAAGCAGCGCGAGCAGGAGCTGGAGGCCGCGCGCGCGAGGCAACGAAGCGCGGAAGAAGCGCAGGCCAAGCTGAAGGCCGAGATCACCGCGCTCGGCCAGGACCGCACCCAGCTCAATCAGCAGCTGATCGACACCGCCGCCAATGTGCGCGCCGTGGAAGCCAAGATCGACGAGGCCGAAGCGCGGCTGCGAACGCTGAACGGCCGCGAGCAGCAGATGCGCGCTTCGCTGGATTCGCGCCGTGCCGACATCGTCGAGGTGCTGGCGGCCTTGCAGCGCGCCGGCCGGCGCACGCCGCCGGCGCTGCTGGTGCGGCCCGAAGATGCGCTGCAATCCTTGCGCACCGCGATGCTGCTTGGCGCCGTCGTGCCGGAATTGCGCGGCCGCGCCGAGAAGATCGCAAGCGAGCTCGGCGAGCTCGTGGCCTTGCGCAAGACCATAGCCACCGAGCGCGATCAGCTCGCCTCCGACCGCGACAAGGTCAGGAGCGACCAGACCCGGCTCACCGCCCTGATCGAGGAACGGCAGCATCAGCAGTCCGCGCGGGAAAAAGACCTCGACGCCGAAAGCGCGCGCGCGATCGCGCTGTCAAGACAGGTCGGCGATCTCCAGGGGCTGATCGCCAAGATGGAGCAGGATCTGCAAACCGCCGCCAGGGCGGCCGAGAAGGCTGCCGAGGCCGCAAGGCAGGCCGAGGCCAAGGAGGCCAAATTGGCGGCGGCAAACGCGGCCGCCAGCGCCAAGCAGGGCCCGGGCGCGTTCAAGGACAAGTCCCGCACCACCCCGGCGATCGCCTTCGCTTCGGCCAAGGGCCTCCTGCCGTTTCCGGTTAACGGTAACAAGATCAGGGACTTTGGCGGTTCCGACGGGGTCGGCGGCGTCCAGAAGGGCATTTCGCTGGCGACCAAGCCCGGCGCTCAGGTCACGACGCCGTGTGATGGCTGGGTTGTGTATGCCGGCCCATTCCGCAGCTATGGACAACTCTTGATCCTAAACGCCGGGGGCGGGTATCATGTCCTGATCGCCGGGATGGAGCGCATTTCGGTCAACATCGGCCAGTTTGTGCTCACGGGGGAGCCGGTCGCGACCATGGGGTCGACCTCTCAGGTCGCTTCCATTCTCGCCACCAATGCGAGTCAACCTGTGCTGTATGTCGAGTTCCGTAAAGACGGCACTCCAATCGATCCAGGCCCATGGTGGGCCGCAAATGAAGGCGAGAAGGTTCGCGGATGATGCGCAAGACTTCAGTAATCCTCCTCAGCGCCGCCACCGGTGCGGCGCTGACGCTGTTCGTGACCCAGCCGCGCGCGGTGTTGATGGGCTCCAGCGCGCGAGCCGCCACCGCGGACACCTATCGCCAGCTCAACCTGTTCGGCGATGTGTTCGAGCGCGTGCGCTCCGACTATGTCGAGAAGCCCGATGACACCAAGCTGATCGAGTCCGCCATCAGCGGCATGCTTACCGGCCTCGATCCGCACTCGAGCTACATGGACGCGAAGAGCTTCCGCGACATGCAGGTGCAGACCCGCGGCGAGTTCGGCGGCCTCGGCATCGAGGTCACGATGGAGGACGGCCTGATCAAGGTGGTCTCGCCGATCGACGACACGCCCGCCTCGCGCGCCGGCGTCATGGCCAACGACATCATCACCAATCTCGACGACGAGGCGGTGCAGGGCCTGACCCTGAACCAGGCGGTCGAGAAGATGCGCGGTCCAGTCAACACCAAGATCAAGCTCAAGATCATCCGCAAGGGCCAGGACAACCCGCTCGACGTGACGCTGGTGCGCGACAATATCCGCGTCCGCTCGGTGCGCGCGCGCGTCGAGCAGGACGACATCGGCTATATCCGCATCACCACCTTCAACGAGCAGACCACCGAAGGCCTGAAGCGCGAGATCGGCAACCTCACGAACCAGATCGGCGGCGACAAGCTCAAGGGCTTCATCATCGACCTCCGCAACAATCCGGGCGGCCTGCTCGAGGAAGCGGTCACCGTCTCCGACTCGTTCCTCGAGAAGGGCGAGATCGTCTCGACCCGCGGCCGCAATGCCGAGGAGACCCAGCGCCGCGCCGCGCATACGGGCGACCTGACCAAGGGCAGGCCGGTCATCGTGCTGGTCAATGGCGGCTCGGCCTCGGCGTCGGAAATCGTCGCCGGCGCGCTGCAGGACCACAAGCGCGCGACCATCGTCGGCACGCGCTCGTTCGGCAAGGGCTCGGTGCAGACCATCATTCCGCTCGGCAGCGGCAACGGCGCGCTGCGGCTGACCACCGCGCGCTATTACACGCCGTCGGGCAAGTCGATCCAGGCCAAGGGCATCGTGCCCGATATCGAAGTGCTCCAGGACGTGCCGGACGAGCTGAAGTCGCGCACCGACACCAAGGGCGAGGCTTCGCTGCGCGGCCACCTCAAGAACGACGGCGACGAGAAGACGGGCTCGCAGTCCTACGTCCCGCCGGACGCCAAGGACGACAAGGCGCTCAAGCTCGCCGGCGACCTGCTCCACGGCATCAAGAACAGCGCCTCCGCGGCGCCGACCCCGGGCGGCGACAACAAGGCGGCGACCGACAAGGCCAAAGCGGCGAACTAGGTCGGCGTATCACGCGATCCAGCGAAAGGGCGGCTTCCCGAAGCCGCCCTTTTTGCTTGGGAACTGCTGCTGCCTCCGGCCTATCCCGGCCTGCCGCCGCTTGACCTCGGCGTGGTATCGTCGGCTGGAGTGATTCGGGATCGCGCATGACTGAAACGGCCGATGATCTGAGCGCCCCGCTCGGACAGGATAAGCCGCGCCGCAAACGGCGGCTGCGGCTGCCGTTCACGTCTATGCAGCTGCTCGCTGTTCTGCTCGGCCTGTTCCTGGTTACCTTTGCCGGCTTCGCCATCTTCAACAAGGACCCGCTCGGCGGTGAGCCGATGAGCCGGATCGCGATCAACCAGCTCAGGCCGGCCGAGAAGGCCACGGACGACAAGTCTGCCATCGGCCAAGGCCAGGAAACCAAGCACGAGACCAAGGAAACGCCGAAGCAGGCCGCGCCCGGCGAGCAGAAGACCATCACCATGATCGATGGCTCCACCGGCGCCCGCCGCGACGTGGTGATCGGCGGGGGCGATGCCGCCGACAAGGGCGAGGCTGCATCCGCCCCGCCGCCCGTCATGACCGGGATCAATCCGAAGCTGCTGGAGAAATCGCGCTACGGCATGATCCCGGTGGTCGCCGACGGGCTGAGGCCGTTCAACGTCTATGCGGCGGACGCCGATCGCGCCAAGGCCGCCAAGATGCCGGTGGTCGCGATCGTGATCGGCGGCCTCGGCGTCGGCGCCGCCAAGACCCTGGACGCCATCATGAAGCTGCCGCCGGCGGTGACGCTGGCCTTCACGCCCTACGGCTCCGACCCCGGCAAGCTCGCCGAGCGAGCGCGGGCGCAGCGCCACGAGATCTTCCTCCAGATCCCGATGGAGCCCTACGACTTCCCCGACAACGATCCGGGGCCGCAGACGCTGCTGACCTCGCTCAGCCCCGACCAGAACATGGACCGCCTGTACTGGCACCTCAGCCGGATGCAGGGCTATGCCGGCCTCACCAATTTCATGGGCGCCCGCTTCGTCGCCACGGAGCCGGCGATGCAGCCGATCATCCGCGAGGCGGCCAAGCGCGGGCTCGGCTTCTTCGACGACGGCTCCTCGCCCCGCAGCATCGCGCCCCAGGCCGCGGCGAACCAGGCCGTGCCGTTCGGCAAGGGCGATATCGCCATCGACGCGGTGCCGACGGCGACCGAAATCGACCGCGCCCTCAACAAGCTGGAATCGGCGGCGCGCGAGCGCGGCATCGCCGTCGGCACGGCCTCCGCCCTGCCCGTCTCGATCGAGCGCATCAGCGCCTGGACCAAGACATTGGGCGACCGAGGTATCCTTTTGGTGCCATTGACAACCGCGATGCTGAAATCAAAATCCAGCTAAATCAACGAATTGGTTCGGCGCGGGTCTCGCGGGGCCGGCATGCCTTCCCAAGAAGCAGGCAAGAGGTCTGGCGGAATGGCGCGTTACGAGGATCTGCCCTACCGGACCTGCGTCGGCGTGATGCTGATCAATCCAAAGGGACTGGTGTTCATCGGCCGCCGCGCCGGCGGCATCGAGCATGTCGACGACACCCATGTCTGGCAGATGCCGCAGGGCGGGGTCGATCCCGGCGAGGACACCTGGGAAGCGGCCAAGCGCGAGCTCTACGAGGAGACCAGCGTGCGCTCGGTCGAGCGGCTCGGCGAGGTCCCGGACTGGCTCACCTATGACATTCCGCGCACCGTTGCCGGGCGCGCCTGGAAGGGCCGCTACCGCGGCCAGCGCCAGAAATGGTACGCGGTGCGCTTCACCGGCAAGGACAGCGAGATCAACGTCGAGCATCCCGGCGGCGGCGGCCACAAGGCGGAATTCGTGAGCTGGCGCTGGGAGTCGATGAAGAATCTCCCTGAGTTGATCATCCCGTTCAAGCGCCCAGTCTATGAGCGCGTGGTGCAGGAATTTTCTGCGCTGGCGGAGGGGTGATCAGATCACCTGTCGCGGCTCGCTCGGTCGTGATCCCCGCGAAGGCGGGGATCCATACTCCCAGACAGAAGCTGTGCGAAGGATCGCAGCCACGGCCTTTCAACCCATTGTGGCCTGTGGTTATGGATTCTCAGGTGCGCAATTGCGCACCAGAGCTCGCGCTTCGCGCGCCCCGGAATGACGAGAGAAGGTTACGCGTGACGACCCACAAACCCTACCGCCCGAACGTCGGCATCGCGCTGTTCAACGCCGACGGCCGCGTGCTGATCGGCCATCGCTTCAAGGGTGACGGACCCGAGATCATCCTGCCGGGGCTCGACTGGCAGATGCCGCAGGGCGGCGTCGACGAGGGCGAGAACCTGCGTGATGCGGCGATGCGCGAGCTGTGGGAGGAGACCAACGTCGTCAGTGCCGACTATCTCGGCGAGACCGACTGGTTCACCTATGAATTCCCGCCTTACGACGGACCGCAGACGCACCGGCTGGCGAAATTTCGCGGCCAGCGCCAGAAATGGTTCGCGCTGCGCTTCACCGGCACGGACGACGAGATCGATCCGCTGACGCCGCGCAACGGCCAGCCCGCCGAGTTCGACGCCTGGCGCTGGGAGCGCCTCGACCGTGTCGCCGACCTCGTGGTGCCGTTCCGCCGCGAGGTCTACCGCGCGGTGGCACATGAGTTTGCGCACCTCGCCGACTGAACTCTCGAAAACAACCCATGCACAGTAGCGAAGTGACTGACGCGCCGCGATAAAATAGGCGACAGCGCCAGCGATAGCGCAATAAAGTTTCAGCGCCCGCCACGACCGTGACGAGCGCTGAAACTGTTCAGGAATTTGGAGATCGAGCCCCGGAGCGGTGCCCCGGGGCTTAGTGCATAGCCGTGGCGTTGAGCTGATGCTGGATGCTCTTGAAGTGGTCGAGCCGCTCGATGGCCTGATCGAGCTCGGTGCCTTCGTGCTCCTTCAAGTTCTCTTCCATCTCCGCGATCGTCTCGGCGAACTGGACACGGTCGAGCTCGTCCAGCGAGGTCGCGACGTCGGCGAGCACGGTGAGACCCTTTTCGGAGACTTCGGCAAGGCCGCCGAGCACGATGATCTTCTCGTGGCGGCCGCCGGTGGTGACGGTGAGAATGCCGGGCCGGATCGCAGCCACGACCGGCGCATGCCCCGCCAGCACGCCGAAATCACCCTCGGCGCCGGGGATGTCGACCTGATCGACCTCACCCGAGAAGGCGAGCTTTTCCGGAGAGACGAGATCGAAATGGAAGGTGGCCATGGGAAACCTGCGAGTAGCGAGTGGCGAATAGCGAGTGGCGGACGGGAGCAGCTTCTATTCGCCACTCCCCATTCGCCATTCGCCTCTTAGGCGGCTTCCGCCGCCAGCTTCTTGCCTTTCTCGACGGCTTCTTCGATGGTGCCGACCATGTAGAAGGCAGCTTCCGGCAGGTGATCGTACTTGCCTTCCACCAGGCCCTTGAAGCCCTTGATGGTGTCGGCGAGGTCCACGAACTTGCCCGGCGAACCCGTGAAGATTTCGGCGACGTGGAACGGCTGCGACAGGAAGCGCTCGATCTTGCGGGCGCGGGCCACCGTCAGCTTGTCCTCTTCCGAAAGCTCGTCCATGCCGAGAATGGCGATGATGTCCTGGAGCGACTTGTAGCGCTGCAGCACCTGCTGGACCTGACGGGCGACGGTGTAGTGCTCCTCGCCGACGACCAGCGGCGAGAGCATGCGCGAGGTCGAGTCGAGCGGGTCCACCGCCGGATAGATGCCCTTTTCCGAGATCGCGCGCGACAGCACCGTGGTAGCGTCCAAGTGCGCGAACGAGGTCGCGGGCGCCGGGTCGGTCAAGTCGTCGGCCGGCACGTAGATGGCCTGCACCGAGGTGATCGAGCCCTTTTGCGTGGTGGTGATGCGCTCCTGCAGCGCGCCCATGTCGGTCGCGAGCGTCGGCTGATAACCCACCGCCGAAGGAATACGGCCGAGCAGCGCCGACACTTCCGAACCCGCTTGCGTGAAGCGGAAGATGTTGTCGACGAAGAACAGCACGTCCTGGCCCTGGTCGCGGAAGTGCTCGGCGACGGTCAGACCGGTCAGACCGACGCGGGCGCGGGCGCCCGGCGGCTCGTTCATCTGACCAAACACCAGCGCGCACTTCGACTTCACGCTCGGATCCGGATTGTGCGGGTCGGCGTTGACCTTGGACTCGATGAACTCGTGATAGAGGTCGTTGCCCTCGCGGGTGCGTTCGCCGACGCCGGCGAACACGGAGTAACCGCCGTGCGCCTTCGCGACGTTGTTGATCAGCTCCTGAATCAGCACGGTCTTGCCGACGCCGGCGCCGCCGAACAGGCCGATCTTGCCGCCCTTCGCATACGGAGCGAGCAGATCGACGACCTTGATGCCGGTGACGAGAATTTCGGCTTCAGTCGACTGGTCGGTGTAGGTCGGCGCTTCCTGGTGGATGGCGCGGGTGCCTTCCGACTTGATCGGGCCGGCCTCGTCGATCGGCTCGCCGATGACGTTCATGATGCGGCCCAACGTACCGTCACCTACGGGAACCGAGATCGGCTGACCGGTGTCGGTCACTTCCTGGCCGCGCACCAGACCTTCGGTGGCGTCCATCGCGATGGTGCGGACGGTCGACTCGCCGAGATGCTGCGCGACTTCCAGCACCAGGCGGTTGTTGCCGTTCTTGGTTTCGAGCGAGTTGAGAATGGCCGGCAGGTGGCCTTCGAACTGCACGTCGACGACGGCGCCCATGACCTGGGTAACGCGACCGATCTGTGTGGCTGCTGTAGCCATTTACTGTCTCCTTCGATCCGAATTTCGTGTCCGGTCAGACTGCTTCTGCGCCGGAGATGATTTCGATGAGTTCCTTGGTGATCTGAGCCTGACGCGTGCGGTTGTAGACCAGCGTCTGCTTGCGGATCATTTCCCCGGCGTTGCGGGTGGCGTTGTCCATCGCCGACATCTGCGCACCGTAGAACGAGGCGTTGTTCTCGAGCAGGGCGCGGAAGATCTGCACGGCGAGATTGCGCGGCAACAGGCGCGTGAGGATCTCGTCCTCTTCCGGCTCGTATTCGTACGACGTCGTGTTGGCGGCACCGCCCTCCTCGATGACCAGCGGGATGACCTGCTGGGCGGTCGGGATCTGCGCGATCACCGACTTGAATTGCGAGTAGAACAGCGTGCAGACGTCGAACTCGCCGTTGTCGAACCGCGCCAGAACCTTCTTGGCGATCTCCTCGGCGTTGACGAAACCGAGCTGGCGGACGCTGCGCAGGTCCATGTGCTCGACGATCTGCTTGTCGAACTGGCGGCGGAGCTGCTCGTAACCCTTGCGGCCGACGCAGAAGAACTTCACTTCCTTGCCCTGCGCGATCAGCGCCAGAGCGCGCTCGCGGGCGAGACGCACGATCGAGGAGTTGAAGGCGCCGGACAGGCCGCGCTCGCCGGTGCAGACCAGCAGCAGATGAACCTGGTCCCGGCCGGTGCCGGCCAGCAGCACCGGTGCGCCGGGCGAGCCGACCGCGGCGCTGGCGATGTTGGAGATCACCGCGCTCATCTTGTCGGCATAGGGACGCGCCGCTTCCGCGGCGGTCTGCGCGCGGCGCAGCTTGGAGGCCGCGACCATCTGCATGGCCTTGGTGATCTTTTGCGTCGCCTTGGTGGAGGCGATGCGGACGCGCATGTCTTTAAGTGACGCCATTCTTCGTCCCCAGCGATCAGCCTGCGGCTCGACCGCGACCCTATCCTTTCGTCATGCCCGGGCGTGTCCCGGGCATCCACGTTCTCCGTCTTCCACGCACAAGACGTGGATGGCCGGGACTTCAGTTGCGAAGACGCGCTTCGCGCTTTGGCCCGGCCATGACAGCCTTCTTATGAGAAAGACTTCGCGAAGCCCTCGACCACCGACTTCAGCTTGGCAGCGGTATCGTCGGAGAGATCGCGGCTGTCGCGAATCGCGTTGAGGATGTCGGCGTGCTTGCCGCGCAGCAGCGACAGCAGGCCGTCCTCGAACGCGCGCACCTTGTTGAGCGGGAGCGGATCGAGATAGCCGTTGGTGCCGGCCCAGATCACGCAGACCTGCTCTTCCATCTTCAGCGGCGAGAACTGCGGCTGCTTGAGCAGCTCGGTGAGGCGCGAGCCGCGGTTGAGCAGGCGCTGGGTCGAGGCGTCGAGGTCGGAGCCGAACTGCGCGAACGCCGCCATTTCGCGGTACTGCGCGAGCTCGCCCTTGATCTTGCCGGCGACCTTCTTGGTGGCCTTGGTCTGCGCCGACGAACCGACGCGCGACACCGACAGACCGACGTTCACGGCAGGACGGATGCCCTGGAAGAACAGGTCGGTTTCCAGGAAGATCTGGCCGTCGGTGATCGAGATGACGTTGGTCGGGATGTAAGCCGACACGTCGTTGGCCTGGGTTTCGATGACAGGCAGCGCCGTCAGCGAGCCCGAGCCCATGTCCTTGTTCAGCTTCGCCGCGCGCTCGAGCAGGCGGGAGTGCAGATAGAACACGTCGCCGGGATAGGCTTCGCGGCCCGGCGGGCGGCGCAGCAGCAGCGACATCTGACGGTAGGCGACGGCCTGCTTGGACAGATCGTCATAGATGATGACCGCGTGCATGCCGTTGTCGCGGAAGTACTCGCCCATGGTGCAGCCAGTAAAGGGCGCGATGTACTGCATCGGCGCCGGATCGGAGGCGGTGGCGGCGACGACGATCGAGTATTCGAGCGCGCCCTGCTCTTCCAGCACCTTCACGAACTGGGCGACGGTCGAACGCTTCTGGCCGACCGCGACGTAGACGCAGTACAGCTTGATGTTCTCGTCCGGCTGCGCGTTGAGCGGCTTCTGGTTCAGGATGGTGTCGAGCGCGATCGCGGTCTTGCCGGTCTGGCGGTCGCCGATGATCAGCTCGCGCTGGCCGCGGCCGATCGGGATCAGGGCGTCGATGGCCTTGAGGCCGGTCGCCATCGGCTCGTTCACCGATTTGCGCGGAATGATGCCGGGCGCCTTGACGTCGACGCGCATGCGCTTGTCGGCCTGGATCGGGCCCTTGCCGTCGATGGGGTTGCCGAGCGCGTCGACCACGCGGCCAAGCAGGCCCTTGCCGACCGGCGCGTCCACGATGGCGCGGGTGCGCTTGACGGTCTGGCCTTCCTTGATCTCGCGGTCGGCACCGAAAATAACGACACCGACGTTGTCGGTTTCGAGGTTCAGCGCCATGCCGCGGGTGCCGTTCTCGAACTCGACCATTTCACCGGCCTGGACGTTGTCCAGACCGTAGACGCGGGCGATACCGTCGCCGACGGACAGCACCTGTCCGACTTCGGAGACTTCAGCTTCCTGGCCGAAATTCTTGATCTGGTCCTTGAGGATCGCGGAAATTTCCGCGGCGCGGATGTCCATCAGCCTGCCTCTTTCATCGCGTGCTTGATCGAATTGAGTTTGGTGCGAAGCGAACCATCCACCATGCGGCTGCCCAGCTTGACGACGAGGCCACCGATGATCGAGGGATCGACTTTCACGTTCAGCGCGACGTCCTTGCCGGTCACCGACTTCAGGGCAACCTTGAGGGCATCGAGATTCTTGTCAGAGAGCGCCTCCGCCACCGTGACGTCAGCCGTCGTCTCGCCCTTGAACCGGGCCACGAGGGCGCGGTAGGCGCGGCTGACGTCGGCCACCGCGAACAGGCGGCGGTTGGCGGTCAGCACTTTCAGAAAGTTGGCGGTGATGCCGGCGATACCCGCCTTGTCCAGCACGGCCGAAAGGGCCTTGGACTGGGCGTCGGCGGCGAACACCGGGCTGCGGACGAGGCGCTTGAGATCAGCGCTTTCGTTCAGCAAGGCATCGAATTTATCAAGATCGGCTTTGACCTCGTCGACCACGTTCTGGTCGCGGGCCAGCTCGAACAAGGCCGTTGCATAACGGCCGGACACACCTGAAACGGACGTATCTTCTGCAGCCACAGACGCGCTCTTTTTGCTGTCAAACTCGCAAGGGAAAAACCGTCGCCACGAAGCGGCGCCTAGCGATCCAAGCCCTTGGAATTCAAGCGGGACTTCGATTTCCGACCAGCACGGGAGGTGCCGGGCTCGTTAAAATCGCGGCTTTGCTAACATAGCAGGTGCGCAGGTGCAACATGACGCCAAACTAAAGGCATGAAGTTCTGTCGCCAGTTCGTCGCAGCCTCGCAACACATTGCGCGGGGGAGGGCCGACCGAGGCGGCGACCTGCCACGTCACGGAATTCAGCGCCGGCCGTGCCGCGACACCTTCCATTGGTTCCTGCCCCCAGCGCATAGCGGCCATGAACACGGATCGCTGGGACGTGAATCCGTTCCCACCGGTTCCACCCGCCGAATACTTATCGAATTCTAAACGCTAGGGGCGATGACTTCGCTTTACAGTATTCGCAAGTAATATAGAGGTTAATAAATCGTTAAAGGCGAAGATTACGGAACATCGGCTGAATATCACGCGACGGTAACAAGATATTTCAAGACGACACATAGCGGATTTACTGCCCAATTCACGCCTCATTGGGAATCGAAACGCCAAATCGCTCACAAACTGATGGGGGCTCCACTTGCCACACATGTGGCAATACTAGCTTAGGGACCATTAAATGCTGTCTTTGAAGACGCTGGGCTTTGCGACCCGGCCGCGTACGGCGATTGCTTTCGTCGCCGCAACTCTCCTCGTCGGTGGAACTGCCACCGAAGCTTCCGCCAAATCCCGGCATCACCGGCATCACCACCGCCACCACGCCCAGACCGAGGCCAACGCGACCTCCGATTGGCGCAATGCCAATGCGTCGATGACGCCGACCTCCGGCACGGGCCGCAGCTTCTCCGGCATCGCGTCCTTTTACGGCAATGAGTCCGGCAGCAAGACCGCCTCGGGCCAGCGCTTCAACCAGAACGCCATGACCGCGGCGCACCGTTCGCTGCCCTTCGGCACCAAGCTGCGCGTCACCCATGGCAGCCAGAGCGTCATCGTCACCATCAACGACCGCGGCCCGTTCATTCGCGGGCGTGTGCTCGACCTCTCCACGGGTGCCGCCCGCGCCATTGGCCTCACCAGTCGCGGCGTTGGCCGCGTCACCGCGGAAGTCGTCTCCTAAAGGCGCGATCCGCGCCTGATCGAGCGCGCAGTTTTCATCAGTTTGCTGCGCACGTGAAACAAGCCCGCGGTCTTGGGGGACCGCGGGCTTTTTTTGTTTTGTCATTCCGGGGCGCGCGGAGCGCGAACCCGGAATCCATTCATCCACAAACTCTGCCGCCCGATGGATTCCGGGCTCGCGCTACGCGCGCCCCGGAATGACAGTAGAGGGTATGGCTGCGGTGGCCCTACAAAAAGCTCTGCGGATCGACGTCGACTTCCAGCTTCAGATTGCCTGTCGGCTTCGGGCAGACCGCGAGCCAGTTGCGTAAGTAGTCCGACAGGTCGAAACCGCGCGCCGATTTCACCAGGATGCGGAAGCGGTAGCGGCCCTTGATGACGGCGAGCGGGGCTTCGGCCGGGCCGAGCACGACGACGCGCTCGTCGCGCGGCGCCAGCGCGACGAGCTTGCGGCCGAAGCCTTCGGCGCCCGGGCGATCGCCGGCAGAGATGATGAGGCTGGCGAGCCGGCCGAACGGCGGATAGAGCGTCTTTTCGCGCAGCTCGATCTCGCTGTCGTAGAAGGCCTCGCGGTCGCAGGCGATCAGCGCCCGCATCACGGGATGGTCGGGCTGATGGGTCTGGAGATAGCCGACGCCGCGGCCCTGCTCGCGCCCGGCGCGGCCGATCACCTGGTTGAGCAATTGCCAGGTACGCTCGGCCGCACGCGGATCGCCGTTGGAAAGGCCAAGATCGGCATCGACGACGCCGACCAGATTGAGCCGCGGGAAGTTGTGCCCTTTGGCCACGAGCTGCGTGCCGATGATGATGTCGACGCGGCCCTCCGCGATCTCGGCGAGCTCGCTTCGCATCGTCTCGATCGAGGTGATGAGATCGCTCGACAGCACCATGGTGCGCGCTTGCGGGAACAACGCGGCCGCCTCCTCCTGCAGGCGCTCCACGCCGGGGCCAACCGCGACCAGCGATTCCTCGGCCGAACAGTTCGGGCAGACATGCGGGCGCGGCATCGAGAAGCCGCAATGATGGCAGACGAGGCGCTGGCGGAAACGATGATCGACCAGCCAGGCATCGCAGATGGTGCAGGCGAAGCGATGGCCGCAGGCACGGCACAGCGTCAGCGGCGCATAGCCGCGGCGGTTGAGGAACAACAGCGCCTGCTCGCGCCGCTCGATCGCGGTTCTGATCTCGCCGGCAAGCCGCGGCGAGATGAAGCGGCCGCGCGCGGGCGGCTCGCGGCGCAAATCGATGGCCTCGATATGCGGCATGTGCTGGCCGCCGAAGCGCGAGGGCAGCGCGATGCGCTTATAGCGGCTCTTGCGCGCATTGACCTCGGATTCGACCGACGGCGTCGCGGAGGCCAGCACGACCGGGATTTTTGCGATATGCCCGCGCACCACCGCCATGTCGCGGGCGTGGTAATGCACGCCGTCGTCCTGCTTGTAGGCCTGATCGTGCTCCTCATCGACGACGATGAGGCCAAGATTGGCGTAAGGGAGAAACAGCGCCGAACGCGCGCCGACCACGACCGGCGCCGAACCTTCGGAGATCGCGGCCCAATTGCGCGCGCGGGTGCGCGGGGTGAGCTCGGAATGCCATTCGATCGGCCGCACGCCAAAACGCTGCGCGAAGCGATCGAGGAACTGGCCGGTCAGCGCGATCTCCGGCATCAGGATCAGCGCCTGCTTGCCGCGGCGGATCACCTCGGCGACCGCTTCGAAATAGACCTCGGTCTTGCCCGAGCCGGTGACGCCATCGAGCAGCGCGACATGGAAGGTGCCATTGGCCGCGAGTGCGCGCATCGCATCCACACCGGCACGCTGCAGCGGCGAAAAATCCGGCCGGCCGAATTCCGGATCGGGTGCCGGCGGCGGTGGCGGCGGCGGCATCGGCTCCACCGTGAGCGTGCCTTCATCGACGAGGCCGTCGATCACGCCCGAGGAGACGCCGGCCTCCTTGGCCGCCTCGGACTTGCCGTGCAGCAGCCGGTCCGACAGCAGCGCGATGACACGCTGGCGCGCCGGCGTCAAACGCTTCGGCGGATTGCCGGTCAGGCGCACGCCGGCGCGCACCCGCTCCGGGCCGAGATTTTCGCCCATGCGCAGGCACATGCGCAGCACCATGCCGCGCGGGCTCAGCGTGTAATTGGCGACCCAGTCCACCACCTGGCGCAGCTCCGGCTTGAGCGGCGGGATATCGAGCTTCTCGCTGACCTCCTTGAGGCGGTTGTGCAGGCGCGGATCGGGATTGGCGTTCTCGCCCCAGATCACGGCCAGCACCTCGCGCGGACCGAGCGGCACACTGATGAGATCGCCCGCCTTCAGCTCCATCCCGCGCGGCACCTTGTAGGAATAGGTCTGGTCGAGCGCGACCGGCACCAGCACGTCGACCATGCGGGTGGCGGGGGCGGTGTCGTTGCGCGGCGATTGGTCCATGAGCGGGGAATCGGAACCTTGAGGTCTTGAGGCTAGCGCCGCGCGGCGGCCTTAGCGAACAGTAAACTGGTGTGATGCGATATACTGTGCGGAATCACCACGTCCAGAGCGCATGAGCAAAGCGGCCGCCCCACACATCGAGCTCGCCAGCGCCGATCCCTCGATCGCGCAGGAGATGGCGCGCTGGCTGTCGCATCTCGGCGCCGAGCGGCGGCTGTCGCCGAAGACGCTGGAGGCCTATGGCCGCGATCTGCGGCAATGCCTGGATTTCCTCTGTGGCCATTGGGGCGAGCGCGTCACGCTCGAGCGGTTTGCAGCGCTGGAAGCCACCGACGTGCGCGCCTTCATGGCGATGCGCCGCGCCGACGACATCGCCGGCCGCAGCCTGATGCGCGCCCTGGCGGGCCTGCGCTCGTTCGGACGTTTTCTGGAGCGTGAGGGCAAGGGCAAGGTCGGTGCATTGTCGGCGATCCGCGCGCCGAAGGTCGCCAAGAGCCTGCCGAAGCCGCTGCCGATGGCATCGGCCAAACGTCTTGCCGACGCCGACGAGCGCGCCGGCGAGGAGCGCGAGACCTGGATCCTGGCGCGCGATGCCGCGGTGATGGCGCTGCTCTATGGCTCGGGCCTGCGCATCTCCGAGGCGCTGGGTCTCAAGCGCCGCGAGGTGCCGAAGCCCGGCGAAGGCGACGTGCTGGTCGTGACAGGCAAAGGCAACAAGACCCGCATGGTGCCGGTGCTGCAGAACGTGCTCGCGCTGGTGCAGGAATATGTCGCGATGTGCCCCTATCCGCTGCCGGCGGAAGGACCGATCTTCGTCGGCGCGCGCGGCGGCCCCTTGAGCCCGCGCATCATCCAGCTCGCGATGGAGCGGCTGCGCGGCGCGCTCGGGCTGCCCGACAGCGCCACGCCGCACGCGCTGCGGCATTCCTTCGCCACGCATCTGCTCTCGCGCGGCGGCGATCTGCGCGCCATCCAGGAATTGCTCGGCCATTCCTCGCTGTCGACCACGCAGGTCTATACCGGCATCGATTCCGAGCGGCTGCTCGAGGTGTATGCCAGCGCCCATCCGCGGCGCTGACACACTCTCGTCATAGCTCGCGTGCCTCTTGCACAGCGCCCACGGTTCGGTCAAATCGTGGGAACCGGCACAGGAGGGACATTATATGGGCGCACATGAAAGCATGGAGCATGCCGAGCACGCCGAACACGCGTCCGGCTCGAACAAGAAGATCGCTCTTCTGATCGCCGTGCTGGCGCTGTTCCTGGCGATCTCGGAGACGCTCGGCAAGGGTGCCCAGACCGAATCGATCAGCAAGAACGTCGAGGCCGCCAATCTCTGGGCATTCTTCCAGGCCAAGAGCATCCGCCGCACCGTGGTGGTGACCGCGGCGGAACAGGGCAAGCTGACACTGGCCGCCGCGGCCGAGGCGCAGAAGCCCGCCGTGCAGAAGCAGATCGACGACTGGACCAAGACCGCGCAGCGCTACCGCTCCGAGCCCGAGACCGGCGAAGGCACCGAGCAGCTTGCGGACAAGGCCAAGCACGCCGAGCACGCCCGCGACGAGGCGACCGCGAAGTACCACCATTTCGAGCTGGCCTCGGCCGCCTTCCAGATCGGCATCGTGCTGGCGTCCGCCACCATCATCACCGGCATGATCGCGCTCGCCTATGTCGGCGGCGCGCTGACGATCGCCGGCCTGTTCATGACCGCGCTCGGCCTGTGGTGGCCACATCTGCTGCATTTGCATTGAGGTGTTGAGGCCGGGTTCTCACCGCGTCATTGCGAGGAGCCCTTGCGACGAAGCAATCCAGACTGCCTCCGGGGAAAGATACTGGATTGCTTCGCTGCGCTCGCAATGACGGAGGATAGAGCGGGGACGCCTGTCCCGGATTGCGCTGCGCTCCATCCGGGCTACGGACGGTCCTTGTGGTGGCGAAGATCACCGCGCCTGATGCACGCTCTTCCTGAAGCGCTGGATCATACGCAGCGTGCGGTAGGACCAGCCCTCGCCGTTGCCGGCGATCAGCTCGCGGATGCGGCGCTTGATCGGGTCGACCAGCTCGGCGGCCTTGGCGCGCACCCTCAGCACCAGGGCGTAGATCCGCTCGAACCAGCGCATCTCCAGAAGCTTGGCGCGCGTGACGTCGAACACGAAGGCGGTGACGCCGACGCCGACAAGCTTTCCGAACACGATCGTGAAGAACGCGCCGGTCCAGTATTCATGCGCGAGCAGCCACAGCCCGACCAGCTTGAGCGGAAACAGCGGGACGACGGGCACCGCAAACACGAGCAGCGTCATGGCCGGCGAGAGCGCATCGACGCGCTCCGTCAGCCAATGCTTGAAGCGCGCCAGCGGGATGGCTGCGACGATCCTGGCGACGATCGGCTCGAGATGATCCCACAGCCAGGCTTCGATCAGGAAGACGATCGCAAGCAGGACCCAGACCGGTTGAAGAAGGCGGCGCAGCATGTGTTCCCCGCCCGGTTCGGCGCTGGGCGCGTCGTTACATATGGATGGCTCGCTTGCCGACCGCAAGCGCGGCTTCCTTGACGGCCTCCGAGCGCGTCGGATGGGCGTGGCAGGTGCGCGCGAGATCTTCCGCACTGCCGCCGAATTCCATGAGAACACACGCTTCATGGATCATTTCGCCGGCTTCGCGGCCGATAATGTGCACGCCGAGCACGCGATCGGTCTTCGCGTCTGCGAGTATCTTCACAAAGCCGTCAGTGGTCTGGTTGACCTTGGAACGGCCGTTGGCGGTGAACGGAAACTTTCCGACCGTGTAAGCCACGCCCGCCTGCTTGAGTTCCTCCTCGGTCTTGCCGACGGAGGACACTTCCGGCGTGGTGTACACGACGCCCGGGATGACGTCGTAATTCACGTGACCGGCTTGGCCTGCGATGATCTCGGCAACCGCGACGCCTTCGTCCTCGGCCTTGTGCGCCAGCATGGGGCCTGCCACGACGTCGCCAATGGCATAGACGCCCTTCAGGCTGGTGGCGAAATGCGGATCGATCTGGACCCGGCCGCGCGCATCGAGCGCGACACCGGCTTCCTTGAGGCCGAGACCGTCGGTGTAGGGCACGCGGCCGATGCAGACGAGCACGACGTCGGCTTCGAGCGTCTCAGCGGCACCGCCGGAAGCCGGTTCGATTTTCGCGAGCAATGCCTTGCTGTTCACCTCGACGCCGGTCACCTTCGAGCCCAGCTTGAACGCAAAGCCCTGCTTTTCAAGGATGCGCTGGAATTGCTTGGCGATCTCGCCGTCCATGCCGGGCAGGATGCGATCGAGGAATTCAACCACCATGACTTCGGATCCAAGCCGGCGCCACACAGAGCCGAGTTCAAGCCCGATCACGCCGGCGCCAATGACAAGCAATCGGCCTGGCACCTTCTCCAGCGACAGCGCGCCGGTCGAGGACACGATGCGCTTCTCGTCGATCTCGATGCCCTTGAGGCGCGCGATGTCCGAGCCGGTGGCGATCACGATGTTCTTGGTCTCGACCACCTGCGACTTGCCGTCGGCGGAGACCTCGACCTTGCCGGTGCCGAGGATCTTGCCGGTGCCCTTGAGCACGTCGATCTTGTTCTTCTTCATCAGGAACTCGACGCCCTTGACGTTGCCGTCGATGCCCTGCTGCTTGAAGTTCATCATCGCGGGCAGATCGAGCTTCGGCGCGGAAACGCTGACGCCCATCTTGGCGAAGGAATGGCCGGCTTCCTCGAACATTTCGGAGGCGTGCAGCAGCGCCTTCGACGGCATGCAGCCGACATTGAGGCAGGTGCCGCCGAGGGTCGCGTTCTTTTCGACCACGGCGACCTTCATGCCGAGCTGGCTCGCGCGTACCGCGCAGACATAACCGCCCGGTCCGGTGCCGATGACGACGAGATCGTAGGTAGCCATGAGAAAAAGTCCCGTAAGGTTAGGCGTGGTGAGGATGCGTCAGCGCGGCGCGTCAGCGTCCGCCGGACACATCGAGAATGGCTGAGGTGACGTAGGAGGCCTCGTCCGAGATCAGCCAGACGATGGCATTGGCGATTTCATCGGCGGTGCCGACGCGCTTCATCGGCACCAGATGGGCCAGGCGATGGGCGCGGTCGGGCTCGCCACCGGCAGCGTGGATGTCGGTGTCGATCAGGCCGGGACGGATCGCGGCGACGCGGATGCCCTCGCCCGCGACCTCATGGCCGAGGCCGACGGTGAAGGAATCGACCGCACCCTTGGACGCGGCGTAGTCGACATAGGTGTTGGGCGAGCCGAGCCGCGCAGCGACGGACGACAGGTTGACGATGACTCCGCCCGTGCCGCCGTGCTTGGTCGACATCCGCTTCACCGCCTCGCGCGCGCAAAGGATGGAGCCGGTGACGTTCACCGCCATCACGCGCTGGATGCGCTCGGCCGACATCTCGTCGACGCGCACGCCGCTCTTGCCGACGATGCCGCCATTGTTGACGAGCGCCCCGAGCGTGCCGAACCTGTCGGCCTCCTCGAACAGATTGAGGATGTCGCTTTCCTCGGCGACATCGCATTTCACAGCGATGGCCTTGCCGTTGCTGGCCGCGATCTGCGCGACTACCTCGTCGGCCGCCTGCTTGTTGCTGGCATAGCCAACCACGACGCGAAAACCGCGCGCGGCCGCCGCAAGCGCGGTCGCCCGCCCGATGCCGCGGCTGCCGCCGGTGATGACAACGACTTTATCCGTCACATCAATCCCCACGAGTTCGAGCGCACTACGACGTCCTGCCCTCAAGAGCCGCCAAGCGATCAAGCACGGACTTGTCCGTCAAGCTGATCAAATGGAACAGAATGAAGGGCGTGAGAAACGGGATCAGGCACAAGGCCGCGAAGCCGACCCCCTTACCTTTCCTGCGACTAATCGGAATCGCAAAGAAGAAAAAGATAAGGGTGGTCAGCAGGAGCGGCACCATGGAGATGAGCGCATGCGCGAGCGACGGCTCCCCCATCGTCGCCTCCCTTAGAGGTCCAGCACCAGGCGCGCCGGATCTTCCAGGCTCTCCTTGACGCGGACCAGGAAGGTGACGGCTTCCTTGCCGTCGATGACGCGGTGATCGTAGGACAGCGCCAGATACATCATCGGGCGGACCTCGATCTTGCCGCCGACGACCATCGGCCGCTCCTGGATCTTGTGCATGCCGAGGATGCCGGACTGCGGCGCGTTCAGGATCGGGGTCGACATCAGCGAGCCGTAGATGCCGCCATTGGTGATGGTGAAGGTGCCGCCCTGCATCTCGTCGATCTTGAGCTGGCCGTCACGGGCGCGGCGGCCGAAATCGGCGATGCTCTTCTCGATGTCGGAGATCGACTTGTGGTCGCAGTCGCGAACCACAGGCACGACCAGGCCCTTGTCGGTGCCGACGGCAACGCCGATGTGGTAGTAGTTCTTGTAGATCAGGTCGCTGCCGTCGATCTCGGCGTTGACGGCCGGGATGTCCTTCAGCGCCTGCACGACGGCCTTGGTGAAGAAGCCCATGAAGCCGAGCTTGGCGCCGTGCTTCTTCTCGAACGCGTCCTTGTAGTGTGCGCGCAGCGCCATGACGTTGGTCATGTCGACCTCGTTGAAGGTCGTGAGCATGGCCGCGGTGTTCTGCACGTCCTTGAGGCGGCGCGCGATGGTCTGGCGCAGCCGGGTCATCTTGACGCGCTCTTCGCGGGCGGCGTCATCGGCCGGCGAGGGGCTGCGGACCTGCACGGCGGCGGCGGGCTGGTTGACCGGCGTCGGCGCCGACGCGGCGCGCTCGATCGCGGCCAGCATGTCGCCCTTGGTGACGCGGCCGTCCTTGCCGGAGCCCGGCACGGTCGAGGCGTCGATGCCGGTCTCGGCCGACAGTTTGCGCACGGACGGCGCGAGCGGCGCATCGGCCGGCGGCGCCTTCGCGGCAGCGGGAGCCGCCGCCGGAGCAGCGGCAGCAGCGGCAGGCGCCGCAGCCTTGGCCGGCGCGGCGGCGGGCTTGGCTGCGCCGGCACCTTCGGTGATCTGACCGAGCAGCGCGCCCACGGCAACGGTCGCACCATCGGCAGCGATGATCTCGCTCAGCGTGCCGGCCGTCGGCGCGGGGACTTCGATGGTGACCTTGTCGGTCTCGAGCTCCACCAGGGGCTCGTCGACGGCGACGGGGTCGCCGGCCTTCTTGAACCAGCGGCCGATGGTGGCCTCGGTGACGGATTCGCCGAGCGTCGGCACACGAATTTCAGTCATGGTCTCTTCCTTAATCGTTTTTGGCCGTCATCGTCCGCGCAGGCGGACGATCCAGTACACCGTGACGATCGTGGATCAAACGGACGCCGCGGCGTACTGGATGCCCCGCCCCCCGTGCGCAATTGCGCACTAGGCGGGGCATGACAATTGGAATTTCGGTCAGCTCAGTGCTTCGTCCAGGAACGCCTTCAGCTGAGCCTGATGCTTGGACATCAGACCCGTGGCGGTCGCGGCGGAAGCGGCGCGGCCGACATAACGCGGACGCCGGCTCGCGCCGTTCACCTGGTTCAGCACCCATTCCAGATAGGGCTCGATGAAGTGCCAAGCACCCATGTTGCGGGGCTCTTCCTGGCACCACACCATCTCGGCCTTCTTGAAGCGCGACAGCTCGGCCACCAGCGCCTTCAGCGGCACCGGATAGAGCTGCTCGACGCGCATCAGGTAGATGTCGTCGATGCCGCGCTTCTCGCGCTCCTCGTAGAGGTCGTAATAGACCTTGCCGGAGCACAGCACGATGCGGCGGATCTTCTCGTCAGGGACGAGCTTGATCGCCTCGTTCGGCAGCATCTGGGCGTCATCGTAGAGGATGCGGTGGAAGGTCGTGCCCTTCGCGAGCTCGTCGAGACGCGACACCGCCCGCTTGTGACGCAGCAGCGACTTCGGCGTCATCATGATCAGCGGCTTGCGGATCTCGCGATGCAGCTGCCGGCGCAGCACGTGGAAGTAGTTCGCCGGCGTGGTCGGGTAGACCACCTGCATGTTGTCTTCCGCGCACATCTGCAAGTAGCGCTCGAGGCGCGCCGAGGAGTGCTCCGGCCCCTGGCCCTCATAGCCGTGCGGCAACAGGCAGACCAGACCGGACATGCGCAGCCATTTGCGCTCGCCCGAGGAGATGAACTGGTCGAACACGACCTGCGCGCCGTTGGCGAAGTCGCCGAACTGGGCTTCCCACAGCGTCAGCGTGTTCGGCTCGGCGAGCGAATAGCCGTATTCGAAACCGAGCACGGCTTCTTCCGACAGCAGCGAGTTGATGACCTCGTAATGGCCCTGCTCGTGGCCGAGATGGTTGAACGGCGTGTAGCGGCTCTCGTCCTCCTGATCGATCAGGACAGAATGGCGCTGCGAGAAGGTGCCGCGTTCCGAATCCTGTCCGGACAGGCGGACGTGGTGGTTTTCGTTGAGCAGCGAGCAGAACGCCAGCGCCTCGCCGGTCGCCCAGTCGATGCCGTTGCCGCTCTCGATCGCCTTGGCGCGGTTATCGAGGAAGCGCTGAATGGTGCGGTGAACGCGGAAGCCGTCCGGCACCTTGGTGATCTTGCGGCCGATATCCTTCAGCGTAGCGATTTCGACGCCGGTGACGCCGCGCCGCGCATCCTCTTCCTGGTCGGCGATCTTGAAGCCCGCCCACTTGCCGTCGAGCCAGTCGGCCTTGTTCGGCTTGTAGGAGGTGCCGGCCTCGAACTCGGCATCGAGCCGGGCGCGCCAGTCCGCCTTCAGCTTGTCGACCTCGCCCTCGGTGACGACGCCTTCCGCGATCAGGCGCTTGGAGTAGAGCGTCAGCGTCGAGGGATGGGCGGCGATCCGCTTGTACATCACCGGCTGGGTGAAGGCCGGCTCATCGCCCTCATTGTGGCCGTAGCGGCGATAACACCACATGTCGATGACGACGGGCTTGTGGAACTTCTGCCGGAATTCGGTCGCGACCTTGGCCGCGAACACGACGGCTTCCGGATCGTCGCCGTTGACGTGGAAGATCGGCGCATCGATCATCTTCGCCACATCCGACGGATAGGGCGAGGAGCGCGAGTAGCGCGGATAGGTGGTGAAGCCGATCTGGTTGTTGACGATGAAGTGGACGGAGCCGCCGGTGCGGTAGCCCTTCAGGTCGGACAGGCCGAAGCATTCAGCAACCACGCCCTGGCCGGCGAACGCGGCGTCGCCGTGCATCAGGAGCGGCATCACGGAGATGCGCATGTCAGGGGGATCGCCGTGCTGGTCCTGCTTGGCGCGGACCTTGCCGAGCACGACGGGATCGACGATCTCGAGATGCGAGGGGTTGGCGGTCAGCGACAGGTGGATGCGGTTGCCGTCGAACTCGCGGTCCGAGGAGGCGCCGAGGTGATACTTGACGTCGCCGGAACCTTCGACCGCGTCGGGATTGGCCGAGCCGCCCTTGAACTCGTGGAATAGTGCGCGATGGGCCTTGCCCAACACCTGGGTCAGCACGTTGAGGCGGCCGCGATGCGGCATGCCGAGCACGATTTCCTTCACGCCGAGATTGCCGCCGCGCTTGATGATCTGCTCGAGCGCGGGGATCAGGGCTTCACCGCCGTCGAGGCCGAAGCGCTTGGTGCCGGTGAACTTGGTGTCGCAGAACTTTTCGAAACCCTCGGCTTCGATCAGCTTCTGCAGGATGGCCCTGCGGCCTTCACGCGTGAACGAGATCTCCTTGTCGGGTCCCTCGATGCGCTCCTGGATCCAGGCCTTCTGCGCCGCGTTGCTGATGTGCATGAACTCGACGCCGAGCGTCTGGCAGTAGGTGCGCTCGCAGATCGCGGTGATCTCGCGCAACGTGCCGTATTCGAGGCCGAGCACGTGATCGAGGAAGATCTTGCGGTCGAAATCGGCTTCGCTGAAGCCGTAGGTGCGCGGATCGAGCTCTTCGCGGTTACGCTGGGCTTCGATGCCGAGCGGATCGAGCTTGGCGTGGAAGTGGCCGCGCATGCGGTAGGAGCGGATCAGCATCAGGGCGCGGACGGAATCGCGCGTCGCCTGAAGCAGGTCGGCGGAGGAGATGTCGGCGCCCTTCGCCTGCGCCTTGGCGGCGATCTTGGCACCGACCGTCTTCTCGACTTCGGCCCAGTTGCCGTCGAGGGCGGAGGTCAGGTCATCCTTCGGAGTCAGCGGCCAGTTGTCGCGCTCCCAGGACGGGCCTTCCGCGTTCTTGCTGATGTCAGCCGGCGCGTCGTTCAGGCTCTTGAAGAACTCCTGCCACTCGGCATCGACCGAGGACGGGTCCTTCTGGTAGCGGGCGTAGATTTCGTCGATGTAGGTGGCGTTGGTGCCCTGCAAAAAGGATGACAGGGCAAAGGCTGCGTTCGCGTCCTGGCGAGACATACTTGAGTTCCTGGCGATTTCGATTCGCGCATAACAAACGGCGCTGGCGCCGAGCTCCCCCGACAGGGCTCGACGCGACAGGCACCCTTTACCCTATTTGCTGCGAAACTTCGCCCGGAAAAGCACGAAGAACTGAATTAGCCTTTCAACTTTTCGGCAAGCGTGTGGCCGAGGCGGGCGGGCGACGGGGACACTGTAATCCCTGCGGATTTCATCGCCTCGGTCTTGGAACCGGCATCGCCCTTGCCGCCGGAGATGATGGCGCCGGCATGACCCATGCGGCGGCCGGGAGGGGCGGTGACGCCGGCGATGAAGCCGACCATCGGCTTCTTGCGGCCACGCTTGGCCTCGTCCTTGAGGAACTGGGCGGCGTCCTCCTCGGCGGAACCGCCGATCTCGCCGATCATGATGATCGATTCGGTCTTGGGGTCGGCGAGCAGCATCTCCAGCACGTCGATGAACTCGGTGCCCTTGACCGGGTCGCCGCCGATGCCGACCGCGGTGGTCTGGCCGAGGCCTTCCTGGGAGGTCTGGAACACGGCTTCATAGGTCAGCGTGCCCGAGCGGGAGACGATGCCGACCGAGCCGGTCTTGAAGATGTTGGCGGGCATGATGCCGATCTTGCACTCGCCGGCGGTCATGACGCCCGGGCAGTTCGGCCCGATCAGGCGCGACTTGGAGCCGAGCAGCGAGCGCTTGACGCGAACCATGTCGATCACAGGAATGCCCTCGGTGATGCAGACGATCAGCGGGACCTCGGCGTCGATGGCTTCGCAGATCGCGTCGGCTGCGCCCGGCGGCGGCACGTAGATCACCGACGCGTCGGCACCGGTCTTCTCACGCGCCTCGCGCACGGTGTCGAACACCGGCAGGCCCAGATGCGTCGAGCCGCCTTTGCCCGGCGAGGTGCCGCCGACCATCTTGGTGCCGTAGGCGATCGCGGCCTCCGAGTGGAAGGTGCCGTTCTTGCCGGTGAAGCCCTGGCAGATGACCTTGGTGTTCTTGTCGATCAGGATGGACATGAGGTCTGCTTTCGCGAAACTAACAGAGTGAGTGGGTCAGTGGATGCGGCGGTAGACGCCGGTGAGGACGTCGGACCAGCCTTCCGCGTCCGGCGAGAATTGAATCTTCAACGAGTAGGAATCCTCATTGATGATCTCGTAGACGTGGCGCGCATTGCCGCGGAGCGAACCGCGCACCAGCGTCAGGGTCTTGCCGGCCCAGCCGCCCGAGGCGGGCGATGGCGGCGTATAGCCGAGCGAATCGTACCAGAACAATTTGTAGGTCCGGTCGTCGCGGTCGAAGGTGAAGATGCCGTGGGTGGCGAAGACCTGCTTGCCGTCGCGCATCTGGACGGAGTCCTGGATCAGATAAAAGCCGTTGAGATCCATGCGCGCGACGGTGCGCGAGGTCGCCGGCCCGCCCGCCGTCCAGCGCGACGGGAAGACCATCTCCTCACCATCCCATTCGCCGGCGAACGCGGCGAGGCGCGCATGCTCGGGGAGCGGAGATGATGCGGCGAGATGGTCCTGGGCCATGGCGCTAGCCTCCCTTGACGGCCTTCACGATCTTCTGCGCGGCGTCGTCGAGATTGTCGGCGGGCACCACGTTCAGTCCGGATTCACGGATGATCTTCTTGCCGAGCTCGACATTGGTGCCTTCGAGGCGGACCACCAGCGGCACGCTCAGGCCGACCTCGCGAACCGCAGCAGTGACGCCCTCGGCGATCACGTCGCACTTCATGATGCCGCCGAAGATGTTGACCAGGATGCCCTTCACGTTGGGATCGGCGGTGATGATCTTGAACGCGGCCGCGACCTTCTCCTTGCTGGCGCTGCCGCCGACGTCGAGGAAGTTGGCCGGCGCCATGCCGTAGAGCTTGATGATGTCCATCGTCGCCATGGCGAGACCGGCGCCGTTGACCATGCAGCCGATATTGCCGTCGAGCGTGACGTAGTTGAGATCGTATTTCGACGCCTCGATTTCCTTGGCGTCTTCCTCGGTCAGATCGCGCAACGACACCGCGATCTCGGGATGGCGGAACAGGGCGTTGTCGTCGAAGGACACCTTGGCATCGAGCACGCGGAGCTCGCCCTGCTTGGTCACGACCAGCGGATTGATCTCCAGCATCGACATGTCCTTGGCGACGAAGGCCGCGTAGAGCTGCGCGGTGAGCTTCTCGGCCTGCTTGGCGAGGTCGCCGGACAGATTCAGCGCCTTCGCGACCGTGCGGCCGTGATGGCCCATGATGCCGGTCGCCGGATCGACCGAGAAGGTCACGATCTTCTCCGGCGTGTTGTGCGCGACGTCCTCGATGTTGACGCCGCCTTCGGTCGACACCACGAAGGAGACGCGCGAGGTCTCGCGGTCGACCAGGATCGAGAGGTAGAATTCCTTGTCGATGTCGGAGCCGTCCTCGATGTAGAGGCGGTTGACCTGCTTGCCGGCAGGTCCCGTCTGCACGGTGACCAGCGTCGCGCCCAGCATCTGCTTGGCGAATTCGTTGACCTCTTCCACCGACTTGGCGATGCGGACGCCGCCTTTGTCGCCGGCGGATGCTTCCTTGAACTTGCCCTTGCCGCGCCCGCCGGCAT
The DNA here is from genome assembly GCF_020194115.1 of Bradyrhizobium sp. NBAIM01. Classification (NCBI taxonomy): domain Bacteria; kingdom Pseudomonadati; phylum Pseudomonadota; class Alphaproteobacteria; order Hyphomicrobiales; family Nitrobacteraceae; genus Bradyrhizobium; species Bradyrhizobium sp. NBAIM01. Next base: position 24,287 of record NZ_JADYVU010000026.1, on the reverse strand, counting down.
GGATCTGGCTCTTCACCACCCAGACCGGGCCGGGAAGCTGTCTTGCGGCGGCGTCGGAGTCCGAGCCCTTGAGAACCGCTACGCCCCGCGAAATCGGAACGCCGAATTCATGCAGCAGCGCTTTGGCCTGATATTCATGGATATTCATATGGTCGCTCCCTGAACCCGCGGGCGGTGACCTCATGGGCCCACCTCAGTCTTGTGGCTGGCATACCATATACCACAGGAACTGCAACCCGGATTCTTTGACAATCGAGATCTGCCGAGACCGGAACCCCACCCCGGTCAGCCGGGGTCCGGAAGTGAAACCGCCGAAGACCGGGTTTCGATCTTCGGCGGGTATTGCTTTGCCTTAGCGGCCGAGAAGATCGGGTGCGATCTTCTTGCAGGCATCGACCAAGCCCTGCACGGCACCGACCGACTTGTCAAACGCCTCGCGGTCCTTGCCGGCGAGTTCGATCTCGACCACGCGCTCGACGCCCTTGGCGCCGATCACGACGGGCACGCCGACATACATGTCCTTCACGCTGTACTCGCCGTTGAGATAGGCGGCGCAGGGCAGCACGCGCTTCTTGTCCTTCAGATAGCTCTCGGCCATCGCGATCGCGGAGGCGGCAGGGGCGTAGAAGGCCGAGCCGGTCTTGAGCAGGTTGACGATCTCGGCGCCGCCATTGCGGGTGCGGTCGACGATCTCGTCGAGGCGCGCCTGTGAGGTCCAGCCCATCTTGACGAGGTCGGGCAGCGGGATGCCGGCGACGGTGGAGTACTTCACCAGCGGCACCATGGTGTCGCCGTGGCCGCCGAGCACGAAGGCGGTGACGTCCTCGACCGAGACGTTGAACTCGTCGGCGAGGAAGTAGCGGAAGCGGGCCGAATCCAGCACGCCGGCCATGCCGACGACCTTCTTGTGCGGCAGGCCCGAAGCCTTCTGCAGCGCCCAGACCATGGCATCGAGCGGGTTGGTGATGCAGATGACGAAGGCGTCGGGGGCGTACTTCTTGATGCCGGCGCCGACCTGCTCCATGACCTTGAGGTTGATGGAGAGGAGGTCGTCGCGGCTCATGCCGGGCTTGCGCGGCACGCCGGCGGTGACGATGCAGACCTTGGCGTTGTCGAGCGCCTCATAGGAGTTCGCGCCGGTGTAGTGGGCGTCGAAGCCGTCGACCGGCGAGGACTGCGCGATGTCGAGCGCCTTGCCCTGCGGCACGCCCTCGGCGATGTCGAACATCACGACGTCGCCCAGTTCTTTCAGGCCGATGAGGTGAGCCAGCGTTCCGCCGATCTGGCCGGAGCCAATCAAAGCAATCTTGTCGCGCGCCATGTGAACCTGTCCTTTAGACACGTAAGGAGGGGAAACTGAGACGGGTGGTTATCCCTTTCGTCTCCCCCGTTCAAGTCGCCCAATGCCCAATTGTCGGGCTTGCCGAGATAGCAGCCAGCATACCCCGGCCGTCATTCCGGGGCGCGCGAAGCGCGAGCCCGAAATCCATAACCACCATCCGGAGTATGGATTCCGGGCTCGTCGCTTTGCGACGCCCCGGAATGACGGCGGGGATAGGACTTAAGTCTCGACCAAGCCCTTGGTCGAGCCGCTGGCGGTGGAATCCTTGCGGCCGTGAGGCAGCGCCAGATAGGATTCCGAGCTCATTTCGATCAGGCGCGAGGCGGTCCGGTTGAACTCCATGGCCTCGGCGCCATCGGTCGCGAGGTAGAGCGAGATCGGATTGGCGTCGGCCGAGGCCATCAGCTTCACGGCGTTGTCATAGAGCGTATCGATCAGGGTGATGAAGCGCTTGGCCGCGTTGCGCTGGGAGAGGTCCATCACTGGAATATGGTCGACCAGGAGGGTGTGATAGTCGTGCGCCAGCCTGAGGTAGTCGGATGCACCGAGCGGCTGCTCGCAGAGGTCGGCGAAGGAGAATCGCGCCACGCCATGGGCCGAGCACGGCACGTGCAGAATGCGGCCCTTGATCGAAATGTCACGCGAGCGGCATTTGGCGCCGCCCGTCATCCGCTTCCAGGCACGGTCGAGCGCGGCATCCGCATCGCCATCGGCCGGTGTCAGCCACATTGGCACGCCCTGCAGCTTCTCCAGGCGGAAGTCGGTGCGCGCATCGAGCCGCGCGACGTCCATGTGGTCGGTGATCTGCTTGATGAAGGGCAGGAACAGCGAGCGGTTGAGACCGCCCTTATAGAGATCGTCGGGCGCGACGTTGGAGGTCGCGACCACGACGGTGCCGAGCTCGAATAATTTGGCGAACAGGCGGCCCAGGATCATCGCGTCCGCGATGTCGGTGACATGGAATTCGTCGAAGCAGAGCAGCCAGCTCTCCTCGAAGATCGCATTGGCCGTCAGAGCGATGACGTCGCTGTCGGCGATCTCGCCGCGCGCGATGCTCTGGCGATAATCGTAGATGCGCTCGTGCACGTCCGCCATGAACTCGTGGAAATGCGCGCGGCGCTTATGCTCGACCGATGAGTGCTGGAAGAACAGGTCCATCAGCATGGTCTTGCCGCGGCCGACCTCGCCGTGGATGTAAAGCCCGCGCGGCGCCTCGTCCTTGTCACCAGAGCTGAACAGGCGGCTGAGCAGGCCCTGCTTGCGGGTGGGCTTGTAGGTCGAAAGCCGCAGGTCCAGCGCCGCATAGGCCTCGGCGACCTCGGCCTGCGCGGGATCCGGCTCGATCGCGCCGGACGCGATCTCGGCCTGATAGGCCTCGCGGAATGAGGGATTTGGGGTGGAGAGCATGGCTCTTTACCGCCAGAGACGGACGGAAATTGCAAGCCGTGAAATGGGGTCAGAGGTATGCGCGTTTCTTCTCCCTCGCCCCGTTCTTACGGGGGCGCGACGAGCTTCGCTCGCGCTGGGAGGGTCGGGGTGAGGGGCTCTATCCGCGTATGAGATCCATCGAAAGACCTGTCCCCCCTCACCCGGATCGCGAGAGCGATCCGACCTCTCCCCGCAAGCGGGGAGAGGTTAAGAAAGAAATTACTCACACAGCTCGTAGGCGTCCTCGACCACATACGGGCCGCCGCCCGTCGATGCGCGCGAGGAGAACAGCACGAAGCGTTCGGCCATGAACGCCCTGCTCGGGAAATAGCCGCGCAGCGAGAGATAGTCGGCGACGTCGCGGTCGGAGGCGTCGTGAAGCCTCGCGAGCGTGACGTGCGGAATGAACTTGCGTCCCTCCGGGTCGAGGCCGATCCGCTGCATCATGCGCTCGAGCTCGGCCTGCAATTCCATCAGCGGCTTGCTCGGCGCAATCGTGGCGACCACCGCGCGGGGCTTGCGGCCGCCGAAGCTGGTGAGCCCCTGCACCTTCACCTCGAACGGCTTGCGGTCGACGCGAAACAGCATCGAGGCGATCTCGTTGGCGGAAGCACCGTCGATGTCGCCGATGAAGCGCAGGGTGACGTGATAATTTTCGGGATCGATCCAGCGGGCGCCGGGGAGGCCACCCCTCAAGTTGGAAAGCGACTGGCCAATTTCGGCCGGAATTTCCAGACCCGTGAACAAACGCGGCATCGTTTCGCACTCCCGATGCTTGGGTACGGTGCTCGAACAGCGAGAACCATATCCAAATTAGAGCCGGCGACGAATCACCGGTACCCTGATTCCTATCGCAGTTGTGTGACTCTGCGAAGCATGCCGCGCCTCACCCCGGTAAAACCCTGGGAATTAGGGTAGCGCTGCCTGGTTTTCAACGCCGTTGCTCAGCGATCGTGCCAATGAATGCCTCCACCATGGGCATGATCCTGCCGACGATGATGTCGACGCCTTCAGCGGTCGGATGAATGCCGTCGGCCTGGTTGAGCTTGGCCTCGGCCGCGACGCCTTCGAGGAAGAACGGATAGAGCGGCACGTCGAATGTCTTCGCCAGATCCGGATAAATCGAATTGAAGCGCGCGGCGTATTCGGCGCCGTAATTCGGCGGCGCCAGCATGCCGCAGAGCATGACCGCAATCTTTCGCGCCTTGAGCCGCTGGACGATGTCGGTCAGCGCGGCGCGCGCCACGTCGGGATCGATGCCGCGCAGCGCGTCATTGGCGCCGAGCTCGATGATGACACCGTCAGTTCCATCGGGCACCGACCAATCGAGCCGGTCGCGGCCGCCCGAGGTGGTGTCGCCGGACACCCCGGCATTGGTCATGTCGACCTCTATGCCTTTGGCCCGCAAGGCTTTTTGAAGCTTTTGGGGGAACGCCTCCTGGGCCGGAAGGCCAAGGCCCGCGCTTAAGGAATCGCCGAGGACGACCAGCTTGACCGGTTTTGTCGCACCCGCCCAAGCGGGGTTCGCCATCGTCATGACGGCGAGCATCAACACGGCTATGTGCATGAACAATCCGTAACGCCTCTCGACCCCGCGTGCGGACTTGCCATATGACCGGACCATGGACACTCGCATCGACCCCTCTTCGCTCGCCGCTACCGCGGACACCATCGCCATCTCCAACGTCAACCTCTCATTGGGCGCGGGCGCGGCACGCGTTCACATCCTCAAGGATATCAGCCTGCGGGTCGGCCGGAGCGAGACGATCGGCCTGATCGGCCCGTCAGGCTCGGGCAAATCCACGCTGCTGATGGTGATGGCGGGGCTGGAACGTCCTGATAGCGGAGAGGTGGTGGTGAATGGCACGCCTTTCAATGCCCTCGACGAGGACGCGCTGGCGCGCTTCCGCGGCCGCCAGGTCGGCATCGTCTTCCAGTCCTTCCACCTGATCCCGACCATGACGGCGCTGGAGAACGTTGCTGTGCCGCTCGAACTCGCCGGCAACCCCGATGCCGCCAAGCGCGCGGCAGAGGAGCTGCAATCGGTCGGGCTCGGTGACCGCCTGCATCATTATCCGACGCAGCTCTCCGGCGGCGAGCAGCAGCGCGTCGCGCTCGCCCGCGCGCTGGCACCCGATCCCGCGATCCTGGTCGCTGACGAGCCGACCGGCAATCTCGACGAGACCACCGGTAAGCAGATCGTCGATCTGCTGTTCAGCAAGCACGCCGAGCGCGGCATGACCTTGGTGCTGGTGACGCACGATTCCTCGCTCGCGCATCGCTGCGATCGCGTCATCCGCCTGCGCTCCGGGCGCATCGACACGCAGTCTGCGCCCGCATGAGCGCCGTGGCCGAATCGTTCGCGAAACCCAACGCTGTCGCGCTGTCGCTGCGCTACGCCTTGCGCGAATTGCGCGGCGGCCTGCGCGGCTTCTATGTCTTCATCGCCTGCATCGCACTCGGCGTGATGGCGATCGCCGGCGTCGGCTCGGTGTCGGCGAGCCTGAGCGACGGTCTGGCGCGCGAAGGCCGCACGCTGCTCGGCGGCGACGTCTCCTTCGTGCTGTTCCAGCGCGAGGCCAAGCCGGAAGAGGTCGCGTTCCTGCGTTCGCGCGGCACGCTGTCGGCGGCTGCGACCTTGCGCGGCATGGCGCGTTCGGCTGACGGCAAGCTGGCGCTGGTCGAGATGAAGGCGGTCGATAACACCTATCCGATGCTGGGACAGCTGACGCTGGCACCAAAGCTGCCGATGGCCGATCTGCTCGCCGAGCGTGACGGCGCGTTCGGTGCCGCCGCCGATCCGACGCTGCTGGCGCGGCTCTCGCTCAAGACCGGCGACCGCGTCACGATCGGGTCCGCAACGTTCCAGATCCGCTCCACCGTCGAGGCCGAGCCGGACAAGCTCGCCGGCGGCATCGGCTTCGGGCCGCGCTTTCTGATCAGCGAGGCGGCCTTGCGCGCCACCGGCCTGATCCAGCCCGGCAGCCTGGTGCGCTGGGTCTACCGGGTCAAGCTGCCGGAGGCCGCGAACAACGAGCGCGCCACCGAAGCCTTCATCGCGGATGCGCGCAGCGCCGCGCCGCAGGCCGGCTGGGAGATCCGCAGCCGCTCCAACGCCTCGCCGCAGCTCGAGCGCAACATCAACCGCTTCACGCAGTTCCTGACGCTGGTCGGCCTTGCCGCGCTGCTGGTCGGCGGCGTCGGCGTCGCCAATGCCGTCAAGAGTCACATCGACCGCAAGCTCGAGGTGATCGCTGCCTTCAAGGCCGTCGGGGCCACCGGCCGGGACGTGTTCGGCATCTACCTGGCGCAAGTGGTCCTGCTGGCCGCGATCGGGTCCGTGATCGGCCTGGCGCTCGGCGCCGCGATGCCCTTTGCGATCGTTGGCCTGTTCGGCAAGCTGTTGCCGCTGCCGGTGGTGCCGGCCGTGCACACCGACGAGCTCGCGCTGTCCTTCCTCTACGGCCTCCTCACCGCGCTCGCCTTCGGCCTGTGGCCGCTCGCGCGCGTGCACGACGTGCCGGTGGCCGCGCTGTTCCGCGACACCATCAGCTCCGAATGGCACCGGCCGCGCGCGAGCTATCTCGTGTTCATGGCCGTCGTGATCGCACTCCTCATCGCGGTCGTGATCGGCCTGTCGTTCGACAGGCGCATCGCCGCGGTGTTCGTGGCCTCCTCAGTGGTCGTGTTCGCCTTGCTGCGCGGCATCGCCGCCCTGCTGATGACGATCGCACGACGGCTGCCACGGACGCGGCTGCCGATGCTGCGGCTTGCGATCGCCAACATCCACCGGCCGGGCGCGCTGACGCCGTCCGTCGTGCTGTCGCTGGGGCTCGGGCTCGCCGTGCTCGTCACCATCACCCAGATCGACGGCAATCTGCGCCGGCAGTTCCTGGCGGCGCTCCCCGACCAGGCGCCATCGTTCTTCTTCATCGACATTCCGAGCGCGCAGGCCGAGCAGTTCGATGGCTATCTGCGCCAGATCGCCCCCGGCGCCAGGATCGAGGACGTGCCGATGCTGCGCGGACGCATCGTCGCCGCGCGCGGGGTGCGCGCCGAGGAGCTCAAGCCGACCACGGATTCCGAATGGGTGCTGCAGAGCGATCGCGGCCTGACCTACACCGCCGAGCTGCCGAAGGGCTCCAAGGTGGTCGAGGGCGAATGGTGGCGCGCCGATTATTCCGGCCCGCCGCTGGTCTCGTTGGAGAAGAAGATTGCCGACGGGCTCGGCCTCAAGCTCGGCGACGAGGTGGTGGTCAACGTGCTCGGCCGCGACATTCCGGCCAAGATCAGCAATTTGCGCACGATCGACTGGCAGGGTCTCGGCATCAATTTCGTCCTTGTGTTCTCCCCCAACGCCTTCAAGGGCGCGCCGCACACCCACATCGCGACGCTGACGGAAGCGGGCGGAAAGGCGGGCGACGGCAAGATCATCAAGGAGGTCGCCGACGCCTATCCGATGGTGACGAGCGTGCGCGTGCGTGAGGTGATGGAGACGGTCGGCTCCGTGGTCACCAATCTGGCCCTGGCGATCCGTGGCGCCAGCGCCGTGACGCTGATCTCCGCGATCCTGGTGCTGGGCGGGGCGCTCGCCGCCGGCCACCGCCACCGCGTCTATGATGCGGTGATCCTCAAGACCCTGGGTGCGACGCGGCTGCGGCTGCTCGGCGCCTATGCCCTCGAATACCTCCTGATCGGCCTTGCCACCGCGGTGTTCGGGGTGATCGCGGGCAGCATCGCGGCCTGGCTGATCGTGACGCGGCTGATGACGCTGAGCTTCGTCTGGCAGGCCGGCAGCGCCGCCGGCGTGGTCGCCGCCGCGCTGGTCGTGACCGTCGGGCTCGGGCTTGCCGGCACGCTGCTGGCATTGAACAAAAAGCCGGCGACGGTGTTGCGAAATTTGTGACAAAATGTAGCGGCGGATTGTGCCGGGCGGAATCGGCCCGGTTTCCGCGATTAACCACGCTACCCCGTCAGCTTCGCGTCAGGATTGACGCCGAGGGCGACATTCAGCCGCGCGTGGAAGGTTGCGGCGAATGTGTTAGTTTCCCACATATCGGATGGGTTCGGAGTCCCGATTGTGAGCCAAAATTCAGTCGGCTGGCAGCGGTCTCCGAGATAGAATTTGACGAACCGGCGGCATGGCGACCCTCGTGCCGGACCGGACCAACCAACGGGAATTCGACCATGTCGGACCTAGACCGTAACTACGCTTCTCCTTTCGGCAGGGCCGCCGGGCGTGTTGACGCCGCGACGGTCGATGCCGGCCTGCGCGCCTATATGCTGCGCATCTACAACTACATGAGCATTGGCCTGGCCATCACCGGCCTTGCCGCGCTCGGCGTCTACATGGCCGCCGTGACCGACGTTCCGACGGCGGACGCCGTCCGCGTCGGCAAGGTGTTCCTGACACCGTTCGGCTACGCCATGTTCGTCAGCCCCCTGAAGTGGCTGTTCATCCTGGCGCCGCTCGCGATGGTGTTCGTGATCTCGGCGGGCATAAACCGTCTGGCACCCTCGACCGCCCAGATCCTGTTCTGGGTGTTCGCGGCGCTGATGGGCATCTCGCTGTCGTCGATCTTCCTGGTGTTCACGCACACCTCGATCGTGCGGGTGTTCTTCATCACCGCGGCGACCTTCGGTGCGCTGAGCCTCTACGGCTACACCACCAAGCGTGACCTGACCGGCATGGGCTCATTCCTGTTCATGGGCCTGATCGGCATCGTTCTCGCCAGCCTGGTGAACCTGTTCCTGGCCAGCTCGATGCTGCAGTTCATCGTGTCGGTGGTCGGCGTGCTGGTGTTCTCGGGCCTGACTGCCTGGGATACCCAGCGGCTGAAGAACGACTACATCTACGGCTATGCCTCGGCCGGCGGTGACGTCGCAGAGCGTTCGGCCATCACCGGCGCACTGTCGCTGTACCTGAACTTCATCAACCTGTTCACGCTGCTGCTGCAGCTCCTCGGCCAGCGCGAGTAAGCTCTGAGACGAGAGAACGGACACGAACCCCGGCCGAAAGGCCGGGGTTTTTGTTTTGAGGGTACGGCCTCTCCCCGTCATTGCGAGGAGCTCGCGACAAAATTGCGCAGCAATTTTGCGCCGATGCGACGACGCAATCCAGAGCCCCTCCGCAGATGCATTTCTGGATTGCTTCGCTGCGCTCGCAATGACGGGCGTGGAGGCAGCGCAGCCTCTTCCGGCCCCTCAGGGAACGCTCTATCCTTCCCCCATGTCCGCACCCGATATCAGGCCCACCACCGAGGCCGACCTCCCCGCCGTCACCGCCATCTACCAGCAGGCCGTCCGCGAGGGCACGGCGACGTTCGAGCTGGAGCCGCCCGACCTCTCGGAAATGACGCGCCGCTATCGCGCGCTGATCGACGGCGGCTATCCCTATTTCGTCGCCATGCTGGACGGCCGCGTGGCCGGCTATGCCTATGCCGGCGCCTACCGGCCGCGGCCCGCCTATCGCTTCACGGTGGAGAACTCGATCTATCTCGATCCGTCCTTCCACCGCCGCGGCGTCGGCTCAATGCTGCTGGAACGGCTGATCGTCGAATGCGAAGCGCGCGGCTTTCGCCAGATGATCGCTGTCATCGGCGATTCCGCCAATGCCGGGTCGATCGGCGTGCACACAAGGTGCGGCTTCAAGATGATCGGCACGCATCCCAGTGTCGGGCTGAAATTCGGCCGCTGGCTGGACACCGTGATGATGCAGCGCGACCTCGGCGAGGGCGCAAGCACGGTGCCGGGGAAGTAGGCAGTCCCGTAGCCCGGATGGAGCGCAGCGAAATCCGGGATAGGTCTGTCCGCGGATGCAGCGGCCCCCGGATTGCGCTGCGCTCCATCCGGGCTACGAAGCTCTACCCATCCTACGGCACCGGTCGTACCGCTACACCACCGCCAATTTGCGATCGATCACCAGCAGCACCCGCTCGAGCTCGTGGCCGCGACGCAGGATCAGGCCGGTCGCCGAGATCACGCTGTACATGCCCTGCTTGCGTGCCAGGCGCGGGTCCTTCTCGATGCGATAGATCGGCACTTCCGAGGCGCGGCGATAGACCGAGAACACGGCGCGGTCCTTCAGGAAGTCGATGGCATAGTCGCGCCATTCGCCGTCGGCGACCATGCGGCCGTAGAGATTGAGAATCCGGTGCAGCTCGAGCCGGTTGAACGTCACCCGGTTCGGCTGCGCATGCGCCGCGGCAGGACGCGCCGCCGCGCGCTGCTCGCTCGGATCGGCATCCTCCGACGTCAGACTCATGGGAAGCGCCTCCTCATCGCACGGCTATGACCCGCGTCCGCCAAGATCGTCCCCGGAACCGCGTTCGTGACAATTGCATGATTGCGCCAACCGTTCCGCATCGCAAGGGGGCTCGACCCATCGAATCGGCGCCGCATCAGGGCACACGCAAGAGTGGAACTCCGTCGCGGCAAACCGTCACGGGATCGTTAGCAGGAATCATAGTATCGCCGCTTTTCCGCCAACCGCCTGCCGCCCTGCACTGCGAAAAGGGTGACGTGCGTTGACCCGGTCCTTTCGGTTCCGGATTCCTCAGCCCCCAGCCCCCCGGGGTCGAACAGGATCGGGTCTGTACGCACGACAAGGAGGGCCAACGCAAGTTGGTCCTTTTTTGTTTGTGCCGAGATGTTTCCGGGTCCGCCGTCATTCCCGGGCGCGCGAAGCGCGAGCCCGGAATCCATTTACCATCACACAAGCTGAGAAATGGATTCCGGGTTCGCGCCAAGAGGCGCGCCCCGGAATGACGAGCATCAATTGCTGAGACGTTCTGCCTGCTTCAATGCAGCGACGTGTAGGCCGCACCCAGCATCGGGCCCGGTCGCTCGCGGCTGCCGTCCTGGACGTAGACCACCGCGCCGTCGACGCCGTCGCGCGTGAGGTTCTCGATCGGCACCGTCCAGCTCTCCGGACGGCCGGTCCAGTCGCCGACCTTGAGCAGGCTGCGCACCACGTTGTGATAGGTGACCTGCTGTCCCTTGTTCTCGCCGCGGGTGATCGCGATCGGCACCGACTTCGCGATCGAGCAGATCCAGACCTCGCCGCGCGAGACCGTGGGCTCCTTGCTTGCGGCTACCGACACGTTGATCTGCTTGCCCGAGAGCGACATCGTCACCGGCACGCTCATCACGCCAGTGCCCTTGTCGGTCTTGCCGATCGCGTTCTCGATGCCGGTGCGATCGCTGCCGATGACATGGGTGGAGCCGTTGACCACGACCTGCGGCGTGTAGACCTCGCGGTCGCCGCGCATGCGCGAATAGGCACGCTGCCGTGCAGAGAAGCGCGAATCCGCCAGCGTGTCCTTCCAGCCCAGATAGTCCCAATAATCGATCGGCATGCTCAGCGCGATGACCGAGGGGTCCTTGGAGAGATCGCCGATGATCTGATCGGCGGGCGGGCAGGAGGAGCAGCCCTGCGAGGTGAACAATTCGACGACGGCGCGGGGTTCAGCCTCGGCAGGACGAATGACGGCGATGATCGCACATATGCCGAGAGCTCCCGACCAGAGGGCACCGGACCAACGTGGAATCAGAGGGGAAGCCGTCATTGTCGTCATGTCGAACGCCGCACACCGTTGCTCTCAGTGGGAAATCTTATCGCCGGATGGTCACCGTAGTCTTACGGGGCGCGGTACATTCATCCATCCGGGCCACCGTCCAAAGGGAGGTTTTCCGCCGGGCGGGCCCATCTGAAGCGTACCGCAAACGCGCGAAGGCGGCCTTTGATAGGCCGCCTTCGTTAAGGCTTCTACTCACTTCGCAGTGAGCCATCATTCACAAATCCGCGTTTACGCCGCGAGCTTGCGCAGCACGTAGTGCAGGATGCCGCCGTTGCGGTAGTAGTCGAGCTCGTCCAGCGTATCGATGCGGCAGAGCAGCGAAACGCGCTGCAGCGAACCGTCGCCGGAGACGATCTCCGCGGTCAGCTTCTGGCGCGGCTTGAGGTCGCCGACGAGGCCGCGGATGGTCACCTTCTCGTCACCCTTCAGCCCAAGCGACTGCCAGGAGGTGCCTTCCTCGAAGGTCAGCGGCAGCACGCCCATGCCGACCAGATTGGAGCGGTGGATGCGCTCGAAGCTCTGGCAGATCACGGCGCGCACGCCGAGCAGGCGCGTGCCCTTGGCGGCCCAGTCGCGCGAGGAGCCATTGCCGTACTCGGCACCCGCGAACACCACCAGCGGCACCTTCTCTTCCTGGTACTTCATCGCGGCGTCGTAGATCGACATCTGCTCGCCGTCGGGCCAGTGCTTGGTCAGGCCGCCCTCGGGGATGTTTCCGTCCGCGCCCTTCAGCATGAAGTTCTTGATGCGGATGTTGGCGAAGGTGCCGCGCATCATCACTTCATGGTTGCCGCGACGCGTGCCGTACTGGTTGAAGTCGGCCGGACGCACCTGGTGCTCGCTGAGATATTTGCCGGCGGGCGAGGTGAGCTTGATCGAGCCGGCCGGCGAGATGTGGTCGGTGGTGATCTTGTCGCCGAACATGGCGAGGATGCGCGCCTCGACGATGTCGGTGACCGGCTCCGGCTCCTTCTTCATGCCCTCGAAGTAGGGCGGGTTCTGCACATAGGTCGAAGACATGTTCCAGCGATAGGTCTCACTCTCGACTGTCTTGATCTTGCGCCAGTTGGTGTCGCCCTTGAACACGTCGGCATACTTCTTCTTGAAGATCGACGCGGTCACGAACTTCTTCATGAAGGCGTTGATCTCCTTGGTCGTCGGCCAGATGTCCTTCAGGTACACCGGCTTGCCGTCCTTGCCCTCGCCGAGCGGCTCGGTGGCGAGGTTCTTGGTGACGCTGCCCGCGAGCGCGTAGGCGACCACCAGCGGCGGCGAGGCCAGGTAGTTCGCCTGCACATCCGGCGAAACGCGGCCTTCGAAGTTGCGGTTGCCGGAGAGCACGGCGGCCGCGACGACGCCGTTGTCGTTGATCGACTTCGAGATCTCCTCAGGCAGCGGACCGGAATTGCCGATGCAGGTGGTGCAGCCGAAGCCGACCAGGTTGAATCCGACTTTGTCGAGATCGGGCTGCAGACCGGAATTGGCGAGATATTCCGCGACCACCTGGCTGCCCGGCGCGAGCGAGGTCTTCACCCACGGCTTGGCCTTGAGGCCCTTCGCAGCCGCATTGCGCGCGAGCAGGCCGGCACCGATGAGCACGCTCGGGTTCGAGGTGTTGGTGCAGGAGGTGATCGCAGCGATCACGACGTCGCCATGGCCGATGTCGAAGTTCTTGCCGTCGACGGGGAAACGCTTGGCCGGCTCCTCGGCCTTCTTGTACTCGCTGGCAAGCGCGAGCGAGAAGCCGTCCGCGACGGTCGGCAGCGCGATGCGGCCTTCGGGACGCTTCGGGCCGGCCATCGACGGCACGACGTCGCCGAGGTCGAGGGTCAGCGTTTCCGTGAACACGGGGTCGGGCGACTTGGCCGTGCGGAACAGGCCCTGCGCCTTGGCATAGGCCTGCACCAGCGCGACGCGGGCCGAGGCACGGCCGGAGGTCTTGAGATAATCGAGCGCGGCGGCATCGACCGGGAAGAAGCCGCAGGTCGCGCCGTATTCGGGCGCCATGTTGGCGATCGTCGCCTTGTCGGCGACCGAGAGGTGGTCGAGGCCGGGGCCGAAGAACTCGACGAACTTGCCGACCACGCCAAGCTTGCGCAGCATCTGCGTCACGGTGAGCACGAGGTCGGTCGCGGTGACGCCTTCCTTCAGCGCGCCCTTCAGCTTGAAGCCGACGACGTTGGGCAGCAGCATCGACAGCGGCTGGCCGAGCATGCAGGCTTCCGCCTCGATGCCGCCGACGCCCCAGCCGAGCACGGCAAGGCCGTTGACCATGGTGGTGTGCGAATCGGTGCCGACCAGCGAATCGGGATAGGCCACCTCGAAGGTGCCGGTCTTCTTGCCGACGGTCATCTTCTCCTTCTTGGTCCAGACCGTCTGGGCCAGATATTCGAGGTTGACCTGATGGCAGATGCCGGTGCCAGGCGGCACGACGGAGAAGTTCGAGAACGCCTTCTGGCCCCACTTCAGGAACTCGTAGCGCTCCTGGTTCTGCTTGTATTCCTCGGTGACGTTCTTGCCGAAAGCCTTGTTGTCGCCGAAGAAGTTCACGATCACGGAATGGTCAATGACGAGATCGACGGGCACCAAGGGGTTGATCTTCTCAGGCTCGCCGCCGAGCTTCTGCATCGCGTTGCGCATCGCGGCGAGGTCGACCACCGCGGGCACGCCGGTGAAGTCCTGCATCAGCACCCGCGCCGGGCGGAAGGCGATCTCATGCTCCAGCGACTTCTTGCGCAGCCATTTCGACACCGCGACGATGTCTTCCTTCTTGACCGAGCGGCCGTCCTCGTTGCGCAGCAAATTCTCGAGCAGGACCTTCATCGAGTAGGGAAGTTTCGAAATTCCCTTCAGACCATTCTTCTCGGCGGTGGGCAGGCTGTAATAGACATAGGTCTTGGCGCCGACCTTGAGAGTCTTTTTGCATTTGAAGCTGTCGAGCGAGGTCATGTAGGAGATCCCAATTGCTAGTTATACCCGGCAGGGTATTTTAACACCGTCAGCGTATCAGGCTGGGCCGCTTGCAGGGGCAGGTTGAGTTGCTGCATCAAGTAGTTCCGGGCTTATAGAAGCTTTCTAACCGCGCCGCCACAGCCACTATCGTGCCGCAGCAATTCGCGAGCCAAAAATTCCCATGCGCTACCCCAAGATTTCCTGAGGCCCGGCTGTGAGCGGACTGAACCAAGGCGACATGCGGCTGTCAGGTCACGGGCTGAGATGCGTGCGGGGCGGGCGCGAGGTGTTCGCCGGGCTCGATTTCGCGGCCGGGTCGGGCGAGGCCGTGGCTGTGGTCGGCCGCAATGGATCGGGCAAGACCTCGCTGCTGCGGCTGATCGCGGGCCTGCTCGTCCCCGCCGGCGGGACGATCGCGCTGGAGGGAGACCATAGCGAGCTGACTCTGGCGGAGCAGTGCCACTATCTCGGCCATCGCGATGCCCTGAAGCCGGCGCTGAGCGTGGCCGAAAACCTGACGTTTTGGGCTGATTTTCTCGGCGGCGAGCGTTTCGATGCCGTCGAGAGCCTTGCCAAGGTGGGGCTCGACCACGCCATCCATCTGCCCGCCGGATTCCTGTCCGCGGGACAGCGCCGCCGGCTGTCGCTGGCGCGGCTGCTGACCGTCCGCCGCCCGGTCTGGCTCCTGGATGAGCCGACCAATGCGCTTGATGTCGCCGGTCAGGACATGTTCGCCGGCCTGATGCGCGAGCATCTGGCCGCCGGCGGCATGATCGTCGCGGCGACGCATGCCCCGCTCGGCATCGAATCGCGGGAGCTGCGGATCGGAGGTGTGGCGTGAAGTTCAGGCACCCTCAGTTTTCCAAGCGGCCGCGCGCTGCTCTCCCCGTTCCCCCGCCTCTCCCGCGTACGGGAGAGGCGGGCGCGGAGCGCCGGGAGAGGGTTCTCTCCTCTGGGGGAGTCGTCGTTGTCGAGACACCCTCTCCCCACCCCTCCCCCGCAGGCGGGGGAGGGAGCGCACCGCACCCGGAACTCCAGCCCGGCTCCCACGTCCGCTCCGCCGGGAGAGCCGCCCCATGACCGCCCTTGCCGCCCTCATCCGCCGGGACATCCGCATCGCGCTCCGCGTCGGCGGCGGGGCCTTGATTGGCGTCTTGTTCTTCCTGACCGTGGTGGTGCTGATGCCGTTCGCGGTCGGGCCGGATCTGGCGCTGCTGTCGCGGCTGGGACCTGCGATCCTCTGGCTCGGCGCCCTCCTGGCCAGCCTGCTGACCCTCGACCGGCTGTTCATGGCCGACCATGAGGACGGCTCGCTCGACCTGATCACGATGAGCCGAACGCCGCTGGAACTCGCCTGCGCCGCCAAGGCGCTGGCGCATTGGCTCGCCGCCGGCCTGCCGCTGATTGTCGCAACCCCCGTGCTCGGCCTGTTGCTCAACCTCGACATGATCGCCACGGCCGCGGTGGCGCTGACGCTGCTGGCGGGCACTCCGGCGCTGACCTTCACCGGCATGATCGGCGCGGCGCTGGCGGTGACGCTGCATCGCGGCGGGCTGTTGATGGCGGTGCTGGTGCTGCCGCTGTCGATTCCCGTGCTGATTTTCGGCGTTGCGGCCTCGCAGGCGGTGATCGTCGGTCCCATGACCTTCGGCGCGCCGTTCTCGATCCTGTGCGCACTGTCGCTGGTCAGCCTCGTGATCGGCCCGTTCGCGGCCGCAGCAAGCCTGCGGCATGGCCTCGACTGAGATGGGCTCGACGGACCTTGACCCGGATCAACTTTCGCGACGGGCTTTCGTGCTGATTGCCTGAGCGGCCCCCGGTGATTATCAGGATACCATGACGCTGATCGACCTCGCCAACCCCACGCGGTTCCTCGCGCTGACAGCGCGGGTGTTGCCGTGGCTGGCGGCCGCGACAATCATCCTGCTCACGATCGGTCTCTATCAAGCTGCGCTCGCGCCCGACGACTATCAGCAGGGCGCGACCGTCAAGATCATGTTCATCCACGTGCCCAATGCCTGGCTGTCGATGTTCGTGTGGGGCGTGATGAGCATCGCATCGTTGGGCACGCTGGTGTGGCGGCATCCGCTCGCCGACGTCGCCGCCAAGGCCGCAGCTCCGATCGGCGCCGCCTTCACCTTCCTCGCGTTGCTCACGGGCTCGCTCTGGGGCCGGCCGATGTGGGGCACCTATTGGGAATGGGACGCGCGGCTGACCTCGGTGCTGATCCTGTTCCTGATGTATCTCGGCCTGATGGCGCTGTGGCGCGCGGTCGACGATCCCTCGCGTGCGGCGCGCGCTGCCGCGGTACTGACCCTGGTCGGCGCGATCAACCTGCCGATCATCAAGTTCTCGGTCGATTGGTGGAACACGCTGCACCAGCCCGCCTCGGTGATACGCATGGGCGGCTCGGCGCTGGACAAGTCGTTCCTGATTCCGCTGCTGGTGATGGCGGTCGCCTTCACGCTGCTGTTCGTCACGCTGCACCTGGCCGCGATGCGCAACGAGATTTTGCGCCGCCGTGTCCGCTCGCTGCAGATGATGCAGGCCAGCCGGATCGCGTTTTCGAGCGAAGTGGCCGCCGGTTCGCGTGAAGACAACGCGTCCAAAGAAGCTGGGGCTGCATGACGATGTCGCTCGGTCCTTATGCCACTTTCATCGTGGCGTCTTACGCAGCTGTCGCCCTCGTGGTCGCGATCCTGATCGGCTGGGTCATGCTCGATTATCGCAGCCAGACGCAGCGCCTGCGCGAGCTGGAGCAGCGCGGCATCACCCGCCGGTCGGGCCGCAGTGCGACGGAGCTGCGATGAGCGATCAGCCTGCTTCCGCTCCGCCACAGCGCCGCGCCTTCCTGGTGATGCTGCCGCTGATCGTCTTCATCGGCCTCGCGCTTCTGTTCTGGTTCCGGCTCGGCAGCGGAGATCCCTCGCGGATTCCCTCGGCGCTGATCGGCCGGCCCGCACCGCAGACCGTGCTGCCGCCGCTCCAGGGATTGCAAGAGAATGGCGCGCAGGTCCCGGGACTCGATCCCGCCGCCTTCAAGGGCAAGGTCAGCCTCGTCAACGTCTGGGCGTCCTGGTGCGTGCCCTGCCATGACGAAGCGCCGCTTTTGACCGAAATGGCAAAAGACAAGCGCTTCCAGCTGGTCGGCATCAACTACAAGGACGCCGCCGACAATGCGCGCCGCTTCCTCGGCCGCTACGGCAACCCGTTCGGCCACGTCGGCGTCGACGCCAACGGCCGCGCGTCGATCGAATGGGGCGTCTATGGCGTGCCGGAGACCTTCGTCGTCGGGCGCGAGGGCACCATCGTCTACAAGCTGGTCGGGCCGATCACGCCGCAAAATCTCAAGGCCGTGCTGATGCCGGAGCTGGAGAAGGCGCTGAAGGCAGGGTCGTAGCGAAGATCGTCATTGCGAGGAGCTCTTGCGACGAAGCAATCCAGAGTCCCTCCGCAGAGGCATTCTGGATTGCTTCGCTTCGCTCGCAATGACGAGCGGACCATCACCCCTTGCTCACATCCCCCGCCTCGGCCTCGCTTCTCTCCAGCGAGACCGGCGCCAGATGATAGCGCTTGGTCAGCGGCATCTGTGCGATGGCGAAGATCATCGTGATCGGAGTGACGCCGAATACCTTGAAGTTCACCCAGAAATCCGTGCTCTGGGTGCGCCAGACGATCTCGTTCAGCACCGCCATTCCGGCGAAGAACAGCGCCCAGCGCAAGGTGAGGATGCGCCAGCCCTGCGGCGTCAGGTTGAACACCTGGTCGAACATCACGGCGATGAAGGAACGGCCGAACAACAGGCCGCCGCCGAGGATCGCGGCGAACAGGCCGTAGATGATGGTCGGCTTGAGCTTGATGAACGTCTCGTCGTGCAGCACCAGGGTCAGCGTGCCGAACACCAGCACGATCACGCCCGTGACGATCGCCATGATCGGGATGTGACGCGTCACGATGTAAGAGGCGGCCATCGCGACCGCGATGGCCACCATGAAGGCGCCGGTCGCCGCGAACAGATTGAACTTCGCGTTGACGAAGAAAAACACGAGCAGCGGACCGAGCTCGGTCGCGAGCTTGAACAGCGGATGCGGCTGGGTCTTGTCCATTCTCTGTTCCGTATCTCCCATCCTTCGAGACGACCGCTTCGCGGTCTCCTCAGGATGAGGACCTCATGTGTGGCACGACCTCATCCTGAGGAGCCGCGCAAGCGGCGCCTCGAAGGATGACGCTATTCGATTCCGGCGATGGCGCGGGCGAAGTCGCGCGCGGTGAAGGGCGCGAGATCGTCGACGCCTTCGCCGACGCCGATGAAGTGCACCGGCAGCTTGAACTTCTCCGCGAGCGCCACCAGGATGCCGCCGCGCGCGGTGCCGTCGAGCTTGGTCATCACGAGGCCGGTGACCCCGGCGGTGCGATGGAAGGCCTCGACCTGCGACAGCGCATTCTGGCCGACGGTCGCATCCAGCACCAGCAGCACGGCATGCGGCGCAGTGTCATCCACCTTGCGGATCACGCGCACGACCTTCTCGAGCTCGTTCATCAGCTCGGCCTTGTTCTGCAAGCGGCCGGCGGTGTCGATCAGCAGCACGTCGACATTCTGCTCCTTCGCCGCGGTGAGCGCGTTGAAGGCAAGGCTCGCCGAATCCGAGCCCTGCGCGCCTGCGATGACGGGCGTCTTCGTCCGCTCGCCCCAGACCTTGAGCTGCTCGATGGCGGCGGCGCGAAACGTGTCGCCGGCAGCCAGCATCACCTTGCGGCCTTCGGAGGCGAATTTCTGCGACAGCTTGCCGATCGTGGTGGTCTTGCCGGAACCGTTGACGCCGACCACGAGGATCACGAACGGCTTTTTTGCCGCATCGATCACGAGCGGCTTTGCCACCGGCGACAGCACCTTCTCGACCTCGGTCGCGACGACGTCCTTGACCTCGTCCGCCGAGATCGCCTTGTCGTAGCGCCCCGTGCCGACGGCATCCGCAATGCGCACCGCGACCGACGTGCCGAGGTCGGCGCGCAGCAGCACGTCCTCGATGTCGTCGAGCATGGCGCGGTCGAGCTTGCGCTTGGTGACGAGGTCGGCGACCGCGGTCCCAAGCGAGGACGAGGTGCGCTTCAGCCCATTGGACAGGCGGCGCCACCAGCTCAGCTTGGGGGTCTCGGAGGTGGTATCGTTCATGGTGGCGTGTTAGCCGTTCCGGCCCGTAAACGAAAGCCTTGACCGAAAGTCCTGCGATTGCTCGATGTTCCCCAAATGACCGCCGATGAGATCTTGGCCCGCGTGCTCCATCGCGACGGCCTGATGCTGGTCATCGACAAGCCTGCCGGCCTGCCGGTGCATCGCGGCCCCAAGGGCGGCCCCAATCTGGAGGATTGCTTCGACGCGCTGCGTTTCGGCCTGCCGCGACCGCCGGTGCTGGCCCACCGGCTGGACAAGGACACCTCGGGCTGCCTCGTGCTCGGCCGCCACCGCAAGGCGACGGCATCGCTGGGCCTTTTGTTCAAGCACGGCAAGATCGGCAAAACCTACTGGACCGTGGTCGAAGGCGGCCCTGCCGAGGACGAAGGCACCATCGACATGCCGCTCGGCCGGCTCAATGCCGAACGCGGCTGGTGGCAGAAGCCGGATCCGGAAGGGCAGAAGGCGATCACGAGCTGGAAGGTGATGGGCCGGGGCGACGGTTTCACCTGGCTTGCCATGGAACCGGTGACCGGCCGGACCCATCAATTGCGGGTGCATGCGGCCGCGAGCGGCTGGCCGATCTTCGGCGATAACATTTACGGCAACGGTCCGCGCTTCGGCGAGCCGCGCCTGCACCTGCATTCGCGCGAGATCGTGGTGCCGATCTCCCGGAACAAGGAGCCGGTCCGCGTGGTGGCGCCGGCCCCGCCGCATATGCACGAGAAGCTCCGGGCCTGCGGGTGGAAGGGGGAGTAGCCTCTTAGACCCTCATGGTGAGGAGGCGCGTCAGCGCCGTCTCGAACCATAGAGGCCCCGCGCATCGCGGCCGTATCCATCCTTCGAGACGCCCGCTTCGCGGGGCTCCTCGGGATGAGGAGCGGTGGTCGGTCGAGAAGCGGCTGTGCTCGGCTACCGTGCCATGGTTTACGAAACCTTCAGCGCTCGCCTCTAATGATAACGGTTGCTTAGAACAAGCTTCCGTAACCGCTCAGGACGAGCCGCGCGCGATGACCAATACCGGGCTATCGATCATCGACGAGGTCGAATCCGCACTGCGGATCGGCTCGCCGGAAAAGGGCCTGGCGACGGCCCGGCGCGTCACCGAGCTGTTCCTCTCCTCCGCCGGCAATTTCGACGACGAGCAGATCGCGCTGTTCGACGACGTGCTCGAGCGCCTGATCGGCACCATCGAGCTGCGCGCCATCGCCGATGTGGCAGCGCGCGTGGCGCTGGCCGAGATCAGCGCGCAGCTGGCGCCGGTCGCGCAGGCGCCGCCGTCGGTGATCCGCCGCCTCGCCAACAATGACGAGATCCGCATCGCCGGCCCCGTGCTGCAGGAATCCGCGCGCCTCGACGACGGCGAGCTGGTGAAGATCGCATCAGCTAAGGGCGAGCCGCATCTGCTCGCGGTCGCCGGCCGCTGGTGGCTGAAGGAGATCGTCACCGACGCGCTGCTGGCGCGCCGCTACCCCAGCGTCAGCCGGCGGCTTGCGGTCAATCCCGGCGCGCGCGTCTCCGGAAAAGGGTTCGCCATCATCGTCGGCCAGGCCGAAAGCGATCCGGAGCTCGCAGTCAGTGTCGGCGTCCGCGTCGACTTGCCCTCGGAGCTGCGCCGCCAATTGCTGCGCTCGGCGACGGACGCCGTGCGCACCCGCCTGTCGTCGCGCGCCCCGCCGCATCTGTTCGAGGAGATCCAGAGCGCGATCGCCGCCGTCGCCATCGGCGCCGAACGCGAAATGTCGGCGGTGCGCGATTTCGAAGGTGCCAAGCGCGCCATCGCCGGCCTCAAGGCCACCGGCCAGCTCGACGAGGCGACGTTGCTCGGCTTCGCCAGACAGCGGCGCTATGAGGAGACGGTGGCGGCGCTGGCGGCGTTGTCGGGATCGACGGTCGAGGTGATCCGACCGCTGATGCAGAGTCTGCGCGAGGACGGTCTGCTGGTGCCGTGCAAGGCCGCACAACTCAGCTGGGAAACGACCAAGGCCGTGCTCGAATGCCGCTTCGCGACCGGCGCGATGAAGCCGGCGGACATCGCCAGGGCGCAGGGGCATTTTGCGAGAATGACGGCGGAGAACGCCAAGCGCACGCTGCGATTCTGGCAGGTCAGGGCGTCGTAGTTTTCCCTCTCCCCTTGCGGGAGAGGATGGCTCGCCGCGAGAGCGGCGAGACGGGTGAGGGGTCTCTCTCCGCGCATGACCTCTCAATGCGATTGCGCGGATACAACCCCTCATCCGGCGCTTCGCGCCACCTTCTCTCACAAGGGGAGAAGGAAGAGAGCAGCTGCTTACGTCGTGAGCCGCTCGCCATCAATGCCAGCAATCTTCAGCCGCACGATGCTTCCCACCCGCTCGCCCGCAATCACCACCGGCAGATAATGTTCCGTGCGGCCCTGCCCGTCGCTCTCGATCAGCACGTCGCGCGTCGCGCCGATCTCGGCTTGCAGGCGCTGCCGCAACGCCGCTTCGCCGGCCGCACGCAGCCGTCGCGCACGCGCCTTGATCAGGCCTCCCGCCACCTGCGGCATCCGCGCGGCGGGCGTGCCGGGCCGCGGCGAATAAGGGAAGACGTGCAGGAAGGTCAGGCCGCATTGCTCGACGAGATCGAGCGAGCGCGAGAACATGTCCTCGGTCTCGGTCGGGAAGCCCGCGATGATGTCGGCGCCGAAGACGACATCGGAGCGCAGGCGGCGCACCTGCTCGCAGAAGCCAATCGCATCCTGCCGCGAATGCCGCCGCTTCATGCGCTTCAGGATCATGTCGTCGCCCGACTGCAGCGACAGATGCAGATGCGGCATCAGGCGCGAATCGTCGGCGATGGCATCGAGCAGGTCGTCATCGGCCTCGATCGAATCGATCGAGGAGATGCGCAGGCGCTTGAGCTCGGGCACATGGCGCAGGATCTGCTTGGTCAGCAGGCCGAGCTTGGGCGCGCCGGGCAGGTCCGCACCGTAGCTCGTGAGATCGACGCCGGTCAGCACGATCTCGGCATGGCCGCGCTCGACCAGGGTGCGCACCTGATCGACCACCGCGCCCATCGGCACCGAGCGCGAATTGCCGCGGCCGAACGGGATGATGCAGAAGGTGCAGCGATGATCGCAGCCGTTCTGCACCTGCACGAAGACGCGCGGCAGGCCGCTCGCATAGCCATCGACGAGGTGCGGCGCCATCTCCTTCACCGCCATGATGTCGCTGACGGCGATCTTCTCGCTGGCGCCAAGATCGAAAGCGTGGCGCGTCTCCCGCCACGCTTCGCCGCGCATCTTGTCGTCATTGCCGACGACGCGATCGACCTCGGCCATGCCCGCAAACATCGCAGCCTGCGTCTGCGCCGCGCAGCCGGTGACGACGATGCGCGCCTCGGGGCGCTCGCGCTTCAGCTTGCGGATCGATTGGCGCGCCTGCGCCACCGCCTCGTTGGTGACGGCGCAGCTGTTGATGACGATGGTGTCGGAAAGCCCTGCGACTTCCGCCTTGCTGCGGATCACCTCGGCCTCGAAGGCGTTGAGGCGGCAACCGAAGGTGACGATGTCGACGGCCATCAGGCCACCGGCGCGAACAGCGCCGGATCGAAGCTGCCCTCATATTCGAAGGTCGCGGTGCCCGTCATCAGCACGTGGTCGTCGCGCTCGCGCCATTCGATGCCGAGCTTGCCGCCGGGCAAGGTGATCTCGACCTTGCGCTCGGCGCGCTTCAGCCGCGCGGCGGCGACCGCCGTGGCACAGGCCGCCGACCCGCACGCCTTGGTCAGGCCGGCGCCGCGCTCCCAGGTGCGGATCGTGATGTGCTCGCGATCGACGATATGGGCGAGCGTGATGTTGGCGCGCTCGGGGAAGATCGGATGGTTTTCCAAGAGCGGACCGAAGCGGCCGAGATCGTAGGCGTTGACGTCGTCGACCCAGAACACCGCGTGCGGATTGCCCATGCTCACCACTGAGGGCGAATGCAGAATGGGATTGTCGATCGGCCCGATCTGCAATTCGATGTAGCGGGTGTCGCGAAACTCTTCCGCCAGCGGAATGTCCTGCCAGCCGAATTTCGGCGCGCCCATATCCACTGTGTAGAGGTCGGGCGCCGGACCCTGCCAGGCATTGAGCAGGCCGGCGGCCGTCTCGAAGGTCGCACTGGTCTGCCCGGTCTTCTCGAAGATGCGGCGCACGACGCAGCGCATGCCGTTGCCGCAGGCACCGGCCTCCGAGCCGTCATTGTTGTAGATGCTGATGAAGGCCTCGGTGCCGTCGAGCCGCGGCCTCTGCAGCACCATGAGCTGGTCGTAAGCCACGCCGCCGTTCGCGGACGCGACGGCGCGGGCATCGTCCGGCGTGACCTTGGCCGCCGAATCGCGCAAGTCGACAACGACGATCTCGTTGCCGATGCCGTTCATCTTGGCAAATGCGTGGTTGGCCAGCGCGCTCATGAAAATTCCCGAATTTCGCCTGCCTTATATGGCGATCCTCGGCTGCTTGGCCAGTGATTTGCCACCCGGGTCGGGACATCGGGCAAGTTGCCTGCCATGACGCATCTGTCATGGGACGAATTCGGCGCTCGCGTGTTAGAACGGCGCGGTTCGCGCGAACCGGGATGCGCGGACGGGTTAAGGCCTTGGTGGGTAAGGCCTTGATGAATTGAGGCCCCGACGAAGCGGGCCTCGGGGAGAATAAAATGAACACTTTTCGTCGCCTCGCTTTGGCCGCGCTGATCCCGGCTGCGGCCTTGTCGCATGGGCTGTCAGGCGCTCTGGCGCAGACCGCGAGCCCGGCGCCAGCCGCATCGGCAAGTCCCTTGCCGGCCCCGTCGGCTGCGCCCGCCCCGGC
>NZ_JADYVU010000025.1:0-61811 GCF_020194115.1 Bradyrhizobium sp. NBAIM01 | reverse complement strand
GGCGTACAGTTTCGAACCCGCTTGGATGGGCGACTGGCCGAGCATGGTTTGACAGGCGATGCGGATGCCGAGCGGGTGCTCGGCGCCCAGATACGCAACGAGATAGCCAGCGAGATCAAAAGCGCGGTCATGCACCAGGTGCTCGGGAGACTCGGCCTTCAGCTATGAGCGCCCTCCGACGGAAAGCCGGGCGATCCGCCGAGCCGCTCACAAGGTCAAGACCAACATCCATCGTTTCGGCGGACGGGGCGTGTCTGCACAAGCCATTCGGCGAAACAGTCCCCGACAATTGCCAGTCGGGCGGTTCCCGCTTACGATAACGATAAAGATGCGCGATCCAAGTGAAAATTCATATACCGCAATTGTAGCGTTCGCGTCGCGAACGCCCTTGAAGTCATTGGTTACAACTCATAGGCCGGACGGATGGATGTCGAGCAGACCGAAATCTCAAGTGGCCCTGGTGCAACGTAGGCTAACGATATCCGTCCCCCGCGATCGATAGGACCCTCGCAGCATCACACTCGAATCCAGATCGCGAAACATGCTGTAATTTCGCCGGATCCATTGATGCAGCTCGGTGGACCAGTCCTTCTCGTTGCGCAGATATCCAGTGAAGGAAAAGCTAAGCCGGTCTATATATCTTTTGAGGAATAGCGGAAGCGCCGGAATCCGAATTACCCGCTCGCCATCCATCGCTGCAGGTAATCCGCCGCGCAGCACGAATTCATTGTGAACGGTGACCAGCGACGCCGGCGGAATTCGCCGTTGCAGCATTTCATAGCCACGAAAGGAGATCCGGTCTGCGCCCGCGACGAAGAGGATGATAGGGACGACATAGCAGCGCGCCGTCTCCTTCATGAAACCAATCTCCTCGCACATCTTGAAGAATTCGTCGAAGGCGTGGAAGCCGAGATCGATTATCTTGGGTACCCGATCGTGAATGATAAGAGGGTCCATCAATTGCATCTTGCCGTAAGTGTCGATCACATCCGCGGTCTCCGTGATGTTGGGGAGGTAGTCGAGCAATGAGGGCTCTTTCAAGCTGACATCAAACGACCGCGCTGTGCCGCTTTTCAGCAGCAAGAACTCGCTCATGGCCCGAGCGATGAGGGTTTTACCGACCTGCGGGCTAGGAGAGCAGATGATGTAGATGGGGGTCGCTAACATAGCCAGCAGATCAATTTCGTTCAGTACGTGGGCCAGACCTCAGCTCGCCGGTTATCGACTACTTCTCGCCGGCCCGGGTGGCGGACTTGGCCCCGGCCAATTCCGTCAAGTTGATGCGATCAAATTCGCTCCAGACATTTGCCAGCCAGTGCCGGACATAGCCGCGCAGCACGAAGGAGTTGTTCGCGGGTTCATCGTTCCGTCCCTTGTTTGCGACGAAGTCTATGAATGGGACGGACGCGACTTCCACCTGTTCATAGGCCATCTCGTTAAGCTTCGGGATGATCAACTCAGTGGCATGTTTGATGCGGTGAAAATAGGAATTATAGGTCGCTTGATCCCACTGGAAGAATTGGGTGTCGTTGATGAAGTTTTTGACCAGGTAGTACTTGGCGCCACTCATGAAGGTCGCGGTTTCCGCGATCTCGTCTAGCGAAGCGATAGATGATCCCAGGATGTGGAACACGGCAAATGTGATCTGGCCAGACCGTGCCGAGTCGAGAAATCCGATGTCGCGCAAGGAGGCCAACGCAGAGGACAGTAGGCCTGCGCGAGCATCGATGACAGTGACTGACAGCCCTGAGTTCAGGGTATCGAAGATCTTCATCTGATCCGCCGTCGTCGTCATGTCGACGATCTCGGTGATCTCGGGATAAAAGCGCTTCAGCGTTCCCCGCGGCGACTCCGTGTCGAATGCGCGTGTTTGCACGTTGTTGACGCTGAAGTAGTCCAGTAGCGTTCGCGATACGGTCGTCTTGCCGACTCCTCCCTTGTCCGCACCTACCACAATTACTACTGGCTTCACCATGGAAATCTCTCCTGAGACACTCGCTATTGCCGCGCGCAAACTGCGCATCGGCGCGTCTCTGCTTTGGTTGCGAACATGGCAGAAAGAAGGGGCAATGAACTTTCCATGCGAGAGCTCTGTAGCCGATGAACGTTTTCAACATTAAGCGATTGTGTCGTGTGATGATGCAGGCCCCGAGACTGGGAGTAATCACTTGTGCTGGTGATCTACGTGAGGTTTGTGGGGCAGTTGGAATGCGCGGGTCAGAATCAACGGTTTGCCAGTCGTGATGGTTGTATCGCCACAGGTCATCGATGATGCTGTCGCTGCATGAAGCTAGCATTCTTACGTAGCGTCAGATTGCGAGCTAAAAGCTGAAACGCGTTGGTGGCGCGAATAACAACCATGCATCTGGTCACGCGGAGGCGGGATATTGCGTCACGGCGAAAAAGATCAAACGTGGAGCGGGACGCCAGCAGACGGCGCCGCATCCGTGGCGAAGCGATACTGGGGACGCCTCCGCTAAAAGAAGTCGGCGTCGAGCGACCAAAACCGGCGATCTTTGTCTTGGACCAGATTTCGCCGATGACGCTACGTGGCGCGGGTCGAGAAGGACCTTTAGTGGAATGAAGCGGTCGATCTATTCTGACCGTGTCGCCAAAAACGCGACCCTCTTCAGGAAGGTATAAGCCAGTGCTATCATCCGTTCTGTCCTCGACCGCTGGCGCGGTGCGCGTCGTGGAGTCTGAGGCGTTATCGGTACCTGCCGCCTCGGCGGTGACCTGAAATCCGGTTCTTCATGGCATCGCCGCGTTCCATACTGATCCACGTTTATGGAGGGAACATCCGACAGAGCGGGGAGCCGCACGTCGTCGTCGCAAACAGCGGAGCAAAAAATCGGACCAATCGCCGGATTACACACGGCCGCGCGCATGCAACTGGACACAAAACAGAACCGGCGCGTAATAATCTGGCCAAAGGTGAACCGTCGGCCTGTCGTGAACAGGACCTTGCGCACAACGAGTCAGGACAACTTGGCGTCGTTGATAGAACGGGAAACCTACAGAAAAGGCGCGTGAGCAGCAATACGACGCCGGTGCAACTTTCGGCAGTCTCGCTGTCACACATCTGGCTCTACACAATGAGTGGCTTGGCAATATTTCTCATGATCGCGAGCCGGCATTCGGCGAGCAGCTCCTTGGAGTACGCTGCGCCGAAGTAGTCCAGGACGAAAGTGCCAGAATAGCGTAGGTTATCGGTCGCGCGGATTAGGTTGTCCAGAATGGTGCCGACTTGGCCAATGCGATCGCGATAGCGAGCGCGGATGACGTTAACAGCGTTCATCGAATGGACCGCCTCGTCCGCGATTACCTCCCGCAGCCAATGATGGAACGTGTTGTTCCCAAGGGTGTCATAGAACGGCTTTTCTGCTGCATAGGCGCGGCAGGTGCACATCTCATCAAATGCGATCATAACCAATAGAGAGAATTCGTCCTTCAGGTATTCAACGATCGGACCAAAGTCATGCGGTCGAGCGTCCAATCTCTCCCGAAGATCCTTTTCGGATCCCTTAGCGACAAGTTCGATGATTCGGATGAATCCTTCGGTGTGGCGCTCTTCGTCCATCGCCCAAGCGTTGAAGAATGCCGCAACTTCATCGGAAGCGATAAGATTTCGCGACACGACTTCTTGTTGCAAATACCGGGCGTCATATTCCGTGTATAGATCAGGCCACAATTTTTCCCA
Organism: Bradyrhizobium sp. NBAIM01; assembly: GCF_020194115.1. Classification (NCBI taxonomy): domain Bacteria; kingdom Pseudomonadati; phylum Pseudomonadota; class Alphaproteobacteria; order Hyphomicrobiales; family Nitrobacteraceae; genus Bradyrhizobium; species Bradyrhizobium sp. NBAIM01. The sequence continues at coordinate 58,111 of NZ_JADYVU010000025.1, read as the reverse complement.
ACGTGCGCGGACAGCCGACGGCGCGGCAGTGAACATCGCTGGCGTGAGAGCATCGAATAATTCTTTTGGACTCCAGTTCCGTCGAATCGGCGTGATCATCCCAGTGCCCTTATAGTCCTCAAATGTGCGAGCCGCCCGGCGCACTATCGTCATCCGTACGCTCGCACGGCAGATGCTACAAACAAGCAAGAGATCTCGTCGCCTCCTTGTTTTGGGAGGCTGATGGCGATAGACTTTTCGGCTGGCTGAAGCGTCGCCTCGAATTAGCAGTAGCGTTTCGTGCTGCACGCGGGCGCAAAACCGGGAATACTTGTGTCAGGACTAGCCGCCGGTCAAGACGACCTCACCCGACCCCGCGAGCGTCGCTCTGGCGGCTGGCCATGCTGACAGGCATGATAGTGTCAGCAGATCAACGACGCCGCCTATTGTTGGCTGGAATTGCCACACGTTCTCAAGCATAATTAGCGGAAGGCGTGGCATCGGGAGGCCTGGGCACCAATCGGGGTGGGGAACCTAGCGCTGGTTCATCTGCGTCCTGTAGATCCCAAATGTTAGGATCGTTGCAGTGGCCGTCTACTTTTCGGCGGTTGCGCTCGATACGGCTTCCGATGAATATCGATGAGTATCTCTGGCCGTCGCCTTCGATCAGCTTCGTTTCCGCTTCATTGTCGGTACTATTCCCTTGTGCGCTCCCGCCGCGCAAGCGCATCGCAAGTCAACCAAACCGAGCGACCGAAGAGACGCGGAAACCCATATGCGGACCCCTACATGACTTCGTAATCGCCGAGAGGCGCGCGATTGAGCAGATCTGTCGTTAAGCAACATTTCGGTTGTTGACCGGCGAGGTGAACAACTGTTCAGCCGCGGGGGAAGTCACACTTGGGTGCCGTCGCTGCTCATGAAGGCAAACGGAGCCGAGAAGAACCGCTCTCCGTCTTTCAAATCACCAATAATGGGATCGCTCAGTTAAGGAGTTGAAAAACACGCCAGATCACGGTCATCTGATTGAGGTTGCAAGCCGAAACGTGCCTTGCTCCGTTAGCTATTTCCCCACTCCGCTATCTGAACAATAAGCTGAGTCAACGGGTGCAGAAGCGCCCGCATGTAGCACTGCAGCGGCGGACTTGACGTGGATGTGCTCTTCCTGGACGACGTTCATTATCCGCCGTCAGTAAGCCTAGCCGTCGGCAAGCTGACAGCTAAGCATCAAGACTTCGCGATTCCGATCCGCTCTCGAGCGCCGCGCTATCTCGAACGAGCTGATGCGTTCCGGCCATCCGCCTGCGGTGCTGGGCTGGCGTCGCCGGCCTCCCTCTTGCCTTCAAGGGCGAGGGACAGTTTGAGATTGTTGCGCAGCATCGGGTTTTCAGGTTCCTCTGCGAGAGCTTGGCGATATAGTTCTTGGGCCTCCTGATGTCGGCCCTCGTGATCGAGAACAACTGCTTTGGCATTCAATGCGCGTAGCTCGCCCGGGGTTGCCAATAAGACGCCGTCGAGCACCTCAAGCGCATTCTTCGGACAGTTGCGTGCCAGAAGGGCTCGCGCAAGAGGAATCGCTGCATCGATGTTGTTCGGCTGTTGCTTCAACGCATCGCGCAGAGTCCTTTCATCAGGATCCCGACCAAGCGCGTGCGAAATGCGCTCGCGCACGGTCGGGTCGATCTCTTTGCTGCCTGCGAGGTCCGCTGTGGACGCCTGCTGCGGTGAAACACTCGATCTATCCCAGCTAGCGCAACCCGCGAGCGGCACAACGGCGAGCAGTGCGAGTAGAGCTGGCCAGGCCCGCGAAAGAATGGAGCACAAGCACCTCCGGGCCCTGATCTCATTTGAACTCATAGGCTGTCTCGTGACGAGCTGCTGTACACTCTTAACTCGCGGCGGGAAGGAGCCCGCCCCGTTCCGGGGCAGGGACCCTGTCTTTCGAAGCTGGAAGCTTAATGGATCCAATCGGTTGAACCGTGAAATCGGCAGCGAGGTCTTGATAGGATAGAACAGGCAGTTCGATCCCGTTGCGGGTGAGAAAGCCACGCACGAAACGTCGGATGTCCATCGATCCAAGAATGACAGGCTGGCTCTTGCTTTGTGCAATGGTCGAATGGATGTGACGGAACTGTGCAAGCAGCTTCTCGCTCTGCCATTCATCCAGAACCAGGTATGGGCCGACAGCAGTTTCGCGCACCGCGCCCCGCACAATTTCCTCGCTCTCGCGCTCGATGATAAAGGCGGCGACAACACGATGCGCATTGGCATAACGGAAGCAGATCTGTCGCTTCAGAGTAGCACGAACATATTCAGTGAGCAGGACGGCGTTTTGCTCGCGTTCACTCCATTCTGCCAGCGCCTCCAGGAGCAAGCGGGTGTTGCGGATGGGAATGCCTTCATCGAGCAGACGGCGCAGCACCTCGGCGATCCGAGGGATAGTGGCCGTACGCAGCACCTCTTTCACCAGGTCGGGGTATTCCTGCTCCATCCGGGCGAGCAATTGGCGGGTTTCCTGGATGCCGACCAAGCGCTGTGCATAGCGTGTCAAGGTGGAATGGAGACGCAAGGCCAGAATCTCGCTCGGCCGGTGATAACCTATTCCGGCTGCTTTGAGAGCGGCTGCATGCCGTTCTTCAATCCAGACCCGATTCGTCTCCGGATCTTGCCGAAAAGGGATGCCGCTCAGTTCGATGTTCGCCACATCGTCGTTGAGCGCCAGTTGCGTCGGGTCGATCACATCACGTTCAACTGGCACACTGTCCACATCAACCCTGAATTGCGACGCGGACAAGTTCTGGCCGATCTGGGCTGGGATGCGCGGAACGGTGATGCCAAGATCCGCCGATACCAATGTTGAAACACGCGCAATGCACTGTTCCAGCTCGTCTTTGTCGATCGAATGCGTCAGGTCCGGTGCAAGAAATAAAGCGATCGGAAGTGCTTCCGCATGCACGGCTTGCTTCTGAGCCGGCGCAGGAGCCGGCGCCGACGCAGCGCCGTCAGCGCCTCTCTTAACGGAGGTCTGGTCGGCTTTCGCGCCGATCTTGACATAGCTTGCCGCCGCAAAAAGAACAGCCAGGATGACGAACGGCGGCAAAGGGAAGCCTGGAACGAGCCCCATCAATACCAAAACGCAGGCGGCTAACCGAAGTGCCTGCGTGCTCGCTGTAAGTTGGTGAACTATATCGGCGCCCAGCTTGAGCTTGGAAGGACCGTTCACACGCGTGACGATGGTTGCGGCCGTAATTGACAGGAGCAACGCCGGAATCTGTGAAATGAGTGCATCACCGATCGTGAGGAGAGTGTATTGATGCAGCGCTTCATCGAGTGACATACCCTTAGAAAGCAAGCCGATGCTGATTCCACCGAGCATATTGATGCAAATGACGATCAGACCGGCAATCGCGTCGCCCTTCACGAACTTCATGGCGCCATCCATGGCGCCATGAAGTTGGCTCTCTTGTTCCAGCGCCGCGCGCCGGCGGCGTGCTTCGTGTTGATCGATATGGCTGTTGCGCAATTCCGCGTCGATTGCCATCTGCTTGCCCGGCAGCGCGTCGAGTGTGAAGCGAGCCGACACCTCTGCGACCCGCTCGGCCCCTTTGGCGAGAACCATGAACTGAACCATGGTCACGATCAGGAATATGACAATTCCGACAGCGATATTCCCCGATATGACAAAATCGCCGAAGGTGTGAATGATGCTGCCGGCGTCGCCCTCGGCGAGAATCAGTCGCGTTGTTGCAATAGTCAGTGCCAGACGAAATACCGTCGAGATCAGGATGACGCCCGGCAAGGACGAAAAATCGAGCGGCGTGCTGAGATAAAGGGCAACCATCAGCAGCAATATTGCAAAGCCGAGATTGAAGCCGATCAGCATGTCTATCACAATGATTGGGATCGGCATGATCATCATGCCGATCGCCAGAAGCAGCATCAAGGCGACCATGAAATCAGGGTGGGCCGGCGCGCGCACGACCAAGTTACGCAAGACGTTGGCCATGAAGATTCCTATTGCTGATTGATGAAGGCTGTGCTCGCGCGCAATGACACATAGCGCTGGAAAACATCACGAGCCTCGTTCATGCGGCCGGCATGTCGCAATGCGTGACTTCGCAAGAGCGTCATAGGCACGCGTGAAGACGGATGCACATCGAGCGCGTCCAGCCGATCCAGCACATCAAGCGCTTCATCGCCAAGGCCCTCCGCGATAAGAGTGTAGGCTAGGATGCGGAGCAGATCGACGTCGTGGGAATGCTCGCGCGCTGCGATTCTCAGCAGAGCCAGACTCTGTGCACTTTGCCCGCACGCGAGGTGGACATAGGAGAGGGCGCAGAGCAGGTCGCGCTCGGGCCCGGAGATCGACAAGATATCGCCCGATTTGGAAGCTTCCGGTGTCAGCGTGGCGGGGACATGCTGCAATCCATTACGGTCGACCATCGCTTAGCCCTTGATTATGCTGTTTTGATTCTGCCGGAGCAGAAGCAGCCGACGCAGCTCCTGCTGCAGGATTGCCAGACACTCTCGGGCTGTCTTGTCGTCTGGCGTCGCCTCCAACGTCTGGGTTAAGCGCTCCAGAAGAACACCATGCTTATCCGCGCGCAGCACGTCCGGATGACGTAGACGTGGAATGACGAAGGAGAGCAGGCCGTGTGAGAGATTGGATCCATAAAGCGAAGCCAGTACTGCGCGTGGGTCGATCTCATTTGCCCCGGCACCCATCTCGAAGAGGGCGACGCCCGAGACGGCGTTGATGGAATTGATCTCGAGAGCGGCTTCGCTCGCGCCTTCGATTGGCAGATTCTGCGCGGGCGCGTCTCGCCACGACGCCCGTTTCGTGCCCCCGTCTGCATGAGCAACTCCGACTTCGATATCGACTTGCGAGGAGGGCGAGCCGATAACCGGTGCGTTCTGGCCCACGTCTAATCCCTGCGATGAGGTGCCGGGCCCTACCGCGTGCTGGGGCAGCCTAGCCATCGACTTCTCCTTCTTTCTTGCAGGGTAGAGGCTCTAATACGACAAAGCAGAAAATCGACCGTTGCGGCTGAGTAGCACTCGCCCATCCTCAATTCGATCGACGGTCCACCCATTGCTTAATAGCGCACCCACGAAATACTTTTGCCCGCCGATAAGCAGATAAGGTTCGCTTCCACGCCAAACGGCTTGGACAGCAATTGAAGATGGCGTCTTCTCCTCTTTGACTGTGACTTCATTCACAAGGGTAGGGCTGCCGCTGGTTTGATGATCGAACCATTGCTGAATCTCTTGCCATTTTGCGACAAGGTTAGGTGTGACGGTGCCTTCCGCGGTCACAACGCCGGGGCCCGAACCGACTTTGACATCAAATAGGCCCCCTCGTTCGACCTCTTGCCGTAGCAATTCGGCGAGTTCACCAGCAGCACTCGCTTCATAATGATTGATGGCTGGTTTGGCGGCAACCTCGGCTGCCGGCAACGAGTCAGTACTCAGCGCCACCGCGCTGTCGGTAGGGGCGAAGATAGTTGAGACGGTGCCGATCGCTACAGAGCTGAGTAAGAGGAGACTGAGTGCCACGATAGAACCACGTGAGCGATTGCTGAGATCAGCTTGCGGGAGATCCTGCGTCGACCAGTGGATTGACATCGCGCCGACATGAACGATCGCAGGAAGAGACACACTGACGCGCTCGCCTGCTGTGATAGTCTCGTGGCCGTCTACGCTGATACCACCAGCAAGTGCCTCCACTTCGATCGAATCGCGCTGTGGAATGATGCGAAGGTGATGTGGTTCGAGCCCTTGCTCAACGAAGATCATATCGGCATCGAGGCCGCTGCCGATAAGACTGTCGCCGACCGGCGCCTTGCCCCTCAGCCCGGTATAGAGGCCCGACAGCACCTCAAAGTCCAGGGAAATCGATTGGTTCACGGACAGTCTCCTGAATAACGAGAGAAGCCGTACGGCAGTGCCGTACGGCTCATTCAGAATTCGTCATTCACAGCGCGGCCATGATAAGCGACGCGGTGAGCCACTCGCCCTGCAGATTTACTGGACGCGCTCGTCGGCGACCTTCTTCTCGGACGAGAGCTCGGTCGTGATTCTGCGCATCGCGACGGCCTGGGCCTGAACCTTCTGGCTAACACGCTCGAACTCAGCCATCTGATTCTGGAAGCCAGCATCCCCGGTCTGCTGGGCGCCTGCCGCGCCACCGTTACCGCCAACGTTATCAACTGCCATGTCGATTCACCTTTCTTCGTCGTAGTTTGCTACTTTGTGCCCTGTTACGTCGCGCGCGCGGGCGAAACGATGGCAGGAATGGAAAGAAACATGGGCTCGCCCCCGAGCGTGCTGAGGCTAAGGTTCAGCTCTGGGTTCTTGCCGAGAGTGTCTGGCTTGGTCTGCACGCTGCTTTTTTCGTCGGCGTCTTTGGTCTCGGCGGCCTTATCAGGGCCACTCTTCTCAGCCTCCACGTTATGGACGACTTTATCAAAGACCTTGTCGACGGTCCCGCCCACTGCGGAACCAATCGCCGCTCCGGCGGGGCCGCCGAGCCATCCGCCGGCGGCGCTTCCGATCATTTCTCCGATCATCGGTTTCTCCTATGCTCGTCTTGTTACGTCTCAATAGACGACTCCTCGCCTAGAGTTCAGCGTGCTCATGCTAGGGGCGCTACCTTTCCAGAAGCTGACGAGCTACACGGTCGAGGCGACTGTTGCCGTAGGCCAGCGCCTGCTTGACTTATGAGTTGCCAAGCTAGCGCATATAGTCGGCGCGTTGGAAAAGATGGCATGCGGGCTTCTGCGCCTCATGTAGAATTCTTCGTTCGGAACCAGCGGCGGCGTTTCGGTTGCGTGCAGCGACGCGACCGGCTGATTAGAGTGGAGTGGTAGAGGCTGCTTGAGCCATTCAGTCCCAGCTTTGGCAGTTCGCGGATGTCGAAGGAGAGCAAGTTTGGCGAACCCCTGATGTAGTGAAAGCTGACCGTGTAGTCGCTCGTCGGGCCTACAGATCGCATCTGGAGCGTATGGTTCGCTGCGCGATACGATCAATGTCATCGCAGCAAGTGCGACGTCGGTTGTCGTCAGCTTTTCGACAGGTATTGCGGATAGCGTTTCTGACGTTGAATGCGCGTGCGATATGCTCGTGCCATAACCGCGGAGTTGGATGAGGAGTCTCGTCAGGGCTGCAGGTGCTGGCAACGAGAGGCATCTATGCGCTTGGGTGGGCTAATGGTGCATTCTCATGCAGGTCTGAATGGCGCTTCGGTGGACTAGCGCGTAACGCTTGCAGTTTTACAGCTTTCTTCTATCCAGCAGGAGTGAACTAAATGGCGTATCTTCCCGTGGCCGGTCTTCCCGTGGTCGGCGCGCTCGATTCGACGGTGAACGGAGTGGTGCCGGAAGGCGCGGTTGTCGCTCCTGCTTTCAACGCCTTGTTGGGGCAGTATGCCCCGGTGAGCTATCAGTACCTACCGGCAGCCTCGCCAGCCCTGGTCGGTTCGGTCGTTACAAGCGCCGTTCCCGTCGTCGTGGCTCCAGCAGTTGTTACTACGCAGGCGTACATGATGGCGCCGCCTCCTCCCGCCATGCTGGTGGGCCAGCCGAATCAGGGCTCTGAGCCTCCTGTGGATCCGGTGTGGACGCATGAGGTGAAGGATGGCAAGGCCACGATCAAGCTCGGCGACAAGTATACGATTACGGTCGACGAGAAGGATGGCACCTGGACAGTTCGCAACAACCAGACCGGCCATGTCACGAAGGTCCATGGCGACCCCCACGTCGATGCCGACGGTGACGGCAAGGACGATTTCGATTTCAAGAAAGATATGACGTTCCAGCTCGACGATGGCACGAAAATTACTGTCAACAACGTCGACTACGGAAATGGTGAGGCCATCTCCTCAAAGCTTACCATTACGAATGGCCACAACGCGATGGTTGTCGAGGGCCTCGGCGACGATAACGATGGCAAAAACAACCTGAGGGTGACGCAGTCCAACGCTGGCATGACCCTTGATGAGTTGACAGCCGATGGTGTTCAGACCATTCACGAGAGCGGCCAAGGGTGGGCCGATGGCGCCGGACGCGCGGTAAATCAGGCGAGTATCGATGCGGGTGAACAGGGACGCGGCCCAGGCAACTATCAGTATGCGCGTCCGCCGTCAGGCTCTGCAAGCCCCGTCTTCTTCGTTCCGCCTCCGCCGCCGCCTCTTGCGATGGTGCCGGTTGCGGTCGCTCAGGCTCCCGCGCAGTCGCCTCAGCCGGCGCCAGTTTGGTCGCATGAGGTGAAGGACGGCAAGGCGACGATTAACCTTGGTGATAAGTACACCATCACGGCTGATGAGAAGGACGGCACCTGGACCGTTCGCAACAATCAGACCGGCCATGTCACGAAGATCCACGGCGATCCTCACGTCGATGCGAATGGCGACGGCAAGGACGACTTCGACTTTAAGAAAGGCATGACCTTCGAGCTCGACGATGGCACAAAGATTACGGTGGACACGGTCGATTTTGGCAAAGGCAAAACCATTTCCTCAAAGCTGACCATCACCAACGGCGACAATGCGATTGTCGTCGAGGGGCTCGGGGATGACAAGGATGGAAAGAACAATCTGAAGGTGACGCAATCCAATGCCGGCCGAACCCTTGATCAGCTGACGTCTGATGGAGCTCAGACGATCCATGAGCAAAATCAGGGATGGGTTGACAACTCCGGACGCAGGGTGACGCAGTCGGTCATCGACCACAACGAGAACCCGGACGCGCCGCCGGATTTCAAGACTCTGATGCGGGAAATGATGTTGCAGCGGATTGCGTGAGGCCGCATCCATCTTTTGGACAAAACGTGGAAGCGGGCGCTAGCGCCCGCTTTTCATGTTCGGCGAGCGACGATGAGCATAGCAGGAGCTGCGGCTTATGGATCCAGAATCGCCGCTCTCGTCTGACGATCGCGTCAGTCAGAGCTTTGCCCCAACCGCACCAACAAGCGGGCCGCCCTCAGGACTAAGTACTAGCGACATCTCTCAATGCTGCGAAAAGGCCCATTCTAGCGGACAGGCTCGCGGTCAGCCGCGGATCGGGCCAGGGACGGCCTGGCGAGCGCAATCGATTCCTCGAATAAGGGGAATGATGCACGGCTCAACGTACTATCGTTGATTAGCCGTTGGATAGCGCTGCGCGAGCGCGCTCCTATCGTCATCGTTGGGGCGGGATAGCGAGGAGCTTGCGTTGGCGTTCGGCCTTGCTGTGCAGGCCTGCCGCAGCGCAGCAGCGTTGGCCGAGTGATCCGGGCGCACACCGATTTGTAGACCCGCTGACCCAGCCATTTGGCGCATCGCTGAAGGCACGTCTGGCTCGCTGCAGGTACTAAGTCCCGCCTGCTTCGTTCAATCGGGCTCGTTTTTGAACGCCGCGCCCGATGCATCCCCATCCCGCCTCACCCGTCATCCAGCTCGTTCAAGGCATCATCCATATCCGACTGGGAGTCGCTTATAACTTGCGTGGCGACGGAAACGAGAGCCTTCTCGAAAGCTCGCTGCAACAACGCTGCAGGCGAACGGTCGCCGTTGGTCGCTCCCGTGTCGGGGTCTGCGCCAGGCTCTGGCCTTGTTGCTGCGATATCGGCTGCGCCTGCGTCCATGTCGTAATACCCAGATAGCGGCGTCGCCGCGAGATGACCTGCTTTCTGATAGCAGGGGCAGCTTGCGAGAAGCTGACGAAGATCGCGTCTCGTGCGCGATGATTTCTACGTCACTCATGGCGACTTGCTTCGTGGACTTTCGATGTGCAAAGGGCTGTGCTCGCGACACGGAAAGTGGATCGACTGGCATCTGCCAGCGAACAGACCGGTTGTGTGCGCAAGCCTTTGGTGAGAAAATAAGAAGTTCCGGCTCGGCGAGATTATGTTGCATCATAAAAGTCACCACGATCGCCGCGGTGCAGCAAGCGATCGATGGACAAATCTCCGAAGCCAACTGTCATGGCAGATGCAGGAGATGTGACGCAAAACAGACCTTGAGCTTGCGGTTTTCTTCGCGGTCCTGAATGTCAAGGACTTAGATTGCGTGGAGCGGCGCGGCAGAGAGTCTTGATCCTTTCTAATCCTCCAAGCACGAGTCTCCCCGCGCGTACGCAAGCGCATCACGATCATGGGGCTACGAAAGCCTGCGCGCTCAGTTCGTAATGATCGCAATCGCTGCAGTTCGGAGTTCAATAGGCTTTCTACCTCACACAAAGTGCCAAGACTCTGATGATGACCAACTTTTGGAGCCACTTTATCTGCTCGTGCCCTGTAATAAGACGGCTCGCCCTCTGTCTTACGATGCGAGCCAGAAAAGGCGCGATGGGGGCGCACCTCGCCAAATTTCTGCGATAGGTCGTCAGTACTTGGAAGTAGCAGCCATCGACCGGGTTACAAAATAGGATGGGAGACATTTGGGTGCGAACAGAGTTTTCGTGGATCAATCGGCCCGATCTTCGATGACATTTATGCTTTGGATGATCCATGGCCATACTTCTCGTCCTGGGCGACTTGGATTATACGATCCGTGGTGAGCCGCTCGTTCGACAAATTCTGGCAACGAAAGCTTCCGCACCCTCTCAAGCCCGATGTTCATACGACATCAACGCAGCAGTGCATCGCTCTCCACTGACCTTCTCGGGGGCCTGCGTCATCTACGTTCGGCGCGAAATGAGGGCTATCAGTTCTGAGACACTGGTGCGCCCCGATCGCAATTGTTATGCGGCTTGGCCTAATGTCGGCTTGGCGCGGTTTATCGGCTTAGAGTTGTCGGCGCCGGCGATTAGCTATGCAGCAAACGTTGGCCTCCTAGGCGACGGCATTGTCGTGAAAAGGACGCACTATCGACAGACAGCGCGCGCATGCCCAGCTTCGCGGCTATTATCATGTCGACGAGTTGCATCGACCATACTACGGAGAAGACTTCAGAAAAAATCTCGATGCGACAGAGAGATGTCCATGGATCATCTCCTTTGTGCTTCGAATGTTTCCATTTAGGTCTTTGGCCTCGACGTTTCCCGAACCGTGGCCTTGTGACGGAACGTCGCGACATTTATCCAGCGCCGCTTTCCGATGCGGAGGAGTTTGAAAGCTGTCTGGCCAGCTTGGCGGCTCTTGGTCTTGATGCGACCGGCCTTGAATCAGAAGGGCTGTTTCACGCGGATCTGATTTTGTCTCGCCTGAGGCCGATGCGCGCGCCACTCCTCTGGAAACATTGTCACCTTCGCCAGCGGCAGGGGCGGACGATAGGCCCCCCGTTAGCTTCATCTTGAAGGCGCCGATGGCTTGCAGGTCGCGCTAGAGCCGTGACAGGTCAGAAGCCGCTGCGGTGCGCCCAGCCTCGATCTGGGCTGGGATCAACAGGTCGAGAACGAAGCCATTCTGGCCAACAGAGCGGCCGCAGCCGATGATATTTTGTAGGATAAGGACTTCGTCCAGATGCCATTTATCTATCGCGGCGAGCGAGAGGCGCTCGTGGGTGCAAAAGTCCTTTCCCCATTGCCGCTAGTGTTCATACCTCAATCAATGATCGGCCGATCTTTGGACTCGACCATGCGCAAGACAAAGTACAAAACTAGGAATATAGCAACGCGGGACCGATCACTTTGAGCTGGGGCTATGGCACGAGCGAAACGTGCTGGTGTTCTAGTTCTCGGCCGCTCCATTCGTTAGCTCGACGGTGTCCTTTTGCCTGATGGAGCTTGATTTCCCGCAACAGAAGGCTTGACGAATCTCGGCGGGTGCCGCCTAGATGTGGGTCTGTCACGGTCTTCTGTCCTTTATTTTGTGGACCGAAGCTAAGAGGGAACCCGGTGCGCCGAACGGCTACTCCGGGGCTGCCCCCGCAACTGTGAGCGGCGAGCGGCTGTCATCATGGTCACTGGCGCGACAACGGCGCCGGGAAGGCCGGCAGCCGCAGCGACCCGCGAGCCAGGAGACCTGCCGCGACAGAAGAAACGTCCTCGGGCGGGGTGCCCCGTTGGGTCGCTTGCAGTCGGGACATTTGCCTGGTCTCCTCGCAAGTCGTCCGCGGGCCCCAGCTCCAAACATCGCGGGGTTGCCGATGTCGCCGTCTTACGATTTCGATCAGCAGGGTCATCTCATTGCACTGTCCAGCGTGAGCCGGCGGCGAGCGCAGGCAAAGTCTGCCGCGCCTCAGCTGTCTGTTGCTCCGCCTCCGTCGCTGTCTCCGTTGCCGCGGCCTCTCGCACCGTCTCCAAAGCCGTCCGAGCTCACGCTTGATCGGTCGCGCGACTACCTGCTGACGTCCTTCGGCAAGCTGACGCTGAATGACCGTTATCTGCTCGCCGGCGAAGGTTTCCAGGACATGTTTGCGCGGGTGTCGTGCGCCTTCGCGGACGATGTTGCGCACGCCCAACGTCTTTATGATGCAATGTCCCGGCTGTGGTTCATGCCGGCCACGCCGGTGCTTTCCAATGGCGGCACCACGCGGGGGCTTCCTATCTCGTGCTTCCTTAACTCGGTCTCGGACTCGCTCGAAGGCATCGTCGGCACATGGAACGAGAACGTCTGGCTCGCCTCCAACGGCGGCGGTATCGGGACTTACTGGGGGAATGTGCGCTCAATAGGCGAGAAGGTGAAGGGCGGTGTGACCTCAGGCATCATCCCGTTTATCCACGTCATGGACGGCCTGACGCTGGCGATCAGCCAAGGTTCCCTACGGCGCGGCTCCGCGGCCGCCTATCTTGATATCCACCATCCGGAGATAGAGGAGTTCCTCGAGATCCGGAAAGCGTCCGGCGACTTCAACCGCAAGAGCCTCAATCTGCATCACGGCATCAACGTTACCGACGAGTTCATGCATGCCGTGCGCGCCGGAACCGCCTTCGCGCTTCGCAGTCCAAAGACCAACGAAATCGTTCGCGAGATTGACGCCCGCCAGCTGTGGCAACGCATTCTTGAGAACCGGCTGCAGACCGGCGAACCGTATCTCTTGTTCATCGACACGGTGAACCGCGCGCTTCCCAAGCATCAGCGCGAGCTCGGCCTTAGAGTCTCTACATCGAACTTGTGCAGCGAGATTGCCCTCCCGACCGGCCTCGATCACCGCGGCAAGGAGCGCACCGCCGTGTGCTGCCTCTCATCAGTCAATCTCGAGGCGTGGGACCAGTGGAATGAGGAGGCAGGCTTCATCGAGGACATCATGCGCTTCCTGGACAATGTGCTCACTCACTTCATCACGGTGGCGCCGGATGGCATGAAGCGTGCCCGCTATGCCGCCCTGCGTGAGCGCTCGGTTGGCCTCGGCGTCATGGGGTTCCATTCGTTCCTTCAGGCCAAGGGCATCCCAATGGAGAGTGTCCTGGCGAAATCGTTCAATCTGAACATGTTCCGAAAAATCCGTCGCGATGCCGACGCAGCATCTGTGGCGCTCGCGCGCGAGCGCGGCTCTTGCCCGGATGCCTTGGAACGCGGCGTGATGGCGCGCTTCAGCCATAAGATGGCAATCGCGCCGACCGCCTCGATCAGCATCATCTGCGGCGGCACCAGCGCCTGCGTCGAGCCGATCCCGGCGAACATCTACACTCATAAGACATTGTCGGGCGCCATCTCGGTGCGTAATCCCCATCTAACCAAGGTGCTCACGGCCAAGAGCGCCGACACCTCGGCGATCTGGCAGTCGATCATAGCGCACGAGGGATCGGTCGCCCATCTCGACATCTTGTCGGAGCAAGAGAAGGCGATCTTTCGTACCGCTTTCGAGATCGATCAGCGCTGGATCGTCGAGCTTGCCGCCGATCGGGCCCCGTTCATCTGCCAGAGCCAGTCGATTAACCTCTATCTGGCGGCCGATGTGGATAAGTGGGACCTCCACATGCTGCACTGGACGGCATGGGAGCGCGGATTGAAAAGTCTCTACTACTGCCGCTCCAAATCGATCTCGCGCGCAGCGTTCGCCGGCAACGTCAGCGCCGGCGACAATTCGGCACAGCTGCAGCACACCGACTATGAGGAGTGCCTTGCATGTCAGTGATCGATCTGTCGTCAGTCGATCCACGCTCGCTGATCGGCAAGGGCCGGGTCGGCCTCCTCGAATCGACAGGCACCTATGACGTCGATCGCTACGCCTGGGCTTACGACTTCTGGAAGCGGCAGCAGCAGACCCATTGGATGGGCGAGGAGGTTCCGCTCGGCGCCGACCTCAAGGACTGGGCGTCGGACCGTGTCACCGCCAACGAGCGTGCGCTGCTCACCCAAATATTCCGTTTCTTCACCCAGTCGGACATCGAGGTCGGCGACAATTATCTCAAGCGCTACATCCCGATCTTTCAACCGCTCACCGTACAGATGATGATGGCGGCGTTCACAAACATGGAGACCGTCCACATTGACGCTTATGCGCTGCTGCTCAAGACGCTCGGCATGCCCAAGACCGAGTTCGAGGCATTCCGCGACTATGCGCAGATGCGCGCCAAAGCGGACTACATGCACGAGTTCGGAGTCCAGACCGTGGCCGACGTCGCTCGTACCCTTGCGATGTTCGGTGCCTTCACAGAAGGCATGGCCTTGTTCGCAAGCTTCGCCATGCTGCTCAATTTTCCGCGCTACAACAAGATGAATGGCATGGGACAGATCGTAAGCTGGTCAGTGCGCGATGAGAGTCTCCACTGCCAGGGAATTATCAAGCTATTTCATGAATGGCACCGCGAAACCGGCGCGGTGACGCGCTCCGTCCGTAACGACATCATCGACGTCGCCAAGACCATGGTGAAGCTGGAGGAGAACTTCGTTGATGTGGCCTTTGGCCTCGGCGAAATCGAGGGCATGAAAGCTGAGCAGATCCACGCTTATGTCCGCTATGTCGCGGATTGGCGACTGACCCAGCTCGGAATTACCCCGGCCTTCGGCTTTTTCGAGGCCAGAGAGAGCGGTTTTATCCAGCTCAGGCCGCATCCCTTGCCATGGCTGGTCGAGATCCTGAATGGGGTCGAGCACGCCAATTTCTTCGAACAGCGCGCTACGGAGTACTCTAAGGCGGCAAGCCGCGGCAGCTGGGATGGCGAAGAGGGGGTGTGGGCGGCTTTTGGCCGTATGTGGGACGACCGCAACAGCGCTTTGCTGAGGCGCGATCCTGGTAAAGCTCATACACTTTAGCAGAAGTGCGCTGATGCTTGCGGAGCAAAGCCAACCATCTACCCTACCGAAGGTATGATAGCTCACTCCTATCTCAGAACGCGCTCTCAGCTTCGTCGTCGAGGACATGAACGTCTCACGGTCTTCTAAAATCCCAGCGAGACCGCCGGAGGGCGCGCTAGACCGATTTGTTGTCATCACCGCAAGCGCGTCGTGTTTCCAGCGCGTCCATTTGGATCAATGTCGTACTTTGCGCTTTATCGGCTTACAATTATGAAATGCCCATCAAAGAGGAGCGTTTCCGCGCAAGAGCCGCGCGCCCGATCGCCCTCAATAGGTGCTCGTGCCATCTCGCCCTGTCGGCCCTCGAAGATGACCTGCCGTGGCTCGGCTACAGCCGCTAGTGGATGGGAGGATCTTCCGGGTCCGCAGGTCGGTCTTCCTCCGCATCTTCGGGCCAAAGGGTTGGGTCTAGCGAAGGTGTGAGACGAATGAAGCCCTCTTCTCTCCATTCGGCTGTGTGAGGCACCCCCAGCATTGTGAAAACCTGCGTTGGGTGGTGCTTGCTCGGCTTCACTCCGCTGCGCTCCAGCATGTCCATTTGAGCGTCTGTGGCTGTTTGACCAGCGAACAGCCAGCAATCCTTGGCGAGATGTCCGTTCAACATACGGAACCCGGAAAGTTCTGGCGGTGCAGCTTCGGAAGGCACAGCTTGAGGTGGTCCCGCTTGCGATTGTGGGGCGTGAGAGGGGCCGGCGTGCCAGAGCTCAGCCCGCAAAGGGGCGACGCACCATGGTGCGGCGTGCGATGGCTCCGCCGCCGGTGCCGCGACGTGCGGTTGCTCGGAATGGGACGGGCCGACATCCACATTCTGCCATATCAGATCTTGATCGAAACCAGGATGTTCCTCGATGGCCTGAGCGATGGTTTGCCGCGAGAGATGTTGCGGGAGGTTCTCCGGCTCTGGCTCGGCATCGGCCGCAGGGGACGTATACAGATCATCCTGCCAACCCAAGTCTGGTAAATAGTGGTGCGCTGCATCCAGGTATGGCGAAGAGGGGTGCCCAGCATCCAAATATGAAGAATAGGGATGGCCCGCGTCCAGATATGGCGAATAAGCCTCGCCCTGCAGCACTGGAGGAGGGGCTCCCTCTGGCGGAGCACTAGCCTGTGTGTTGCTAAGCTGCCGCTCAAAGCCGGTGGTGTCCGTCGTCGTTCGCGGTGAGTCGGGCTCTGGGCTCGAAGTGGCCGAGCCGACTGCATTGAAATCCACCTCATTCTCCTTTCAAGTGATGGAGCACTTCGAGCTATGCAAAGGCACCGTGCCAGCTCCGAAGCACGTGTTCGGAGGCTCGCATTGGATCTCTAAGTCGTCGCACTACCTTCAAAGATGGCGCTAACCACCACTCGATCGAGCATCCCGTGCCTGATGCCATACATCCGCGGCTCTCTCCATGAGCTGACCGTCTAGACATCACCCTCATTCTGGGCACCTTAGCTTTCGAGAAGCTGACGATCAGATGGATTGAAGCCAATGCGGGTTCGCCCGAATCGGCGGAGACACATCATCAAGCCTCATTTCCGGCCTCGACCGGCTTCGCGCACGTCGCCGTCCTGGTACGGTGTGTCGGATGAATAATGACCCTCGGGTCGTCCGTCTCGAATGACCGTGCTTGAGGAGCCGCGAAACAACATCAAAACCGAGTCGCGTTGTGGCCTTTCGGCCGCGACGTGATCCCGCCGGGCCTGCGCCTCCGCCACAAGGCCCTTGAGGGTCTGGTCCACCAATGCAACAAAGCGCGGTGGGCCAGAAGCCAGGACGAGGCCCTCTCCCGGAGCCGGTTTCACGATATAGCGCTCGTCGGAGATGTTGAGCGCATCGAGCGCAGTCTTGAACGCATCGAAACTGAGCGGGTTCAACACAATGAGCCGGCTTTGCGCCTCGTGGGCAGCAGAGACGTAAAGGACGAGCCCGTCGTAGTACCATTGAAGATTGTAGAGCGCGGTCAAACGATCGAGGAACTCTCGCGGCGGAAGGTCCGGCATTCGTCCGCGGATCCTGCCCCTTACTTCGGCACTAACATTGACCCTGATGTTGAGGTTGTTGCCGAACTCCTGAAGGGCCGCAGAAAGGTCCTGATCGAGCACGGTGTAGCTATAAGAGGTCGAGGGTAGCGAAAGGGATGCGCCAAACGCCCGCATCATTCCGAGATACACGATCCCCGCCACATAGAGAGCTCTCTTTAAAATTTGCACCATCTTAGATCGCACGAGCATTCTCGGACGGCCTCCACGCAGAGTAAGACTGGGGTTTCATTCCAACTTGGAAGCCAAACGTGATCTTTAGATGACGCAATCAGCGGGATCTTCGTCAGGTTTTCGTCAGCTCCCCAATCTATGACCTTGATCCGCTTATCGGTCAGAATGCCTGGTCTCATCACACGAGAACAATGACTCCTTCCATGATGTTAGGCCCAATGCCGATCTCTCCCAATTCAGTCGACTGTATTGGCAATGCCTGCTCGCCGGCAGCTACTGGTGAGCAGGTGCACTTTGAGCAGGCTCTGGCGCAAGCAGCTTCTACTCACGGAGCTGCCTCTCAGGTCGCGGACAGGCCGGCGGTTGCTCCGCCGGTAATGGAGGTCCAGCGCGCGAACGCGTTGGCAAGCCCGCCGGGCGACCGCGTGCTTCACGCCCTCTCCAGTATATACCATAGCCATGCCGTTCCTCCGGCTGTCGGAGGCGTGCCGAGTGCTGTGACCAGTCTGCAGCCTGGACCGGCGGCCCAGCCGGTCTTGCAGTCGGACAACGTCGGCGCACATGCGACGGTTAAGCCCGTTGGAGCGGATTTCGATTCGATGATGGTCAATCTGCGGGACGTCTATAGAGACGTCATTCAGGTTTCACTCGTCTCCAAGGGTACCAGTGCCGTCAGCTCGTCGCTCAACAAGCTGCTGTCGGCAGGCTGAGTGAGGCTGATGGGTGGCGTGATGCAGACTGGTAGCGGCGGCGGCCGTCAATCGTGGCGGCACCTTCGGGCGTGTTTTGCTCTGCCTCTTCTCCTTGTGCTGATGGGCTGCAAGACTGATCTCTACACTAAAATTCAGGAGCGCGAGGCTAATGAGATGCTTGCGCTCCTCCTTGGAAAGGGTGTTGATGCCGTTCGTGTTGTCGCCAAGGACGGAACCAGTACAATCCAGGTCGAGGAAAAGCAGCTCGCCTATTCGATCGACCTGCTGAATATCGAGGGGCTGCCGCGCCAATCCTTCAAGAATCTTGGCGAAATTTTCAAAGGATCCGGCCTCGTTGCCTCGCCGATCGAGGAGCGGGCCCGTTACGTTTATGCTCTAAGCGAAGAATTGTCGCGCACGATCAGCGATATAGACGGCGTCCTTTCAGCTCGTGTCCATGTCGTTCTTCCGAAGAACGATTTGCTGCGCCAGGATGCCACCCCGTCGTCCGCGTCGGTTTTCATCCGACATGGCTCCAGCGCGAAACTATCGGCGCTGCTACCGCAGATTAAGATGCTTGTCGCAAACAGCATTGAAGGTTTGTCTTACGACAAGGTCACGGTCGTCTTCGTGCCGGTTGAGCGGGCACCGCTCGAGCAATTGGGTGCGCCGACGGCCGCTCCGGCTCAAACAGCCAAATCTGGCTCAGTACCGTTGCTTGCACTCGGTGTGGGAGGCGCGGGCGCGGCATTCGGTATCGTATCTTACCTGTTGCTGGGCGCGCGTTTTCGTCAGTCCGGACAATCAGTGCGAAAATGGACCCTGTTCGGTACACGTTCGAGTGCGCCCGCTGCCCCTGCTGTGCCGGCTACCGGCAAAAAGATGATTCCTGATGCGACATAGTCAGGACGCTCATGTCGACATCGATATCATCAACCGAACCCAATCGTTCGTTCACGTCGGCTACCGATCGGCAGCGCGAGCTCGTTGCCTCAATCCATCCGAGCCGTTTTGCTGCGCGCCTTGATCCGCTGCTGTCGCCTCCCACATTGGCCCGGCTACAGCGGAGTGCCAGGCTGCAGCCAAGACTGGCCGAGCTGTTGCTTGGCAGCGAAGTGGACCTGAGTGGCGCGGGTTGGATCGAGGACCCTCTGCTCGGGCACGATCCGCATCGGGCAGCGCTGCTCGCGGGCAGCATCTGGCATGCGCGCTCCGTCCTCAAGCTCGTATCCCGGTACGATCTGTCGATATTAATCGAAAGGATCGGTGCCGAAGCGCATGCTTTCGGGGTCCGACATCTCTCCTATGCGGTCGCAACCACGCCCATTGTCGATCCTGAGCAGTTGTCGCGACGGATCGAATGCGACGGGCATGCTTGTCTCGGCGCCTGGCTCGAAAAGGCTTCATCAATTGACCGTATCCGCGTGCTTCTGCGCCTGCCGATTGGGACCACAGCGGAGAATCCGGCTGCTGAACACCGTAGCGCGGCCGGCCCGCTGCTTTCCCTGGTGACAGCCCATTTGGCGAGGGAGGCCGCCAGGGCATGACAGCCGATGGTCCAGAATTCCCGGTGGCTCCACAGATTCGGCCCCTCGGGCCGTTGATCTCGGCGGCCGAGCTCAAGATCTGGCACGACGCCGTAAAGGCACGGGCTGCTGCCGAACGGCATCTGCAGCGGGTTCGCGGTTGGGCACGCCAGGCTTATGAACGGGAACGAGCGCGGGGCCGCGCCGAGGGCGCAAAGGCTGGCGCAGAAGAAATGGCTCGACTGATAGCGCAGGCTGCTTGTGAACTGGCGCAGCAAAGGGCTGTTCTGGAGCGGGAATTACCGCAGTTGGTGTTTGAGATCGTGCGCGATTTGCTTGGCGCCTTTGATCCGGGCGAGATGCTAGTGCGGGGCGTTCGTCACGCCATTGAGCAAAAATACAGGAACACGGAAGTTTGCCTTCACGTATCCCCCCTAAAGGCCGATCTGCTGGCGGGTGAGTTCAGGGGCTATGACGGACTGGAAGGGCGGCCGAAAGTCAAGATTGAGCCGGATCCGGCGCTGACAACGGACCAGTGCGTTTTGTGGAGCGAGTTTGGCAATGTCGATCTTGGACTTGGCGCGCAGCTCCGCGCCCTACGGCTCGGGCTTGGTTTGTCTTCGCAGGCAGGTAAATCGTGACCATGCAACACGAGAACCATGAAACCGCGGCCAGAGAAGGAACTATCCAGGCCGCGCTCTCATCCTTGAGATCTTCTGCGAAGCATATCGATACGCGCGCTGTGCGCGGTCGAATCACGCGGGCAATCGGCACGCTCCTGCATGCTGTCTTGCCGGAGGCCCGCGTCGGAGAACTATGCCTGTTGCAGGATCCCCGCACTGGTTGGTCGCTCGAAGCCGAGGTGATCGGTTTGTTACCTGATGGGGTGTTACTCACGCCGATCGGTGACATGGTCGGGCTGTCTAACCGTGCGGAGGTGGTCACAACCGGACGAATGCAGGAAGTGGCAGTCGGCCCAGATTTGCTCGGTCGAGTGGTCGACAGCTTTGGGCGTCCGCTCGATGGCAAAGGTCCCATAAAGGCTGGCGAAGCCCGCCCGTTGCGCGGCAAGGCACCCAATCCAATGAAGCGGCGCGGCATTGAGCATCCCTTTCCGCTCGGCGTTCGTGTCCTCGACGGCCTTCTGACGTGTGGAGAAGGTCAGCGCATCGGAATCTATGGTGATGCCGGTTGCGGCAAGTCGACGCTGATGTCGCAGATCGTAAAAGGGGCGTCGGCCGACGTAACAGTCGTTGCGCTGATCGGCGAACGTGGACGAGAGGTGCGTGAGTTCATCGAACGTCATCTTGGCGAGGCCCTCCGCCGTTCCGTGGTCGTGGTTGAGACTTCCGACCGTTCGGCGATGGAGCGGGCTCGCTGCGCCTATATGGCGACGGCACTCGCCGAATATTTCCGTGACCAGGGACTGCGCGTCGTTCTGATGATGGATTCATTGACGCGCTTTAGCCGCGCCATGCGCGAGATCGGCCTTGCCGCAGGAGAACCGCCGACCCGGCGCGGCTTTCCGCCGTCCGTGTTTGCACTGTTGCCGGGCTTGTTGGAGCGCGCCGGCATGGGCGAGCATGGCTCCATTACGGCCTTCTATACAGTGCTAGTCGAAGGTGACGGCACGGGCGATCCAATAGCCGAAGAATCACGCGGCATTCTCGATGGCCATATTATACTCTCGCGCGCGCTGGCCTCTCGTGAGCATTTTCCGGCTATCGATGTGCTGTCGAGTCGAAGCCGCGTGATGGATGCAATCGTATCCGTGCCGCATCGCAAAGCGGCATCCTTTTTTCGTGATCTGCTCTCGCGCTACGCTGAAGCCGAGTTCTTGATCAAGGTTGGCGAATATAAGCAAGGCTCTGATCCGCTAACCGACCGGGCGATTGCCTCGATCGAGGATCTGCGGGGATTTTTGCGCCAGGGTCAGGACGAGGCATGCAGCTTTGAGGAGACGATCGCATGGATATCACGTCTCACTGCCTGAATCCGCTGCACGCGTCGAAATTGCGGCTTGTCAAGGACATGCGGGAGCAGAGCGCCCTCCGTGAGTTGTCCAACATGGAAGCCAAGCGCCGCATTGCGGTTCAAGCCGTCGCACAAGCTCGCGAGCATCTTGCAAACGCCGAAGAACGGCGCGCAAAGGTCGAAGCGAAGCTTTATGGGGAGTTGTTATCGGCGGATGCGATTTCAGTCTCCGAATTAGAGCGGCGCCATCATCTTATCATCGGTCGGCTCACAGACGAGATCGCGGCGGCGCAGCGGAGCCTTGACAAGGCTCGTGTTGCTGAAGAGCAGGTTGACGCGGCGGCTGTTGAGGCGCGTACCCTCTGGACCAAACGTTCGGCGGCGAGCCAGAAATGGCATGAGATCGAGCGCGACGTTCGGCGTATCACGAATACGCATTTGGAGGCCGCGGCTGAAATCGAAGCCGATGATGAGGTCCTGCTCCGGCGAGGCCGACCCGGCCAAATGGAAAGCGAGCCGACATGATGGCCGCTTTTTCTGTGCTGGAGCCTACGTGCTGCAATGTAGAAGTGGCTCCTGCGATACACAGATCGGGTGGTACCACACCCTTTATACCGCCGCTGACCCTCTCTCATGAGGTGGCCTCGTGGCTCAATGAGATTGCAGCTTTGCGCACACCTCTGCAAAGCCGTCTCGGCGAGAAGCCGCTATCGGTCGGTGTTAGCCGGCTTGTCTGGCAGGCCGAGCCGGCTTCGGCATCGATGCTTGGCTGCGTCTTCGAAGTAGACGGAGAACACGTCATCCTGTCCTTGCCCGATCCGCTTGCGGCAGCACTGATCGAGACCGTACAGGATGGCCTGACCTTACCCTCTGAGCCGGCGCGTTCGCTGATCCTGGAACTTGCGCTTGAGCCCTTGCTCGCTCCTCTTGAGAGAACGATGCAACGGAATCTGCGGCTTGTTCGCACTGAGGAAGCGCCCAGTTCGAGACCTTATCTTGAATTCGACGTCGTCTATGGTCAGCTCGCCAGCAAGGCTCGCCTCCTTCTATTCTCGCCTCTTGACGGGCCGGTTCCTTCGGCGTTCCGCGCCCTAGGCGAGCTGCTTTACCGATTGCCGCGACAGACGCCCAGGCGGCTTTCCGAACTTCCGGTCATCGTTGCAGGCCATATCGGTTCGCTCCGTCTCACGATCGGCGTTGTTCGCCAAGCACGGCAAGGCGACGCGCTGCTCCCGGACGCAATTCCCCTCGCGCGAGGCCAGATCATTCTCACTGCAGACCGGTTGTGGGCCCCTGCAGAGATTGACGGCGACAGGCTGGTGCTGCGGGGACCATTCCGCTTGCGATCCCACCCCCTGAAAAGTGAAGATGTGATGACACAAGGCCCCGCGCAGCAGCCCCCCTCAGAGGCCGATATCGACAGTCTTGAGATCACACTCATATTCGAATGTGGCCGCTGGCCGATGCCCTTGGGAACCTTGCGAACCATTAACGAAGGCTACGTCTTCGAAATTGGCCGGCCGCTCGACGGCCCGGTCGATATCGTTGCCAACGGCCAGCGAATCGGCCGCGGCGATATCGTACGGATCGGCGAGGAACTGGCCGTCAGGTTACGCGGCAGGTTGGGGCTTAATGACTGAGATTCAACCCAGCGTCCTTGCGCTTCTTGCGATAACCGTCGGCCTTGGCCTGCTGGCCTTTGCAGTCGTCACAACTACCGCCTTCATCAAGGTCTCGGTTGTTCTCTTCCTCGTGCGTAATGCGCTGGGGACCCAATCGATACCGCCGAACATCGTCCTTTACGGAGCGGCATTGATCCTGACCGTCTTCATCAGCGCTCCGGTGTTTGAGCAGACCTACAACCGCCTTACCGACCCCCAACTTCGCTATCAAACCTTCGACGACTGGATGGCAGCCGCGAAGGAGGGGCAGGAACCGTTGCGTGCCCATCTTAAGAGGTTCACCAACGAAGAGCAGCGCCGCTTCTTCCTGTCGTCCACCGAACATGTCTGGTCGGAGGAGATGCGCGGCAGCGCCACGGCAGATGATTTTGTGATTCTTGTGCCATCGTTCCTGATTTCCGAGCTCAAGCGTGGCTTCGAAATCGGCTTTCTTCTCTATCTTCCCTTTATCACCATCGATCTGATCGTCACGACCATTTTGATGGCCATGGGCATGTCGATGGTCTCCCCGACGGTTATCTCCGTCCCGTTCAAGCTTTTTCTATTCGTCACTATCGACGGCTGGTCACGTCTCATGCACGGGCTGGTGTTAAGCTACACGACGCCTGGAGGTTGACGATGAACGAAGCCAGCATCCTCACGCACTTAAGCCAATCGCTTGTCCTTTTCATGATCTGGGTTCTGCCGCCGCTGCTCGCAGCTCTCATCTCAGGATTGATCATTGGCCTCATCCAAGCGGCAACCCAGCTCCAGGATCAAACCTTGCCTCTGACAGTCAAGCTTCTGGTCGTCGTAGCCGTGCTCGCCGGGTTTTCTCCCGTGCTCAGCGCGCCACTCATCGAACAAGCCGAGCGCATCTTCAGCGAGTTTCCTGCACTCACCGCAAGATATTAGCAGAGCTTGGATGGCTGGCCCGTCCCCCACCGATGCGCAAGCTGTCGTCCAGGGCGCGATCGAGCTCGTAGCCGCAGCCGGTCTGAGCGCGGCTCGCGCCCTGGGCATCATGCTAGTGCTTCCTGTCTTCACCCGACCGCGCATCAGCGGCCTGATTCGGGGAAGCCTGACGATTGCGATCGGCCTGCCATGCCTCGCGCAGGTCAAGCTCGGCCTGCCAGCACTGGACCCGGGCACCCGTCTGGTCAGCGTCACCATGCTTGGGCTTAAGGAGGTATTTGTCGGCCTTGTGCTCGGCGTCCTGCTCAGTATTCCGCTATGGAGTATCCAGGCAGTCGGCGACATCATCGATACCCAACGGGGAATTTCAAGCCAGGTTGCGGGCGAGGATCCCGCGACGCACAGCCAGGCGTCCGGAACGGGACTTTTTCTCGGCATAACCGCGGTTACGATCTTTGTTCTGGTCGGCGGCCTCCAGACGATGGTGAAAGGTCTGTATGACAGCTATCTGGTCTGGCCCGTTTTTCAGTTCTTGCCTGCGGTGACGTCGCAAGGGGCGATGGAATGTCTGGCTCTTATCGATCAAATCATGCTGACGACGCTGCTGGTCGCCGGACCGGTGCTGGCCCTGCTGCTGCTGGTCGATATCTCGGTCATGATGCTCGGCCGTTTCGCATCTCAGCTCAAGATGAACGATCTCTCCCCGATGATCAAGAATGTCGCTTTCGGCGTCATCATGGTCAGCTACACCGTCTATCTACTGGAATACGCGGAAGCTGAGACCTTGAACTCGAGCAACATGCTTGAGTATCTGAAGAAGCTGTTGAAATGAGCGGTACGAGTGAGGAGAAAAAACTTCCTCCGACGCCCAAAAAGCTGCGCGACGCGCGCAAGAAGGGGCAGAGCGCGCGCAGCTCCGATCTGGTGAGCGGCGTCAGCGCCTGTGCCGGTTTCGGGTGCCTGTGGTGGCGAGCGGGTGCGATCGAGGACAAGTGGCAAGAAACGGTCCGACTGGTCGATAAATTGCAGGAGCAGCCGTTCACAAGCTCGGTGCCACAAGCGCTTAGCGGCCTGCTAGAACTTTCGATTGCAACTGTCGCCCCGTTGCTCGCCGCTGCCGTGACAGCAGCTCTTCTGGCTAATGTCCTGGCCAATGGCGGCTTCATGTTTGCTTCGGAGCCGCTCAAACCGAAGCTTGAGAAACTGGACCCCATCAAAGGCTTGAAACGCATCGCCTCGAAACGTTCGGCCATCGAGCTTGGTAAGACGTTAGCTAAAGTGGTCTTGCTTGGTGCGACTTTCTTTCTCACCGTGATCGCGAGCTGGAAGGCGCTCGTGTACCTGCCGGTCTGCGGCATGGGCTGTTTTGGCTTCGTCTTCACCGAGGTTAAACTGTTGACCGGGATTGCCGCTGGCGCTTTTCTGGTCGGCGGATTGGCTGACCTTCTAATCCAGCGCTGGTTGTTTATACAGGACATGCGCATGACGGAAACGGAGGCCAAGCGGGAGAACAAGGAGCAGCAAGGCAATCCGCAGGTCAAGCGCGAGCACCGCCGTCTGCGGCAGGAGTCGGCCAACGAAGGTCCGCTCGGCATCAGTCGGGCCACCTTGATATTGCGAGGGTCGGCAACGTTGATTGGGCTGCGCTATGTTCGCGGCGAGACCGGCGTTCCGGTCTTGGTCTGCCGTGGCGAGGGCGAAGCTGCTTCACAGTTGCTTGGCGAGGCTCGCGCGCTGCGCCTCAACATTGTGGATGACGATGTCCTGGCGCGTCAGCTGCTCGGCAAAGCAAAGCTCGGCAAGCCGGTACCATCGCAATATTTCGAGTTGGTCGCAAAAGCACTCTATGCCGCTGGGCTGGTCTAGATCATCCTGTCTTAACGCCGCGATCGGCAACGTGGGCTCGATGGACGCTGGTATCTTCCGCAAGGATGCTTCGCCCGATAGCTGCGCGGCCGCGGCCTCGCCGACGGGATCACCGGATCAGCGGCGGCGCCGAGCGCAACAAGTTGTTCCCCAATTTCAAAGCGCTCACCGGTTTTGACGACTCCAACCGTCTACGCGCAGCCGGCACCATCCTCGTACGATCGCCGCGGTACTCAGCCTCTGGGCCGGTGCGGGTGAGCAACCCGACAGCACACCTCTGCGCAATTATCAGTCCTATGCGCTCGCGCCGTATCGCGCTTACTTCCTCCTTTGATCTGACGCTACCAAATGAGGTAGCTATTGCATGTTGGCGATTGTGGTACTTCTAGGCGATGATCGGAATGAGAAGTGAACAACTTGGTACGTTACAATCACTTTCAAGTCTAGAGATGTCAAATGCCCGCGAATGCAGGCGAATACGAGGACGGCAACGGCGGGCACATGTGTGCCAGACCCGGCTCTTCGACCGAGCGCCTCCGCCGATGGTACTGCAAAATCCACGACAGACGCATCGCGTATCCATTTACGTTTCCCGGATGGCAGAGCTCAATCGAAGCGACAAGCAACCTGTTCGCGACGGCACTGAAGGACGGCTTAGCTTTGGCTGGTTGCTCTTTGCACGATCAGGCCACCTTTCTGAAGAATCGCGGACTCCAAAACTCCCTCGGAGGCGTTCAAAAACCCTCGGAGGCGTTGAGGTGTCACCTGGTTTTCTGGTCGAGGTCGTTCAGCGCTCGCTCGAAGATATTGAATCGTCTGAAGCCGCAGCCATCACCTGCGGGAAGGCAAGCGATTCGCCGAGCTCGCGACCAGAGCCCGGTCACACTTGTTTCCTCCGCAGCCTAGGGCGTATGTCGCGGACAGAGGACGGTGTGAAGCGCTGCAGTGGTTTCAGCTGACCTACCCAGGTATTCCTACGATTGCGCTGCAGTCGACATGGCACGAGTTATCATAGGTTCGTATTGCTGTAGGTACTCTCGTCATTGTCGAGGAGAGCTGCGGACACTTAACTGATGAATGCAATGTGTCGTCGGTCGGACCTTCTCTTGCCATGGGTGACCGCCGGTCGCATGCCTGTCTGTTTCACCTACCCTAATCCACGGTTCCGTCTTTGCATACCGGGCAACGAAACCGAGAGATGACCTCCCGAGTGGCAACGCTCACATGTTTGCTGTTCGACAAACAAACATTTTGCACCGTCGCTGCGTGCGAAGCTCAAAAGTTGCCATCACTTTCAGCCTGCTAGTACGTCACGGTGATTCTGACCGTTGATCTGGGTCCTACGAGATCGGTCGTCTTGGCCGCGACGAGGACTTCAGTGCCTGCGGGCAGCGGTGTTCTGCGAATGAGCCCGGCGCGTTCGAGGGTGAGGATCAAGGAAGAGGCCCTTCTGCCACCGGTTCGATGGGGAATATGTCGTGCATGGGGATGTGCTCGAATTGCACACGGAGGCCCCCCAATCCGCGGCAACCGATCGTCTGCTTTGACGAAAGCCCGGTCCACCTCATCCGCGAGGGCCGCCCACTGGTGCTGGTGAAGCCCGGGGAGATCGAGTGCTACGATTGCGAGTACCGGCGCAATGGCACAGCCAATTTGTTCGTGGAGATCGGAGTGAATCGTCACTGGCGCAAGTTGGAGCTGAACGAGCACCGGCCGCCACCGGCATCGCCGAGTGCATGCGCGAACTCCCGACGTGCACTATCTCTTAGCATGGGATTCGCATCGTGCTCGACAATCTCCATCCATACGTCCGGCGCACCCTATCAGGCGCTCCCGGGTTGACCAGGCTGGCAGCCTCCTGCGACATTTGGAGTTCATTACACCCCAAAGGATGTCAGCTGGCTCAACATGTCGAGATCGAGACCGGCGTGCTCGCCCGACAGTGTCTCGACTGGCGCACCGACAGGTATGACCGTTTCGTCAGAGAGATCGCTGCATGGGAGAACGTCGTAACGCCGAGCGCGCACGGACCAATTGAATGTTCACAACCCTGAAGGCGCGCGCCCATTGGGCCGCGCTCACATCCCAAATAGCTGCCGAGTGCCGAAAGCACAATGAGTCAAAGTCTCCGCGCCGAGACACTCGAGCCCCTCGTTCAGCCAGATTACGGCCGATCGAAGAGAAGAACGCGGCCTACCGGTAGGCTTTCGGTCGTGTAGAGCTGACCGTGGATAAAAAAGCGCTCATTGGGACATCCCGGCTCGGCAGAAGACCTAGGCTCTGCAATATGTCGATCACGACAGGCGAAGCCTCTTGGGGGCCGTGCGTCCAGTCGTCTCCGAACAACTCTCCCAGTTCAGGCACTTGCGGGAGGGTCTGTTGGCCTGATGCCGCTGCGGCAGACGGCAGGGGAAGGTTTGGCGCCACCGCCGAAGGAGCGTCCGCGCCCCATTCAAAAGGGGCCGGCGAACCAAACCCTGGCGCAAGACCGCCGTAGATATCTGACGAAATCCTCGGTGCCGCAGGCATAGTTTCACCCGGCAAAACGGGCCGAGGGTGATGAATGAGTTGAACGTTGTTGGGGCCTTCCGGTCCCAAGATGGCGGTGTAGTGTTCGCCGCCAATCTCGTAATTCATGACTAAATGTTCCGCAACAGGCAAGAAGTCCCACTTGCCCAAGGTGGACAGCATCATTTCCGGGGCCAGCTGCGTGCGATGGGAAAAATCCTTGGGCACGGCGAACGAAACATCAAACGTATCGCCGACAGCGGGAGACCGCAGATGGATGAGCTGAACATCATTGGCCCTCCCGGTCCCAACACGGCCGTATAGCGTTCACCGCCAATGTCGTAGGTCTTTACCCGCTGTGCAGCATCCGGCAACAGACCCCAGCGGCTTAGCCTGGAGCGCATCAATTCCGGGGCGGCCTGGGTGCCATAGGAGAAATCCTTGGGAACGGCCAAAGACGCATCAAAGCTATCACTGGCTGCGGGGAACGTCTGCTCAAGCGCGGTCTGGGCCGCAGCGCCTTGGTTCATCATCCGCCCAAAGTAGTCTTCAGAGGCGGAATTCGGCTGCGGCGAGCTCGGCCGCCAAGTCGCGGCATCGAAAACTTCTTCCTGAGCGACACTTTGCACCGGCGAGGGGATGGTTGGACTCATCGTCGGCCAAGGCACCCGTGCATCAAAGGGCGGGGCCGGCAAGAGGTTCTCGCGATCCGCGGCATCGAAAAGCTCTTCCTGAGCGACACTTTGCACCGGGGAGGGGATGGTTAGACTCATCGTTGGCCAAGGCACCGGTGCATCGAAGGTCGGGGCCGGCAAGAGGTTCTCGCGATCCGCGGCATCGAAGAGCTCTTCCTGAGCGATACCTTGCACCGGCGAGGCGTTGGTTGGACTCATCGTTGGCCAAGGCACCAGTGCATGTGTTGTCGCCAGCAAGAGGCCCTCGCGATCTGCCGCATCGAAAAGCTCGTCCTGGGCGACACTCTGTATAGGAGAATGGGCCGCTAAACCCATTGCATGCCTGACCTGCGGAACATCGAACCCGGGCGGCAATGAGCCGCCCCCATCCGCGACGCTCCCCATCGGCTGGCGGCATGGGGGAGGGCGCGGACGGCTGAATGACCTGACGCGAGCTGCCTCCTTCCCCGCCTAAATTGTTCTGCAGGGTAGTCGCACGATAATCGCCGAGGCCGTTCAAGGCGACGATGAGCGTCTTGTCCTTTGGAAACAACCTATCCGCGTGGCCGAGCAGTCTATCATCACTGAGCTCGGCCATGGACAAGGGTCCGCCAATTTCCGCAGATGGCTCGCATAGCCCTCGGCCGTGTTCTTGGCGATCCGTCGACCAAAACTTGCGTTGGCGGCCTTCCTGATGAGCCTCTCATCTTCCCTGGAAGGACGATAATGTGTTGCGATGGGGCCAACGTCGGCGTCAGGCTCGCGGTACTGACTGACCATTGACAATGCTGGGGCGATGATCTTGTCAAGTGGCAGCAGCTTCTTGGCGTAACCGGCCAACGCATCGTCATCGAGCACAGAGATTAACTTGCCAGACTGCTTCAGCGCCTCGGCCAAATTGCGAAGCCGACGATCATAAATTTCGACCGTTCTCTCACTCGGCGGCTGTCCTCGAGCGAGAGCAGCGCGGGACGATGACTGGATCAGTCGATCGTCCTCCTCAGTGACATCATAAAGCGCAGCGTGAGGATATACGGGGCCCGCCTCTCGCGCGCCTGCCAGGTGCTGCTCAAACGCCGCATGCGGCTGTTGCGGCTGTTCCACCGTGGCATCTGACGCGGTGGACTCTCTATCGGCTGGGCTGATCGTCTTGAATCGGTCCATGGTCAGTCCGCTGGCATCGCTCTCTCGTTATTTCGCTACTCACGTTAATTTCCAAAACCTGACTTGGCCGAGTGGAAGAGTAGAATGAAAGGTGAATGACGGCCGACAAGTTCCTTCTCCAAGCCGCTGCAGCATCGCTCGTGCGGCCAAAGAAAGCGCCGGATCAAAAAGAGCGTTTTCAACTGAAGTGTTGAGCTGCAATCCGTGGGGTACTGCCCACCGATGATCTCGATCGCCTCGACCTTCAGCTCTCGATCGCGGCGATCACTGCGTCATCATCGCGAGGACTGGGCCCATTCGGAGGGCTTGACTGCTCGGAGATCCGGCGTGAGACGGCGACGCGTCGCTCGCTCCTTGAAATCAACGGGATATCAATTTCGGCCGCATCAGAACCGTGAGTTGAGCGCAGTCTTGCGCATTCCTGGCTAGCGTTCGCGCCGAGAGTGCGCCCTCATGGAACCTCGCAATCTCTGCTCGCTGGACGCCTGGAGCGAGAACCCGCGAAGCGAAGCCATTCGTACACCAACTCGGTTATCCATGTTCGCTCTCTGACACCGGCGCCGACACGCTGGGCGGCAGAACAGCTCAGAGACTGCCGGCGGCCGCTGATCCATCAAATCAGAGGCCCAGCGCGTCTTGACTGCTGATGGCATGGTCGTTGCGATTGAGATGCAACGATGGCTTGTGCAGACAAACGATGCTCTTGTTCCTTTAAACCGACGTACCCTTTACCGAGATATCGAGCGGGCGGCCGCTGCCGTAACCCGCTCGAGAGCAGGGCATTCCATTGATCGGACGGAGACGACGATCACGCAAAGCAGCTGCCCAGCGCGTAGAGAACTGGAGACTGGAAATGAGTGGCCCCTAGCCATAACGGCGCGGCGCCAAAAGAGCGAGGTGGACGGAATAATCGCCTGATCTGCGTCATGCGAACACCCGTACATATGAAAGTTTGCGGTATGCTTTTGCACATTCTCCTGGCGTGCTGTCGCCACGTCTAGTCACGTTTCTGAACGCGCCTCATCGTAGACTCTTTCGGCTCAGTTCTCAGCGCCGATGGTCTCGGAGGGGCGGCGTCGTCCGGATACGCTTTCCCTGTCAAAGCGCTCAGAGTGATTGATGGCGGCTTTATGGAGCACGCGCACGCCACCTGGAATTCCTGGACGAGGTCGAGTGTTGCGGGTGAACGAGCCGCCAACCGTCTCGATGAGAGACAAACCAATCGCTGCCGCCACGTGGCCTGCAATGAGGGGCAGCTCGATCGTGACACACAGAGCCGCGCCATGTTACGGTCGTGGCGACCACGATCAAGCGCAAAGTGTTGCACGGTGAGTTCGGACAGCGCCCAAAACGGCCTATCGGAGTGGCTGCACATTCCGTGTTGTCGTTCCCGCCGCGTCCGGCGATGCTGTGCCTGCGCCGTCTTCTCCGTTGCTCTTGTTGCGCGGGGCGGAGGTGCCGTAGTTGGCAAGAGGAATGGCGGCGCGATCGCCATTACTCGTGATGACAGACCGATTGTCCAGCAAATCGAGCGGATCATTGACCATGACTGCTAGATTGTTTTTGGTCGAGCAGCCAAGGGTCGAGTCGAACGAATTGTCGTTCACGGCGGGTCCGACGATCAAAAGCGACGGACAGATCGGAGGATGGGCTTCAAAGGTGATCGCTTCGATCCTCACGCCGGAACGGGGCGGTAGATCGACGGGGGAAGCGGACAGGCGGATGTTATAAGGAGCAACGCCCATGGCGCGGGCTTCGTGCGCCACTTGGGTAATGAGCCTGGGGGAGCCGGTGACATCCACATGGAGTGCATCCCGCCGACCACCACTCACGTTCGCGATAAAGCTCCGCAGCTGAATCTTCTCGGAGCCGCGAACGCTCTGCAGGACCAAGACACGTTTCTTCTGCTCGACGTGTATCGCTTGTCCAGCCGGCCCGAGATGGAGCGAGCCACTATTTGCGCAGCCACCCAATGTTGCCCCAATAACGATCAAGTGACAGAAAGGTCGCAAGGTCATTTGACGATCCTCATTCGATGATAAAGCCGGCGCTGCCGGTCAATCCTGGTGCGGTGGAGCGAGGTGCATCGCGGTCTGGCGGCGGCCGGGCCACGGTGTTCGTCAAAATCCGCCCCGCGTCTGAGGGCGGTGCGATGCGGTCGGTTGGCGCACTCATCTTATTGGGGTTCGATCCGGGCCGCACGATGTAGGGCGTGACAATAATGACCAGCTCGGTTTCACGTTTTTGAAACGATGAGGAGCGAAAAAGCGCACCCAGGATCGGGACATCGCCGAGCCACGGAAACTCGCCGATGTCAGTGTTGAAGCTGCGTCTGATGAGCCCACCGATTGCAAAGCTCTGACCGCTGGCGAGCTCGACCACGGTGCTCGCCCGCCGAGTCGAGAGGGCAGGGACCGCCATGCCATTGATTTTGACTTCGCCTTCGCTAGTCAGTTCGCTGACTTCGGGCTTCACACGGACATTGATCTGATTGTTGTTGAGCACGGTCGGGACGAATTCCAGGCTCACGCCGAACTGTCGGAATTGGACCGAGACCTGTCGATTATCCTGCATGACAGGGATCGGAAATTCCCCGCCGGCGAGGAAGCTTGCGGCTTCACCGGACATCGCCGTCAGATTCGGCTCAGCCAGGATTGAGGCGAGGTGCTCGCTCGCAAGAGCGTCGAGAACAGCGCTCAGGTTGGCATTGCCGGCGTTAAACCCGATCCCGATTGTGCCGCCGCCACCCGCCGCGCCGGACCCGCCCCCTTTGCCGGTGACAAGGAAAGCGCCGTTTGGGCCGGAGGCTGTGAAGTTGATATTGAGATCCTTGACGGCGCTGCGGGAGACTTCTGCCACCCGTACGCTGAGATTCACCTGCAATGAGCCGGCAACCTGGATCTTGTTGACAACCAGGGCGCCCGCCCCAAGAAACTGCTCAGTGACCCTCCTGGCGGCCTCGGCGACATCGGCATTGGGCGCCGTACCACTAAGGATCGCGCCGCGCGGGGTATAGCTGACCTGAATCGGATAGTCGCCGACCTCGGCCTTCAGCGCGGCGCGCAGATCCTCGATCGGTTGGGTAACGACAACACGCAGCTCAGCCAGAGCCTCACCCTTGTCGTTCAGGGCAAACAGGCTTGTGCGTCCGGACTTTTTGCCAAACACGAAAATCGTGGTGTTCGACGGCGCCTGATAGTCCGCAATCGCGGGGTCGGCAATAAAAATGCTCGCAGCCGGTTCGGTCAGATGAACTGTCTTGCCCTGTGAGGAGGTAAGATTGAGCGTGCCGGCGGTGCTGCCAGGCGCCGCACGTGGCGGCTCTCCTTTGCCATCCCGCTTTGTCTGAGCTGTGGCAGAAAGCGGAAACAGCAGAGCGGCTGCGCACAGGACGTAGCAGAGGCGGGAAAAAGCGGCTGTATGCGGGCCGCTGGCGACCATCGACGGCCCATCAGCGCCGGCGGCATTGTTAACGACGTTCAAGGGAGTGTTGCTTTCAAGTTCGATCGGCTAGGCAGCCGATGCTGCGCCAATGAGTTCAAGGGTGTAACCGACACCGCGCGCGGTCTTGATCCGGAGCGTTGCACCGGCCTGGCTCAAATGCGTGCGTAAGCGATAGATCCCGACTTCCAGCGCATTGGTCGAGACCTCGTCGTCAAATGCATACAAGCTATCTTCGAGCGAGGCGCGCGGCACGGTACGGCCGGCGCGGTTGAGCAGATGTTCAAGAATGCACACTTCGCGGCGCGCAATTCTGAGGATTCGACCACCGACGGAGACTTGCCGGGCGATCGGATCGAAATGCAGATTTCCGAATGTCACCAGCGGCGCCGTCATTTGTGTTGACCGTCGCAAAATAGCTCGCATGCGAGCAATCAGTTCGTCCATAGACACGGGCTTGGGCAGAAAATCATCTGCGCCCGCATTGAAAATCGCAATCCGCCGGTTGAGATCGTTGAGACTGCTCATGATCATAGCCGGCATTGACCGTCCCTCGCGCCGCAACTGCTTCACCCAATCCAATCCGTCTCCATCGGGCAAAGCCGATTCGAGCAGGACCATGTGGTAGTTCGCGCAATCGAGCGCGGCCGCCGCCTCATCCAGCGAGCGTGCCACGTCGACGGCGAAGCCTCGATTTAAGAGCGCTACCTTCACGTCGCGCGCAAAGTCCGCATGATGATCAACCAGGAGTATTCGCATTCATCGCCTCTCGTCCATTCACACCAAGACCGGAGCGCGACACGATCGACAATGGGGATCGATGGAGCTGAGAGGCGGTTGGGTTGGGGTGAATTTGAACAGCCCGAAACGAGAGGGCGGAACATGTTGACAGGTGATCAATATCTGCGGGTCCACTGCCATCGCATGGACCACGGACCGGTGCGGACTGCTTACGGCGTCGGCGCCGCTCAACATGCCCCTCATGCCAGCAAGACATCTGATGTCCAAAAGGCTGAAGGCCGCGGCAGCGCGCTGACGCCACTGTGGACCGATCACAGCCGCTCTTGCATGCTCTGAGCCGACGCCCGCGGTGCGAATGGCGCCAAGGCGCGCAATCGAAACCATCGCGCGGGAGAGGATCGGATTTGTGGCTGAACAGATGAGCGAAGCCGACATTTGGAACCCTCCGAATTGGTCATGGTCTGCGGTCGTCTTGCTGGGCCATTGAGCCTGTCGTGCCGCGAAGTCACGACAATGCAAGTCTTTCCGGATTCGAAGACACATCACGGGACGCATCTGGCCAATGGGCTTCAGAGGCCAAGATGCACGACGAACGATCAATGCCCGCTCGGTTCGAAGAACACCCTCTCGCTGGAGAATTGTTCGCACGCAAGGGTATCAACCGTGCTGAGGTTTCGTCGGGCCCGAGGTCCCCTCGTCCGCGGCAGCCCAGCGAAAGCTGCGAACGATGGCCGCATCGAGCTCCACGGCGTTGACCTCGCGCATGGGTCCGGGTGGCTACGCCAGCACCATTTCGTCTCACGTGGTGCACGGCGCCAGAATGATCGGATCTCGACCGTGGAATTTGTGTGTGACCAAGATAGCGACCGCAAGCGTTCTGCTCGCGCGCCGCATCTTGATTCAGTTGCGAGAGGATCGGTGCTTCGTCCTTCGATCTGCACATGGGCGATGTCGGGCGCTGGCCCTGGAGAGGAGAAGTCCAGCAGCGTGACGGGACCGAGCGGCGGAGCGTTGAGCTTTAGAGGCGTTCGCAATACTTGCTACCTGTCAGGAAGAGTTCACGCGAGTGAGGTTTGTGTCGCTGGCTGTCGGAAATCCTACAATCTGACGCTAGGTGAGATTCAAGTGTCTTTGATTGTAGCAGTGGTCTTAAACCCGCAAGCATTCTGAAGTGATGACGAACACGTCCGAGACCAACCTATCGAGCTGCGCCTAACACTCGTCCCTCTCGCAATGTCATGAGCATTTCGTCGGTCAAATTAAGGCCTAGCTTCAGCCAAAGCCTATGGCAGTGTTTGAAGAGAGTCGTCTTCGCTAGGTCTTACAGTATAGGATCGACCTCACACGTGCCAATTTAGCAGGTAGACGGTGGTGAGCCTCGTGATGCTCTATGTGACGCGCGGGAGCTAACTTCTGGGACGCAGACGCCCGAGCGCCCAGGCCAATTCGACAGGCAAGGGACTGAAAAGGGACTCCGTTTGCCAAACGACATTCTTGAATGCGGCCTCCATAGATCACGATCGAGTATGGAGCTTTTAGGCAAGCTTGGCAAAATCGATTGTTTTGATGGAACGCATCCAACTAGCGAATAGGCCATTGTGCAACGACCCGGTGTGCCGCTGAGCGAGACTCTATTGAGCTGATCCTTGATGCGATTGCGCCCGAGCTCTCTTGATTGACCGCGCGGTCGGTGGCAGGTCGAGCTGGCGAAGAGATAGTGGCTCGCGTCATCCGGACTTCCTGCCCAATGTGTGGGCGGCGATCGGATCTATGCTGGCGAGGCGGCCGCACTCCGATAAGAGCCGTGGAAGAGCGAACATGCTGCGAGTGTGTCCTCCTCCAAAGCATCGGGTACCTCTTCAGATGTGGGCGCGCCTTCGTCCCTTTCGCAGGTGAAGGGATGGACTGATCTGAACAACGTTCGCGAAGCCATTATCAGCGGCACCGCTGGGATGACCATTGCTTAGATGGTCGTCCTGATCAACATCAAGTAGCCTGCGAGATGGCGCGTTCGCCGGCTGTCTAATCGTTAGTCCCCGGCCGCGCGCTTGTATGGATTGTCTTCGCTGGCGATTCGGTAGCTCTCCAAATCGCCGCCCAGGAACAAGCGCTCGGTCTCACGGGTTGGCGT
The DNA here is from genome assembly GCF_020194115.1 of Bradyrhizobium sp. NBAIM01. Lineage (NCBI taxonomy): Bacteria > Pseudomonadati > Pseudomonadota > Alphaproteobacteria > Hyphomicrobiales > Nitrobacteraceae > Bradyrhizobium > Bradyrhizobium sp. NBAIM01. The sequence goes on along the minus strand of NZ_JADYVU010000025.1, from coordinate 21,484 downwards.
TCTGCCCAGCGAGCACATCAAATCCACATCCGCATCGATGTTGTCCTGATCCTCCACATTCATTCCAAGGCCAACACTGCTCAGTACGTCGTCGGGCGTCCAGACAGCGGACTTCGGTACGGCGTACGTGTGCAGCGTGTTCGCATTGTGGGCGATCGCTCTCGCCCAGTGGTCACGCGAAACGGTTAGTTTTATAGGATCGTCGACCAGCGACACGAATGGAGAAGCTGTCTCACCGCGCATATGCCATCCAGCCTGGCGCGCCCGGTCCATGGGATATCGCTCCAGCGGATTTCCAATGGAAGAATGATCCCGCGCCGTGTTACGGACATGTGATATTGCACATGTGCTGGCTTCCGTGCGCGGTTTGCAATCGCTGTCCTGGTTCTGGAAACGCTGCAGCGTGAGATATGCCGACGCTGCTATATTGTCGAAAATGTGGTCCCGGTCGACACTGTCGTCCCCCGCTGGGGCCCATCGTGCTGATTGCTGTTCGGCCAAGTCTATCTCGTTCTTGAGCGCTTCAAGCGTAGCGCCTGTTAGCGTTGCGGCAAGCTGGGCACGCGCGCTGACAAATGATGCGGCTGGATAGTGATCGGTTCGCGGCACCGCCTGATTCAAGGCAGTCGATGATACAGCAGGATCCGGTGCGTGGTGAACCGGATGCAAGCCATGTAGCTGGTCTTCAAACTCTGCTTGGTCGGCCGACAGCCGCACCGGTGAGCTCGCTTGCCCTACCTCGTGCGGCTGCCGCGCGGCATCGTGACCGTCAGCCGAGGTCCCTGCGGCGTTCCGTGGATCGATGTTCATCCGTTTCTCTCGCAAAGTAGTTGTTGGTCCAATTCTTTGCATAGACAGCTTTCGAGAAGCTGACGGGCGCGAAAATGACGCTGTTTGTTCTAGATGAGGATAGGCGGAATACTGAGGCGAGCTCAGCCGGAGCAAAGGCCGCGAGTTGGCGCTGCATTGCGCCGTCCAAGGGTGTAGTTCGAGGGGTTAAGCTCAGCTGCCTTGAACTGCACGGACCCGTTACCGCGGCGTGACGTGTCAGCCTAAGTCCGGACCTGTTGTTCAGGCGGCAGATACCGGAGGCGTTAATTGTATCCAATGGCTCTACTCGACGAATCATTTCGCACAATAGCTCTCGCGAGGAGGCGACTTCAGCAAACCTGACCTACGATGTTGTGATGTCGGAATAACCGTCACGACCACTTGCGTCTGATTGAGACTGATTGTCTTTGTTCGAAGTGCGACGGCGCTTAATGTCTGTGATCCGCCAAGCGCCTTGCGACGACGGCGTCTTGTGATGCTGCGCTTACGCGACCTGTAGTTCCTGTAGAGGGAGAAGAGCATATGAATTTAACTGGCAGAGCCTTGTTGATCCTGTTGTCCATGTTTTCTGCGACCACCGTGAGCACGGTGGCCAGGGCCGATGAGACCTCGCCGAAATACGTCGAGGTGCTTAAGGCCCTGCAGACGGGCAAGAGCGTGAAACTCATACTGGATATGAACCGCTGTACTACCGCCGAGGGTGGCAAGCCCGGGCCTGCGACGCAGGCCGGGTTGGTCATCAATGCCTTCAGGGTGACCGCCCAGAACGGCATCAGCTTTGCTAATGCGCACCAAACGGTGGATAGCTCTGGACATGCAGTGACCGAATACATTCGTCACAGCCTCAGTCGCGAAGGCAAGCTTACCGTGCGGGCTTCCAAGCTTGTTGTCGGGACTACCGAACTCGTTAATCAGGGCGAATTCATCTGCGAACTGCCTGATGGGGCAACATTCATCTGGTAGACGAAAAGCACGGCGGGAATGCGCGTTGGTCTTGATCCTTAGCGGCGTGGGGGCATCGCAAGCCATCACAAGATAGTCCCGTTAGTGACGGCGGTCAGATCGTTTCTGGCCGCCTTTTCGTCGGGGATGGCCAGGTTACACGAACTTGCGTCAGATCGCTCGGTGCATGGTTGAGGGCCGGCGATGCCCATCGGATCGTATTGATCAGAAGATCGTCCCGGCTATGCTCGTATGGCTAGGGTCCAGGCCCCACAGTCAATCACAGCGCACATAGCGGTGGGGAGGGTGTTTTCACATTTTGGTCTGCGTCTCCTGTGAGGACATGTTTTTCCAATAAGCAAAGAAGGAGATCGCAGACACCATTCAACGGGTCCTTTTCGCATTCAGGATATGACGCATCGGTTACCTGTGCCTTGTTGTCGACCTGGTGCGTGGCCGGCGATTGTAGAAGCCGGGCGGACAAGGCGGCACCGACTCGATGACGATCTTCATGCTGCAGCGGGAAGGCAACCATCCTCGACCAACCCGATCTACCGGCTTTATCGGGAGTAAGGGCTCACCGTCAGGAAGCATCGGACCGCCGTCCTTCACGATCAGTTCGCCAACCTCATGGCCCCACACTCTCAACGTCGCGGCGTCAGCAAGGAGTCTGAGGCCATTCCCGTTTGCGTCTATTTCGGGATGGCGCCTCGCCCGCGAACTGATGGCGATCGCCGCACGACGTGGCAAGCCAGGAATGACTGGGTCCGGGTCGCGCTGAAACCCCTTCAGGCGGGAGAAGCAGCCCCTGCAGGGGCATCTGCTGAAGCGGGGCGGAGCATCCAGCCAGATTTGATCGACCTTGATAGGGCATTTAGCCATGGCGACGACTACTAGATCGAGTAGATTTGTTGCTCCCCCGCATGGGCTAGTGGTTCATGACTAGTTAGAGCCGCTTTTTGATAGATCGGCGTCGTGGAGCAAAGTGCGCGCCGGAAAGGGGAAACTCCATGCATTCGACCTCGCTACCCCGCACCTCTCTTGCGCTGATCCTGGTTGCCTGCGGGGTGATGGGAAGCGCGCGGGCCGGCGATCCGCAGCGACCTGCCCAGGTCACGACGCCAGCCGGCCAGAAGGGTGGCGCCGGGCAAACGCCGAGTATTCCATCGCCAGCCGAGCAGCATCGCCTGCCGCCGGACTCCAGCACCAGGCACACGCTTGAGCTCCCTGGGCGGACGCTCTCTTTCGTCGCGACCGCCGGCTCCATCCGTCTATTCGACGATAAGGGCGAGGCGCAGGCGGACATCGCCTATACTTCCTATCAGCTTGACGGCACCGATCGCGGGACGCGCCCCGTCACATTCTTCTTTAACGGCGGACCGGGCTCATCATCGGCCTGGTTGCAGCTCGGCAATGCCGGCCCATGGCGGCTGCCAATCAATGCGGACAAGGTCACGCCATCGACATTTCCGGAGGTGAGGCCAAACGCAGAAACTTGGCTCGATTTCACTGACCTGGTGTTTCTCGACCCCGTAGGCACCGGCTATAGCCGGTTCGTGGGGACCGGCGATGATGCGCGCAAGCGGCTCTATTCCGTTGATGGCGACGTCAACGCGCTGGCGCTGGTGGTCCGCCGCTGGCTCGAAAAGCATGACCGGCTGTTGTCGCCGAAATATATCGCGGGTGAAAGCTATGGCGGCATTCGCGGGCCAAAAGTTGTCCAGGAGTTGCAGATGCGCCAGGGTATAGGCGTCAACGGCCTGATCATGGTCTCGCCCTTGTTCGACTACGGCCAGTTTGCCCGCACGAGCCTGCTGCAATACGTCGCCAGACTGCCAAGCTATGTTGCGACGGTACGTGAAGCCGAAGGTGCGGTAAAGCGAGCTGATCTCGCGGACGTGGAAGCTTATGCACGGAGCGAGTTTCTGGTCGATCTCATCAAAGGCCAGGCGGACAAGGAGGCGACCACGCGTCTGGCCGACAAGGCCGCGGCGCTGACGGGCATCGACCAGGCGGTGAGTCGCAGGCTCGCTGGCCGCTTCGGACTTGCCGAGTTCCGCCGCGAATTCGAGCGTAAGAACGGCAAGTCAATCGGTAGTTATGATGCCTCGGTGCGTGGCCTCAATCCATATCCTGAGTCCGATTTCCACCCTTCCGGCGATCCCTCGGGCGATACGCTGTTGGCGCCTCTGACCAGCGCCACTGTCGATCTGCTTACGCGCAAGCTAAATTGGCGACCGGACGGGTCCTATGAGCTGCTCAACGAAACAGTTAGGACGGCTTGGGATTTCGGCCGGAGCTTGCCGGATTCCGTTTCGGAGCTGCGCCAGATTCTGGCAACGGACCGGAATATGAAATTGCTGGTCGGGCACGGCCTGTTTGACCTCGTCACGCCCTATTTCGGATCACAGATTGTGCTCGATCAATTGCCGCCATTTGCCTCGGCACCGCGCGTCAAGCTTGTAGCCTTTCCGGGCGGCCACATGTTCTATTCACGAGACCCCTCGCGCCAAGCCTTTCGTGCAGAGGTCGAAGCGATGATGAAGTAGCTGGGTCACAAGCGTGATTCACATGCGCGACGGCATCGGTTTCAACTGAGACGCTGATGAATCCGGGGACCGCTTCAATCGGTGCGAGAGCTCCTTCAGCCGTAGCGTGGCCGCCGGAGCTGCTCCCACTCCATTCGCTCGAAGGTCTTCAGGTATGCGGTGTGGATTTTATGGCGTTCATAGGATAGCTCCGGATGATTATCGGATAGCGCTGAATGGTCGAACGACGACATTCGGGAGTATTCGACGATGGGAATGTAAATTCGACCGAAGAAGGCGCGGTTTGAAGTGACGCCCGCCTCGCGCTGTGGAAGCTTTCAGGCGTTGAACAAGCAAAACCAAGAGTTAAAACTCTCTCACATTACCAGATCAAATTTCCTGTTCTCGTCGATTTGGCCGACCAGTGCTGAAAGCCCGCCCGCTAAGACGCTTATCAACGCCAGTTGCACCTGCGCTACGGTCAGCAGGCTGAGCTGGGACCGCCAGATCTCTTTGGTGGTTTAGCGTATGATTTTGCAGGTCGAACGCTGTGCTAAGCTGAGGATTATTCAGAATGCTGCTGTCCGGATGCTGTAGCAAGCAAAGCGCACTTCTTCGCTGAAGGAATGCTTCGCTGAACAGATATTTGCTCTCGGCACAGGGGCAATCGGATCCAACCAGCTTAACGCCTCTCGCCGTGGAAACTGTGTGGGACCCCTGTCGTCGGTTACCGGTGCGAAGGGCAGCAACCAACCCGTGCAGCCTTCGATCTCGGGGAGCGCGTTGACCGTGGAGTCAGCAAGCTTAAGGTCGAGGCGTCACCAAAGGCAGCAAGTTCGTGTCGCGCGCGGCGTCGCGCTGGAGTAAAGCTGCCGGTGAGGCCCGCTCATCGTCCAGTCCGGTTGCGCGCACGAACATCATCGATTCCCCGATATTGTTTCGCGGGATCGCTCAAAGTGGTCCGGCCCACATGTCGGGTCGCAGCGGCGCCGGTAGATCACGCCGTCTGTGCGCAAGGCAGCCGATATTGCAGCGGATCGGCAGGTTGAACGCGGTCGGATGTACGATTCACGCGACGTTCTGCGTCGACGTGCGATCGTCCTGTGCGCGCGTTGGCACCGCTTGACGGAACGCCGCCGGCTGGCGCTGACACGGCAAGATCCATTTGGCCGACGAGCCTTCGTCAACATGATCCGCTCAATAGCCAGATATTGACGCGATCGGCTCGCCTTTGCAATTCGCTTGGCGGAAGAGGCGCAGCCCGCCAGCAATGCGGTGAAGACCATGGTCAGCAGCGGGATCGCGACGGTAGATTCTCGGATATCGTGGACCTGCCAGATATAGCCTCTGACGTCAACGGCTTCGCCCGTCTCTCCCACTATCCAAGGCACGAGGTGCGTAAGACCGGCGCAGACGTAGAAAAGGATGCCGATCACCGAGAGCCTGTGGCTAATCCTCAAATGCTGGCGGGATCGCACCGATCAGCTCGACATACCGGCCCCAGGTAAGGCACAGAATGAGACGCGGGACGGCTTCGCCAGTCTGGGCCGAGGCCGGGACGAGGTCGGCTGCCCGAGAAGAAGAGGCATGTGATGACCGCTCGCGATCGCATGCTGACGCGTGGCCGCGCGAGCGTTGCGGGCTTTGACCGCGCGCGATGACGCTCGGTGCGTATGGCACACGCGCACCTCATCGGCGCAAGGCTTTGCGCGTCCCATCTGGAGCGAATAGGTGTCGTCCCCCAGACGGAAGCATTGGCTTAGCATGCATAGAACAGTGCTGATCGGAAGGACGTATCGGAGCGTCTGGATGTGGAGCCTACCAGCAGATCTCCCGGCAGCTGGTAGTCTTTCCGGCTAGTTTCGTGCGCTAGCGACGACGCGTTACGCCTTGACGTAACATCGTCGATGTCCGATCGCGGCGCGTCCGCCCTTAGCTCGTCAATTCGATCGCAATTGTGCGCTCGCTTATCGCTCAGCAAGAACAGTCTGTGGATCACAGGCTCCACTAGGTGGACCGGCGGGCGCGCGGTACAGGGCTAGGCCAAGTTCAAACACTTGATGACTGTGAGGCCGACGATGCGCGCGTGTTGAATTGCAAGTCATCGATTGCGTGTCCGCAAGGACACCAGGTACCTGCTCTTCTGCAAACGAGTTCGGAATTTGTTTTCACGATAGCCTTACGATTATGGCGCGGTCACTGACAGAGAGACCGTGTTTGTCAGGTTCAGAACATTCGGCGTCAATTTCGATTTCATGACGCCTATTCCGCCCTTAATTTCGACTGATGCCGCTGGCACAATCATTGCTATCGGAAACGAGGTGCCGACGAGTAAGCACTGAGGTTCAACCCTAGATGAACGATCACGTTTCCGCCCGAACGCTGTGGGTCCATTTTGAAAAAAAAGCAAGACCTTGGATCTCTCGTCTTCGGTATGGAGAGCGATGTGGAGTTGCCTATAAGGGGCGACGAGACAAATCGCACTTTCTGGTCTTTTCGGCACTGTCAAACGAGCGTTGCGTTCCGAGCTCGTTGAACAATTGGAGCGAGCGGCAGTGGGGCGCATGATTGATATTTGGCTGACATGCTCAAGCATGCCGGCAGCCGCAGCCGACACGATGGTGTCTCATCGACGCCTCGCTGCGCCATTCGGCACAAATCGCATAGCGAACCTTCAAGGCTAAGCTAAGGCCCCTCGGAATCGAGCAATACGGAATAGTCGACATGTCGCAAACGATCGGCGCTGACAGCGAGTGCACCGCGAATGCGGGAGCAGCGCACTGGTCAGAGTCGGCAAACAACCCTTCATCAGATGGCGACTTTGTTCGGTACTGGAGCCGAGCTGTGGATCGGTTGGGGGCGGTGGCCGCTGTCGGCAGGCGAACCGAGGAGGCGATCAGAAGGACTGGGATTGGTTTGCAGCTATCCTCCGAGAACTTTAGCGGTCACGACCTTTCAGATTTCCCGATGCGACGCTGCACCCTCAACCGTGCGCAGCTCTACGGAGCAAAGTTGGATCGGGCAGATCTTTCTTGGGCCAACCTTATCTGTCCGGGACTAGAGAGGGCGAGTTTCCGCGGGGCCAAGCTCGATTTTGCCTATATGCACGCAATTGCAGCGCAGGTCTGCAATTTCGATGATGCGAGCCTGCGCGGTGTAATAGATGCAACCGGCAGTTTGTTTCACGGTTGCAGCATGAAAAGGGCACGCTTTGACGACGCTATGTTAAGCGGGCTCCTCTTTTACCAGTGCGACGCGAGTGAAGCTGTATTTGATGGCGCGGAATTGCAGGGCTCGACCATCAGTGAATGCTTCCTTCCTTCCGCTTCCTTCCGCTTTGCCAAGGTGAGCCAAGTCACGATCACGAAGGCGCATCTGGCGGCCTGCTCGTTCTTCCAGTCAAAGGGGGACTGCCTTTCGATCGTGCGTCCCACCTCGGCCGACGGTCTCGTCCTGGAAGGTGCTCATCTTCCGTATCTGAGACTCTCAAAGGTGAGCGGCCGCATTACGGCGAGAGCCCTGAGCGCTCCATTCGCTGATGTTCACCTGTCAAATCTTTCAAGTGCGGAGCTTGAGCAGGCAGACTTGACCGAGGCGCGGCTTCTGTCCGTAAGCTTGTCCGACGCGAACCTGGTCGGTGCTGTATTGAACGGTGCATCCATTCATTCCTGCCAGCTGGATGGAGCGGACCTGTCGCGGGCATCAGGCGAAAGCATCTCGATAACTGAGAGCACAATGCGAGCCGCCAAACTCACGGGCTTTCGCGGCCGCTGTGCGTTTGTGCGCGACTGCGATCTTAAACATGCGGACTTATCCCAGGCCTACCTCTACAGGTCTATGATTACCGGTGATCCCCCGCAATCAATGGCATTGGATCACGCGAATCTCGAAGGATCCAATCTTGTTCAGGCATATCTCGCCGCGGGAATGAGCGACAGCAACCTGGAGGCAACACGCGTCGCATACGTTCGCATGAACCAATCGTCTTTACGCAACGCGAACCTGAGTGGAATATCGCCGTTTCAGGCCAGCTTCGTGAAGGTCGATTTGTCTGGCGCTCGGATAAGCACATTCGAGCCACCGTTCTTTGCGGACCGATGTCCGGGGCTGCAGACCGCCTTGAAGGGCGATCAGCCGCGCGGACCAGCAAGCTATCTAGCTGAGTTCTCATCTTTGATGAGACGTGGTCGAGAGGGATCAACCTGAAGGTTAGAGCAAGAAATAGAATGCTTTGGCGCTTGGACGAGATTGCACGGACGTCACGTGCTTTGGCAGGACGAGAAGCTCTCGTAAGTCGCTAGCGTGCGGCGCCAGTGCGGCACCGTGGGTGGCCTTCCGTGATCTGATCGTCAGAAGACCCCTCTTTGGCATTCAAAAAGCGGTAACAAAAGTATGCATCTAGACTCTCTTTCAGCGGGCAAAGCCTTCATCCGAGAAGTGGTGAGAACGGGCCAGACCATCGGCACAGTACACACTTTAGGCGCCTTGCACCTTGGGCATGCAGAATTAATTAGAAGGGCCGCAATCGAGAATGACGTCGCAATTGTCACAGTCTACCCGAATAAAATCCAGCTTAGGCCAGGTGGGAGATACGATTTCGATTTGGACGCTGATATTGGACTTGCCCTACGTGCGGGCGCAACTGCCGTGATTTCCTCGAACGACACCGAAATGTTCCCGCCTGGCTATCGAACGTTCGTATCGCAAGGCGACTATCATCTGCGTTTAGATGGGCCTGAGGCCTACTTGAAGGAAGCCGTTACCGGGGCAATCCGCTGGATCTGTTATGCGCGACCAACTCGCAGCTACTTCGGCCTCAAGGATATCGGTCAGGCGATCCTGGTGAAGCGCGCGGTCGCAGACCTCCTTCTCGATTGCGAGATACGGTTTGTGCCGACCGTCAGATACAAGAACGGAGTGCCCATCTCGTCGCGCTTGAGGCGATTTTGCCGCTCCGAGCTTGATGAGCTGTCGTGTCTCTTCACGGCATTGGACCATTCGAGGAAAGAGATCGCCCAAGGAGCGTCGAGCGTCAAGGAGCTGGTAGCGGCGGCTAAATCTCAAATAACGTTCCGACAATTTAAACTCGAGTTTGTCCGGATTGTTGGCGCTGATAGCTTCGAAGACCTGGAGCAGGTCAAGCTCCCTTTCATAATTGTTGCAGCGGCAACGGCTCATGGCCTGAGGGTCTTCGATAATATCTACGTTCCAGATCAGGATACACTCCTGAATGGTCCTCCGCATGTCTGGATCGATCTACCTGAAAAGTTGTAGCCAGGATGATTATGCATAGCGCGATTTTCGACAAACGTAGCCGCTCCGTTCGTGCCCGAACGCAGGGGCTACCTTATGACTGTGCATCGGCGCTTCGCTGGCTCCAGCGCACAGCCATCGCCCAACGAGCGGGGTGATAGCTCTCATCCACTGAGTAGATCGACTTGGAAAGTCAATCCGATCCGTACTGCCCGAGATGGTAGGGTCGACTGGCCGCTCTTTGAGATAGTCTGCTCGAGCGGCCCCGTCGCAGCCAAACGCCCCGGCAGCTCGAAGGGTGAATCGCGACCTTTAGATCCGTAAGCTCTTGAGAGCAAAGTCTGCGGAGACGATCATGAAGAGGCGATTGAAAGATTATAGAGCTGACGACGTGTGTATTATCCCGCTAAGCAATCTGGATGTAAGCGAGGGCAAGCGCTTTCAAGACGACAGCATATGGGGTTACTTCGAGCGGTTGCGAAGGGAAGATCCCGTTCATTACTGTCAAGACAGCCCTCATGGTCCATATTGGTCCCTCACAAAGTACCGGGATATTGTCGCGGTAGACACGAACCACAAAGCATTCTCGTCAGAGCAAGGTGTCACTATTGTCGATGTCCCGGACAACCACTGGACCCAGAGTTTTATCAAAATGGGGCCTCCCCAGCACGCCGAGCAGCGCAATACCGTGAGTCCGATAGTCGAACCCGAAAGCCTGACGAGGCTCGAAAGGCTCATCCGCTCTCGGGTCAAGGCGATTCTAGAAGGCTTGCCACGCAATGATGCCTTCAATTGGGTGGACATGGTCTCCATAGAGCTGACGACGCAAACGCTCGCCACGCTGTTCGACTTTCCATTTGAGGATCGGCGTCTACTGACCTATTGGTCGGACGTAGCTGTTGCCGCTCCGAAGGTGGGCCATGCAATCGACAGCTGGGACAAGCGAAGCACAATCTTGTCCGAGTGCCTGGACTATTTCACCCGACTTTGGAACGAGCGCGTCAATGCCGAGCCGCGCCTCGACCTGATTTCCTTGATGGCGCACTCGCGCGCCACACGCCATATGGAGCCGAGTGAGTTTCTCGGAAATTTGATTCTGCTGATCGTTGGGGGTAATGACACCACGCGCAACTCGATTACTGGCGGCCTCCTGTTCATGAGTCAGTACCCCTCCGAACTGCGAAAACTAACCGAGAATCCCAAGCTGGTCTCGAGCGCCGTGTCCGAGATTATTCGATATCAGACGCCAATCGCGCATATGCGCCGCACCGCCGCGACCGATAGCATCGTAGGCGGGAAACAGATCAAGAAGGGCGACAAGGTCGTCATGTGGTACATCTCCGGCAATCGGGACGAAGACATCATTGAGAACGCCAACAGTTTCGTCATCGACCGCAAGAATGTGCGGCAGCATCTCTCGTTCGGATTTGGGATCCATCGTTGCCTTGGTCGACATCTAGCGGAATTGCAGTTGAGAGTTCTCTGGGAAGAGATTTTGGCTGCGGGACTAGAGGTCAAAGTTGTCGGCGAACCCGAGCGAATTGCGTCCAACTTCGTGCATGGCTATTCCGCTCTCCCCGTGCGGATTGCGGCCTAGGCCCTGATGGCTCCGGTGTGGCAGCCGGCAGGCTGGCCTCATCGTAAACCATCTTCGCTTCTGGAAGAAGCGAAGATGGTCTGATCGACGGAAACAATTGCGGCATGTCGGGTCTAGTAATGGATTGGGCTGATGTTTGAAGTGCCCGCGAGGAGCGATGGTGTAGCGCGCACGGCTTGCAGGCGCCTGACGCCGAAAAGGCAACCGGCGCGGTAACTCCGATGCCGAGTCTCCGGGCCTGCCTTGGATAGCCGGAACCATAGAGGCCAATGAACTTGATATGGAAGATTGTAGCTGTGGCAGCGATTTTCCTTGGAGAAGCGCTTTCGATATTCGCCCAGTTGGTTGCCTCACGGCAGTTTGGCAAGGTCGGCGGTGATCTGGCAATGCTGTTGCCGATGCTTCTCCTGATATCCTTCGGTGGCATGCTCCTCGTTTTCGGATACGCGCTGGGCTACATGCATCTGAAGAATATCTGGATCATAGTCGCGATATCGGTGGGAGCTATTCTGGTAGTGGAACCGACACTCACCCTTCTGCTCTTTAGAGACGTGCCGACAGCCGGTTCGCTGATCGGGCTGATGTTTGGCGCGATTGGTACGCTCGCTGCCCTACTTCTGTGAGGGTAATCTGACCGGGCCTGGATGGGCGTCGACTTCGGCGAGATGTAGTTGGAAAAGGACTTGGGCAACATCGCTTCTGCTCGGTTCGGATGAGGCAAAAATGTTGTTGCCGATCGGCGTTCAGCGTCTCATCACGATGGTGTATGGCCGCTGGGTTAGTGTGTTCTTCGGTCGAAGTCTCCTTACCGGATAGCGGACGCGTGTTGCGAGCGCAGGTCTGTCGATCGACATACGCTGGCCATTTCTGCTTGGCTAAAATCGCCCTTCAGGAGGCGCGCGCTCTCCTGGCTGCTCTCTAGCGTTTGGGATGACTTGGCCCAGTTCGCGTGCACAGAGGCACGGCATTGGGGCGGGACTATCTCGCGGGCAGGTAGTCGGGCCTCGGCCACGTCTCAGCTGATCACATCGGCACTGATGCGGCTAGTTCAGCAACACGAGAAGCTGCGATGGAAGCGGAACTCAAGGTGACATCTTCTTTCTTGTGCATCCGGATGAAAGCTCTTGGTCAGCTAGTCGTCAGCTAGGCAGTCTATCCGGACAGGCTGCGCACTCTCGACTATTCGGAGATGAAGTATGAAAGGTATTGGCCGAGCGGATCAATCACAGGTAGAGGTGGCGGGAGCCGGCAGCACCGGGGAATTGAGCCGTTCGAGCCAGGAGCCTGGTCTCTTCCCTAGGGAAAGCGGTCAATCCTTCGATGCCGTCATAGAGCGGATGCGCTCTGGGCCACAAGACAGAACCGCGGCTTCAGATGTGGCGGCGCCAAAGCGCAACGAGATCAAGGCAGCAAAGCGAAAGATGGACAGCCTGCTTGAGAAGTTTGAAATCTGCCGTCGAGCGGCCACGCAACCCTGCAATTTGCAACAGGCGCAAGAGCTGATCGATCGAGTGGTCGAAGCAGGCTCGACAGTTCTGCAGTATTACGCGAATCTCTCTGCCAATTTGGCGCGTCGTATCCTGCCCGACGATCAGGCTCGGCGGCTCCGCGACGACACGCTGGATGCGGGCAACCAATGCAACGAAGTGGCCACCCAGATTCTTTACCCACTTGAGAACAGGAGAAAGCAAGCAGAAGCCCTGCTCGACAAGGTCAAAGACACCGCTCCGCCCGACCAGCTGAGCCGCGTAGTTGCGGGCGTCGCGAACCAGTATGCTGCCTGCATGGAGTGGTGGGCAAAGAAGGCGCTGCGCTTCGAGCGGATGCAGTCAGTCTGTACGGCTACTGCCCACTTGCCAAGCAGCACGCCCGAGATGCGCAAGGCCGAAGAGGCCCAACTCAGGCTCAATACGGGCTGGGCGCTCAATACCAAGTGTATGTATCTGCAATCGCGGATCGCTCTCGCGCAGCTCTTGATTGAGTCGCAAGCGAGCACGTTAGCACCAGACGTGCGAGCCGCCCTCATGGACGAGAGCGGTGGGGTGCGTCTGCTCGGGACCTTTATTGCAGATGTTTTTCCGGCATTCGTTTCGACGGGCGACGCCGTTCGCGGAGGAGCGGTGCTCGACGCCGAGCACCGCGCCGTTCTGGAAGGAGTCATGGAACGGCTTTCGGAATTTGCATCCCAACTGAGGGGCATGCTTGACCCCCTGAGGGAGGCTGGAACGGAAGCTGACCTTCCTTTGCAGTTGCTGGGCGAGATCGTGGACGGTGCGTGGGTGACGGCGAACGACGTCATGCGGCTGCTGGCATTGCAGCCAAGGACGGAAGTGACGATTGAACCGCCGGCTTGGGCGGCGCTGCCAGAAAACACTGCTCTGGTGGGTGAAGGCACTCCAGTACGCAGAAAAGGCAAAGCAAGGCGCGCAGCAGCCGCAGGCGAGGGGAGTTCGACGGCCAGCCCACCCGCGCCGCAACTCGCCAAGCCCGATGTCGCCACGGCCCCCACGGGCAAGGTCATCGTGCTCTCGGATCTCGGTACAAAGAAACTGGCCACGGCGCAGGAGGCAGCCGCGTCATCCTCTGCGACCGATCACCTCCAGATGTGGCAGGCTCCGCCCTCCAAGAAAGCACTGCCGGGATTGCTTGAGCGATTGGACGAGCTGCTGCAGTTCGATCTGCCGGCTCAGCAAAGCGCGGTCTCGCAAACGCGTCAAATGAAGCCTGAGGACGCCGAACACGTCTTGGATGGCGTCATTAAACGCTTGCAGACGCAGGCCTCCGAGATTGAGGCCTGTGTAGCCGCGCTGGAGGAGCCTCGCCGACGCGGCCTGCTCACGCTTGGGCAAGTTCCCGAAGTGCACGAAAAAATAGTCCGGCTCCAGGGGATGTGGTCCGAGGTGCAGGGACAGGCAAACACATTGAATGCGCGAAAGGCAGCGATCACGAGCGATTGCATGAAGACCTATGCGTTTCCATCGCAAAAGTACCTTGAACAGTTGGGCGCGGCGGGGGAACTGGCGTCAGTGGATCCGCCGCGCGCATTGAAGGGAGAGCCAGGGACGCTGTTCGAAATCAAGCTGCAGCCCACGGCGCTGCGTAGTGGTGTGACACCAAGGCCGATGTGGGTGCACATCCATACCAAGCGGCCGGTACATGCCTGGCAATTGGCAACGCTGGGCGATCGCGAATTCGCCGCTTGCCACGTGAAGTCGGACGAACAGCGCGGCTACAATCGGCACTGGCAGAGCGCTCGAGCCGCCGAGGGGCACGAGAACGTCGTGATCCACCGCGGCAAGCTCACCCCTGCGTTCTGCAGGTCCCTGTTGAGCAGCGCCGCTGGCAGCTATCCGTGGAACCCCTTTCCCGATCCGGAGCACGTGTCAGCCCAGATGGCTCGACTGGGAATCCGGTGAGCTGGTTGCCTTGCGGCAGTGTGCCTTTCAGTGGCAGCTTTCATGCTTCCGGATCGGCTCGGCAGGTACCTGAGCAGCACCGAGCCCCAGGCTCCACCTCCCCAAAGTATGGAGCCTGGGGAAGAAGACACACATCACGCGCGGCTTGTCAGCTGGCGATGTCGACAATTGTCGACCGCCGGACAAGCAAGCTGCCGTTACGAAAGGCGTGGCGAAGATCGGCGCTCGGGGCGAGAAGCTAGGCCACTGAGTGCGGCAGGCGGACAAGCATGCGCCTGATGTCGGCGACGATCCGTCGGACGTAACAGCGCTTTCGCCTGTCTGCCCGCCGCGAACTGGTGTGCAACCCTCGGCGGAGCTTGAACGGCTTGCGGATGGGCGGGATGCACGAGAGCTGAGCATCCCGGGCTGCTTTGAGAAATCAGATCGGCGTTGTACAACAATGCTGCCTGTTTGCTGCTCTTGCACAAGGCTACGACCGGGCCAGCATCCCGCCTCCATGGGCCGCAGCAGGTGCGCTTGTCTCCTCCGTTGAGCGCCTCAAGCCGGCTGACATCGGATGTGGTTCTCTTCAAATGACAATGGGGTGTAGTCAGGCATGTCCCAGCGTTCTTTTCAGCCGCCATCACGAGCGACCAACAGTGGTATCGCCGAAGCGGTAGGCGATGCCTACGTAGCCCGATAAGCTCGGTCGCGCCGCAGGCGAGTTTGAAGCTCCTCGCGGGGGCGCATCGACAAGCCGCTCCTCCATTTCTGCATGATCTTCGGGGGCAATGTGCCTCAGCACCATCAGGTAGGCCGCAAAGCCGCTACCCTCCTGCTCGTGCACTGTCGCCGTGCTCGAGCCTTCGAAGCTTTGCGGTACGGTAGAGCTAAGCCGAACAAAGACGCCGTAGTCCTTCTCGGCCATTAAGAATTCGCTTGTCCATCTCGTCCGAAGGTGCTGCAGCAGCTGTTGGGAGGGTACTTGGGGTCTCGAACGCGTGCAACTAACAGCGGCCCCAGCCCGCAAGCGAAGTCCGGGTGCAATACGCGGTATGCGACTGCTCCGAAAAATTCGCGGATCACTTTGAGGTGGCGAGAGAGCGGACCACAAACGGCTTCGCTGGTTCGTCGCGGCTCAATCAAGCCGGCGGAAAGGTCCAAACCTATTCATTCGGTAGATAGAGCCAATCAAGAATATCGATTTTACCATCGCGAGGTCGTCTTATAGGACCGTAGAGGACGGCTGGGCCTATATACAAGGGAGACCCGAATGAAAAAATTGCTGTTTGTAGCTGCGAGCGTCGTCGCGCTTGCAACGGCGGCGGTGCCGACTTTTGTCGCTGAGGTTGCCGCGCAACCGGTCGACGCTAAGGTGCAGGTAACCGACACATCATATCCTGAATGCGAGGAGGACCCGTTGGAGGGTATCTGCGATCTCTTCTTTTGCTTGACCGACCCTGCGTGCGTGAAGCCCTGACAACGGAAAGCAGACCCAGAGGAGAGTGAGGGTAGAGGCCTCATACACCGACCGCTCGTGAGGAGAGCGGTCGTGTCCTCTTGGGGCCCTGCAGACGATGCAAGGCGCGATCTTCGATGTTTTCGTAGGTGGCAATTTCCCCAGAGCAGGGCCACAACATCGAGGTGAGACTAGTCACACGAGCACTGCTGACGAAATGGTTGGGAAGAGCTCCGGGAAGACAATCAGCGCCAAAGCCGCTGGTGCCAAGCTCATAATTCAATCTAAGGTGACCGGGCAGTGGGTGTTCGGTTTTACAGCTAACGATGAGAATTGCTGAATGTTAGATATCTGAGAGTTCTGGCTGGCGTCGTTACCGTCGATCTGGGCATGCCTTCTTGTGCGAGGCGTATCATGATGCTCTTCTAGCCGATGGCTCCAATTCTATCATTTGTAATGGGCTCTTCACGCCTTTCGATCTCAGCGTCCGAGAATTTCGGCAGATGGATCGCGCGCCACGATCGACGGCTGACCGATGAAAGAGTACCCGCGCCGGGTGAGTGAAGCGAATTCCGGATCGCGAGGTTATCCTGCCTGGCGCACGCCTTGGGCGATAGGGCTGTTAAGAAGGGCGCATACTTGCTCTTCGCTTACGCTAACCGCGGTCGAGGCGGTTTGACAGTCCGGTGAGGCTCGCGAGTTCATCGACTTGGTGTAAACTGCGCTCACGCGGTCGCAGTGTCGAACCGCTGACGCATCACAGGATGTAGCTGAACTCAACTGGCGCATTGTCGAGCCTGCAAAGGGACATGGTATTTCGGAATCTGACTTGCAGGCTGTGATCGATGATATGTCCCGCTAGATCGCAGACCGAACCAAAGTGGTGAACAAAGCTGAGAGCGAATGGCGAAAGGCGGGGCAGCTATAGCGGACCGTTCTTCAGGCCCAACGCGAATTCAACAAGAAGGCGCGGTTGGAAATGGGCTTCGTGCAAAGCGAATGCTGCATCAAGACAACGGTCCCCATCTCTCAGGCTGATCTACATCGTGCCGACGGTGTGAAGCGGCCGCGATAGGGGGGAGGGGCCCGTGATCACATTGTCCAGCGTTATCACGGGCTTGACTTGTTCGCGGCGCTCTGAACTTTCGGCGGTGCGGCCTCGGGCATCATAAGCATGGCACAGAGCCCGGCTGCGCTAGCGGCAAGCATGTACCAGGCCGGCGCCAGCGCGTTCCCCGTTACGTGGATGAGCCAGGCGACGACAGGCTGAGCGGTGCCTCCGAAGATCGCTATCGCAATAGCGTAAATTGTCGCGAAGGCGCTACCTCGAATGTTCTTGGGCAACCCTTCGGCCATGCTCACATAGAAGGCGCTATACGGAATCATTCCGATGAGGGTGAGTACGCCCAGGCCTCCAAGAAGTGCGAGGGTACTGCGGCTCTCTGCGATCCACAAGAACACCGGATAGGTCATCAGCAGCGCAGTGATCTGCGGCCATATCATGATGTGCCGGCGTCCGGCCCGGTCCGCGAGCCAACCGCCCAGCAGTGCGGCAGCAATTCCTACCGTGTTGCTGACAAGCGGGGTCGCAAAGGCGAGAGGCGCGGACACTTTCAGGGTGTTCAGCGCATAGGTGGTCATATATCCCGTGACGTAGGTGATAATCGTGCAACTGGCCAAGATGACGAATCCGAGGCTCATGATGCGGCGAGCGGCAGGCGATCTCCTTACAGGCGGGACGAGGGGAGGTGGGACTTCGGGGCGGTGCAACGTTTCGGGCAAGGCGCTCCGCAACCAAAGTCCGAAGGGCAGCGTACCGGCGCCGAGCAAAAACGCGATGCGCCATCCGTACGCATTAAGAGCCTCGCTCGTCATGGTGAGGGAGAGTATTTCTCCAACCAAGGCCCCGGCTGTCGCTGCTATCTGTTGGCTAGCAGGCTGAAACGAGACAGCAAGACCGCGAGCTTCGGCCGGGGCCGCTTCCATCAAGTAAGCAGTAGTCGGACCGACTTCACCTCCGAGAGCAAACCCCTGCAGAAAACGCGCGAAAATGGCCAATGACGGAGCTGCAATCCCGATCGTCTCATACGAAGGCGTAACAGCCAATACAAGTATGGCCGCGCTCATCATGGCAAAGCTGGCGGTTATCGCGGGCCGGCGCCCGACCCGAGTACGAGCCGAGCACAATGGCCCCGATCGGTCTGGTCACAAAGCCCGCGCCAAACGTCGCGAGCGACAGCATAAGGCTGGCGAAAGGGTCCCCCGCCGGGAAGAACGCGTGCCCGATCTGAATCGCGAAAAAGCTATAGGTGCCGAAGTCGTAGAATTCGAGAATATTGCCGATCGTAGCGCCCAACAAGGCGCGGCTCTTCAAGCGTTCGTCTGCCCGAACAGGGAAGGGCTCCAACCTCTCTCGAGTAAATTGCCTAGCCATCCTTGAACTGTCTCGAGCGCGATCGCTGGCACGAACATTTCGACCAGGCAGGTCGCGCCCGCTGCATTCCGTTTGCCGGACACGTCTCTACGTTGATGGTCTAGCACAGCCATCAGTGCGCCGGTCCACATGTAGCTGAATCGTCTCACGACGAAGCTCATGATAACGTGTGCAATAAAAATGCCTAGCCGCTTCCGCCCCATTCATCCTTGAGCTGATCGTGCCCTTTGCCAGCAACGGAAAATAAGAGAACCCGTTGCATTTGTCGGGCGCCCGCAGACATTCCGCTGCTGTGCAGTGGCGAGTTTGCGACAAAATTGGCGGGCGCCGAACAGGTAGCGACAGCTGTGATCCGGCGATCGCCGCCTTGAGGAAGCGATCGGCGGCGACTCCAGCCAAGACATCGCGCGCTGGTCGGCTGAGTCGGGGGCGGCGACGTGCTTAGAGGGCGCAGGCGCCGCGAACTCAGCCTTGGCTCGCCTGCGGGCATCTGAATAAGGCTAACCTGCTCGCCAACCAGAGTGAAGGCGGGTTCCGGCGTCTAACCCACTCCCTCGTGACAGGCTCGGCAGGGCGGTCTAATGTTTGGAGCAATCGGGGCAGGTGTCGCCGATCGAAGCCAAGACGTCACGCAGCTCGGCGAGGCCTTCTCCGGCGAGAATCTCTGCGGGGTATCGAAGCAGGTTAGATCGAAGGCGCGCTCGAGCGCATGTGGGTGGGTTTAATCCTGCATCCAGCCGTGCTTCTCGCGATTCACGAAGGCCGCCGGTCTCGTTCAGCAAACAGATCGCCCACTCACGGAGCGTGCGGATTGCGGCCGACTTGCTTTCGAGCAGCACGATCGCGTCTCATTGATAGCTTGATCTGCGTTTTGAGTCCGTGGCGAGGCACGCGAACACTGGCACCACTTTTGCTCCCCTTCTGGGTCGCTGAGGGGCAGATCTCAGTTGGAGAGTTGGAATGTCTGAGTTGTCGAAGCGGAACGTTCTTGCGCTGCCCTTGGTGGCCATGACTGCGCTATTCCCGGTATCCGCGAAAGCGCCGATCTGGAGTTCGAGCGATCGATACGGCACCTATTCGCTTGATGGCTATTCCTGGAATAACGACGTCTATGGCCAAGGTGCTGGCCCTCAGACGATCTCTGTACATGCGGCCGATCGATGGAGTGTGTGGTCGAACCATCCTGATAGCGGCGGCATTAAGAGCTATCCCCACGAGGCGTTCAATGTTGGTAAACGGCTGAGCTCGATCAAGACCCTGAGCTCAAGCTTCGATCAGAGCGTCCCGGCTCGCGGCCGCTGGAACTTCGCGTACGACATTTGGGACAGCTCGAATGCCTATGAGATAATGCTCTGGACCAACTACACCGGGAATCCCGATGGAAGTGGCGATGTCAAGCCCATTTCCGAAAAGTACTCCAAGGCGGGAGCCGCGATTCCAGTCTATACAGGCGTGGATGTGGGCGGGACGACTTGGAATGTGTTTGAAGGCTGGAACAACCACCAAGTCATCTCGTTCCTGCGCACGTCCAAGGCCAACACAGAGACCGTGGACATCAAGAGTATCCTGCAATGGATCAAGTTAAAGGGGTATTTCGACGATATAGTCGTCGGAAGCGTCCAATATGGTGTTGAGATAACGTCATCCCCAGGCGGCCTAAACTTCGACGTCAACCATTGGGCCGTGACCTCGAAGTGACTGGCTTTGTGGCCATAGAACCCGAGCGCGGTATCTCCGCGCTCCACGTAGTTCGCCGCTTCGCAGTGTGACTGACGCGCAATGCGTTTGCGGAGCGGCTTGGTGCTGCGATCCTTAGCACAAACCGACCGCCGCGGTTCGATCGAGCCCCCGACAGACGCCGGAACGCGCGGTCTTTGAATTGCTCGACGAATTGCCCAACAATGAAAGTTCGAGCAAGTCGATGCCCTGCTTGGCGGCCTTGCCAATCTTCGCCCGGATTGCCTGCAAAAGCTCTTGCAGGATGCAGGATTGTGCAAGCGTCAAGGCAAGCGCCTCTCCTTTTACTCGCCGACAGCCACGAGCATGCCTGGCTCAAACGCCTCAGCAAAGAAGGGTCGATCTGGCCCAACGCAAGCCTATGCTCGTAAAGGATGGCGTTCTCAACCCGACCTATCAGATAACCGTACCCCAGACCTCGATGGCCTTCACTCACGCTTCCAAAAAGCAGGCCCCGGTACTACTGCGTGTTCTTCCTGGCAAGGAGGAGAGAGTGCTTCGCCCTGAAAGGGCGGCACGGCGATCAACCACTACCAACGATCAACCACTACCAACGTCATCGAAAGCGCATTCGCGACCGTGCGCCACTGCACAATGCGGGCCAAGACATGTGTGTCGAACGAGACTGCGCTCGCTATGATCTTCAATTTCGCTGAGAATTGGCTCTTCCGGCACCAACATTCGGCGATAGCTCTTTAACCCACGATAAGTCGCATTTTGGATCGAAAAACAAGTAATCGCAGGTTAGTTCTTCACCCGGTTGTACGTCACGGGCCGTGAAAATTCGGCAATCATCGTCTTGATACGTGTTTGGCTGACAGCTGTGATTCATGAAACGGGCATTGTCAGCATTGTACTCTACAACACCATCATCAATATCGTAGTCTCTTGGGTAGGCATGCTTATCAAGTAGAGCTTGAAAGGTTGGCGGTAAAGTTTCGTACTGTTCAGGCGTCACGGCAATGTCAACGATTGGATTATGAATCCAAACCAATGTATCTTTAGGTAGAAGAATGGCGGAGAAAAGGCCAATACCGCCAAAACGGTCTGGCTTCAAAATGGTTTCAACAATCAACATCGAGATATCTCCAAAAGTGACTAGTGCCCGCAAGCTAACTGACCTGCCCCCCGCAAATCTGCTGCAAGCATTGGTAGGCTCGTTTCATCGCGTCTTCCCCACAAATCGATATTCGATCTGTGCATTCTTTCGGGCTGCTGCGGTGGATCAGGATCTCAGTGACCCCGACCCCGCGTTGCGGCTATCTAATAGAATCCGCGCGGCCGGATGTCGGGGCGGGAATGGGG
>NZ_JADYVU010000024.1:0-70877 GCF_020194115.1 Bradyrhizobium sp. NBAIM01 | reverse complement strand
GTGGAGGGGGTGACGGGGTGACTTCCCTTCTCCCCTTGTGGGAGAAGGTGGCGCGAAGCGCCGGATGAGGGGTTGTTGCCGCGCGTGGGACCGTTCGCGAGGATAGAACCCCTCACCCGGCTTCGATGCTTCGCATCGAAGCCACCCTCTCCCACAAGGGGAGAGGGGAAGCGCACTCCGCTACCGCTGCTTTTGTCATTCGCTGACACTTTTCGTTAAAATTCTCGGGCGCGGCTTAGGGGGATCGCATCAACTCTTTTCCATGATTGGGACAGATCAGCCGCCGCGACCTGCGGAATTGGAGGAGACGTGCCAATGCATCCGCGCAAGTTTGTCCGTGTGAAGCCCGCGGGCCTGGTGTCACGCCAGGCCAAGATCATCACCGACCCGCGCGCGCCGGTGATCCCGTGCACGCTGATCGACTATTCGCCCGGCGGGGCCTGCGTCGATCTCGGCGGCCAGGTGACGATTCCCGATCGCTTCGAGCTGCTCCACGTCAACACCAAGAAGCGCTGCCGCATCGCCTGGAAGCGCGGCACGCGCGTGGGCGTGGTGTTTTGAGGGAATAGCGGCCGGTTGCTGGCCCTGCCTTTTTGGCAAGGACTCGCCTTGGAGAGATTTTCCCCTGCAGCCATCCTTCGAGACGCCCGCTTTAAGCGGGCTCCTCAGGATGAGGGTGGAGTGCGCGGCGGCAGTTCTCGACGGGCACCGGCGCCGATGAGCCTCATCCTGAGGAGGCGCGTAGCGCCGTCTCGAAGGACGAGGCGTGCGCGCCGGCCGCCGCCACATCTCATCTTCAACAGCCCCGCCCCTGCGCTGCAAACGGTCAGCGTCTTCGCGCATGACGGCTCCGGCGGGGTCGGCTAGATTGCGTCCCTAACAACAACAACGAATTGTCCGGGGAGGACAGGCGTGTACCAGGGACGTGTCGTGTTCGGCGCGATCGAGGAGGTCGTGTTCGGCCATCCTGCGGCTGGGGCCATCGTCGCGCAGATGGACCGGCTCGGAACAAGCCGCGCCTTCCTGATGGTGTCGGGGACGCTGAACCGGCAGACCGACGAAATCACGAAAATCAGAGAGGCGCTCGGCGCGCGCTGCGCCGGCCTGTTCGACGCCATGCCGGCGCATACGCCGCGCGAGGCTGTGATCGCGGCGACACAAGCGGCGCGCGCGGTGGAGGCCGATCTGATCGTCACAATCGGCGGCGGTTCCATCACCGACGGCGCCAAGGCGGTGCAGCTCTGCCTCGCCAACGACATCGACGATATCGCCGGCATCGACCGCATCCGCGTGCACAAGGGCGCCGCGCCCGAGATGAACGCCCCTCACGTGCGGCAGGTCAGCGTGCCGACCACGATCGCCGGCGGCGAGTTCTCATCGATCGCTGGTGTCACCGACCGCGCGAGCCACGTGAAGCAGATGCTGCGGCATCCGCTCGCCGTGCCGCGCGCGACCATTCTGGATCCTGCCATCACCGTGCACACGCCGGAATGGCTGTTCCTGTCGACCGGCATCCGCGCCGTCGACCATTGCGTCGAGGCGATCTGCTCGCACGAGACGCATCCTTACGCCGATGCGCAGGCGGTGAAGGGCCTCGCCATGCTCGCCGACGCGCTGCCGCGGGTGAAGGCCGACCCTTTGGATCTCGATGCGCGGATGGACGCGCAGATCGGCACCTGGCTGTCGATGGGCGCACTCGCCGCCGGCGTGCCCATGGGCGCGAGCCACGGCATCGGCTACGTGCTGGGCGGGGCCTACGACGTGCCGCACGGCTACACCTCCTGCGTCATGCTGCCGGCGGTGATGCGCTGGAATGCGCGCGACAATGCCGAGCGGCAGATGATCGTCGCCGCCGCCATGGGCTATCCCGGCCGCAATGCTGCCGACGTGCTCGATGCGTTCATCCGCTCCCTCGGCATGCCGCGCAGCCTCGCCGACGTGCGCATCGCGCCGGATCATTTCGATGCGATCGCGGAAGCCGCGATGCGGACGAACTGGATTCCGCGCAACCCGCGCAAGATCGCTAGCTCCGCCGATGTGCGCGAGATCCTGCTGCTTGCCGCCTGATCGACATCCGGAGGATCGATGTACACAGGTCACCACGCCCGCCTGCGTCCGCTGCAGCCCGCCTTCATCATGGCGGCGACCGGCGAGGCCGTCACCTATCGCGACTTGGAGGCGCGCAGCAACCGGCTGGCGCACTTGTTCCGCCAGCACGGCTTGAGGCGGCTCGACCATTATTCGATCTTCATGGAGAACAATGCGCGTTATCTCGAAGCCTGCGGCGCGGGCGAGCGCTCCGGGCTCTACTACACCTGCATCAACTCGTTCCTGACGCCGGGCGAGCTCGCCTATCTGCTCGTCAACAGCCAGTCGAAGATTTTGATCACGTCGATGGCCAAGCTCGCCATCGCGCGCGAGGCGATCGAGGCTTGTCCCGACATCAAGCTCTGCATCGTCGCCGACGGCCCGGGCGAGAGCGAGCGCATCGTTGGCCTATCGGAGGTGACCGCCGGCCTGCCGGCAACGCCGATTCCCGACGAGTGGCTCGGCACCGCCATGCTCTATTCCTCCGGCACGACGGGACGACCTAAGGGCATCCTGCGCCCGCTGCCGGAGGAGAAGCCGAAGCACAATCTGCCGCTGTTCGATTTCCTGTTGAGGCTCTGGCACTACCGCGAGGGCATGGTCTACCTGTCGCCGGCGCCGCTCTATCATTCGGCGCCGCAGGCCGCCGTGAACCTCACGATCCGGATGGGCGGCACCGTGATCATCATGGAAAGCTTTGATCCCGACCGTTACCTGCAGCTCGTCCAGCAATGGGGCATCACCCACACGCAATTGGTGCCGACGATGTTCTCGCGCATGCTGAAGTTGCCGGAGGAGGTGCGCGCCCGCTACGATCTGTCCTCGCTGGAGATCGCCATCCACGCCGCCGCGCCCTGTCCGCCGCAGGTCAAGGACGAGATGATCAAATGGTGGGGACCGATCATCCACGAATATTACGGCGCCACCGAAGGCCTCGGCTTCACCGCCTGCAACAGCGAGGAATGGCTGGCGCATCGCGGCACCGTCGGCAAGGTGCTGCTCGGGGACCTGCACATTCTCGACGAGAACATGCGGGAATGCCCGACCGGCACGCCCGGCCAGGTCTGGTTCAAGACGGCAACGCCGTTCGAATATTTCAACGATCCCGAGAAAACCAAGGAGGCGCGCTCTGCCGATGGGAGCATGAGCACGGTCGGCGACGTCGGCTATGTCGATGCCGACCGCTTCCTATACCTGACCGACCGCGCCACCTTCATGATCATCTCCGGCGGGGTGAACATCTATCCGCAGGAATGCGAGAACCTCCTGATCACCCACCCCAAGGTGGCGGACGCCGCGGTGTTCGGCGTACCCAATGCCGATCTCGGCGAGGAGGTGAAGGCGGTGGTGCAGCCGATGCCCGGCGTGGAGCCGGGGCCGGCGCTCGCCGAGGAGCTGATCGCGTTCTGCGCAAAGTCGCTATCGCGGCAGAAGGTGCCGCGCTCGGTCGATTTCGAAAAGGAATTGCCGCGGCTGCCGACCGGCAAGCTGTACAAGCGGCTGCTGCGGGACCGGTACTGGGGGAACAAGGTCTCGCGGATCGTGTGAGGGTTTCCGCTACGTAAGGTGCGCAAGCAAGCGCCATACACGCAACTGTCTTCCCGGGGCGCGACGAAGTCGCGAGCCCGGGAACCATAACCCCAGGAAGGAGTTGCGGCATGGGCTGGCAACTCCGAGTCTTCGCCAAACTCCTCCCTGTGGCTATGGATCCCGGATCGGCGCGCGCTGAGGGCGCGCTTGTCCGGGATGACAGCGGAGGTTGTTGAGGCGACCTCGCGCAAACTCTCACAGGAATCGCGTCTTCGCACCTGCACTCTCGCATGATGAGAGAAGCCCCCGAGATATTCCGTCATCCGAATTGTCGAGATTGCAGCTGGCCTTGCGGGTTGCCTCGCTGCACGCGCCTCGCTATCGTCGGGATAACAGGCCGCAAAAGGCCGAGGTCCAGGGAGGATGAGCATGCGGAGCGTGTGGGCGCTCGCCGCAATGGCGGCGTTATCTGTGCTGACGGCCTCAACTGCCACGCTCGCCGGCGAGCCCAAGCAGGGCGGCATTTTGCGGATGTATCACCGCGACAGTCCGGCCAACGCCTCGATCCTCGAAGGCGCGACCTATTCGATCAACATCCCCTTCATGGGGGTGTTCAACAATCTCCTCATCTACGATCAGCACATCGCGCAGAACAGCCCCGATACGCTGCGGCCGGACCTCGCCGAAAGCTGGTCCTGGAGCAGCGACAACAAGAAGCTGACGTTCAAGCTGCGCCAGGGCGTGAAATGGCACGACGGCAAGCCGTTCACCTCGGCCGACGTCAAATGCAGCTTCGATCTGTTGATGGGCAAGTCGCAGCAGAAGCTGCGGCAGAATCCGCGCAAGGCCTGGTACAGCGAGGTCAACGAGGTCACGACCAACGGCGAATTCGAGGTCACCTTCGACCTGAAGCGGCCGCAGCCCTCGCTGCTGGCGATGCTCGCCTCCGGCTACACGCCGGTCTATCCCTGTCATGTCTCGCCGGCGGACATGCGCACCCATCCGATCGGGACCGGACCGTTCAAGTTCGTCGAGTTCAAGGCCAACGAATCGATCAAGCTGACGCGCAATCCCAACTATTGGAAGAAGGGTCTGCCCTATCTCGACGGCATCGAATACACCATCATCACCAACCGCTCGACCGCGATCCTGGCCTTCGTCGCCGGCAAGTTCGACATGACCTTTCCGACGCACATCACGATCCCGCTTTTGAAGGACATCAAGTCGCAGGCGCCGAACGCCACCTGCGTCGTCGAGCCGACCAACGTCTCGACCAACATCATCGTCAATTCCACCTCCGCGCCGTTCGACAACATCGACATCCGCCGCGCGATGGCGCTCGCGCTCGACCGCAAGGCGTTCGTCGACATCCTGTTCGAAGGCCAGGGCGACATCGGCGGCACCATGCTGCCGCCGCCGCAGGGCCTCTGGGGCATGCCGAAGGACCGGCTGGAGACCATTCCGGGCTATGGCCGCGACATCAACGCCAACCGCGAGGAAGCCAGGAAGCTGATGCAGAAGGCGGGCTACGGTCCGGACAAGCGCCTCGCCGTGAAAGTCTCGACGCGCAACATCGCGGAATATCGCGACCCCGCCGTGATCCTGATCGACCAGCTCAAGACCATCTATATCGACGGCGAGCTCGACGTCGTCGAAACCGCGAACTGGTTCCCGAAGGTCGCGCGCAAGGATTACATGCTCGGCCTCAACCTGACCGGCAATGCCGTCGACGATCCCGACCAGTCGTTCTACGAGAACTATGCCTGCGGCTCGGAGCGGAATTACACCAATTATTGCAACAAGGAGATCGAGAAGCTGTTCGACGTGCAGTCGCAGGAGACCGACATCGGAAAGCGCAGGCCGCTGGTCTGGGACATCGACAAGAAGCTGCAGGAGGACGTCGCCCGCCCGATCATCTTCCATGCCCGCGCCGGCACCTGCTGGCACCCCCACGTCAAGGGCGTCACGATCATGTCGAACAGCTCCTACAACGGCTTCCGCTACGAGGATGTGTGGCTCGACAAGTGACGCAACGCTGACGGCTGGCGCGGAGGGCGGTGCATGTTTGCCTATCTGGTGCGGCGCCTGTTCCTGATGTTCGTGACCCTGTTCGGGATCTCGGTCGTCATCTTCTTCCTGCTGCGCATCGTGCCGGGCAACATCGTCGACATCCTGTTCGCCGCCGCCGGCTATGTCGATCCCGCCGACAAGGCCAATCTGGAGAAGGAGCTCGGCATCGACCGTCCCCTGATCGTGCAATATTGGCACTGGATCAGCGGTTTCATGCGCGGCGATTTCGGCTTCTCCTATGTCTCGGAGAAGCCGGCGCTGCAGGAGATCCTGCCGCGGATTCCGATCACGGCAAAGCTCGCCGGCCTCGCGCTGCTGTTCTCGGCATCGATCGGCATTCCGCTCGGCGTCATCAGCGCGGTGAAGCAGGGCACGAAGCTCGACTACGCGCTTCGCGTCGTCAGCCTCAGCGGGCTGTCGCTGCCCTCGTTCTGGCTCGGCCTTCTGATCCTCACAGCGTCCGTGGCGATGTTCGGGCAGATGCCGATCTTCAATCCCAACCCGAAGACCTGGCTCGAGGCGTTCGCGACCTACGCCGTGCCGGCTGCCGCCGTCGGCTTCCGCAGCGCGGCGCTGACCATGCGCATCACGCGCTCCTCGATGCTGGAGGTGCTGCGGCAGGACTACATCCGTACCGCCCGCGCCAAGGGGGCCTCCGAAGCGGCGGTGAACTATCACCACGCGCTGAAGAACGCGATCCTGCCCGTGATCACCGTGATCGGCATCGAGGCCGCGTTCCTGATCGGCGGCCTGATCGTCACCGAGACCGTGTTCAACATCCCCGGCGTCGCGCGCTTCCTGGTGGAGGCGATCCGCTGGCGCGACTATCCGATCGTGCAGAACCTCGTGATGTTCATCGCGGTCGTGGTGGTGTTCGCCAATTTCACCGTCGACATGCTCTACGCGGTGTTCGACCCGCGGATCAGGTACACGGATTAGGAGAGCAGCTTGGCCGCGATCGATTTCGACGTTGAGCTGAGGCGGGCCGGGGCGCATGCGACCGGGGGCTGGCGGCGCGTGCTGTTCATGGCGCAGCGGCACGTGCTGGGCGCGGCCGGGCTCGTCATCATGACATTGTTCGTGCTGACGGCGATCTTCGCCGATGTCATTGCGCGCTATGATCCGCTGACCGTCGATTCCGCCCGCGCGCTGGCGCGCCCGAGCTGGGCGCACTGGATGGGCACCGATTCCTTCGGCCGCGACGTGTTCAGCCGCATCATCCACGGCGCACGGATCTCGCTCGCGGTCGGCATCGGCTCGACCGTGCTCGGCGGCACCATCGGCGTGATCGTCGGCCTCACCTCCGGCTATCTCTCCGGCTGGTTTGATCTGGTGTTCCAGCGCGTCTCCGACGTGCTGCAGGCGCTGCCGCTCCTGGTGCTGGCGCTGGTGATGACAGCCGCGCTCGGGCCCTCGCTGCCGAACGTGATCATCGCCATCGCCATTCCGCTGATCCCGACGGTGGCGCGCGTCATCCGTGCCAACACGCTGGCGCTGCGCGAGCAGCCGTTCGTGGAGGCCGCCAAGTCGATCGGCATGAGCGAGATGCGGATCGCGCTGCGTCACGTGCTGCCGAACACGCTGGCGCCGCTGATCGTGCTCGCCACCGCCCAGCTCGGCTCGACCATCCTGACCGAGGCTTCGCTGTCCTTCCTCGGCCTCGGCATTCCCGAACCCTATCCGTCGTGGGGGCGCATGTTGTCCGAATCCGCCGCCGAATATGTCCGCACCGCGCCGTGGCTGGTGATCTTCCCGGGCGTCGCGATCAGCCTCGCAGTGTTCGGCGCCAACCTGTTCGGCGACGCCCTGCGTGACATCCTGGATCCGAGGCAGCGCGGCTGATGGCGGACAAGACCGATCTCGTGCTCGACGTGAAAAACCTGAAGACGGTGTTCTTCACCAATTCCGGCCTGTTCAAGGCGGTCGACGACCTCTCCTTCAGCGTGAGACGCGGCGAGACGCTGGCGATCGTCGGCGAATCCGGCTGCGGCAAGAGCGTGACCGCGCTGTCGCTGATGCGCCTCGTGCCCGATCCGCCCGGCCGCATCGTCGGCGGCTCCGTCTCGCTCGAAGGCACCGACCTGCTGCCGCTGGATGAAGCGCAGATGCGCGCGGTCAGGGGCAATCGCATCTCCATGATCTTCCAGGAGCCGATGACCTCGCTCAATCCGGTGATGCGGATCGGCGACCAGATCGTCGAGGCCGTGCGGCTGCACCGGAACATCTCGTCGAAAGAGGCGCAAGGCATCGCGGTCGAGATGCTGCGGCTGGTGCGCATCCCCGAGCCGGCGCGGCGGGCGCGCGAATATCCGCACCAGCTCTCCGGCGGCATGCGCCAGCGCGCGATGATCGCGATGGCGCTGGCCTGCCGGCCGGCGCTCCTGATCGCGGATGAGCCGACCACCGCGCTCGACGTCACCATCCAGGCGCAGATCCTGGCGCTGATCCTCGACCTGCAGAAGGAGCTCGGCACCGGGCTCGTGCTGATCACGCACGATCTCGGCGTGGTCGCGCAGACCGCGCAACGCGTGATCGTGATGTATGCGGGGCGGAAGGTCGAGGAAGCCAGCGTCGAGGCGCTGTTCGCCGCGCCGAAGCATCCCTATACGCGCGGGCTGATGGCCTCTATCCCGGCCGTGCCGGCTTCCGGCGCCGCTGCGCAGGCGCGGCTCAACGAAATCCCCGGCACGGTGCCATCGCTGGTGCGGCTGCCGCAAGGCTGCGCCTTCGCGCCGCGCTGCAAGCTCGCCATCAAGCGTTGCGAGGCCGAATATCCGCCGCTGGCAGATTGGGGCGGCGGGCATCTGGCCGCCTGCTGGCGCGCGGAAGAAGTGGCGGAGGTGGCATGACCGAGGCACTGCTCGAAGTCACCGACCTCAAGAAGCACTACCCGGTGCGCGCCGGCGTGTTGCGCCGGCAGGTCGGCACCGTGCACGCGGTCGATGGCGTCTCGTTCGCGCTCGGCACCGGCGAGACGCTCGGCCTCGTCGGCGAATCCGGCTGCGGCAAGTCCACGGTGGCGCGCAGCGTGCTGCGGCTGGTCGAGCCGACCTCGGGCCAGATCCGCCTCGACGGCGAGGACATCACGCATCTGTCGAAAACGGCGATGCGGCCGCACCGCCGCTCGATGCAGATCGTGTTCCAGGATCCGTTCGCCTCGCTCAATCCGCGCATGACCGCCGGCGACATCGTCGGCGAGCCGATCGCCGTGCACGGGCTCGCCACCGGCAAGGAGCTGGACGCGCGGGTCGCAAGGCTGTTCGAGCAGGTGGGATTGCGGCCCGACCAGATGCGCAATTTCCCGCATCAATTCTCCGGCGGTCAGCGCCAGCGCATCTGCATTGCCCGCGCGCTGGCGCTGGGGCCACGCCTGATCGTCTGCGACGAGCCGGTCTCCGCGCTCGACGTCTCGATCCAGGCGCAGGTGATCAACCTTCTGATCGACCTGCAGCGGCAGCACGGCTTCTCCTATCTCTTCATCGCGCACGACCTTGCCGTGGTCGCCCATATCAGCCACCGCGTCGCCGTGATGTATCTCGGCCGCATCGTCGAGATCGCCGACAAGGACGAGCTGTTCCGCAATCCCCGGCATCCCTACACGCAGGCCCTGCTCGCCTCGGTGCCGGTCGCCAACCCGCTGGCGAAGAAGCTCGCGCCGCTGGTCGACGGCGACGTGCCGAGCCCGGTCAATCCGCCGTCGGGCTGCGCATTTCACACCCGCTGCCGGTTTGCGATGGAGCGGTGCAAGACGCAGCGGCCGGCGCTGGTGGATGCCGGAGACGGGCATCAGGTGGCGTGTCTGCTCAATGACGGGACGGGGCGAGGCCGCTAAGGCGGACTCATAGAAGAAATGTCAGCTCCTGAGGGAGGAGCGGAAATCTTCTGCTCGGCAGAGCGTTACCGCTTTTGACCCAAAGCGGACCTCAAGGGGCTATATGGGATCATCCTCAAATGGAAATGACCAGTAAGGGCGGCTCTCGAGATTTGCGGGCCCAAGCCGATGCACCTCGCCCACCAAGCAGGCGTGACAGGGACGGCGGCACATCCAAAGGATCCGGACAAGAATCTTGCGCAAAAATTTTTGCAGGTCCTCTTGACTAGAAATCCGCGTATTCCTAGGTCGTTTGCCGCCCGGGGGCCGGTTCCGGACCCGGATTTTGGACATCGCTGAACCTACCCAAGGAGGATGTGCATGCATTTCCGCCCGTTGCACGACCGTGTGCTCGTGCGCCGCATCGATGCCGAGGAGAAGACCGCCGGCGGCATCATCATTCCCGACACCGCCAAGGAGAAGCCGCAGCAGGGCGAGGTCATCGCCGTGGGGCCGGGCGGGCGAAACGAGCAGGGCCAGCTTGTGCCGCTCGACGTCAAGGTCGGCGACCGGGTGCTGTTCGGCAAGTGGTCGGGCACCGAGGTCAAGATCGACGGCGAGGAGCTGTTGATCATGAAGGAAAGCGATCTTCTCGGCGTGGCCGAGCAGGCCGGCACGCTGAAGAAGGCGGCGTAACGCTGACAGTCATCGAACGGAAAGGAGTTTAACAACATGGCTGCCAAGGACGTGAAGTTCGCGACCGAGGCCCGCGAGCGCATGCTGCAGGGCGTCGACACACTGGCGAATGCGGTGAAGGTCACGCTCGGTCCAAAGGGGCGCAACGTCGTCCTCGAGAAATCGTTTGGCGCTCCCCGCATCACCAAGGACGGCGTCACCGTCGCCAAGGAGATCGAGCTGGAGGACAAGTTCGAAAATATGGGCGCCCAGATGGTGCGCGAGGTCGCCTCGAAGACCAGTGATCTCGCCGGAGACGGCACCACCACGGCGACGGTGCTGGCGCAGGCCATCGTCAAGGAGGGCGCCAAGGCCGTCGCGGCCGGCATGAATCCGATGGACCTCAAGCGCGGCGTCGACCTTGCCGTGGATGCGATCGTCGCCGACCTCAAGTCGCACGCCAAGAAGATCACCTCTAACGACGAGATCGCCCAGGTCGGCACCATCTCGGCCAACGGCGACACCGAGATCGGCCGCTTCCTGGCGGATGCGATGCAGAAGGTCGGCAATGAGGGCGTGATCACGGTCGAGGAAGCGAAGAGCCTGCACACCGAGCTCGAAGTGGTCGAGGGCATGCAGTTCGACCGCGGCTACATCTCGCCCTATTTCGTCACCAACGCCGAGAAGATGAAGGCCGAGCTCGAGGATCCCTATGTGCTGATCCACGAGAAGAAGCTGTCGGGCCTGCAGACCGTGCTGCCGCTGCTGGAGCAGGTCGTGCAATCCGGCAAGCCGCTCCTGATCATCGCGGAGGAGGTCGAGGGTGAGGCGCTGGCGACGCTGGTCGTCAACCGCCTGCGCGGCGGCCTGAAGGTGGCAGCCGTCAAGGCGCCGGGCTTCGGCGACCGCCGCAAGGCGATGCTGGAGGATATCGCGATCCTCACCGGCGGCACCGTGATCTCCGAAGATCTCGGCATCAAGCTCGAGAACGTCACCGTGAAGATGCTGGGCCGTGCCAAGAAAGTGGTGATCGAGAAGGAGAACACGACGATCGTCGACGGCGCCGGCGCCAAGAAGGACATCGAGGCGCGCAGCCAGCAGATCAGGGCGCAGATCGAGGAAACCACCTCGGACTACGACCGCGAGAAGCTGCAGGAGCGCCTCGCCAAGCTCGCCGGCGGCGTCGCGGTGATCCGGGTCGGCGGCGCGACCGAGGTCGAGGTCAAGGAGCGCAAGGATCGCGTCGACGACGCTCTGCATGCGACCCGGGCCGCGGTCGAGGAAGGCATCCTGCCGGGCGGCGGCGTGGCACTGCTGCGCGCGCTCAAGGCGCTCGACGGCGTCAAGACCGCCAATCCCGACCAGAAGGCCGGCGTGGACATCGTGCGCCGCGCCATCCAGGTCCCGGCGCGGCAGATCGTGCAGAATGCGGGTGAGGACGGCTCCGTCGTCGTCGGCAAGCTGCTCGAGAACCAGACCTACACCTGGGGCTTCAATGCCGCGACTGGCGAGTACCAGGATCTGGTGCAGGCGGGCGTGATCGATCCTGCCAAGGTCGTCCGCACCGCCTTGCAGGATGCGGCCTCGGTGGCCTCGCTGCTCATCACGACCGAAGCGCTGGTGGCCGAGAAGCCGAAGAAGACGGAAGCGCCGAGCGCTCCCGCGATGGACTTCTAAGGACGGGCGAGCCTGGCCGAGCGGCCGGGCTCGTTTGCCATGGATCTGTGACTGTGTTCTCGAACGAAAGGAGGATGAAATGATCAAGGATCGTGCTTTCTCCGCTCGCGGGGAAACCACTCGGAAAACGTTGCGGCGGCTCGCCGCCTTGGCCGTTGGGGCTGGCCTCTCGCTGGTGCCCTTTGCGGCCTTTGGCGCCGAAAGCCCCGGCCCTGCCGCCAAGACTGCGGACAGTTTCGAGCGGCTCGCCTTGCCGCCGATCCCGTACCTGGACACGATGCCGTGGTCGAGCTGGGATCGGGGCAGCCCGGCCATGAAGGTCAACACATTGCTGCCGGTCCTCGGGCCATCCGGGATCCGGCTCGACCTCACGCCGCCTGATCGAGACAAGCCGGAGCCCGCCACGAGCTGAAATGGGGGAGCGGCCGGCGAGGCCGCTCCTCATCGTTCAGCCACTCATCGCTCACGCGAAAGGAGGATCATCAGATGAGAGGCATTGTCCTCGCCGTCGCTGTGTTGGGCATGGCCAATGGGCTTCAGGCCAAGGAGGCCGACACGCCTCGCGCCGAGATGCGGAGCTCGGCCGAGCCCGCCCGGCAGCTTGCGACCAGTTCCGTCGGAGCGTCTCGGAGCAATCCGGGGAAGTCCGGCCAGACCGAGCGCAGGAGCCGGGAGTTTTCGCCCGAACGTCTTGTCCCCGATATCTGCAGAGGATGCTGATCGGCCTTGGCCGATCAGCATTCTTCTTCGCTCGCCTAACGCGACGTCGCAAGGCGCGCCTCATCGAGGCGCGCGAACATCTTCGCCTTGATCCGCTGCAACGCGCGCTGCTCGATCTGCCGGACGCGCTCGCGCGAGATGCCGAACTTGCCGGCGAGCGCATCCAGCGTCTGCTGCGGCTCGCCGAGATATCGCGCCTCGACGATGCTGCGCTCCCGCGGTGTCAGCGCAGCGAGTGCATCGGCGAGGGCAGCCTTGGTGCGTTCACGGTCGGCCGCGTCCAGCAGCAGACTCTCCGGATCGGGAGAGGGATCCACCAGCCGGTCCTGCCATTGGTCGCCTTCCGTCTCGACGCTGATCGGCGCGTTGAGTGAGATGTCGCCGCGCAGCCGGCCGTTCATCTCGGCGACGTCGGCTTCCCTGACGTCGAGATGCCTCGCGATAGATGTCAGCTGATCCGTCCGGAGCTCGCCATCCTCCGCGACGCCAAGCTTGTTCTTCAGCTTGCGCAGGTTGAAGAACAGCTTCTTCTGCGCAGCAGTGGTGCCCAGCTTGACGAGCGACCATGATCGCAGGATGTATTCCTGAACCGAGGCCTTGATCCACCAGGAGGCATAGGTCGCGAGCCGGAAGCCTTTCTCGGGATCGAACCGCTTGACGGCCAGCATCAGCCCGACATTGGCCTCCGAGATGAGGTCGGCGATGGCGAGGCCATAGCGGCGATATTGCAGCGCGATCTTCGCCGCGAGCCGCAAATGGCTCGTCACCAGCCGATAGGCGGCGTCACGATCGCCGCTATCGCGCAATCGCCTCGCATAGTCGGCTTCCTCCGATGCCTCGAGCAGCGGAAAACGATGGATCTCCTTGAGATAGCGGGATAGCCCGCTTTCCCCGTGAAGGGCAGGAAGTGAGGTAACCAACATCGCGCCCTCCCTCACGAGCACCGTTCGCCCCGATCCAGGGCGCGTTGCCGATCCAAGCGATAATCTGAGTGAAGCGCCGAGAGCGGCGCGGTCCGAGCGCAGTCAGGTTTCATGGCCAAATCCTCGTTAGAGCAAGATGGTTGGACCACCGCGAACCTGATCCGCTGAGCCCGATCATGGCACCCAGACGCCTCAGGCCGGTGGGCGCCACTAGAATTTGGAAATGGCCGGAATGTTCCAGCGTGACGTGAATGAAATCGGCGATGGCGATTGCCGTCTCCTTCTCCGCGCTCGCCGGGCTCTTGAAACGCGAAGCCTTCATTCCAATCTGGTCCACGCAGGCGCCGATGAGGCTGCACGCATGTTTGGTTCGTGGGATGGATGACTATCGTGATCTCGTGAGCGCGGCTCTTGCGCTGTTCTGCGCCGGCTTGATGTTGGTGGCCGGCCATCTCCTGATCGAATGGCACGCCAGAAGCACCGATCCCGGCATCGGGATCGAGGCGCCGAAGCGCGACGGCGCTCCCGCGCCGCTCATCTCGAACGGTTCGCCGCCGGACACGTGGATGATCGAGCTTCCCGCCGAGATCAGGCGCAAGCGCGCCGCGTGAGTGGCCCTAGATCGCCCGCAACCCTTCCTTGGGCATTTCCCGGATCAGCGCATCGATGTCGCTCTGCTCCAGCGTCTCCTTTTCGAGCAGCTTCCTTGCGGCGCGGTCCAGGATCGGCCGCCGCGTGGTCAGGATGCCCTGGGTGCGCTGGAACACCTGGTCGACGATGGTTTTCACCTCGTGGTCGACCGCGGCCGCGGTCTCCTCGGCATAGTCGCGCTCGCGCGTCGGATAGGGGCGGTCAGGGCCGGCCAGGAAGTTGCCGGGATCGCGCTCATAGGCGACGCTGCCGAGACGCTCCGACATGCCGTAGCGCGTCACCATGCTGCGGGCGATATCGGTGACGCGGCGCAGGTCGTCCGCCGCACCGGTCGACAAGTGCCCGAACACGATCAGCTCCGCGGCGCGGCCGCCGAGCAGCACCGCCATCTTGTTCTCCAGCTCCTCCTTGGTCATCAGGAAACGGTCCTCGATCGGCCGCTGGATGGTGTAACCGAGCGCGCCGACGCCGCGCGGGATGATCGAGACCTTGTGCACGGGATCGGTCCCCGGCAGTGAGAGCGCGACGAGGGCGTGCCCCATCTCGTGATAGGCGACGATCTCGCGTTCCCTGGGGTTGAGCAGGCGGTTGCGCTTTTCCAGGCCTGCGATCATGCGCTCGACCGCATTGTTGAAATCGCTCATGGTCACCGCCTCGGCGGCGCGGCGCGTCGCCAGCAGCGCGGCCTCGTTGACGAGATTGGCGAGATCCGCGCCCGTGAAGCCTGGCGTCAGCGCGGCAACGGCGTCTGCATCGACATTCTCGGCCAGGCGCACCTTCTTCATGTGCACCTTGAGGATCTCGATCCGGCCCTTCTTGTCGGGCCGGTCGACCAGCACCTGCCGGTCGAAGCGGCCGGCGCGGAGCAGGGCGGGATCGAGGATTTCCGGCCGGTTGGTGGCGGCGAGGATGACGAGCCCGGAGCGCGAATCGAAGCCGTCGAGCTCGACCAGCAGCTGGTTGAGCGTCTGCTCCTTCTCGTCATGGCCGCCGGCGAACGGGCCGATGCCGCGGGCGCGGCCCAGCGCATCGAGCTCGTCGATGAAGATGATCGCCGGCGCCTTGTCGTGCGCCTGCTGGAAGAGGTCCCGCACCCGCGCGGCACCGACGCCGACGAACATCTCGACGAACTCCGAGCCGGAGATCGAGAAGAACGGCACCCTGGCCTCGCCGGCCACGGCCTTGGCCAGCAAGGTCTTGCCCGTGCCTGGCGGGCCCACCAGCAGCACGCCTTTCGGCATGCGGCCGCCGAGCCGGCCATAGTCTGTCGGGTTCTTCAGGAAATCGACAACCTCGCGCAGCTCGTCCTTGGCCTCGTCCACGCCGGCGACGTCGGCAAACGTGACGCCGGTGTTGGATTCAACGTAGACCTTGGCCTTGCTCTTGCCGATCGCCATCAGCCCGCCGCCGATCCCGCCGCCCTCGGCCATGCGGCGGCCGATGTACCACCAGACGCCGAAGAACAGCAGAACCGGCATCACCCAGGACAACAGGTCGCGCAAAAACGTGCTCTCGATCTGCCCGGTGAAACGGACGTTGTGCTTCTCGAGCTCCTGGGCGACGTCCTGGTCGACGCGCGTGGTGACGAATTGCTTCTGGCCGCCGGACAGCGGCTCCTTCAGCGTGCCCTGCAAGGTGCGGTCGGAGATGCCGACCGTCTCGACTTTCCCCTGGCGCAGCAATTGCTGATATTCGCTGTAGGGGATCACCGCGATCTGGTTCGCCGCCGAGATCAGATACTGAATCAGGAAGACCGCGAAAATTGCGGCGATGGCGTATCCGATATTGAAACGGGCATTCTTGTTCATGCGAAGACCAGATCCGATCGTGTTACGCAGGCCGGGCTAGCGTCGAGGCGCATTTGGCGCGCTCGCTCGGGCCCGGTGCGCCTCCGGACCTGCATGTTCACGACAGAACTTCTCCTGCTGCCATCGGTTCCAGTCATCCCAAACGCGGGCTCGGCAGCGCCGGACGCAGGCGATCGAGATGCCGGGCTGCGATAAGGCCCGGTTGCAGGCCGGGCCTTTGCATCAGTTCACCAGGGATACCAGTAAGGATATGCCGCCGGATAATACCGGACGGTCCGGTAATAGCGGGGGCCATAATAGTATCGCGGCGGACCATAGACCGGCGCATAATAGACCGGAGGTGCGGCCGCGGCGGCCAGCGCTCCGGTGAACATGCCGAGCGCGATGGCCGGACCAATGCCTGGACCGCCCCAATGATGATGATGGCCCCGCCAATGGGCCGAGGCCGGCGCAACGGTTCCGATGAGGAGCGTTGCTGCCGCGGCGATTGCAAGAGCAAGCTTTCTCATGTGACTTCCCTCGACTTATGCCCGCGTAAGCGGGCTTCTCAATCCTTCGCATGAGTTTCGTTTTGCCGGACACAGCCGGCAGCGTCTGAACTTAGGATGGGCGGCGACGACTTCAAGCCTCTAACCGACAATTGGCCAAGTGGAGAGAACAGTCAGATCGTGTCAATCGAAGAAGGGCTTCGAACGTCCCTGCTGGCGCGTGCCAATAGTGACTAAGTCCGTAAATTCAGCCTTTGGTCCATCTGCGAAGTTGCGCTGCGTCTCACAGAGGTCTGCTTATCGCGGCAGAGCGGTCCAGATTTGCTTAACCTGAGTTCTTCGCATTTTGACCCTTCAGCGACCTCCGGAGCCGTCCGCTTTCCCGCCGCTGTTAAGGTTGGGACCGCAGGCGGTCAGCTGGTTAATGAGCACACAGCCTAGGACAGCACCGGCGCGGCGGGTCCGCCTCTCCGTTGCCATTATGCCGCGGGCCGCGATGGAAACCGGCTCGGCGATTACGCGGTTGATTTGGCATCGAAACCTCCAATGGAGGGTGCCATGCAGAATTGGGAAGGGAATTGGACGAACGCAAAGTTTTGTGACGTTGCGAACCTGATCCTCGGCGCCGTACTGTTCGTTTCGCCCTGGATATTCGGTTTCGATGCGGGGACGGTCTCTCAAAACGCCGTTATCACCGGTATCGCCATCGCGATCCTTGCGGTCGCGGCGCTGGCGGCGTTCGCGGTGTGGGAGGAATGGCTGAACCTCGTCGTCGGCTTGTGGGCACTGGTGTCGCCCTGGGTATTGGGCTTCCAGGGAACCACCGCGATGACGGTGCATGTGATCATCGGCGCGGCGGTCGCAATCTTGGCAGCGATCGAGCTCTGGATTATGTCCCGCAACCCGCCGCGGCTGACCACCGGTAGCTGAGAAGCTGGATCGTTTGGCTCGTGGCATAGCTTCGCCGTCCTCGGAAAAACCTGTCCAGCCGACGCGGACGAAATTCGGTGCGGACCTGGGGCCGGCAGCTACTCAGCGCAGTCGGCCTTGGGTCAGCCGTAAGTGCCGCAGCTCGAGCTAGCCTTGCTGGACGGCTTACTCCCGGCGCCAAATTCCGAAAGTGCCGATGGAAAGGCCTTGCTCCGGGGCTAGGTTCATCGGGCATTCCGTTTGCGTCGGATTCCCAAATTTGAATGCCACGGGGCATGATTTTTGGGACCAAGCTGCGTTTGCCATCCAACGGCAGACCTCTCGGTCCCAGCTCGTTTTTCGATCCGGAAAAACCTCCAGGCTGGGGCCGATGTGGTCTACTCCGGGCGTAAGCCGCCCCATCAGTACCAGCCCATCTTGAAACAGAGACCAAGCCAACCAGCGAGCGCGACTAGAGCGGCAATGTTGATGTACTTCTGAGCGTCTTGCATCATTGCACCGCAATCAAAGGCGCCCCGCAATTCGGAGCAACGGTGATTTGCCACTACCCGTTCCGCCTCTCTGCCCTTGACCAGATCAACAAGGTTCCGGTTTCTGGCGCTCGGTTCATCGCGGGAGCTCGGGGTTTCTCCACCTTATGTGCTTTGGCGTGTTCTTCTCGACCTGCGGGACCATGCGGGCGGGATCGGGACCGCCCGGAACGCCCCTGGGGCCGAGCAGCTCACGCGTAATGTCATCCTCGGTTCTTTCCGGCTCGACGCCGTTGATGGGCCGCTGTCGCACGGGAGCGACCTCCTGATGCCCACGGCAAGCTCAGGTCACCTCAGGCTTGAAGGTCTGCGGCTGCTGCTCTGGCGGCGGCATTTTAAAAGGAATGGGGAACGGCGTGCGCGCGAGGCTTACCAGCGCCGCCCGTTCCTCGGAGAGACGGCTTTCGATGTACTCGCGCTCCAGATCGGAAAGGCGGGTCTTGAGCAGCCGGTGGTAGCGGTGAATGCTATTGCGGTGGGTGCGCAAGCGGGCGAGCTTTTCTTCCAGAGTCATCATCGTCGTCCTCGACGGTTACAAGCAATCCTTTCCAAAAGAGGTCGGAGGAGCCTTCCGGCGTGAGACTTAGAGAGGCTTGATCTTGTTTCAAGATGGATCAGAAGATTGGACCAATTGCCTCAACCTCAAGCCAGCGTTCTGTACGCTCCGTGCTCCCCAGCGCGGGGCCGGATCATGGCAACCGAAAATCCGCCATGTGCTCTTGCATCGTCCCGTTGATGTCCGCTTGTGGCCCTCAGCCGACCATTGGGACCTCGCCCTCCGAGCACCGCTTTTGACCCATAGCAGAAGTCTGAGCCTGCACTCCAACCCCTCAACCGCCCGGGTCGAAACTCATTCTTGCGGTTGCACGTGCCTGACGCCGGAACGTGAGCATCGTCAGGGTCCCTGATCTCCTTAAACAATGGCATGGTCAGCAATCCCAGCGAGATGTGTAGCAGTAATGCTGTCGCAAATTGGCGTGCCATATTGCAATTCTAGGAGCGGGAACAAATGTTTCTCGCTTCGTGGAGCTGGGGGAGACAGAAGTCTGCGGCGGTTCGCGGATGCAACACTTTTGACCTTGGCCACTTTCAATGAGCTCGCCTGAACGGCTACGATGCCGTCACCAGAGAGCTTAGGAGCGCACATGAGACGGCGGGAGTTCATCACGCTTCTTGTCGGCGCGGCACCTCTGTGGCCGCTGACGGCGAGCGCGCAACGTTCAGCGGTAGCTGTTATCGGTGTGTTGTCCGTGGGTTCCCCTGACATTGCGAGTCCCTATGACGCAGCATTCGAAAGAGGTCTCGCGGAGAGGGGTTTCGTAGTTGGCAAAAACGTTACGATAGAACGTAGGTGGGCACGAGGAAACCACAGTAGGCTTCCGGAGCTCGCTCAGGAGCTCTTGCATTTCAATCCAGCGCTGATCATCGGAGGGGGCAATGTGGTTGCGCTCGCCGCAAGGAAAGTGACTTCAACCATTCCGATCGTATTCGTAATCGCGTCAGACCCCGTGAAGCTCGGACTGGCAAAGAGCTTCGCTCACCCCGGGGGCAACGCCACGGGCATATCTATGATGACAGCGAGGCTTGTCCTAAAGCGCCTCGAACTGATCCAGGAGCTGCTCCAGCAAAAGGCTACCGTCGGATTTTTGGTGAACCCTGACAATCAAGACTTGCTTCAGGAAATTGACGAAGTTGCCCGTTCGACCGGGCGGACCTTGAAAGTAGCCAAGGCGCGCAACCAGGATGAATTAGAGCCAGCTTTCAGGCAGCTTGTTAGTGCCCAAGTCGGGGCGGTCCTCGTCAGCAACGATGCGATATTTTTCAACCTGCGTGCGCAACTTGTCGCATTGGCCGATCGTCATTCGCTTCCGGCGTCTTATGAATTCCGCGAGTTTCCGGCGGCCGGTGGCCTGATGAGCTACGGGCCGAGCCTTGTCGCAAACTTTGAAAAAGCCGGCATCTACGCCGCACGAATCTTGGGAGGTGCTCGGCCGGAGGATTTGCCCATTCAGCAGCCCACGGAGTTCAGTTTGGTTCTCAACTCAGCAACCGCGCGATCCTTAGGCATCGA
The DNA here is from genome assembly GCF_020194115.1 of Bradyrhizobium sp. NBAIM01. Lineage (NCBI taxonomy): Bacteria > Pseudomonadati > Pseudomonadota > Alphaproteobacteria > Hyphomicrobiales > Nitrobacteraceae > Bradyrhizobium > Bradyrhizobium sp. NBAIM01. Next base: position 50,905 of record NZ_JADYVU010000024.1, on the reverse strand, counting down.
AATCCCGCCATCACTGCTCGCCCGTGCGGACGAGGTGATCGAATAAGGCTCTACGCCCGATGTCGGCCCGTAGCGACCTTGCCGCGCGACCGCGACCGTCTGCATTCGATCCATTGCGGACTCATTTCCCTATCCTCGGTCCTGATTGCGCCCCATAATGCTCCGCTGTTTGGAGGCTAGTCATGAGGCGACGCGATTTCATGTCGACCCTCGGCGGACTGGCCGCAATTTGGCCAGTTGCCGCGCGCGCCCGGCAAAAGGAACGTGTCCATCGAATTGTTTACCTAAGTGCTCCGAGCCGGGAGTTGGTACAACGCACGCTCGATGCTTTTCTGCGAAAGCTCCGAGAGCATAGTTGGGTTGAAGGCGAGAACTTCATCACTCGCTCTGACCTAATTCAGCGAGGTTCTTGCTGTGACGTTATTTTCGACTTATTCAACCCAAACGGCCCATCTCAATCCCGCATACCTCCGTCGATCACACGGTCCCATGGCAAAATGCTAATGTAGTCATCCCCAGGCGTGGTCCTTGGAGGGTACATGCAGCGGCGGGAGTTCATTGCACTGATCGGGGCCATCGGTGCCGTTTGGCCGCGCAGCTTGATCGCGCAGCCCGCCCATCAGCTCATGAAGAAGATGCCTCGCATCGGTTTCCTGGCGTCAGTTCCGCACCAACGTATCGAAGCCTTCGATCGCGGACTCCGCGAGATGGGATATGTGGAGGGCGCGAACATCATCATCGAGCGCCGGTTCTGGAAGAATGACCGGGAACAACTGGCGAGATTTGCCGCCGAGCTGGTGGCTCTCGAAGTCGAGGTGATTGTGGCGTCCAGCACGCCCGAGGCAATTGCCGCCAGGGCAGTCACCGGCACGATCCCCATCGTGACTGCCACCGCAGACGCGGTCGGTGTCGGCCTTGCGGCAAGTCTTGCGCGGCCGGGTGGAAACGTGACGGGACTGACCGGGGTCGCAAGCAGCGGCAAGAATTTCGGGCTTCTGTTGGAGTTACTGCCACGGGCGTCGCGGTTCGCGGTGCTCCTCGACCCCGACAACCAATATCATGCACGGCTGATGGCCGACTTCCAGAAAACCGCCGCGGACCGGCAGGTCGAGATACTTCCGTTGATCAAACGCTCGGTGGAGGACATAGGCCCTGCTTTCCAGACCATAGCTTCGAAGGATATTCAGGGCCTGCTCGTGCTTGTGGACCCCATCGGGTTCGCCAACCGGCGCAAGATCATCGAGCTCGCCGCGCAAAACCGCATTCCGGCGGTGTATCACTGGCGTGAAGAAGCGGTCGAAGGTGGCCTTCTCGCGTATGGCCCTGACATCATTGACCTCAATCGCCGCTCCGCCGGTTATGTTGCAAAACTGCTGCGGGGCGCGAAAGCGGCCGAACTCCCGATCCAGCAGCCGGAACGCTTCCGATTGGTGATCAATCTTAAGACTGCTCGCGCTCTCGGACTGAATATTCCAACCGCGCTACTCGCGACGGCTGACGAGGTGATTGAATGATGCTGCGCTGCATGAATCCGCATGTGGCCCTTCAGCTACATTGGAAGATTGCTGCTTCTCCGCTGGTGTTGGGGCTTAAGCGGACATCAGTCGACGGCCAGCCGCTTAATGCGTACACGGCCTAGATCCCAGTGCCCGGATCACCGGCCAGGCCGCGAGCGCGGCGGCGAGATGTTTGAGCGTATGGCCCGAGACCATGTGGCCGGTCGCTTCGAACACGGTCACGTCGCCGAGTTCGAACAGCTTGGCCAGCACATAGAAGACGATCACGCCGCCGAGCGGCACGCCAAGCGCGCCGGGTCGCGGGCGTGTGAACGCGAGGCCCACGGCCAGCGCCATGCCGCCGAACTGCACGACCACCCAGGGCGTGAGATTCTCGCGTGCCACCCAGGCCGCCAACAGGCCCGCGATCATCGTCAGCACCAGCACCGCTTCGCCTGCGCGCGTGCTGATGCGCTCGCTGGCCGCGATGCCCAGAAAGCCCGCGAACGCGACCGCCATGCCGAGACGATCGGCGATGAGCCGTTGCGGCACGTCGGGGTCGAGATGATAGAAGCCCGAGCCGAGGCACGTGAGGATCAGGCCGACGAGGAACCAGTTCGCACCCACCGGCGCATCGTGGCGGGCACGCAGCCGTTCCGAGCCCCAGACGCCCATCGCGAGGAAGGCGAGATTGCTCAGCACGTCGCCGGCATTGGGCACGCCGAGGAAGGTGCGGCTATCGACGAAATGCGGGATGTGCCAGGCGGCGGCGGGCATCGTGGGCGCCAGAAGCGCGGTGAGCGTCAGGACGAGGAGCGCACCGATAAGATATTTCTCGCCGGTTTGAAGGGGGGCGTACGAGAGTCGGCGAACGACTGGCGGGACCAGTGCATTGGCCGGTTGAGCTTGGTCGCGCGCGCGCAGCATGAAATAGCTCCAGATATTGAACATCGTTCAATATTGGTAGCTTGAAAATGAACTATGTTCAATGCGAAATTGCCGCGAGATTTGCGCAACAAGCAAGATCTTGAAATTACTTTGTTTTTTGAACGTGAGCGGCCGCCACAGCCGTAGGGTGGCCAAAGCGAAGCATGCCCACCATTCCGCTTATGATCGACATTCGTGGGCACGGCGCTGCGTGCCTGCCCACCCTACGAGACCGCGTTTGTGGCGCTAACCCGCCCCGATCTCCGCGACGATGCGGCCCGTCGTGACCTGCTCGCCTTCGGCGACGTCGATCGCGCTAACCACGCCCGCGGTGCCGGCCTTGTGGACGTGCTCCATCTTCATCGCCTCCAGCGTCAACACCGGCTGGCCGGCGGTGACGCGGTCGCCGGGCTTGACCAGCACGGCGACGACGCGGCCGTTCATGGCAGCGCGGACCTTGCCGTCGCCGCCATTGCTCGCGGCGGCCTGCGGTGCGGCTAGCGTGAGATCATTCACCGCGAGCGGGATGCCACGATGCTGCAGATAGAGCCGATCGCCATCCCGCAGGAATTTCGCGCTGTCCATCACGCCGGAGAGGCGGAAGCGGATGGCGTCGAGATCGAGCTGGTCGATCTCGAACTTATGCTGGCGGCCTTCGACGGCGACGGTGTAGCTGCCGTCGCGCTCGCGCATGATGTCGAGCTCGTGCGCATCGCCGCCGATGTCGATTTTCGCCGGCAGCGGAAAGGTGACGGCAAGGCTCCGCCCGCCCTGCCACGACGGCGCGCGCGGGTTGGTGACGTAGAGCAGCAGGCCTGCCAGCGCCATCTCGAATGCCGCGTCCGCACGCGGCGCAAGCAGCTCGTTGCGATGGGCGCCGATGAAAGCCGTCGTCGCTTCCCCCTTGGCAAAGCCGGGATGACGCAGGCACGACAATAGGAACGCCTGGTTCGTCGTCACGCCGAACGCGGTGAGCTGCTCCAATCCGACGATCAGCCGTCCCCTCGCCTCCTCGCGATTGACGCCGTGGCTGATCACCTTGGCGATCATGGAATCGTAGAATGGCGGAATCTCCGAGCCAGGTTGCAACGCGTGCTCGACGCGGATGCCCTCAGGCACCTGCCAGCGCGCCATGCGACCGGACTGCGGCATGAAATCCTGCGCGGCGTCTTCCGAGCAGAGCCGCACCTCGATGGCGTGCCCGGAGAACCTGATGTCCTGCTGCTTCACCGGCAAGGGTTCGCCGCGCGCGACGCGCAGCTGCAGCTCGACGAGATCGAGCCCGGTGATCGCCTCGGTGACGGGATGCTCGACCTGCAGGCGCGTGTTCATCTCCATGAAGTAGAACGCGCCACTGGCATCGAGCAGGAATTCCAGCGTGCCGGCGCCTTCATAGCGCAGCGCCTTCACCGCTGACACCGCGACCTCGCCCATCTTCGCGCGAAGCTCCGGCGTGACCGCCGGCGACGGCGCCTCCTCGATCAGCTTCTGATGTCGCCGCTGTACCGAGCAATCGCGCTCGCCGAGATGGATGGCATTGCCGTGCCTGTCGCCGAACACCTGGATCTCGATGTGGCGCGGGTTCTGGATCGCCCGCTCGAGGATGACGGCCGCATCGCCGAACGCGGCTTTCGCTTCCGACCGCGCGCTGCGCAGGGCATCGGGGAAGGATGCCGCGTCAGTGACGAGCCGCATGCCGCGGCCGCCGCCGCCGGCGACCGCCTTGATCATCACGGGAAAGCCGATCTTCCCGGCTTCGGTGAGCATGACCTCGTCGCCTTGCTCAGCGCCCTGGTAGCCGGGCACGATGGGCACGCCGGCCTTCTTCATGATCTCCTTGGCGCCGGCCTTGTTGCCCATCGCCTCGATCGCCTGCGGCGACGGGCCGATGAAGACGAGGCCGGCATCCTTGCAGGCGCGCGCAAACGCCTCGTTCTCGGCGAGAAAGCCATAGCCGGGGTGAACGGCATCCGCGCCGCTGGCCTTGGCCGCTTCGATGATCGCGGGAATGTTGAGGTAGGATTGCGCCGGCAAGGCTTCGCCGATGCGCACGGCCTGGTCCGCCTGCTTCACATGAAGCGCATCGCGATCCGCATCGGAATAGACCGCGACGACACCGAGGCCGAGTTTTCGCGCGCTGCGCATCACGCGCAGTGCGATCTCGCCGCGATTGGCAACCAGAACCCTAGAGAACGGCCGGTGCTGCACTGATCCGTTCCTCATGGGCGGGCCACCGAAAACTGCATGCGCTGGGGCGTGCGCGCATCGCCCTCGCGGCAGATCGCGAGCACCTCCGATAGCACCGCGCGGGTGTCGCGCGGATCGATCACGCCGTCGTCGAGCACGCGGGCGCTGGTCGAGAACACATCCATCTGGCCGTCGAACACGCCGATGATTTGCGCCTTCATGGCGTCGAGCTTGTCCTTTTCGATCGGCTTGCCGCGGCGCGCGGCAGCGGCCTCGGTCACGATCGCCATGGTCTCGGCGGCCTGCTCGCCGCCCATCACCGCGGTCTTGGCATTGGGCCAGGAGAAGCAGAAGCGCGGATGGAAGCCGCGACCGCACATACCGTAATTGCCGGCACCGAACGAGGCGCCGCAATAGATGGTGATCTGCGGCACCGTCGCCGAGGTCACCGCCTGGATCATCTTGGAGCCGTGCTTGATCATGCCGGCCTCCTCATAGGCCTTGCCTACCATGTAGCCGGTGGTGTTGTTGAGATAGAGGATCGGCGTGCGGGTCTGGCAGCAGGCCTGGATGAAATGCGTCGCCTTGTTGGCGCCGGCGGGATCGAGCGGGCCGTTGTTGGTGATGATGCCGATGGCCTGGCCCTCGATGCGGGCATGGCCGCAGACGGTGGCCGGGCCGTAACTCGGTGCCATCTCGGTGAAATCGGAATCGTCGACGATGCGCGCGATCACCTGTTTCATGTCGACCGGGCGCTTGTGGTCCATCGGCATGATGCCGAGCAGCTCGTCCTGGTCATAGCGCGGCGGCTTGAACTGCGCCGCCGCTTTGCCCGGCCGCTCCCATTGCAGCGCGGCCATGATCTCGCGCGCGATGCGCAATGCGTCACGATCGTCCTCGGCGAGGTAATCGCCGAGGCCGGAGATCTGCGTATGCATCTCGGCGCCGCCGAGCTCCTCCTCGGTCGCGATCTCGCCGGTCGCAGCTTTCAGCAGCGGGGGCCCGGCGAGGAAGGCGCGGGTGCGGCCGCGGACCATGACGATGTAGTCGGAGAGGCCGGTCTGATAGGCGCCGCCCGCGGTGGAGGAGCCGTGCGTGACGGTGACGACCGGCAGGCCCGCCGCCGACAGCCGCGCCAGGTTGCGAAAAATGTTGCCGCCGCGAACGAAATCCTCGACGCGGTAGCGCAACAGATTGGCACCGGCGCTTTCGACCAGTTGCACATAGGGCAGCTTGTTCTCCAGCGCGAGCTCCTGCACCCGCAGCGTCTTGTCGAGACCGTAAGGCTGCAGCGCACCGGCGTCGATGCCGGAATCGCTGGCGCTGACCATGCAGCGGATGCCCGAGACGAAGCCGATGCCGGCGATGACGCCGCCGCCCGGCACGCTCTTGTTCGCATCCGGCACGTCGAACATGTAGCCGGCGAGCGTCGACAGCTCGATGAAGGGCGCCCCGGGATCGAGCACCAGCGCGACGCGCTCGCGCGGCAGCAACTGGCCGCGCTTGTGGAAGCGGTCCTTGGCCGCGGCCGACGCCGCGCGCGTGCGCTCTTCCAGTGCGCGCATGCGGTCGATCAGGCCGAGCATGCCGTCGCGGTTGGCCTGGTAGGCGGCGCTGCCGGGGGAGATGGTGTTTTCGATGGTGGACATGACTTGATCCTGCTCGTCATTGCGAGGAGCGAAGCGACGAAGCAATCCAGACTGCATCCGCGGAGAGATTCTGGATTGCTTCGCTTCGCTCGCAATGACGGGTGAGGCGATACCTTACCTGTTCGTCCCAAAGATCTTCCGCGCCTCGGCGGGGCTTGCGATCTCGCGGCCGGCGCGCCTTGCGCAGGCGGCGACGGCTTCGATCAGCTGACCGTTCGACGTCACCTTGTTGCCGTCGGCGAGATAGAAGGTGTCCTCGAGGCCGGTGCGCAGATGACCGCCGAGCTCGGCACAGCGCTGGTGCAGCGGCCAGATCTCCTCGCGGCCGATGGCGGTGACCTGCCAATGCGCCTCGGGGCGCTTCAGCTTCAAGAGGATCGGCAGCAATTCAGGATCGGCCGGCATGCCGGAGGCGACGCCCATGACGAAATTGTACTCGAGCGGGCCGTTGTACATGCCGACCTGGTGGTACATGCCGACGCAGCGGACGATACCGACGTCGAAGCACTCGAACTCGGGGATGGTGCCGACCGCGTTCATGACGTCGAGATAGTCCTTCACCTTCTCGACCGAATTGTCGAACATCATCGGCGGCCAGGCCCAGCTGTTGTCGGCCTTCACCTTCAGGTAGTTCAGCGAGCCTGCGTTGCAGGCGGCAATCTCGGGCTTCGTCTCGCGGATGCAGTCGAGCGCGCCTGAGTAGTTCGGCCCCGACACGCCCGAGGTGTGGTTGATGATCACGCCCGGGCAGGCTTCGCGGATCGCCTGCTGGATCTCCTTGCTGACCGCGACCTCCCAGGACGGCAGATGTCCCTTGCCCGGCGCCTGCTGGCGCAGATGGATGTGCATGATGGACGCGCCGGCCTCGAACGCAGCCCTGGCCTCGCGCGCCATCTGCTCGGGCGTCACGGGCACGTTGTGCTGCTTGGGGTCGGTGAGCACGCCGTTCAGCGCGCAGGTGATGACGGCCTTGTCGCTCATGCGTTCACTGTCTCGCACGTTTAGAATTCAACGCTTGCGATCATGTGACGCGCGACATGCGGCTTCTTGCGCGGAGAAGCTGGGAAAAGACGAGCTTTCGTAGGGTGGGCAAAGGCGCCCTTGCGCCGTGCCCACCGCTTTCGGTGTTTGGCAAAGATGGTGGGCACGCTACGCTTTGCCCGCCCTACGAGAGCGTGCCTAGCTCGCCTCCGCCATCCGCACGGTCTCGGTGCTGCGGTAGATCGCAAGATCGCGCGAGCCGACGAAGATCGCCCGCGGCTTCAATCCGTAGAAGCGGCGGATCGAGTGGCTGAAATGCGTGGAATCGGGATAGCCGATGTCCTGCGCCAGATGGGCGAGGTTGAGGTCCTGGTTGGCGAAGTGCAGCAGATACCGCGCGCGCTTCCAGGCGCGGAAGGAGCGGAACGAGATGCCGGTCTCCTCCTTGAACAGGTGCAGGAAGCGCGAGGCCGAGAGGCCGGCTTCAGCGGCGCAGGTATCCGCCGTCACCGGCTCGCCGGAGAAGCGCTCGATGCGGGCCACCGCACGCATCACGCGCGGATCCAGCACGCGGCGCGGCAGCGCCTCGCCAAAGCACATCTCGTCGAACTCGGCCGTGGTGATGTCGCCATAGCGGCGCTGACGCAGCAAGGCGTAGGCGGCGAGGATCTTGCGGGCATAGGCGGCCTGATCGGGTCCGGTCAGGCGCGCGGCCAAGGCTTCAAACACGCCATCCGCCATGCTTTCCGGCTCCAGCGTCACGCTGATGACGGTGCGATAGTCGCTGGCGATGGAGTGCCGCTGGTTCGGCAGGGTGACGAACAGCTCGCCGGTGGCGAGAACGTCGTCGATGGTCAGGTGCAGATTGCCCTTCACCGCGACATAGACATGGCAGCAGCCGGGTGTCCGTTTGCGCGGACGGCCGAGCAGGCCCGCATAAAACACCCGCTCCGGCGTGATCAGCATCAGGTGGTCGGATTCGCGACCGTTATATTCCATTTGGTTCCTCCTCGCGCGGCTCTCTGGCCGCTGCGGACGGAGGTCACCTTAGCGGAAATTTGGGCGCTGTCACGGTAGGATAGCGCTGTCAAAAGACATGGCGCGTCGTGGACGCGCAATAGCGCGAACCGGGAATCTCGAGGTTCCGGGATCGCGCTTCCGCGCCCCGGAATGACGGTCTCCCTTACGCCCTCACCCTCGGCGCAACATTCTGCTCTTGCCCGGCCTTTTGCTCCGCAGCAACCGCGCGCTTGAAACCCTCGCGCTGCTGCAGGCGCGCCCAATAGGCTGCGACGTTTGGCCCGAAATCCTTGGCAAGCCCGATATTGCTCGCGAGCCGAAGCGCGTAACCGATGACGATGTCGGCGGCGGTGAAGCGGCCCGCGCACAATGTTTCGGCATTCGCCGTCGCTGCCTCAACGGCGCGCAGTCTGCCCAGAAACCATTTCGCGTAATCGGTGGCGACCTGCGGGTTGCGGCGCTCCTCCGGCTCGAGCTGGGTGTATCTCAGCACCAGCGTCTGCGGGAAGGTTAACGTGGCATCGCTGAAATACATCCAGTTCAGGAACGCGCCGTAGGCGGGATCCTCAGGACCGACCATCAACGGCGTCGGGCCGTATTTGATGCCGAGGTAATGGCAGATGCCGGAGGATTCCGTCATCCTTGTCTCGCCGTCGATCAAGAAGGGGATGGTGCCGAGCGGATTGAGCGCGAGATAGTCCTTGGCGAAGACGCGCGGCGGGAACGGCAGCATCTTCAATTCATAGGGCAGCCCCATCTCCTCCAGCATCCAGAGCGGACGGAACGAGCGTGCGGCGTCGCAGTGATACAGCGTGATCATGAGGCCTTCCCTTTGCTGCCGGGCAGCGTGCCCATCATCTTGCACAGGACCATCAGCATGACCTCGTCGGCGCCGCCGCCGATCGAGGTCAGGCGGCTGTCGCGATAGGCGCGGCTGACCGGCGTCTCGTTGGTAAAGCCCATTCCGCCCCAATATTGCAAGCAAGCGTCGGTGAGCTCGCGGCCGAGCCGCCCGGCCTTCAGCTTGGCCATGGTCGCGAGCCGCGTCACATCCTCGCCGGCGACCAGCTGCTCACCGGCGCGATAGATCAGCGCACGCAGGAGCTCGACCTCGGTCTGCATCTCCGCGAGCTTGAAGTGCACGACCTGGTTGTCGAGGATCGACTTGCCGAAGGCTTTGCGGTTGCGGGTGTATTCGATGGTCTGGTCGATGATGTATTCGTGCGCCTTCAGACAGGCGGCCGCGCCCCAGAGCCGCTCCTCCTGGAACTGGATCATCTGGTAGGTAAAACCCTGGCCCTCCTCGCCGATCCGGTTGCGCTTGGGCACGCGGACATTGTCGAAGAAGATCTGCGCGGTGTCGGAGGAGCGCATGCCCATCTTGTCGAGTTTTCGCGCGACTGTGACGCCCTTGGCCTTCATGGGCACGCAGATCAGCGACTTGTTGCGGTGAACGGGACCGTCGCCGGTGTTGGCGAGTAGGCAGATCCAGTCGGCCTGGGTGCCGTTGGTGATCCACATCTTGCCGCCGTTGATGACGTAATCGCCGCCGTCGGAGCGCGCACTCGTCTTGATCGAGGCGACGTCCGAGCCGGCGCCGGGCTCGGAGACGCCGATGCAGGCGACGTAGTCACCGGAGATCGAGGGCGCCAGGAATTCGCGCCGAACCTCGTCGGAGCCGAAGCGCGCCAGCGCCGGCGTTGCCATGTCGGTCTGCACTCCGATCGCCATCGGCACGCCGCCGCAAGTGATGGCGCCCAGCTCCTCCGCCATCATCAGCGCGTAGGAATAGTCGAGGCCCGAGCCGCCGAATTCGACCGGCTTGTTCAGGCCGAGGAAGCCGAGGCTGCCCATTTTCTTGAACAGCTCGTGCGCGGGGAAGATGTCGGCCTTTTCCCACTCATCGACGTGAGGATTGATCTCGCCCGCAATGAACTTTTGCAGCGAGCGGCGGATGTCGTCGTGGTCGGCGGTGAATAGCATTTTGTCCTCTCGTCATTCCGGGGCGCGCGTAGCGCGAGCCCGGAATCCATTTGTCTACGGTGTCTGCGGCCCGATGGATTCCGGGCTCGCTTCGCTGCGCTTCGCGCCCCGGAATGACGGCCGTAGTCACAACCCCATCTGCCGCGAGGCCAGATCCTTCATGATCTCCTCGGTGCCGCCGCCGATGGCGTTGACCTTGACCTCGCGATAGATGCGTTCGGCCTTGATGCCGCGCATGAAGCCGGCGCCGCCGAAGGTCTGCACGGCTTCCGAGGCGCAAAAAGCCATGGTCTGCGTCGCCTGGTTCTTCATCATGCAGATTTCGGCGACCGGGCTCTCGCCCTGCTCAAGCCGCCAGGCCAGCATCTCCAGCATGGCTTGCGATGCCGCCACCTTCTGCGCCATGTCGACGATCTTGTGGCGGATGACCTGGTGCTGCGCGAGCGGCTTGCCGAAGGTCTTGCGCTCCTTTGCGTAGGCGATGGCCTCGTCGAGGCAGACGCGCGCAAAGGCGGTGCAGCTCGCGGCCATGCCCATGCGCTCGCTGTTGAAGTTCTGCATGATGATCTTGAAGCCTTGGCCCTCCTCACCGATCAGGTTTGCGGCGGGCACGCGGCATGCGTCGAAATGCAGCGTCGCGGTGTCGGAGGCCCACCAGCCCATCTTCTTCAGCTTGGTCCTGGACAGGCCGGGCGTGTCGCCTTCGATCAGGAGCAGGCTGACGCCGCCGGCGCCCTCGCCGCCGGTCCGCACCGCAACGGTGAGGTAATCGGCGCGCATCCCTGACGTGATGAAGGTCTTCTCCCCGCTCACGACGTAGTCATCGCCGTCGCGACGCGCCCGAGTGCGCAGGTTCGCGACGTCCGAGCCGCCGCCCGGTTCGGTGATCGCCAGTGCGGAGATCTTCTCGCCTGCCAGCACCTGCGGCAGCACGCGCGCCTTCACCTCGGCGCGTGCGGCCCGCGCGATCGGGGGAGAGCCGATCGTATGGCTCATCAGGCTGGCGCTGACGCCGCCTGCGCCGGCGCGCGCAAGCTCCTGGCTCGCCACGATCTTCATGAACTGGTCGGCGGCGACGCCGCCATATTCTTCCGGGAATCCAAGTCCCAAGAGGCCAATTTCGGCCGCCTTGCGATAGAGCGTGCGCGGGAATTCGCCGGCTTCGTCCCAGTCATGGGCAAAGGGCGCGATCTCCTTCTCGACGAAGCGCCGCATCACGTCGCGGAACGCGTCGTGCTCGGCGGTATAGAACGGGCTCTTCATCGCGAGACTTGCCTCGAACGGTTTCGTCTCAGCCACCATGGCTCTAACCTGGGCCGTTCACTTGCGCGGAGTGGCTGATCGGCGCGAACGCTTCGAGCAAGCCAGCAACGCACCCCCAGCGGATTGCTGTCACAGCGTCAGAAACAACGCGAACGGCTCTTCCACCGTGCGGCGCAAGTGCTTTCGATACAAGGCGTGGTTGGGATCCTCGGGCGCAACCCGGCCCAAGGAAGGTTTTGGGATATTCCTGAGCGGCACATAGGCGATCGGCGCGGCGATCGGCGTGAGCTGCGAGCCGGGCCCGGCGCGCAGCGTCGAGATGATGCCGTACATCTCGCCTGATACCGTCGGCCGCGACACCGTGATCACGCGGTGCTGGCCGTGCTTGATGATGACGAGGTAGATGAAGCCGGACTGATGGGGAACGGCGACCTCGCCGGTATGCTCGTAGGCGGCATCGGTCCGATCGCCCTCGCGGAAGACCAGCGACGAGAGCTTCGGCTCCCAGGCGATCTCGGTGCGATAGGCGAAGATCGCATCCTTGTCGCCGAACGACGGCCGCAGGGTGATGTAGACGTCCTCGAGCCAGGTCACCGCGCGATGGGCATAGGAGCCGAGACTGTCGGGCGCGACGTCGTTTGCGGCGGGAGGCGCCGCCGCGACGACATTTTTGCGCAAGGAAACGCCGAGCGCCTGCTCCAGCCGGACTGTCGTCGCCAGCGTGAACGGCCGCCGGCCGCCGAGCACCTTCTCCAGCGTCGACAGGCTGAGCTTGGCTTGCTCGGCCAGCGCCTGCCGGGACATCCGGCGCCGGGCGAGCTCCTCGCGAATGGTCTCGGCGATCTCGCGGCTCTGCTCGTCCGAAAGCTGCTTGTCCGTGAGTTTGTCCTGCATCTGCATCGTCAGCCCCGCTCCAGGCCGGTCACTCTAGCAGGGCGGACAAACCAGCACAAAACCGCACATGACCGCCCCGGCTCAAGCGAGCCTGGGCCGGCCGCGGCGGAACATTGCCGATCATTCTGCTCGCGAAATCCCGCCCCGCCGGCGGATGCTGAGGACCAGCAAACATGCTTCGGAGCAAGCCAAATGAACGCCTACGACACGGCCGACGGCGACGACCACCCGCTGTTGAGCCGCCTCATCAAGGTCGGACTGTTCCTTCTGGCGCAGGGCATCGCCGTGATGCTGGTCGCCTTCCTGGCCCTGCTGGTGAGTTTCGGGGCGAGCTGGTCGGCGACGACCGAACAGGCCAGCCTGCTCCAGCCCGGCGAAGCACGGTCGGGCAGCCTGCTACTGAAAGAGGACGGCACTACCACGGAGGCGATTCGCCTCGGGACCGATATCGACATTACCGTGTCGGGCCCGACCTTGCGCGCCCGCGTCACGCAAGCATTTCGCAACCCGACCAAGGATTGGGTCGAGGCCACCTACGTCTATCCGCTCGCGGCCGGCGGCGCCGTCGACACACTGAAGATGGTGGTCGGCGACCGCGTCATCATCGGCGACATCAAGGAACGGCAGCAAGCGCGCGTGATCTACGAGGAGGCGCGCCGCGCCGGCCAGAAGGCCGCGCTCACCGAGCAGGAGCGGCCGAACATCTTCACCAACTCGGTCGCCAATATCGGTCCCGGCGAAACCGTGCTGGTGCAGATCGAGTACCAGGAGCCGGTGCATCAAGTCGGCAACGAATACTCGTTGCGCCTGCCGCTCGTGGTCGGGCCGCGCTACAATCCCGTACCGATCATCCAGAGCGTCGATTTCCGCAAGGACGGCTCGGGCTGGGGCGCGGCGACGTCGGACCCGGTGCCGGATCGCGAGCGCATCTCGCCGCCTGTGCTGGATCCCGCCAAACATCCGCCGCTCAATCCGACCAGCATCATTGTGCGCCTGCAGGCCGGCTTTGCGCTCGGCGAGGTCAAGAGCCACCATCACGCCGTCAAGACGGAAAGCCCGGACAACATGACGCGCGTGGTGACGCTCGCCGACGGTGCTGTGCCCGCCGACCGTGATTTCGAGCTGACCTGGAAGCCGGCTGCCGAGACAGCGCCATCGGTCGGACTGTTCCGCGAGCACATCGGCGATGCCGATTACCTGCTCGCCTTCGTCACCCCACCGAGCGCCGAGCAGGCGGCGCAGAAGCCGCTGCCCCGCGAGGTCGTGTTCGTGATCGACAATTCCGGCTCGATGGGCGGCACGTCCATCGTGCAGGCCAAGGCAAGCCTGCTCTACGCTCTCGGCCGCCTGCAGCCGAATGACCGCTTCAACGTGATCCGCTTCGATGACACCATGGACATGCTGTTTCCGGCCTCCGTGCCGGCCGATGCTGCGCATGTCGGCGAGGCGACCTCCTTCGTCGGCGCCTTGCAGGCGCGCGGCGGCACCGAGATGGTGCCGGCGATGCGCGCGGCACTGGCCGACAGGCTCGGCGACACCGGCATGGTCCGCCAGGTCGTGTTCCTGACCGACGGCGCGATCGGCAACGAGCAGCAATTGTTCGATGCGATCACGACGATGCGCGGCCGCTCGCGCATCTTCACGGTCGGCATCGGGTCCGCGCCCAACACCTATCTGATGACCCGCGCCGCCGAGCTCGGCCGCGGCGCCTTCACCCATATCGGCTCCACCGAGCAAGTGGAGGAGCGCATGCGCGGCCTGTTCGCCAAGCTGGAGAATCCGGCCGTGACCGGCCTCACCGCAACGTTTTCCGAGGCCAAGGCCGACGTCACCCCGGCGATCATTCCCGACGTCTATCGCGACGAGCCCCTGGTGCTGGCGGCGAGGCTCGACAAGCTCGCGGGCTCGCTCGAGATCAAGGGCCGCGTCGGCGGCCGCCCATGGTCGGCGACGCTGCCGCTGCAAAACGCAGCCGAAGGCAAGGGCCTGTCGAAGCTCTGGGCCAGGCGGAAGATCGCCGATGCGGAGGTCGCGCGCACCCTGCGCGAAATGACGCCGGAGGAAGCTGACAAGGCGATCCTGGCGCTGGCGCTCGACCATCAGATCGTCACGCGGCTGACCAGCCTCGTCGCGGTCGACAAGACGCCAAGCCGTCCCGAAGGCGAACCGCTCAAGCTCAGCGAACTGCCGATCAACCTGCCCGCGGGCTGGGACTTCGAGAAGGAGTTTGGCGAGCGGCCGCATCTGACGCCGACGCAGCTGCACGAGCGCCATGCCGATGCGCGCAATCAGCCGGCAACGCGACGGCCGACGCCTGCTAGGCCCGATGCGATCCGCCTACCCAAGACCGCGACCTCGGCCGAGCTGAAGATGATCGCGGGTTTTATCCTGATCGTGCTCGCCCTGATCCTGTTCGTGTTCAAGCGGCGTCGGACCTTGCTCACCGACGCCGCTTGAGAGAGGAGCTCCCCGAACTCCTCTGTTAGCGCGCGCGGCTGCCCGTCCCCTCCAAACGGCCGCGCGCGCCTTTTTTCACTGTCATTGCGAGGAGCGAAGCGACGAAGCAATCCAGACTGCCGCCGCGGAGACAGTCTGGATTGCTTCGCTTCGCTCGCAATGACGGGAGACGAAACACAATGTCCCGCTTCATCTCTCCGCTGGTCCTCGCGCTTGTCGGCCTCATCCTGTTCGGCGACGGCGCCTATATTTACGCCAAGGCGTGGCTGGCGCAGGTGCTGCTGGAGCGCGCCTTCGACAGGAGCATTGCCACGGGACAGGCGGTAAAGCCCTGGTCCTGGGCCGACACCTGGCCGGTCGCGCGGATCGAGGTGAAGCGGATCGGTGCCAGCGCCATCGTGCTGGAAGGCACGAGCGGACAAGCGCTCGCTTTCGGGCCCGGTCATATCCAGCACACGGCTGATGCGGGCGAACGCGGGATCGCCGTCTATGCCGCCCATCGCGACACTCATTTCCGCTTCCTGAAGGATGTTGCCATTGGCGACGTCATCGATGTCACGCGCAGTGACGGTCGACACTTTCGCTATCGCGCGGATTCCTCGGCCGTGGTTCGCTTCGATGCATCCGGCATCGATCCCATGGCACAGGGTTTCGAGCTTGTTCTCGCGACCTGCTGGCCATTCGATGCCGTCACATCCGGCCCCGAGCGCTACATCGTGCATGCGACATTGATTGGCGCCGACGGATAGAGCGCCGATCGGACTGACACGCACCGGTGCGCGCTTCATTCCACCACACGGCATACCAGCCACACAGTTGCCAAAGGACTCGCCATAGAACAGAGTGACGCGACAGCAATAAGAACAACAGGTGAGGTCACGCCATGGAAGCCCGTGTGTCTGCTGCGCCCGCATCACGTCCATGGTCTCCGCCGCCCGATGCCAGCGACATCGTCAAGGGCATCCACGCAATGCTGCACCCGCACAACATCGTGCTGGTGGGCGCGACCGACAAGCCCGGCAATTATGCCGAGCGCATCTGGAACAATCTGATCAAATATGGTTTCGAAGGCGGGCTCTATCCGGTCAACGCCAAGCGCGACACCGTCTGGGGCGTTCCCTGCTACAAGGACTTTGCGAGTCTTCCGGAGAAGCCCGATCACGTCCTGGTGCTGGTGCCTGCGCGCTTTGCCGTGCAGGTGATCCGCGACGCCGCCGCAGCCGGCGCGCGGTCGGCCACCATCGTCACCTCCGGCTTCAGCGAGCTGCAGGATGACGAAAGCCAGAAGCTCGCTGCCGAATTGCAGGCTGCGGTGCGCGAGACGGGGCTCGCGGTCACGGGCCCGAACTGCCTCGGCAATTTGAGCGCCGGCGAGAAGCTCTTCACCAATATCGACGATCGCATCGTCACCATGGAACAGGGCGCGGTGGCGATCGCCGGCCAATCCGGCGCGATCGTCATGGCGATCCGCCAGACGCTGGAAGACCGGGGTGTCGGCGTCGGCTACATGGTGACCACGGGCAACGAGGCCGGGCTCGAGACGCCGGATCTGATGCGCTATTTCGCCGAGGATCCGAGCATCAAGGTGATCGTCGTCTATCTCGAAGGGGTGCGCAACACCAAGGCGTTCCGCGATGCCTGCAAGGCGGCACGCGCGGCGAGCAAGCCGGTGATCGCGCTCAAGCTCGGCGCCTCCGAAGGCGGCCGCGCCGCGGCGATGGCCCACACCGGCGCACTCGCCGGCTCGATCGAGACGTTCGACGCGATCGCGACGCGCGAAGGGGTGATCCGGGTCGGCGGCCTCGACGAGCTGATCGAGACCACCGAGTGCTTCGTGCACGCGGCCGTTCCGAAAGGCTACCGGCTCGCCGCTGTGACGCTGTCCGGCGGCAAGCGCGGCATGCTGATCGACGCCTTCTATGCCGCAGGCCTGAACTTCGCGCCGCTGAGCCCGCATGTCAGCGCGGAGCTGGCGAAGATGCTCGGCCCCGGCTCGATCGTCGGCAATCCGCTCGATGCTGGCTTTGCCGCAGTGGTCGATCCCTCCGTCTACATGAAATCGATCAAGCTGATGATCGACGACCCCGATATCGACATCGTCATCGTCGATGCCGAGCTGCCGAAGGCGCCGCATGAGCTGCGCGAGCGCAATTTGCGCATCGTCAACGAGATGGCGAGCCAGGCGGGCAAGCCGGTGATCTACATCAGCGCGATGTCGATCGGCTTCACCGAATACACCAAGGACTTGCGGAAGTCGCTGCCGCATCTCGCGGTGATGCAGGGCATGGACCGCGCGGTGACCGCGATCAAGTCGCTGCTCGCCTATGCGAAGCTGCGCAAGGAGGTGCCCGATATCGTCTCGAGCTCGAAACCCGCCGCCCGCGCCGTGCTGGAGAGGACGTTGAAATCGGCGACCGGTGCTGCGCTCGACGAGGTCGCCTCGAAGAAGCTGCTCAAGGCCTACGGCATCCCGATCTCGAAGGAGGCGATCGCACAGACCGCGGCGGACGCCATCAAGATTGCCAAGCAGATCGGTTTTCCGGTCGTGGCAAAACTCGTCAGTGCGGAGATCCTGCACAAGTCCGACATCGGCGGCGTGGTGCTGAACCTCAACAGCGCAGCCGAGGTGAAGAAGGCGTTCGCCGACATCACCGCGCGCGTGGCGAAGCTCAAGGGCAAGCCGAAGCTCGACGGCATCCTGATCGCACAGCAAGTCAAGGCCGAGCTCGAGCTCGTCGTCGGCGCCTCGCTCGATGCAGAGATGGGCCCGGTCGTGCTGTTCGGCACCGGCGGCATCGATATCGAGCTGATGAAGGACGTCGCGCTCGCCGGCGCGCCGCTGGATGAGAGCGAGGCACGGCTCCTGATCGGCCGCACCAAGGCCGGCGTCAAGATGCGCGGCTATCGCGGCAGGCCGGTCTTGCACGAGGCCTCGGCGGTGAAGGCGCTGGTCGGGCTGTCCAACCTGATCGCGGATGCGGGCGATCGCATCGCCTCGATCGACATCAACCCGTTCCTGATCAACACCAGGACGGGCGTGGCCGTCGATGCCCTGATCGTGCTGAACAATGCTGCGGCAAAGCGGGCGGCCGGGCATTGACGTCGCGCCGTGCCGTAGGGTGGATTAGCGCAGCGTAATCCACCAATTCATCCCCAGGCGTACGAGAGATGGTGGCGGGTTACGCTTCGCTAACCCGTCCTACGTAACATCGCGGGCTCCTTCCAACTTCCCCGCTTTGGCCGTAAAATCGCCCCTGCATGGCACGCGCGAGCAATCTTGTGATCGGAACGGCAACGCTGGCGGCGATCGCCGTGGCGTTCGGCGGCCTGCTCGGCGCGCAGAAATGGCGCACCATCCAGAGCCGCAGCCAGTTGCGCGTGGTGTTCGAGGGCGGCTCCGCCAGCGGGCTGCGCCGCGGCGGGCCGGTCAATTTCGACGGCGTGCCCGCCGGCCAGATCCTGTCGATCAAGCTGGATAGTCCGCGCAGGATCGTGGCACTCGTCATGCTCGACAACACCGCGCCGATTCGCAAGGACACCGTGGCCGGAATCGAGTTCCAGGGCCTCACCGGCATTGCCGCGATCTCACTCATCGGCGGCGCCCCCTCTGCACCGCCGGTGCCGCTGGACGCGGACGGCATCCCGGTGCTGACGGCCGATCTCAGCGACGCCGAAACCATCGTCGAAACCCTGCACAGCGTCGACCGCACCATCGTGAACAACGCCCCCGCAATCAAGGAGGGCCTGCACACGTTCGAGACCTATACCGCCGACCTCAGGAGCAAGGGCGCCGAGATCGATTCGGTCATGGCCAAGGTCGACAGCGCCTTTGCGGGCTTCGACAAGGCGGTCGCCAAGATCGAGGGCGCGGTGCCGGGCTTCGTCGACGGCAAGGCCGACGAGCTGTTCGAGAAGATCCAGGGACTGCACGAGCTTGCCGGCACCATGAAGAAGAAATCGGCGGCCTACCTCGACGACATTCGCCGCTCGCTGCTCGACGTCAGCGAGGCCGCCAACAAGATGAGCGGCACGCCGGCGCCGCCGCGGCCCCCGCGCCCGCCGCGCAGGCCCACGGAGCAGAAGCGGTAGTGCTTACCCTCCCCTGGAGGGGGAGGGTCGATCGCGCGAAGCGCGAGCGGGGTGGGGTGATCTCTCAACGCGGGCAGTGTGAACTGCGGATGGACTGTCACCCCACCACGGTTCGCATTGCGCTTCGCTGCATGCGAACCGATCCTCCCCCTCCAGGGGAGGATGGCAATCCCGCCGTGGCCTATCAATCGCGCCTACCACGCGTAGCGCACGAGGCCCTTGCCGGCGTAGGAGCGGGTGACATTCGAGAACTCGCCCTCGAAGGTCGCCGACGCGGACCAGCCGTTCATCCAGTTCATCTGAGCCGATGCCGTGGTTAGCGCCGAGTCGCGCGCCTGCGCGGCGCCGTTCACCACGAAGGCCGATCCAGGCAGGGTCTGAAACACCGCGCCGATGCTGCGATCCGGGTTGTAGTCATGCGCCCAGGCGAGACGGCCGCGCAGGGTCATCAGGCCGCCGGCCGCGGCAAAGGACCGGTCCGCGCGCAGGCCGAGCTCGGAGCGCGTGCTGGTTACATCCTTGGCGGCATAGTTGAGCGCGAAGACGTTGCTGCCGACCACGGCCGCCTCTGCATAGGAGGGAAGGCTGAACAAGATGGCCTGGAGCGCGGCGTAGGGCGTAACGCCGGCCCATTGCATGGCGTAGCGATAACCGCCCTCGACGCGGCCCGAGAACGCGTTGGTATTGAACTGGGCGCGCAGCTGGTCGAACCCGGCCGCGGTGACGACGCGATTGGTGGTGACGTCCTGCCAACCATAGGCCAGCGCAGCCGTGACATAGGCGGGCCCAGTGGTGTGGCGCACGAACGCGCCGGCCTGGAACAGATCGGAACGGCCCCAGCCAAGGCCGTTGACCCCGAAGCTGGTGCCGCCGCCGGCAAGCGCGAAGCCGGCGAGCGTCGACGGCGAGAAGCGGTAGTCGAGGCCGACGGCCGTGCCGTAGACGCTGCTGGTGGTGTCGTTCGAGCCGAGAGCAACATGGCCGTCGGTAGCCTGCGAGCCGCCATAGCCGGCCGCCCACACGTCCCAACGCTGCTCGAAAGTCGCGGCCGGCGCCTTGCGGTAGATCGAGGCAAAGGCGTCGCGCGCGTCCTGGCGACGTGCGGCGTAGGCATTTGCGGTCACATCGCTGGCATATGGCGTCGCACCTGACATGCCGCCCCGTCCCGAATTGTAGACATCGGTGAGCAGGCCGAGGAACAGGTTCATCGCGTTGAACGTCGTCTGCTGCGAGCCTGTCGCGGACTCGCCGGAGGCCTGCGTCAAGCCCTCCGGGGTGAGGTTCGCGAGGGCAACAGGCAGGCTGCCGGTGGTGTTGAAGACACGCGTCAGGGCGTTAGCGACATTCTGCTGGTTGATGTTGAGGCCGCTGCCATAACCCAGCGCAAGGTCGAGGAAGACGTTGTTGGGGTCGTAGCTCAACGTCGCATGCAGGTTTGGCGACAGGCCCGTCACGACCGGATTGAAAGTATCCGGCAGCGTTCCCGCCGTCAGGATCGTATAGTGCTTTGCGATCGAGCCGGTCGGCACCACGACGACGGTGGCGCTGTTGAGCGTCGCCGTTCCGGTCACGACTGCGACGCCGTTGCTCGCTCCCGAGACCTGCACCATGTAGCTCGACGCGGTAGCGAAGGTGAGATCGCCGGTCACGTTGAGCGTTCCCGTGGGACTGCCCGGTGCCAGCGCGCCGCCATTAACGACGATGTTGTTGACCGTGCCGACGCCGCCGAACGTGCCGGCGGCGACGGTCACATTGCCGTTGATCGTGCCTGCGAGGACGAGCGTTCCACCGAGAACGTTCCAGTCCTGATTGCCTATGCCGGTCACAGTCCAGGCCGAGCTGTCGATCTTGTTGAAGGTCGAGAAGCCGTCGTACTGGAGGCCGGTTCCGATCAGGCCGAGATTGAACGTGTCCTTGCCGCTGCCACCGAGCTGGAATGTGTCGGTGCCGGATGCAAGAACCTGCCCGTTGATGATGCTGCCCGGGCCGAGCGTGAGTATGCTGTTGCTACAACCGCAAAGATCGATCGCGGCGAAGCCGGTTGCCGCATTGATCGTGCCGGAGTTGAAGACGCTGCCGCCATTGCTCAGACTGATTCCGACGCCATTAACACCGACGTTGATGGTACCGGTATTGACGATCTGGTTGGTCGTCGAGATCGTGGTCGCATAAATGCCGGTGCCGATGTCGCCGACTGTGATCGTGCCGCGATTAGTTACGACGTTGTCGTCACCAAGCAGCGTCATGCCGTATGCGCCATCGCCTCCGACAATGGTGCCGTTGTTGGTGAGCGTGCCCGACACGCCGGTCAGACCAATGCCCATGCCTCCTACACCCACATTGACCGTTCCATTCTGGGTAACGACGGCGAAATTGCCCTGCACTTGCATGCCGGCCGTGGAATCGACCCCAGTGACCGTTCCGGTATTGGTCACCTTCGCATTATGGCCGATCACGGCGATGCCCATGCCGAACTGCGCGACGCTGATGCTGCCAGCGTTGCTGACTGTCTCGGTGTTGCCCTGCGCAAAGATGCCGGTGGCGCTCTGACCGACGGAGATGCTGCCGGTCGCTGCGTTCGTGACGGTATTGCCATCATTGATCGCGAAAATTCCGCCGGAACTTCCGATCGAGGCGCCGACCGAGACTGCGCCCGCATTGGTGACGCTCGCATTGCCGAAAACGTAGATGCCGATCGTGTTGTCCAGGCCCGTGATCGTGCCGCTGGCGGAATTGGTGATCGTGTTGTTCACGCCGGCGAAGATACCGGAGCTTCCGGCGCCCACGGACAGCGCGCCGCTATTGCCGATGACGTTGTTGTCCTGGACCGAGATCGCTGCGCCACCATCACCCGTGTTGATCGTACCATTGTTGGCGATGGTGTTGTTGCTCAGCAACGAAATTCCGAGACCGTTGCCGATTACCGTGACGTTGCCGTTGTTGGTCACGGTGTTGAGATTGCCGCCATTGATGCCGGTGAGGCCCGAGCCGGCCGACACGGTCCCGTTATTGGTAACGACGTTGGTGTCGTTGACGTTGATCGACGCCGTGCCGTTGTCGTTGACGGTCGCACCCGTCAGCACATTCACAGTCAGGTTGGTGACGCCGCCGCCGGCTGCAAAACCATCAGCATCGCTGCCGCTGCACGTCACCGTCTGCCCGCTCGTCGCCGGGTCGGGTGCGCAGTCCGCCCGCGCCGATGTCGCGGGCAGGCCAAGGCTGAAAATGACCGTCACGACAGACGATGCGACCACGCCAAGACGCAACCCACCTCGCCCGCTCGATGGCAATCGAACGCCCACCCCAAAGCCCTCAATGGCGCTCCCAGCGGCGCCGCCGGTAAACTAGGCGACCGGGTCCACCCGTGGAACTACGGAATCGACGGAATCACCGTACGAAGGCGCAACCTGGGTTGATTCAAAAGATCATGTTGCAACTGCGCCACGCTTTTACCGCGCAGAATGATCAATTCGCGCACGGGCGTCGTGTGCGACCCCAATGCCATATGGACGACCGTTCACATCGACGGCGCAGCACGCGAGACATGCCGTTGGCTCCGAGCTACCGCGACAGGCGGACGCGCCTCGAGCCGCTCAACGTGGCGTGGCCGATAATGGCTTAATAGTTGGACGCCGCCGCGCCGTTCGGGATGCCGTCGATCGGGCATTCCTCGGTGCCCGGCGTCGAGCGGGTCATTGCCTCGACCATGTCGCGCGTGCCTTCGGGATCCCTGATCCAGTTCTTGTAGAAGTCATACGGGCACACGGCGACGCCGCGCGGGCTGTCGCCGGAATTGATCATGCCGGTGTAGCCGCGGTGAACCAGCTTGTAGAGATGGTTCTGCGACTGGCCGTTGCGGCGCGCGTCGCGGATCAGATGCTTCGACAGCTGCGCGTACTGGATGCCGTAATCCTCCTCGCCGCATTCGCCGAGCGTGCGGCCGTCGAAACCGATGATCGCGGAGTGGCCGAAATAGGAGTAGACCCCGTCGAAGCCGGCGGCATTGGCGACCGCGACATAGACGTTGTTGGCCCAGGCCATGGCCTTGGAGATCATGACCTGCTGCTCCTTGGCCGGATACATGTAGCCCTGGCAGCGCACGATCAGCTCCGCGCCCTTCATGGCGCAGTCGCGCCAGATCTCCGGATAATTGCCGTCATCGCAGATGATCAGGCTGACCTTCAGACCCTTGGGCCCCTCGGAGACATAGGTGCAATTGCCGGGGTACCAGCCTTCGATCGGCACCCAGGGCATGATCTTGCGATACTTCTGCACGATCTCGCCCTTGTCGTTCATGAGGATCAGGGTGTTGTACGGCGCCTTGTGCGGATGCTCCTCGTGGCGTTCGCCGGTGAGCGAGAACACGCCCCACACTTTGGCCTTGCGGCAGGCTTCCGCGAAGATCGCGGTCTCCTCGCCCGGCACCATCGAGGCCGTCTCGTACATCTCCTTGGCATCGTACATGATGCCTTGCGTGGAATATTCCGGGAAGATCACGAGATCCATGCCGGGCAGCCCGACCTTCATGCCGACGATCATGTCGGCGATCTTGCGGGCGTTGTCGAGCACCTCGGCCTTGGTGTGCAGGCGGGGCATCTTGTAATTGACCACCGCGACGCCGACCGTGTCGTTGCTGCTGGAGATGTCACCGTGAAGCATGTGGAGCGCTCCTGTTGTCTGATGCTGGCGTGGGTTAGTGGCTGATCATCCAAGGGCGTGCGGTCGGAAAGCCCTTGGCGCCGCTTTTGGTCTTGGTCATCAGCCGCGCCGGCTTTGTCCTGTCCGCCGCGCTCTTGTCCTTCACGGTCTTGCCCGAGGAGCAGCAGCCGCAGCCCGGGCCGTGCGAGGCCTTATATTGCGCCAGCGTCTGCGGCGCGTGCGTGCTGCGTTCGTTGACGGCGTGCGCCTTGCGCTTCTCCGCCGGCATGCAGAAGAAGTTCGGCGCCGTCAGGATGACGCGGGGCGCCATCGTCTCGCAGTGTGGGCAGCTCTGCGGATCGTCGCATTCCGCCATCGGGCGCAGGTCCTTGAAGGGACCGCAATCGTCACAGAGATATTCGTAGACCGGCATCGCATCACCTACGCTCTTGCCTGTTCACACAACTCGCTGCCACCGTGCGTGTGGAGACAGCCCCTCACCCCGGCCCTCTCCCCGTGAGAACGGGGAGAGGGAGCGCGGCGTCATTTGTCCGGCGAGATCGGCATCTGGATGTCGCCGGTGATGTGCTTGATGGGTCCGGCCGCCGACGGCATCACGTCGAAGTCGAAGATCTCGGTCGGCAGCCACAGCGTGGCGCAGGCGTTGGGTACGTCGACGACGCCGGAAATGTGGCCCTGGCACGGCGCGGTGCCGAGGATCGAATAGGCCTGGGCGCCGGAATAGCCGAACTTCTTGAGATACTCGATCGCATTCAAGCAGGCCTGGCGATAGGCGATGTGGACGTCGAGATAGTGCTGCTTGCCGGCCTCGTCCACCGAGATGCCCTCGAAGATCAGATAGTCCTTGTAGTTCGGCGTGATCGGCGATGGCTTGAAGATCGGATTCTTGATGCCGTATTTCGACATGCCGTCCTTGATCACCTCGACTTTCAGGTGCAGCCAGCCGGCCATCTCGATCGCACCGCAGAAGGTGATCTCGCCGTCGCCCTGGCTGAAGTGCAGGTCGCCCATCGAAAGGCCTGCGCCGGGGACGTAGACCGGGAAGTAGATCTTCGAGCCGCGCGAGAGATCCTTGATGTCGCAATTGCCGCCATGCTCGCGCGGCGGCACGGTGCGCGCACCCTCGGCGCCGATCTTGGCTTTCACATCGCCCTTGGCGCGGCCGCCATGGGCGGTCGGCGCGAACGGCGGATTGGCAAGGCCGGGCACGCGGGTCGGGTTGGTCGAGATCAGCTCGGCCTCGCGCTTATTCCAGGTGTCCAGCATCTTCGGATCGGGCAGACAGCCGATCAGGCCAGGATGGATCAGACCGGCAAAGTTGACGCCGGGCACGTGACGCGATGAGGTGTAGAGACCCTTGATGTCCCAGATCGACTTCTGCGCCAGCGGGAAATGGTCGGTGAGGAAGCCGCCGCCGTTCTGCTTGGAGAAGAAGCCGTTGAAGCCCCACAGGCTCTCCTTGAGCGGACCGACGTCGAGCAGGTCGACGACGAGAAGGTCGCCGGGCTCGGCGCCCTTGACGCCGATCGGGCCGGAGAGGAAGTGCACGATCGACAGGTCGATGTCGCGCACGTCGTCGGCGGAATCGTTGTTCTTGATGAAGCCGCCGGTCCAGTCATAGGTCTCGATGATGAAATCGTCGCCGGGATTGACCCAGGCCACGATCGGGATGTCGGGGTGCCAGCGGTTGTGCACCATGTCGTTTTCATAGGCCGACTTGGTGAGATCGACCTTGATCAGTGTCTCTGGCATCGAGATGCTCCCCTTTTACACGGTTGGTTAGACGGACAGATATTTCGAGACCTGCGCGGCATCGACGGCATCGCGCGGATCGTCGCGCACGATCTCGCCGTTCTCGATCACCAGCACGCGATCGGCGATGTCGAGCGCGAAACTGAGGACCTGCTCGGACACGACGATCGACAGCCCCTTCTCGTCGCGGATGCGCTTCAACGTGCGCGCCATCTCCTTGATGATCGAGGGCTGGATGCCTTCGGTCGGCTCGTCCAGCAGCAGCACCTTCGGCTTGGTGGCGAGCGCGCGCGCGATCGCCAATTGTTGCTGTTGCCCGCCGGAGAGATTGCCGCCACGGCGGCCCTTCATCTCCAGCAGCACCGGGAACAGTTCGTAGATGTCGTCAGGCACCTCGGAGCCGCCGGAGACGACGAGCCCGGTCTCGATGTTCTCCTTCACCGTCATGGTGGAGAAGATCATGCGGCCCTGCGGCACGTAGGCGAGACCCTTGGCGACGCGCTCAAAGCTCTTGAGGTTGCCGAGCTCGGCGCCATCCATGTTCACCGAGCCGCTCTTGGCCGGCAGGATGCCCATCAGCGACTTCATCAGCGTGGTCTTGCCCATGCCGTTGCGGCCCATGATCGCAACGATCTCGTTCGCCGCGACCCTGACGTTGAGCCCGTGCAGCACCTCGCTCTGGCCGTAGGCGACGTGGAGATCGGAAATAGCCAGCATCAGCGTGCTCCTTGCTTCTTGCGCATGATCTTGTCCGGAAACCGGACGCCACTTTCCGGGATCATGCGCTAGTGACCGAGGTACACTTCGATGACCTTGGGATCGTTCTTCACCTTCTCCATCGTCCCTTCCGAGAGGATCTGGCCCTGGTGCAGCACGGTGACCTTGTGCGCGATGTCCTCGACGAACTTCATGTCGTGCTCGATCACCAGCACCGAACGGTTCTTGATGATGCGGTTGAGCAGCTCGGCGGTCTTGGCGCGCTCGGACACGCTCATGCCGGCGACGGGCTCGTCGAGCATCAAGAGGTCGGGATCCTGGATCAGCAGCATGCCGATCTCGAGCCACTGCTTCTGGCCGTGGCTGAGCTCGTCGGCATAGGTGTTGAGCTTGTCCTTGAGGAAGATCATCTCCGCGACCTCCTCGACCCGCTCCTTCACCAGCTGGTCGCGCTGGAAGGTCAGAGAGCCGAACACGGTGCGGCCGCGCGGAAACGAGATCTCGAGGTTCTCGAATACGGTGAGATCCTCGAACACCGACGGCGTCTGGAACTTGCGCCCGACGCCGGTCTGCACGATCTCGTTCTCCTTCATCTTCGTGAGCTCCTTGCCACGAAACTGGATCGAGCCCGAGGTCGCCTTGGTCTTGCCGCAGATCAGATCGAGCACCGTGGTCTTGCCGGCGCCGTTGGGGCCGATGATGACGCGGATCTCGTTCTCCTCGACATAGAACGAGAGATCGTTGACCGCCTTGAACCCGTCGAACGAGACGGTGAGGCCGGAGACCGCGAGCAGGAAGTCCTTCGGCTGATGACCGATGAGCATGATCGCCTCCTCACTCTGCCGGCGCGCCGTCGGCGACGGAATTGTCGGTCCAGTTCTCCTTCGCCTTGCGCGAGGCGAACAGCCGGTCGATGCGCGGCTGCACGTAGTCGGCCCAGAGCCCGGACAAGCCGTTCGGGAAAGCGAGCACGACGGCGATGAACAGCGCGCCGAGGCCGAACAACCAGAGTTGCGGGAAGGATTCCGACAGGCTGGTCTTGGCGAAATTCACCAGGATCGCGCCCCAGACCGCGCCGAAGATCGACATCCGCCCGCCGACCGCGGTGTAGATCACCATCTCGATCGACGGCACGATGCCGACGAAGGATGGCGACATGAAGCCGACGTTGAGCGCGAACATGGCCCCACCGATCGCGGCGAAGACCGCGGCCATGCAGAAGGCGAAGATCTTGAAATTGGCGACGCTGTAGCCGGAGAAGCGGACGCGATCCTCCTGCTCGCGCATCGCCACCAGGATACGGCCGAGCTTGGTCAGGCGGATGAACTGCGCGATGCCGATGCAAGCGAACAGCAACACCACCTCGACGAAGTACAGGACGATCTTGGCGTGGTCGGGCCGGATGTCCCAACCCTTCAGCGTGCGCAGATCGGTCATGCCGTTGATGCCGCCGGTATAGCCCTGCTGGCCGACGATGAGGATGGTCAGGATGGCGGCGACGGCCTGGGTGATGATCGCGAAATAGGTGCCGCCGACGCGGCGCTTGAACATCGCGGTGCCGATGATCAGAGCGAACAGGCCGGGGACCAGGATGATGGCGAGGATGGTGAAGGTGAGGCTGTGAAACGGCTGCCAGAAGAACGGCAGCGCCGTGATCTGATTCCAGTCCATGAAATCGGGGATGCCGGGCGTCGACTGGATCTTGGTATTCTCGACGCTGGAGGCCTCGAGCTTGAGGAACATCGCCATGCAATAGCCGCCGAGTCCGAAGAACACGCCCTGCCCCAGGCTCAAGATGCCGCCGTAGCCCCAGCACAGCACGAGGCCGATCGCGACGAAGGCATAGGTCAGATATTTCGCGACCAGGTTGAGGCGGAACACGTCCAGCGTCAGCGGCAGGATCACGAACAGCACGGCGGCGAGCGCAATGAAGCCCATCAGTTCGGATCGGTTGAAGAAGCGTGAATTGATGATCATGACTTGCCTGCTTCTCGTTATTTGCGGACCTTGAGGGCGAACAGACCCTGCGGCCGCAGCATCAGGATGCCGACGACGGCGAGCAGCGTGAGCACCTTGGCCATCGAGCCCGACATGAAGAACTCGAGCGTCGATTGCGTCTGCGAGATCGAGAAGGCCGAGGCGATGGTGCCGAGCAGGCTGGCGGCGCCGCCGAACACGACGACGAGGAAGGTGTCGACGATGTAGAGCTGCCCCGACGTCGGCCCGGTCGAGCCGATCATGGTGAAGGCGCTGCCGGCGACACCGGCGATGCCGCAGCCAAGGCCGAAGGTGTAGCGGTCGACCTTCTCGGTGTTGATGCCAACCGCGCCGGCCATGATGCGGTTCTGCACGACCGCGCGCACCTGGCGGCCCCAGCGCGACATGTAGAGGACGTAGGCGACGGCGATGGTGATCAGCACGGTGAGGCACATCACGAAGACGCCGTTGATCGGCACCTCGATGCTGTCGGTGACGCGGAGCGAGCCCAGCATCCATTGCGGCAGCTCGACGCCGACCTCGCGCGCGCCAAACACCGAGCGATAGGCCTGCTGCAGCATCAGGCTGAGGCCCCAGGTGGCGAGCAGCGTATCGAGCGGGCGCTTGTAGAGGTGCCGTATCAACCCCCATTCCACCAGCATGCCCAGCGCGCCCGAGGCGAGGAAGGCCAGTATCATGGCGAGGAAGAAGTAGCCGCTGAACAGGCTCGGCAAATAGGCCTGGAAGAGATTGGAGGTCATCCAGGTGACGTAGGCCCCGAGGATCATGAACTCGCCATGGGCCATGTTGATGACGCCCATCTGGCCGAAGATGATCGCAAGGCCGAGCGCCATCAGGACATAGACGGAGAACAGGATCAGTCCGGCAAACCCCTGCATGACGAAGATCGAGCCGAGGTCGCCAATCGAATAGTCGCCAAACATCCATGTCCTCCGTCGGGAAAGGGTCCCGCGTCGCGAGCAGGTTCGCGACGCGGGGGCTTGAGGCATGGACTTGCGATCCACGCCAGGGAGCGGTTTTGCCTTGAGGGGGTGCGACGGGCGCCGCGACTTACCGGTAACGCTTCTTACTGGTAACCCTTCGGGAACGGATCCGGCTCGACGAGATCGGCGGTCTCGTAGATCAGCTCGAACTGGCCATCGAGCTTGGCGCGCCCCACCCGGGTCTTCGACCAGAGGTGATGGTTCTCGTGGATGCGCACATAGCCTTCCGGCGCGCCCTTGAACTCGACACCCGTAGAAGCCGTGGCGATCTTGTCGACGTCGAAAGAGCCGGCCTTTTCGACCGTCAGCTTCCACAGCCACGGGCCGAGATAGGCAGCCTGGGTGACGTCTCCGATCACGGTCTTCTCGCCCCACATCTTCTTGAACGCCGAGACGAAAGCCTTGTTGTTCGCATTGTCGAGCGACTGGAAGTACTTCATGCAGGCATAGGCGCCCGCGATGTTCTCACCGCCGATACCGTCGATCTCGTCCTCGGTCACCGAGATCGTCAGCAGTGCCTGCTTGGAGAGATCGATGCCGGCCGCCTTGAGCTGCTTGTAGAAGGCGACGTTGGAACCGCCGACGACGTCGGTGAAGATCACGTCCGGCTTGGTCAGCTTGATCTTGTTGATGACCGAATTGAACTGCGTCGAGCCGAGCGCATAATATTCCTCGCCGACCACTTTGCCCTTGAGCACGTTCTCGACGTGCTTGCGCGCGATCTTGTTGGAGGTGCGCGGCCAGATGTAATCCGAGCCGATGAAGAAGAAGGACTTGGCGCCCTTCTCCTTGGCGATCCAGTTCAGGCCGGCGAGAATCTGCTGGGTCGCTTCCTGGCCGGTATAGATGACGTTCTTGGACTGCTCGAGGCCTTCGTAGAAGGTCGGGTAGTAGAGCATGCCGTTATATTGCTCGACGACCGGCAGCACCGCCTTGCGCGAGGCCGAGGTCCAGCAGCCCATGATCGCCGCGACCTTGTCGTTGACGAGGAGCTTCTTCGCCTTCTCGGCGAAGGTCGGCCAGTCCGATGCGCCGTCCTCCTGGATGAACTTGATCTTGCGGCCGAGCACGCCGCCGGCCGCGTTGATCTGCTCGATCGCAAGCTTTTCGGCCTGGATCGAGCCGGTCTCGGAGATCGCCATGGTGCCGGTCGCCGAATGCAGGATGCCGACCGTGACCTCGGTGTCGGTGACGGCCAGACCCGTGGTGTTGACCGCCGAGGTCGCCGGCGCCTGCGCAAATGACCCGCGCGGCAGCATGGTGATGGCCGGGACCGCGGCCATTCCCATCAATAATTTGCGCCGCAGCGGCGACAACAGGCCCTTGTTTGCTTCGTCTGACATGAGCACCCCACTTTTGTTCGAGAACACGCGATTGGTGCCCGTGAGGATGGCTCGAATTTATGCAGCCCACGCATACGCAAGATCGCGTATACTGCACCGCAAAATGCCGACGTAGGCTTCTGGTACGGAATTTGCGAGGGGTCCGGGTCCGTATCGGGAGTGGGGTTAAGTGGCAGGGCGGCAGCGAATAGACCGCGTCAGGCGCCAGTACAATCAATGGGTCGCCAACCAGACGCTGGAAGATTACGCCCTGCGCTTCACCGCCAAGAGCGCGCGGCGCTGGTCCGCCGCCCGCGTCGCCAACACGGCACTGGGCGCGATCTCGTTCCTGGCGATGGAGGCGATCGGCGGGACCATCACGCTGAACTATGGCGTCACCAACGCGACTGCCGCCATCGTCGTGGTTTCCATCATCATCTTCGGCTGCGGGGTGCCTATTGCGTATTATGCCGCCAAATGCGGCATCGACATCGACCTGCTGACGCGGGGGGCCGGCTTCGGTTACATCGGCTCGACCGTCACCTCGCTGATCTACGCCTCCTTCACCTTCATCTTCTTCGCGATCGAGGCCGTGATCCTCGCCTCAGCGCTCGAGATGTGCTTCGGGATTCCGCGGCCGGTGGGCTATCTCATCAGCGCCGTCGTCATCATCCCGCTGGTGGCCTACGGCATCACGCTGATCAGCCGCTTCCAATTGTGGACGCAGCCGCTGTGGGTGATCCTTCACATCATTCCGTTTGCCGCGATCGCCTGGCACAACCCGCGCTCCTTTGCGGAGTGGCACAAGTTCTCCGGCGAGCACGGCGACCTCAACGGGCATTTCGATCTCCTGCTGTTCGGCGTTGCGGCCTCGGTCGTGTTCTCGCTGGTGGCGCAGATCGGCGAGCAGGTCGACTTCCTGCGGTTCCTGCCGCGCGACCGCCGCGCCTCCAGGGCCTCCTGGTGGATGGCGCTGATGAGCGCGGGGCCGGGCTGGATCGTGCTGGGCGCGCTGAAGCTGCTGGCGGGCTCGTTCCTCGCCTTCTTCGCACTCAGCCACGGCGTGCCGCCCGAAGAAGCCGCCGAGCCGGCGCACATGTATCTCGAAGCATTCCGCTATGTGCTGTCGCAGCCCGACCTCGCTTTGGCCTTGACCGGCACCTTCGTGATCCTGTCGCAGGTCAAGATCAACGTTACCAACGCCTATGCCGGCTCGATCGCCTGGTCGAATTTCTTCTCGCGCTTGACCCACAGCCATCCCGGGCGCGTGGTCTGGCTGGTCTTCAACGTCGTCGTGGCCCTGCTGCTGATGGAGATCGGCGTCTACAAGGCCCTGGAGCAGACGCTGGCGCTCTATTCGAACGTCGCGATCGCCTGGGTCGGCGCGCTGGTCGCCGACCTCGTCATCAACAAGCCGCTCGGACTGCGGCCGCAGCAGATCGAGTTCAAGCGCGCGCATCTCTACGACGTCAATCCAGTCGGCGTGGGAGCGATGACGATCGCGACCATCGTCTCGATCAGCGCCTTCTACGGCCTGTTCGGGCCGACCGCGAAGGCGCTGTCGGCCTTCATCGCGCTCGCCGCGGCCTTCCTCACGGCACCGTTGATCGCCTGGGCCACGGACGGCAAATACTACATCGCCCGCAAGCCGAAGCGGAGCTGGCAGAACATCGAGGCGATCCAGTGCTGCATCTGCGAGCACTCGTTCGAGCCGGAGGACATGGCCTCCTGCCCCGCTTACGCCGGCCCGATCTGCTCGCTGTGCTGTTCGCTGGACGCGCGCTGCCACGATCTCTGCAAGCCGCATGCGAGATTCCAGGCGCAGGTGTCGGAAACGCTGGGCCGGCTGATGCCGCAGCCGATCTACGCCCGGATCAACTCGCAAGTGGGCCACTATATCGGCGTGTTCGTGGTCTCCGCCGGGCTGATCGCCCTGGTGCTGGGACTCATCTATCTACAGACGTCGGCGAACGTGCACGGCGACAACGAGCTCGTGTCCGACGTGCTGTGGAAAGTGTTCTTCTCCCTCAGCATCATCATCGGCGTGGTGGCGTGGCTGTTCGTGCTGGCGCAGCAGAGCCGCCGCGCCGCCGAGGCCGAAACGCGGCGGCAGACCGCGCTGCTGATCCAGGAGATCGACGCGCACAAGCGCACTGACGCCGAGCTCCAGCGTGCCAAGGAGGTCGCCGAATCCGCCAACCTCGCCAAGAGCCGTTATGTGGTCGGCCTGAGCCACGAGCTGCGCTCGCCGCTCAATGCGATCAGCGGCTATGCGCAACTGCTCGAGCAGGATACGAGCCTTGGTGCCAAGCCGCGCGACCAAGTCCGCGTCGTCCGCCGCAGCGCCGACCATCTCTCCGGCCTGATCGACGGCATCCTGGACATCTCCAAGATCGAGGCGGGGCGGCTGTATCTGTCGCGCGACGAGGTGCGCTTGAGCGAGTTCCTCGACCAGCTCGTCGGCATGTTCCGCCTCCAGGCCGCGGCCAAGGGCATCGACTTCGTGTTCAGGCGGCCGCCGGCGCTGCCGCGGGTGGTCTATGCCGACGAGAAGCGGCTGCGTCAGGTGCTGATCAACCTGCTCTCGAACGCCATCAAGTTCACCCAGTCCGGCAGCGTGCAGTTCGTGGTGCACTACCGCAGCCCGGTCGCCGAGTTCGAGGTGATCGACACCGGCCCGGGCATCCAGGGCGGCGACCTCGAACGTATCTTCGCACCATTCGAGCGGGGTGCGCTCGGCGCGTCGCAGCCGCAGACCGGCACCGGCCTCGGGCTCACCATCAGCCGCCTGCTCGCCGGCGTGATGGGCGGGGACATCAAGGTCACGAGCACGGTCGGCACCGGCTCGACCTTCAGGGTCAAGATCCTGCTCTCGGAGGTCGCCAATCCCCAGCGGATCGCGCCGGTGGAGGCGCCGGTCTCAGGCTATCACGGCCCGCGCAAGACCATCCTCGTCACCGACGACGATCCCGTGCATCGCGACCTCCTGCGCGAGGTGCTGACGCCGCTCGGCTTCATCCTGCTCAGCGCACCCGACGGCGCCGGCTGCCTCGCATTGGCGCAGCATTGCCGGCCCGATCTGTTCCTGCTCGACATCTCGATGCCTGCCATGGACGGCTGGGCGGTCGCCGAGGCCTTGCGCGCCAGCGGCCATCATCAGGCCCGCATCCTGATGGTGTCGGCAAGCGCGCTCGAGGCTCATGGCACGCCGCTGGCGCAGCCCTTCCACGACGGCTACCTGATGAAGCCGATCGACATCCCGCGGCTGCTGGCGACGATTCGCCAGCTTCTCAAGATCGAATGGCAATACGGCTCGCATGAGGTCGCGGTGCCGTTCTGGCATCCGGAGACCGGATCGAAGCCGCCGCTGCGGCACATCGAGGCGCTGATCGGGCTCGGCCAGATCGGCTACGTCAAGGGCATCCAGCTGAAGCTGGACGAGATCGGCAGCGAGCACCCCGAGCATGCCGACTTCGTCGCGCAGATGCGGTCGCTGGTCGATCGCTTCGATCTCGACCAGTACATGGACACATTGAAGACGTTGCATGCTTATGAGCATTGAATCGAAGAAGCGCGACGTCGCGCTCGTCGTCGACGATTCCCCGGAGACGCTCCGGCTGCTCACCGACGCGCTCGACGGCGCCGGCATGACGGTGATGGTGGCGCTCGACGGCGCCGCGGCGATGCGCATCATCGACCAGATCACGCCCGACATCATCCTGCTCGATGCCGTGATGCCCGGCATCGACGGCTTCGAGACCTGCCGCCGGCTCAAGCGCGATGCGGGTCTCGCCAATGTCCCGGTGATCTTCATGACGGGTCTGGCCGAAACCGAGCACATCGTGCGTGGATTGGAAGCCGGCGGCGTCGACTACGTGACCAAGCCGATCGTGATCGAGGAGATGCTGGCGCGCATCCGGGTCCATCTCGGCAATGCCCGGCTGACCCAGAGCGCGCGCGCCGCGCTCGACGTCTCCGGCCGTTTTCTGCTCGCGGTCAATCGCCAGGGCAACGTGCTGTGGGCGACGCCGCAGGCGCAGAAGCTGCTATCCGATCATCACGGCGCGCAGACCGACGACTTCGTGCTGCCGCCGACGCTGCTGCAATGGCTCGAGCAGGCGAAGGCCAAGAGCGGCTCGAAATCCCAGGCCGCGTCGCTGCCCGATAGTCCGCAGCTCCGCTTCTATTACATGGGCGAGACCGCGCCGAACGAATTCCTGCTGCGGCTGTCCAAGGAAGCCGGCACCGCGCTGCCGCCCGAATTCACCAGCGAGCTCGGCCTCACCACGCGCGAAGGCGAGGTGCTGGCCTGGCTCAGCAAGGGCAAGACCAACCGCGACATCGCGCAAATTCTGGGCCTCAGCCCGCGCACCGTCGACAAGCACCTGGAGCAGATCTACGCCAAGCTCGGCGTCGAGAACCGGACCGCCGCGGCCGCGATCGCCGCGAATGCGACGCGGCGGAATTCTTGAGCGTGGTGTAGATGAGTTGAGGCGCTGCCAACCGAGCAAATGGTGTCGTCCCGGACAAGCGCAGCGAAGCGGAGCGCCGATCCGGGACCCATAACCCCAGGGAGTAGTTTGGCGAAGGCTCGGAGTGACCAGCTCGCTCTATAACCACCGCCTGGGAGTATGGGTCCCGGGCTCGCTTCGCGCCCCGGGACGACAGTGGCGATCGCTAACCTCGCCTTACATCGGCATCGTCAACTGTAGACGAACGCCTTGTCATCCAGGTCCGTCTTCGGGATCTCGTCCTTCTCGGTCCAGTAATCCTGGCTGTGCTGCCATTCCGGCTTGTCGCCGCGCTTGGGCAGCAGGTTCATGTTGCGCATCATGTAGCCGGGATTGAAGTTTTCCGGATCGATCCAGGGCAGGATCGGCATGTTGTGGTCTTCAGGCCGCAGCTTGACCTCGACCTTCTTTGCACCCTTCGCCTTCATGTGCCCGAGCAGCCGGCAAACGAAATCGGCGACGAGATCGACGCGCAGCGTCCAGCTGGCACGGAAATAGCCGAATACCCAGACCATGTTCGGCACGCCCGTGAACATCATGCCGCGATAGGTGACGGTGTCGCCGAAGGCGAGCGGCTTGCCGTCGATCTCGAAGGCGATGTCGCCGAGCGCGGCAAGATTGAAGCCGGTCGCAGTGACGATGACATCGGCCTCGAGCAGCTTGCCGGACTTGAGCTGGATGCCATTCTCGACGAAGCATTCGATCTCGTCGGTGACGACGGAGGCCTTGCCGCTGGCGATGCCCTTGAACAAATCGGCATCCGGAACGAAGGCGATGCGCTGCCGCCACGGCCGGTATTTTGGCGTGAAATGGGTCTCGACGTCGTAGTCGGGACCGAGCACGGCGCTGATCTGGCCGATCAGTTCCTTCTTCACCTGCTCGGGCTTGGACACGCAGAGCTTGGTGAACGCATCCTGCTCGAACAGGATCTTGCGCCGCACGATCTCGTGGATCCAGGCTTCATCGACCTGCAACCGGCGCAGCTCTTCCGCGATCTCGATGGCGTTGCGGCCGAGGCGGAAATAGGTCGGCGAGCGCTGCAGCATGGTGACATGGGCGCACTTGTCGGTGATGTTCGGCACCAGTGTTGCCGCGGTCGCGCCCGAGCCGATCACGACGACCTTCTTGTTCGTGAGGTCGATATCGTCGGGCCAGGTCTGGGGATGGACGATGCGGCCCTTGAAACGGTCCATGCCCTTCCATTCCGGCGTGTAGCCTTCGGAATGGCGATAATAGCCCTGGCACATCCAGAGGAAGTTCGCCGTGAAGGTCCTGGGCTCGCCGGTGTCGGTCGTCACGGCGTCGATGGTCCAGAGATTCTGCTCGCTCGACCAGCTCGCGGAATTGATCTTGTGCTTGTAGCGAATGTGCCGCGCGATATCGTTGTCGTCGATCACCTCCTTCATATAGGAGAGGATCTCTTCGGCGGTCGCAATCGGCGGGCCGACCCAAGGCTTGAAGCTGTAGCCGAAAGTGTGGAGATCGCTGTCGGAGCGAATACCGGGATAGCGATGTGTGCTCCAGGTGCCGCCGAATGTTTCCTGCGTCTCCAGGATGACGTAGCTCGTGCCCGGCAGCTGCTTCTGGATGTGATAGGCGCTACCGATGCCGGATATGCCGGCGCCGACGATCAGC
Source organism: Bradyrhizobium sp. NBAIM01 (assembly GCF_020194115.1). Taxonomy (NCBI): domain Bacteria; kingdom Pseudomonadati; phylum Pseudomonadota; class Alphaproteobacteria; order Hyphomicrobiales; family Nitrobacteraceae; genus Bradyrhizobium; species Bradyrhizobium sp. NBAIM01. The sequence goes on along the minus strand of NZ_JADYVU010000024.1, from coordinate 14,382 downwards.
ACGTCGAAATGTTCAGAAGCCTGTTTGGCCGTGGCGTGACTGCGAACAGCGACATTCATTGTTGCTTCTATGCCTTGCTTGTCTTTGTGGCCGTCCTTTGACCGGACGGCGCGTTTCCTCCGCGACTGGCATGATCACCCGCCGCGCCTCCACTTCAAAATGACATAGATCAAGTCGCGGTCAAATCACAGTGCCGCACCCCAGCTCCGCGCGGTCTGCAAGATCCAGTCGCGATAGAGCGTCAGCGGCGTCACGCCGGTCAAGCCGCCGCAACCGGCGGCGCCGTTCGGTCCTGTCGACCAGCTGATGAGGCCGACGAGCACGGGACCGTTCGACCTGTCCTCGAACACGGGGCCGCCGGAATCGCCGGTGCAGGCGCCAATTCCGCCGCGAACACCGTTGGTTACGGGATCGACCAGACGAATCTGCAGCGTGCCGGGCTGCCCGGTTGCAACGAGGCCGGCCACGCGCGTGGTGCCGCCGCTCTTGCCATCACCGAGAACCGTGACGCCGATGCCGGCGACGACGAAGCGACTGCCGACCTGAATTGGAATCGTGGGCATGCCGACCGTCACCGTGGATTTTCCCTTCAGTGGAATTTCCAACTGCAGCAGCGCCACGTCGGCGGTGGCGCGATGCGCCTGCATCGCCTGCATGTTGAAGTTCGGATGGATCGCGACGGTGCGCACGTTCAGCAATTGCGGCTGGCCGTCGCCGCCGCGATCGACCACCTTGTAATCCGCGCCCGGCTGCACGCAATGGGCGACCGTCAACACCAGCCTCGGGGCGATCAGGCTGCCGGTGCAGAAATTGCCGCGCGAGCCGACGATGGTGACGACGGCGCGGGCGACGCCATCTGCCTGCGGCGTGCCGCCGCCGACGATGGCGTGAGCGGGCGCAGCGAGCAGCAGCGTAGCTGCGATGAGGGTGGCGAGCTTCTTCATGGGAACACGCATCGGCATCGATGAAGGCGGGCGATTGCTTCGGACTGGCTCTTGCCGATAGCGCATGCTAGCCCTCTTGGAAAGCAATTGACGAGGGCAGGACATTGGCGATCGAGGCGGTGATCTTTGATTTCGGCGGCGTGCTGACGAGCTCGCCCTTCGAGGCGTTCACGCGGTTCGAGACCGAGCGCGGCCTGCCCGCCGATATCATCCGGCGCACCAACGCCGCCAATCATCTGGAAAACGCCTGGGCCAAATTCGAGCGGGCCGAGGTCGACATCGAGACGTTCGACGCATTGTTCGCCGCCGAATCGCTCGCGCTCGGTGCGGAGGTGCGCGGCCGAGACGTGCTGCCGCTGCTGCAGGGCGATCTGCGCCCGGAGATGGTCGAGGCCCTGAAGCGCATCAAGGCGCAATTCAAGACCGGCTGCATCACCAACAATCTGCCGGCCAACGCGATCGGCAGCATGACGGGACGTTCTCTCTACATCGCCGAAGTCATGGTGCTGTTCGATCACGTCATCGAATCCGCCAAGATCGGTCTGCGCAAACCCGATCCACGCATCTACCAGATGATGGTCGAGACGCTGAAGGTCGATCCGAACAATTGCGTCTATCTCGACGATCTCGGCGTGAACCTGAAGCCGGCGCGTCAGATGGGCATGACCACGATCAAGGTGACGAGCGGGGCGCAGGCGATCGCGGAGCTGGAGACGGCGACGGGGCTGAAGCTGGGGTAGTTCGACATACGCCGTCATTGCGAGCGCAGCGAAGCAATCCAGAGTCTTTCCGCGGAGGGAGTCTGGATTGCTTCGCTGCGCTCGCAATGACGGTTGTGGCGAGATATCGCCCAACCAAATCTACTTCGCCGCCGTAGAGATCCGCTCCGGAAATGCCGACGCCAGCGCGGCGCGATCCGGCTTCAGCACGCCGCGCTCGGTGATGAGACCGGTGACGAGCCGCGCCGGCGTCACGTCGAAGGCGTAATTCGCGACCGGCGAGTTTTCGGGCACGATGCGTACCGTCTCCAGCCGGCCGTCCGCGGTGCGGCCGGTCATGTCGGTGACCTCCACGCCGCTGCGCTGTTCGATCGGGATGTCGCGGATGCCGTCATGGACGGCGAAATCGATCGTCGGCGACGGCAGCGCGACGTAGAACGGCACACCGTTGTCATGCGCGGCAAGCGCCTTCAGGTAAGTGCCGATCTTGTTGCAGACGTCGCCATTGGCGGCGACGCGGTCGGTGCCGACGATGGCGAGATCGACCATGCCGTGCTGCATCAGGTGCCCGCCGGTATTGTCCGGGATCACCGTGTGCGGCACGCCGTGATGGCCAAGCTCCCAGGCCGTGAGCGAGGCGCCCTGGTTGCGCGGACGGGTCTCGTCGACCCAGACATGGATCTTGATGCCGCGCTCATGCGCGAGATAGATCGGCGCCGTCGCCGTGCCCCAGTCGACGGTGGCGAGCCAGCCGGCGTTGCAATGGGTCAGCACGTTGACGACTTCGCCCGGCTTCTTCGCCGCGGTCGCCTCGATCAGCTTCAGGCCGTTGTCGGCAATGCCGCGATTGATCTCAACGTCCTGCTCGGCGATCTCGTCGGCGCGCGCATAGGCAGCTTCCGCCCGTTCCACCGGATCGATCGGCGCGAGCGCCGCGCGCATCTCGTCCAGCGCCCATTTCAGATTGATCGCGGTCGGCCGCGCCACGACCAGCGTGTCATAGGCGCGTTGCAGCCCGGCGTCGGAAGCGTCCTCGCGCATCGCGAACGCCATGCCGTAGGCGGCGGTGGCGCCGATCAGCGGCGCGCCGCGCACCAGCATGTCCCTGATTGCAACGGCCGCATCTTCACACGAGGTCAGCCGCGCAACGACGAATTCATGCGGCAGCCGGCGCTGATCGATCGCGCCGACCGACCAGCCGTCGCGCTCGCGCCAGATGCTGCGGAAATGCTTGCCGTCCACCTTCATGGCATTCTGCCTTTTCGTTTGTCTTGCGTCTCACGCTCGCAGGATGCGCCCGGCCACCGCATCGAGCTTCTTCAGGAGCTCGGGATCGCGCGCCTCGGGCGCCGTGATCAGCGCGGTGTCGAGCGCACGGTCCGAACCGATCGGGCACGGCTCGTGCTCACGCGGAAAATCCTTGGCCAACCGCGCCACCAGCGCCTTCGCCTTGTCGGCGTTCGAATTCAGCACGCGGATGATGTCCTGCACAGTGACCGCATCGTGGTCGGGATGCCAGCAGTCGAAATCCGTCACCATGGCGACAGTGGCGTAACAGATCTCCGCCTCACGGGCGAGCTTGGCTTCGGGCATATTGGTCATGCCGATCACCGAGTAGCCCAGCGTCTTGTAGGTCATGCTTTCCGCGTAAGTGGAGAATTGCGGCCCTTCCATGCAGACATAAGTGCCGCCGCGCGCGATCGCGATGCCTTCCGCTTCCGCGGCGGCCGCCAGATGGATGCGCAGCCGCGGCGAGACCGGGTGCGCCATCGACACATGCGCGACGCAGCCGCGGCCGAAGAACGAGCTCTCGCGCTTATGGGTGCGGTCGACGAACTGGTCGACGAGAACGAAGGTGCCCGGCGGCAGTTCCTCCCTGAAGGAGCCGCAGGCCGAGAGCGAGATCAAATCGGTGACGCCGGCGCGCTTCAGCACGTCGATGTTGGCGCGATAATTGATGTCGGAGGGGGACAGCCGGTGCCCCTTGTCATGCCGGGGCAGGAACACGATCGGCAGGCCGGCGATGGAGCCACGCCTTAAAGGAGCCGACGGCTCGCCCCAGGGGCTCTCGATCACCTCTTCGCGCGCACCCTCTAAGCCGGGCAGGTCATAGATGCCCGAGCCGCCGATGATGCCCAATACCGCCTGCGTCATGCCTGCTCCACCCTGTCCGCCAAATGTGACATGGTTAAGCTATGCCAGTTTTGCGGCGGATTTGGAACGGGGGGAGATGCGCCCCTGTTAAGCCGCGGTCGCCGGCTGGAGCTGCATCGCGACCATCCGCTCCAGCGTCTCGACGGACTGGAAATTCTCCGGCGTGATCTCGGACTGCGGAATGGTGAAGTCGAATTCGGCCTCGACGCCGAGCATGAGATTGACCATGTCCATCGAGGTCAGGCCGATATCGACGAGCTTGGCCGAAGGTGTGACCTCTGCGGCGAGCGAATTCTGTTCGAGAATGCCCTTCACCAGCTTGGTGATGCGGTTGCGCAAAACGGTATCGAAGGCCTGCATCGGCAAATTTCCATTTGTCTATCGGGGTCGGACCGGACTGCCGGCTACGATGGGTGCGGGCTGCCGGTCCTGCAATGGGCGACACCAATACTTCGCGTTTCTTAGTAAACGATGACTCAGATTGTCGGAAATCCAACCTTCTTCCAGAGTCCTAACGCGATACCAGAAAATCCGGCGATGCGAACAACCGGACCTTAACTGTTCGTTCGGAATTGGGTTTTGTTTACCCTCTATTTCATCGACGAATTTGAATTAAATCCGTAGCCTCGTCTCACAAGCAAAGATGGCTGGAGGATCGCCTCAAGCGGCATCGCGAATGATGCCGGCGATCTCGAACGGCAAACCGGAGGCGGACGAGCATGAACGTGCGTGAAGCAGTCCTCACTGTCGACGAAATGCAGGCGAGCTTTCTCGAGCAGGGTCCCTCCCTGATCGAGCGCGTCGCCCGGACCGCCGCAGCGGCCGCGGCCGACGCCGACGAGGTCGATCGCGACGCCCGCTTCCCGCGCCGGGCTTTCGACGTCGCACGCGAGCAGAAGCTGCTCGGCGTGATGATTCCGGTCGAGTTCGGCGGCTTCGGCGCCTCGATCCATGACGTCACCGACATCTGCTACACGCTCGGACGCGCCTGCGCGTCCACGGCGATGATCTACGCGATGCACCAGACCAAGGTCGCCTGCGTCATCAGGCACGGCCATGGCATCCCCTGGATGGAGACCATGATGCGCCGGGTCGCCCGCGACCAGTGGCTGCTCGCCTCCTCCACCACCGAAGGCCAGAACGGCGGCAACATCCGCGCCAGCGCGGCTGCGGTCGACCATGCCGGCGATACCGTCTCGCTGGTGCGCGACGCCACCGTGATCTCCTACGGCGCCGAAGCCGATGGCCTCGTCACCATCGCCCGCCGCGCCACCGAAGCCGCCGCCTCCGACCAGGTGCTGCTGGCGCTCGCCAAGGACGATTATTCGCTGAAGCGGACGCTGGGCTGGGAAACGCTCGGCATGCGCGGCACCTGCTCGACCGGGTTCGAGCTGAAGGTCGACTGCCCCGCCGACCGCGTCTTCCCGGAATCCTATGACAAGATCCACGCCCAGACCATGACGCCGTTCGCGCATCTGTGCTGGTCGTCGGCCTGGGCCGGCATCGCCGCTGCGGCGGTGACGCGCGCGCAGGCCTTCATCCGCAAGGCGGCCCGCTCGTCCGGCGGACAGATGCCCCCGGCCGCGGCGCACTTCACCGCCGCCAAGATGTCGCTGGCCAAGCTGCGCGCGCTGATATCAGCCAATATCGACGCTTTCGCCCGCGTCGAGCATGACGAGCGTGCTCTGAGCTCGCTCGACTTCCAGTCCTCGATCACGCTCTTGAAGGTGCAGGCCTCCGAGCTCGCGGTTGAGACCGTGATGCACGCGATGCGCACCGCGGGACTTGCCGGCTATCGCAACGACGGCGAGTTCACCATGGGCCGTCACCTCCGCGACGTGCTGTCGTCGCCGATCATGATCAACAACGACCGGATCCTGGCCAATGCCGCGACATCGACATTGATGAGCGGGGTGCCGGCGAGCCTTCGCGACTGACGTACCTCCGCGGCCGATTCAACAAGAACAATTTTGAGATAGCAGGACATCGAACCATGAATATTGCCGTCCTCCCCGACTCGCCCACCACCGCCCCGCAAATGATCGATCCGCTCGATCATCTCGCCGACAAGCTGTTCCACCGCATGGGCGCCGACGGCGTCTATGCCCGCACCGCGCTCTACGAGGGCATCGTCGAGAAGCTCGCCGCCCTGATCACCGGTTATCGCGAGGCCGGCACCGAGGTGATGCGCTTCCCGCCGGTGATGAGCCGCTCGCAGCTGGAGAAGTCCGGCTATCTCAAGAGCTTTCCCAACCTGCTCGGCTGCGTCTGCGGCCTGCACGGCACCGAACGCGAGATCAACGCCGCAGTGAGCCGCTTCGATGCCGGCGGCGACTGGACGACTTCGCTGTCGCCGGCTGATCTCGTGCTGTCGCCGGCCGCCTGCTATCCGGTCTATCCGATCGCGGCGAGCCGCGGCCAATTGCCGAAGGGTGGCCTGCGCTTCGACGTTGCCGCGGATTGCTTCCGCCGCGAGCCGTCGAAGCATCTCGACCGGCTGCAATCGTTCCGCATGCGCGAATATGTCTGCATCGGCAGCCCCGACGACGTCGCCGATTTCCGCGAGCGCTGGATGGTGCGCGCGCAGAAGATCGCGACCGATCTCGGCCTCACCTTCCGCGTCGACTATGCCAGCGATCCGTTCTTCGGCCGCGTTGGCCAGATGAAAGCGGTGAGCCAGAAGCAGCAGCAGCTCAAGTTCGAGCTGCTCATCCCGCTGCGCTCGGAAGAGCAGCCGACGGCGTGCATGAGCTTCAACTATCACCGCGAGCATTTCGGTACGACCTGGGGAATCCAGGACGCCGACGGCGAGCCGGCGCACACCGGCTGCGTTGCCTTCGGCATGGACCGCCTGGCCGTCGCCATGTTCCACACCCACGGCACCGATCTTTCCGCCTGGCCCGCCAAGGTGCGGGACGTCCTGAGCCTGCAGCCGCCTGTCGCGGCCGAGGCCCATGGCGAAGGTTGGCGCTAGAGCAACTCACGAGGCCGACCATTTCCACGGGCAAGACGAGCGTGATCCATACCAAGGTCCGATGCCGCGAGATCACCGAGTCCGACGTCGATAAGATCGCGGACTTGCTGACGCGCGGCTTCGTCGGCCGTTCACGCGACTACTGGATCCAGGGTCTGCGCCGGCAGGCCTTCCGGGCCGCGCCGGAGGGTTATCCGCGCTTCGGCTACGTGCTCGACGACGACGGCAGGCCGGTCGGCGTGCTGCTCTTGATCTACACCTCGCGCAAGGAGGGCGAAGAGACCGCCATCCGGTGCAATCTGTCGAGCTGGTATGTCGATCCGGCCTACCGCAACTACGCGCCGCTGCTGACCAAGATCGCCCAGCGGCACAAGGACGTCACTTACTTCAACATCAGCCCCGCGCAGTGGACCTGGCCGATCATCGAAACGCAGGGCTTTCGCGCCTATTGCCGCGGCATATTCTTCTCGGTCCCTGCGCTAGCGCGCGTCCCGCGCTGGAACGAGATCGAGGTCATTCCGCCGCACGCCAAGGAGATCAAGGGGCTTTCCGAGACGGAGACCGAGCTTTTAACGCGACATGCGCGCTACAATTGCCTTAGCCTCGTCTGCCGCACGCCGAAGGGAACCTTCCCCTTCATCCTGCAACCGGTGCGCATCCGCCGCGGTTTCATCGCACCGCCCGCCATGAAGCTGATCTATTGCCGGAGCACCGCAGAATTTGCCGAATGCGCCGGCCGCATCGGACGGCTGCTGCTGCGGCTCGGCAAGATCGCGGTGGCCGTCGATGCCAACGGTCCGGTTCCCGGCCTCGTCGGCATTTACACCGAGCGGCGCGGCCGGAAATACTTCAGGGGCCCGCACCAGCCACAGCTCGGCGACCTCACCGATACGGAGCTCGTGCTGTACGGGCCGTAGAGCAACGCCCGGCGCTGTAAATCTGTAAGAGCGGAGCGGGAATATCGCCGCGCTCGTCCGGAGCTACGGCCTATTGCCTTGGCAGCGGGCCGTTTACGCGTGCGCTCACCATCGCCGGTCATCCTCCGTAAACTACGGCGCTTAAGGGAATTTTCCGGCCTGTTCGCTAGCCTCGGCGGCTGAATTAGGCTGCATTCAGTCTATTGCTGGCCGAGGCCCCGCCGACCCCATGATGTCGACCCGCGAGAGCGAGCTTGGTACAGGCCGTGAGCAGGGCCCAGGCGCCCTCGTCGCGCTGAGCCAGCTTGCGCTCGACCACATGGAACAGGGCGTCTGCGTCTACGATGCCGACAACCGGATCGTGGTGACGAACCAGCGCTATCTCAGACTGTTCGACATGTCGGCCGACATCGTGCGGGTCGGCACCAGCTATCGCGAGGTGCTCGCGCACAGCGCAAGCCGCGGCAACTTTCCGCAAGACCAGCTCGACGCGTTGTATTCGAGGCGGATGGCGCAGATCGCCGCGGGCAAGCCGTTCCGCACCGAGCAAATGCTGGCGAGCGGCCTCGTTATGTCGCTCGAGCTGAAGCCCCTCCCCGGCGGCGGCTGGATGACGATCTGCGATGACGTCACCCGCCTCGCCCGGCTCGAAGCGGAACTGCGCGTGCAGACCGAGCGCAGCCAGCACGCGCTCGCCAACATGTCGCACGGACTGATCATGTACGACGTCGACAGCCGTGTCGTCGTCTGCAACGAACGGTTCCTGAAGCTCTACAACCTCGACCCCGAGATCGTGAAGCCGGGCGTCGCGCATTCCACGGTGATCGAGCACTGGATGTCGCGCGGCAACCTGCCGGGCATGTCGAGCGACGAATTCTACCAGAACCGGCTGGAGGACGTGCGCACTAGGAAGCCGAAGACGCTGCTGGTGATGCGCTACGACGGACGGATGGTGCAGGCGGTCTCCCGCTTCCTGCCCGACGGCGGCTGGGTGACGGTGCACGAGGACGTCACGGAGCGGCTGCAATACGAGGAAACGCTGCGGCAGCAGAATTTCATCCTCGATGCGGCGCTGGAGAACATGGCGCACGGGCTCGCCTTCTTCGACAGCGACATGCGGCTTCGGGTCTGCAACTCCACCTACCTCAAGATCTACCTGTTGTCGCCGGAGGAGACCCGCCCCGGCACACACCTCGCCGAGCTGATCGAGCGATCCATGGCGAACGGCGCGTTCTCCCCGGAATACAGCCCGCAGCAGATCCTCAAAGCCGCCCGCGCGCGGATCGCAAGCCGTGATTCCTCGCCGATGCGCCGGCGCATGTCGAACGACACGGTGATCTCGGTGCGCTATTGCGCGCTGGCCGAAGGCGGCTTCGTCGCCACCTATGAGGACATTACCGAGCGCGAGCGTGCGATCGAGGAGCTGAGCGAGCAGTACCGCCGGTTCGACGCTGCCCTGAACAACATGAGCCAGGGCCTGTGCATGCTCGACGCCAGCCTGCGCGTGATCGTCTGCAACCGCCGCTACATCGAGATGTATGGATTGTCGCCGGAGACCGTGAAGCCAGGCGTCTCGATGCGCGACATCATGGAGCACGCCTGCGAGCTCGGCATCCATCCGAACATGACCGGCGCCAAGCTCTATGCCGACTACGTCGAGAGGCTGCGCGAGGGCGAGCACACGCTGCACCGCCATTTGAACGACGGCCGCATCATCAAGCTCAACCACAAGCGGATGGAGCATGGTGGCTGGGTCGTGACCTATGAGGACGTCACCGAGCGCCACAAGGCCCAGGCCCGGGTGGCGCACATGGCGCGGCACGATTCGCTCACCGACCTGCCCAACCGCACGCTGTTCCGCGAGAAGATGGGCGAGGGGCTGAACCAGGTCGCGATCGCCGGCGGCGCCATGGCCGTGCTGTGCTTCGACCTCGACAATTTCAAGACCGTCAACGACCGCCTCGGCCACGCCGCCGGCGACCGCCTGCTGCGCTGGGTCGCGGCGCGCCTCAAGGAGAATGTCGGCGAGCACGACACCGTCGCGCGGCTTGGCGGCGACGAGTTCGCCGTTCTCCAGCGCGGGCCGCAGCCGCAATCGGCCGAGGCGCTCGCCCGCCGCCTGGTCGAGATCATCGGTCATCCGCCGCCGCTGGAAAGCCAGTCGATCCATGTCGGCGTCTCCGTCGGCATCGCGATCGCGCCCGATCACGGACTCGATGCCGATGAGCTGATGAAATGCGCCGACCTCGCGCTCTACCAGGCCAAGGCCAAGGGGCGCGGAGCCTATCAGTTGTTCGAGCCCGAGATGGAGGAACAGGCGCGCAGCCGGCACGCGCTGGAGCAGGACCTGGTCGGCGCGCTGGAAGGGCGTGAATTCCACCTGGTGTTTCAACCGCAGATGCGGCTCGATTCCTCCGAGCTCACCGGCTTCGAGGCATTGCTGCGCTGGAAGCATCCCTCGCGCGGCTTCGTCTCTCCGGCCGAGTTCATCCCGATTGCGGAGGAGAACGGGCTGATCGTTCCGATCGGCGAATGGGTGCTGCGCACGGCCTGCGCCACCGCCGCGTCCTGGCCCGGCGTCACCGTCGCGGTGAACCTGTCTCCGGTGCAATTCCGCTCCCGCGGCCTGGTGGCGATGGTCACGAGCGCGCTTGCGGAAGCCGGCCTGCCGCCGCAGCGGCTCGAGCTCGAGGTCACGGAGACGGCGCTGCTCGACGACAGCAAGGCGACCATCGACATCCTGCACCAGCTCCGCGCACTCGGGGTGCGCGTCAGCCTCGACGATTTCGGGGTCGGCTATTCCTCCCTGAGCTATCTGCGCAAGTTTCCGTTCGACCGCATCAAGATCGATCGCTCCTTCGTCGGAACGCTCGGCGAAAGCCCGGAGAGCGTTGCCATCGTCAGAACGATCGCGAGCCTCGGCTCCGTGCTCGGCGTCGAGACCACGGCGGAGGGCGTGGAAACCGAGGAACAGCTCGACTTCGTCCGCGAATGCGGCTGCACCGCGGTCCAAGGCTATTATTTCGGCAAGCCGTGTCTCGCCTCGGAAGTCGGTCGCACCATCGAGAAGCTGAACACGGTCCGGCGGGTGGCCTGACCGCTTCGGCCGCTCAAATTCCGCCTCTCGGCACGCGGCCAAACGACGAATTGTCGCAGAGGTCGGCTCTGTCGGCGTTAGCTGACCGACGGCCGCACAGCGATGCGCGCAACACGCTTTTCTTCTCCGTCAAATTCAGGAACAATCGCCTCGCAACGAGAGACGGCGCCCCCAGAGAGGCCGCCGCGAGGGAGGCTTTCGATGTCGGGATACGGGCTGAAGACGATTGCATTTGCCGCGGTGCACGCCGTCATGGGCTTATTGCTCTCCACGGCGGTCAATGCGCAGGACTATCCAACGAAGCCGATCACGTTGATCGTGCCTTGGCCGGCCGGCGGATCGACTGATCTCTCGATGCGCGCGATCGCCGACAGCGCCTCGAAGGTGCTGGGCCAGCCGATCGTGATCGACAACAAGGCCGGCGGCAGCGGCACGGTCGGGCCGGCGACGATGGCCGCGGCGGCGAAGCCGGACGGCTATACCATCTCACAGATCCCGATCACCGTGTTTCGCCTGCCCTTGATGCAGGAGGTGTCGTGGGATCCGGCAAAGGATTTCACCTATATCGTCCATCTCACCGGCTACACCTTCGGCGTGACCACCAGCGCGGAATCGCAGTTCAAGAGCTGGAAGGACGTGGTGGAGTTCGCAAAGGCGAATCCGGGCAAGGTGACCTATGCCACGCCCGGCGCCGGCACCTCGCTGCATATCGGCATGGAGCAGATCGCCGCGATGTCCGGCATCAAGCTGACCCAGGTCCCCTTCAAGGGCGGCGCGGAGACCAACGCCGCCGTGCTGGGGCAGCACACCATGCTGCAGGCTGATTCCACGGGATGGCGGCCGCTGGTCGACGCCGGCAAGCTGCGGCTCCTGATGGTGTGGACCGGCGCACGCTCGCCGAACTATCCCGACGTGCCGACGCTGAAGGAGCTCGGCTATCCCATGGTCTATGATTCCCCGTTCGGCATTGCAGGACCGAAAGGGATGGATCCCAAGATCGTGGCCAAGCTGCACGACGCCTTCAAGAAGGCGGTCGAAGACCCCGCGGTGGTGGCGACGCTCGCCAAATACGACATGGTGCCGAACTACAAGAACACCGAGGATTACAAGAAATTCATCGTCGAGGTCACGGAATCCGAGCGCAAAGTGATCGAGACGCTCGGGCTCGCGAAGAAGTAAGACCGCGCTGCTTGTGTCCCGGACGCGCTGCAGCGTGCAACGCTGCTGCGCAGTGCCGGGACCCATCTTCTTCGCCCACACGCATGGGCCCCGGCTTTGCAGCGCACCTGCCATAGCACGTCGAAGACGTGCGTGAACGCAACTTGCGGTGCTGCGCTGCGTCCGGGGCACGAGAGAGAATCGATGAACGATCCAACCAACGTCAAGCTCCGCCTCAGCAACTCCGAATTCTGGGGCGGGCTGATCGGGCTCGCACTCGGCGGCTTCGTGATCTGGTCGGGCTTGAAGCTCAGGCTCGGCACCATCAACGATCCCGGCTCCGGCTATGTGCTGTTCTACACGGGCATCCTGATGTGCGTGTTCGCGAGCGCGATCATCGTCTCGGCGATCACCGAGGGCGGGCCGACGCTGGCCTCGCGCTGGGAGAACGTGCGCTGGAGCAAGCCGCTTGTCCTCATCGCCTGCCTCACCGCATTCGCCTTCGCGCTGGAGCCGCTGGGATTCCTGCTGTCATCGATCCCGCTGATGCTGCTGCTGTTGCGGCTGATCGATCCGGTGCGCTGGAGGCTGGCGATTCCGATCGCGGTGCTGGTGCCCTCGGGCATGTGGTGGGTGCTCAAGCGGCTGCTGTTGATCCAGTTGCCGTCAGGCCTGTTCGGGATCGGCTGACGCCATGGATACGCTTGTCAACGTGGCACATGGATTCGGCGTCGCGCTGCTGCCGGTCAACCTGCTCTACTGCTTCATCGGCGTGTTCATCGGCACGCTGGTCGGCGTGCTGCCCGGCATCGGCCCGATCTCGGCGATGTCGCTACTGCTACCGGTGACACTGTCGGGAACGCCGGAATCCGGCATCATCATGATGGCCGGCATCTATTACGGCTCGATGTATGGCGGCTCGACCACCTCGATCCTGGTCAACATCCCCGGCGAGGCGGCCTCCGTCGTCACCTGCATCGACGGCCACCAAATGGCGAAGCAGGGCCGTGCGGGCCCCGCGCTCGGCATCGCCGCGTTCGGCTCCTTCGCTGCCGGCACCTTTGCGCTGGTCGCCTTGATGTTGGTGGCGCCGAAGCTCGCCAGTCTCGCCATTGCTTTCGGCCCGGCCGAGTATTTCAGCCTGATGGTGCTCGGCCTCGTCGTGCTCACCTTCCTCACCCAGGGATCGATGCCGAAGGCATTGCTGATGGCGTGCATCGGTGTCGTGCTCGGGCTGATCGGGCTCGACAGCATCACCGCGCAGCCGCGACTGACCTTCGGCCGCATGGAGCTGATCGACGGCATCGGCCTCGTGCCCGTGGTGATGGGCCTGTTCGGCGTCGCCGAGGTGCTGCTCAACACCGAGCAGACGATCAAGCGCGACGTCATCAACACCAGGATCACCCATCTCCTGCCGAGCAAGGAGGACTGGAAGGCGAGCGCCGGTCCGGTCGGCCGCGGCACCATCCTCGGCTTTTTCCTCGGCATCCTGCCGGGCGGCGGCGCCGTGGTCTCGTCATTCGCGTCCTACGCGCTGGAGAAGCGGCTGTCGAAGACCCCTGAAAGGTTCGGCCACGGCGCGATCGAGGGCGTCGCCGGCCCGGAATCGGCGAACAACGCCGCAGCCGGCGGCGCCTTCATTCCGCTGATGACGCTCGGCATCCCGCCGAACGTGGTGATGGCGCTGCTGCTCGGAGCCTTCGTCATTCACGGCCTGCAGCCGGGCCCGCTGATGATCACGCAGAACCCCGGCCTGTTCTGGGGCATCGTCGCCAGCATGTATATCGGCAACGTCATGCTGCTGATCCTGAACCTGCCGATGATCGGCATGTGGGTGCAGCTGCTCAAGCTGCCCTACAACATCCTGTTCCCCCTGATCATCCTGTTCACGATCCTCGGCGTCTACTGCTCGAGCAACAACGTGTTCGACGTCTATGTGATGATCGCGTTCGGGATCATCGGCTATTTCATGCGCAAGCTCGGCTACGAGCCGGCGCCACTGGTGCTGGCCTTCGTGCTGGGTCCGATGATGGAGAACAATTTGCGCAAGTCGCTGATCCTGTCGCAGGGCGATCTCTGGACCTTCGTGCAGCGGCCGATCTCGGCAGTGTGTCTTGTGTTTGCCCTGGTGCTGCTGATCGCGCCGCTGCTGCCGTCGCTGCGCAAGAAGCGCGAGCTGGTGGCGCTGGACGAGGGGGCGTGAGAAGATCTCGTAGTCGGTAGGGTGGATTAGCCGAAGGCGTAATCCACCGCTTCTCTCGAGGCGGACAGTAAAGTGGTGGGTTACGCCTTCGGCTAACCCACCCTGTACCCTTCTGGCGTTCGGAGGCCAGTCAGTTGGTGTAGGCTGGTCGCCGGGCCGATCCGCCGGGAGCCGCCTTGCCCACCTGTGCCTAGAGCACCGACGTAGGACCCGCGT
>NZ_JADYVU010000023.1:0-77487 GCF_020194115.1 Bradyrhizobium sp. NBAIM01 | reverse complement strand
GGCGGGGACCGGTGTAACGGGCTCTACCAATTGGATCGACCGAGCACGTCGCATCTGGCGGCGCCATCTCCAGCGCGATCAACTCCCCCGAACGACCAGGGGGTCGACGGGAAACTTCGAGCGCTGGTTGATCGCACTGCTGAGCGTCGGCTTCGTCGTGAGTTGCGTTTGCGCGATCATTGTCTTCATGCAGGTCAACGCGCGCAAATTGGAGATCGCAACACTGCAACGTGATATCATCGCACTCAAGCTGCGCGTAGCCAGGCTCGATCAGATCGCAAGCACGAACGAGATGCGCGAAAAGGCAAGCAGTGGAATACCCAAACCGCCGTCGGAGATCCAACGCGACCAGGCTCCGCTCATCCTGTCACGTGAAGAGATTCAGCTTGTCCGAGACTATATCAAGCCTGCACCAGTTGCTGGCCCCGCGACTGAGACGACAAAGGTCGGCGATCCCGTCGTGGGAGAAACCGTTCCCTTTTCCTCTCCGATCACGGACAAGGTGCGGAAGCTGCTCGGCGCGAGATTTACCGTTCGCAATGGCGTTGTTGTCATCGTCCGCAGCGGCAGCCGTCACGCTGATGCTGTAATTGGGCCCAATTGACGAGAACTGGCCGCGATCGCAGTAGTCGATCGCCCTCTTAAGGCTGGTTGTTCGGTGGTCTTTCAATGAACCGCCGGCTGCCATTGAGAAGCTCGAGGTTATTGGCGATAACCGGGTTGCCTGGATCGAGCGAATAGGCCTTCTCGAACTTTCGGCGCGCCGCACTCAGATTGCCGCGCAGCATGTACGAATATCCCTGGTCATTCAGGACCTGCACGGTTTCGCCGCCCAGCCGGATCGCTTGGGCATAGGCCTGATCGGCGAGATCAAAGCGACGTATCCGATCATAGCTCGCCGCGAGTCCAACCCAGGCCGTCACATCCTTCGGCGATTTCTCGACCGCATCCCTGAAGTAGCGATTGGCTAACCCATAGCTGCCGCGGTTGAAATGCTCCAAGCCCAGCCGTACCGGCTCGTCCGAGGGATAATATTTGACGTCCGTCGGCTCCTGCACGGGGTCCCCCCCAGGCGGCTCGACGGGAGCGACGACCGCAGCCTGCCTCAGCGTATGATCACACCCCGCAAGGCCGATCCCCAACCAGCAACAGGTCAGCATGAAGATGATACGTCGCATAACCCCTTGGTCCCCCGCACGTCGCAGCAACTTCACTGCGCCGTTCGCAAACAAAATCGCCAAAACCACGCACTAAAAATCGTTACCTGCCGCCTACGCCTACTCCACCAACCGGCACTGATACTCCAGCAGTCGATCCAGCCCCCAATCCTTCTATGTTGACGTTCTGGGTTGGGGCAGTCCGCACGCCCATTTGTTTCGTCGCATCGCCGATGTCGGGAAGCTGATCCACCGGCTGTTTCGTGTTGCCATAGCGAGTTACGGCGGCGCCCACGCGCCGGGCGTCGTACGTGATCCTGCGATCACCGACGTTTCGCGGCCATGGATGGATTGTGTGGGTGACCGCGTTGACCTCCTTGGCATTGCCGGCACTCATCGTGATGGTGTCTGAACGCTGGAAATAGCGGTCCACCTCGTCATGACCGGCCACCCCGTAACATCCCCCGAGCAGCAGCGGTGCGAACAGAGCCAGATACCTGATGGTCATCTCCCGCTTCCTTCTCAGTTAAGCGTTTTTACGACCGGCTGGTTCGCAACAGCCGGTGCCGGAATGGTCGCAGTGAGCTCGGGAGCGATGATGTGACCATAAGGTCCTTTAACGTCGCCGCCGGAGTTGACGTAGTCATTGTAACGCTTGCGGACTTCCATCTGGCCATTGAGGAAGAAGTCGACGTCGTTGGCCGGAAGGCGGGAGTCGAGCGGTGACGCCAATTGCTGACCGGGCGCGGCCGGTGCGACCAGGCGCGGCGTCACGATGATGACGAGATCGGTTTCCTCCTGCTGGTACGACTTGCTGCTGAACAAGGCTCCAAGCACGGGCACCGAACCGATCCAGGGCAATTGCGAAACGTCCTGACGGTTGCGGGTTTGCAGCAAGCCGGCGATCGCAAAGCTCTGGCCGTCCCGCAGCTCCACCGTGGTCCGTGCATCGCGGCGGGTCAACGCCGGAACTGTCGTCCCCTGAATCGTCACTGCATTGGCGAAATCAAGCTCGCTGACCGACGGCTCCACCCGAAGGTTGATGACCCCCCGCGAGAGCACGGTGGGGACAAAGGCCAGTTCGACACCGAACTTCTTGTAGTCGATGGTGATGGTCGGAAAGCCGGCTGCGGTCGTGTTCGGAATCGGCACTGGAAACTCACCACCGGCCAGGAAGCGCGCTGCATCTCCGGAAAGCGTGGTCAAGTTCGGCTCGGCCAACCTGCGAGCCAATCCTTTGGTTTCCAGCGCAGAGATCAACAAGTCCACCGAACCGCCATTGCTGGTTCGGACGATGCTGGTCAACAAGCTTCCGAACGGGATCGGAGCTATGCCGCCCGCTGTGCCAAGAAGCGTACCAGCTGTTCCGAGTAACGGCAGGCTGCCGGTTGGGGGGGCACCGACAGCGCCGCCGCCAACGCCCAGGGGGCTATTGGCGGTGTTGATACCACCAATCGGTCGCCGGCCCGCCGTAGTGCTCAAATTGCCACGTCCCGTATTCGCGACGTTGGTCCCGTTGGCATTCGCTGCGTACAGGTTCACACCGAGGTCGCGGCCGGCATCCCGGGTAACCTCGAGAAAACGCACCTCCAGCATCACCTGCTGCGGCGCCGCGACACTCATCGCGTTGACGACAGTGCCCCCCTTCGCGACTGTGCTGGTGGCGATCGCCATGGCCCGCTCGGCCGTAACCGCATCGGCGGCCGTTCCGCTGAGCACCACCTGGCCCTCGGAAGCCGAGACGCGGATCCCGTGCCCGCCAGTGCTGCTGCGGATATTCTGCTGGAGATTGCCGGTATCGATCACGACCTCGACGTCGAGGATGCCGATCTGCTTCATCGAGGAGTCGAGCAGGATGACGTTGGTGGTGCCGGTCTGCTTGCCCTGGACGTAGATCAGGTGATCGCTGAGCGACTTCACGTCCACAATGTCGGGCGAGCCGGCCACGATAGTTGCGAAAGCCGTATCGACCTTGAAGGTGCGTGACTTGTTGACCACCACCTTGACCCGCTGGACATCGTTCATTTCGCTGACGAAGACGCCGCCGCCGGAGGAGCCCCGCCGGTCTGCCGCCATCGCGCGGTCAGCGGACGCAAAGGAGGCGAGCGCCGCACCAAGACCCATCACGCTGAAGGCGAGAAGCTCCCTTATCTTACCTGAAATGCGATCGCCACCCATTCGAGTCCCCCAACTGCGATCCGCGGCTCCCCCGCAAATCTACGTGCTCGACATCCCCAATAGTTCCCCTCTGCGCACCACGCCGCAGAGCTTACAAGATGTCCGACTACAATTCGTTACTTCGCGTTTCCAAGATCATCGTCCTTGATGCTGCCTGCTTGCAAGAAGAGACGCTTACCGCACAGCCTCAAGTCGCAAAGAAAACTTTCCAATGTTGCGGGCGCGCATCATTTCTCTCTGCAGCTCCGTTCAGAACTGCTGCAGCACGACCACGTTTGCGCGAGATTCCGTCGTGGCTCACGATCGAACGGCGTCGGCTCGTCGTCTCCAAACGGCACTTGGCCAGGCTCAGATTGCTTTGGCGCAGTTCGATTCCGAGGGGTTTGTCCAGCTCGAGCGCCGACCCGAGGCGATGTCGCTCAAGATGGGTAAGGCACGTTGCCATATTTTGCCTAAAAGGGAATCTGCGTTGACGCGCTCGGCGCATTGAGTGCTGTGCCCCATATCGGCATCAGCATGGTGAAGCCGGCTTGAGAAGCGGTCACGGTCAAGTTGCTGCCGCTGGATGCCACGCCCAGCGTCGGCGTGAGACCGCCGCGATACAGGAACGGCGCGGCAGTCTGCTTTGCGGTCGTGGACATCGGATCGCCCGCGCAGCTTGACGGCGACTGAGGCGGGCTTTGAAGCAATGCAGGCGTGTAGCAGTTGATCATGACCGCTCGGGCCCCGGCGCTCGCGAGCGTCCGCAAGGACTGCATCGTGATCGCATAGCGTCCGAGATCGAAGATGGCGAAGATCAACATAAAAAGGGACACAAAGGCGAGGATGAACTCGAACGATGCGATGCCCCGCTGATCGAGCTTTCTCATCACTGCACCAAGCGGACAACTTGGGTGTAAGGGACGGTGACCGGATTACATCCATCCGTGCTCAGGAAGCCGCCACCGCCCATGGTGAGTGTCTGGGCGATCACTTGTGAACAGGTCGTATTGGTACTTTGTGTCGCTCCGTTCCAGGTCACGTCGACATGCGGGAAATACATCGCACCACCCAGCCTTACCGTACCGCCGGTGATGTTGACTTTATTACTGCTCTTGCTCGGCGCCTGATCATCAATCAGAACGCCGTTCAGATCGGAAGAGAAGGTGTTGGTGTAGGGAGCGGACAGCTCAACGCTGGCGCCGCCAGAGATGGAAATGCTCGAATCCCCGAGTAATACCAGAGTGACGCCTTCGCCCGTGCCTGCCGGTGGCCAGGGCCTACAGGCACTGCAAGTGATGGTTCCGCCATTGAATCTTATCGTGCCATTGTAGAAGAAGTACGTGCCCGGACTAAAATCTACCGCGTCCCCGGTCGTGCACGCTAGGTTGCGGTACAGGTTAGTGCTGCTCGGCGGGGTATTGGGCACCAACGTACCGCTGCATGCCAAGTCGTTTGGCCTCCCGCTCGAGGTCAAGCTGTTGAACGATTGGCTGTCCAATTTGCTGAGCGGATTGTTGGCGTACGGCATAAAGTAGTTGTACGTGACGCCGGGATTGGCGCAGGTGCTGGCTGGACTACAGCCGGTTACACCCAAGACGGCCCATCCCGAACCGGTGAAAGAGGCAGTGCTGGCAAACTGAACACTGGCATCCGACATTATCGGGCAACCCATGCCGTTGTTGCTGACGTTACCGGCAATCTTAAGCGCCCCTCCGCCGCCGTTCGGATCAGGTCCGAGCGCCAAGGCGCACACCTTGCTCGGCAGTTCGACCAGAGCGATGGCTTGGGCGGGGATGTTGACGGTCGTCAAACCCAGCACTGCCGACAAGTAGGCCGGCTGCTGCTGGCTGACCATGGCGCGAACGGCGTTACCGCCGCCTCCTGCGGGCGGCGTTGTGAACGCACCCGCACTGTAGCTGCCGATATCGATCTGCACGGCCCGCGAGATTCCTGCTGGAAGGCTTGTCGCACAGTTGGTGCCCGGATAGGCCGTGTCACCGGAGTTGCAGAACCCGTTCTGTGCCGCGAATTCCTTTGCTTGATAATCCACTGATGTATCGCAGAGCACACCAGCATTGTCGCATGCAAGTCGCAGGGCGCCCGAGTAGGCCGCTGCATCGGCGGCATTCTGCGCGTGCTGCCTGGTGACGTACCACGATCCCGCCTCGGCCCCGAGTGCGACCACGCCGATGAGCGGAATCAGCACGATGACTGTTGCGAATGCGGCCGAGCCTCGTCTGGAACGGAGCAGACTGCGCATGAGAACACCTACTGGAAACGTTCGGAGTAAGGCAGCGTGTACGTGCAACTGCTGGGGCACAGCACCGACGTCAACACAATCGGGGCCAAAGTGACGGTCGTCGAAAACGTAAAGTACTTGGGAGTCAAACCAAGGTTGCCGGAGTTGCAGGCTGTGCTTCCGCACATGACCTGGATGTTGCCGATGGTATGCCCGGCGACCGTTGTCTGCAGCGTCGACACCCAGGTCCCCGGGTTCGCCGGGTCGGGCGGAGTCTTGTATTGAATGTATTGTCCGAATGAGCGCAAGGCCGACCACGCAGAGATAAACCGGAAGCCCGCGGCAGCGACGTCGGCAAGCGGCATCAGCAGGAACGACACCATGAAAATGTAAACGATGACTGTCTCAAACGCGACGGCGCCGCGCTGATCGGCGACGAAGGACCCTTTACGATACGCGCGCCTGCCACCACGGGGACTTGCCACGTGCGATCGCGTCACCCGAGCCGCAGCGATCTGAACCATGTCCACCACAATCCGGCCACGCATAGCCGCTCACCAAACGTAAGGAATCACTCGCCAACGTGATGCTTCGTAACTCGAATACTCGGGGCAATTGCGCCGAAGCAGGTCTTCTTCGTAAAGGATTCGGCAGACCTGAATGCCTATATGCAGAACCAGGACCATCACCGTGACCGGTGTCAGGTATTGCAGCACGACGCCCAGCACCACGATTTCTTCGGCGACATAGAGCGGGTGCTTGATCCATCGATAGGGTCCGGTCTGGACCACCGAGCGCGCCTGCGGCACCAGGCTGAACGACCGACCCAGATGTCGGATGGTGACGAGCATCATGATCGTGCCGACCAGCACGCAAGCCGTCGATGCCAGGTTGGGCAGCGTGTCGTCGGTTTTGCCGAGGAAGCTGATCGACCACGGCAGATAGCTGCCGACGAAGGCAGCTATTCTTGGAAGCAGGCCATCGGCATGCGCCTTTGCCGGTGAGCGCGTCATGATCAACAGCGCCAGGAGCATGTAGAAGATGCCGAGGCAAAAGCTCGACAAGAGCGAGGGCCACGGATCGTGCAGCGACGCCCCAATCCTGACGGCGACGCAAAGAGCCAGCAACAAGAACCACAAGCTGCCAAGCAGCCGCATGATCCGGTCGTAAGATCCGCTCTTGGAGAGGGCAATTGTGCTCATGGCTACTTTCCGAAGCTGGCGAACGAACGCACGAGGTGAAGAACGGGACTTCCCCCCATGATGACGAACATGGCTGGGAGCAGGAACAGCACCATCGGAATGGTCAGCTTGGCGCCCAACTTGTGCGCCCTTTCTTCCAGCTTGGTGATGCGTTCCCGCCGCAGGTCGAGCGCGATACTGCGCAGCGCCTGGCCCAACGGCGTTCCGTACTGCAAGCTCTGGCTGATCATCGTGCCGAACCGGCGAAGACCATCCGAAGTGACCGCCAAATTCTCGAATGCTTCGACGCGGCTTGGCAGTATCCGGAGATCATCAAGGAGTCGGTGCAGCACCCAGGCCATGGCAGGATTGGTCGACTTCATTTCTTCGGCGACACGCCCCAGCCCGCTTTCCAGGCCCATTCCCGCCTCGCTGCACACGATCAGCAAATCGATCATATCCGGCGTGCCCAGCCGAATGGCAGCATCAAAGCGCCGCTTCATCACCGACAGAGCCAATCGCGGACCCAAGATTCCGATCACCACACCCATCAGCGTGAAGACCAGCACGTCGGCAGGTCTCCTTCCCGAAAGTTGCGCCAGAAGCAGCGCAATGACCGGCAGCGCGAACATGCTGACGATCTTGATGCCGATCCAGATCGGCAAGGTTCTATGATGATTGAATCCAGATGAGTGGAGGACCGTTCGTAGCTCCTCCAGATTCTCCTCGGCGTAGAAGCGCCGATAGCGCATGCCCAGCCACGAGAACCAACCGGTCAGGTCTTTGAAGGGGGCTGAACGGTAAGGGATACCCATCACGGCGTTTGAGACCCGCGTGTCCAATGCACGGACGTGTAGTTCGCGGATGATCAACATGAAGGCCGCCGTTCCAGCTACGACTGCGAGGGCCGCCAGCCCGAGACCAAAAGTCATAGTTCTGTTTCCCGCCTGACCATCCAACTTATCACCAGATGCCCGATGAGCACCGAGACTACCGCGTAAGCCAGAAGCTTGTTTCCGGTCGGGTCAGTGAACAGCAGATCGACGTTCTGCGGATTGGCCGCGTATAGCAATGCTCCGGCAATCAGGGGCGAGATCGTGAGTGCTCGCGAGGAAAAGATCACTTCTCCCGCCAGCGCCTTGGCGCGAGCAGCGAGCGCAACACGCTGACTCACCGTGTCGCCCAGCGTCTGCAAGGTCTCGGCCAAGCTGCCGCCGGACTTCAATTGAACCGCAAGTGTCACCGCAAACATCGCATACTCTGCCACTTGCGTTCGCCGATAGACGCCTTCGACGGCTTCCTCCGGAGGTCTTCCCAGATTCATTTCGCTGCACACGATTGCAAATTGTCCAGACGTCGGTTGCGGCATTTCGCGCGCGATGGTGCGAAATGCTTCGTGCACAGGCAGACCCGATCGAACCGTACTCGTCACCAGCTGAATGGCGTCAGGCAGCTGCCGGAAAAGTTGACTGGCGAACCGACGTTGCTGCCAGCCAAACAGACCTCGCACGACTACCACGGCGGCAACCGCAGCCGCGACAGACACGTAGAAAACGGAAAATCCCAGCAGGCGATTAGCGTAGAAGATCGCTGCTACGGCGATAGCGGCAGCAAGCAGCACATACGCCGGATGCCAGGCGTGAACCATCTCGGGCCTGTAATTGGCCAAACGGTGGAGAAGCAGATATCGGGAGCCGGTCTCCGCCCGGCGAATGGATGGCAGGCTGGCCGGATGGGAGGCCGGTAGAGCGACCGCCAGCCGGCGGTCCATGCGTCGCTCCCGGCCGTCGAGCCATAACGAGCCGACGGCTGCGCACATCGCGAGCACCAGAACAGCGACGATCACGGCCTCAGGTATCATATCTGCCTCACTGCCTCGGCCCAGGCGCGATCGAGCCCGAAATAGACGAGACGGCTCTTGAATTTCGGGACTGCAAGGGTGGCCCGGTAAGTGCCCGAGATCCGCCCATTGTCGTCCTCCTCCTGGTATTCGAATGTTGCGATGTCATTGGTGGTGATCACATCCGATTCCAGGCCCATCACCTCGCTGATCTGGATAATGCGACGTTGCCCATCGCGCATGCGTTCGACTTGCACGATGAGATCCAGTGCAGCGACGATCTGAGTTCGAATGGCTCGCGACGGCAGATTCACCTGCCCCATCTGCACCATGTTCTCGATGCGGGTCAGGGCGTCGCGAGCACTATTGGCATGGACCGTGGAGATCGAACCATCATGGCCGGTGTTCATCGCCTGCAGCATGTCAAACGCTTCGGCGCCGCGCACCTCGCCCACGACGATCCGGTCAGGACGCATGCGCAGCGCATTCCACAACAGATCGCGCTGTGTCACCTGCCCCGTGCCTTCAAGGCTGGGAGGCCGGGTCTCCAGGCTGATCACGTGCGGCTGCTGGAGCTGCAACTCCGCCGCATCCTCGATGGTGACGACGCGTTCGCTGTGATCGATGAACTGGCTCATGGCGTTGAGCAGCGTCGTCTTGCCGGACCCGGTGCCGCCGGAGACCAGGACATTGAGCCGACACCGGGCGGCAATCTCCAGCAATTGTCCGACGGCTGCGGTCATCGAGCCGTTTTCGATCAGTGCGGCGATATCCAGGCGGCGGCTCGGAAACTTTCTAATCGAGATGCAGGGGCTGTGGATCGCCAGCGGCGGGAAGATGATGTTGACGCGGCTGCCGTCGGACAAGCGGCAATCCACCATCGGACTGGATTCGTCGATGCGCCGTCCAACTTGCGCGGCAATTTTCTGGGCCACCGATGCGATGTGATCATTGTCGCGGAAGCGCACCGCGATCCGCTCCAGCTTGCCGGCTCGTTCGACATAAACGTTGCTCGGCCCGTTGATCATGATGTCGTTGATCGATTGATCGAGCAGAAGCGGACGCAGCGGCCCATAGCCGGTCATGTCGTCGGCAATCTCGTCCGCCAGTTGAAGCTGCTCGCGACCCGACAGTTCGAGCCGTTCCTCATTGGCGATGCCATGGATGATTTCCTCGATCTGGCGCCGAAGGACGTCACGCGAAACAGTTGCGGCCACCGATGGCTCAATCTGCTCAATGACGCGTTCGCGCAGCGAAGCTGGCATCACCGGCCGGTCAATCGAAGCCTCGTCGCGCCTTGAGGTTGATGCAGGCACGCTTGGCGTCGTTGCAGCCAAGCTCGGCGTCGATGCAGGCAAGCGAACCGGCGTTTCCTCGTCGCGCCTACCAAACTTTCTCATAGCCCCAGCAGCCTCCTCAGCCGTCCCTTCTGCTCGGCGCCAAGCCCCGTGATCTCCCGTACGATCGGCGCGAGATGGCGTCGCAGTGCAGATACGTGCTTCAGAGCGGGAATTCCGAGATTGACCGCCTGGGTCATGCCCTTCCCGAGATCGGGTACGACCATGTCAGGCTCTGTCCCCAACGCCTTGACGACCGCGGCCCTGGGAAGGCCGCCCGGGCGATTGGCACGGTTCAGCAAGGTGAAGACCCGATCCCTGCCGGCAATGTTGGTGACGGCGGTCCGTAGTGCGTGGGCATTGCGAAGTCCGGTCACCTCCGCCTCCAGCAGCACCAGCACGTGCCGGGAAAGAGAGATCACCGGATGGATGGATGACGGAAACGGGACCGGGACATCGACAACGATGTAGTTGAATCGTTGGCGGAGCAGGCCAAGGACGTGCCTCACGCCCGCTTCGGTGATGTCGAGCTGAGCGTCCAGTTCCTCATCGGCGGAAATCAGGCTGACTCGCTCGTTGACTGCGATTGCGGCGCGCTCGAGGAACAACGTGTCCGCCCGCATCGGGTTCTCCAGGGCGATGCGCAGGCCTGGTCCGGGCTGAACACCCAGCATCACGGCTGTTTCGCCGCCTTGAAGATGAAGATCGAGCAGCGCGACCTTGGCCTTGGTGGTCTCGGCCAGTTGCAGCGCGAGATTGATGGCGATGCTCGTTGCGCCGGCACCGCCCTGCGCACCGCAGATCGAGATCACATGGCCGCCTCGGTCGGTCGGCGCCGGCGCACGATCGCCAAGCAGCTTTGGGCGCAGCTGGTCCAGCACCATGTCCCGCGTGATCGGTCTCGGCAGGTACTCGGTCAAGCCGAGCTCCATAAGCGCGCGATAGAAGGTGATCTCCCTGCTTTCACCGATCAGAGCCACCCGGACATCGGGCGGACAGACGCCGGCCAGCCGCTCCAGTTCGGCAAATGGATCATCGATACCACTGATGTCCGTCACCAGGGCGAATAGTTCGGTGTCCGTTTCGAGCATCCGTATGGCATTGCGGATCGTGCCCCGCTTGATCGAAATATTGCTGCCTTCAAGGCCCTTGCGCAGAGCCGCGGCACTCAATTCGTCATTGACGAAGCAGACGATTCGATTGCGGGCGACAACAGACGTCGCTTCTTCAGGCGTGCTGAGGGCCGCTATGTTAACGCTCATCAACGTTTCTCCAGCAACTTGCCTGCCTGAACCACCATCGTCGCCCCGCGGCGGGACACTTCCGACCCGTCGCAGTTGATCGGAACGTCGCCATCGGCAGATTCCTGTTTCCTGACCGAGTATTGCTTTATCTGACCACCGGAATGAACAACGACCGCTGCAGTCCGGCCAGCAATCGCATTTTGGCGGGCGATTTCCGGCGACACATCGCAGCTGGACATGGCGCCAGTGTCCGCCGTATCCCACTGCTCGACTGCGGCCCGCACCGCCAGGGAAAGCGTTCCGAGCTGCCTTGCGACCGTGATCTTCTTGACCTGGTCCGGGGCAAGCTCCAACGACACAGTCTGCGCTTGCTTGCCGGCCACCGAGCCGGCTACCGAGCTTACGGTTCGGCCACCCTGCATGATTTCCTGGTCAATCGCGATGACTCGAACGTTTCCTAGAACGGTCTCGCTCAGGGCCCGGCGCGCGGGATCTGCCTTCTCGAACACCTGGGTCAACAAGACATCAACATGATCACCCGGCCTGATCAGCCCCGACACGCCAGACTCCTCGTCCACCTTGATGCTGATCGCACGGCTATCCGGTGCCAGGACGCTGGCCAGGAAGCCACGATCCCGAGGTCGCAATACGTCCTGCAAGGTGATGGGACTGCCAGCGTCGACGAATTTGCGGACCAGAGAGCCGGGAAGTCCGGCCTTCGAGTCCGGTGTTTCCAGGATCGCCCCTGCGGGAAGGCGTTCAGGCGACACCGAGCGCACGGCGAAATCTTCTTCGCGGGCCAATGTACCTTTCGACAGCGGACGTGCCGCGACAAAATACCCGACAGTCGAAGGAGGCGCCGGCCCTTGCGCCGTAACCGTTACCGGAACCTGTTTCGGCAGGTTCATGTTGTAGGCGATCAGCCCGAATGCGGTGGTTGCAAGCAAGAGCACCAGGATGATCGAGAGGCGCAACGTGGATGACATGTCAAAATCCTCTGCTCGAGATGGTCCAGATGCCACCGCACGCTATGGCCACCCCGTAAGGCAGGGGCGCGTGTCGCACGTGGCGCCAGCGCTCGATCGCGTAGACGCGCCGTGCGAGCGACGAACCGACCGGCGCCAATTTCGGATATGGCAGGACGCGCATCACCAGATGCACCAGGGCAAGAACGCCCCCGGCCAGCGCGGTTACCGCCAGCAACTCAATCAAGCCCGTCGGCGGCAGGCCAATGGCCAAAGCTACCAGTAACTTGACGTCGCCTCCGCCAATCCCGCCACGCTGGTAGAGCGCGAGCAGCAGCAGGAACAGGAGCGCCGCGGCGATGAGGGATTCGGCAAATTGCATTGGGCTGGCAAGCTGACGGGCGATCCCGAGCAGCGCCAGCAAGAGACAGACGTCATTTCGGATCGTGCGGGTCGCGACGTCGAGCGTTGCGACATACAGCAACAAGGAGATTTCCAGTATCGAGACGATGGAAGAAACCCAGCTCATGCATGCCTCAGGGTGGTGGGAAGGCACAGCAACAATAAGAATGGAGAGAAATAACATTCGGAGGGGGACACATTCCGATGCCCCCCTCTGGCCGGACGGCCGTATCAGACCGCCGCAGTAAAAGCGGTGGTGATCGCGGTGATCCCGCCTGTCAGCGCGGTTCCGATCGCACCGCCGGCACCAACGCCGAACACAGCTGACACTGCGCCGATGATGCAAACCGCGACGATGATGTACTCGAATGACACCACGCCGTCCTGGTCCGTCCGCAGACGCTTCAACGCTTCCTTGGTCTCGATGAAATGATGCAACATAGAGGAATCCCTTCTTTCAAGATGGATTTTTCAGACACCTTGGCAACTTCAGCGGCTGCGGATTTATCTCCGGCCCCGCCAGCGACAAACTATTCATTAAATACTTATTAGCGTCAACATTTAATATATAATTCCGATTTTAAATCGACGCACTGCGAAGCGAGCCGTCACAACAATCTCAGAATCGACAAAAGCGCCGTAAATCAAATACGATAGCCGAACCAACAATCGGATCCTGGGCAGAGCGCTGGCTGGAGTCGGTAAGCAATCACCGGATTATTACGGATGAGCAGCGCTATAATAAGATTAATAGGTAATCATGTGAGGGCGATATAATCGACCGGATGCTGCGCCCCTGGCCCGCGCACATGGAGCAAATTTCGCGACGTGCGAAGGCGCGACGCAGCACATCTGTCACGACGGGTGAGGTGATCCCTTAAAAAATTCCGATCGCACTGATCGCTGCCTGTAGCCGCATGATTCCCGTCAGTTGCACCGGTGTGCCGCAATCATAGAGGCTCCTGGACCCCACCTTGCGAGGCGGACCATCGCGGGATGGTGGTACGCTCTAGAGCGTAGCGCGCAGCCAGGACCCGTCATCATTGTTACGGGCTCGGTAGCCGGCGCATCTGCCCTGGGTGCGGAGAAAAGCAAAAAAACCGATTATTTTATTATCGTATATAATCATGATGACTCCATCACAAAATTAAAAAATATGTTGGGGAAAAGAAAACATGGGAGGTTGGAATGGAAGCTGCCCGCCGCTTTCGCGCAATGGCCTTGCTCTGCCGTCAGACTGCCGTACTCCAACCTGCGCGAAGCTGGAAATTGCTTGCAGAGGCAGAGTACTGGGAGCATCTGGCCGCCGCGGCCTTAGCTCATTGAGCTTCAGTCGGGCGTTCTTTGTCTTCCGTTTTCGTCGACTTCCTAGTTAAGTTCTTTTCTGAGGCATGTGATGAGTATGCGTCAAATTTCCTCTAGTGCTGTTCTGAGCGAACGGCACCAGGCGCTTCTGGAGGAGCTCAGAGAGGTGGAGAAACTTCGAAGTAAGCTCCGACATCTAGAAACAAAACCAATCGGCAGAAGGCGGCGTACCAAAGCGAGCGGCAGAGCTAGAGCCGTTTAGAGACCCGCCGGATCCGAAGGATGACCCGGCTCACTCGCGCGATTTGATGCACGGATTGCCCGCGTTCCTCGCGTCCACCGCTACCTTGAAAGAGGACTGGGCGGCTTTCATCTGCGCCTAGCGAGCCTCGGCGATGACGTCGCTACGACGCGTCGCCAACCAGCCAGGCCGGGGTGCCTCACAACACTTGAACGAACTCGGCGGCGAGACCGGCCGCCCATTCAGGGTCGGGCGTTAGCTCCGACTTTCATTCGACGTTGCACTTCGGAACACCGCAACGAGCCGATCGCCTTCCCAAAGCTCAACGTCGTGCTCGTCATGCATTTGCTCGGCTCGGCGTCTCGCCGCCTGCTCGTCAATACAGTCGAGCTTTGCAGTGCAGATCACTTGCCGGCTGCCGTCCACCACGAAAACCTTATACCGCATGATGCCGTCCGATCCAAAAAGGTGACGATCATCGTACCCGAATGTCCGGTTAAGGCAGCGCCAAACTAAGTGCGATGCAACGGAACCATTGTACGTGTGTCAGTTCGGCGATACCTGCTCGTTCAATCCGTCGGTCGCGCGGCGGCAGTACCTCGTATGTCGCCACCTCAGTGGCGTAGTCTCACTGCGTGCCGAAGCGTGTGGCTCGAGCTTAAGAGCGAGAGGCCACCAAGCGTCATCAGCAGCCCACCGAGCCAGCCCGTCCAGCTGCGCGCTTCGTCGTGCCCCTCTGCAGTGCGCGGGCCCAGCGGCATATCTTGAGATGGGTCGGCAGGCGCGGCGGCGAGAAACTGCCCAACGTTGACTTGATCCGGCACGGAGTGTTCGCGCTTGAGCTGGTTGCGGGGAATATCTCCGACGGGAGCCGCCGACATCAGGGTAGCACCCGTGCCGAGATCGGAAGTGGCATCTGCTACCTGCATTTCCGTTACAGGCGTCTGGGATTGTTCGGGCGGTGCAGAGCGCAGCAACTCCGCACGCGCATCAACGATCACGCTCCGCGTGGTCTGCGTGGTCCGGTTCTCGTCGAAACTGGCGCTACGGTCTTTGGCCGCGGGAGCCCGAATGGGTTTCTTCACCGTCGCGATGCCCTCGGCCAGGAACCAGCATCTGCGACGACCGTCCGTTCGGTAGACCCAATGCTGTCCGCCACTGGTCGAGGTACCGGGACGCGGCGCGCATTCGGCTTGCGGCGGAGGGGTGGTTACCGTGGGTTGGGACGTAGCAGTATTGAAGAAGTCGGTTAGAGGATTGGAAGACGCAGGCGTCGCCGAAAAACCTCCGACAAGGAGCAAACTGGCGAAGTACAATCGCAAATGTCCGGACATCGGAAACTCCCGGGTGCGCCCCGCTTGAGCCTTAGCGGCGACAACGGCCCCCATGCGGCTTAAATCGGGCAACGCGATGAATTAATGGTATTCTTGGCCACCTAATTTATATGCCGGTCCAGCACTCCAGGGATGCCTGCAACAAGGATAGGCCGATGGATTCATCGGTCATCTGAGTTGCGCCGGGCCTCGATCCGCGGCGTAGCCGCCCGGTCGATTGCGATAGTTGCGCCCGTTCCCGAACACCAAAGCAAAACTTGCCGAGGGATGAGTTCGTGGATGTCGCGATACGTGGACACCCCCGCTACGAATTAAATACTCCATCGCGATACTGCCATCGTCGCGCCTTTCTCCCTGCCACCTAGCGGATTTAAATGTGGATTGTGCGATCAATATTTAACTGGCGGCTTGCCTGCTCCCTGATTCCCGACTTGTGTGCCCGGGCCTTCTGCCCAAGATTCGGATTGGAGCCATGAACACCGCGCATTTTAATTCGCTCTCCGTTGACGAGCTCTGGACCCTTCACCAAGAGGTCGCCGCCAAACTCACTCAGAAAATGTTGGTGCAAAAAGCACGTTTGGAGGAAAGGCTGCGCAGCATTAGACTGGCCAGCGAGGTCACACGGCTCAATTACAAGCGCCGTCGTCCATATCCGCCCGTCCGTCCCAAATATCGCAATCCGAAGAACCCAGCGGAGACATGGTCGGGTCGTGGCAGGCAGCCGCGATGGCTGCGGCCGCAGCTTCGAAGCGGCCGAGACTTGGACGATTTCCTGATCGATCAGGCTTCAGCTCAAAAGCGCCAGACAAATTGAGCGCCGATTGCGGCATTTTGGGTTGGGAATGCTGGCGCCGGCTGTTTCCCGATCTGAGATTTTCACATTATCGTTTTAACGCGGGTCATGACTATGGTTGGAGCCATTGGCCGTAGCGACCGCACTTGCGATCCGGCTGACGGTCTCGCTGAATCGCTCGGGGGGCCCGCGGCGCAGTGAAGACATCGACGAGAACTCAAGCGCACGATGGCCCGACTCTAGTCGTGATGCTCTCTGAAGTGCCGCCTAACCGCATTCCACGCTCGAAGGGCTGGAAGGAGGAGGACGACGAAAAGAACTCTGATTGCAACTGGAGTCATCCCGCGCTGCAGGAGTGGTGGTTCGCGACCATCCCAGCGACCGGCCGTCGTGTTGATCGTCGCCGGAGATGGAATTGCTGCGTGCCGAGTAGGTGCCGGTCTGCGCGAGGGCAGGACAGCTACAACGAACAGAACGTTCACCAGCAGCCATATTCCCACTATGAGAAGGACACTACGCACGAGAACGACCATTGTTGATCTAATCTGCCGGGCTTATTCCTGCCTCATGCCCGGCACGCAGCCGGCAACACTGCGTTCGCGGACGGAACCGCCTCGCTGCAGCCGGCACATTTGGCATCCGCCGATGCCATCGGGCCCTGAGCGCTTCGCGAACGCCCAGGATCGCTCGCAGCCTAGTCGGGCGCAACACTCGCGTCTGTGCGCTTTCGAACATTCATGCCCCTTCAGGTATGCCCGTTCTGTGCATCATCGGGCGAGAGCCGGACAGAGATAGCTCATCAGCCAGGACGGCCGACCTCAGCCCGCAGTCCCTGAACAGGGGCCGGGTCATGGAGCATGGCCAAATATCGCAGCACGATGAGCGACGAATTTGGCGGTCCGCATCGAACCAGTATCGAGTTTCGGCAGTTGACTCCCGGTGAATCCGAACAAGCAAACTGATTGTTCGGGCCGAGGATAATATTAAAAGCTACGCCGGCACACATGAAGGACCTCCGAGGACGTTTGGAAAAGGTCCGCGCTGACGCCAGAGAATTTACGCTGATGAGTCAGCGGGCGACGGACATAGAGAAGCGCGAGCTGTTCAAGCGCTTGGCGGATGAGCTCGCCTTCGAGGCTCTCGAGCTCGAGCTGATCGTGAAGAAAAATCAGCCACCTGATCCGTGCGACAAGCACGAGGTCGTGGAATTTACGTTACCCTCTCAGCGAAAGCGCGGCTGACGCGAAAGAGGTTAAGCCGGCTAGATCGTGCGTGCATAACGGATCTTTGCGCATGACCCCGCCAGCGATCGCTGGCCGCCGCATCGAACTGCCCATTGCGCTTCGCGGGCCCAGATCCGGAACATTCTGGTTCTGCAGCAAGCGGTATCTTGCTGCGCCGGACAGAACACACCGTCCGTTTTGCCCGCTCCGATTTCCTATTCTACGACAAGCACGTGACCGACTTGTCCCATCGGATCTGCGCGCTGTATCGAATGGGTGAAGATATAGAAACTAGGGAAACACCGAATAGCAAACCGGCCGTGTCCACTCCAACAAAAACGTCGCACCAGACGCGCTTTGCTCTATCGAAGAATTTAAAGAAGCCCTTGCGGGCTTAAAGGTGGTGGGCGCACCAGGGCTCGAACCTGGGACCCGCTGATTAAGAGACATGCTATGGCCGTTGATTCTTCAAGAGAATTTTTCCAACTGGGCCAAAATCCCACCATTAGAGATCAATGACTTACAGCGAAATATCCAACCGCGGAGGGCACCTGACGGTTTGGGGACACGCGACAAGAGATGGTCGCGGAATCCCCTCTAGCAATTTAAATAGGTTGGCAGTCGCTTCCAAATGAGACCAGATCTCGCAGGAGGAACAGTCCCGGGCAAGGGGCGCGAGAGTATTTGGGAGGGGACACCGCGGTCACCCTCGCTTGCGGGCAGCAGTCAATAGGAAGGTTCGGCTACCTAAAAAAGCAGCACCTTCCTGGCACTGCCGACAACCGCGGCATTTCAGCATTGGCTTCTTCGAAAGCAGCACCGAACGGCAGGCAATCCCGTACAAGCGCGCAAAGATGGTTCAGCGCCAATCGGGAGCTGAGACATGTCCCAGTCAGTACACGTCCGACCTTTTCGTGACCTCCTCGACAGCGGGGGCGTCGTTGAGGACCCGGAGCGGATCGCCACCTACACAATGGATCAACGTCAGCTTTTCACGGGTTCGACGTTTGCCGTGCTGAAGCCGGCGACGACACAGCAAGTCGCCGATATCGTACGGCTGGCGGCGCACTACGGGATCGGAATCGTTCCGCAAGGCGGCAACACCAGCTATTGCGGCGGCGCTACGCCGGACGCGTCCGGACGCCAGGTTATCGTGAGCCTCGAGCGGATGGACAGGATCCGCGAAATCGATCCCGTCTCCATGAGCATCTCTGTGGATGCCGGCGCCGTCCTGAAGAACGTCCAGGACGCCGCGGCGGCTGCGGGCCTTCTGTTGCCGCTCAGCCTCGGCGCGGAAGCCAGTTGCCGGATCGGCGGCAATATCGGCACGAACGCCGGCGGGCTGTCGGTCGTGAGGTACGGGATGACGCGCGATCTGCTGCTCGGAATCGAGGCGGTGCTGGCGGACGGCACGGTGGTCTCCGACATGCGCAAGTTGCGGAAGAACAATACCGGCTACGACGTCAAGCAGTGCTTCGTCGGAAGCGAGGGGACTCTCGGCATCGTCACGGGCGCAGTGTTGCGTCTCGCGCCCTTGCCGACCCGCCGCGCGACTGCCTGGCTGAAGCTCGCGAAGGACGCTCCAATCGCCGAGCTTCTCACGCTGATCCGCCGCGAATCGGCGGATCTTCTGACCACGTTCGAATTCATGACATCCCGCTCGATTACGCTCGCGACCGAAGCAATGTCTGACCCGCCCTCCCTCGGCGCGGGCCCCGGAGGCGCCGTTCTCGTCGAGTTCGCCTCTTCCTCACGCCATCTCGATCTCGACGAACTGATGGAAGCCGTTCTGGCCGAGGCGATCGAGACCGGCTGCGTCGATGACGCATTGCTGGCGCAGAGCGGATCGCAGCGAACCGCGATGTGGCGGCTCCGGGAGACCATCCCCGAAGGCGAGAAGCGCCGGAACGGATCGGTGAAGCACGACATCTCGGTACCGCTTTCCTCCATTCAGCGCTTTCTGGACCTGGCCGGCTCGCAGGTACGATCGTATGACGCCGACCTTGAATTGTCCGTCTACGGCCATGTCGGCGACGGCAATCTGCACTACAACGTGCTCGTTCCTCGCGATGTCGACCGGCTGGAATTCACCAAGCGGATCGAAAACAGCCTTTCGTTGCAACTCTACGACACGGCCGCCGCGCTCGGCGGCACGTTCAGCGCGGAGCATGGCGTCGGTCGCTTCAAGAAGCACCTTCTAGACCGGTACAGCGATCCTGGGCGTATCGCGGCCATGCGCCGGATCAAGACCGCCTTTGATCCGGCGGACATCATGAACGCCGGCGCGATCGTTTGCCCAATGGGAGGGAAGTCTGCCAGTTGAACCATCAGCCGGCGTGCCGATGCTTCCGAACGGCGGGGCTTCGGCCGATGCACCCCGATCAGCCAAATCCTCTCGTGCATAAAGAAAGAGCCACTCCGAAGGAGTGGCTCAAGTTGGGGAGGAAACGCTCCTTGGGGACTGCAGGGCCTGATTTCCGGCTCGATCTTCAGATGGCGGCTATGTCCAGCCTCGAGCCGTCGGTCAGACGCGACAGCCGGAACGGTGCGGGATCGACGCAAGGCGTGTCGTTGACGACAAGCTCTGCGGCCAGATAGCCGAGCCCCGGGCCCAAACCGAAGCCGTGACCCGAGCAGCCGGCCGCGAGGACGAGGCCCTTCACCCCGTCCACCTGCGACACCACGGGCACCGCGTCCGGCGTGCAATCGACGAAGCCGCCCCAGGCGCTATCGATCTGTATTTCGCCGAGTTGGGGGAAGGTTTTCCGGACACTCGCCACCACTTGGCTCACCAGCCATTTCAAGGGCGGAGGATCCAGCACGCGATTCTGCTCGAATATCCGATCGTCGTTGGTCAGCAGCGCCGCCATTGAATCCGGCCCCGAAACGAACGATTGGCCGACGCCGAGCCTGACGTTCTTCAGGCGACGCAAGAACTGCGGCATGAACTCCCGGCTGTATCGGATCGCCTGGGGCGTGATTTCGAGGTTCGCCTTGCCGCTGATCGCAAGCGTATAGCTGCCATCCAGTCGGCGCGTGATCGTGCAGTACGGTGTGGAGACCGCCTCGCCGATGTTGATTGTCGGGGTAGAACGCAGCGCCGTCTGCCGGATGCTCGCCTGGGGGAAACTGATCCCGAGCGGCCGAAGGAAGCGCGAGGACCAGGCGCCGGCGGCGCACAGCACCGCGCTGGTTCTGATGTAGCCCTTCTCCGTGTGCACGCCCGCGATCTTGCCATTGGCCAGGTCGAGCTTCCGCGCAGCGCATCCCTGGTGGATCGTGGCGCCCAGAGTTCTGGCCGCTTCGGCGATAGCCGGCGCGGCGAGCGCAGGTTCGGCCTTGCCATCCCGCTCCGAATAGGTGCCGCCGACCCATTTGTCGCGCGCTTCGGGGACGCGCTCGGCCACCTCCGCCCGACTCAGCACGCGGGTGTCGACGTCGTACTCCCTGGCGACCTCGCGCCACTTTTCCCAACCCGCGAGCACAGCCTCGTCATGGGTCGCATAGACGAGACCGCAGCGACGAAATCCGAGGTCCCGATTGACATCGCGCGTGAGTTCGTCCCACAGCCGCATGGAGAGCACCGAGAGCGGCAGTTCGCGCCGGTCGCGGTTCTGCTGGCGGCACCAACCCCAGTTTCGGCTCGATTGTTCACAGGCGACGTGGCCCTTCTCGAGCAGCGCCACGGAGAGGCCGCGCTTCGCCAGGTAATAGGCGGCCGTAGAGCCGAGGATGCCGCCGCCGACGATGACGACGTCGGCCTCGGCCGGAAGACGCTCATCGCTGTGAATGCGCTCGACGTGGGGCGACATGTTCCAACGAACCTCGGCTGCCAAGAATGCGGAAGCAAAGTTCCGATCAGCCCTTCATCGCATCGTGCGGTCGATAGAATGTGCTGAAATCATCAAGGACTTCGCAAGATGTTCGGGTTTTTAACCACTTGAGTGATACGAGCTGCTCTAGCGGGACCGAGTCCCAGTTCAGCGCAGAAGCATTCATCGGTAAAATCCGAGAGCGGCCTTGGTCTCAAGATACTCCTCCATGCCCTCGATGCCGTATTCGCGACCGTTGCCGGAGCGCTTGTAGCCGCCAAAGGGAGCATTGGGGTCCCAGTCAGGATAGTTGAGATGGACTTGACCCGACTGGATCCGCCCCGCGACGGTTCGCACTGTCTCCATATCGGTGCCCTGCACGTGGGCGCCGAGCCCGTAGACGGTGTCGTTGGCGATCGCGATCGCCTCGTCCACGGTGTCGTAGGGAATGATCGACAGCACCGGACCGAAGATTTCCTCCTGCGCGATCCTCATGTCGGGACGGACGTTCGAGAAGATGGTCGGCCGCGCATAGAAGCCAGTCCGAAGATCGCCGGGCCGACCTCGCCCGCCGATGACGAGCTTGGCGCCTTCTTCCAGGCCGACACCGATCATGGTCTGCACGCGCTCGAACTGCGGCCGGTTCGCAACCGGGCCATGGGTCGTGCTTTCCGCAAGGGGATCGCCGACCACCAGCTCTGAAGCGGCCTCTGCCGCCAAGGCCTCGACCTCTTTCATGTGTGAGCGAGGCACCAGCATGCGCGTCGGCGCGCTGCAGGATTGGCCGAGGTTGCGGAAGGCGGCCGCGACGCCCAGCGGAACGGCACGGCCAAAATCGGCATCAGGCAAGATGATATTCGGTGACTTGCCGCCGAGCTCCTGGGCAACGCGCTTGACGGTGGGTGCAGCCGCTTGCGCGACGAGAACGCCAGCCCGGGTCGAGCCGGTGATCGAGATCATGTCCACCTGCGGATGCGACGCCAGACGAGCGCCGACGATCGGGCCTGTTCCATTGACGAGGTTGAAGACGCCGGGCGGACAAGCGGCATCGTCCATCACCTCAGCGAAAAGCAAAGCACTCAGCGGCGACAATTCGCTCGGCTTCAACACCACCGTGCAACCAGCCGCGAGCGCCGGGCCGACCTTGGCTGTGATCTGGTAGAGAGGCCAGTTCCAGGGGGTAATGAGACCGCAGACCCCAATCGCCTCTCGCATGATCGCGGTGCTGCCGCGTGGGGTGACGAACGGATAGTTCGCAAGGTTGTCGCGTGCGACACGGATGTGCTCGGCGGCCAGCGGCACCTGGGCTCGGCGCGCATAGGTGATGGCAGCTCCCATCTCGAACGTGAGGACCTGCGCGAACAACTCCAGCCGCTGGAGAAGCAAACCATGAACCCGATCAAGCAGCGCCGCTCTTTCAGCAGGCGGTGTCGTGGACCAGCCGGCGAAGGCTCGTCTGGCAGCTGCTATGGCGCAGTCCACATCATCGTCGTCGCCAAGCGTAACCTCGGCGATCGACTGCTCCGTCGCCGGATTGACGACGGATGCTGCGGCCGCGACTGATCCGATCGGCTTCCGCCATTCTCCGTCGATGTAGAATTTTCCGAGCAAGCCGGCTTCCGTCAGGTGTCGAAGGGGCGAGGTCATTGGAAGCGATCCTTTCGACGGCCTACCAGCCGCGCATCCGGGGCCATCGCGCTTCGATCGCCTCGCTGTCCGCGGAAACGACGTTGTACAATTCGTGTTGCGACGCCGTCGCACAGGCGTGATTGGGCAGGATGCGGACCTTCGCGCCGATCGGAAGATCGGGCAAAGCGTGCGCCGACCCGGGTCTGACGGCGAGGATCCCGTGCTCCTGGCTCGCTTGGGAAACAATCAGGTCGGGAAAGACTTTGCCCGCCACGTCGCAGACCAGACCGTATCCCTGGTCGGCCGGCTGTGCCGCGGTGCCGCGGTCGCGCGACAGGGCCATCCAGCCCGCATCGACCAAAATCCAGCCCTTCTCGGGCTTCTTCCCGATCACAGTGGCGAGCACCGAGATTGCGATGTCGTCGGTCGTACAGACACCGACGCCGTGCATGACCAGATCGAAGAACATGTAGACGCCGGCCCGCATTTCCGTGACGCCGGTCAGGTCGTCGGCGAAATGCGCGGTCGGCGTCGAACCGACACTGACGACACGACATTCATGGCCGGCCGCGCGCAATGTCATCGCGGCGGCGACGGCCACGGCGCGCTCGCTCTCCGCAGCCGCGACAAGGGCCGCAGGCGTACTGAGGCCGTAGGATTCGCCGGCATGGGTGAGAACGCCGGCGATCTTGACGCCGGCCTCGGCCATGGCGGCCGCAACGACCACGAGTTTCGGATCGGTCGCGGTCAGCCCACCGCGATGACCGTCGCAGTCGATCTCGACAAGGGCGGACGGTGTCACACCGGCTGCGCGCCCGGCCGCGCCAAGCATGGCAGCCTGCTCAGGCGAGTCCAACAGCACCTTGATGTCGATGCCTGCTTTCTGCAAGCGCATCGCTCTGTCGGAGGTGTGCGGCGCCAGACCTACCGCATAGGTCATGTCCCGGAAACCGTGCTGTGCGAAATACTCCGCCTCCGCCAGGGTGGAGACAGTAATTGGCCCGGGCACGGACCGATAGACGCGCCGGGCGACGTCAATGGATTTTCCGGTTTTCATGTGGGGCCGCAGCACCACACCGCGCGCGGCCATGCGCGAGGATAGACGGGCAAGATTGCGATCCAGCCGGTCCCTGTCGAGCAGGAGGGCGGGAGTTGCCAATGCGGCCAGCGTCGCGGCGGCCTTGCCACTCTGGATATCTGTCCCGCGCATCGCCTGGCCTAGCACGTCGATGTCTCCTAGCCGAACGACTGGTTGGCAATTGCGAAGCTGCGCGCCGGACCGGTCGATTGCGCCGGCATCCCCAGGGTCATGGTGGTGGCGTCGCTGACATGCTGCAGGCCAATGCTTTCGAGCCACGGCCCGAGTTGCGATGCCGCAGACGTATCGATGCGGACGAAACGCCCACCAAGGCGTGCGAGCGCTGCCTCGATCAGCGCACGTGCATCGGTCGGGCTTTCGGCCGCAACAGGGCCAATGACATGCCCGCGACCGAAAAGCCGGGAGATGGCGTAACCGCGGGCTATGCCGTCACGGTGCAGGACATAGCCATCGGCGTTTTGGACGAGCCGATCCAGCATCCGTTGCCTTTCCCAACCGGTGGCCTCGCGATCGAGCCGCACGATTGCATCGAAATCCGATGCAGCCATTGGCCTGACGAGGTTCGAGCGCGGCGACCCGCCGGTTTCGCTTGGAATTCCCTGATGCTGGTGGATGACCCCGATCGGCACGAAGCCGCGGCGTCGGTAAAGGGCGATGCCTTCGGCTGTCGAATTCAGCGCGACCGTTCGTGGGCGCGCGGACGTCAGCAACGCGTCCATGAGTCGCGCCCCGTAGCCGCGGCCCTGAACAGCCTTCGCGACGATGATCATCCCGGCGGAAGCATGCGTGTCGCCATATGGCCACCACGCCGCCGTTCCGATCACCGCTCCGGCGCGCTCTAGGACGAAGCCACGGCCCAACTGCAGCGCGACATCCCAATCCTCGATCCGGTAGGGCCAGGACATCTCTTGCGAGAGTCTTAGCGCGCCCTCCAGATGCGATCTGGCGAATGGAAGCAGGACCACATCTTCATGGACGCGATCTTCGGCCGCTGCGGTCGTCATGATGGGGCAAGTCTCTTTCGGTTTGCCGGCCAGATCGCCAGTGCCAAGACGAGGGCTATCCGGGTGATCCTCGCATGGTCCGCAGCCTATCTTGCGCCTCACAGCATTACGTATCGGACTGGAGCCAAGTTCGGCACAGCATTTCAATGATGATGCGATTGAACGACCGATCTGCTGTCAGCGGCTGGCGCGCCACAGAGCGATGCGGTCCCGCATGCGATAGCCCTGAATGAACGCGGGCATGAACCAGGGATTGCCGCGATAGAACGGGATGAAGGCGGGAGGGCGGAAGTCAAAGGCAGTGCACGCCTGCGCGTCATGTCCCATCAGCTTGTGCGCCGCATGCATGCCGACCCATGGCGCCCAGACCACGCCTGAACCGCAGAAGCCGGTGGCATAGACGATGCCGTCCTGCTCGAAGATGCGAGGAATCATGTCGCGGTTCATGGCGACGTTGCCGAACCAGCTGTGCGAGAGGCGAACGCTCTCCAGTTCCGGAAACAGATTGACCAAGCCCTTGCGCAGAAGCAGCTTCGGAGCGATTGGATCGCCGACGCGAGAGCTGTCGCGGCCACCGAGCAGAATGCGTCTGCCGTCGGGCGAAGGCCGGTAATAGAAGCCGACCTCCCGATTCTCGGTGATCATCATCCCTTTCGGCATCAGCCGCGCCATGACGTCGGGCGCGAGCTCCTCCGTTGCAATGATCCGGCTGCGCACCGGGACCAGCCTGCGGCGCAGGAAGGGCACGGCACCATCGCTGTAACCGTTGGTACAAACCAGCACCTGACGCGCCTGCACCGGACCGGCCGCAGTGACGACGCGGAATGCGCCATCTCTTTCGATTGAAGTTACTGGCGTCCGGGCGTGCACTGCCAATCCGGAAGTGAGCGCAACCCGCAGCAATTCGGCGTGGAATTTGGCTGGGTGCAGTCCGCCGATATCCATCCGAACCGTACCGCCGCGATAGACATCCGTGCCGATGTACTTGCGCTGCTCGGCGTAAGGAACCGCATAAGCTTCTATCCCGAGTCTCTTCGCGAGCCTTTCTGCAGTACGAGCCATGGCTTCGTATTGCTCATAGCCGAAGGCGCCCTTAAACTGCCCCACCGGCTGGAAGTCGCAGGCAAGGCCTTCCGTCTTGATGAAATCGTACAGGAACTCGCGTGCGGCCTTGCCTTCCGCCTCGATCGCCAGCGCCTTCTCTTCGCCGAAACGCTTCGTGAGCGTTGCGTAGTCCGGCCGAATGGACCCACTGGTAATTCCGCCGTTGCGCGTGGAAGCTCCCTCGCCCGGATCCATTGCGTCAAAGGCTGCAACCGAACGCCCCTCGCGCGCGAGCGTCAGACCAGCCGAAAGTCCCGCATAGCCCGCACCAACGATCAGCACGTCGAGCCTCTTGGGCAGTGGTTGCCGAGGCAGCGGCTTGAGCGGGGCGGCTTCCCACCAGTATGGCGTCGCCTTCTCGTCTACTCTGGGCGCATGCATGGCATTCGTGTCTCTTATGTCTTGTGGTGTCCAGCCGAGGCTTGGCTCGGCTGATCAGATGTGATCGTTTCGAACGTCGAGGGCATCTCGCAAGCCATCGCCGATGAAGTTGAAGCTCGTCACCGCAATCGTAATCGCGGCGCCGGGAATGATCGCGAGCCATGGAGCGCTCGCCAGATATTGCTGGGCGCCATTGAGCATGTTGCCCCAGCTCGGCAGCGGCGGCTGGATGCCGTAGCCGAGAAAGCTGATATAGGCTTCCAGAAGGATCGCACGGGCG
Source organism: Bradyrhizobium sp. NBAIM01 (assembly GCF_020194115.1). Lineage (NCBI taxonomy): Bacteria > Pseudomonadati > Pseudomonadota > Alphaproteobacteria > Hyphomicrobiales > Nitrobacteraceae > Bradyrhizobium > Bradyrhizobium sp. NBAIM01. The sequence continues at coordinate 50,757 of NZ_JADYVU010000023.1, read as the reverse complement.
ACGGCGAGGCTTGCGGCGACGATGATTGGACCCATGGCATTGGGCAGGACCTCGCGGAACATGATGTGCCTGCGGCTCAGTCCCACCATGCGCGCAGCCTGGACAAACTCGCGCTCGCGCAGCGAGCGGACCTCGGCCTCGACGATTCTGGCGGTCTCCATCCAGCTCGTGACGGCAATGATCACGGTGATCATCACCGGGCTCGGCCGCAGCATGGCGGCCAGCGCCAAGACGAGGAAGATCGAGGGATAGGAAAGGAAGCCGTCCACCACGCGCATCAGCGCTGCCCCGACCCAACCGCCGCGATAACCCGCCGTCACACCGACCAGGGTGCCGATCAGCGTCGACAGCAGCATCGCGGAGAATCCCACCAGCAGCGACACACGCCCGGCCTCCAATAGCCGTGCAGCCAAGTCACGTCCGAGGGGATCGGTGCCGAAATAGTGGTGCCCGCTGAGAGGCGGCGCAAAGCGGGCACGCAGATCGATCTGGAGGGAGTCGTAGGGCAAGGCATAGGGGCCGATAGCGCACGCCAGCACAAGCAGGGTGATCATCGAGATCCCGACAAGTGCAAGATGGTGGCGCATGAAGCGCGCCACCGCACGGCTGTGCCACCACCGAGTAGGAGCTGCGTGCACGACAATGGTGGTCATATCTGCTGCCTCCTGGTAACAGGGCGAGCCGGCGGGCTCAGCCCAGACGAATGCGCGGGTCGACGGTAGCGATGACGATGTCTGCGATCAGGTTGCCCAACACGACCAGGATGGCCGAGAATATCAACAGTCCCATCACCATCGGATAGTCACTGTAGCCGAGGCTGTCGAGAAACAGCCGCCCCATTCCCGGCCAGGTGAAGACAGTCTCGGTCACGAGTGCGCCGGTCAGAACGCTGGGCAATTGCATCCCGGCCAGGGTGATCATCGGCAACAGCGCATTGCCGACGACGTGCTTGAGCAGGATGCGTCGTTCGCTCACGCCCTTGGCGCGGGCGGTCTTAACGAAATCCTGACTTAGCGCATCGAGCGTCGCCGTGCGCATGTAGCGGCTCCAGATCGCGACATGAACCAGCGACAGCACCAGGCTCGGAAGGATCAGATGATGCAGATAGTCCAGCACCGAGCCGTCGCCGATCGTGTACATATTGCCTGCAGGAACCCAACCGAGCTTCAGCGTAAAGATGTAGATGCCGATGAGGCCGAACCAGAAGGTCGGGACCGACAGTGCCACCATGGCACCCACCGTCGCGCAGTAGTCGAATAGGGAATAGCGGTGGGTAGCACCTCGGATGCCGATCCAGGTGCCGGCTGCGATCGCCAATGCCGTGGACGTGCCCATCAGCAGCAGCGTCGCCAACAGATGTCGACCGATCACCGCCAGCACCGCAGAGCCATCGCGGAAGGAGTGTCCCCAGTCGCCCCGGATCAGTCGCCAGGCCCAATCGAGATACTGAAGCCACAGCGGCCGGTTCAGCCCAAGCTGCGCTGCGAGGCGCTCGACGTCCTTCTGGGTCATGCCGGGATCGAGCCCGAATTGCGCGAGAGGACCGCCAGGCATGAGGTTGAGAACCGTGAAGCCGATGATCGAGACGATCACCAGCAGCACGACGCTCTGCAACAGACGATTGAGCAGAAAGGCGGACATTCGAGCCCTCCGTTAGCTTGACAGCGCTGCCGCCGGCTTACAGCTCCGGCGGCAAGAGATCAGCTTGCCCAGTACCAGGCCAGCGCGTTCCAGGATTCCGTGCGCGTATTGCCGTTCGGCACGAAGCCGTTGATGCCTTTCTTGAGACCTTCGACCGCATTGCTCTGGTACAACGGCAGGAATGGCAGGTCGCGACGGACAAGTTCCTGGACGCGAGCGTAGATCGCGCGCCGGGCTTCAGGATCGAAGGTGCGCGCGCCCTTGTCCAGCAGAGCATCGACTTCCGGATTTGCATATTGCGCATTGTTCGAGCCGCGGCCGCCCTTCGCACCGATCGAACGCGAGTGCAGGCGGTTGGTGACGTCAGGATCGGCGCCGATCAGATACGAGCTGCCGACGATCACGGAATCGAACTGCGATTGCATCCAGAACTCGCCCCACATCACGGCAGCGGGCAGGTTCGATATCTTCATCTCGACGCCCAGCTGCGCAAAGGTCTGCTGCAGGAACTGCTGCACCTGCTCGCGGAGCGGATCGCCGGAGGTGGTCGAATTGGTGAAGGACAGACGAACACCGTTCTTGGCCCGAATGCCGCCCGCTCCAGGAGCCCAGCCGGCCTGATCGAGGATCTTGCGCGCGCGATTCAGGTCGAACTGGTGCAGGGGCAGACTGGCATTGAAATAGAAGGACTGCCGCGGCATAAAGGTCTCCGTCGGCGTTGGCACTCCGTAGTAGAGCCCCTGGATGATCGCCTCCTTGTCGATCGCGGCATAAAGCGCCTCGCGGACCGCAAGCTCCTTGAACTGCGGGCGCTCGAGGTTCAGGTAGAAGGATTCGAACGAGGCCCTAGGGACCAGCGTCACCACGCGGTTCGGCAGGGTCTTGGCTTCACCATAGTGATCGGGAGTGATGTAGGGCTGGCCGACCAGATCGATGTCCCCGCTCTTGAACTGGGTGTAGAGGACGGTGAGATCGGGAATGTATTTGAAGACCAGCCGCTCGATATGAGGGCCTTCACCGAAGTATTCGGTATTGGCCACGAGCTCGAGATGATCACCGGCGACCCGCTTGCCCCACTTGAAGGCGCCGGTGCCGACCGGCGCCTGGTTGAAGGCGGTGCTGTTCGGGTTGGCCTCCTTCTCCAGGATGTGCTTGGGCACGATGAAGGTTTCGGTCAGGAACGACAAATACGGCGCAAAGGCCTCTTCCATTCGCCACGAGATCTCGGTGGGCGAGACCACCGTGATGTCCCGCACGAGAGCATGGCCGGACGTACGCCAACTCCTGAAGCTGGGGTTCGTGATCAGTTCGAGCGTGAACTTCACGTCCTCGGCGCTGAAAGGCTTGCCGTCATGCCAGCGGACATCATCACGCAAACGAATGCGCCATTTGAGACCGTCTTCCGAAATGCCGCCGTTCTTCTGGTTCGGCACTTCCAATGCAAGGTTGGGCTGAATGACGCCCTGGGGATCGATGCGGAAGAGCGCGTCGAAAACCGAAAAATGTACACCATCGTCGACTTCAATGTGCGCCATCAGCGGATTGAAGACGGTCGGCTCCTGTCCAAGTCCGACGATCACGCGGCCGGTCGGCTTTGCCGGAGAGGTGCGCGCGAACGCCGGCTTGCCCAAGAGATTGGGCGCGAAGATGCCGGCGGCTCCGCCAATTGCCACCATGCGCAGGGCATCGCGCCGCGAGTAGTTCGATGTCGCAGAACGCTCGGTCATAACGTCTCTCCTTAGCTGTGGTGTCCGACGTGGCTTTCATCTTCAGGCATGCTCCCGAGCTGCTCGCCGGGGATCGCTGCCACCAGTTCTCGCGTGTAGCTGGATTTCGGGTTGAGGAAGATCTGGGACGGCGGCCCCCGTTCAACGATCTGTCCTCGATGCATGACGGCAATTTCATCGCAGATCTGGCTTGCGACGCGCAGATCATGGGTGATGAAGATCATCGAGACGCCCGTCTCGCGTTGAATCTGATCCAGCAGCCTCAAGATCTGGGCCTGGATCGATACGTCGAGCGCAGAGACCGCTTCGTCGGCGACCAGCAGCTTCGGCTTGAACATCAGCGCCCGCGCGATGCCGATGCGCTGGCGCTGCCCGCCGGAGAACTCGTGGGGATAGCGGTCGAAGGCTCCTGAATCGAGGCCGACATGGGACAGAAGCTCCCGCGCCCGCTCGGCAGCCTCGCTGTATGGCACCCCATGCGCAACGGGACCGACCGTGAGAATATGCCCGACCGTCGATCGCGGATTCAGCGAGGCAAAGGGATCCTGGAAGATCATCTGGATCCTGGGCCGCAGCGATCGAAACTCGGCCTCGGAAAGCCCGGCAATGTCACGCCCTTCGAACAGAATCGAGCCGCTGTCGCACTCCATGAGCTTGATCAGCAGCCGACCGAGCGACGACTTGCCCGAACCGCTCTCCCCGACGACGCCGAGCGTGCGGCCCGACGTGAGGTCGAAACTGACCCCATTGACCGCAGGCACGATGCGTTGCGTGCGCAAAAGCGCGCTGCCGCTGCGATAGGTTTTTGCGAGGCATTCAACCTTGAGAATGGCAACTGGGTCACCAGCTTCCAAGGGCACACGGTTTTTGCCGGTCAGGTGCGGGACGGCTGCGATCAGTCGGCGCGTATAGAGGTGGCTTGGCGACTTCAGCACCTGCTCGGCACTGCCCTGCTCCACGCAATGGCCTTTCTCCATCACCACAACGTAATCGGCGATCTCAGCCACGACGCCGAAATCGTGGGTGATGAACATGACGCTCATCCCCTTGCGGCGCTGAATGTCGCGGATCAATTTGAGGATCTGCGCCTGGGTCGTCACGTCCAGGGCGGTGGTCGGCTCGTCTGCAATCAGGATCGCGGGCTCGAGAGCCAGAGCCATGGCGATCATCACGCGCTGCCGCTGTCCACCCGAAAGCCGGAATGGATATTGATGATACATAAGCTGCGGATCGGGCAGACCCACTTCAATCAACAGATCAATCGCCCTGCTGCGACGGGAGGCCGGCGTTCCGACGTCGTGCGCAGCCATCACCTCTTCGATCTGCGCGCCCACGGTCATCAGCGGGTTGAGCGCCGAGAGAGGGTCTTGAAAGATCATTGAAACGATGCGGCCGCGCAGGCTGCGGAGCTTGTCGGGCGAGAGGCCCACCATGTTCTCCCCATCCAGGTGGATCGCACCCGAAGAGACCCGGATCGCTTTCGGTAGAAGCCCCATGATCGCATTCGCGGTGACCGACTTGCCCGATCCGGATTCCCCGATGATACAGAGAATCTGCCCGCGTTTCAGATCGAAGGAGATATTCTCGACGGCGTAGGCTCGCTCCATTCCTTCCGGCAGACTCACGGTCAGCTCGCGCACCGACAGCGCGACATCGACGGGGCTTGCCACCTGGATGCCAGAGGCCATGAAAGCATCCTCCTTTTTCAAGCCGGTGCCGTCATCTTGCTGCGGCCGGCGCCTTCGGCTCCTTGCGCCTCCACGCTCCTTGGACAGGTCGATAATTCGCCGCTCAACTTGCCATTCCTTCGTTGGAGGCTGCGACATGATTCAGGCCTCTTCGCGCAAGAAGCAAGAGCTGTTGCTTAGAGCGCAGCACCGACCTAATTGGCCAGCTCGATCGAAGCGAAGCTCAGTTGGCATCCACGTCATGGCTTGATCGCTTCCGCGAAGGCCTGCTCCTGGACAAGGCTCATGCAAGTTGCCTCTTTGGACTTCGACCATCGATCGGTTGGTTCTGCCGATCTTGACGATGTCGATCACCGCAGAGTCGCCGAAAGCCGGCATCGAAGCAGCAGGAACTTCTGAAAACGAAGTCCGATTTGGCATTTCAGTCTGCGCTGCTAGACCCGCCGTGGCGCCCAGCCAGGAGGGAGCGCAATGGATCGCGCGAGCGCGTGCGTCTGGCTGGCCGCCTGCAAGCTGCGATGCAAGCAAAGTATTTTCGCAATAATAGCCTGTGTCAAAGGCAGCAAACCGCAGGATATTCGGTCTCACGGCGAAAGTCCGTGAGGGCTGCGGCAATTCCTCGGTTACGCTACGGCAACCACCGGAGATCCCCAATCCGATGAGCGCGCCGCTCCTGCATATCGAATCCAATCCATCCCTACCTCGTGAGGCAGACGTCGTTGTGATCGGCGGCGGCGTCGTGGGCGTGTTCACAAGCTACTATCTCGCCCGCCGCGGCTTCAAGGTTGCTTTGCTTGAAAAGGGCCGCGTCGCCGCCGAGCAGTCCAGCCGCAACTGGGGATGGTGCCGCCAACAGAACCGCGATGCGCGCGAGTTACCGCTTGCGACCAAGAGCCTGGATCTCTGGGAAAGGGTTGCCGGAGAGACCGGTGAAGATACGGGTTTTCGCCGCTGTGGGCTTTTGTATCTGTCGAACGACGACAATGAGCTGGCCGGCTGGGCAAAGTGGCGAGACTTTGCCAGGACCGTCGGGGTCACGACGCACATGCTGAGTGCGGAAGAAGCGAGCGAGAGAGGCAGGGCGACCGGTCGCAAGTGGAAGGGCGGCGTCTTCTCGCCGACAGACGGCACGGCAGATACTTCAAAGGCCGTGCCCGTCGCCGCGCGCGGCATCATGGCGGCGGGTGGCAGCGTGCACCAGCTTTGCGCGGCTCGTGGCATAGAGCTCACTGCCGGCCGCGTCAGCGGAGTGGTGACGGAAGCGGGCACGATCCGGACGAAGACGGCGGTCATGGCAGGAGGTGCATGGGCGTCCTCGTTCTGCAACCAGCTGGGAATTCGCTTCCCGCAGGCATCCGTTCGCCAGTCTATTCTCGCCGTGGCCCCTGGCGCCGCCGGCCTTCCTGATGCCCTTTACACCGGGCTCGTCTCGCTCACGCGGCGCGGCAATGGCGGATACACGCTCGCAATCAGCGGGCGCGCGCGAGTCGATCCGACGCCGCAGCAATTCAGGTTCGGCCGCGAATTCCTGCCCATGTTCGCCCGCCGCTGGCGAAGTCTCAGCCCTGGGGCTTTCGAGGGCCTGCGGCACGGCCATGAATCCCTGGCGAAATGGGGGCTCGATGAGGTGACCCCGATGGAGCTGAACCGGACGCTCGATCCTCGCCCTGACATGAGGCAGATTCGGGCGACACATCGACGAGCTTGCAAGCTCGTGCCGGAACTTGAGCGCGTCGAAATCTCAAACGTCTGGGCCGGCTACATCGACAGCACGCCGGACGGCATTCCAGCAATCGGTGAAGTTGAGTCCATTCCAGGGTTCATCCTTGCGGCGGGATTCAGCGGCCACGGTTTTGGAATTGGCCCAGGCGCGGGTCATATGATCGCCGACATCATCACGGGTGATCCGCCGATCGTCGACCCGCGCCCCTACAGGCCGGCGCGGCTGAAAAAGAGCGCCTGGGGCAAGGTCAGCGAGTTCTGAATTGCAGCTTCCGCCTCGGTGGGAAAAGACGCTGGTTGATGCTATGACAATGCATATGACGCTGAAGTCTCAAAGCCCTCACGCCGTTGTCGGCCCCATCTGATGGCACTGCTATGAAGCTCGATAAGATCGACATCAGGATTTTATGCGAACTGCAGAAGAACGGGCGGATCTCCAACGTCGAGCTCGCAGAGCTGATCAACCTTTCCCCGAGTCCGTGCCTGATGCGCGTCAAGAGGCTCCAGACGGAGGGCTTCATCACTGGCTACTCCGCCCAGATCGATGTTGCCAAGCTCGGACAAACTCTAACCGTCTTCGCTGAAATCACCCTGAAGAATCACCGGCAGATCGATTTCGCGCGCTTTCTCACGACCATTGAAAAGATCGATTCCGTCGTCGAATGCCACCTCGTTTCGGGCGGGTACGACTATCTCGTCAAGTTCATCACGGCGGGTATCAGCGAATACCAGGCCGTCATGGAACGGCTGGTCGAGATGGATATCGGCATCGACAAGTATTTCAGTTTTGTCGTGCTGAAGTCCCCGATCGTGAAATCCCATCTGCCGCTGGAAAGCATATTCAACGGTTGACAAACAGGCGCAGCGATTATCCTCTCATCGCTGCGCGCACGTCCCTATCTTCCAGCGTCTGGTCCAGCGTAGTCCTTGTCCGCTCGATGATGCCGTCGATGTCCGCATCCGTGCAGCAGAGCGGCGGCGCATAGCCGAGCACGCCCTGGGCAAAGGCGCGGATGACGAGACCGTTGTCCCATGCGCGGTCGAAAATACGGCGCGCTGGATCGGCTTCCGCCGGCAGCGGCGTCTTGCGCTCCTTGTCAGTGACGAGCTCAATCGCAGCCAGCATGCCGCGACCGCGGACATCGCCGACGAGCGGATGATCCGCCAGCGCGCGAAGGCCTTCCATGAGACGGCATCCCGCCTTCCGGCCGTTTTCCAGCAAGCCGTTTTCGTAAAGATCAAGGCACGCAAGCCCGACAGCTGCGCTGACGGGATGTGCCGAATAGGTGTAGCCGTGGCCGATGGCAGCCTTGCCGGCGCCATCAGCGATCGTGTTGTAGACGCGGTCGGACATCAGAACGGCCCCCATCGGCACATAGCCCGAGGTAAGCCCTTTTGCCGTTGTCATGAGATCCGGCACGACGTCGTCCTCTTCACAGGCGAACAACGGACCGACACGGCCAAAGCCGGTGATGACCTCATCGGCAACGAACAGAATGTCGTGCTCCTTGCAAACAGCGTGCATCGCTTTCATCCAGGACGGCGGCGGAACGAGGACGCCTCCGGACCCCTGTATCGGCTCGACATAGAAGGCCGCGACGCGTTCGGCGCCGAGCTCGGCGATCTTGGCGCGCAGAGCCGCGACCGACGCCGCAATGATCGCCTGGGGATGCGAACCGACGGGGTTCCGATAGGCGTAGTGCGAGGGAATTTTGTGCTGCCAGCTGTATGGCACTCCAAATCCCGCATGAAAAGCCGGCAGCGCGGTCAGGCCAGATCCTGCCGTCGACGATCCATGGTAACCAGATTCGACGGAAATGAACTGGTCCTTCTGCGGCCTACCCTTGGCATGATAATAGTAGCGGATGAACCGGATCGTGCTGTCGACGGCGTCGGAGCCGCCCAAGGTGAAATAGACATGGTTCAGATCGCCAGGCGCCAATTCAGCCAGTCTGGCGGCCAGCCGGATGGCCGGGTCGGAGCCCAATCCGAAATAACCCGTCGCATAGGGAAGTTCGCGCAACTGCCTGGTGGCCGCTTCGACGATGCTGTCCTGCCCATAGCCGGCATTGACACACCACAGGCCGGCGAAGCCGTCCAGCAATTGACGACCCGAGACATCGGTCAGCGTCGCGCCTTTCCCTGACTTCAGCACGCGGACGCCAGTCGCCTCGTGGCTGCGATAGGATGAGACCGGATGAATCAGATGCGCGCGATCGAGTTCAACCAGCGAGTTGCTCAACATGTTGTCCTCCAGATCAACCGCACGCTTGTGCGGCACTCCCAATGTCTTCGGAGCTCAACGTAAGACGCCCGGAACAGCAGTTGCTCCCAGGCATGACATGGACGGAAGGCGTTTTGACTTTGATTGACGATCGACGCGGCATCTTGTGCCGGCATCGGCCTGTGCCTGGCATTGGCGCTCAACTCGGAGGCGCCTTTTCACACAACTCTCTGCCACGGCGCCGATCCGATACGACACAATCTGCTCTCCGTCGCCGCGACAGCGGTGCTTTATCCGGTCCTCTGCTCGCTATGATCCCTGTCGTACCGGACCGCGGTGCGTGAGGACCGAAAAGGATCGAGCGATGGCAACGTTTAGACCGAAATACATCACCTTCGACTGTTACGGCACGCTGACCAATTTCGACATGGCCGGCGCGGCAAGGAGGGTCTACGGCTCTCAACTTTCTGCCACGACGATGGCAAGCTTCATCAAGGATTTCGCTGCCTATCGCCTGGACGAAGTTCTTGGCGCGTGGAAGCCGTACTTCGAGGTCGTGCACAATTCAGTAGAGCGCGCTTGCAAGCGCAACGGTATCGTATTTCGGCCGGAGGATGCCCAGCGCATCAATGAAGAGATCCACACGTGGGGTCCACATCCGGACGTCCCGGCGGGTCTGGCCAAGGTTGCCAGGGAGATTCCGCTGGTCATCTTGTCGAACTCCATGAAGAACCTCATCATGTCCAACGTGGACAAGCTCGGCGCTCCCTTCCACACGGTCATCACGGCCGAGGAGACTGGCGCCTACAAGCCGCACATGAAAGGCTTCGAATACATGTTCGACAAGCTGGGCTGCGGCCCGGAAGATATCACTCACGTCTCCTCCTCGTTCCGCTACGATCTGATGACCGCCTACGATCTGGGCATCAAGAGCAAGGTCTGGGTGAACCGCGGTCACGAGCCCGCGAACCCCTTCTATGAATACACCGAGGTGGCTGACATCGGAGGGCTTGCCGCAGCAGTCGGCCTGGAGCCCCTGCGCAAGAGCGCGTGAGCGCAGTTCCCTCAGGTTCTCTCGTTGCGCTTCAGTTCTTCAAAAGCTTCAATCGAGATCGGTGCGCCGTGAAGCAAAAAAGGGGGCGGTTCGACCGCCCCCCTTTTTTTTGCTTCAGATATTGGGCCGCTCAGTCCAGGCCGCCGACGTGGAGCGCCTTGGTCTCGAGATATTCTTCTATCCCGAGTTGAGATCCCTCGCGTCCTAGGCCCGACTGTTTGACACCGCCGAAAGGCGCCACCTCGGTCGAGATCAGGCCGGTGTTCAAGCCGACCATGCCGAACTCGAGCGCCTCGGCAACACGCCAGGAGCGCTTGAGGTTTTCCGTGTAGAAATAGGCGGCAAGGCCAAAAGGCGTGCCGTTGGCGATCGCAATCGCCTCGTCCTCGGTCTCAAAGCGGAAAAGCGGTGCGACCGGCCCGAAGGTCTCTTCCGAAGCCAGGAGCATCTCAGTTGTTGCGCCGCCGAGCACGAGAGGGCGGGCATATTGCCGACCTTCCGGCACCGCCTCACTCTCCGAGATGATCTTTGCGCCCTTATCCAGGGCGTCCGTGACATGCCGCTTGATCTTATCGATCGCCGCGCTGTTGATCATCGGCCCGATTGCGACCCCCTCTTCCGTCCCGGCACCGACCTTCATTTTTGCAACCCGGCTGGCGAGCTTCTGGGCGAAGGCGTCGTAGATGCCAGCTTGCACCAGGATGCGATTGCAGCAGACGCACGTTTGCCCGCCATTGCGGAATTTTGACGCAATCGCTCCCTCGACCGCCCGGTCGATATCGGCATCGTCAAAGACGATGAACGGCGCGTTGCCGCCGAGCTCGAGGCTGAGCCGCTTGATGTTGTCGGCGGCGCCCCTCATCAGCAAAGCGCCGACGCGTGTCGATCCGGTGAACGAGATCTTGCGGACGGTTTCATTGGCCATCAGCTCCGCGCCGATGTCCGCCGGCATGCCCGTCACGATGTTGATCACGCCCGCCGGGATTCCGGCCCGCTCAGCCAGGACAGCGATGGCGAGAGCTGAAAAAGGCGTAAACTCAGATGGCTTGATGAGCACTGTGCAGCCCGCAGCAAGTGCTGGTGCCACCTTGCGGGTTATCATCGCGTTGGGGAAATTCCAGGGCGTGATGATCCCGCAGACGCCGACCGGTTCTTTCAGCACCAGAATGCGGCGATCGACGCTGGGCGCCGGGATTGTCGATCCGTTGATGCGGCGGGCCTCTTCGGCAAACCATTTGACGAAGGATGCCCCGTAACGGATCTCTCCGAGAGATTCAGCAAGCGGCTTGCCCTGTTCCAGCGTGAGCAGAAGAGCCAAATCCTGCTCATGGTGCCGCATGAGCTCATACCAGCGCTCCAGCAGCGCAGCACGCTCTGCATGAGCCCGGGTCTTCCAGTGCTTGAACGCGGCGGCCGCCGCGTCGATTGCTGCCCTGGTCTCGTCTCGGCCCATATCCGGGATCGTGCCAAGCACTTTCTGGCTGGCAGGATCAATGACATCAACGGTGGCTCTCGTGCTCGCGTCCCGCCAGTTGCCGCCGATCAGCGCATGCTGGCGAAACAGATCCTTGTCCTTCAATGCAATCATGGGCTTGTTCCTTGGTTTCGGGCCCGACCTCACCATCACTGCCTGGATTTGCGCGTGGCGAGACGAAGCCGTCTCATGCGAGCAGTACAGAACCGCACGCCGCATTTTTCCTTGAGAATGAAGTGTCTGGCCGCGTTGAATCTGGTCAGGCGCGGTCTCGGAGGTCGAATATTCTGAGGGCCGCTAGTGCAGCCCTCAGCATCGTCTCAATCATAATGACAGACGTAGATCTTTCGCACGGTCTCGATCGTGCGCCAGACGCCAACGAAGCCGGGTTTCATCACAAAGCTGTCGCCGGCGCGGTACCTCCTGGTCTCACCACCCTTTTCCTCGATCTCGATGAGACCCGAGAGAATGTGACAGAACTCGAACGTGGTGCCCTTGATGGAATGAGTCTCGCCGGGTGTCGCTTCCCAGACGCCGGTCAGCACCTTCTCGCCTTTCGAGGCGTCCTGTGCCCAGGTCTTGAACGATGGATTGCCGGAGATGAGCCGTTCCGGAGCAGGCAAGGCGTTCTTCGGTGCGAAGTCCGGATTGGTGTCAATGGTGACCAGAAGGGACATGGCTTTTTTCCTGTTAGTAACCGAGTGTTCGATCGACAAGGCCGATCGGATTTCGTCCAGCGCGGTGGCGCCGGATGTTCTCTATGACCGATTGTGCCGCCGTATGCGGTTGGGTCACGGATGCGATATGCGGCGTGATGATCACCTTCGGATGGGACCAGAGTAGATGGCCGTCCGGCAGCGGCTCGGGATCGGTGACGTCAAGCATGGCGGCTGCAAGGTGCCCGCTGTCGAGCGCCTCGATGAGTGCGCCCTGGTCGAGCTGCGGGCCGCGGCCGACGTGGAGCAGCCTCGCTCCCGCTGGCAAAAGCGAGAAGAGCCTTGCGTTCAGGATGCCGCTTGTTTGCTCCGTCAGGGGAAGAAGACAGACGAGGATATTCGTTCCTCGCAGGAAGTCACCAAGCTGGTCGTCCCCATGAAAGCAGGCGACTCCCTCGACAGTTTTTTCGCTGCGGCTCCACGCGGCGATGGGAAACTGGAACGGCTTCAGGCGGTCGATTGCAGCTTGCGCCAGCATGCCAAGCCCCAGGAAGCCAATACGGCGGTCGGTCGCCTGGGACGTTGGAAGCGCTTGCCAAACGCCCCTTCTCTGCTGCCCTTGGTAGGCCAGCATCTCGCGATGCAGCGTCAGCACACCAAGGACGACGTATTCCTGCATCATGCGTATGATGCCATCCTCGACCATGCGCACGAGCTTCACGTGGCCAGGTATGGTCTCCGGATTGAACTGATCGACGCCGGCGCCGATGGAAAAGAGCAGCTCCAGATTACAGAAGCGCCAGACATCGTCTGGCACGTTCCAGGTCAGCAGGTACCGTATCTTTTCCGGATCGATAGCTTCGCTGCAATGGTAAAATTCCAGGTCAGGGAGCTCACACGCAAAAGCCTCCCGGAAGACTGCGCCCCTGGCAGCATCAGAATTGAAAAGAAATGCCATCGATGCACGTCTCCGCCTCGCTCGGTATGTCGACGACGTCGGGAAAAGCGACTAGCCTTGCAAGACTTTCGCGGGGATTCACGGCGATCCGGTCTGCCTCCACGATTTTTGCCGAACACCGAGAGGATAGCTGCGAGCCGGAGCTTTCCCTGCCGAATTACGTTGCAAGACAGGCCGAAGATTTCGAAAAGAGGGCCCAAACAGGGGAAACCTGCTGGCTTTCCGTGCGATAGTGGGCGAAATAAGCCCGCTACCCTGGCGGAAAAGAAAAGGCGCGATGTGCGAAAGATTGGCATCCCGCGAAGGAACGGACGAGTCGAGATGGGACGAACGGTACGTGTGAAGTCCTTTGAGCTGGCCGCGAAGGACATCAACGACGTTGATGTGACGCTGCTCCACGCACTCTCGACCGGGGTTGGCTGGCCGCATCGACCCAAGGATTGGGATTTTTTGCGCCGCGCAGGTCACGGCATCGTAGCCGTTGATGGCATAGGACGCGTCTTCGGCAGCGCGATGTGGTTCCCATATGGCCGCGAATTCGCGACCATTGGCCTGGTGATCACATCGCCCCGAACCCAGGCGCAGGGTACCGGCCGTTGGCTCATGGAGCAGGTGTTCGAGCGGTGTGGCGACCGGACTCTAAGCCTCAATTCGACCGATGCCGCGTATCATCTGTATCTTTCCCTGGGCTTCACGAAGGAAGCCACCGTCTATCAGTGGCAGGGAGAGGCCGTGTCACCACCTCCGCCAGTGCCGGCGCTCGACGGCGAATTGAGCCCGCTCACCGGGAATATCCAAGAGATCACAGCACTGGATGAACGCGCGTTCGGGACCAGTCGTCAGAGGCTGCTTGCATTGCTTTCTGAAGGTGCGTCAATCTGCGTCCTGCGTCGTGGCGGTGAGACCGTCGGTTATTCCATGAAGCGCGAATTCGGGCGCGGTCATGTGATCGGCCCTATCGTCGCCAGCAATGATTGTGACGCGATCCATCTTACGGCCGTGCATCTCAAGGATCTCGCCGGAAAGTTCGCCCGCGTTGATACGCGGGAGCAGACGGGTCTGTTTGCGGATTTTCTTCAACAGAGCCGCCTCGGAATGAACGATACAGTCACTACCATGTCCAAGGGACGGCGATTCCTGAACCGAAAGGGAAACGAGCCGTGGGTTTACGGGCTGGCCGGTCACGCGTTGAGCTGAGGCTGTGAAGCGAACTGCTAACAGTCCAGCTCGTGCTTCACGGGAGGGACAGAGCGAGAGGGAGAACACGTCCCGCCCAAAATAGCGGATCTATCCAGATGCTCCTCGAAGCGTGGCGCTCGCCTTCCCGGACGACTGGTCGAGGCAGGCCGCGGCCCCGCTCCTAGTTATGCGCCAAAGCGGTGCTGCTAGGTCGATCCTTCCTCTACGGATTTGCCGCAAGGGGCTGTGGCATCCAAGGCCCTGGCTATCCTTTTCGAAGAGATCGACAGAACGCTGGCGCTCATCGGCTGTCCCGCAGCTTCTCGATCGAACGAGTTATTCATCGCACCGTCTGCGCTCTTGCCGATTACGCAGAGCCGCTCGAGCACGTCCGTTTTCCTCGCCAGAGTGTCCTAATCTACGACGCTCATGTAATCCGCCTGTACTGCGCGACCCTCGCGCTGTATCTCATGCTGCGAATGTGCAGTGAGGGACAGAGCCAAACGGGTGTGTGACTTAGTCTCGACCACAGAGAGGGTCGATCAAGCCAAGCTTCCAACCGAAACGTCCGTTCTGCGCGAGGTCTGGCCAAGTCTTTGAAAAGCTTGGTGGGCGCACCAGGGCTCGAACCTGGGACCCGCTGATTAAGAGACACGCTCCTGGCCTTGATTTCTCAAGAGAATTTCCAACTGAGCCAATATCCGATCATTGGAGATCAATGGCTTACAGCGAAACATCCAACTGCAAAGGCGCATGGACGCCAGAGCGCCTCCTTGCCAAAGATGGACTGGCGGCGCTTCTGAATGGACGAAGCGACCCGGCACAAGGTTGGTCATAATCGCACTGGACCGGACTCGCTGCGGCCGAGCCGGCGCTGGGTCGGGAACAGTTGCAATTGCCACCGTCGAGCTGCCGCGCCCCACACGCCGTTGGGCATGAACAGCATGATCAGGATGGCGAGCGTGCCGAGCACGACCAGATAGAGACTGCCATACTGGGCAAGATAGGTGACGAGTCCCCACAGCAGGAGCACGCCGACCATCGGACCTTCGATGGTGCGCACCCCGCCGATCACAACGATGAAGATGACATAAGCGGTCCAATCGGTGACGCTGAAGGCCGCATCAGGCGAAATACGCGCCTTCTGCAAATAAACCACGGCGCCGACCATGCCGGTGGCGAACGCGACCGCGATCCACAGCACATGGCGAGTCAGCGCGGTGCGGACGCCGACGCTGCGCGCCGCCGCTGCGTTGTCACGGCTTGCGGCCAGCGCAAGGCCGTGGTGCGAGCGCATGAAGGCGTAGATGCCGAGCGTGACCAGCACGGCGAGCAGCAGCGCCAGCCAGTAAACCAGCACGTCACGCGCGGCCGCCGGGCGCAGGCCAAGCAGCGCCTGCACCGTCTTCAGCCCGACCATCTGCGACAGTTCGCCCGGCGAGATCGACATCCCGGTGCCACCACCGAGCGACTTGAACTGGGCGCAGATCAGCCGCAACGCTTCGGCGGCGACCCAGCTGCCGATCGCGAAATATGGCCCTTCCAGCCGGAACAGCAGCGGCCCGAGCACCGCCGCGACCAGCGCCGCGAACAGTCCGGCCAGCGGGATCGCCGCAACCGGATCGAGCCCGGCCATCACGATGCCGGCAAACAGCGCATAGGCGCCGAGCCCGACAAACGCCTGCTGCCCGACGGATACCAGCCCGCCCCACCCGGCCAGCACGTTCCAGAGCTGTGCCAAGGTCAGCATGGTGAAGACGAAGATCAGATCCTGGATCAGGTTGCGCGAGGCGATCGCGGGCAGCGCGGCCAGCGCGACGATCAGCGCGATGCCGGCCACGGCCGCGACGCGCGACAGCCGTGTGCCGACCCGAACCTGCCACACCGGCGCGTCCGCCGGGCGCTGCTCGCGGCTTGCCGGGATATCGATGCTTGCGACACTCATGTCCGCCTCGCCGGGAACAGGCCGCGCGGCCGCACCATCAGCACGGCAAGGAAGGCGAGATGGCCAACCAGGATCTGCCATTCCGGATTGATCCGCCCTCCGATCGCCTGCGCGAGCCCGAGCACGATGCCGCCCGCCAGCGTCCCCCACAGGCTGCCGAGCCCGCCGATGATCACCGCCTCGAATGCGTAGAGCAGCCGCGCCGGTCCGATCGACGGATCAAAGCTGGCGCGGATACCGAGCACAACGGCAGCGATCACCGACACTGCGAGCGACAGCCCGACCGCGATGGCGTAGACGTTGCGCTCGTTGACGCCCATCAACTGCGCGATCGCGGGGTTATCCGCAGTGGCGCGGAATGCGCGGCCGAGCGACGTGCGATAAAAGATGAGCTGGAGCAGCGCGACGGCGGCAACCGCCGTCACCAGTGCGGTCAGCGGCGCCAGCCCGACGCTGAGGCCGGGAGCGAGCGCCACCGACGAGGATTCGAAGGCGCCTGCCTGCAGCCGGCGGCTGTCGGCGCCGTAGCCGAGCAGCAGTCCGTTCTGGATCACGACCGACAGGCCGAAGGTGACGAGCAGCGGCGGCAGGATGTCGTCGCCGAGCACCCGCTCCAACACCAGCCGCTGCAGCACGAAGCCGAGCACGAACATCGTGATGACGACCAGCAGGGATGCGGCCGCAAGCGGCAGACCGAGCGCGGTGGTGGCGCTGAGCACCAGATAGGCGGCAAGCAGGATCAGGTCGCCATGCGCCAGATTGACCAGGCGCATGATGCCGAAGATCAGCGACAGGCCAAGCGCGAACAGCGCATAGACGCCGCCGAGCAGCACGCCTTCGATGATGGTGTCGAACCCGCTCATCGCTCCCTCATGCTCCGAAATAGGCCGCGCGGATCGTGTCCTGATCGATATCCCTTGGCCGTCCGCTCAGCGTCACCCGTCCCTCCTGCAAACAGTAGAAACGATCCGAAGCCCGCAATGCGCGGGCGATGTCCTGCTCGACCAGCACGACGGCGGTACCGCCAGAGCGGATCTGCGGCAGCATGCGGTAGATGTCCTCCACCACGATCGGCGCGAGGCCGAGGCTAATCTCGTCGCACAGCAGGACCCGTGGGTTGGACATCAGCGCGCGGCCGATCGCCACCATCTGCTGCTGCCCGCCCGACAGCGCGGTGACGGCACCGCGCCGCCGCTCCTTCAGCACCGGGAACATGCGGTAGACCGCGGCGAGATCCCACGGCGTGCTGCGTTCGCCGCCATAGGCGCCGATCAAGAGGTTCTCCTCGACGCTGAGCGAGGGAAACAGCTGGCGGCCCTCCGGCACCAGCGCGAGGCCGAGCCGGACGATGCTGGCGGCGGACGCATCGCCGATCCCCCGTCCCTCGAGGCGGATCGCATCGGGACGGTTCTTCACCAGCCCCGCCAGCGATTTCAGCATGGTCGACTTGCCGGCACCGTTGGCGCCGATCACGGCGACCGCCTCGCCCTCGTTCAGCTCGAAGTCGATGCCGAACAGCGCCTGGAAGTCGCCGTAGAACGCGTCGAGGGCCGTGACATTGAGCAGCGCGGTCATGCCGGCACGCCCATATAGATGGTCTCCACCTCGCGCGAGCGCATCACCTCGACTGGTGCGCCCTGGGCGACGACCTTGCCAAAGTTCAAGACGACCAGCCGCTGCACCACCGCGAGCAGCGCATGCACCACGTGCTCGACCCAGATGATGCCGATGCCTTCGTCATGGATGGTGCGGATGGTCTCGACCAGTTCGTGGCACTCGGCATCGGTGAGGCCGCCCGCGATCTCGTCGAGCAACAGCGTGCGCGGCCGGGTGGCGAGCGCCCGCGCGAGTTCGAGCCGCTTGCGATCGAGCAGCGGCAGGCTGCCCGCGAGCCGATTGGCTTTGGCTTCGAGGCCGGTCAGATCGAGCATGCGGCCGCAATGCTGGATCGCATCCGCCTCCGACAGGCCGCCGCCGAACAGCGCGGCGACCGCAAGGTTCTCGAACACCGAGAGATGATCGAAAGGTTGCGGGATCTGGAACGAGCGCCCGATGCCGGCGCGACAGCGCGCCTCGGGTGAGAGACCCGTGATGTCGGCGCCATCGAGAACGATGCGGCCGGCATCAGGCCGCAGCAGCCCGGTGATCAGGTTGAACAGCGTCGATTTGCCGGCGCCGTTCGGCCCGATCACGCCCAGCGCCTCGCCGGAGGACAGCGTCAGGTCGATCGCCTCGGCAACGACGATGGCGCCGAACCGTTTCGAGATGGCATGAAGTTCGAGCATGGTCGCCCATATCTAGTTTCGGCGGAGAGGAGATGCGCAGCAACGCCACGCATCTTCCGCCTTCGATGAGCAGCTGGGTTGCGCTAACTCAGCGCCTGCATGTCGCCGCCGAGCGGAATCTGCGGCGCCAGCTTGTTGTCCGTGATCACCATGTTGTACTTGTCGCCGCTGAGCCGCCACTGGCCGCCGACCAGCGGCGTCTTTGCGATGTTCTTCGCGGCGAATGGCGGCACCGCGCTGGAGCCGAAGGCGACCTGGCCCACGATCGTGTCGAGCTTGGTGGCGCCGATCGCCTTCGCGAGCGCCGCGCCATCCGCTGGGTCGCCGGAGCGCTTGATGGCGTCGACCGCGACCTCGAACAGCGAATGCACGAAGCCGATCGGCTGGGTCCATTGCTTGCCGGAGGCCTGCTCGTATCCCTTGGCGAGATCAGCGGCGCTGACGCCGCTGAGGCTCGATTTGTAGGGATGCGTCGGCGTCCACCACACCTCGGTTGAGATGTTGTTGCCGCCCTTGCCTAGCGCCTGCACCGACGCCGGGAACAGCAGCGCCTTGGCGACCGACACGACTTTCGGCTTCAGCCCTTTCTGTCGCGCCTGGTTCCAGAACGTGGTGAAGTCGGGCGGGATGATCACGCCGGTGACGATCTCGGCATCGGCACCACGAAACGCCGCGATCTGCGAGCTGAAATCGTCGGTGAGGTTCTGGAAGCGGCCGGGATCGGTGAGCTTGAAACCCTGCTTGGCCAATACGGGCGGGAAGCCGATGGTGGTGTCGCCCCAGGCGTTGCCGTCGGCATCGTTGGGGAACAGCGCGCCGACCGACTTGTTGGTCGCGACCTGGCTCCACATGCTGGTGAAGACGCCGATCACGTCCTCCAGCCCCCAGAAATAGTGGAAGGTGTATTCGAACGGCTTCCAGCTCCTGGGATCGCCCGGATTGGCCTGCCGGCCGATGAAGTTGGTCTGCCACGGCGCCACGCTGGAGATGCACGGCACCTGCTCGAGTTCGCACTGCGTCGCTACCGGATTGTTGGTCTCTGGCGTGGCGCCGACCACGATCAGCCCGACATTGTCACGCGTGATCAGCTCTTTTGCCACCTCAGCGGCGCGGTTCGGATTTGACTGGCTGTCCTTGGTCACCACCTCGACCGAGTAGGTCTGTGATCCGACCTTGACGCCATCCTTGATGAACTTCCTGAACTCGCCGAGCACGAAGTCGTCAGCTTCGGCAAAGGCCGCCAGCGGACCGCTCTTCGGCGAGACATAACCGATCTTGATCGGCTTGCTCGCCGCCCGCACCGCCGGCGCAAACAAAGTCGTCGAGCCTGCGGCGGCGAGCCCACCGGCGATGCCCTGCAGCACACGGCGGCGATCGAAAGATTTTATGTTCAATAGGTCCTTGGTCATTTTCCCCTCCCTTGAGGCACGCCGGTTTTTCAGGCCGGCTGCCGTTCATTCCGTTCTGGATCATTATCCGCGCAGCGTCGCATCACGCGGCGGCGACGGACTTCGCCTGCGCCTTCGCGCTACGGCCGAGGATCTGGCCGAACACGTCGAGCAGCACGTCGGGGGCATTCACTGCCGCCTCTCTGGCGCGCCAGGCGACGTACATGTCGGGCCGCACCAGCACGCAGCCGTCCTCGTCGACTTCGCTCTGGCGATACCAATCGGCATAGATGTCGAGCGCATCGCAGCCTTGCGGGCCGATGGTGACGACATCGACCGGCAGGCCGTAGGCCTTCTCGACTGCGGCAGAAGCCGACTTCCAGCCATCGCCCCCGATCCCGGTGAGCAGCGTGAAACGGCCCTTGCCGACAAGATCGAGCGTCGATTTGCGCTGGCCCTGATGCTCGACCCAGACATGCGGCAAGTGCGCGCCGGGCCAAGTGGTGGCCTGATGATAAAGTTCGTGATCGCGGCTGAAGGCCGGCATCGGCGTGCCGTCGGACACCACGGCGGTCGAGCTATAGCGCTGGTTCATCTCGACGCCGTGGCAGTTGAACTCGTAGCTCTTGATGGCGATGGCCTCATTGAGCTTCTTGCGGCGCGCCTTGCCCTCGGTGGTCGGCGCCTTGCGCGCGGCGATCGCCTTGCGCGCCTCAGTCGGATCGGTCGAGGCGACAAGTCCCACCGCCTCGAAGATCGGCGGGAACTCGCCGATGCTCTTGTTGGCGCGGGTCACGATCTGCTTGCCGACCGGCTGACGCTCGGCCGAGTAGGTCTCGAGCAGCGACGGCGCCGCATGGCCCTCGAGCACCAGCTTCAGCTTCCAGCACAAATTATAGGAGTCCTGGATCGAGGTGTTGGAGCCGAGGCCGTTGCTCGGCGGATGGCGGTGCACGGCATCGCCGGCGCAGAACACGCGGCCGACCGCATAGTGGCCGGCATACATCTCGTTCACGGTCCAGGTCGAGGTCGAGCGAACCTTGACCTCCAGCGTCTCGTCGCCGACGAGATTGCGCACGATCGAGATCGCCTCGTCATTGCTGAGCTTGCGCTCGCCCTGCTCGATGTCGTAGCCCCAGATGATCAGCCATTCGTTCCAGGGCCGCACCATGCGGATCAGGCCGGCGCCGATGCCGCCGATCTGCGCGCCCGGCTGCAGCACCCAATAGAGTACACTCGGCCTGTGCGCGACGTATTTGCTCAAGTCCGCCTGCACGATGATGTTCATGCTGCCGGCGCGGCCCATCTGCCCCTCCATCGGCAGCCCGATCACCTCGGCAACACGGCTGCGGCCGCCATCGGCGCCGATCAGATACTTCGCGCGGATCTGGTAGGTCTCGCCGGATAGCCGGTCCTTCACCGTTGCGGTGACGCCGTCGGCATCCTGCACCAGGTCGATAAACTCGGTGTTGAAGCACAGCGAAGTGCCGCGCTGGCCGGCGGCCTCGATCAGGATCGGCTCGAGCAAATTCTGCGGCAGGTCGCAGATCCGGGTCGGGCTGGCGAGATCGTAATCCGCCTTGCGCGAGGGATGATTGCCCCAGGAATAGAGTCGGCCGAACTCCTCGCCGGCAAGGCTTTCGCAGAACACGTTGTTGGCCATCAGATGCTGCGGCACCGCCTGCGCCACCGCCTTGTCCTCGAGGCCGAGATCGCGCAGCACCTCCATCGCACGCTGGTTGGTGATGTGGGCGCGCGGCGTGTCAGCCAGCCAGCCATATTTCGTCACCAAGATGTGCTTGACGCCGTACGTGCCGAGCAGCGCCGCCGCCGTCGCGCCGGCCGGGCCGCTGCCGACGACAAGCACGTCGGTCTCGATCGGTTTACTGGTCATCATTCTCTCCTTCGTCGTGTTGTCGGTTGCAATCGTCATTCCGTGGCCATCATCGGCCGGGGCACCAGCCCTGCGCCGGGCTTCATCTGGAAGTCGTAGGTCATCAGGTGCCACGGGCCGGAGACCCGCTCGCCGTTCGGCAGCGCTGCTTCGTTGCGCGGCTCGACGCACGCGATGAGCTCGTCCTTGACGCCGAACACCACGTCGCTGCGCAGGTATTGGTCGCCATCGAGGAAGACGTGGGTGATCAGCGGCTCGTAGCCTTCGGCCTTGACCAGGAAGTGCACATGCGCGGGGCGCATCGGATGACGCTGCGTGGCGGTGATGAGATCGCCGACCGGGCCGTCGGTCGGGATCGGATAGCTGCACGGCAAGATCGTGCGGAACGAGAAGCGGCCGTCGGCATCGGTGACGAAGCGCGCGCGCAGCGACGGACCGTGGGTCGCGTAATCGGCCTTCTGCGAATCGTAGAATCCGTCGTCGTCGGCATGCCAGACGTCGATCTCGGCACTCGCGAGCGGCTTGCCGGCGAGGTCGGTGACGCGGCTCTGCACGAACATCACCTCACCGTCGATGCCCTCGGAGATATCGCCACCGTGCGGCGTAACGCGGTGCTCGCCGACATAGAACGGGCCGAGCACCGTGGTCTCGGTCGCGCCCTCGCGCTCGCGGTGATTGACGGCGTCGACCAGCATCGAGACGCCGAGCACGTCGGAGAGCAGGATGAACTCCTGGCGCAGCGGCGTGCAGGTCTGGCCGGTGCGGGTCAGGAACTCGATCGCCTGATTCCATTCGGCGAAGGTGAGCTCGGTGCGGCGCACCAGATCGTGCAGCGATTTCACCGTCTCCTCGATGAGGAACTTCAGCCGCTCGTTCGGCGTGTTGGCGAAGCTGCGAACCACCTCGTCAGTGAGGTCATGCTCGATGAAATTGGCCATCGTGTTGTCCTTGATGCCTGAGGTTCAGTCCTGCGCGGGCGCATCGCCGCGCCAGGCTGCCGCGATCAATTGCTCGATCGGGGCGTGATCGATCGGCCTGGGGTTGGCATATGGGTTGCGCACTGCCGTCTCCGCGGCGCGTGCGATGCCGTCCTCGGGCATTCCGATGTCGGCGAGCGCGCGCGGCAGTGCGAGCTGCCGGGCAAGGTCAAACAGGCCCTGCGGAGCATTGGCGCTGTGCAGCGCCCGCGCGACGCGAGCCATGGCCTCAGGCGCGGCGGCGGCGTTGTAGGCAGCGGCGTGCGGCAGCACGATCGCGTGAGTTTCGGCATGCGGCAGGTTGAACATGCCGCCCAGCACATGGCAGAGCTTGTGGTGCAGCGACATGCCGACCGCGCCGAGGCAGACGCCGCAGAGCCAGGCGCCATAGAGCGCATCGCGACGGGCGCCGGGATCGGCGGGCGCCACCATGATGCGCGGCAGCGCGCGGGCGAGCGCGGCGATGCCATCTTCCGCCATCAGCGAGGTCAGAGGATTGGCGTCGGGCGCATAAAGCGCCTCGACGGCGTGGCCGATCGCGTTCAGGCCGCTGGCGGCGGAGATGTGCGGCGGCAGGCTGACGGTGAGATCGACGTCGTAGATGACGGTATCAGGCACCAGATCCTGGGATTGCTGCGTGGTCTTGATGCCGTTGCTGGTCTCGCCAAGAATCGGCGTCATCTCGGAGCCGGCATAGGTGGTCGGCAACGCGATATGCGGCAATCCCGTGCGCAGCGAGAGCGCCTTGCCGAGCCCGACCGTCGAGCCGCCGCCAATCGCGACCAGTCCGTCGATGTCGCGGGACTCCACAATCCGAAGCGCTTCGTTGGTGACTTCAACCGGCGTATGCATGCGAGCGCCGGAAAACAGTCCGGCGAGCCTGTCGCCGAGGCCTACGCCGAGCCGTCGCCCCACATCATGCTGCTCGCTTGTGGTCAGCACAAATGCCCGCTTGATGCCGAGGCGCGCTGCCTCCTCGCCGAGCCGCGCCGAGGTGCCGGTACCGAACAGGACGCGATATTGCTGCGAGCAATAGGCAAACGCGCCCTTGCCGGCATCACCGGCCGTCGCAACGGACGCGCCTCCGGCATCGGCCAGCGCGATGCTCATGGCAATCCTCCCAAGCCGGCGGACCGGCAATCTCATGTTGTTGGGAGGAAGCTAGGGGCGGGCTGGCGCGGCGGGCCTGCACGAAACCGAAGAAAATCTGCACAAAACCGGAAAAATAATGCAGGGCCGAATCGGGCCTTCGACCGCCGCGGCCGCGATCAGCAAACCTAGTGGCTGTGTCGGTATCGTCCGGGTGTTATGCCAGTAAAGCGGCGGAACATCCGCGTGAAATGCTCTTGATGGGAGAAGCCACAAGCCAGCGCGATCTCGGCCAGACTTAGGGTCTCGTCGGCAAGCAGCGCCCGGGCGCGCTCTATGCGCAAATTGAGCACGTATTGATAAGGCGAGACGCCGCTGGTCGCCTTGAAAAGCCGCACGAAATACTCGGTGCTGCGGCCGCACAGCTCCGCCAGCTGGTCGAGGCGGATATCGCTATCGATATTGGCATCAACGAATTCGCGAATGCGTGCCATCTGCCTAGCACTGAGCAGGTTCGGATGCTTGCCGGCCTCCACGCTCGGCTTGTGGAAGTTGATTGCCACGAAACGGTTGGCGATCGCCTGCGCGATCGGATCGACGAAGAGCGACGAGGCCGGCAGACCACCGGTGATGGTATCACCGATCGCCGAGGCAAGATGCTCCAGCACAGCGTCCTGATCGCCGAGCATCGGCGCAAGGCCGCCGATCACGCCGGGTGACCCGTCAGGGCCGGCGAAAAGGTCGGAGCGCAGATAGATATGGGTGGATTCCAGCGGTGCGCGCAGGAGCACGTTGCATGCATGGCCCGCCGGCAGGAAGAAAACGCCACCGCGCGGGATGTGCCGGGCAACCGACTTGCCGTCCATCACATACGTGATGTCGACCGGGCCGCCGCGATGCAGCACCATCAGATTGTCGGACAGTGCGTGAAAGTGCCCCTCAAACGGCCGTTCGCGCTGAACCGAGGCAAATGCGGACGACCAGCCGAGCCCTTCGCTCGAGCCGCGGAATTCGGCCTGGAAGCGGTTCAGGATCCCGTGCGTCTCCTGCACCCCAAAATTCGACGTCGCCTGCATCCGACAGACCAAGGGCTCGAGGCTTCGGTGCCGCGGAGTAAAACCCAATGGCCCTCGATTTTCAATACAATCGCTCCCGTCGTTTGCTGCAGCGCAATGGCGACACCCGCGGACCAACCTGCCTCGACATCATTGCATGCGGTTCGATATCGACGCTACTTGGTCGAGAGCACCTCGCCGAACCGCTCCCACTGCTTGCCGGTGAAGCGCATGAACTGCAGCTGCTCGACCGGCAGATGGTCCCTCTCGCCGGTGTTGACCTTGATGCCGGGCAGCAGCATCGGCAACTCCAGATCTTTGATCGACAGCGCCTGCCGCAGGATGTTCTCGCGACTGAGGTCGTTGCCCGCCGCCTTGAGCACGTGCTCCAGCGCCATGCCGTTGTTGTAACTGTTGACGTAGTTGGCATCGCGGATGTCGCCGTCAGGCACGTATTTGGCCATGAAGTCGCGCCACCCCTTCACGCCGGGGTCGTCCGCCCATGCCGGATCGAGCGGATCCTTGACATAGGCGCTCGAGATGATGCCCGTACCGGCGTCGAGCCCGGCCGGCTCCATCACCGAGGACATCCATACCGACACATTGGTCAGGAACATCATCGGACGCCAATTGATCTCGTAAGTCTTGCGGATCGCCTGCGCAGCGAATTTCGGGGCCGCGGCGATCACGAGCGCATCCGCACCGGTCGATTTGAGCTTCACGATCTGGGAATCGATCGTCGGCTCAGTCGTCTCGTAGGCCGCCGCCGTGACTGCCGTCTCGTAGCGACTGCCGAGCACATCCTTGAGCCCGGCGAGGTAGTCGCGTCCGAAATCGTCGTTCTGCGCCAGCACCGCGAAGGTCGCGTCGGGCTTCTTCTGCAGGGCATAGCGCGCATACAGGCGGGCCTCGTTCCGGAACGGGGCCATCACGCCCATCAGCGTGAGGGGAAACTGCGCGGGGTCGCCGAACTTCGAGGCCCCCGAGGCGACGAACAGCTGGGGCACCTTTTTGCCCTGCAGATATTTGGCGATCGCCGTGTTATGCGCGGTCCCCATCGTCGAGAAGATGAACGACACGTCGTCGCTCTCGACCAGCCGGCGCGTCTGTTCCACGGTCTTGGGGGCACGTAGCTGTCGTCGAGCGAGAGCAGGTTGACCTTGCGGCCGTTGATGCCGCCGCGGTCGTTGACCATCTTGAAATATGCGACCTCGCCCTTGCCGAGGATGCCGAAGGCGGACACTGGCCCGCTATAGGGCATGGTCTGTCCGATGCGGATCTCGGTGGCGGTGATGCCGGGCTGGTCTTCGGCTACGGCCGGCGCCGCGAGAACGGACCAGACCACGTACAGCCCTGCGGCTGCGATAACGCTTCGCATCGACTCCTCCCTGATAGGCCGCGCTGAGAGCGGCTGTTTGTCCGGAGGATTGATTCCCTCCGATTCTTGCGACGTCTTTCGAATTACTCGGCTGCGAGCGGGCGCCCAATGGAGATCGGCGCCCTCCTCAATCGCCAGACCGAAGTTCTAACCAATGCTTGCAGCCAAGCGCTTGGCCTCCGTCGTCGCTTGCCGGCGCATCGCTTCGAACTGTTGCCGTTTCGGATCGATATCTCGATCGGTGGGGAACGACTGAAGTATTTCTCCGAACGACTCTGCGACTTCTTCTTTGAATTCGCCGTGCGGAAGAATGTATGGCTCGTTCCCGACGATTCCTTCGACCACCCGTTCGCCTACGGCGAGAGGATCCATTCCGGCATCCAACGGCGAATCGCCGGCCGCGAACGGGCCGACCGCCGGTTGAGCAGAACCGGACGTGTTGAGGTGAAGCGTCGTGTCGACGAGATTGCTGCGAACCAGGCCGGGACAAAGAAGCGAAACGCCGATGTTGTGCGGTCCGAGCGCCATTCGCAACGACTCCGTCAGGCCGCGCACCGCGAATTTGGATGTCGAGTAGATACCGCCGGGATTTGGAAGAGCGAGGATGCCGGCCATCGAGGAGGTGTTGACGATGTGACCCCCTTCTCCATGCGCTCGAATCCGTGGAACGAACGTCGCGACGCCGTTGACGACGCCCCCGACGTTGATGTTCATCACAAAATCCCAATCCGCGAAGCTCGCGTCTTCCATAGCCACCATGCTCGATACGCCTGCATTGTTGCAGAGTATGTGGACCTTGCCGAATACCTTCTCGGTCTCCGTCGCGGCCCGTGCCATTGACTCGCGGTCGGTAACGTCCAGACGGATCAGATGGTAGTTCTTGTTGGAGCGATCGAGGGCGGAAGCCGCCGCATCGAGATGCGATTGACGGACGTCCGCGATAACGACCTTCACCCCATGTCGCAGGAACGCGCGGGCCACTCCGAACCCGATCCCACTCGCGCCTCCCGTGATGAACGCGACCTTGTCTTCGATATCTTTCATTTGATGGTGCTCCTGATCCTTGCGCACGCCCCTCGACGTCATCGCGCCTTCTCGAGCATGAGCGATGCCTTTTGGCGTCGCTCCACGCATGCGCCATGCCACCAGCGTCTCGGGCCGCACCAGGACAGCATTCGCCGCCGATTCAAGCGGACCTCTTTCCAAGACTCACACCGCCATCAATCGGAATTTGCGCACCGGTAATGTAGCTCGACGCGGGGGACGCTAGGAAAAGAGCTAATCCCTTCAGGTCGTCAGCGTCTCCAATGCGGCCGATCGGGACCGTGGCTCCTATTGAATTCTGGACCTCGGGTTGCTTTAGCCACCCACCTCCTATGTTTGTGACGATGAACCCGGGCGCGACTGCGTTCACGCGGATTTTGTGTGGGGCCAGTTCGAGAGCAGCGTTGCGCGCCAGATGTGCTGCTCCCGCTTTCGCGGCCATGTAGGCCGCCCCTATCATCCCCTCATTCAAGTAGGCGGCGATCGACGTTGTGACCACGATGCTCCCGCCTCCTCCGCCTCGTTTCATATGGCGCGCGGCAGCGCGAATGGTGGCGAAGATGCCATTGAGATTAATCTCGATCGTTCTGTTCCACCGCTCGTCCTCGTAGTTTTCGATAGCACCTGCCTCGGACGGGCTGCCGTCCGGATTGGAAAAGCCAATTCCGGGGTCGATGCCCGCGTTGGCAAAAACGACGTCGAGGCGTCCGTATTCTGCTGCGACTTCTGCGAAGACCTGATCGACTGCCTTGCGATCAGTCACATCAAGCTTGTGACCTCGAACGTCCAAACCTCTCGCGGAGAGCCGATCCACCTGTTTGCCCAGGGAGATCGAGTCCACATCAAGGATCGCCACCCGTGCACCGCTATCGGCCAGTGCTTCGACAAAAGCGAGACCGATGCCACTGGCGCCGCCCGTGACAATCGCGCCATATCCCTTGACAGAGAACCTCTCGATCATCATCAGCGACCGCCCTCATCGAACAGCCCAGGCCATCCCCGGGGATGTCTAGCTGTCGCAAGCCAATGCGAGGTCGCCTCGCCAGCATTGGACAATGCCATGCGCGTCTCCCCCAAGAATTCCGCGTCGCGCTTGCGAAGCGTTTGTTGAAGCCAAGCTAAGAGAAGCAGCACACCGCCGCCTGCACAAATCGATCCGGGTTGCAAAAAACTGACACAAACTACATGTCGCAATGCAGCATTATCGTCTCCTCAGTTCATCCGCGTCGATGGGGTGGACCGAGCTAGCGCACGGCGGCAGTGCCATTCCCGTCCCTACACCCGCTGCAGGTTCAGCTGCTCCGCGAACCTGACGAAGTATTCGAAGCTCGCCGGGTTCGCCATGGAATCCGGGCTCGCCACCTTTTCGGCAGCAGTGCCAAGCAGCAGCTTGCGCACCGGAAGCTCCATCTTCTTGCCGGTCAGGGTGCGTGGGATCTCCTCGACCTGGAAGATCTCGCTCGGCACGTGGCGAGCGGAGCCGTAGGTGCGGATCTGTGTGGCGATCCTCGCCTTGAGCTCATCCGTGAGCATGAGCCCCGGCTGCAGCACGACGAAGAGCGGCATGTAGGATTCTCGCCCGAGATACTCGAGGTCGACAACCAGACTGTCGCGGATTTCTGCGATGTCCTCGACAACACGGTAGATCTCCGCGGTTCCAATACGGATGCCGAACCGGTTGATTGTGGTGTCGGAGCGACCGTAGATCTGGCTGGTCCCGGCGGCTGAAAAACGGATCCAGTCGCCCTGTCGCCAGCGGCCGGGAAACTGTTCGAAGTAGCTCTCCCGGTAGCGTCGGCCGCCCTCATCGTTCCAGAAGAAAACCGGCATCGACGGCATCGGCTTGACGATGACGAGCTCGCCGACCTCGTCGATGACCGGTTCACCCGCCTCGTTGAAGGCGAATGCTGCGACGCCCAGTTCACGGCATTGGATTTCTCCGGGATGGACCGGCAGCACAGGACTGCAGCTCACGAAGCCCGAAGCTATGTCGGTGCCGCCGCTGATCGACGCAAGCCAAAGATCTGATTTGATCGCGTCGTAGACCCACCGATAGGCCTCGGCTGGCAGCGGTGACCCGGTCGAGCTGATCGACCGCAGCTTCTCCAGCGCGACGAATTCCCGAGGGCGCAAGCCGTCCTTCATGCAGTTGGTGAGAAACGCGGCGCCGCAGCCGAAATGCGTAACGCCGTACGCATCCAGCAATTTCCAGATCGCCCGATTGTCCGGCCAGGCCGGATTGCCGTCGTACAGCACGATCGAAGCACCTGTCAGCAGCGCGCCGACCTGCAGGTTCCACACGATCCATCCTGTGCTTGCCAGGAACATCAGGCGTTCGCTGGGACGCAGGTCGTGCTGGAGCGACATGGTTTTGAGATGGGTCAGGACGATGCCGCCGTGGCCGTGGACTATCCCCTTCGGCAAGCCCGTCGTTCCCGACGAATAGACGATCCAGAGCGGGTGCGAGAACGGCACGCGATCGAACTGCAATTCGGCATCGCCGCTGACGGCATCTCCCCAGCTCATCAGGTTGCGCCATCGGACCGGTCGCTCCGCCGCAAGCGGGCCGGGCACATGAATGATGTGCCCGACGCTCGGAAGCCCTTCGCGCAACTCCTCGACGATAGGCGCGCGATCGTGGGTCTTGCCGTTGTAGGTGTAGCTGTCGGCGGCAAACAGAACTTTCGGTTCGATCTGGCCGAAACGATCGAGCACCATGGTTCGCCCCATCTCGGGAGAGCAGCTGGACCAGATCGCACCGATGCTGGCGCATGCCAGAAGCGCAACGACCGTCTCCGGACGATTCGGCAGGTAGGAGGCGACGCGGTCACCCCGCTTGACGCCCAGACGACGCAATGTTGCCGCCAGCGCGGCCGTCTGTTGCCGCAGAGCTTCCCAACTAACCTCCCGGGCCTCGCCCGCTTCACTGAGCACGACGAGCGCAGGCGATTCGGGCCTGGCAGCGCGGAAGACGTGCTCGGCATAGTTCAGGCGGGTATTCGG
This sequence comes from Bradyrhizobium sp. NBAIM01, assembly GCF_020194115.1. Classification (NCBI taxonomy): domain Bacteria; kingdom Pseudomonadati; phylum Pseudomonadota; class Alphaproteobacteria; order Hyphomicrobiales; family Nitrobacteraceae; genus Bradyrhizobium; species Bradyrhizobium sp. NBAIM01. The sequence continues at coordinate 20,376 of NZ_JADYVU010000023.1, read as the reverse complement.
AAACCAATCGGCGCCGGGCATCGCGTCCGATTGCAGCACGGGGGTCGGGTCACCGTCTGCCCGCACGTCGAAATAGTCCCAGATCGATCCCCAGAAGGTGTTCAAGTCGCTCGTCGACCAGCGCCAGAGGTCCTCGTAGTCTTCGAACTTGCGACCGTGGCGCTCATCAAGCCACCTCATGTAATCCCACAAGCGAGACCCGACGATCTTGTCCTCGGACGGGGTCCACAGCAGCTCCAAGGTCGCAGTTGCTTTCATCGGCAGTCTTTCACTTCGATCTCGTTCAGCCCGAGCTTCCGCCGCGGATCGCTATCAGTCCTCGTGCCCCTCGATCATGACGAATTCGGAGGTGCTGGCTTCGTCGCGAATCTTGGCCGCCGCCTGATACTCGGGTGAGTCGTAGCAGGCCTTGGCTATTGCGTAGCTTTCGAACTCGATGACGACGTGGCGACGCCCTTGAAGTGCGTCGCCGTGCACTTCGCATGCACCGTTTCGGACAAGGAACCGCGCCCCGTACTTCTTCAATGGTGCGGCGTTGGCCGCGATGTAGTCCTTGTAGCGCTCCGGGCTCGTGACGTTGATGTGATCGACCCAATATCCCTTTTTCGCCATCTCGCACTCCTCCTGCGCTAACGGTCTGCTGACAAATCGGACCACCTCACTCGCACCTTCCAGTCGCGGCTTCACCACAAGATGCGGCGGCGCGAAAAATCGAATCTATGTTGGTCGTGACCCTACATGTTCCGAGATCCACCTTTCCAGGAAAGCAGCAATGTCATCGCTGTTCCTTTCTTGCATCATCAGGTGGCCGTTGCCGCGCAGGCCGTGGTCTTCGAGCCGCAGATGGACGGCGCGCACGCCGGCTTGGACGAGATAATCGACGGTGCCGTGGTCGTGCATGGACCAGGCCGACGCCTCCGATGTCACGACAGCAACGGGCACCGATGCGAGATTGGGAAGACGCCTCGCCGGCTCTTTCTGAACGAAGCAGTCCGCCAACCCTGGCTTCTGAGCCTTGCGGATTTCGCGCCGCAGTTCAGTTGGACCTTTGATGGGCGGATCGAACGTCATCGGGATCGCAGTGAGTCCGTAAGAGAGGTCGCCCAGCCCCATTGGCAATTGGGCGAAAGGCGGCCCCATTGGCTCGACCGCGACAATGCCTTTCACCAGGTTCGGCCGACTATCTGCCACGAGCCAGCCGAAGGGCGCTCCCATGGAATGGGTGAGCAGGATCGATGGACCGATACGATCCAGCAATTCGGCACCAGCCCGCTGCATCAACTGTTGCGTCTGTGCCAAGAACACGAGGAACGGACCTTGGGTCGCGATGAATTGGTCCAGGGCTGGATCGCCGACGACGCCCGAACCAGGCCACTGATTATGCTTTTGTGCGTTTGGCCAGCTGTTCGGCTGCTTGCCGGGCGCGCTAAACAGCGTCATGGCAAATTCGTAGGTCAGCGGAGGTGTCATGGGACCCAGAGCCTCCGGATGCAGGGGTGAGCGACCGTGCCCCGGGCGGTCGACGACATAGACCGCGTAACCCTGTTTCAGAAAGTAAGTGGCCCATCCCGGCCGTCCATCGGCAGTACCGAGAAAATCCGTTCCCTGCCCCCCACCACCATGCACCATGACGATGGGATATGGATGCCGGATGTGCTCCGGGATCTGATATTGCACGAACATCTGGCCCGCGGCGATGGTGCCATTCGGTGTCTGCTGGCGGACCAGACCGGTCCAGAAGAATCCCTGATCTGCCAGCACCAACGGAGCAGGTTTTGCTTTAGTTTGGGTCACGTCCCCCTCCGACTTTCTTCAGAGATCCAGAAAACCGGTCGGCAGCCCGAGATTGCTGCGACCAATGTACTTCGCGAAGGTCATGTATTGGGAGGACATGTGTCCTCGATACATCTGGGCGTCGCCAAAGTATCGAAGCATCCTTGAGCCCTTCCGCGCCGCGGTCGACCCGGCGGTCTGGAACAAGAGTTCGATGGCTTCACAGGCAAGACGTGCACCGGTCTGCAGCATTCCCCAGAGTCGCAAGTTTTCTTCCGCGGAGGCTTGCACACCCGTCTTCGCCCACCGCTGGCAGTAGTCCATGTGCTTGCGCAAACCCTGGAGCAGCACGCCTTCGGCTGCGTCAGTCAACGCTATGGCGCGGCCATAATTGACCTGGAAATCAGTCTCGAAGGCACGCTTGATGAAAGGTGGAACAAATGTGTTCTGCGAGAACAGAATGTCGCGATATTCATCGATCGCCGCGCGCGCGGCTCCGATGATAGGCGATGTCAGGGACGCGTGATAAGGACCCATGAGAACGCCGAGATACATCGGGTTGCCATGCAATCGCGTTCCGGGTGTGCCATCAGAGAGATCCTGCTTTACACCCAGCGCGTCGAAGAACGCGGTCATATGCTCGGGCACGAAGACATTGTCCAGCTTGACGCTGTTCGAGCCGGAGCCGCGCATGCCCAAGGTGCGGTCTCCACCCCAATCGCCCAGAATTGTGTATTGCCCCCGCGGCACAACGAAGTGCAACATGCGTGGCGGGAACGACGTTTGAAGCAACGTTGCGCCAAGGAAGTGCGTGCTGTGCGGTATTCCCGACGAATATGGCCACACACCATTGATGATATAGCCGCCCTCGACCGGCAGGCACGTGCCCCCGGGGGCAGCCCGGTGCGGTGACGCGAAATGTCCGGACGAACCGAAGATTTCGATCTGTGCAGCTTCCGACCAGTGCGAGGCTATGACGGGCGCATGAGAAGCGGCCAACGTCAAGCACCACCCTGCGGACGGATGACCGCGCGATATCTCCACCATGACGCGAAAAAATGTTTCGTAATCGAACTCGTAGCCACCAAACATTTTGGGCTGCAAGATCCGATAAAATCCAGCATCGATGAACTTCTGCTGGATTTCGTCCGAAAAATGTCCCCGCTCATCGGTCTCGTCTTGCGATTCCCGCAGCAGCGTTCTCATCGAGGCCGCGCGGTCGACCAGATCCTGCGGAGTGAGGTGAGGTTCCGGTGCCGGCAGGTTCTTGCGCATGGCCTGAACGTTCATTTCAATCTCCTAATGTTTCCGTTGAGCGCGGTTGCGGCTAGCCGGGATAGGGATTTACGCCGGCGAACTCACAATCATTCTCTTGTGGCGCTCGAGCACCCGCGGCGCAGTTTCGTCCAGCATCAGGCAAAGCAAGCCTGCACAGATGCACAGCGCAGCGGCGATCCACATCGAGCTGGACGGACCGAACACGTCGGAAGCGATCCCGGCGAGAGCCGGGCCCGCGAAGCCGCCCGCGAGCTCGCCTACCCCCATGATGAAGCCGAGCGCAGTAGCAACATGGGTCGGCGGGATTGTCTCGGACGGCACAGTGGCCATGAACAACGAGAAGCTGCCAATGGCGAGATACCCGACACCCATGAACAACACCATCAAAGGCAAAGGTCCGTCGAACATGACGGTTGTCACCGGGGCAATCACGCCAACGAAGCCTGACAAGATGAGAATCGGACGGCGGCCAAATCGATCCGACAGCGCCGGTACGATGATCGAAGACGCGGCCGTTGCGATACCGGTCGCGGCCAGGGCAACGCTCATCGCGCTGAGCGACAGACCGCGGACCTGCACCAGGTAGATCGGAAGGAACGTTATCTGAATCAGGAGCCAAGCCACCATCAGGCAGCTCACGATCGCGCAAACCCAGATGTTGCGATGTTTCAGCATCGTCGAAAGCGGGATCGTGTTGCGCGCTGCCGCAGTCGACATCGGAGCGGCACCCGGCGAAGGTTCACGGATAAATGCGACAATCAGGGCCGCCACCACGAAGCCAGGCACCGCCGCAATGTAGAAAGCGCTTCTCCAGCCGTAGATCTGCGCACTTGCGACGAGCAGCAGAGGAGCGGCAAAATTACTTAGCAGCGCGCTGAAGAAATTCTGCAGAACGCCCATGTTGAAGCCGCGACGGTGCTCCGACGATTCCGCAGCCATGATCGACTGCGCGATCGGAAGTACAGGTCCTTCCGCAAATCCCATCACGAGGCGCGCGGCAAGCAACGTCAGAAACGAATTGGCAAGACCGGATCCTACCGAGCACATCGAGAAGATCACTATCGCCCAGACCAGGAGCGTTTTACGATTTTGAAAATAGTCCGAAAGAGTGCCGACCGCATAGCCGGCGATTGCCCAGGTCAACGCCAGGCCAGCCGAGAGGACACCCAGCTGGGTGTTGTTCAGTTGGAGCTCAGGCATCAGAAACGGAGATAGAAAATTCAACGCAAGACGGTCGAAAAATACGAAGCCAAACGCGGCCCCCATCAAGACGACAACGAGATTTTCATAACTAAGGATGCGATTCCTGCTCATGACCCCTCCCTATTGTTTCCCGTTATGGTCGTTTGCGGCCGCGTTCTAGGCGCATTGCGCCGGCGCGGCTCCTGATATTTCCAGCCCATTGCGCCGGCTCTCGTACAGCCGCCGCATCTTCGCGAACTCGACGACCTGCTCGGCCACGAATGCGAGCTGCTGCGCCATGATCGGATCACTGCACGCACCATCTGCGGAGAATGGCCTCTGCGCGGTGTTGATCACCGCTGAAAATGGAGTCGGCCAACCGCGCAACGCGTGAACGATGGTCCGCAGAGTTCCCAGCGTAGCCCCCATGGCTTGAGCTCCGCCCGCGCATACGATGGCGCCGACAGCGCGTCCGGCAAGATAGCTGCGCGCGTCCGCACGGAGATCCTCGGTGTAGTCTATTGCGTTCTTGACCAGGCCGGAGATCGAGCCATGATAGCTTGGGGTGGCTATGATGACGCCGTCTGCGGTGCGCAGCGCTTCGACCAGCGAGGTCGCACGCTCCGTACGTTCAATGCTGTCGTAGTGAGGGAGATTCAACGTTTGCCCGGCGAAGATCTGGGTTTTCGCACCGAGCCGCGCGGCTTCCGTCAAAGCCAGACGGAGCGCCTTCTCCGAGGTTGATCCGTCGCGCAACGTTCCGCCGATCCCGACGACGAGCGGAGACCAGTCCTTCATCGCAGCGGCCCACTTTCCTGCGCAGCACGATCATCCGAGGTGCAAGGCATCTCAAGCGAATGCTGGCCAATTCGGATATGCGAGCACCCTCGCCCGGCATCGAACAATGCCATGCGCGTCTCTCCCCATCATCGGGCGCCGTGATTGCGTGTGGCGCCTCTTCGTGAGGTGAAGGTAGGACATGCCGGGGGGCTAAGCCTGCACAAACCGGACCGGTTTGCAGGAAACTGACACAAACTGCCGGCTTCGTTTCCAGGAAACGAGCCAGCGTTCGGATCGGAAAGGCAGATCGTGGAGCGCTTAATTCATTGCCCGTCGATAAGCGCCCGGCGACAAGCCGGTCATCCGACGGAACGTGTTGGTGAAATGTTGCTGGTGCGCAAACCCGCATTGCCTTGCGACTTCCGCGAGGCCAATGTTTGGATCCGTGAGGAGCAGTTTCGCATGATGAATTCGCACCCCCACAACGTAGCGGTGAGGAGACACGCCCAGCGAAGACTTGAACAAGCGTATGAAATACTCGGGGCTTACGCCGCAGATCGCAGCCAAATCGCCTAGCTTGATGCAATCGGCGATATTGGCTTCGACGAAATCACGAATCGAGCGCACGCTACGCGTACTCAGGCCGCGTTCCACACCACCCGACGTTTTCGGCTTCCGTCCATTGAGCACGACAAATCGATTGGCTATGGCATGCGCAATTGAATCGGCCATAAGGGAACACGAGACATCACCCTCACGCACCATTTCCTCCACCACGGCCAGGAGATTGTGGGTTAAGGGCTCCGGCTCACCCAACAAAGGCAAGAGGCCGAAATCGGAGTTCTGCGCTTGACCTTCAGAGCCGGCAAACAGTTCAGGACGCAGGTACACATGGATCGAATCCAATGGCGTATCTAGCGTCACCTCGCAGTCGCGGCGCGGCGGCAGGAAAAATATCCCCTTCTCCTGCAAGTGCCTGGATACGACACGCCCATCGATCCGATAGGTAACATCGACTGGCCCACTAGCTGCAGTCACCAGCAGGGCGTTGTCATTGGCTTCGAAGCGGCCCCTGAACGGCTCTTCCCTCTGAACCGATGCGAACATAGTCGACCAGCCGAGCCCCGCGCTCGACGCCTGGCTTTTCACGGCGAACTGTCGCAGCACGGAATGGACCTCGCCACCGTCGAAAGGCCGCACGGTACGCTCATTTTGCGCTGCAGCTGGCGATGGTGGATCAGAGCGTTTCTGCATCGGCCCTAGCTGCTTATCAGTTGATGCCGCGACGGTACCGACCGGGCGTTTGGCCCGTCAGCCTGCGGAAGGCACGCGTCAAGTGTTCCTGATGGGAGAAGCCACAGCGCAGTGCTATCTCAGCGAGACCTTGCTGGTTTTGCTCGATCAAGCGCTTGGCCCGTTCGACACGTGCCGCGATCACATATTGGTATGGTGATTTGCCAGTCGTTGCTGCAAAAGCTCGAACGAACGACTTTGTGCCGATGCCGCACGCGCTGGCCATCGCAGCAAGGGTGATCTCGCCCTCGAGATTGGATTCTATGAAATCCTGAAGGCGCCGAAGCTGGTATTCAGGCAGCCCAGCGGTCTGAACCTGCCACGGTTCGCTACTTCTGCTGATCGTGGAGATCCTGTTCGCAAGTGCTCGCGCTATCGGATCGATGAAGAGAGCTGAATTCGAGGCTTTCTCGCAAAGCGCCTGCTCAACCGCGTGCGCCAGATGCTGTAGAACCACGTCCCGTTCGACCAGCAGCGGCGTGACCTCATTGACACGTTCGCGTCCAACTAAGGTTGTGCGGAGATAAATATGCAGCGTATCCAGCGCCCCATGCAGTCCCACCTTGCACGCATGACCCGCCGGTAGAAAGAAGGCGCTTCCCCTCGGAATGCTGCGCGAAGTGACGTGCCCGCCGGATTCAAAGGTCGTCTGCACGGGGCCGCTGCGATGCAACACAATGAGGTCGTCTGCGATCGCTTCGAACCGGCCCTCGAAGGGATTCTCCCTTTGGACCGACGCGTAAATCGAAGACCACCCAAACCCCTCGCTTGAGGCACGAATGTCGGCCCCAAACCGCTGCAGAATGCCGTGGGTATCAGAGCCTCTGAACTCGCGATTGGCTTCCATCTCGTGCTCGGCGTGGTGTGAGCTGACGGGCCCGCTGCAGCGCAATATGCGCGGCATGATGATGAAGAATAGTGCACTATAACAATGATGCTCTCAGCCCGCCAGCGCCTTCGTTTGCCTGACCGAGACTCTGCAGGGGAGAGGTAAGGAAGTGGAGCTGATCAGTTCTGTCGCCGAGATATTCGGCAGGTCATCGATGCTGATGAGGACCTTGTGCTTGTAAGAAGCCAAGTCGTGTCTTGGCACTATGCAGCGACGAAAACACGAAACGTCACATCCCATGACACGCAGTTGGTCTTGATCATCGGATTCTTTGGCGACTGGTGGGCCGGCTCGCGGCGCAGTGATAGAGTTCAAGCTCAGTGCAAAGCACGAGCGGCAGCACCCACCAACGCATCAGCGCCATCTCGCTCCCAGGTCCTGCTCGTTCCGCTCTGCGAGAGTCACCTCCGATGCTCCTGTAACCCGAGGATCGCGGAATCAGCGATGACGTTAACCGCCTCTCGGAAGCGACACTGACGCGCAGGGGCGCGCTCCGTGCACCATTTTGCAGGACAATTGCTCGCCGCGACCGGCCGCAAGTCTCGATAGCCGTTTGGACCCGCTTTTTGCGAGGTTGAGCAACTGCTTGATCCTGCCTCTGGTGCCCGAAGATCTCGTCTATGCCCGGGTCTCGGTGGTGCAGGGGTCGATGAGCAGTGTCTGTTTTGGTTGGGCGCTGAAAACGTCCAACCAAACGTCCCGTTCTGATGCTCATTCGCTGCAAGCGATTTATATCGTTTGGTGGGCGCACCAGGGCTCGAACCTGGGACCCGCTGATTAAGAGTCAGCTGCTCTACCAACTGAGCTATGCGCCCGAAAGGCGGTCAAGGCCTTGCGAGGCCGGTCGTTTAGCAAAGCGTTCCGGGTCTGGCAAGCGATCGGACGCAAGTTTTCCAAGGTCTCGTCCGCAGCCCCGAAAATGCGAAAAGCCGCTGGATTCCAGCGGCTTCGCCAGGTTTACGGCCTGAGAACCGGTCCGTTCAGAGCCGGCCCTCCCGGTCCCGGTCGGGACCGCGGTCACGGTCGAAGCGGTCGTGGTGGAAGTGGTCCATGCCCCGTTCCATCATGCGGTCCATGCGCTCCTTGAAGTGGTGGTGGCGCGGGCCGTCCTCGCCGCCGCCGAACGGGCCGCGGTGCCGGGTCAGCACGGCGAGACGCCGTCTCTGGCCCTCATCGAGGGTCTTGTAGAGCGGATCGGCGGCATCGGCGATCTTCTTCAGGGCGGCGGAGCTGGCGCCCATGTCCTCGGCGCGCTGGCGCAGGCGGGCGATCGGATCCTCGGCCCTGTCGGCATCGCCCGGCCCGGCATTCATCCGCGCATTGGCACGGTCGATGCGCAGCTTGGCGAACTCCCGCACGGCCGCCTCAACCGGCGGCCACAGCTTCTCCTGATCGGCGTTGAGCCTCAAGCCGGCATGGACGGCGGCGATCCGCGCATCGACGAAAGCGGCGCGGTCCTCGGGATTCATGCGGATGTGGCGGACGTGCTCCATCCACGGGCGATGATATTGGGCATAGACCGCGCCCGAGCCGGCGATGCTGAGCACGGCAATGGCGGCGATGGTGAATTTCTTCATCCTGACCTCCTCTGGAAGGATGCCCGTGAGGATGAGCGCGAGGGGGCTGACGCGCAACTTACAACTTGGACAGGAAGCGCCCTCTTGCTGACATGTAACCGCCGTGAATGCCCGTTCAGATGCAAACTGAAATGATTTGCAACAAGAAGGGCTTCCGTGCGGTGCGCGGAAGCCCTTCGTTGGCCGCCTGTGGCGGTCAGTTCGTCGGGCTCTTGGCTTCCTTCAGGAACTCGTCGATCAGCGCCTGGCCGATGCGGCCGGCGGCATCCTTGTAGACCGGCTCCATCGCCTTGCGCATCGCCTCGTCCTGCTCGGCCGTGAGCTTGATGATCTCGCTCTTGCCGCTCTTCTTGATCTCGGCCAGCGCGTCCTCGTTCTCCTTCTGCGACTGCGCGTTGCTGAACTCGGTCGCCTCCTTCATCGCCTTCGACAAGGGGTCACGGATGTCGGCCGGCAGATCGTCCCAGAACTTCTTGTTCACGATCACGACGTAGCCGATGTAGCCGTGATTGGTTTCGGTGATGTACTTCTGTACCTCGTGCATCTTCTGGGTGTAGATGTTCGACCAGGTGTTCTCCTGGCCGTCGACCACGCCGGTCTGGAGTGCCTGGTAGACTTCCGAGAACGCCATCACCTGCGGCAGCGAGCCGAGCGACTTGAACTGGGCCTGGATCACGCGCGAGGACTGGATGCGGAATTTCACGCCCTGATAGTCGGCCGGCGTAATCAGCTTCTTGTTCGCGCTCATCTGCTTGAAGCCGTTGTCCCAATAGGCAAGGCCGGTGATGCCCTTGGCATCCAGCAGCTTCAGCAGTTTGGTGCCGAGCGGCCCTTCCGTCACCTTCCGCAGCGTCTTCAGGTCGGGCAGGATGTAGGGCAGATCGAACACCTCGAACTCGCGGATGCCGAGCGGCCCGAACTTGGAGTTGGACGGCGCCAGCATCTGCACGCTGCCGAGCTGCAGCGCCTCGAGCTCTTCCTTGTCCTTGTAGAGTGTCGAGTTCGGATAGACCTCGACCTTGACCTTGCCGCCGGTATATTTTTCCGCAAGCTCCTTGAACTTCTCCGCGCCCTTGCCCTTCGGCGTGTCGGTGGCGACGACGTGGCTGAACTTGATGATAACAGGTGACTGGGCCGCTGCCGGCCCTGTCAAGCCAAGTGCCAGAGCCGCGATGGACGCGGCGATCGCCAAGGTGCGCATGGTCTCTCCCTATCGTTTGTTTGAGCCGCCCGGCGGCGCCGGGTGGCCAATCTTATGCCGGCTGCATCAATAGCGGCTCGCTTACCGGGCCGCTAGTAGCCCTTGGCAGGGCAGCTGTTCTTGGTCGCCTCTCCCGCAAGCGGGAGAGGCGAAGCCCCAAGGGCGTCAGCTCGCCGCCGCCGTCGTCACCGTGTCGCGCTGGCGCTTCATGACGATCTTGTTGAGCGCGCCGAGATAGGCCTTGGCCGAAGCCACCAGCGTATCCGGATCCGCCGCGCGCGCCGTCATCGAGCGGCCGTCCTGCGCCAGCCGCACCGACACTTCCGCCTGCGCGTCGGTGCCCTCGGTGACCGCATGGACCTGGTACAGCTCAAGCTTGGCCTCGTGCGGCACCAGGCGCTTGATGCAGTTGAAGACGGCGTCGACCGGGCCGTTGCCCTCGGCTTCCTCGATCTTGATCTGGCCGTCGACGTCGAGCTTCATGGTCGCGCGCTGCGGGCCGTGGGTGCCGGCGATCACGGTCAGCGAGGTCAGCTTGATGCGGTCGTGGGAGGCCGCCATCTCCTCGTCGACCAGCGCCTCGATGTCCTCGTCGTAGATGTCCTTCTTGCGGTCGGCCAGCGCCTTCATCCGCGTGAACGCATCCTCCAGCTGGTTCGGACCGAGCTTGTAGCCCATCTCCTCCAGCTTGTGCACGAAGGCGTGGCGACCGGAATGCTTCCCCAGCACCAGCGACGACTGCTTCAGGCCGACCATCTCGGGGCGCATGATCTCGTAGGTCGAAGCGTCCTTCAGCACGCCGTCCTGGTGGATGCCGCTCTCATGCGCGAAGGCGTTCCGGCCGACGATCGCCTTGTTGTATTGCACCGGGAACGAGGTCGCCGCCGACACCAGCTTCGAGGCGCGGGTCAGCTGCGTCGTGTCGATCTTGTTCCAGTAGGGGAATTTGTCGTTGCGCACGTTGATCGCCATCACGATCTCTTCGAGCGCGGCGTTGCCGGCGCGCTCGCCGATGCCGTTGATGGTGCATTCGACCTGGCGCGCGCCGCCGGTGATGCCGGCCAGCGAGTTGGCGACCGCCATGCCGAGATCGTTATGGCAGTGCACGGAGAACACCGCCTTGTCCGAGTTCGGCACGCGCTCGATCAGCGTCCTCATGAAGTGGGTGTATTCCTCCGGCACCGTATAGCCGACGGTGTCGGGGATGTTCACGGTGGTGGCGCCGGCCTTGATGACCGCTTCGACGATGCGGCACAAGAAGTCCATCTCGCTGCGGGTGCCGTCCTCGGCCGACCATTCGACGTCGTCGATCTGGTTGCGGGCGCGCGCGACCATGGCGACCGAGGTCTCGATCACCTGTTCCGGGGTCTTGTTCAGCTTCACCCGCATGTGCAGCGGCGAGGTCGCGATCACGGTGTGGACGCGGCCGCGCTTGGCGAACTTCACGGCCTCGGCACAGCGGTCGATGTCGGCGGGATGGGCGCGCGAAAGACCGGCGATGACGGCGTTCTTGGAGCGGCGGGCGATCTCGCTAACCGCCTGGAAGTCGCCTTCGGAGGTGATCGGGAAGCCGGCCTCGATGACGTCGACGCCCATATCATCCAAGAGCTCGGCGACCTCGAGCTTCTCCTCGAAGGTCATGGTGGCGCCGGGGCACTGCTCGCCGTCGCGCAGCGTGGTGTCGAAAATGATGACGCGGTCCTTCTCGGACTTGTTCGCGGTGGCCATTCCTAGATTTCCTTTTGAGCGTTGGCGCCGTTCAGAGCCGTTTCAGTCCCTGGCGCTTGAGGTGTCCGTTGATCTCGACCAACCCCTGAGCGCCCAGGCGCGTGGCGCCCAGCCGGCCCTCAGGGGCAAGTAAGAAGAAGGCCGCCAATAAGGAGGGTGGGCAGCAGTGCAGCCGGGATCGCGGCGGCGGCCAGAGCCACCTCCCCCGAAATCCCCTCGATTTGGCCGCGAATCAGCATTGCCGGACCCTGTTGAGCCTCAAATCCTCGGTCAAAACCATTGACGGTTGGTTTCCGGGAGAGGCCCGATGTGGCCGTTTCTAGACGAGAAATGGCCGCAACTGCAATGCCAAAAGATGGTCAACATGTGTGACATATAGCTTCCGCTCCAGCCTAGATTTTGGGGGACACACCTATCCCGTGCCGGTGCGGCGCGCGCGCGCCCTGTTCTCCCAACGGTTCAGCATTTGGCCGAGCTCGCCGGTGGGCGCAGCGGTGCCGGTCTTCGCGATCTCGTTGGTGTTCGCCGCCGTATTGGCCGAGAGCCAGTCCGGCTGCGTGTACTCGCGCCAGCGGCGCGCCTCCGCGCGCCTTTTTCGGGAGACGTAATCCCGCGTGAAATAGCCAGCCGCAAAGGCAAACGAGAGAAGGATGACCAGGATGACGACCTGCACAATGAGCTCCGGCTTTGTCCCCACGAGCGCCCTGCAATCCAAGCGCACCCGAAGGTGACGAAATTGCGGCCCACGATCACGCCGCGGTTTCAAGTCTGCCCCTCGCAACCGGACGCAGACCGGACTAACCTTCGCCTCGCTCGGCCGGATCAACCGGCCAGCCGAAGATGACCGGGAGGACACGATGACACGCCAGGAGGCTTCTGAGCGGGAGCAGCGTGCGCAGGATGCTGCGCTTTCACGACGAACACTGGTCCGGGGGCTGGCGCTCGGCGCCGCGGCCACGATGGCGGGCCCCGCGCTCGCCCAGACCGGGCCTGCCGCACCGCCGACGACGATCACGACGCCGCCGCGCGATTTCGGTCCGGGCGGCGCGCCGACGACCTATTTCTGGGACCCCGACATCATCGCGGTCGATCCGTCATTCAACGATCTCGCGCAGCCCAACACCGCGATCAAGCGTCTCTACACCGGGCTGCTCTGGGCCGAAGGCCCGGCGTGGAGCGCGCAGGGCCGCTATCTCCTGTGGAGCGACATTCCCAACAACCGGCAAATGCGCTGGACCGAGGACGACGGCCGCGTCAGCGTGTTCCGCTCGCCCTCCAACAATTCCAACGGCAACTCCTTCGACTTCCAGGGCCGCCAGCTCTCCTGCGAGCACCTGACGCGGCGGGTGACGCGCTACGAGCATGACGGCACCGCCACCGTGCTCGCCGAGTCCTATCAGGGCAAGAAGTTGAACTCGCCGAACGACATCGCCGCGCATCCCGACGGCAGCTATTGGTTCACCGATCCGCCCTATGGCGGCCAGCTCTACGAAGGCGAGCCCGACGTCGCGGGCGGCCCGAGCAATGCAGGCGGCAAGCTCAATCCGCGGATCGGACAGCCGGCCGGCTTCGTGCCGGGCAAGCGCGAGCTGCCGACCAATTGCTATCGCATCGATCCCTCCGGCCGCATCGACCTCGTCGTCACGGAAGACCAGGTGCCCGACCCGAACGGGCTGTGTTTCTCGCCCGACTACAAGAAGCTCTACATCGCCTCGACCGGCAAGGGACCGGGCGACACCGGGCCCGGCGGCAAGGGCGAGATCTTCGTGTTCGACGTCGGCAGCGACAACAAGCTGTCGAACCTGAAGAAGTTCACCGATTGCGTGATCGACGGCGTGAAGTGCGGACCGGATGGTCTGCGTTGCGACGTCAACGGCAATCTCTGGGCCTCCAGCAATGCCGGACGCGCGGTCGGCTACAGCGGCGTCACGGTGTGGTCGCCGGAGGGCAAGCTGCTCGGCCGCATCCGTCTGCCGGAAGTGTGCGGCAACGTCTGCTTCGGCGGCCCCAAGCGCAACCGCCTGTTCATGGCCGCGAGCCAATCGCTCTACGCGGTATATACGGCGACGCAGGGCGCAGGGCCGGGCTGAAACGCAGCGAGCCTTGCTACGACATGGCGCCGGCGGCCCTCGCCGGCGCCGAACTTTTTTGATCGAAGCACCAACCTGCCAACAGAGGTGACTTTCGGACAGAGCACGTCATAAATGAGCCATGGCAAACAAAATATTGGCAGACAAAATTCGCGTCGTTGTTCTCTATGGCGGCAGGTCCGGCGAGCATGAGGTCTCGCTGAAATCGGCGGCCTCCGCATTCAGGCATCTCGACCGCACCCGCTTCGAGGTGATCCCGGTCTCCATCGACAAGGAGGGCCGCTGGCAATGGAACGATCTTGGTGCGCTCGATCTGGCGCAGACGACGTCCTTGCCGATCCTGCCCAATGCGCCCGAGATACGGCTCGCCAGAGAACCTGACGGACGGGTGGCTCTCATGCCTGTAACCGCAGGGACGATGGATCCGCTCGAGATCGACGTCGTCTTTCCGGTCATCCATGGCCTGCTTTGCGAGGACGGCACCGTGCAGGGCCTGCTTGAATTGGCCGACGTCGCCTATGTCGGATCCGGCGTTCTCGCCTCTGCCGTCAGCATGGACAAGGACGTCGCCAAGCGGCTCGCCGAATTCGCCGGCATTCCGGTCGCGCCCTATCGCGTGCTCACAAGCAAGGCCTTCGCGCAGGACCGTAGCTCGTCGCTTGCGAAGGCGGCCGGGGGCCTGAGCCTCCCGGTGTTCGTCAAGCCGTGCAATATGGGCTCCAGTGTCGGCATTCACAAGGTCAAGACCTTGGATGCGCTCGGAGCGGCGCTCGACGATGCCTTTCGTTACGACATCAAGGTGCTGGTCGAACAGGGCATCGACGCACGCGAGATCGAGGTCGCGGTGCTCGAGGGCGAGACGCTGTTCGCCAGCGTTGCCAGCGAGCTCAATCCGAACGCCCATCACGAGTTCTATTCCTACGAAGCGAAATATATCGATCCTGACGGCGCCCGGGTCGATCTTCCCGCGAGGTTGGACGCGGCGCAGATGGAGCGCGTGCGCGCGCTGGCGACGCAGGTGTTCGCGGCGCTCGAATGCAGCGGCTTCGCGCGCGTCGACTTCTTCCTCGACCGGCAAACCGGAAGCTTCTATTTCAATGAGATCAACACCCTGCCCGGCTTCACCTCGATCAGCATGTATCCGAAGATGATGGAGGCCTCGGGCGTGCCTTATGGCGAGCTGCTGACGCGCCTCGTCGACCTGGCGCTAGAGCGGCACCGGCAGCGGCAATCGCTGGAACGGGGTTACGCGAGCTAGGTTGTTTCCGCTCGGGAGCAAAGCGCCCCACAAATTGACGCGAGCCAGGGAGCCCATCATGCGCGTTGTGGTCTGCGGCGGCGGCGTCATCGGGGCCTGCGCGGCTTATTTCTTGCGCCGCCGCGGCATCGACGTGACTGTCGTGGAGCGAACCGAGGTCGCCGCCGCCGCGTCCGGCAAGGCCGGCGGCTTCCTGGCGCAGGACTGGTGTGTCGGCACGCCGCTCGATGCGCTCGCGCGGCGCAGCTTTGCGCTTCATGCGCAACTGCCGGAGGAGATCGCCGGCGATTGGGGCCACCGGGCGATGACCGCCTATAGCGGCTTCGTCGCGCCCGACGGCGACGCGCGCCGGGATGCACCATCCGCGCTTGGCTGGCTCAGCGACGGCGTCGTCATCACACAGCGCATCGGCACGGCGAGGACGACTGCGATCGTGCATCCGCGCAAGTTCACGTCGGCCATGATGGACGCAGCGCTTGCGCTCGGCGCTGAGTTTCGTTCCGGCCGCGTAGCCGGCATCGTGCGCGACGGCGATCGTGCGATGGGCGTCGAGGTCGAAGGTAGCATCGTCGCGGCTGATGCCGTCGTGATCGCGATGGGGCCTTGGTCGCTGCTCGCCGCGCAATGGATGAGCCTGCCTGCCGTCTACGGCCAGCGCAGCCCGAGCATCGTCTACGACATCGCCGCAGACGTGCCGGCCGAGGCCTTATTCCTGGAGTATGAGGAAGGCGGCAGTGCGGTCTCGATCGAGGTCTTTCCACGCGCAGACGGCAGCACGCATATCACGGCCCTCTCCGACATCGCGCCGCTTCCGCTCGATCCCGCTTCCGTGACGCCAGACCAAGAGGCGATCGCGCGTCTGCAAGCGATGAGCGAGCGGCTGTCGCCGCTGTTCACCTCTGCGAACATCATCGCGCATCAGGCCTGTTTCCGCCCGGTGACGCAGGATGGCCTGCCGCTGATCGGCAAGGTGCCGCGGAGCAATGGCCTCTACGTCGCGACCGGCCACAATGTCTGGGGCATCCTCAACGCACCCGCGACCGGCGAAGCGTTGGCGCAGCTGATTGCCGATGGCAGCGCGCAGGTCGACCTCTCGCCATTCGATCCTGCCCGGCTCAGTCCGCTCGATCCGTCGTTGCTGCACACGCGCTAAACCGGTGCGGCCCGCTGGCATCCTGGGACCTATCCTGCGATCCTGCCGTTACCCTCCCATGGAAGGCTGGAGGAGCCAGATGGACGATCGACCCAGACAACCCGACCTGATGCAGGACGACGGCTTCGTCAAGGTGCGCGGCGCGCGCGAGCACAATCTCGGCAACGTCGACGTCCGCATTCCTCGCAACGCCCTCGTCGTGTTCACGGGCGTGTCGGGTTCGGGCAAATCCTCGCTCGCCTTTGGAACCATCTACGCCGAGGCGCAGCGGCGCTATCTGGAATCGGTGTCGCCCTACGCGCGGCGCCTGTTTCACCAGATGCAGATCCCCGAGGTCGACGACATCGAGGGCCTGCCGCCGGCCGTGGCGCTCCAGCAGCAGCGCGGGGCGCCGACGACGCGTTCGTCGGTTGGCAGCGTCACCACCATCTCGAACCTGATGAGGATGCTCTATTCCCGCGCCGGCGACTATCCGCGCGGGCAGCCGATGCTCTATGCGGAGTCGTTCTCGCCGAACACGCCGGAGGGCGCCTGCCCGGCCTGCCACGGCATCGGCCGGATGCTCGACGTCACCGAGAAGTCGATGGTGCCCGACGACACCAAGACGATCCGCGAGCGTGCCGTCGCGGCCTGGCCGAGTGCCTGGCAGGGCCAGAACCTCCGGGACATCCTGACGATACTCGGCTACGACGTCGACAAGCCCTGGCGCGAGTTGCCGAAGAAGGACCGTGACTGGATCCTGTTCACCGAGGAGCAGCCGACCGTTCCTGTCTATGCCGGCTACGACGCAGCCGAGGTCAAGCGGGCGCTACGCCGCAAGGAGGAGCCGAGCTACCAGGGCACGTTCACCGGCGCCAAGCGCTACGTGATGCAGACCTACGCCAAGTCCGAGAGCGCGATGATGAAGCGTCGCGTCGCGCAGTTCATGATCACGCGGGACTGCCCGACCTGCCACGGCACAAGGCTGAAGCCCGAGGCGCTCAAGGTCAGGTTCGCCGGCCTGAATATCGCAGAGATGTCGCACCTGCCGCTCAAGCAGTTGCACGACGTGATCAAGCCGTTCGCAAAAGCTTCATCGGACAAATCCGAGAAGACCGCCGTCGCGAGGCGCATCTGCGAGGATCTGTCGGAGCGCCTCGCCGTCCTGCTCGATCTCGGCCTCGGTTACCTCGCCTGCGAGCGCAGCACGCCGACGCTGTCGCCGGGCGAGTTGCAACGGCTACGCCTCGCGACGCAGGTCCGCTCGAATCTGTTCGGCGTCGTCTACGTGCTCGACGAGCCGTCCGCGGGCCTGCATCCCGCCGACACCGAGGCGCTGCTGCGCGCGCTGGACCGGCTGAAGCACGCGGGCAACTCGATCTTCGTGGTCGAGCACGAGATTGAGGTGATCAGGCATGCGGACTGGCTGGTGGATGTCGGGCCCGAGGCCGGCGAAAACGGCGGACGCATCCTGTATAGCGGACCGCCGACAGGGCTCGACCAGGTCGAGCAATCGCGCACCGCCACCTATCTCTCACATCCCCGGCGGCCGCTGCCGACGATCCGTCGTGAGGCGAAGGCGCATCTCAAGGTCAGAGGTGTGACCCGCAACAATCTCCGCGGCCTCGACGTTGACATCCCGCTCGGCGTGATTGCCAGCGTGACCGGCGTGTCGGGTTCGGGCAAATCGAGCCTCATCAGCCAGTTCGTGGTCGACACCGTGGCTGCGCATCTCGGCCACACGCTTGCCGCCGATTCCGACGACGACAATCTGGCTCCCACGGTCGAGACATTGGGCGGCAAGATCGTTGCCGGCCTCGACCTCGTCGATCGTCTGGTCGTTGTCGATCAAAAGCCGATCGGCCGCACCCCGCGCTCCAACCTTGCGACCTATACCGGCCTGTTCGATCATGTACGGAAGCTGTTCGCGGCGACGCCGCAGGCAAAATCCCGTCGCTACGATGCCGGGCGCTTCTCGTTCAATGTCGCGAAGGGGCGCTGTGCGACCTGCGAGGGCGAAGGCTTCGTCTGCGTCGAGCTTCTGTTCCTGCCCAGCGTCTATGCGCCCTGCCCGACCTGCAAGGGCGCGCGCTACAACGACAAGACGCTCGAGGTGAAGATCCGCGGCAAATCCATCGCAGACGTGCTGGCAATGCGGGTCGACGAGGCCTTCGACTTTTTCCAAGACGATTCGACGCTGCACCGGTCGCTGTCGGTCGTCCGCGAGGTCGGGCTCGGCTATATCCGCCTTGGCCAGTCCGCGACCGAACTATCCGGCGGCGAAGCCCAGCGCATCAAGCTCGCGACCGAGCTGATGCGTCCGCAGCGTGGCCACACGCTCTATGTCCTCGACGAACCGACCACCGGGCTGCATCCCAGGGATGTCGAGCGGTTGATCGCCCAGCTTGAGCGGATCGTGGACGCCGGCAACAGCGTGATCGTGATCGAACACGACATGGACGTCGTCTCGCACAGCGACTGGATCATCGATCTCGGCCCTGGCGCCGGCGACGAAGGCGGCCGCATCGTCGCAGCGGGTGCGCCGGACCAGATCACCAGAACCGGCGGCAAGACGGCGCATTATCTGGCCCGTCGCTTAGCGCAGTGAAAGGTTGCGTCGCCCCTTATCTCGCAATTGCGTACTCCACCTTGGCGGACCACCCCGCGACTTTCGCGATGTTGACTTTCCGCCGCCCCCCTCTCCATACTTCGCGACAACAACAAGATCAAACGACGGTTTTGAGGGAGGATAGGATGCCGACTTCACGCAGGCAGCTGCTGAAGACCTCGGCGGCTGCTGCCGCCGCACTCAGCCTCGATTGGACACGCGCCCAGGCACAAGCCGAGAATATACGCATCGGCCTGATTTACGACCTCACCGGCCCCTTCGCCGCCGGCGGCTCGGTCGCATCGTCGATCGGCGCGCAGATCGCCATCGATCTCGTCAACGAGAAGGGCGGTGTCGGCGGCAAATACAAGGTTGCTCCGGTCGCCGCGGATTCGCAGAGCAAGCCCGACGTTGCGATCAACGAGGCCGAACGCCTGATCAACCAGGAGAAGATCGACATCCTCAACGGCGTCTATGCGAGCTCGCATGCGGTGCCGCTCGCGGCCAAGGTCGAGCAGCAGAAGAAGATCCTCTGGATCACGACTGCGGTCTCAACCGCCGTGTTCAAGGACAAGAACCTGCAATACGTGTTCCGCGCGCAAATCCATTCAGACCAGTATGGCCAGGCCTTTGCAAGCTTCCTCACCGAGCATGCCAAAGCCAAGCTCGGCATGGACCCGAAGGAGGTCAAGGTCGCGTTGATCCACGAGGACGGCCCCTATGGGGTCGGCGTCGCCTCGGCCGACGAGGCCTACGCCAAGGAGGCCGGCATTCCGGTGGTGCTGCGCGAAGGCTATTCGGCCTCGGCGCCCGACCTGTCGGTGCTGGTGACCAAGATCAAGCGCGCCAAGGCCGACGTGATCTCGCATGCGGGCTACAACCCTGACATCACCTTGTTCCTGCGCCAGGCCCGCGAGAGCGGATTGCGCTTCAAGATGCTGTTCGGCGCGGGCGCCGGCTACAGCCAGCTCGACAAGCTGCGCGCCACTTTCGGCGCCGACATCGACCATTTCTGCAACATCGACCCGGTGCCGGCGCAGCTGCTCGATCCCGCCAAGCTCGCGCCCGGCATGGGCGATCTGATCAAGACCATGGTCAGTCGCTACCAAGCCAAGACCGGCGCCACCGACGTGCCGCCGCACTGCTCGATGGGCTTCAACCAGACCTGGGTGCTGCTCAACAACGTTCTGCCGGTCGCCAAGGAGAAGTACGGCAGCTTCGAGCCCGAGGCGATCCGGAAAGCGGCGCTCGACGTCGACATCCCCGCGGGCGGCACGATCCAGGGCTATGGCGTGAAATTCTTCCCGCCGGGCACGCCGCTCTCCGGCCAGAACGAACGCTCGACACCGGTCGTGATGCAAAACGCCGGCGCGCACATCTCCGTGGTGTGGCCGACCAATATCCGCACGCAGGACCCGGTCTTCCCGCTGCCGAAGGGTTCGACCTACGGGGCGTGAATGCGCGGCGCACTCCGACCCTCCCCTGGAGGGGGAGGTCGCCACGCATGCAGCGAAGCGGAATGCGTGGCGGGGTGGGGTGACGGTCTCTCCACATCCACGGCGCCCGATTGGAGAGATCACCCCACCC
>NZ_JADYVU010000022.1:0-83143 GCF_020194115.1 Bradyrhizobium sp. NBAIM01 | reverse complement strand
GGCCCACCCGACCCCAAGGCCGTCGCCAAGGTGGCGGAGAACCTGACCGAGATCGAAGATGAAGAACTGAAGACCGCGCTGGCGCGCCTCGGGGCCGCCATCAAGCGAAATTGAGCCTCATTCCGCGGCCAAACTGGACCTGTCCGTAGCGCCCGCCATTGCCTCAAACGACGTTTCAAGCTAGCGACAGGCCGTCCGAGCAGGAAACCTTGACCCGTCCTTCGGGCGAACCTTGCCAATCCCGGGAGCCGACCTTGATCATCACCCGCCGCGCCTTCACCACGATGCTGTCGCTGACCGGGCTTGCCGCGTTCGCCGGGCTCTCGCCGCTGCGGTTCATCTCGGACGCCATGATCCCTGAAGCAATGGCGCAGTCGGCCGCCGATGTCGCCAAGCCGGTGTCGCTGCCCGACATGGCGCTCGGCCCGAAGGATGCCGCCGTCACCATCACCGAATACGCCTCGATGACATGCCCGCACTGCGCCGCCTTCAACGAGCAGGTGTTCCCGAAGATCAAGACGGAATACATCGACACCGGCAAGGTGCGTTACATCTTCCGCGAGTTCCCGCTCGACATCAAAGCCGCCGCCGGCTCGATGCTGTCGCGCTGCATCGCCAAGGACGATGCGCCGAAATACTTCGCGGTCACCGACATGCTGTTCCGCCAGCAGAATGACTGGGTGATGAAGAACACCACCGAGACCCTGACGCGGATCGGCAAGCAGGCCGGCCTCACCCAGCAGCAGGTCGAGGCCTGCCTGAAGGACCAGGCGCTGCTCGACAAGATTGCCGCCGACCAGAAATATGCCAGCGACGTGCTCAAGGTGGATTCGACGCCGACCTTCTTCATCAACGGCGAGAAGATCAAGGGCGACACCTCGTTCGAGGAGTTCGCCAAGAAGATCAACCCGCTGCTGAAGAGCTGATTCGCGCGTCAAGATCCTGATTCGCATCTCGAAAGCCGTATCTTTCCCGGCATAAATCCCTTGGGAAAAGCGGCTTTCGCCGGTTGCCCTCGCGGCGCACCGCGGCCATTGTCCAGCCGCATGAGGCGCCTCGCGCGACTCACCCAGACAGCGACATTGCCTTCCATGGTATTGTCCCGGCAGGGGGATTCGCGCCTGCCAACAGAGATGCGTGCTTATGAAAATCACCCGCCTGCGCCTTCACGGTTTCAAGTCCTTCGTTGAGCCCACGGACTTCGTCATCGAGCCCGGCCTGACCGGCGTTGTCGGCCCCAACGGCTGCGGCAAGTCCAATCTCGTCGAGGCGCTGCGCTGGGCGATGGGCGAGACCTCCTACAAGTCGCTGCGCGCCGCCGACATGGACGCGGTGATCTTCGCCGGCTCCGGCAACCGTCCCGCGCGCAACCACGCTGAAGTGACGATGACGATCGACAATGCCGATCGCACCGCGCCGGCCGCGATGAACGACAGCCAGATTCTCGAAATCTCCCGCCGCATCGAGCGCGAGGCGGGCTCGGTCTATCGCATCAACGGCCGCGACGTGCGCGCCCGCGACGTGCAGATCCTGTTCGCGGACGCCGCCACCGGCGCGCGTTCGCCCGCCCTCGTCCACCAGGGCAAGATCGGCGAGATCATCCAGGCCAAGCCCGAGCAGCGCCGCCGCGTGCTGGAAGATGCCGCGGGCGTCGCCGGCCTGCATGCCCGCCGACACGAGGCCGAGCTGCGGCTGAAGGCGGCTGAAACCAATCTCACCCGCGTCGAGGATGTGATCGGCCAGCTCTCCGGCCAGATGGAAGGCCTGAAGAAGCAGGCCCGCCAGGCCGTGCGCTATCGCGAGGTCGCCGCCAAGGTCCGCAAGGCCGAAGCCACGCTGTTCCACCTGCGCTGGGTCGGTGCCCATGCCGACGTCAACGAATCCGGCCAGACCCACGATCTCGCCGTGCGCGAGATGGCCGAGCGCACCCAGCACCAGGCCGAAGCCGCCCGCATCCAGGCGATCCGCGCCGCCGAGATGCCGGCGCTGCGTGATGCCGAAGCGCGCGCCGCCGCCGGCCTGCAGCGCCTGACCAATGCCCGCGAGCAGCTCGACCGTGAGGAAGAGCGCGCCAAGGAGCGCGTCGCCGAGCTCGAGCGCCGCCTCGCCCAGTTCGAGGGCGACATTTCCCGCGCTCAGCAACAAACCATGGACGCCGACGTCGCGCTGCAGCGGCTCGACACCGAAGATGCCGAGCTGAAGGAAGAGATCAAGTCGCGCGTCGAGAAGCGCTCCGGCGTCGACGAGCGCGTTGCCGAGGCCGAGGCGGTGCTGACCGAAACCGAGCAGCGCTTCGCCGAGCTCACCACCGCACTCGCCGACCTCACCGCCAAGCGCAACCAGCTCGAGGCCAACGTCCGCACCCATCGCGACAAGCTCGCCCGGCTCGATCAGGAGATCGCGAACGTCACGGCGGAAGAGCAGAAGCTCACCGAAGCAACCGGCGGCTTCGGCGATCTCGACGAGCTGACCGCGCTGGTCGAGACGGCGGAAGAGACGCTGGCGGCCTCCGAAGCTGCGGCGCAGGCCAGCGAAGCTGCGCATGTCGCGGCACGCCAGACGCTGGAATCCTCACGCTCGCCGCTGGTCGAGGCCGACAAGCGCGTGCAGCGGCTCGAGACCGAGGCGCGCACGATCTCCAAGATCGTCAACGGCGAGACCAAGAATTTGTGGCCGCCGATCATCGACGGCATCACGGTCGACAAGGGCTTTGAAAAGGCGATCGGCGCCGCGCTCGGCGACGATCTCGACGCCCCGATCGATCCGTCGGCGCCGATGCGCTGGACCAATGTCGGACACACCGAGGGCGATCCGGAGCTGCCCGAAGGCGCCGTTCCGCTCTCCAACCATGTGCAGGCGCCGGCCGAGCTGGCGCGCCGCCTCGCGCAGATCGGCGTGGTGCCACGCGAGCGCGGCGCCGAGCTGGTCTCGCAGCTCAAGACCGGCCAGCGGCTGGTCTCGCCCGAGGGCGACGTCTGGCGCTGGGACGGTTTTGTCGCCGCAGCACATGCCCCGACTGGCGCCGCCCGGCGCCTCGCCGAACGTGCCCGCCTCGTCGACATCGAGAACGAGCTGGAGCAGGCCCGCATCGACGCGCAGATCAAGCGCCAGGCGCTGGAGAACGCCGAGTCCGAGCTGCAGATGGCGGCGAGCACCGAAGGCGCCAGCCGCGAAGCCTGGCGCGGCGCCCAGCGCGAGCTGAACGTCGCGCGCGAGCGCCACGCCAATGCCGAGCGCGAGATCAGCCGCCATGCCGCGCGCAAGGCGACGCTGTCGGAAGCGCACAGCCGGCTCGCCGCCGATCGCGCCGAAGCCGAGGCCGCCTACGAATACGCCCAGGCCGGCATCGGCGAGCTGCCGTCGAGCGAAGACACCGAGACCCAGCTCGCCGCCGTCCGCAGCGACATCGAAGGCCGCCGCCGCATGGCCGCCCAGGTCCGCGCCGAGGCGCAGGCGCTGGCACGTGAGGCCGAGCTCGCCGATCGCCGCGTGCAGGCGATCCTCGCCGAGCGCACCGAGTGGCAGAACCGCAAGGAGAGCGCGGCCTCCCACATCGACACCATCCAGGCCCGCATCGCCGAGCTCACCATCGAGCGCAGCGAGCTCGAAAACGCCCCGGCCGTGTTCGCCGAGAAGCGCAGCGCGCTGATCACCGAGATCGAATACGCCGAGAACGACCGCCGCATGGCCGCCGACGCACTTGCCACCGCGGAAACCGCAATGGCCGAGACCGACCGCGTCGCCAAGCTGACGCTCGAGGCGCTCTCCAGCGCCCGCGAGGCCACCGCCCGCGCCGAGGAGCGCATGGAAGGCGCCCGCCGCCGGCTCGAGGACATCGAGCGCGAGATCCGCGACATGCTCGAGGTCGAGCCGCAGGCCGTCGCCGGCCTTGCCGAGCTCGAGCCCGGCGCCGAACTGCCGCCGCTGCACGAGATCGAGGAAGACCTCGAGAAGATGCGCCGCGACCGCGAGCGCCTCGGCGCCGTCAATCTGCGCGCCGAGGAAGAGCTGCGCGAGGTCGAGACCCAGCACACCGGCCTCGTCACCGAGCGCGACGACCTGGTCGAGGCCATCAAGCGGCTGCGCCAGGGCATCCAGAGCCTCAACAAGGAAGCTCGCGAGCGGCTGCTGACCTCGTTCGACGTCGTCAACGACCACTTCAAGCGCCTGTTCGTCGAGCTGTTCGGCGGCGGCGAAGCCGCGCTGCACCTGATCGAGAGCGACGACCCCTTGGAAGCCGGCCTCGAAATCATCGCCAAGCCGCCGGGCAAGAAGCCGCAGACGCTGTCGCTGCTCTCGGGCGGCGAGCAGGCGCTGACCGCGATGGCACTGATCTTCGCGGTGTTCCTCACCAACCCGTCGCCGATCTGCGTGCTGGACGAAGTCGACGCGCCGCTCGACGACCACAACGTCGAACGGTACTGCAACCTCTTGCACGAAATGACCGGCTCGACCGACACGCGCTTCATCATCATCACGCACAATCCGATCACGATGGCGCGGATGAACCGCCTGTTCGGCGTCACCATGGCCGAGCGCGGCGTGTCGCAGCTGGTGTCGGTGAGCCTCGCCGAGGCCGTGGACATTCTCGACCAGAACGTGGCGTGATCTTGGACCGTCATTCCGGGGCGATGCGCAGCATCGAACCCGGAATCCATGGTACGACCGACGCTGCAGATAAATGGATTCCGGGTTCTCGCTTCGCGAGCCCCGGAATGACGTGGGGTTGCTGATGATCTCCCCCACCCTTCCCGCCGAACTGAAAGCCGCCCTCGACGGCAAGCTGCAGGGCTTCTCTCGCAGCGACGCGGCCCGGCGCTCGCAGAGGATCTCGACTACGTATCGCGCCGGCGGCACCTCCGGCACGATCAAGTCGGACGCAGATGCGCTCGCGTATGCGCTGGCGCGCATGCCCGCGACCTACGCGGCGGTGGCGGCGAGCCTCAACGCGCTCACCGAGATCGCGCCTGATCTCGCCCCCGAAACATTGCTCGACGTCGGCGCCGGTCCGGGCACCGCCAGCTGGGCCGCCGCGGAAGCCTTTCCGTCGCTACAGGATTTTACCCTGCTCGATGCCAACGCCACGCTGAGCCGGCTCGCGCTCGAACTGGCACACGGCAGCTCGCGATTGGCGGAGTGCCGTTATCTGCCCGGCGATGCCGGCGGCAACCTCACTGAGGTCTCACAGGCCGATCTCGTCATCGCCAGCTACATCATCGGCGAGCTCAGCGAGGCCGATCAGCGCAAGCTGACCGAGGCGATGTGGGCCAGGGCGCGCCACGCGCTGGTGGTGATCGAGCCCGGCACGCCCGCCGGCTATGCCCGCATCCTCGCCCTGCGCCAGCAGCTGATCGCAGCTGGCGCTTTCGTCACCGCGCCCTGCCCGCACGAAAGGCCGTGCCCGCTCATCGCGCCCGACTGGTGCCATTTCAGCCAGCGCCTGCCCCGGTCGCAGGCGCACCGGCAGATCAAGGGCGCCGAGGTCCCGTTCGAGGACGAGCGCTTCATCTACGTCGCCCTGACCCGCACCCCGCCCGCGAGCCGCGCCGCGCGCGTACTGGCACCGCCGGACGTCGGCAAGGCCGAGATCGCGGCCAAGCTTTGCACGGAGGCTGGGGTTGCGCCGGCAAAAGTCCCGCGGCGGGAGAAGGCGGCCTATGCCGAGGCCCGGCGCTGGCGCTGGGGCGATGCCGTCATGTCCGAAAGTTAATTTCGCTGGCCGTGCCTGCCTTGAACTCGGGCCGTTCCTGATCCGACCAAGTCTTACCTTCCCTCCGCGCCGGGCTCTCATCCTGCGTTGATTTCGTCTACCCTAGCGCCCGCCTTCTTCCCTCTTCAGGAGTTCTCCATGTCGACCGGCTGGATCGTTCTCGGCGTCATCGTCGTCCTCGCGCTGATCGCTTTCAGCGCCTACAACCGCCTGGTGGCGCTGAGCCAGCGTGTCGGCCAGGCCTTTGCCGACATCGACGTGCAGCTCAAGCAGCGTCACGACCTGATCCCGAACCTGGTCGAGACGGTGAAGGGCTACGCCTCGCACGAGCGCGGCACGCTCGACGACGTCATCAAGGCGCGCAATTCGGCGATGTCGGCACAGGGCCCGGCGCAGGTGTCCGCGGCCGAGAACCAGCTCTCCGGCGCGCTCGGCCGGCTGATCGCGCTGTCGGAGGCCTATCCCGACCTCAAGGCCAACGCCAATTTCCAGCAGCTCGCGTCCGAGCTCTCCGACCTCGAAAATAAGATCGCGGCGAGTCGTCGCTTCTTCAACAACGCGGTGCAGGAATACAATACCGGCATCCAGCAGCTGCCCGCCGCCTTGTTCGCCGGCATGTTCGGCTTCACCAAAAAGGACTTCTTCGATCTCGGCGCCAGCCGCACCGAGGTCGAGACCGTGCCGCAGGTGAAGTTCTGATTTGAGCCGATAGGCCGGCAGGGCATCGCGTCATGGCCGCGTATGGTCTCTACACGCACATCGCCTCGAACAAGCTTCGTTCGATGCTGCTGCTCGCCGGCCTGTTCGCGCTGGTCTATGTGCTGGTCTATGCCGGCGCGCTGGTGGCCGAAGTGTTCATCGACGACAGTGAGACCGCCGCGTACTATCTGAGACACGCCTTCTCGGACCTACTCAAGGCCGCGCCCATTGCAACGGTCGTGGCGGCGGTCTGGATCGTGATCGCCTATTTCTTTCACCAGTCGATGATCGATGCCGTGACCGGCGGCCACAGCGTCACCCGGCAGGAACAGCCGCGGCTCTACAATCTGCTCGAGAACCTCTGCATCTCGCGCGGCCTCACCATGCCGAAGCTGAAGATCATGGAGAGCCCGGCGCTGAACGCCTTCGCGACCGGTCTCAATCCGCGGCAATATTCCATCACGGTCACCACGGGTCTCCTCGATGCGCTCAACGACAAGGAGATCGAGGCGGTGCTCGGCCACGAGCTGACCCACATCAAGAACGGCGATGTGCAGCTCATGGTGGTCGCCGTCATCATCGCCGGCGTGGTCGGCTTCTTCGGCGAATTGTTCTTCCGCCTGTTCACGAATCTGAACTGGAGCTCCGGCGGCTCCTCGTCCTCGGGCTCGTCCTCGTCGTCGCGGTCGTCCTCGTCGTCGAGCGACAGCAAGAGCTCCGGCGGCGGCGCGATCATCGTCATCATCATCGCCATCGTGCTGATCGTGCTGGCCTGGCTGCTGTCGCAGGTGGTGAAGCTCGCACTGTCGCGGTCGCGCGAATATCTCGCCGACGCCGGTTCGGTCGAGCTGACGAAAGACCCCGACGCGATGATCTCGGCGCTGCGCAAGATCGAGGGCCGCGGCGAGCTGCCGGGCGCGACCTCGGCGGTGATGGAGCTCTGCGTCGACAATCCGCGCGAGGGCTTTGCCGACCTGTTCGCGACCCACCCTTCCGTGCAGTCCCGGGTCGACGCGCTGGTCAAGTTCGCCGGCGGGCGCGATCCGGGACCGCTGCCGGACCCCGCCGAAGAGACGGAACAACTCGAGACCGAACATGCCGGCGCACAGGACGGGCCGCCGCCGCTCTCGCAGGGGCCGTGGAGCGATGCGGCCGGTCCCGCCAGCCCGCCGCCCGTTCCCGCGCCCAGTCCCTCTGGAGCCCCGGCAGCCAATCCGATGGGACCGTGGGGCCGTCACTGACGGCGTGATTTGCCGCTTCATGCGCCGGGTTTCCCGGCAATCGGGAAAATCCTCGGGAATTGCCGTAAGTGGAGCGCGAGGAATTGAATTCTCCCTTGTTTCTGCCATGTTCGCGCCCAACAGCAGACTCGGGACGTCTTTCGGGACATCGATTTGGGGCCCGGCCGATTGCGACCTCGCGATCGGGGGCGCGCGTTAGGGGACAGCAATGGCAAAGCCGGCAGTGGTTGTGGTGGGCGCGGACAAGGGCGGGGTCGGCAAGACCACGGTATCGCGCACCCTGCTCGATTATTTCTCGGCCAACAACGTGCCGACGCGGGCGTTCGACACGGAGTCGCCGCGCGGAACCCTGAAGCGCTTCCACCCCGACATCACCGAGATCGTCGACATGACGACGACGGCCGATCAGATGAAGATCTTCGACACGCTCAACGCTGTCAGCCCTTCGGTCACCGTGATCGACGTCCGCGCCGGCCTGCTTTCGCCGGCGCTGGCCTCGCTGCGCGACATCGGCTTCCTCGACGCCGCCAAGGCCGGCCAGATCACCTTCGCCGTGTTCCACATCCTCGGACCCTCGATCGCCTCGCTGGAGGAGATCGCGGAGACCGCAGGCTTCATGGGGGGCGCGAAATATTTCCTGGTGAAGAACTTCATCAACGACACCCAGTTCTTCCAGTGGGACCAGGCGACCTATAATTCCTACTTCCACCGCATCAAGGACGCGACCGAGCTGACCATCCCCAAGCTCAACGAGATGGCCTATGAGCAGGTCGAGGTCTCCTCGGTCCCGTTCCTGAAATTCGTGGCCAACAAGGGCATCAGCGACGAGGCCGCGAACTATTCCTTCGTGCTGCGCGGTTATGTCCGGCACTGGTTGGCCAATGTCTGGAGCGAATACGACCGCATCCGCCTGACTGACATCGTCGGGTCGAAATCCGCCAGCCGCAACAGCGAAAAATAGTTGCGCAAGCCGGGCTGATACGGCTGGATTGGGCGGTGAGTTGGCCTGATATAGCTGGCGATGCCCGCGACACCCGTCTACATCATCTGCTCGCCCCGCCCGCAGGTCGGCAAGACCTTGCTGGCGCGGCTTTTGAGCGAATTCCTGCTGCTCAAGAACGGCAACGTCGCGGCCTTCGACGTCAACCTGAAGGAGCCGTCGCTGCTCGATTACCTACCGAAGGTGACCGAGACCGCCGACGTGATCGACACCTTCGGCAAGATGCAGCTGATGGACCGCGTCATCGTCGATGACGGACTTGCCAAGGTGATCGACCTCGGCTTCCACGCCTTCGACGAGTTCTTCAAGATGACCGACGAGATCGGCCTGCTGAAGGAGGCGGCGCGGCGCCACGTTGCGCCGATGATCCTGTTCGTCGCCGACACCGACCGCGTCTCGGCCCGCGCCCACGAGATGCTCCGTGGGCGGATCCCGCGGATGAACCTGGTCACGGTGGACAACGAATATGTCGTCCGCGGCGAGCTGCCGCCGGCAATGGGAGGCGGCCGGCTGTTCCGCCTTCCCGCGCTGCCCGGTTTCCTCAAGACCTATATCGACCGACTGAACTTCTCCTTCACTGGCTACCTGCGCCAGGAGAAGGACTCCTCGACCGAGCTGCACCAATGGACGCGGCGGAATTACATCGCGTTCCGGGAGCTGGAGCTCAGCCTGATCCTGCAGCGGTCGTGAAGCATCCGATCGGGAGCTCGGTGTTCACCTCTCCCCAGCGGGGAGAGGTCGGATTGCGCTTGGCGATGCGAAGCATCGTCCAGAGCAATCCGGGTGAGGGGCCGCAGCGTTCAGTGAGACCAGAACCCCTCACCCGGATCGCCTCATCGATGCGATCCGACCTCTCCCTATGGGAGAGGTGAACCGCGTCCTTGGCCCACACACCGCCCCCGAAGCTTGTTCTGCCTCGTTGACGCTCAGTGCCCCTCGAACGACATCAGCGTGCGCACGGGCACGTCCATGGCGCGCAGCTTGGCGGCGCCGCCGAGCTCGGGCAGGTCGACGATGAAGCAAGCGGCAATCACGTTGGCGCCGATCTGGCGCAGCAGCTTGACCGCGCCTTCCGCGGTGCCGCCGGTGGCGATGAGGTCGTCGACCAGGATCACGCGCTCGCCGGGTGCGACCGCGTCGACATGCATCTCCATCTCGTCGATGCCGTATTCGAGCGAATAGGCGATGCGCACCGTGGTATGCGGCAGCTTGCCCTTCTTGCGGATCGGCACGAAGCCCGCCGAGAGCTGATGCGCCACCGCGCCGCCGATGATGAAGCCGCGCGCCTCCATGCCGGCGACCTTGTCGATCTTGTTGCCGGCCCAGGGGTTGACGAGCTCGTCCACGGCTCGGCGGAACGCGCGCGCATCCGCGAGCAAGGTGGTGATGTCGCGGAACATGATGCCGGGCTTGGGATAATCCGGGATGGTGCGGACGCTCGCCTTGATGTCGTGGTCAAAAGTCATTCGTGCCTCTCAATTGACCGGCGCATCCAGCCGGAACGCGTTTTCGACAATACGTAGCCCCACCTCGCCGCCGAGCGACATCAGCGATTCCGGATGGAATTGCACGCCGGCGACCGGCAGGGTCTTGTGCTCCAGCGCCATGGCGACGCCGTCCTCGGTGCTGGCGGTGACGCTGAGCACCTCCGGCATGCTGTCGCGCTCGACATAGAGCGAGTGATAGCGGCCGATGACGATCTCGTTCGGCAAATTGCGCATCAGCCGTCCGCCGCGCACCTGCACCCGCGAGGGCCGGCCGTGGGCGGGATGGGTGAGCTGGCCGAGCTCGCCGCCGAAATATTCGCCGATCGCCTGCACGCCGAGGCAGACGCCGAACACCGGCAGCTTCTTCTCCAGCGCCGCATCGATCGTCGTCTTGATCCCGAAATCCTCAGGGCGCCCGGGGCCGGGCGACAGCACCAGCAAGTCCCACCTCTTCTGCTTGAGCATGTCGAGCGCATGCACATAGCGGACCACGGTGACGCTGGCGCCGACCTGACGGAAATAATCGGCGAGCATGTGCACGAAGCTGTCGTCATGGTCGATCAGCAGCACCTGCTTGCCCGAGCCCGTGGCATCAGGCGCAAAGGTCGAGAGCGGCTTCGGCGGATCGCCGCGCAGCGCCTGGAACAGGGCGGCGGCCTTGACCTGGCATTCGCGGTCTTCTGCGGCGGGGTCTGAATCGAACAGGCAGGTGGCGCCGACGCGCACTTCGGCGAGGCCATCCTTCATGCGGATGGTGCGGATGGTGAGGCCGGTGTTAATGCTGCCGTCGAAATTCACCGCGCCGATCGCGCCGGCATACCAGCGCCGCGGCGAGCGCTCGTGGTCCTCGACGAACTGCATCGCCCACAGCTTTGGCGCGCCGGTGACGGTGACAGCCCAGGCGTGGGTGAGGAAGGCATCGAGCGCATCGAAGCCGGGGCGCAACATGCCCTCGACGTGATCAACGGTGTGGAACAGCTTTGAGTAAGTCTCGATCTGGCGGCGCGCCAGGACCTTGATGGTGCCGGGTACGCAGACGCGCGCCTTGTCGTTGCGGTCGACGTCGGTGCACATGTTGAGCTCGAACTCGTCCTTCTCCGAGTTCAGCAGCTGGCGGATCTGCTCGGCATCGCCGATCGCATCAAGGCCGCGCGCGATCGTGCCCGAGATCGGGCAGGTCTCGACGCGGCGGCCGTCCGAACGCACGAACATTTCGGGCGAAGCCGAGACCAGAAACTCGCCCTCGCCGAGATTCATCAGCGCACCATAGGGCGACGGGTTGATGACGCAGAGGCGCTGGAACACTTCGGCCGGCGAGCGGTCGCAGGGCTCGGCGAACAGCTGGCCCGGCACGGCCTCGAACAGATCGCCACGGGCAAAGGCGGCGCGCGCTGTCTCGACCGTGGCCTGATATTCGCCCGGCGCGTGATCGGCAAAGCCCTGGCGCGGCGTCTTCAGATAGGGGCTGTCGGCGGTCTCGCGCGGCAGGCCTTCGGTCGACTTGCCCTTCCAGGCGAAATCGTAAGAGAGTACCACGCCGCGGCCGGTGGCACGGTCGTAGGCGAGTAGGCGATCGGGAATATAGAGCACGATATCGCGCTGGTCGGCCTCGCGCGGGCGCTTCTGCACGAGGTCCTCGATCTGGAACACGAGGTCGTAGGCGAAGGCGCCGAACAGGCCGAGCAGGCCGTCGTCACTGGCGGAGAAGGCAGCGACGAGATCGCGCACCAGCGACATCACGCTGGCACGCCGCGTGCGCTGGTCCTCCTCGACCGGGGCATCGCCGCGGATGATGTGGCCGGCAAGGCGGCTCGACGTTCTCTCGGAGATGACGACACAGGGTTCGCGCAGGACATCGCCGAGGAAGGCGATCAGCACCTCTCCGCGCGCGTTCAGCGCTTCCAGCTTGAAATTGACGCCAACTGTCTCGAGCTTGAGCGGCGGGTCGGAGAAGCCGAGATCGAAGCTCTCGTAGCGGCCGGGCACGGTCGTGCCCGAGGACAGCACCACGCCGCGGCGGCGGTCGAGCAGGTTGATCAGGTCGTCGAGCCGGTTGGCGCCGCCGGTGAACTGCTCGGCCACACGCGTGATCGCAAGCCCCGCGCGGGTCACGTAGTCGCTTCGAGCCGGGAGGGCAAAGACTGTCCTGTTCATGTCGTCCTCTTACGAAACTTGTCGAGGAAACGCCACACAGGACAAACGATCAGGCCGCCCCACTGCGTGGCGACCTCAGACGATTTTGAGAAATGAAATCGCACCGGTCACCTCTTTAGGAGGTGCGCCACCAAAGACGGGCTGGGCGGACGGCGGTGCTCATGGGCGGATACTCACCATGGCACGGGGGCGGCGTCAAGGGTGCGGCAAGGCGGTAGCCCGGATGGAGCGCAGCGCAATCCGGGGTTCGTCCACAATCGGAAAGTCCCCGGATTCCGCTTCGCTCCATCCGGGCTACGGACTAGAGGCCGCACCGCTTCCAAAGCGCGGCCATGTCAGCATCGGTCGCGTACTCGGCTCGATCGGCCTCGCGGAGCCCCTCAAGAACGGCAGCGCGATGGTCCTCCGGGACCTTGAAGGCCTCACGCTTCGACTGCGCATCGGCTTCAGATTTGTCCTTCACGCTCCTACCCCAGATGCTTCCTGAAAAACTCCGTCGCTCGGCCCCAGGCGAGCTCGGCGGCTTCGCGGTCGTGCACGGCCTGGCGCTGCTCGTTGACGAAGGCGTGCTCGGCGTCATAGCGGAACAGCTCCAGCGACTTTCCGGCGGCCTTCATGGCCTTTTCGAAGCCGTTGACCAGCTCCGGCGTGCACCAATCGTCCTTGTTGGCGAAATGGGCCTGCAGCGGGATCTTGACGTCGGCAGGCTTGGCGGCCTGCTCGGGCGGGATGCCGTAGAACACGACGCCCGCCGCGAGCTCCGGGATCTTGGTCGCGCCGATGATGGTCACGGCGCCGCCGAGGCAGAAGCCGGTCAGCCCGACCTTGGCACCGTTGCGCGACAGATATTGCGTGGCGCCGCGCACGGTCTGCGTGGTGGCGTCCATGAAGTCGAGCGAGTTCATCTCCTTGTTGGCGCTGTCCGTGTCGTGATACGGCACCACCTTGCCCTTGTAGAGATCGGGCGCCAGCGCGTCGAAGCCGGCCAGCGCGAAGCGGTCGCACAGGCCCTTGATCTGATCGGACAGGCCCCACCATTCCTGGATCACGACGACGCCCGGCGCATTGCCGCGCCCGGCATTGGCGAGATAGCCCGAGGCGTCCTTACCGTCCGGGCGCTTGAAGGTGATGCTGGTTCCCATGGTGTCCTCCGGTGAGTTTCTGGGGGATCGGTTGGCGGCATTTTGGCGGGTGGGAGGGCGATAGGCAATCGTGCCGAGCAACACACTCTCGTGCCCGGATGAAATGCAGCGCGCCCCTGGCGATGCGCAAATCGTTTGCGGCGATGCATTGCTGATCCGGGGCCCAGCCCCACGCATCCAGTGTCCCGGCTCGCGCGCTTCGCGCGTCCGGGACACGGGACCAACAAAAAAGCCCCCGTACGGGGGCTTTTGCATTTCTCGTCTTTCGCCGCTCAGTGCGAGTCGGCCCAGACCTTCTTCTTGGTGAAGTACATCAGGCCCGCGAAGACGATCAGGAACACGAAGACCTGGAAGCCGAGGCGCTTGCGCGCTTCCATGTGCGGCTCGGCGGTCCACATCAGGAAGGTGGTGACGTCCTTGGAGTACTGCGCGACGGTAGTCGGCGAGCCGTCGTCATAGGTCACCTGGCCGTCGCTGATCGGCTTCGGCATCTTGATGGCGTGGCCCGGGAAGTACCTGTTGAAGTACGAGCCCTCCGGGAGGGTGACGCCCTCCGGCACCTTGTCCTCATAGCCCTGGAGCAATGCGGCGACGTAGTCAGGCCCCTGCTCCTGGTACTGGGTGAAGACGTCGAAGATGAACCAGGGGAAGCCGCGCTTGTAGGAGCGCGCCTTGGTGATCAGGGACAGGTCCGGCGGGGCCGCACCGCCGTTCGCGGCACGCGCGGCCTGCTCGTTCGCGAACGGCGACGGGAAATAGTCCGCCGGCCGGCCCGGACGCTCGAACATGTCCCCCGCATCGTTCGGGCCGTCCTTGACCTTGTACTCGGATGCAAACGCCGCGGCTTGCGCCACCGAATAGCCGGGCCCGCCGGGCTCGGCGAGGTTACGGAAGGCGACGAAGGACAGGCCGTGGCAACTGGCGCAGACCTCCTTGTAGACCTTGAGGCCGCGCTGCAGCGCGCCGCGATCGAACTTACCGAAAGGGCCCGAGAACGACCATGTGTTGCCTGGCGGCTTATCGCTGCCTTCGGCTGCTTTCGCGCTGTCGATCGAGCCCGCGAACAGCGAGCCGGCGAGCGCCAGCACGATCGCGGTCGAGACCATCGGCGTCGACCGGCTGCCGGTCTTGGCCAGCACGGCATCCGAGATCGAGTTCGGTACCGGCCGCGGCTTCTCGATGCGCGCGAGCAGCGGCAGCACGATCAGGAAGTAGGCGAAGTAGCAGAACGTCAGGATGCGGCCGGCGATGACGTAGATGCCTTCCGGCGGCTGTGCGCCGAGATAGCCGAGCAGGATGCAGACCGCGACGAAGATCCAGAAGAACTGCTTGGCGAGCGGACGGTACTTCGAGGACTTGGTCTTGGCGGTGTCGAGCCAGGGCAGGAAGCACAGGATGATGATCGCCCCGAACATCGCGATGACGCCCGCGAGCTTGTCGGGAATCGAGCGCAGGATCGCGTAGAACGGCAGGTAATACCATTCCGGCACGATGTGCGGCGGCGTCACGCCCGGGTTCGCGGGAATGTAGTTGTCGGCGTCGCCGAGATAGTTCGGCATGTAGAAGATGAACCAAGCGTACAGCAGCAGGAAGCAGGCGACGCCGAACATGTCCTTGATGGTCGCATGCGGCGTGAACGGCACCGTGTCCTTTTCCGTCTTCGGCTCGACGCCATCAGGGTTGTTCTGGCCAGCGACGTGCAGCGCCCAGACGTGGAGCACGACGACGCCTGCAATCACGAACGGCAAGAGATAGTGCAGCGAGAAGAAGCGGTTCAGCGTCGGGTTGCCGACTGCATAGCCGCCCCAGAGCAGCGTCACGATGCTCTCGCCGACATAGGGAACGGCCGAGAACAAATTGGTGATGACGGTGGCGCCCCAGAAGCTCATCTGGCCCCAGGGCAGCACGTAGCCCATGAAGCCGGTCGCCATCATCAGGAGGTAGATGATGACGCCGAGGATCCACAGCACCTCACGCGGCTCCTTGTACGACCCGTAGTACAGACCGCGGAACATGTGGACGTAGACGGCGACGAAGAACATCGAGGCGCCGACCGCGTGCATGTTGCGCAGCAGCCAGCCGTAGTTCACGTCACGGACGATCAGCTCGACCGACTTGAAGGCGAGATCGGCGTTCGGCGTGTAGTGCATCGCCAGGATCACGCCGGTCAGGATCTGCATTCCGAGCATGAAGGAAAGAATGGCGCCGAAGGTCCACCAATAGTTCAGGTTGCGCGGGGTGGGATAGGCGACGAAGGAGGAATGGATGAGACCAAAAATCGGCAGGCGCCGCTCGATCCATTGCAGGGCCGGATTGCTCGGCTGGTAGTCGGATGGTCCGCTCATGATGCGATCCTGAGGAAATAGTACGACGAGACGGCGCGAAGCTTCGGACTTGAGTCCGAAGCTCAGCCGATCTGGATTTTGGTGTCGGAAACGAACTGGTACGGCGGCACGGCCAGGTTCGTGGGCGCTGGGCCCTGGCGGATGCGGCCGGACGTATCGTAGACCGAACCATGGCAGGGGCAGAAGAACCCGTCGTAGCTGCCTTCATGAGCGATCGGGATACAGCCGAGATGGGTGCAGATGCCGATCACGACCAGCCACTGCTCGTGGCCCGACTTGACCCGGGCCTCGTCGGTCTGCGGATCCGGCAGGCTCGCCACGTTGACGGCGCGCGCCTCGTCGATCTGCTTCTTGGTGCGGTGACTGATGTAGATCGGCTTGCCGCGCCAGAACACCTTGATGTCCTGGCCTTCCGCGATCGGGCTGAGATCGACCTCGATCGGCGCACCGGCGGCGATGGTCGAGGCATCCGGATTCATTTGGGAGATGAAGGGCCAGAGCGCAGCCGCGCCCCCTACTGCTGCAAATGCCCCTGTTGCAACGAATAAGAAATCACGGCGTGTCGAATGGTCCGCCGAAGACGCTGTCGTCACGATTCCAACCCTTTCTTCTTGCGCTACCGGTGGAACCGCTCCGAGGGGCGCCCAAGAGGTCCCCGGAAAGGCTGCCGGCACCCGCGGCCCCCCGCGGCGGCAGAACTTGGCTTGTTCACCTCTAAACGGGTGAAACAGCAGTCCAGAATCGTTCTATTGGCACCCTTGCCGGGCGAGCGCAAGCCCGCTAACGGCGTGAGAGCGTGCAATGCACGAATTCCCGGGCGGGCGATGTTTTATTGAGACATTTTGCGCCCGCAAGCCAACTCGCCGCCGCCCATGCAGATCGCACTTTTCCAGCCCGACATCCCCCAGAACACCGGCACGATTCTTCGCCTCTGCGCCTGCCTGGGGCTCGATGCCCATATCATCGAACCGGCGGGCTTCCCCATCTCGGACCGCCTGTTCCGCCGGGCGGGAATGGACTACCTCGACCATGTCAGGCTGGCCCGCCACGTCTCCTGGGCGACATTCGAGGACTGGCGGGCAAGCCAGGGCCACCGGCTGCTGCTGTTCACCACCAAGGCCGCCACCGACTACCTCGATTTTCATTACCAGAGCTCGGACATCCTGCTATTCGGGCGCGAGAGCGCCGGCGTCACCGACGCAGTGGTCGAGGCGGCCGATGCGCGTCTGGTGATCCCGATCAAGGCGGGGCTGCGGTCGCTCAATGTGGCCATGAGCGTAGCCATGGCCGCCGGCGAGGCGCTGCGGCAGACCCGGAACCCGCAAG
This sequence comes from Bradyrhizobium sp. NBAIM01, assembly GCF_020194115.1. Taxonomy (NCBI): domain Bacteria; kingdom Pseudomonadati; phylum Pseudomonadota; class Alphaproteobacteria; order Hyphomicrobiales; family Nitrobacteraceae; genus Bradyrhizobium; species Bradyrhizobium sp. NBAIM01. The sequence goes on along the minus strand of NZ_JADYVU010000022.1, from coordinate 66,039 downwards.
ATTTGACAGGTTGAGGAGAGAGGCTTGAGTTACGCGGTCAAGGAGATCTTCCTGACCCTGCAAGGCGAAGGCGCCCATGCCGGGCGCGCGTCGGTGTTCTGCCGCTTTGCCGGCTGCAACCTCTGGAGCGGGCGGGAGGCCGACCGCGCGGATGCGACCTGCAAGTTCTGCGACACGGATTTCGTCGGCACCGACGGCACGCTCGGCGGGCGCTATGGCTCGGCTGCGGAACTCGCCGATACCATCGCCGCGCAATGGACGGCGGCTGCCGCCAACCGCTACGTCGTGCTGACCGGCGGGGAGCCGCTGCTCCAGGTCGACGCCGCGCTGATCGAGGCGCTGCACGAAAGAGGCTTCGAGATCGGCGTCGAGACCAACGGCACGATCGCAGCTCCTGATGGGCTCGACTGGATCTGCGTCAGCCCCAAGGGCGGCAGCGAGCTGGTCCTGCGCCAGGGCCACGAGCTGAAGCTGGTCTATCCCCAGGCTTTGGCGATGCCCGAAGCATTTGAGGATCTCGCCTTCGAGCGCTTCTCGCTGCAGCCGATGGACGGGCCTGAGGTCATCGAGAACACCGCGCGCGCGATCGATTATTGCCTGCACCATCCGCAATGGCGGCTCAGCGTGCAGACCCACAAATCGCTCGGCATCAGATAGGACGCGACCCGCGAATGCAGATGGACGTCACGACGATCGAACACCGCAAGGCCCGCGCCCGCGACTGGTTCGAGCGCTTGCGCGACGACATCTGCGCGAGCTTCGAGCGGCTCGAGGACGACGCGCCGCAAAGCCTCTATCCGGGCGAGGTCGGCCGCTTCAAGCGCACGCTTTGGCAGCGCACCGACCATTCCGGCGCGGCCGGCGGCGGCGGCGTGATGTCGATGATGCATGGCCGGCTGTTCGAGAAGGTCGGCGTGCACTGTTCGACGGTGCACGGCGAGTTCGCACCCGAATTCCGGGCCCAGATCCCGGGCGCGGCGGAGGATCCAAAATTCTGGGCCTCCGGCATCTCGCTGATCGCGCACATGCGCAATCCGAATGTCCCTGCCGTGCACATGAACACGCGCTTCGTAGTCACCACGAAAGCCTGGTTCGGCGGCGGCGCCGACCTGACGCCGGTGCTGGAGCGAAGGCGGACGCAGGACGATCCCGACAGCATTGCCTTCCATGCCGCGATGAAGCAGGCCTGCGCGCAGCCGAGCGGCGTTGCCGACTACGACAAGTACAAGAAATGGTGCGACGAGTATTTCTACCTGCCGCACCGGAAAGAGGCGCGCGGCATTGGCGGCATCTTCTACGACTGGCACGACAGCGGCGACTGGGACGCCGACCTCGCCTTCACCCAGGACGTCGGCCGCGCCTTCCTGAAGATCTATCCCGAGATCGTACGGCGCAACTTCGCGAGCGCCTGGACGCCTGCGGACCGCGAGGAGCAATTGATCCGACGCGGCCGCTACGTCGAGTTCAACCTGCTCTACGACCGCGGCACCATCTTCGGGCTGAAGACGGGCGGCAACGTGGACTCCATCCTGTCGTCGCTGCCGCCGGAGGTGAAGTGGCCATGAACGCCATGCTGCCGCCGCTGCCCCGCGCCATGCTGATCGACATGGACGACACCATCCTGTCGGCCTATGGCCGGCCCGAGATCGCCTGGAACACGATCACGGCCGAATTCGCCGCGGAGCTCGCCCCGCTGCCGCCGCCGATGGTCGCAACCGCGGTGCTGGCCTTCGCGCGAAACTTCTGGGCCAGTGCGGAAGCCGCGTGGCGGATGAAGCTCGCCGAGGCGCGGCACCTGACGGTGAAGGGCGGCTTCGCCGCGCTCGCGGCCGCAGGCCACCGCGCCCTGCCCGACGACCTCGCCATTCGCCTCGCCGACCGCTTCACCGCCTACCGTGAGGAGGAGATGTTCGTCTTTCCCGGCGCGCACGAGGCGATCGACCAGTTCAAGGCGCTCGGCATCAAGCTCGCGCTGGTCACCAACGGCGCCGCCAACATGCAGCGCGCCAAGATCGAACGCTTCGAGCTGGCGCATCGCTTCGACCACATCCAGATCGAAGGCGAGCACGGCTTCGGCAAGCCCGAGGAGCGCGCCTATCTGCACGCGATGCAGGCGCTCGGCGTCACCGCTGAGGACACCTGGATGATCGGCGACAATCTGGAATGGGAAGTGGTGACGCCGCAGCGCCTCGGCATCTATGCGATCTGGATGGACGTGCATGGCGAGGGCCTGCCCGAGGGCTCGACGGTCAGGCCCGACCGCATCATCCGCTCGCTCGGCGAACTGCTGCCGGACCGGCCGTAATCAGCCGGTCAAAACAAGACTCGAAAAACAACCCCATGCACAGTAGCGCGCTGCTGTAAAATCAAGGACTTACGGATTTTACGAAAAATTTCTGACCCGTCGGGCAAAACAGGGGTATTGTGGCATCGTCGCGAGGGTTGCCATCGACCCTAGAGCGCGATGCGATGAGGATGAATCGTCATCGCGCTCTAGCTTATTGTTTGAGCATGATCTTTTCGGAAAACCGCTACGCACTTTTCCGGATCATGCTCTTGTCCCTCCCGCGAGAGGCTCGAGCACGCCCAAGGCAACCTATTCCACGGTGATATTGCCGGCCTCGATAACCCGCTTCCAGCGGGCCAACTCAGAGACCAGAAACTCCTGGAATTGCTCCGGGGTGTTGGCAACGATTTCGAGGCCGATATCCTCCATTCGTTTGCGTACGTCCGGTGCCTTCAGCGCCGCGACGATCTCGCCATGCAATTTTGCTTTCACGTCGGCAGGAAGCCCCTTCGGAGCAGCCACCGCCTGCCACGAAAAGACGTCGACACCATCAACCCCAAGTTCCTTCAAGGTGGGCACTTCGGGCAAAAGAGGGGATCTGGCATCGCCGGTGATGGCGAGGACCTTGAGCTGCTTGGATTGAATTTGCCCGATGACGGCGTTGATGTTTTGAAACGATACGTTGACATGCCCCGCGAGGAGATCACTCACGGCAGGCGCCCCGCCGCGATACGGCACGTGGAGGCCGCTCGTCCCAGTGCGCTGCCAGAACAGCGCCGCCGTGAGATGATCGGACGAACCTGCACCCGAGCTTGCAAAAGTGATCTTGCCGGGGGCCTTCTTCAGCTGGTCCACCAATTCGGCGACCGTGTTTGCCGGAAAGTTCAAGTTGGCGACCAGGACGTTCGGTGCGCGCACAGCGACCGTCAAAAGGTCGAAGTCCTTCAGGGGATTATACTTCAGATTGGGCTGAAGAAATGGATTCGTCGCATAGACACCGATCGAGCCGACGAGAATGGTGTATCCATCCGCTGCCGCCCGGGCCACCGCTGTTGCTCCAAGCGCCCCCGTTGCGCCGGAGCGGTTTTCGACGACCACCGGCTGCCCCAGCGTATCGGAGACCTTTTGTCCGATTGCGCGCGACCATGTCGGACGAGCCTCCCGCCGGGAATGGAACGATAAAGGTGATATTCCTTTCCGGCCAGGCCGCGTATGCCATCGAGGTCGCGGCAAGAAGCATGATGCCAGCCGCACCAAATCGAATCTTCGATAAGAGAGTTGCATTGCCCATTGTCGATCCTCCGTTGCGACATTTTCTGAGGGCCTATTTTACGTGCTCGTGACATCCCGATTGATGCTCAGATTGTATTGATTGATCCACTATTTATCACGGGCGCTTTGTCGCGGTGAAATCGCCGATGTGCAAACCTGCCGAGGGGTGGCGCTTCGCTCTTCCAAGCGCTGTCGAGTTTTGCCTAAGCGTTATCTCAACTCCCACGCTTCACCTTGAGTGTCAGCAGCGGCTTGCCTTTCTCGGCGGTGTAGGTCGCGAGCTCCGCCGCGTTGCGGGCGCAAACGCGGTCTTTCACGCCCCAATCATTGCGCAGCGTATCTCGCGGTCAACGAATGACCGTGCAAGCTGCCGGAGAACACCACGATCGCCTTTGGCGACAGCTCGGCCTGCAGCTTTCCCGTCATCATGTTGGGATTGGCCGGCGCAAGCGGAACGGTGACCGTCTTGCCGCCATCCTGAATCGTTGCGCGTCCCCGCATATCCTTCGTCGACAGCGGCGATCCATCGTCGTCCCCAACGTAAAAGACGATGTCCGTCCCTTTGCTGACGAATTCGATCGGATGCCCTTGCGACTTGACGACGGGGCCGCCGTTGCTGCCCTTCGTCTGCGCCGCGGCACCATCCAGCGTCGCGATCATCACAGCCGTCATGACGAGGCCGATATATGTTCTCATTGCAGGCTCCTCGGTGGTTTTCCGCGCGCATCAATAGGCTTCCGCGGGGGTGAACGTTGCGGCGTGTCCGGCCACCAGCCGCTGCAGCGGCTGTTTGCCGAACATCAGAAACAGAATCGGGGTCACGATTGTGTCGAGGACCGTGGCGCTGAGCAGGCCGCCGAAGATCGTCACGGCCACCGGGTGCAGGATTTCCCGACCCGGCTCGTCCGCGCCGATCAAGAGCGGCGTGAGCGCTAGTCCTGCGCAAAGCGCCGTCATCAGCACCGGACTGAGGCGCTCCATGCTGCCGCGAATGACCAGCCCGGCCCCGAAACGCTCGCCTTCGTGGATGGCGAGATTGATGTAGTGCGAGATCTTCAAGATCCCGTTGCGCGCCGAGATGCCGGCCAGCGTGATGAAACCGATCATCGATGCCACCGACAAGGGCTGCCCGGAGATCTTCAGCGCGGCGACGCTGCCGATCAGGGCGAGCGGAATACCTCCCATGATGATCAGCGCCAGTGCGATCGACCGGTAGCGGCTGTAGAGGACGACGAAGATCATCGCCATGGAGGCCAGCGACAGAATGCCGATGCGCCAGGTCGCCTCCTGCTGGGCCTGGAACGCGCCTTCGAGGCTGGTCGTGTAACCTTGCGGGAAGTCGAGCTCGCGAACCGACCTCTGAATGTCGGCAGCGATATCGGCGATGTCGCGGCGTCCGTCCCCGTTGCCGTACACGACGATCCTGCGCTGGGTCCCCTCCCGCTGAATCTGGTTCGGCCCGTCTGTCTCGACGATATCGGCCAAAGCGCTCAGCGGGACGAACTCCGAGCCGGTCGGGATGAGCAAATTGTGCAGTCCCGTGGTCGAACGGTCTTGCTCCGACAGGCGCATCACGACGTCGAAACGGCGATTACCGTCGACGATCTGCGAGACCTTCCGGCCATTGGACAGCGCGTCGAGTGCCTGGGTGACCGCAGCCGGCGTCAGGCCGTGAAGCGCGGCGCGGGCATGGTCGATTTGAACCCGCACTTGCGGAATCAGCACCTGCTTCTCGACCTGGAGATCGACCAGACCCGGGATTGTCGATAGACGCTGGCGTACCGTTTCGGACAGCCGCCGCAACATCTCGATGTCCTGGCCGAAGATCTTGAGCACGATCTGGGCACGAATACCGGACTGGAGATGATCGAGGCGGTGGCTGATCGGCTGTCCGATGGCCACCGACGCCGGCAGCGCGGACAGGGCTTCCCGGATGCTCGCATAGATGTCCGCCTTCTGGCGCTTGGACGGTGTGAGATCGACATCGACCTCGCTGTAGTGCACGCCTTCGGCGTGTTCATCCAGTTCGGCGCGGCCGGTGCGCCGTCCGACCGATTTCACCTCGGGCACCTTTGCGAGCAACTGCTCCGCCAATAGGCCAAGACGGTTGGATTCCGCGAGCGAAATGCCTGGATTGTACTGCAGCGACAGGACCAGCGTCCCCTCGTTGAAAGGAGGAAGAAAGCTGCGGGGCATCTGGCTCGCGGCATAGCCTGCCACCGCGACCGCAGCGGCGACGAAGACCAGCACCAAACCCTGCCGCTGGAAGGCCCAGCCGAGCACCCGCCGATTGGCCTGCTTCAGCTTCGTGACGACAAAGCTCTCGCGGTCACCTGAATGAGCTCGTCCCGAAAGCAGATAATAGGACAGCACCGGCGTCACCGTGATCGAGGTCAGCAGCGAAGCCAGGATTGAGACCACATAGGCGACGCCAAGCGGCGTGAACAGCCGCCCTTCGATTCCCGGAAGGGCGAACAGCGGCACAAAGACGAGGACGATGATCATCGTTGCATAGACGATGCTGGAACGAACCTCCTGGCTCGCGCCGGAGATCACGTCGAGAACAGGGCGCGGCGTGCTCGACGCGGCGTTCTCCCGCAGGCGCCGCAGGATGTTTTCGACGTCCACGACGGCATCGTCGACCAGCTCGCCGATCGCGATGGCGAGGCCGCCCAGCGTCATGGTGTTGATCGTGAGGCCGAAGGCGCGAAACACCAGGACCGTCACCAGGATCGATATTGGAATGGCCGTCAGCGAGACGAACGCGGCGCGACCGTTCATCAGGAAGACGAACAGGACTATTGCGACGACGATCGCGGCCTCGATCAGGACGCGCTCGACATTGCCGATCGAGGTCTCGATGAAGGTGGCCTGCCGGAACTGCACGTTGGTGACGCTGATGCCCCCGCGCATGGTGCGTTGCAGCTCCCGCAGCGTTGATTCGACATTGCGCGTCAGTGCTACGGTATCCGCAGCCGGTTGCTTCATGACGCTGACGATGACAGCGGGCTTGCCGTTATATCCTGCGTCACCGCGCTTGGTCCGCGCGGCAAAATCCACAGAGGCAATCTGCTTCAGCAGGATCGGCTGCTCTCCGCGGTTGACGACGACGGTGTTGCGGAGGTCCTCGATACGCCTGGTGAGACCGACATTGCGGATCAGATATTCGCGGCCATGCTGGTCGACGAAGCCGCCGCCGCTGTTGGTGCCGAACCTTGCGACCGCCTGCTCGATCTGATCATGGGTGACGCCGAGTGCCTGCATGGTGGCGACGTTCGGCGTCACGCGATATTGGCGGACCTCGCCGCCGATGGGTATCACCTGGGCGACGCCGGGAATGGCGAGGAGTTGCGGTCGGACGACGAAGTCGGCGATCTCGCGCACGTCCATGGGTGAAGCCGTGCCATCGCTCGTCAGCGCGATCAGCATGATCTCGCCCATGATCGAGGTCACCGGGCCCATCTGGGGATTGACCGCGGACGGCAATTGCTCGCGGATCAGCGCCAGCCGCTCGGAGACGAATTGCCGGGCGCGGTAGATTTCGACGCCCCAGTCGAACTCGACATAGACGACCGACAGACCAACGCCCGAGACCGAGCGCACGCGAATGACGCCGGGCATGCCGTTCATCGACGTCTCGATCGGGAACGTCACCAGCTGTTCGACCTCCTGGGGCGCCAGCCCCTCTGCTTCGGTCAGGATGTTGACGGTCGGGCGGTTGATGTCAGGCAGGACGTCGACCGAAACGCTCGGCAGGACGAACAGGCCGTAGCCGACCAGGACGGCGGCGACCGCCAGCACGAATAGGCGATTGCGCAAGCTTGTCTGGACGATGAGCTTGAACATGGTCGGCTACCGGATCTGGTTGATGAGGTCGGTGCCGCGCACGACGATATGTTCGCCTTCGTTGACACCGGCGGCCACAATCACGCGGGCTGCGTCCACCGGCACCACGCGAACCGGCCTCGGCTCGAAGCGCTCGGGCTCTGTGTGCAGCCAAACGATATTCTCACCGTTGCCGCTTCGAACGACGGCATTGCGCGGCACGACCAGGCCAGACACGGGCGCTCCGGTCTGGACCATCACATTCAACGGCTGACCGATGTTGAGACCTGCTGGTGGCTCCGGAATGGCGAACTGAACCACGGACGCATGCTGGCGCAGCGCCCGGCTCGTCCCGACGAAGCTCAGCGCAATCTGCTGCCCGTTCGGAGCCATTGCCGTTGCGGCTTCAGGCTGCTTCAAGCCGATTTCGTCATAGGCGAGCGCCTCGACCCAAAGACTGCTTGGGTCCGCGATCTGAAACAGGACGTCTTGGGGCTGTATGACCTGGCCCGGCGCGACCTTGGCTGCGGTGATGATGCCATCGGTCGATGCCCGCAGCTCCTCGAAGCCGGTGCGGGAATTGCGAACGGTCTCGCGGCGCGCCCGCAGACCCTCCAATTCGCTTTCGAGGTCGTTGACCTGTCCTTGCGGCACCGCGCCGCGTTCGGCCAGCGGCCGGAGACGCCGCAGCTTGTTGTCCGTGATCGCCATCAGCTGTTCGATCTCGCCGACCTTCTCGAGGATCGTCGTGCGGTCGGCGATTGGCAGATGCGGCTCGATCCGGATGAGCAGATCGCCCTTGCGGACGGTTTGCCCGATGCGGGGGATGCCGTCATCGCCGGGAACCACGCGGCCGCCGTAGATGCTCTGCACGTTGCTGCTGCGGTTGGGGTCGGCCATGACACGGCCGATCAGGGTGACGGCGGGATGAATCGTCTGCGGCTCGGCTGCAGCGGTTCGTACCTCGAGCAGACGCTGCGTCGGCTTGGCCGCGAAGACGGTGCCGTCTTGCAGACGGCGCGGGGCATCGCTCAGCGCGGGAACATCCGGCGGACTTGGTTGCGTTGCATTGGTCCGGCCCTCGCCGAACATGATGGCGGCGAGAATGACCAAAGCCCCCGCCATCACGGCGGACGTCGAGGCCGCCATGAAGCGGCCACGACGCCTCCAATAGGCGAAGAGACTGCCGAAGCCCAAGGCGGCGAGCGCGGACGCGGCGATGGCGGCTCGGTTCGATAGAAGCCAGCCGGGCTCGTGCTTGTGCTCCGCGGGCCGGGCCTCTGCACGCGGTACGAACGAGTCGACCAGCAGATCATTTCCCCTGCTAGCGCTGATCGAGAAGATCACCTCGACCGATCCAGACGGCGTGCCGTTCGGAATCGGGGCGGTGTAGACGCCGTCCTGGCGGCTCGATGCCTCGATCGGGGCAAAATCGCCGATCGTGACCTGCAAGGCGGCGTCCGAAATCGGCTCGTTCGTCACTGCATCATCAATGAAGACGGACAGCCTGCCGTCTTTCAGGATGCCGACGACTTCGTAGAGCTCGGAGCGCGCGGCAATCCTCGGATAGGCTGAGGACACGACCGCCGTTTTCTCGGCGTCGCCGTGATCGTGCCCCTCATGGCCAAAGGCGCCCGACAAGCCAAAGACCAGGCTCGCCAACCAAAAAGCGCCAGCCAGCCCAAGAGCTGTGAGCCGCCCTTTCGGGCAGCGCTGATTCATCAACATCGAAAGATCCTTCAGACATGCGAAAAGGCGGCGGCCGAAGCGCCGCCGGGACTACGCGATGCTGAAGGTACTTGGTGGCCGGACGAGTCCGTCGGGGCGCACCCCGACAATGGCCCGCGCGAGCGGCAGGTCCATGGCGCCGAGCACTTCGAAGACGCTGAGCAGGTGAACGACCTGCGTTGAGGCGATCGAAGTGCCAAACATGTCCCAGGCCACGCCGGGAGCGCCGTCCTCGTCGTGATCCGGCCCGTCATGGACGTGGCCTTCCGCGTCGTCGCCGGCGTGGGAATGCACGTGGCCGGCCAGCTGATCGTGGAAATGCAGGGAACCGCTGAGCGTGACGGACGGCATCGGCATGGCGCCAACAGCCGCTTGCGCCTGCGAGACCGAGATCAGGGCCGCCTGAAGCACAAACGCGGATATCGCCACGAACATGGCCGTTCTGGCGAGTTGACGAAGATGGTGGCGGACACCGTGCGGCACGCCGAAAAACTAGGCGATGCCGACCGCGAATTCAAGGCGACGTTCCGCGCAGGCGCATCGCGTGGGAGGTGGTCCAGACACCCTCCCCGTTCGATCGAGGAGCTACCGCCGCCCGATATCCGGCAGCCCGCCTGCCTTACTTGAAGTGAAATGCTTCACAAGCCGCAATCCGGGATTGCGGTAGCCTCGTGCCATGGGGCGTGGCGAGTTGGAGGCGACAATGGAGCAGGACCTTCCGAAGCAGGCAGCGCGCACGCGATCCCCGGTGAAGGCGGCGGGTATCTGGCAGAGAATTCAATCCTGGGACAGCCGCCTCTCGGTCACCAAGGGACTGACGGCCGTGACCCTGCTGACCGGCTTCCTGGGCGGATATTTCCAGTACCTGAATTCCTATGAACAGAAGGTCGGCGAGCAGGCCAAGGCGGACATGCAGAAGGCGACCGACACCTTCCTCGAGATCTCGGACGCCTTCGCCGACGTGCAGATCCAGCAGGAGACCATGCTGCGCGAGCAGTTCGGCTCGCTGAAGGCGCAGGCAAGCCCCGCTTTCATTCCGGTGGACTCCAAGACATTCGGCTCGTTCTCGGACTATTGGAAGGCGCGCACGTCGCTGCGGCGGAACGGCGCCATCTTCGCGCGCAAGGCGGAGATCTACATCGACTGGCCCAGCGACCTCGGGCGCGACCCGGCCGCAGAGCACACGCTCGACCAGGATCCCCTGACGGCAACGCTGCTCACCAAGTACAATTTCGATTGCGATTCCGACGCCAACCTTCCGCAGTTCAAGGGTGCGATCTTCAATGGCGCCGATCCCGGACGCCCCAGCGACGAATTGTGCAACGACCCGACGGCCAATGGGCTCAAATCCTACGTCAACCTCTGTGCCAGGCGGGCGGATGGCGAGATCGATGCGTTGCAGAAGGTCGTGACCATCAACTGGTGGAGCGCCAAGCACCACGTCCTGGTGATGCACCATTGCTTCGAGGTGCTCCGCGGCGGACCGAATGCGTTGCAAGCTCCGGCCTCCGGCAACGACGTGCCGAACGATCGCAAGCTCGACAAACCACGCGACAGCAATGAGCACAGGCTACAGCTTCAGGCCCGCCGGCTGGACGCGTTCATGACGCTGACCATGGCGCAGCTGGATCGCATCAGGGTGCGATACCGCCCCACCGGCTTCTTCTGCCATGTTCCGCTCGCGCGCGATGCCATCGGCTATTTCAGCAACCAGTGCCTGCCGAACCAGCCGGTCACGAGCGAGCGCAGCTGAGTCGTAGCGCGGAGACACCTTCCGGCGCCGGCAGCCGGCGTGATCGGCCTGTCATGACGGCCTGTTAGCGTCGGCCGCGTCGATCAACCCGAAAGGACAATCCATGGATCTGAAGGCCGGCGATGTCGTGATGCTGAAATCCGGCGGTCAGCCGCTGACCGTCGCGGAGGTGAAGGAGAACGAGGCGCTGTGCCTGTGGATGGGCATGGAAGGCGACCTGTTCCGCGAGACGCTGCCGCTCGCCGTGCTCGTGCAGGTGGAAGAAGACGACGAGGACGAGAAGACGAAGATGATGACGAGGAGTAGGCACTTCTCGGACTGCATTTCTCGTGCGAGCCGAGTTCGGCTCCGGCGCGCCCGATGTCCGCTTCCCTGTCAACCACAGGGCGATAGCGGACATCGCTGGATGTCGCAGAAGCGCAAGCGATGGATTTCGCAAGCGAAGCTCGCCGCCAATGGCTCGACGGTGAAGGCGCTGTGCGTCGAGGGCCTCACCGCGGCCCCGATGACGGGCGCGGGTTGATCAGACGAGGATACGAGGCGCCGCCGTGGCCTTGTCTCCGGAATTCGGCGTCCCCGTCGGTTCGATCAAGAGGATGTGCACTTCCCCACGCGCCACCGGCCGGTGCTCAACGCCCTTCGGCACGACAAAAACCTCGCCGGGGTTGAGGGTGACCGTGCGGTCCCGCAGCTCGATGTCGAGCGTCCCGCTGAGCACGAGAAAGAAGTCGTCCGTGTCCTCGTGCTTGTGCCAATGAAACGGCCCCTCAAGCTTGGCCACCATGATGTCGTTGTCGTTATAGGTCGCCACCGTGCGCGGGGAGAAGCGATCAGTAAAGGTTGCGAGCTTCTCGGCGAGATTTGCGGGTGCTTTCATGGCGTCTCCCTGGACAAGCAGCAGTCTGGTCCGCGTTTGCAAGACGAGCTGCGCCGGTTAGCACGAGCTGAATCACAATACGAGACTGCTGCGACGCCAGGAGTGGCGCAAGGATGGGTTTCGCAACGGCGAAACCCATCCCTACGAGCTGATGTCGGTCAGATCAGAACCGATAGTTGATGCCGCCCTTGGCTGTATGAAGCTGAACCTCGGTGTCCGTGAAGGACGCTCCGGGGAATGCAAGAGCATTGCCGTTCGACTTTCCGAGATTGATGTAGATGTACTCGGCCTTGAACGTCCAGCGCGGGTCGAAAGCCCATTCAATGCCGCCACCCGCGGAGAAGCCGACCTGGACGTCGGACGATGACGCGCTTCGCGTCAGGGCCGGGAAGAAGCCGTTGAAATTGGCGATATTCGGCGTGGCGAGATTGGAGGTGAAGATGCTGTTCTTGACGTGGCCCCAGGCGAAGCCACCGGTACCGTAGATCAGCACATTGTTCGCCGCGTATCCGAGACGTCCGCGGATCGTGCCGAAGACGTCGATTTCCTGCTTGAGATTGAATACGCCGGTGAAGGCGCCATTGTCGCCGCCGATCGTTCCGGTGACGCTGAAGGGACGGCTCGCCGTTTCCCTGATGGCAGCGCCGCTGACATCCGCTTCCAGACCATACACGAACGTGCCGGACTGCCAGTTATAGCCGATTTGGCCGCCGCCGAATCCGCCCTTGGGGCTCACATCCAGGGTGAACGGCCCAGTGCCACCCGTGACGACATAGCCGGGCACCGTCCCGGTTGCGAGCGCGCCGGGATCGAAGGTCGCCGTCGGATCGCTCCAGCCATAACCGCCATGCACGCCGGCGTAAAAACCGGTCCAGCTGAATGCGACCGGCGCGGGCGGCGCCTTGGTGTAGGCCCTGGCAAGATCGGCCGCGGAGGCGGCGTGGGAGAGACACACAGCCGAGGCCAGAAGGGCAGCAGAGACGATGGATTTGGAGACAATGGATTTCATGACTTCCCTCGAACGCTGTGCGCGTGACAAGGCGGCACCGCTTGAGCCAAGGTATAGAGGTGGTCTCGCAATATTGCTGTAGCGTCGGCGACACAGCGTGGAACTGCGGAACACGGTTTGTGCGCGCGAAGTTCGCCTGACGCGACGCCGCCCAGATTTTCGCGACATCAGATGCTCCTCAGACGCCAAGAACGCCATTTCAGCCGGCGTCGTTAGACCACGAGCTGCCTCGCCGCTGCCGAGATCATCACCAGCCCGCCGGTGATCACGGCGGCATCGAGGATCGCGGTGCGGATGTGCACCGGCATCGACGAAGGCCTTGGCGAAGAACGCCGGGCACGGCCATACCGAAGCAGAAGCTGCAGAAGCTAGATATCGGCGAAGCCCGAGACGATGGTCAATCTTTCTGGTCGCCTCTGATGCGGGCCACGGCTTGATCGGCGAGCGTAGCGAGCGCGGCTTCTTCCAGCGGGAAATCCGCTGCGAGCCAAGCGTCTTCAGCGAGCGCCAACACATGGCCGAGCGCAGGTCCTTCGGCGAGACCGCGGGCGATGAAGTCGGCGGCCTTCAGCGGAAATTTCGGCGCGGTCCAGCGCTGCGGCAGCTCGGCAAGCGCGCGCCAGCGTATCGAGGTGACGTCGCCGCCGTTGCGTGCCCAGCCAAGCAATACGCGATCGTGATAGCTCTCGGGCCCGAGCCGGTACAGCAAGCGCCGTGCATTGGCTTCGTCCTTGGTGGCGAGGCGCCACCAGCGGTGCCCCATCGAATCCAGCGCCTTGGCCTCGGCATTGGAGAGCCGCAGGCGCACGGCGAGGCGCTTGGCGTCTTCGGTGACGGCGACCGAGAGCGCGGCCAGGCGCCGCGTGCTGCTGGGCCTGAGGCCGAGTTCGCGCTCGATCGCGATCATCGTGTCCAGGGGACCCGTATAGACGACGCCGCCGATCAGCGTTTGCAGCAATCCGCCCTCGGCCATGGCCCGCGCGGCCGCAGCCGCACCGCCGGCGACCAGCAGCTTGAGCATCTCCATGCGCACCCGCTCGGCCGACAGGCTGGCCAGGCCCGCGCGTCGGCGGATGCAGGCGAGATAGCCGTCCGGGTCGGGATCGCCGGCGCCGAAGGCGGCATGGATGCGGAAGAAGCGCAGGATGCGTAAGTAATCCTCGGCGATGCGCTGGTCGGGATCGCCGATGAAGCGCACGCGCCGCGCCTTGGCGTCGTTGATGCCGCCGACATAATCGTAAACCACACCGCGTGCATCGACCGACAGGCCGTTCATGGTGAAGTCGCGCCGCTCGGCATCCTTCACCCAGTCGCGGCCGAACGCGACCTTGGCCTTGCGGCCGAAGGTCTCGGTGTCCTCGCGCAGCGTCGTGACTTCATAGGGGTGGGCATCGATCACCAGCGTGACCGTGCCGTGGTCGATGCCGGTCGGCACGCTCTTGATGCCGGCAGCCTTGGCCCGCCGTATCACCTCGTCGGGCAGCGCCGTGGTCGCGATGTCGATGTCACCCGGCGCAAGGCCGAGCAGCGCGTTGCGCACGGCGCCGCCGACCACCCGCGCCTCCTCGCCATGGGTGCCGAGCAGCGCCAGGACGCGCGCGGTGCCGCCTGCGGTCAGCCAGGGCGCATCGGCGAGTAAAGGCTCCGCGCTCATGGACCCGCCCCTACTTTTCCGTGCCCGGCACGAGCTTGCCGTCCTCGATATGGGCGGGGACGTAGGTCGAATCCGGCGGCGCGCCGGAGAACTCCGCCAAGCCGATGAGGCCGGCGATGACCAGCACGATCGCCACCAGCGCAAGACGCGCGACGATCGCGACCGGCCATGAGGAGCGTGCGAACACACCGGACCGCGTCGCCGCCAGGAACAGCGCATAGACGGCAAAGGGGATGAGGAAGATTCCGATCTCGGTCAGAACCGTCCGGATCATGACGAATAGATCCGCTCATACAGCACACGCAGCATGCCCGCCGTCGCCCCCCAGATGTAGCGTTCCGCGAACGGCATCGCGTAGTAGGACCGCGGCGTGCCGCGGAATTCCTTGCTGTGCACCTGGTGGTTCACCGGATTCATCAGGAAGGATAGCGGCACCTCGAAGGCATCATCAACCTCGGAATGGTTGATGCTGAGCGAAAAGCCCGGCCTGACCCTGGCAACCGTCGGCAGGATGCGGAAGCCGAAAGCGGTGCCGTAGAGATCGAGATAGCCGAGCGGCTCGACGAAGTCGCGTGCCAGCCCGACCTCCTCCTCGGCCTCGCGCAGCGCCGCATCGAGCGGCGAGGCATCGATCGCGTCGATCTTGCCGCCGGGAAAGGCGATCTGGCCGGCATGGTCGTTGAGATGCGCCGAGCGCTGCGTCAGCAGGATGGTGGGCTCGGGATGGTCGACCACCGCGATCAGGACCGCTGCGGGACGCACCGGCTGCTCGCGCGCGATGATCTCGAGCATCTTGTCGGTGCCGGGATCGCCCGAGGCGGGGATGATGTTGGGATCATAGAGGCCGGGCGGCACGTCGAAGCCGAGCCTCGCCTTGGAGCGGGCGAAGAAATCCGCAGCGCCAAGCGCGACCGGCTCGTTCGTCAGGATAGGGTTGTTCAAATTCAAAGCGCCGCCCTCACCTGCTCCGCATCGGCCATGGCGAAGAACTCGCCGGCCGACTCGACACCGAACATCGGCTGGCCATCGACCATCCGCTCCTCGCCCATGTCAACCAGATCGTAATAGAGCGCGCGCGTCACCTTGGCCCAGAGGTCCGCGCGGACGTGCAGATAGGGCGTCAGCCCGCCATCCCTAGCCTGCTCGAAGCGCAGCCGGTGCGCCGCGTCGCAGGTGACCCAGTCGTCGACATTGGTGCGGAAGTGCAGCACGCGATGGCTGCCCTCGCCGTCCTTCTGCATCTCGACCGCCATGAACGGCGCATCGTCGACGCGGATACCGACCTTCTCCACCGGCGTGACCAAGAAATGCTTGTCGCCCTCGCGCTTGAGAATGGTCGAAAACAGCCGCACCAGGGCGGGACGCCCGATTGGCGTCCCCATGTAGAACCAAGTACCATCGGAGGCGATTCGGATGTCGAGATCGCCGCAAAACGGCGGATTCCACAGATGCACCGGAGGCAGGCCCTTCTTGGCGCCTTCGGCATTGGCAGCGCTTTTGGCGGCGGCAGTCAGTCCCTCGAGACCCCGATCGGCGCTCTGCCCTTGGTTCGCCATGGTTTGCCCTGACTTTGTGATTGGCACGATTGGTGCAGGTCTACGTTGTACTTAGGTGCGCGGTTCCATCCGGAATAGCCCGGTGTGGAGGTCGCCACTTCGTGATGCCGTACATACCCCGAAGCCGATAAGGTGGGGATAGGTTAATTCAACGAATACATGGCTTTCCTGCAAGTCTAGCATGGGGCCCATGATCTGGCGTGATGACCTGACGTGACAGGCTGACGATGCAAGCAAGCCGCGTTGCACAGGCTGAAGGAGCAAGCGAATGGCGGAGAGTGTCGAGAAACTCGAGGACGGGATCGTCCGTTCGGCCGAGCAGGTGTCGAGCCAGGTTCGCGCGGCCAAGGACGCGATCGCTTCGGTCATCTTCGGCCAGGATCGCGTGATCGAGAACACGCTGGTCACCATCCTCTCCGGCGGCCATGCGCTCCTGATCGGCGTGCCGGGCCTTGCCAAGACCAAGCTGGTCGAGACGCTCGGCGTCACGCTCGGTCTCGACGCCAAGCGCATCCAGTTCACGCCCGATTTGATGCCCTCGGACATCCTCGGCGCCGAAGTGCTGGACGAGAGCACCGCGGGAAGGCGCGCCTTCCGCTTCATTGCCGGTCCCGTGTTCGCGCAGCTCCTGATGGCCGACGAGATCAACCGCGCCTCACCGCGCACGCAATCGGCGTTGTTGCAAGCGATGCAGGAGCAGCACATCACCGTCGCCGGCGCGCGTCACGATCTGCCGAAACCCTTCCACGTGCTCGCGACGCAGAACCCGCTGGAGCAGGAAGGCACCTATCCGCTGCCCGAAGCCCAGCTCGACCGCTTCCTGATGGAGATCGACGTCGACTATCCCGACCGCGATGCCGAGCGCCGCATCCTGTTTGAAACCACGGGCGCGGAGGAGACGCTGGCCAAGGGCGCGATGACGCCCGATGCGCTGATCACCGCGCAGCGCCTGATCCGGCGCCTGCCGGTCGGCGATTCCGTGGTGGAAGCAATTCTCTCGCTGGTGCGCTCGGCCCGCCCGGGTCCGGACTCCGGCGAAGCCGGCAAGTTCATTGCCTGGGGTCCCGGCCCGCGCGCCAGCCAATCCCTGATGCTGGCGGTACGCGCGCGTGCGCTGATCGACGGGCGCCTGGCGCCCTCGATCGACGACGTGCTCGACCTTGCCGAGCCCGTGCTGAAGCACCGCATGGCGTTGACGTTCCAGGCGCGCGCCGAAGGCCGCACGATTCCGGACGTGATCCGGCAATTGAAGACACGGATCGGTTGATGGCAGCGGAGAACGGGCGGGCAGCGAAGGAGATATTGGCGATCCGACGTGCCGATGGCGAAAGCCGCACGCTCGCCGCTTCGTTGCCGCGCCTGGTGCTCGAGGCCCGCCGCATCGCCGCCAACGTCATCCACGGCCTGCATGGACGGCGCCGCGCCGGCTCGGGCGAAAACTTCTGGCAGTACCGCCGCTTCGTCTCGGGCGAACCGTCGCAGAACGTCGACTGGCGCCGCTCGGCGCGCGACGACCATCTCTACGTGCGCGAGCTGGAATGGGAAGCCTCGCACACGGTCTGGATCTGGCCGGACCGCTCGCCCTCGATGGCGTTCGCCTCGAAGACCGCGCGCGAGTCCAAGCTCGAGCGGACGCTGATCGTCGCCTTCGCACTGGCCGAGCTGCTCGTCGCCGGCGGCGAGCGCGTCGGCATTCCCGGGCTGATGGCGCCGACCGCAAGCCGCAGCGTCATCGACAGGATGGCGCAGGCGATGCTGCATGACGATGCAGACCGACTGAGCCTGCCGCCATCCTTCGTTCCGGCCGCGCTGGCCGAGATCATCGTGCTGTCGGATTTCTGGTCGCCGATCGCCGAGATCAGGACGACGCTCGCCGGGCTGTCCAGCTCCGGCGCGCACGGCACGATGGTGCAGGTGGTCGATCCCGCCGAGGAATCGTTCCCCTATTCCGGCCGCGTCGAGTTCGTCGAGCCCGAAGGCTTCGGCGTGATCACCGCCGGCCGCGCCGAGAGCTGGGCGCAGGACTACACCGCGCGGCTTGCGCTGCACCGCGACCAGATCCGTGCCGAGACCAACAAGCTCGACTGGCTGTTCACGACGCACGCGACCGACCGCTCCGCCGCCGAGCTCTTGCTGTTCCTGCATGCCGGCATGCAGGTGAGCAAGTCGGGCGCCCGCACCACGACGATCAAGGCGGGGCCGGCCGCATGATGGGATTGCCGCTCGCCTTCACGCAACCGCTGCTCCTGATCGGCCTCGTCAGCCTGCCCGTGCTGTGGTGGCTCCTGCGCGTGATGCCGCCGCGGCCGCGCCGCATCGAGTTTCCGCCGACGCGGCTGTTGTTCGACATCACGCCGCGCGAAGAGACGCCCTCACGGACGCCGTGGTGGCTGACCGCGCTTCGCCTGCTCGCCGCCGCGCTGGTGATCTTCGCCGCCGCCGGCCCGATCTGGAATCCGCAAACGGGCGTCGCCGGGAGCAAGGCGCCGCTGATGATCATGTTCGACGACGGCTGGAGCGCCGCATCGCACTGGGACGTCAGGATCAGGACCGCCGATGAGCTTATCGCCAATGCCGACAATGACGGCCGCGGCATCGCGCTGGTGCCGCTGTCCGAGCCGAACCGCGACATCACGCTGATGCCGGCGGGTGCGGCGCGCGTCGCGCTGCGGCAGCTGGCGCCAAAGCCCTATTCGATCGATCGCGTCGAGACGCTGGCCGCGGTCGACCGTTTCCTCAAGGTCACCGGCGACTGCGAGATCGCCTGGCTCTCGGACGGCGTCGACACCGGCCGCGGCGAGGACTTCGTGGCCGGCCTCGGCAAGACCATCGGCGACCGCAGCCTGACCGTGTTCGCAGGCGGCACCTCCTCGCCGCTGGCCCTGGTCGCCGCCGAGAACGCCGCAGCGAAGATGACGGTGAAGGTGCTGCGCACCGACAGCGGGATTGCGGTCGGCACGGTACGCGCGCTGGACCAGAAGGCGTCGCCGATCGGCGAAGCGCGCTATTCGTTCGGCCCGCAGGACAAGGAAACCGAGGCGGCGTTCGACCTGCCGGTCGAGCTGCGCAACGACATCACGCGGCTCGAAATCTCCGGCGAGCGCTCGGCCGGCGCGGTGCAGCTGCTCGACAAGCGCTGGCGCCGCCGCGCCATCGGCATCATCTCGGGCGCGACCAGCGAGACCGCGCAGCCACTGCTGGCGCCGACCTTCTATCTCACCCGCGCGCTGGCGCCGTTCGCCGACGTCCGGCTCGCCGACAAAGGCTCGCCTCAGCAGGGCATCACGCAGTTCCTCGACCAGAAGCTGCCGATGATCATCCTCGCCGATGTCGGCACCATCGCCCCCGAGCTGCGCGAACGCCTCAATGCCTGGGTCGACCAGGGCGGCGTGCTGGTGCGGTTCGCTGGGCCCCGGCTGGCACAGGCGGAGGACGACCTCGTGCCGGTCAAGCTGCGCAAGGGCGGCCGCACGCTCGGCGGCAGCCTGACCTGGGAGAAGCCGCAGCGTCTCGCCTCCTTCGCCGTCGATGGCCCGTTCGCCGGCGTCGCGGTGCCCAAGGACGTCACCGTGAGCCGGCAGGTGCTGGCCGAGCCCGACGCCGTGCTCGCCACCAAGAGCTGGGCCTCGCTGGAAGACGGCACGCCACTCGTCACCGGCGAACATCGCGGCAAGGGCCTCGTCAGCCTGTTCCACGTCAGCGCCGACATGCGCTGGTCTGACTTACCGATGTCGGGCACCTTCGTCGAAATGCTGCGGCGGGTGGTCGACATGTCCGGCTACACCGCGAAGCCCGGCGCTGGCGTTGCCGGCGAAGCGACCACTGAGACCGTGGCGCCGCTGCACATCCTCGACGGATTTGGCGCGTTTGGTCCGCCGCCCGCGACGGCCAAGCCGCTTCCTGCGGATTACCGCGACCGCGCCACATCAGATCATCCGCCCGGCTTCTACGGCCCGGCAGAAGGACCGCTCGCCGTGAACACGCTTGCCAGCGCCGACCGCATCGCCGCCCTGAACACCGCGAGCCTGCGCGCCCGGCACGCCACCTACACCAATGCCGAGCCGCGCGATTTGCGCGGCTGGCTGCTGTCGACGGCGCTCGCGCTGTTCCTGATCGACGCCATCATCATCGCGGTGCTCGGCGGCGGCATTGCCGCGCTGCTGCGCCGCCGCGCCGCGCCCGCGATGATCGTGCTCGCCCTGCTCGCGGGATTCGCGGCGCTCTCGCCGGCGCCGTCGCGCGCCGACGGCGTCACGGACGAGTTCGCGATGAAGTCGGTGTCGCAGACCCGCCTCGCCTATGTCGTCACGGGCAATGCGGATGTCGATTCCATCGTCAAGGCGGGAATGAACGGGCTGACGCTGTTCCTGGCCCAGCGCACGGCGCTCGAGGCCGGTGATCCCGTCGGCGTCGATCCCGCGCGCGACGAGCTCGCGTTCTTCCCGCTGATCTACTGGCCGATCGTGCCGGGCGCGCCGAAGCCGCCGCAGGACGCCATCAACAAGATCGACGTCTACATGAAGCAGGGCGGCACCGTGCTGTTCGACACCCGCGACGCGATCGAGGCGCCGCCCGGCGCCAACGGCGCGGCGCAGACGCCGGCGATGCAGACGCTGCGCGAGATCCTGTCCTCGCTCGACGTGCCCGAGCTCGAGCCGGTGCCGCGCGAGCACGTGCTGACCAAGACCTTTTATCTGCTGCGCGACTTCCCCGGCCGCTTCACCGCCGGCCAGACCTGGGTCGAGACCTTGCCGCGCGAAGACGACGATGAGAGCGCGCAGCGGCCGGCGCGCGGCGGCGACGGCGTCTCGCCGATCATCATCACCTCGAACGACCTGGCCGGCGCCTGGGCGGTGCGGCCCGACGGACAGGCCATGCTGCCGGTGACCGGCGGCGACCCCCGCCAGCGCGAATTCGCCTACCGCGCCGGCGCCAACATCGTGATGTACACGCTGACCGGCAACTACAAGGCCGACCAGGTCCACGCTCCGGCGCTGATCGAACGGCTGGGGCAATAGGATCGACATGAACTACGGCATCGCGTTCACACCGCTTGTTCCTACCATCGTGCTGTGGCTCGCGCTCGCCGCGATCGTCATTGTCGCGCTCGTGCTGCTGCTGGCGCGCGCGCGCGGCGCCGCGGTGCGGGTGGCCGCGCTGGCGCTGTTCCTGCTGGCGCTTTCCAATCCCTCCTTCACCCGCGAGGACCGCGATCCGCTCACCTCGGTCGCCGCTGTTGTCGTCGACAAGAGCCCGAGCCAGAACTTCGGCAACCGCAATCGCGAAGCTGCGCAAGCGCAGGAGGCGCTGGTCGACAGCCTGAAGAAGATCAAGGGCCTCGAGGTCCGTGTCGTCGAAGCCGGACAGGCCGACGGCGAGACCGACGGCACCAAGCTGTTCGGCGCGCTGGCCTCGGCCTTGGCGGACGTCCCGGTCGACCGCGTCGCCGGCGCGTTCCTGATCACCGACGGCCGCGTCCACGACATTCCCGCGAACGCCGCCGCGCTCGGCTTCCAGGCGCCGGTGCACGCGCTGGTCACGGGCCAGAAGGACGAGCGCGACCGCCGCATCGCGATCACCGCCGCGCCGCGCTTCGGTATCGTCGGGCAGAGCCAGACCATCTCCTATCGCCTCGACGACCAGGGTGTCACCGGCGAGCGCGCCAGGGTCATCGTCCGCCGCGACGGCGAGGTCATCAACGAGCGCACGCTCTCCAGCGGCCAGGCCGCGAGCGTCGACGTCGACATCAAGCATGCCGGGCCGAACATCGTCGAGATCGAGGCCTCGCCGCTCGAACGCGAATTGACGCCGGTGAACAATCGCGCCGTCGTCGCCATCGACGGCGTGCGCGACAAGCTGCGCGTGCTGCTGGTCTCGGGCGAGCCGCATTCGGGCGAGCGCACCTGGCGCAACCTGCTCAAGTCCGACGCCAGCGTCGACCTCGTGCATTTCACCATTCTGCGCCCGCCGGAGAAGCAGGACGGCACGCCGATCAACGAATTGTCGCTGATCGCGTTTCCGACCCGCGAGCTGTTCCAGCAGAAGATCAACGAATTCCAGTTGATCATCTTCGACCGCTATGCCCGCCAGGGCGTGCTGCCGATCCCCTATTTCGAGAACATGGCGCGTTACGTGCGTGCAGGCGGCGCCGTGCTGGTCTCGGCCGGCCCCGACTATGCCTCTAACAGCAGCATCTGGCGCACGCCGCTCGATTCGGTGCTGCCGGCCGAACCCGTCGGCGTCACCGAGAAGCCGTTCTATGCGCATCTGTCCGACCTCGGCAAACGCCACCCCGTCACGCGCGGGCTGGAAGGCTCCGCCAGCGAGCCGCCGCGCTGGAGCCGGTTCTTCCGCACCGTCGATACCCGCAATGCGGTCAACCCGCCCGTCATGACCGGCGTCGACGGCAAGCCGCTGCTGTTCCTGTCGCGCTTCGGCGAGGGCCGCGTCGCGCTCCTGCTGTCCGACCACATCTGGCTGTGGGCGCGCGGCTATGAGGGCGGCGGTCCGCATCTCGACCTGCTGCGGCGGATGTCGCACTGGCTGATGAAGCAGCCTGATCTCGACGAGGAGGCATTGCGCCTCCAGGTGCAGGGCAAGGACCTCGTCGTGGTGCGTCAGACCATGGCGGACAGCGTCCAGCCCGTCAGCGTGACATCGCCGTCGGGCGTGTCGCAGGATCTGACGCTGAGCGCCGGCGATCCCGGCGAGTGGCGCGCCAGCCTGCCGGCGAGCGAGCTCGGCCTGTGGCAGGCGACCGACGGCACGCTGAAAGCGCTGATCAATGTCGGCCCGACCAATCCGAAGGAATTTTCGGAAGTCACCTCCACGGTCGATACGTTGAAGCCGCTGACACAGGCGACGGGCGGCGATGCCGTGCGCGTGGCTACTAGCTCGAGCGTCGAGCTGCCGCGCATCCTGCCGGTGCGCTCGGTCGGCATGTTCCACGGCGACGGGTGGATGGGTGTGCGGATGCGCGATGCCAGCGTGGTCAAGGGCGTCGGCGTGCTGCCGATCTTCTCCGGCCTGATCGGCCTGCTGCTGCTGCTCGGCGCATTTGCGGCGACCTGGGTGCGCGAGGGGCGGTAGTTGCCCGAACGACACATCGGCTTGGCGGCTTGCATGCGCCGATCCCCCCGCCGTTGACATCGGTGAACCGGTCGGGCGATGTTATACTATAACATCGCGGCGTCCTGGGATTGTCGCCTCGGTGTGGGGGTGGCGTTTTCCAGATGAAGTGGTTCCGGTCGAATAGCAGGCACGGCGCCCGGCTCGCGTTGTTCGCGATGCTGGTGCAGCTCGCGCTGACGTTCGGCCACAGCCATTGGTTCGCGCAGGCCGCGCCTTTTGCTCAATCATCGGTCCAGCACATCGAAGGCGGCGCCAAGGACGTTGCAGCAACCGACGGCGCCGCCGTCGAGAAGCAATCGCCCTCAAGTCCCGACCGCGAGCATTCGCGCGACGAGAGTTGCGCCATCTGCGCCATCATTGCGATGGCGGGCACGATCGTGTCGGCGACGCCGCCCGTGCTGTTGCTGCCGCAGGCGATCGAGCTGCTCCGGCGCAGCCTCGACGCCGAGTTCGCTCATCTGACATCGGCCCGCACGGCGTTCCAGCCGCGCGCCCCTCCTGCGTCCTGACTCCAACGCTTGATCACACCCAGCCTCGCCGCACATCGGCAAGTGCCTGGGAGAAGTTGAAGTCGAATTCCGTCGCGTCGCGACGGCAGGCCGCCTCCGATCAGCAGAGCATCATCCGGACGGCGCCTGAGTGGAATCAGGACCATGTCATTTCAATTGCGACGCGCGCAGCGCCTTGGCGGAGCAAGCCTGCTCCTGCTCGGCGCCGCCGCTACATCCGCGTTCGCCCAAGACTCGGCACAACGACCGGCACAACAGCCGGCACAAGACAAATCGTCGACCGAGCTCCCCGCCATCACCGTAACGGCGCCGAGCCCGATCGTACGCAGAGCAGTGGTGCCGACCCGCAACGCAGGCCGCGGCACGCGGACCGCGCGGGTGCGCAGCCGCGAGCAGACGGCTGAAGCGGCACCGGCAGCTCCCGTGCCCGCCGCGCCTCAGCAAGGCGTGCTGCCTGTTGTGACCGATCAATTCGCGACCGTCACCGTGGTGCCGAACGAGGAGATTCGGCGCAACGGCGGCGGCACGCTCGGCGATCTCCTGTTCTCCAAGCCCGGCATCACCGGCTCTGAATACGCACCCGGCGCATCCAGCCGCCCGATCATTCGCGGGCTCGACACCAACCGGGTCGGCATTATCGAGAACGGAACAGGCAGCAACGGCGCGTCCGATCTCGGCGAGGATCACTTCGTGCCGATTGATCCGCTGGCAGCCACCCAGGTCGAGGTCATCCGCGGACCGGCGACGCTGCGCTACGGCTCCACCGCGATCGGTGGCGTGGTCAGCGCAACCAACAATCGAATTCCGGATGCCTTGCCGTCCTGCACGGCGCCCTTTCCGACTTACGGACTCCCGACCAAGGCGCCGCTGGCAAACGTGGGATCGCCGGGCTGCATCACCGCGGAAACGCGGACGGCCGTAACTTCGGTCGATCGCGGGACCGAAGGTGCCGTGCTGCTCGATGCCGGCGGCGGCAACTTTGCCTTCCACGCCGATGCCTTTGGCCGCAAGGCCGGCGACTACAACATCCCGAGCTATCCGTTCTTGACCGACCCGACGCTGCCGTTCAACGGACGCCAGCCGAATTCGGCATCGCAGGCCTACGGCGGATCTGTCGGCGGCTCCTACATCTTCGACGGCGGCTACGTGGGCGCGGCGATCACGCAGCACAACGCGCTCTATCACATTCCCGGTATCGAGGGCAGCGAGTTCCTGACGCGGATCGACGGACGACAAACGAAGTTCACGACAAAAGGCGAGTATCGGCCGGATGCGGCGGCGATCGATGCGATCCGGTTCTGGGCCAGCGCCACCGACTATAAGCACGATGAGGTCGGGCTCGCCGACTCCGCTGACCTCGGCTCCCTCGGCGTGAGACAAACCTTCACCAACAAGGAACAGGAAGGCCGCGTCGAGGTGCAGCTTGCGCCGTTCGACGTCCGCTTTGCTGCACTGACCACCGCTGTGGGCGTTCAGGCGTCGCACCAGAAGCTGACCGCGCCGAGCCCGGACGATCCAGGCAGCCCGGTCAACGGACTGTTCGATCCGAACAAGAATACAAAGGTCGCCGGGTACATCTTCAACGAGTTCAAGTTCAGCGAAGCCACCAAGGCTCAGATCGCCGGGCGCGTCGAGAGTGCAAGGTTGAGCGGCACGGCGCCGGCCTTCGTCCCCGATGTGTTCGACCTCGCCGTCGATCCGGCCGCGATCGGCCCCGCAACGGCGGTCAACCGCAACTTCACGCCGCTGAGCGGGAGCATCGGCCTGATCCACAGCCTTCCTTGGGATCTGGTCGCCAGCATCACCGGCCAATATGTCGAACGCGCGCCGAAACCGGCGGAATTGTTCTCGCGCGGCGGCCACGATGCCACCACCACTTTCGACATAGGCAATCCCAATCTCGGCATCGAGACCGCCAAGTCGGTCGAGGCGGGACTGCGACGGGCGGTAGGTCCGCTTCGCTTCGAAATCACCGGCTACTACACCAAGTTCAACGGCTTTATCTACCGCCGCCTGACGGGCAACACGTGTGAGGACGGCGTTTGCCAGCTTGGCGCTGGCCTCGAACTGAATCAGGCGGTCTATTCGCAGCGCGACGCGACATTTCGTGGCGGCGAATTCCAGTTCCAGTACGACGTGATGCCGGTCTGGAACGGGATCTGGGGCATCGAGGGTCAATACGACATCGTGCGCGCGACCTTCGACGACGGCACTAACGTGCCACGCATTCCGCCCCAGCGGCTGGGCGGTGGTGTGTACTATCGCGACGCCGAATGGTTTGCCCGGATCAACCTGCTGCACGCGTTCGCGCAAAACGACATCGCACCGATCGCGGAGACGCCGACGCCCGGCTACAACCTGCTAAGGGCCGAGGTCAGCTACAAAACGCAGCTCGATCAACGTTGGTTCGGCGCGCGCGAGATGCATGTCGGGCTCGTCGGCAACAACCTGCTCAACGAGAATATCCGCAATGCCGTCTCCTTCAATAAGGACCAGGTGCTGTTGCCCGGCATCGGCGTCAGGGCGTTCGCGAACTTCAAGTTCTAGGTAACGACACGCGCCGTCATTGCGAGGAGCCCTTGCGACGAAGCAATCCAGACCGCCTCCGCGGAAAGACTCTGGATTGCTTCGCTGCGCTCGCAATGACGGAGTATGACGCGCGCAGCGGCGCGTCTTCTCGACGGTCTCTTAGCCGGATGAGATACGAGCAGTGTCGTAGCCCGGATGGAGCGTAGCGTAATCCGGGGTTCTCTCGTTGCGGAAGACCTTCCCGGATTGCGCTGCGCTCCATCCGGGCTACGGCGTTTCCAACGACGCGCGCCGCTCCTATGTCCGCGCTTTGCTCCAGTCCGGGCCGACCGCGCCCGACACACCCTCGAAGGCGCCGTCGACGAGCTCGAACACCAGGATGCGCGCGGCATCGACCGGGCCGGGCATGGTGACGCGGCCCTTGGCGACCTGCTTGAAGCCGACGCGGCCGTAATAGGGCTCGTCGCCGACCAGCAGCACGAGGCGGTGGCCTTTTTCCCTGGCGTCCTTCAGCGCGCGCTCCATCAACTGACGGCCGATGCCGCGATCGCGGAACGGCGGCTCGACGGTGAGCGGCCCGAGCAGCAGTGCCGGCGTTTGGCCGATCAGAATCGGCAATTGCCTGACGGAGCCGACCAGGAGCGTGCCGATACGGGCCGTGAAGGACAGTTCGAGCAGATGGTCGACGTGCTCGCGGATCCGGTAGGCGCTCAGCACGAAGCGGCCGGGGCCGAAGGTGCGTTCGTGCAGCCGCTCGATCGCCTGAGCGTCGCCGGCGGCTTCGGGAAGAATGGTCAGTGAGAGATCGTTCATGTCAATTCGCGGAGTAGCACTTGCGCCTGCGAAGGTCCATGGGCGGCGGCGGTGCCCCGTTTACCTCCCGGCGGGCGAAGTGCAAGCCTGGCTCAACCTGCGTTCCGTTTCGACGCCGGCTGGGACAGATAGGCCAGCATCTTCATCTCCCGCCGCCCTCGCGTCACCGTATCGAGCACGAGCCCTGACGACACCGACAGCAAGGCCATGATCATCAGGCCCATCGACAGCACGGCAGTGGGCAGGCGCGGCACGAGGCCGGTTTCGATGAAGGTGATCACGATCGGAATCGCGAAGATGATCGACGCCAGCGCCAGCAGGATTCCGATCACCGTGAAGAAGCGCAACGGCCGCTCGCTGCGATAGAGCTTCAGCATGGTGCCGAGGATGCGAAAGCCGTCGCGCCAGGTGTTGAGCTTGGAGAACGAGCCTTCGGGGCGCGCATAATAGGGCGTCTCGACCTCGGCAACCGGCAGCGACAATTCCAGCGCATAGACCGCAAGCTCGGTCTCGATCTCGAAGCCGTCGGAGAGGACGGGAAAGGATTTGACGAAGCGGCGCGAGAACACCCGGTAGCCGGACAGGAGGTCCTTGAAAGCGTGGCCGAAGGTGTCGGACAGGAAGCCCGTCAGCATGCGGTTGCCGGTGCGGTGGCCGAGCCGGTAGGCAGCCTGGACCTGATCGACGCGAAGCCCGACCACCATGTCGAGATGCTCGTCGAGCAGCTTGTCGATCATGATGGGTGCGCTCGGCGCATCGTAGGTGGCATCGCCATCGACCAGCACATAGACGTCGGCCTCGACGTCCGCGAACATGCGGCGCACGACGTGGCCCTTGCCCTGCCGGCGCTCGCTGCGCACGATCGCACCGGCTTCGCGCGCGACCGCGGCGGTCCGGTCGCGCGAATTGTTGTCGTAGACGTAGATCTCCGCCGCGGGCAGCGCCTTGCGGAAATCGGCAACGACGGTCGCGACCGCGGCCTCCTCGTTGTAGCAGGGCACCAGCACCGCGATACGAAGTTGCGTTGTGGTCATCAGGGCAGCACTCCGAGGCTTGTCGGCTCGCGCCCGAGCGGCGTGGCCTGCCGTGCGCGTCGAGCGGGTTACTAGCACAAGCCGCCCTCAGCGCCACGTCGCAATCACGGGCCTGCCATCGAGCACTTCGGCGATCCGCAGCCGCGTGCCGGGCGTGGTGCCCTCGGGCAATGCGGCATTGTCGAAGAACCCGCATTCGACGATCTCGCGGTTGGGCTCAGGGACGCGGTCCTGCCTGAACTGCCTGACCACGTAGACCGCGACGTGGTCGCGGCGGGAGACGTGGCTGTTGAGGAAGACGCCGTGCAGGATCGTCTCGCCGGTCAGATCGATGTCGCCCTCCTCCTTGAGCTCGCGCCGCAACGCCTCTTCCATGGTCTCGCCGAAATCGACGCCGCCGCCAGGCAAATACCAGCCGCTGACGTAGCTATGCCTGACCAGGAAGACGCGATTGTCGGCATCCAGCACCACGGCGCGGACGCCGAGCGTCATGCCGCGGACGAGCAGGAAGTAGACGTGGAAGAACCGCCGCAGCAGCGGCTCGGCTTTCCGTCGGGCTCGGTTCAGACGTTCTCCCATCAGGCTCCTCGACGCCCCCCGTTTCAGGCCCTGCTTGCGCAGCGCGCGCGACCTTGCCATTACAGCGGAGCAATAGCGAGGCATTCGCGCGCCATGACTCCCTCCACGCTGGCTCCCTTCACGCTCGCCCACCTGTCCGATCCGCATCTGGCGCCTTTGCCGAAGCCGCGGCTGATCGAGCTCGCGGGCAAGCGCGCGTTCGGCTATGTCAACTGGACGCGCAACCGCCACAAGTACCAGCGCCGCGAGGTGCTCGACGCGCTCGTCGCCGACATGAAGGCGCAAGCGCCCGACCACATCGCAGTGACGGGCGATCTCGTCAACCTGGCGCTGGAGGCGGAGTTCGCACCGGCGCTGGCCTGGCTCGAAAGCGTCGGCCCGCCCGACCGCGTGACCGCGATCCCCGGCAATCACGACGCCTATGTCAGCGCGACGCGTCATCGCTTCGGCGAGACGTTCCTGCACTACATCGCCGCGGACACACCCGGCGGCGCAGCCTTCCCTGCGGTGCGCCGGCGCGGGCCGCTTGCCCTGATCAGCCTGTCCACGGCGGTGCCGACCCTGCCGCTGATGGCAACCGGCACGCTCGGGCGCGATCAGCTCACCGCGCTTGCGGAGGTGCTCGAGCGGCTCGCCGCGGAAGACGTCTTCCGCGTGCTGCTGGTGCATCATCCGCTGAAGTCCAGCGCGCGGGCGAAGCGGATGACGGACGCGCCGGAATTGCTGGGACTGTTGAAGCGCCACGGCGTCGAGCTGGTCCTGCACGGGCACGACCACATTCATTCGACGATGTGGTTCGAGGGTCCAAACGGCAACATTCCCGCGCTCGGCGTGCCGTCGGCCTCCGCGCTGGCGCACGGACGTTATCCGGCGGCGGCGTATAATCTGTTCACCATCGAGAAGGACAATGCCGGCTGGCGCTGCGAGCAGACGGTGCGAAGCCTCGGGGTGGGGTTTCAGGTCGGGCAGATCAAGCATGTGCGGTTGATCTAGACCCCGGTCGTCATTGCGAGCGCAGCGAAGCAATCCAGGAATCTCTCCGCGGAGGCAATCTGGATTGCTTCGTCGCAAGGGCTCCTCGCAAAGACGAAGGAGAGAGCCTCACCAGCTCCGCAAGACCGCAAGCACTGCCACCCCGAACAACGCGGCAGCGCCGAGCACGAAGCCGAACACGAATGGCCACAGGCGCGAGCGGCGCGGCGGCGCGGCGGTCGGTGCTTGCGGTTCGGGCTGGACCACCATCGCCCGCTCGCGCTCGACCATGCGGCGCGCGACATAGTCGGTGACGGCCTCGACGATCACGGCGGTGTCGTGCGATTCCGCGAGCACGATGCGGCCGAAGCGGGTGTCCTGGACGAAGCGGTACATCCGCTTGTCGCGGCCCATCACGATATGGGCGACGACGTCGATCCACAGCCGCGGCGTATCGCCCTGGCTGATACCGCGGTCGAACAGATCGATCTGGTCGGGCACCTGCGCGAACAGGGGATCGAGCGCGTCGTTGAGGATCTCGAGCCGCGCCACCTCGGCGTCGCGCAAATCGACCACGACGCCGGTGCGGTCGGCCGCCTCGATCCGCGCGCGCAGCAGCGCATCGCGCAGTCGCACCGGGCGCGGCTGGCCGGGATCGGTCCCGCTGGTCTCGGGCTCTGACATTGTCGGCCTCGTCCTCGACTTATCCCCATTAACCTATCAGCAACCAAACCCTCCGCAAAGGCCTACAATTCCAGAGACTTACGGCGCCCACAGCCGTTTCACCTGTGCCAAAAACAGACGATCCCACCCAGGCAGGGCCTGGATGGGACCATCCGTCCTTGGACGTCTTCTTAAGTCGGGGCGATCAGGCCGAGACCCGCGAGGGCTCTTCCACGATCGAGAAGCGGACGCCGGCCTTGTGACGGCTTTCTTCCGAGACTTCCTTCCAGCACTCTTCGGCTTCCTTGCGGGTCTTGAACGGACCTTTGACCTGGGCCGAGCCTTCCACGAGCTTGTGGAAGTTCATCGAACCGAACTCGCCGCCGATCACCCAGAAATTGCTGCCTTTGGTCATTGTCAGTCTCCTGTTGAGGTGCGTGACCGGCCTGGACTCCAACCTGGCTTCCAGACCGGTCCGATCCGCCGTTAGCCGAACTGGTTCATCGTGTTGTGGACGCCGCCCGCCTTCAGCGCAGCTTCGCCCGCGAAGTACTCCTTGTGGTCGTCGCCGATGTCGGAGCCGGCCATGTTCTGGTGCTTCACGCAGGCGATGCCCTGACGGATCTCGGCGCGCTGGACGTTCTTGACGTAGCCCAGCATGCCCTGCTCGCCGAAATACTCGCGGGCGAGATTGTCGGTCGAGAGCGCGGCCGTGTGATAGGTCGGCAGCGTGATCAGGTGGTGGAAGATGCCGGCGCGCTTGGCCGAATCCGCCTGGAAGGTACGGATGCGCTCGTCGGCTTCCTTCGCCAGCGGCGTGTCGTCGTACTCCACCTTCATCAGCTCGGCACGGTTGTACTTGCTGACGTCCTGGCCCGCTTCCTTCATCGCGTCGTAGACCTGCCAACGGAAGTTGAGGGTCCAGTTGAACGACGGCGAGTTGTTGTAGGCGAGCTTGGCGTTCGGCACCACCTTGCGGATGCGGTCGACCATGCTGGCGATCTGCTCGATATGCGGCTTCTCGGTCTCGATCCAGAGCAGGTCGGCGCCGTTCTGCAGCGAGGTGATGCAATCGAGCACGCAGCGGTCTGCACCGGTGCCGGGGCGGAACTGGTAGAGGTTGGAGGGCAGCCGCTTCGGACGCATCAGCTTGCCGTTGCGGTTGATGATGACGTCGCCGTTCTTGGCGTTCTCCGCGGTGATTTCCTCGCAATCGAGGAAGCTGTTGTACTGGTCGCCGATGTCGCCGGGCTTGTGGCTGACGGCGATCTGCTGCGTCAGGCCGGCGCCGAGCGAGTCGGTGCGGGTCACGACGATGCCGTCTTCGACGCCGAGTTCGAGGAAGGCGTGGCGGCAGGCACGGATCTTCGCCAGGAAGACGTCATGCGGCACCGTGACCTTGCCGTCCTGATGGCCGCACTGCTTCTCGTCCGAGACCTGGTTCTCGATCTGCAGCGCGCAGGCGCCCGCCTCGATCATCTTCTTGGCGAGCAGATAGGTCGCCTCCGCGTTGCCGAAGCCGGCGTCGATGTCGGCGATGACGGGGACGACGTGGGTCTGGAAGTTGTCGATCTTCTCGATCAGCTCCTTCTCGCGGTTCTTGTCGCCTTCCTTGCGCGCCTTGTCGAGCAGACGGAAGATGTCGTTGAGCTCGCGCGAATCGGCCTGACGCAGGAAGGTGTAGAGCTCCTCGATCAGCGCCGGCACCGCGGTCTTCTCGTGCATGGACTGGTCGGGCAGCGGACCGAATTCGGAGCGCAGCGCCGCGATCATCCAGCCGGAGAGATAGAGGTAGGTGCGGTCGGTCTTGCCGCCGAAATGCTTCTTGACCGAGATCAGCTTCTGCTGGGCGATGAAGCCGTGCCAGCAGCCCAGCGACTGGGTGTACTTGGTGGGATCCTTGTCATAGGCGGCCATGTCGGCGCGCATCACGGCCGCGGTGTAGCGGGCGATGTCGAGGCCGGTCTTGAAACGGTTCTGCAGGCGCATGCGCGCGACGGCCTCGGCCGACACGCCGTTCCAGGTCGGCTGGGTCTCGAGGAGCGCCTGAGCCGCCTTGACTTCGTCCTGATACGAGGACGGACCCTGGAGGGTGCTGATACCGCGGGGCTGGTAATTCATGTGCCTGATCCTTTCGCTGACGATGGCGACGCAGCCATCGACATTCTTGACAATGCATTGCGAGATGCGTGTCAGAAGCTAAACGCGAAAAGGAAAAGTTCGTACAGATGGCTTGTTTTTTATTGGTGATGTCATGTAACATCTGAACGTGTAATACATGTCACTTTGTAAAATTTGTAAATAATAGGTCAACTGTTCTGACCTTGATTGAGTCTGGAGGCCTGAGACATGCCCGCCGATTCCGGCAAGAAACTCTTCGTCGGCCCGCGCTTCCGGCGAATCCGGCAGCAATTGGGGCTGTCGCAGACCCAGATCGCCGAGGGGCTCGGGATCTCGCCCAGCTATGTCAACCTGATCGAGCGCAACCAGCGCCCGGTCACGGCGCAGATCCTGCTGCGGCTGGCCGAGACCTATGACCTTGACCTGCGCGATCTCGCCACCGCGGACGAGGACCGCTTCTTCGCCGAGCTGAACGAGATCTTCTCCGATCCCCTGTTCCGGCAGATCGACGTGCCCAAGCAGGAGCTGCGCGACCTCGCCGAGCTCTGCCCCGGCGTCACCCATGCGCTGCAGCGGCTCTACGCGGCCTATACCGAGGCGCGTCAGGGCGAGACCCTGGCCGCGGCGCAGATGGCCGACCGCGACGTCGGCACGCGCTTTGAAGCCAATCCGGTCGAGCGCGTGCGTGAGCTGATCGAGGCCAACCGCAACTATTTTCCGGAGCTGGAGCAGGCGGCGGAAAATCTGCGCGACGAGTTGAACGAGCCCGCCGAAGGGCTGTATGCCGCGCTAATAACGCGCTTGCGCGAGAAGCACTCGATCCAGACCCGCATCATGCCGGTCGACGTGATGCGCGAGACGCTCCGCCGATTCGACCGCCACCGCCGGCAGCTGCTGATCTCGGAGCTGGTCGATCCGCCCGGCCGCGCATTCCAGCTCGCCTTCCAGCTGGGCCTGGCGGAATGCGCGCAGGCGCTGGAGACCATCATCGGCCGGGCCGGCCCGCTGGACGATGCGCCGCGGCGGCTGTTCCGGATCACGCTCGGCAATTACTTCGCGGCCGCCGTGATGATGCCCTACCCGGCGTTCCTCGCGGCCGCCGAAGCGCTGAACTACGACATCCACGTGCTGGCACAGCGCTTCAATTCCGGCTTCGAGCAGGTCTGCCACCGCCTCACCACGCTGCAGCGACCGAATGCGCGCGGCATTCCGTTCTTCCTCTTGCGCGTCGACAATGCCGGCAACGTCTCCAAGCGTTTCTCCTCCGGCACCTTCCCGTTCTCGAAATTCGGCGGCACGTGTCCGCTCTGGAATGTGCATTCGACCTTCGACACGCCGGATCGCCTGCTCAAGCAGGTGATCGAGCTGCCCGACGGCACGCGCTATTTCTCGATCGCGCAGATGGTGCGCCGCCCCGTGGCGCCGCATCCGCTGCCGCAGCCGCGCTTTGCCATCGGCCTCGGCTGCGAGATCCGCCACGCCGCCCGCCTGACCTACGCCACCGGCATGGACCTGGAGAAGGCCGAGGGCACCCCGATCGGCGTCAACTGTCGCCTCTGCGAGCGCGAGAACTGCGCCCAGCGCGCCGAGCCGCCGATCACGCGCACGTTGATCCTGGACGAGACGACGCGGCGGGTGTCGAGCTTTGCGTTCTCGAATGCAAGGGAGTTGTGAGGCACACACTCTCTCTTCCGTCATGGCCGCGGTTGACCCGGCCATCCACGCGCTTCCGCGTACGCAGAAAGACGTGGATGCCAGGGTCAAGCCCGGGCATGCCGACCAAGTGTGTGGTCGCCGCTCCGGTCATCAATAGCGCGCGCCCTCACGCCAGCGTATGCACGATCACCGGTCCCGCCACGGCGCGGGCGTCGCCGGCGAGCAGCGGGCCGAGATCCTTCTCGATCCAGGCGATGGCGCGCTTGTTGGCTTCCTCCGCCTGCTCGAACTTGTCGAAGATCGAGATCGCGGTGACCGTGTCGTCGCCGCCATAGACGACGTAATAGGCGCGGAAACCGTCGACGTCGCTGATGATGGGAACGGCGCCGTCCTTGATGCGGCGCGTCAGCTCTTCCGCGCTCCCGCTTTTCGCCTTGGCCTGACGGATGGCGGCATACATGGCATCCTCCCCTTCCGGCTATGATGTGAGGGCCTCGAGCCCGGGCGGATGTTACGCCGAAGCGCGCAGCCGATCCACGCTTGGTTAACCCGACCCTAATCCGCCCGCGCGATCTGCAACCAACGGTTAAGCACGCCTCAACATCAGTGCCTTAGTCTCGCCGCACTCACTTTTCGCAAACAAGGGCGGCTTAATCTGCTGGGCGAAGTGACATCAGGGGGTTCACCATGCGCATTGGGTTGCTGCTGACCGCGGCCATTGTCGGCGCGCTATTCGCCAGTCCAACCATCGCCGGGTCGCTCGATGCCGGCGCGGCGCAGCCGCTGCCGCCGGGCTTCCAGAGCTACCGCGGCTACATGTTCGACATCTCCGAGAACCGCGACCGCAAGGATGTCGACAAGCTCACCGAGAACCTGAAGAGCCAGATCGACGTCGTCGAAGGCGTCGGCCTCTCCCCGCGCGTGCTGCGCTTCTTCCACACTGTTCCGATCGTCGCGAGCGAACTCGCCTGCCTCGACGAAGGCGCCGCCACCGCCTGCTACGGCCGGGTCACGCCGGACATGCAGCGCACCGCGCCCCGGACCCTGACGGTCTGGGACCCCGCCAAGCAGCGCTGGACCAATCCCAATGCCGTCGACCTCGCGGTCGATTCGGGCCTCGGCGTGATCATGCTGCGGCCGGACATGATGCGCTACGAGAAGGAGGCCGTGCTGCTGCACGAGATGCTGCACGCCTTCCACGCGCGGCTGCTGCCGGACGGCTACGCCAACAAGGGCGTGATCACCTACTACGCCCTCGCCAAGTCCAAAGACCTCTTGCCCAAGGAATCCTATGCGATGAAGAATCCCATGGAGTTCTTTGCGGTGACCGCCAGCATCTTCCTGGCCGGCAAGAGCGAATTCCACGATCCGAAGTCGCGCGAGGCGCTCAAGGAGAAGATGCCGGACTATTACAAATATCTGGTCGGCGTGTTCGGCTTCGACCCCGAGCCGGCGGCCTCGAACGGCCCGGTCGCCTCGCTGAAATGAGCGGACGGCGCCAAGCCAAGCCAAAGAGCCGCGCGAACAGCGCGGCTTTTTTGTTTCGCACGCTCGGTAAGCTGCGGATGACGCACAGCCGGGAATTGCCAAGCCGGGGTCCGATCTGCATAGTCCCGCCCGCATCGATACCGTTTCGAAGGGGATGAGAGACCATGGCGGAAGCCGACCTGGATGTCGTGATCCGGCAACTGGCCAGACAGCTGCATGCGGGCCTGATGACCCGTGCCAAGGAGCGGCGGGATCGCTTCAACAGCCTTGCGGCCAAGGCCAAGGGCAAGGAGACCGGCGAGCGCTTCAAGATGATGGCCAAGGCCACCATGGAGCAGGCGACTGCGGCCGCCAAGCGCCTGCAGATGTCCGCCGATAACGTCGCCGACAGCTACGCGCGGTCGATGCGCCTCGCCGCCAGCACGCCTGTTACGGTGAAAGCGGAGAAGAAGGCAAAGGACGAGAAGCCGGCGAAGAAGGCCGCAAAGAAAGCCAAAGCGAAAAAGAAGACGTAGTCGTTGCACGTTCCTGATCGCCGCCACGGGATTGGCGATCTGGAGGCTCGCCGGCCTGTCTCCCAATTATCTCCGGCTTGATCGGATCGCCGCGTTGCGCGTTTGCGACGCGCTCCCTAGCGGCCGCCGCAATCGGGCCGGCCGCGACCTCAACGATTCCTCCGCCCCAGGCATGGGCTGGTCGAACAGTCGAGCGACATCCCTCACATGTATTGCCTCACACTTTGGAGAAAGCGCTCTTTCTCGCCAGGCGCGTAACCTTGGGATGCCCCATAATAGGGTTCATTGAAGTGATTATAGGGTACCGCCCGGTACTGGACCGGCGGCCTCGGTGGCGCGTAGGTCTGGCGATGATGCCGCCGAGCGTTTCCTCTCGCCGGAGGACCGGCGTAGTAGGGATTGAGGACGCACATCTGGCCGTTTGCCGACGCCCTGCATTGGTCCATCGTCGTGAAGCTGCATCGGTAGTATGGCGTCATTCCGCGAGAAATGACGTTCAAGCAAACGGGATAATCCGGGTCATATTTTTGGGCTCGAGCCTGCCCCGCTGTCAGAGCGATACTCAGGGTCAGAATCGTCAAAGCCCATTTGCACATTGGAAGCTCCTCCAGGGGCGCACGACATGGATGCACTCTGGACCCTGCCAGTATTGATCCAACTCAATACTAGTTGAATTGGTTCATACGCGCAGCAGACAGCCGCGACAGTCTCGCTTTCCGCATCTCTCACCGATCTCGCCGCTATGCGGCAAGCCACCTGTCCTAAAGACGTGAGAGGGTGCCGCCGCAAATGCCGCGCCAGATCCTCATCTTCGCGGCGCGGCCACCAGTGTCGGCTCGGCGCTGGCGAGTTCCGCGAGCTTGGCGCGCGCGGCCTCTCGCGCGCGACCGTCCTTGCCGGCGGGCAGCGCCAGCGCGGCCTCGAAATCGGCGCGGGCGTCGTCCGTCTGGCCGCGGGCGAGGAATGCAAGGCCGCGGTCGAGACGGGCCTGCGCATCGGTGGGGTCGAGGCGGACCGCCGTGCTGTAGCTCAGGATGGCGCGGTCGAGATCGCCCATTGCGGCGAGCGCGAGACCGCGCTGGTGATAAGGTGCCGCGCGCTTGGGATCGTGCGCGATCGCCTCGTCGTAATCCGCAATGGCAAGCTCGAAGTCGCCGTTCTGCCGGCGCGCCAGCGCCCGGTCGCGATAGAGCGAAGCGCGGTTGGGATTGAGGTGGATGGCCTCGTCGAAATCGGCGATCGCCCGCTTGAAGTCGCCGTGACGCAGCGCGATCCGTCCACGTCCCGCATAGGCGAAGGCGATCAGCGAGCCGCGCAGCGGCGAGAAGCCGATCACGGCCGAGCAGATGTCGGGATCATCCTCGTCGCCGCAATTGACGACCATGTGCGTGGACAAGCCGACGAGCACGCAAAGGACGATCAGCAATGGTACGGCAATTCTGGTCATCTTCGACGGTGGCCGGCAGCGCGCCAGCCACCCATCCCCTTTCGAAGGAATGGTCACGCCGAGGAGTTAACACTGGTTGGGGACCCCCCTGTGTGCGCCAGATCACAAAGCCAGACGCAATCCTTGCCGGCTCCGTCAGCCCCAGGGACTACGACGTGAGGAGGAGCGGCCCCACGGCCCGCGCGGTGGATAGTTCTCGTTGGCGCCGACCGACGGCGCCGCGCGCGCGCCGAGCTCGGCCGCCAGTTGCTGGAGCGCGGCGACGCGGTTCTGCGTCGAGGGGTGGGTGGCGAACAGGTTGTCCACCCCGTGGCCCGACAGCGGATTGATGATGAACATGTGCGCGGTCGCAGGGTTTCGCTCGGCCTCGTAGTTCGGGACCTGGTGCGCAGCGCCCTCGATCTTCACCAGCGCAGAGGCCAGCCACATCGGCTGTCCCACGATGCGCGCACCGAGATTGTCGGCGGCATATTCGCGGGTCCGGCTGATCGCCATCTGCACCAGCATGGCACCGAGCGGAGCGAGGATCATCAACAGGATCGAGCCGATGATGCCCGGACCGCTGTTGTTGTCTCGATTGCCGCCAAAGAACATGCCGAACTGCGCCAGCATCGAGATCGCACCGGCGATGGTCGCGGTGATCGTCATCAGCAGCGTGTCGTGATGCTTGATATGCGCGAGCTCGTGCGCAATCACGCCGGCGAGCTCCTCGCGGCTGAGCTGGTTCATTAGACCAGTGGTGACGGCGACCGCGGCGTTTTCCGGATTGCGGCCGGTGGCGAACGCGTTGGGCTGGATCTCATCCATCACGAACACGCGCGGCATCGGCAGGCCGGCACGGCCCGCAAGCTCGGCGACGAGGCCGACCAGCTCCGGCGCGGTCGAACGATCGACCTCATGGGCGCCGTACATCGACAGCACCATGCGGTCGGAGTTCCAGTAGGTGAAGAGGTTGGTTGCGGCGGCAATGACGAGCGCGATCATGGCGCCCGAGGCGCCTCCGATCAGATAGCCGACGCCCATGAACAGGGCGGTCAGGCCAGCGAGCAGCATTGCGGTACGAAAATAGTTCATGGCCGTCTCCTGGGGCGGCCGCGGGCGAACCTCTGGCCGGCACCTTCGAAGTATGAATGCGGCCGCCGGCTGCAAGGTTCGTGCGTCGTGGAGCCGCAGACGCCAGCGGCGCCAGCCAGCCTTTCCGCCGCCACTAAAGCTTGACCGGGATTTGCGCAAAAACACACGCAGAGGCTTAGCAACCTGGAAAGCGCAATTTCCGCATAACTCGCGGTAACCGGGCACGCGGCATTGGCCTTGTGCATTGACCGGGTTCCCGTTGGCCTCCCGTCAGCAAGGTGACCGCCATGGTAGACCGCTCGAGCGCCGCCTCCGTCGCCCCCTCATCCGCCCCCTCCCCTCACGACGCCAGAACTGATGCGAAGGGTTTGCAGGACTCCCTGCACGAGCACCTCTTCACCAATGACGAGTCCGACCATGCTTCCACGACGCAGAGCGGGCAAGAATCGGGACGCCGCTGGCCGTATTTGCGGCGCGGAGCCAAGGTCGCGATCGGGCTCGCCATCGTCGCCGTGTTCGGCTGGCTGCCGCTGCGCGCGATCTGGGAAAATTCGAGCGTCGAAGCCGTGCTAAATTCCCGCCTCGTCACCTTGCGCACCCCGATCGGTGGCCGCGTCGCGGCCGCCCAGCGCGCCACTGACCAAGCCAAGCTCGAAGCCGGGACCGTCGTCCTGCGCGTCTTCAACTCGCGCGGCGATCGCACGCGGCTCGACGATCTCCGGCGGCAGAAATCGCGCCTGGAGAACGAACGGCCGAGCCTTGCGGCGAAGCTCGCTTCGGCGCAGGCGGCACAAAAGGATCTGGCGCGGCAGGCCGCGCTGTTTCGCGACGGACGCGTGCTCCAGCTCGAGGCCCGCATCGCGGAGATCCAGACCTCGATCGAGGCGGCGGCGGCGCGGCGGGACGAGGCCAGTGCCGCCGTCGAGCGCGCCTCCTCACTGGCAAAATCGGGCAATGTCTCGACCGTCGAACTGGCACGTCTGACGCGCGAGCTCTCCGTGTCGCAACAGACCGAGCTCGGTGCGCGCAAGCGGCTGGACGCGGCCAAGGTCGAGCTCGCCGCGGCACGGAACGGATCCTTCCTCGGCGACAGCTACAACGACCGGCCAAGCTCGGTTCAGCGCGAGGAAGAGATGCGCCAGCGTGCCGGCGACCTCGAGGCCGATCTCGCGCGCACCGACACGGAGATCGCCTGGCTCGCCAACGAGATCATCGTCGAGGAGGTTCGGTTCGCGGATCTCACCGAAGCCAACATTACGACACCCGTCGCAGGCCGCGTCTGGGA
The DNA here is from genome assembly GCF_020194115.1 of Bradyrhizobium sp. NBAIM01. Classification (NCBI taxonomy): domain Bacteria; kingdom Pseudomonadati; phylum Pseudomonadota; class Alphaproteobacteria; order Hyphomicrobiales; family Nitrobacteraceae; genus Bradyrhizobium; species Bradyrhizobium sp. NBAIM01. Next base: position 26,262 of record NZ_JADYVU010000022.1, on the reverse strand, counting down.
AATGATGACATCGCCGGGCGAGGACGTGCAGGCAGGCCAGCCGTTGCTCAAAGTGCTCGATTGCAGCGGCGCCGTGATCACCGCCAATGTCACCGAGAACGTCTACAACCGCCTGCAGCTCGGCGACCACGCGACGTTCGAGCCCAATGACGGCGGCGAGCCGATCTCCGGCACCGTGGTCAACCTGACCGGCGCTGCCGGTGCGCCGGCCAATCTCGCCATCAATCCGGATGCGCTGAGCAAGGAGCCCTATCGTGTGACCGTGGCCTCGCGCGATGCCGCAGCTCGCGCCTGCACGGTCGGCCGCACCGGCCGCGTGGTGTTTGCGCGGCACGAGACCGCACCGTGACGGCGGCGCTGACGCCCGGCCTGATCGCGCTCGGCGCCTTCATGGCTATCGTACCGCTGCTGAGGCGCGACAGCACGATGGCACGCTCGTTCCTGGCCATTGTGTCGGTGACCTTGCTGCTGCGCTATCTCTATTGGCGGATCATGTCGACGCTTCCGCCGCCGCGCCTGACCGTCGATGCCGTGATCGGCTACCCCTTCATGCTGCTGGAGGCGGCCTCGCTCGTCGCGGTCGCGTTGTCGCTGCTGTTCCTGAGCCGGACGCGCGACCGCACCGGCGCAGCGAAGGTCGACGGCCGCACCACCGATCCGGGCGCACCGCTGATCGACGTCTTCATCTGCACCTACAACGAGGAACGAGGGATCCTCGAGCGTACGATCATCGGCGCGACGGGCATGGACTACGGCAATTACCGCGTCTGGGTGCTCGACGACGGAAGACGGCCCTGGCTGCGGCGGCTGTCCGGCGAGCTCGGCTGCCACTATCTGACGCGGCCCGACAACCAGCACGCCAAAGCAGGCAACATCAATCACGCACTGAGGCATGTCGGGGCGCTGCCGGAGCGGCCGCAGTTCGTCGCCATTCTCGATGCGGACTTCGTGCCGCGGCCCGATTTCCTTGCGCGCACCGTCTCGCTCATGGACGATGCGTCGGTCGGCGTGGTCCAGACCCCGCAGCACTTCATCAATCCCGACCCGATCCAGACCAACCTCGCCGCGACCGACGTCTGGCCCGACGAGCAGCGCTTCTTCTTCGACATCCTGCTGCCGGCCAAGGACGCCTGGGGCGTCGCGTTCTGCTGCGGCACCTCCTCCCTCATCCGCTATTCCGGACTGATGCGGATCGGCGGCTTTCCGACCGATTCGGTGACGGAGGACTATCTCGTCACGCTGCGCCTCAAGGAGCGCGGACTCAATACGATCTATCTCAACGAGCGCCTGACGATCGGGCTCGCGCCGGAAGGGCTGAAGGAATACATCACCCAGCGCGCCCGCTGGTGCCTCGGCTTGATGCAGATCGTGCGCGGCCGCAGCGGACCGCTCTCGCGGGACTCCAAGCTGCCCTTCATCGACCGCCTCTCGCTGGCCGACGCCTTCATGAGCTGGTCCGCGGTCTACACCTCGAAAGTGGCGGGCCTTGTGGTGCCCTGGCTGTTCCTGCTGTTCGGCATCCAGGCGGTGCGGGCCGATCTGAGCGAGCTGTTGCGGGTCTTTCTGCCCTTCTATGTCTGGAACGGCCTCAGCATGGCCTGGCTTTCGCGCGGCCGCTCGCTCGCAATGATGACGGATGTCTCCCAACTGATTGCCGCGCCTGCCGTGCTAAAGGCGGTGGCGACCGGCCTGCTGAAGCCGAAGGGACACAAGTTCAAGGTCACCGCGAAAGGCGGCGACCGCGACCGACGCTTCGTCGAATGGCCGCTGCTGCGCATCTACGGCTGCGCACTTTTCATCACGCTCGCATCGATCGCCTATGCCTTTATCCTGCAGCAGCGCGGCGAGAACATCGCCTATGGCGGACTGGCGCTGGCCTGGAGCTTCTACAACGCGTTCATCCTCACCGTGGTCTGCTTCGTCTGCATCGAGCAGCCGCGCAAGCGCAAGGCGGAGCGCTTCAATCGCAATGAGCCGGTGCTGCTGCGCCAGGACGGCAGGTCGCATCTGGCTCGGCTCGCCGATATCTCCATCACCGGTGCGCGGCTAATCGATCCCGATCCGCCGGCGCCTGGGAGCACCATCGAGTGCCAAATCTACGGCCGCTCGATCGCGGCCATCGTGGTGCGGCGGACCATTGATGGATTTGCCGTGCGGTTCGCGGAAGGCATGGACACGCGCGTGCATGCAATCAGGGCGTTCTATGCCGGCGAATATGTTCGGGCCTATCGGGGCGTCAGGGCGCTCCCGGTCGGTAAGGCGCTGCTGATGCGGCTGTTCGGCTAGCGCCACGCACTGTTAGCGGCAAGGTCGGCTTCCTCGCCGCTAGGGGGCGGGATGCACCTCTCTCGAGCTATCCGACTCGACGCCTGTGGCCACTCGAGCGCTCTGGATATCGATCATCAATTGCTTCGCCATCTTCTGCAGGCGGTCACGATCCCGGTCGGTGAACTCACGCGGCTGAGTATCGATGACACAAAGGCAGCCTACAACATGACCGGATGAAGTCCGGAGCGGGACCCCCGCGTAGAAGCGAATGCCTCGCTCCAGCACATGCGGATCGTCGGCGAAGCGCGGGTCTTCGGTCACATCCTCCGAAACCAGCATATCGCCTGCAGCGATCACATGCGCGTCGAGGGAGCCCTCGTGATTGCTCGGCAGACCTGCTTGAACTTCTTGGGCGCGGGCTTCAGCGGCGGTTAGCTGAATATGATCGACCAATGTCACCAGCGCGATCGGAACGTTGAACGCTTGCGCGACCTTTCTGGACGCCTCATCCAGGTCCTGGCGTTTCGAGGCGTCCAAGCCAAGTCCGCGCAGCGCGGCGAGCTGCGCACGTTCGGCGTCGGCCGTGAGCTGGGGCGTATCGCCGAGAGCTGCCGCGCGACCGACCCATGCTTCAACCTGCTCGACGCATGCTTGGAGAGAGGCGAATGCCGCGTCGGCCGCCATCTGGGTCTTGAGCTCTCCCGTCTGTTCCGTTCCGGCGATCAAATTCCAGCAGCAGGCGGCAAGCTTCACCTGTGGAGCCCGACGGCGCAGGCGACGAAAGACATAGCGGGCGTAGACCTGCGGCTGCGGGTGAAAGTAGGACAGACACACCACGTCGACCCCCTGGAGATCGAGTTGCTCCAATGCTCCCCGACTGACCGCGATCGGCGGCAAGACCTTGGCGCCGATGGTGCGCTCCTCGAGCACCTGCGCGAGCATCTCCGCCGCTGCATGATCGAGCTCCGTGCGTCCAGCGAGACAGAGGACGCATGGTCGCTGCGCGGTGTGATTTCCCTCGTCCACTGCATTCGCCTTTTCGCGGATGTGGTCATCAACCTCCCGGACAACCGAGATAGCCGTATCCGCAACGAGACGCCGGTAATTGGTGTCGATGCTGCTGCGCTGACGATCATTCTCCGCCAGGCGCAGCGCCGGAATTCCGACGTTGTCGTACAGCTCGCGCGAGGAACACTCGTCGACATAGTTCTCGGCGAACTCAACCGCCTCCTCCAGATTGCCGGCCAATAGGCGCTGGTAGAGTTGCTCCTCCGGCGCGAGCACAGGGTCGCTGCCGAGCAGAACGCCCAAGAACTCCAACTGCGGGACGTAGCGCCCCATGACGACAAGGCAGACGGTCAAAGGTGTCGCCAGAAACAGCCCGACGGGTCCCCACAGCATCGTCCAGAAGATCGCGGCGATGATAATTGCGAGGGACGACAGCCCGGTGCTGGATCCGTAAAGCCAAGGCTCGACAACATTGTTGCTGACGAGTTCAGCCGTAACGAACAAACCGACGACCCAGAACAGCATCGTCCAGCCGGGATCGACGGCGATGGCCAGGGCAACGGGAAATATAGCAGCCAGGAAAGGACCGAGGTAGGGAATGAATCGAAGTACCGCTGCGAGCAAGCCCCAAAGAATCGCGTTCGGCACGCCAACAAAGTAGAGTGCAACACCGATCGGCACGCCGTAAGTCAGATTGACAACAAGCTGCATCAGCAGATAGCGGCTGACCCGCGAGGCAGCATCGTTGATGGCCTGAGTACTCTTCTGAAGGTCACCGGCTCCGGCTAACTTGATGAATCGGTCGCGCAGGTCTTCGCGCTCGAGCAGCACGAAGATCACGAAAATGACGACCAGCCCGGAAGTCGCAAGCGGCGCCAGCAATGGACCTATGACCGATCGAATGAGCTCCAGCGGTCTCGGCTGTGGCGGCTCCACCCGCACGGTGACAGGCTCCCGACTCTCACTGCCGGTGCCAAGCCGGGAGGATGCAGCCGCCGACTTTTTCTCATCTCCCGAGATCTCTCTGCCGAGATCCTGCATCGTCGTGGTAACGGCGTCGACGACCCCGCCGCCCGGCGCAGAGCTTTGCAACGAGCGGATCTTCTCGGTGATGGTGGTCTGATAATTGGGAAGGTTGCTGGCGAGTTGGACCAGTTGGCGCCCAACGACCAAGGCGACCCCTGCGACGACGATGAAGGCAATGGAAACGGCAATTAGCACCGCTGCAATGCGGGGCACTTTCCAACGTCTCAGCCAATTGACCAAGGGCGTGAGAACGAAGCTCAGCAGGATGGCAAGGGCAAAGGGAACGAAGATTTCCCGGCCGAGATACAGGGCTCCGATGGCTAGGACGATGCCGCCGGCCGTGAGCATGGGCGAGGTTGCGGCTCGCACGGCCGGTGTTCGTTGCGTCGACGCCGGAGGCAACTCGGCCACAGATCGAGCCTTTCCGTAACGGTTTCGACAGGTCAACCCCGATTCGGCGGGATTGATCCAACCGAGCCGATGGCTTGATTTCTGAATACATGCCCCTGCGCACCAAGGCGGGCGACCTATCGTCCTCCAGATCAGGTGCAGGGTGGGGATGGCCTGGGGCGGCCGCTTCCCCTAAACTTCGGCCGAATCCACGCCTGCCCTTCCCCGCCGGAACCCCCATGGTCCAGACCCGATTTCCGATCGCGGCCCTCGCGCTTATCGCATGCACGGCCACGGCATCCGCCCAAATGCTTCCGCCTCCTGCCAAGCCCGCAGTGCCGAAGGCCGCCTCGCCGCGCGCCGCCTCGTGCCACAATGGCGCGAGCTTCGATCGCTTCCTGACCGAGGTGAAGCAACAGGCGGTGGCCGCCGGCGTGTCGCAGCGCACGATCGCGGAGGCATCGCCCTATCTCGTCTACGACCAGGGCATCGTCAACCGCGACCGCGGCCAGCGCGTGTTCGGACAGCTCTTCACCGAATTCGCCGGCCGCATGGCCGCGGCCTATCGCATGCAGAACGGGCAGCAGCACATCAAGCAATACGCCGCGGCGTTTGCGCGCGCGGAAAAGGAATACGGCGTGCCGCCCGCGGTGATCGCCGCGTTCTGGGGCCTTGAGAGCGATTTCGGCGCCAACATGGGCAATTTGCCGACGCTGAAATCGCTGGTGTCGCTCGCCTATGATTGCCGCCGTTCGGAGATGTTCGTGAACGAGACCATCGCGGCGCTGAAGATCATCGACCGCGGCGATCTGCATCCCGACGAGATGATCGGCTCCTGGGCCGGCGAGCTCGGCCAGACCCAATTCCTGCCCGTGCACTACGTCAACTACGCGGTCGACTTTGACGGCGACGGACGGCGCGATCTGTTGCGCTCGCCGGCCGACGTGATCGGCTCGACCGCGAACTACATCGCAAACGGATTGAAGTGGCGGCGCGGCGAGCCGTGGCTGGAGGAGATCAAGGTGCCGCCGAACCTGCCGTGGGAAAAGACCGATCTCACGATACGCGAGCCGCGCTCGACATGGGCGCAACTCGGCGTCACCTATCCCGACGGCCGGCCCTTCCCGAACGACAATCTCGCAGCCTCCGTGCTGCTGCCGATGGGACGCTTCGGGCCGGCCTTCATGGCCTATCCGAATTTCGCGGCTTACACCGAGTGGAACAACTCGCTGATCTACGCGACCACCGCGGGCTATCTCGCCTCGCGCATCGCCGGGGCCGCGCCGATGCGCAAGCCGGCTGCGCCGGTCGCGCAGCTGCCGTTCAACGAGCTCAAGGAATTGCAGCAGCTGCTGGTGCGCGCCGGCTTCAACGTCGGCAAGGTCGACGGTGTGCTGGGGCAGCAGAGCCGCGCCGCGGTGAAGGCGACGCAGATCAAGTACGGCCTACCGGCGGATTCCTGGCCGACCGCCGAGCTGCTTGCGCGCATGCGCGGCGGCACGGCGCAGGCGCCGCCACAGACGACGGTGCGCTGAATAACTATCCGTGGTCATTCCCCGCGAAGGCGGGGAATCCAGTACGCCGCGGCCTGACGGTTCAATCACAACTGCCTCGGAGTACTGGATCGCCCGGTCAAGCCGGGCGATGACAGCGAGGGTGTGGCGGCGATGACGGCGAAGACGGTGGCGCGATGGAATTTTCGCATCGCACAAGTGGCTTTCCGCGATTGCAATTTTCCATGAGGCTCCCATGTGAGTGGCTCAGGTTTTCTCCTGAGATTTCCCACCCTTTGAAGCGAGCATCACATGTCCTTCTACGACGCCGTCGTCCCCGCTTATTTGCAGATGCTGAACAGCGTGACCGGGCTGCTCACCAAAGCTGAGGCGCATTGCGCGGCCAGGAAGATCGATCCCAGCGTCCTGCTCGGCTCGCGCCTCTTCCCGGACATGCTGCCGCTGTCGCGGCAGATACAGCTGGTCAGCGACTATCCGACCAGAGGCTGTGCGCGGCTGACGCATAGCGAGGTCCCCTCGACGCCCGACACCGAAACGAGCTTTGCGGAGTTGAAGCAGCGGCTGGCGAAAACGATCGACTATGTCAAATCCTTCAAGCCCGAGCAGTTTGAGGGCGCCGACGCCAAGGACGTCACCTTTCCGATCGGCCCCGGCAAGACCATCACCATGACGGGACAGCAATTCCTGAGCTCGTTCTCGCTGCCGAACCTCTATTTCCACGCCGCGATCGCCCACGGCATCTTGCGTCACAACGGCGTTGAGATCGGCAAGCGCGATTTCCTCGGCGCGAACTGATTTCTGAAATCGCACGGCCGCGACAGTGGGATTTCACTGTCGCAGCCGACATTGCACACGAATTATGCTACGCGCGCCCTGCCGCGCAGCTCGTCTGCACTTTGCGTATGGCTCATCCCTTGCGCCCGATGCCGCGATGCACAATTGTTCGAGACCTCTCATCGCCTGGAAGCATTCCCATGAGCCGTTCGACCAAATTGTTTGAGACCTACAAGCTCGGTCCCATCACGCTGGCCAACCGTCTGGTCATGGCGCCGCTGACGCGCAACCGCGCCGTACCCGGCACCTTCGTGCCCGGTCCGCTCGCCGCCGATTATTACGCCCAGCGTGCATCCGCGGGCCTGCTGATCACCGAGGCGAGCCAGGTCTCGCAACAAGGTCAGGGCTACCAGGACACGCCCGGCATCTATAGCAAGGAGCAGGTCGCCGGCTGGCGCAAGGTCACCGACAAGGTGCATGAACGCGGCGGCAAGATCTTCATCCAGCTCTGGCATGTCGGCCGCATCTCGCATGTCGATCTGCAGGCGAATGGCGCAGCCCCGGTGGCACCGAGCGCGATCCGAGCCAAGGGCAAGACCTTCGTCAACGGCGGCTTCGCCGACGTCTCCGAGCCGCGCGCGCTCGAGCTCTCCGAGATTCCCGGGATCATCGACGACTTCAAGCGCGCCACGAAGAACGCGCTGGAATCCGGCTTCGACGGCGTCGAAATCCACGGCGCCAACGGCTATCTGCTCGAGCAGTTCGCCAAGGACGGCGCCAACAAGCGCACTGATGCCTATGGCGGCTCGATCGAGAACCGCGCGAAGCTGATGCTGGAGGTCTCCAAGGCCGTCGTCGCCGAGGCCGGCGCCGGGCGCACCGGCATCCGCATCTCGCCGGTGACGCCGGCCAACGACATCTCGGATTCCAACCCGCAGGCCCTGTACGATCACATCGTCGACGGCCTCAGCGCGTTGAAGCTGGTCTATCTCCACGTGGTCGAGGGCGCCACCGGCGGGCCGCGCGACATCGCGCCGTTCGACTATGCATCGTTGCGCAACCGCTTCTCGGGCGCCTACGTCGCCAACAATGGCTACGATTTCGACCTCGCCAGCAAAGTGCTGGAGGCGAACGCCGCCGACCTCATCGCCTTCGGCAAGCCGTTCATCTCCAACCCCGACCTGGTCGAACGCTTGAAGGCGGGTGCGGCGCTGAACGACTGGGACAAGAACACCTTCTACGGCGGTGGTGCGAAGGGCTACACGGATTACCCGACGCTGGCGGCCGAGCCGGCGGAGTAGGTTCTTCTCCACACATGACGCTGGTCATGCCCCGCGAAGGCGGGGCATCCAGTACGCCGCGGCTTCTCGGTTCAACCACGACCGTCTCTGGAATAATGGATTGCCCGCCTTCGTGGGCAATGACACCGAGGGTGTGAAAAACCCTCGCACCACAACGACAAAAGAAAAAGGCCGGGATCGCTCCCGGCCTTTCGTGTTTGATATCGCTCTAAGCGCCGCTTACTTCACTTCCGCGCGCTTGGGCGGAGTGGCGGGCCACGACTTGATCAGGGTGTCGTAGTCCACCGTCTCGCCCTTCGGCTTCTCGTTGGCGAGCTTGCGCTGTGGCGCGATGGTGCCGTCCTTCTGGGCCTTGGCGAACCAGTACTCGGCCGACTCCTTCTTGTGCAGCTTCGGACCGCAGGCGCCCTGCACGCCGGACTTCTCCAGACGCTCCAGCACGGAGTCCTGGGCCGCCGCGAGAGCATCCATCGCCTGCTGCGGCGTCTTCGCACCGGACGACGCATCGCCGATGTTCTGCCACCACAGCTGCGCGAGCTTCGGATAGTCGGGCACGTTGTTGCCGGTCGGGGTCCACTGCACGCGCGCGGGCGAGCGGTAGAACTCGATCAGGCCGCCGAGCTTCGGCGCACGCTCGGTGAACGACTTGTCCCAGATGTCGGATTCACGGATGAAGGTGAGACCGACATGGCTCTTCTTCAAGCTCACCGACTTGGAGACGATGAACTGGAGATAGAGCCAGGCTGCCTTGCGGCGATCCGGCGGAGTCGACTTCAGCAGCGTGGCGGAGCCAGCGTCCTGGTAGCCGAGCTTCATGCCTTCCTTCCAGTAGGAGCCGTGCGGCGACGGAGCCATACGCCACTTCGGCGTACCGTCCGCATTCACCACCGGCAGACCCGGCTTCACCATGTCGGCAGTGAAGGCGGTGTACCAGAACATCTGCTGGGCGATGTTGCCCTGCGACGGCACGGGGCCGGACTCGGAGAAGGTCATGCCCTGCGCCTGCGGCGGGGCGTACTTCTTCATCCAGTCGAGATACTTCGTGATCGAGTAGACTGCGGCCGGACCATTGGTGTCGCCGCCACGCTCCACCGCAGAGCCGACCGGGCGGCAGCCCTCCATCCGGATGCCCCATTCGTCGACCGGCAGACCGTTCGGAATGCCCTTGTCACCGTTGCCGGCCATCGACAGCCAGGCGTCGGTGAAGCGCCATCCGAGCGAGGGGTCCTTCTTGCCATAGTCCATATGGCCGTAGACCTTGACGCCGTTGATCTCCTTGATGTCGTTGGTGAAGAACTCGGCGATGTCTTCATAAGCCGACCAGTTCACGGGCACGCCGAGCTCGTAGCCATACTTGGCCTTGAACTTGGCCTTGTAGTCGGCATTGGTGAACCAGTCGTAGCGGAACCAGTAGAGGTTCGCGAACTGCTGGTCGGGCAGCTGGTAGAGCTTGCCGTCCGGCCCGGTGCCGAACGACTTGCCGATGAAGTCGTTGACGTCGAGCATGGGGTTGGTGACGTCCTTGCCCTCGCCGGTCATGTAGTCGGAGAGCGCAATGGTCTGGCCGTAGCGGAAATGCGTGCCGATCAGGTCGGAGTCGTTGATCCAGCCGTCATAGACGTTCTTGCCCGACTGCATCTGGGTCTGCAGCTTCTCGACGACGTCACCTTCCTGGATGAGATCGTGCTTGAGCTTGATGCCGGTCAGCTCGGAGAATGCCTTGGCGAGCGTCTGCGCCTCGTATTCATGAGTCGTGATCGTCTCGGAGACGACGTTGATCTCCATGCCCTTGAAGGGCTCGGCGGCCTTGGCGAACCACTCCAGCTCCTTCTTCTGGTCTTCCTTCGACAGCGTCGAAGGCGTGAATTCCGCGATCCACTTCTGGATCACGGCCTCGTCGGCGGCGCGAACCGGCGCCGAGACGGCGAACGACACCGCGATGATCGCAGCGGCGCTGGACATGGTCAGAAAACTATTCTTGGTCAATGGACCTTTCCTTCTCCTAAACTGTCGCATGTTGTTCCTCCGTTGCAGCGACAAACTTTTATACAGGCCCGGGTTGGTCCCGGATCTGGCCGTCCCTTCGCAAGCTTCAGACCGTGCGGAAAATGAGCGCGGCCGTGACCAGCGAAATTCCTGATGCGAGCCACAGGCTCGAGATTTCAAACCCCTCCTCGCCGATAGGCAGCGTAGCGATCGCGTCGGTGCCGACGAGGCCGATCCACGCGAGGTGGATGACGGCGGCCGCAATCAGCGAGATGAACAGGCGGTCGCCGCGCGTGGTCGGGATGCGCAGCACGCCGACACGCTCGGCCTCGGGATAGACCGCGGCGAGCCAGGTCATCACGAGAAGCGTGCAGGCGAGCGCGGCGAAGAAGATCGCGGTCGGCAGCGTCCAGGCCATCCATGCGATGGATTCCATTGATGCCTCCTCAGACGCGGCCGAGCGCGAAACCGCGCGCGATGTAGTTGCGGACGAACCAGATCACCAGCGCGCCCGGAATAATGGTGAGCACCCCGGCGGCGGCGAGCAGGCCCCAATCCATGCCGGCCGCCGACACCGTACGCGTCATGATCGCTGCGATCGGCTTGGCATGCACCGACGTCAGCGTGCGCGCGAGCAAGAGCTCGACCCAGGAGAACATGAAGCAGAAGAAGGCGGCGACGCCGATGCCGCTCGCGATCAGCGGCACCAGGATCTTGATGAAGAAGCGCGGGAAGGAATAGCCGTCGAGGAACGCGGTCTCGTCGATCTCGCGCGGCACGCCGGAGACGAAGCCTTCGAGGATCCACACCGCGAGCGGCACGTTGAAGATGCAGTGCGCGAGCGCGACGGCCCAGGGGGTGTCGAACAGGCCGATCGCCGAATAGAGATTGAAGAACGGCAGCGCATAGACCGCCGCCGGCGCCATGCGGTTCGACAACAGCCAGAAGAATAAATGCTTGTCACCGAGGAAACGGTAGCGCGAGAAGGCGTAAGCCGCCGGCAGCGCCACGGCGATCGAGATGATGGTGTTGAGGACGACGTATTCGAGCGAATTGATGTAGCCCGAATACCAGCTCTCGTCGGTGAAGATGCGCTTGTAGTGCTGCAGCGTCGGAGTGTGCGGCCACAGCGTCATCGTCGAGACGATCTCGCTGTTGGTCTTGAAGCTCATGTTGACGAGCCAGTAGATCGGCAGCAGCAGGAAGATCAGGAACAGCCCCATGATGAGGCGACGGCCGGGGATCGAATGCATCAGGCCACTCCTTCCCTTGGCTCGAGTGCGGGCACGGGCTTGAGCGCGGCCGCGGGCTTGGGCTCCGCCGCCGGCTCGCTCGAAGCCTGGACTTTGCGTTCGACACCGGCATTGGTCATGACGGTGTAGAAGATCCAGCAGACGATCAGGATGATGAGGTTGTAGACCAGCGACAGCGCCGCGGCCTTGCCGAGGTCGAACTGGCCGAGCGCAATCTTGACCAGCTCGATCGACACGAAGGTGGTGGAATTGCCGGGCCCGCCACCGGTGACGACGAACGGCTCGGTGTAGATCATGAAGCTGTCCATGAAGCGCAGCAGCACCGCGATCAAGAGCACGCGGTTCATCTTCGGCAGCTGGATCGCCTTGAACACGGCCCAGCGCGAGGCGCCGTCGATCTGCGCGGCCTGGTAATAGGCTTCGGGAATCGACTTCAGGCCGGCATAGCACAGCAGCGCGACGAGGCTGGTCCAGTGCCAGACGTCCATCACGATGACCGTGAACCAGGCATCGACGTCGTTGGAGACGTAATTGTAATCGAAGCCCATGGCATTGAGGACGTAGCCGAGCAGGCCGATGTCGGGACGCCCGAAGATCTGCCAGATGGTGCCGACCACGTTCCAGGGGATCAGCAGCGGCAGCGCGAGAATGACGAGGCAGGCTGCGACGGTCCAGCCCTCGCGCGGCATCGACAACGCGACGACGATGCCGAGCGGCACCTCGATGGCCAGGATGACGAGCGAGAAGAACAGGTTGCGGCCGAGCGAGGCGAGGAAGCGGCCGCCGAGGTCGGTGGAGGGATCGAGCAGCTCCTTGAACCAGCCCACGCCGTTCCAGAAGAACTGGTTGTTGCCGAAGGTGTCCTGCATCGAATAGTTCACCACCGTCATCAGCGGCAGCACCGCCGAGAAGGCGACGACCAGGAACACCGGCAGCACCAGGAACCAGGCTTTTTGGTTGACGGTCTTGTCCATCAGGCGGCTCCCTCCACCAGAAGGCTGTCGGCATAGACGTGGACGTGCGACGGATCGAATTTCAGCCCGGCGGTACCGTCCGCGCTGGTGAAGCCGCCAGGAGCGCGCGCCGCGAGCTTGGCGTCGACGACGCGCACGCGCGCGAAGCGGATGCGGCCGAGATCGTCGATGCGCTCGATCCTGGCGGTGAGCAGGCCAGGTGCGGGCGCGACCACCTCGACGAATTCGGGACGGACGCCGATCTCGATCTTCGCCCCTGCAGGCAGGTTGTCGTAGCTGCGGTTCAGCGCGATGACGTGGCCGTCGATCCTGGCCTCGCGCCCCCTCACCTCGGCCGGCAGGATGTTCATGCCGGGCGAACCGATGAAATAGCCGACGAACGTATGCGCCGGCCTGTCGAACAGCTCGGCCGGCGTGCCGCTCTGCACGACGCGGCCGTCATGCATGACGACCACGGTGTCGGCGAAGGTCAGCGCCTCGGTCTGGTCATGGGTGACATAGATCATCGTGAGGTCGAGCTCGCGATGCAGCGCCTTCAGCTTGGAGCGGAGCTGCCATTTCAGCTCGGGATCGATCACCGTCAGCGGCTCGTCGAACAGCACGGCGGCAACGTCGTTGCGCACGAGACCGCGGCCGAGCGAGATCTTCTGCTTGGCGTCGGCGGTCAGGCGCGTGGCCTTGCGGTTCAGATAGGGCTCGAGATCGAGCAGGCGACCGATCTCGGCGACGCGCCTGTCAATGTCGGCCTTCGGCACGCCGCGATTCTTCAGCGGAAACGCCAGATTCTCCCCCACCGTCATGGTGTCGTAGATCACCGGAAACTGGAACACCTGCGCGATGTTGCGCTTCTGGGTTGACAGCGGTGTGATGTCCTTGCCGTCGAACAGGATCTTCCCCCGCGACGGCGTGATGATGCCGGAGATGACGTTCAGAAGCGTGGTCTTGCCGCAGCCGGAGGGGCCGAGCAGCGCATAGGCGCCGCCCTGCCGCCAGGTCATGGTGACAGGCTTGAGCGCAAAGCTCTCCTGCGGCGCATCGTTGCCGCCGTAGGAATGGGCGAGATCGACGAGGTCAATGCGGGCCATGGCGCATCTCCCTCCTAAGAGCCCGGTGCCGCGACCAGACGGTCGGCAGCATCGAAGACGAAGACATCATTGGGATCGAGCACGGCATCGAGCATCTGGCCCGGCTCGAACTCGTGCACGCCGTGCAGCACCGCCACCCAATTCGATCCGTCGCGGGTCAGATGCACGAAGCTCTCCGAACCCGTGATCTCGGTCACCGTGACAGTGGCGTGGAAGGCGTGACGGTCGGCCTCGCCATTGGCAAGCCCGAGCTGATGGGCACGAAAGCCGACGCGATAGAAGCCGTCGGGCAGACCGGCATAAAGCCCGGACGCGGGCGCTGCACTCCCGCCCGCATATTGGACCATGCCGTTCCCCTTCTCGAGGCCCACGAGATTCAGCGGCGGATCCGAAAACACCTGCGCAACGCGTAAGGTCTGCGGCCGGCGATAGACATTGGTGGTCTCACCCATCTGCAGCGCCTGGCCCTCCCACATGCACACCGTGTTGCCGCCGAGCAGCAGCGCCTCGGTCGGCTCGGTTGTGGCATAGACGAAGATCGCGCCGGAGGCCTCGAAGATGCGCGGCAGCTCCGCCCGCAGCTCCTCGCGCAGCTTGTAGTCGAGATTGGCGAGCGGCTCGTCGAGCAGCACGAGGTCGGCACCCTTGACCAGCGCGCGTGCGATCGCGGTGCGCTGCTGCTGGCCGCCGGAGAGCTGGAGCGGCGTGCGCTTCAGGAACGGCTCGAGCCGCAGCAGCTTTGCGGCCTCGGCGACGCGCGCCTCGATCTCGTCGCGCGGCTTGCCCTGCACGCGCAGGGGCGAGGCGATGTTCTCGTAGACCGTGAGCGAGGGGTAGTTGATGAACTGCTGGTACACCATCGCGACCGAGCGCTGGCGCACGTCGGCGCCGGTGACGTCCTTGCCGTTGACGAACACCTTGCCCGTGGTCGGCTTGTCGAGGCCGGCGAGCAACCGCATGATCGAGGTCTTGCCTGACAGCGTCGGCCCGAGCAGCACGTTGAGCGTACCGCTCTCGAGCCTCAGCGAGACGTCACGGATGTGCGGCACGCCTTCCACGGTCCGGGTCACGTGATCGAGTGTCACGGTCATGAGCGTCCTCCCGTTTCCAGCAGGGGACTTTGCGCCACGGCATGGCTCCTGATCCAGTCGTCGAGGGTCGCGATCTCGTCGGCAGATAGTCGCAGGCCGAGCTTGGAACGGCGCCAGACCACGTCGTCGGCGGTGACGGCCCATTCATTGGCCATGAGATAGCGGACCTCGCGCTCGGTTAGCGTGGCGCCAAAGGCCTGGCCGAGATCCGCAGCCGATTTTGCATCGCCGAGCAGCTTGATGGCACGGGTGCCATAGGCGCGCGCCAGGCGCCGCGCATGCTCATGGCTGAGGAAGGGATAGCCGCGCTGCAGCTCGGCGATCAGGCCGTCGATGTCGGATACGTTCATGTCACCGCCCGGCAGCGGCCATTTGCCGGTCCAGCCCTCGCGCGCTTTCGCACTGCGCAAGTAAGGCGCAAGGCGCTCCAGGGCCTCTTCGGCGAGCCTGCGATAGGTCGTGATCTTGCCGCCATAGATCGACAGCAGCGGCACGCCGCCGGGCGTGTCGAGCTCGAACACGTAGTCGCGCGTCGCGGCCTTGGCCTCGCTGGCGCCATCGTCATAGAGCGGACGCACGCCGGAATAGGTCCAGACCACGTCGGCGGGCGCGACGGGCTTGGCCAGATATTCGCTGGCCGCCTTGCAAAGATACTCGATCTCTTCAGTCGTCGCCTTCACCTTGGCAGGATCGCCGTCATAGTCGCGGTCGGTGGTGCCGATCAGCGTGAAGTCGTCCTGGTACGGGATCACGAAGATGATGCGGCCATCGGCATTCTGGAACATGTAGGCGCGGTCGTGGTCGTAGAGCTTCTTCACGACGATGTGCGAGCCCTGCACCAGGCGCACCTTGGCTTTCGCATTCACGCCGGCGCCGCGGCCGAGCACGTCCTCGACCCAGGGTCCGCCAGCATTGATCAGCGCCTTGGCCTGGATCTGCGAGCGCGCGCCGGTCAGCGTATCGACCATGCTGACGGTCCAGACGCCGTCCGACTGGCGAATCTCGGTGGCGCGGGTTCGGGTGCGGATCTCGGCGCCCTTGTCGGCGGCATCGCGCGCATTGAGCACGACGAGGCGGGCGTCGTCGACGAAGCAGTCCGAATATTCGAAGGCGCGGCTGTAGCGGTTCGGGATCAGCGGCTTGCCGACCTCATCGCGCTTGAGATCGACCGAGCGGGTCGCCGGCAACAGGTGACGGCCGCCGATGTGATCATAGAGGAAGAGGCCGAGGCGCAGCAGCCAGGCCGGGCGCAGGCCGGCGTGATGCGGCAGAACGAATCGCAGGGGCCGGATGATGTGGGGCGCGATGCCCCAGAGGATCTCGCGCTCGATCAGGGCCTCGCGGACCAGCCGAAACTCGTAATATTCGAGATAGCGCAGGCCGCCATGCACGAGCTTGGTCGACCACGACGATGTCCCGCTCGCCAGATCGTTCATTTCGCACAGGAAAACGGTATTGCCGCGGCCCACCGCGTCACGCGCAATGCCGCAGCCGTTAACACCGCCTCCGATGATGGCGAGATCGAAAATACGCTCCAACAGACGCATCCCCCGGCGACCGCCCGTTCCATCAAGCGGCTACTTTCGCTTTTGATTAGATCACACCGAAAAACGAAAGCAAGATGAAAGAGAGGCGAAAGGAAGCGAAAGCGGAAGTTTCTTGGTGAGCAAGAGGAGTTCATGTTGGGCAGCGCCACGGCGATTTGGGAGGCACCAGCACCTTGATTGGTCAGCGTCGAGCGATTATAGTCATACTAGTCAAAATGGTTAATCCCTATGGTCAATCGTAACGTTGAACCCGACGCGCTTCCAACGAATGACAGCTGGACGTTGGCCAATGCCAAGGCGCGACTGTCCGAGGTGCTCGACCGCGCTCAGACCGGCCCGCAGGTCATCACCCGTCACGGCAAGCCGAATGCCGTCATCGTTTCCGTCGAGGAATGGGCGCGCAAGACAGCGCGCAAGGGCACCCTGGCCGAATTCCTGCTGGCCTCGCCATTACGCGGCGTTGACCTTGAACTCGACCGGCTGCACGACACGCCACGCGACGAAGTGCCATGAACCTTTTGCTGGACACCAACGTGCTTTCGGAAGTTCAGCGGCCCGCGCCTTCGCCAAAAGTTGTGGCATGGCTGGATAGGATCGATGAGGACCGTGCGTTCATCAGCGTCGCCTCGATCGCCGAGCTTCGCCGTGGCATCGCATTGCTTGAGGATGGTCGCCGACGCACCGCGCTGGCCGTCTGGCTTGCCCACGATTTGCCTGCGCGGTTTGCCGAGCGCGTCCTGCCGATCGACCAAACAGTGGCCGAGCGTTGGGGTGACCTCATGGCGCAGAGCCGCAAGAGCGGCGTCGCATTGTCCGTCATGGACGGCTTCTTTGCGGCGACTGCGCTGGTCAACGATCTCACACTCGTCACACGCAACGTGAAGGATTTTGCGGCCTTCGGCGTTCCGCTGCTCAACCCCTGGGACGACGCTTAGCCTCTATCTCAGCCGCACCACTGGTGCGGCTTCCGGTGCGGCATCCTGCACCTCGGCCGACGCATCGTCGACCTCCGCGCCCTTCGGCATCGCCTCGACCACCTCGATGCCCTTGCTGTGGCAGATGGTGGCGAGGCGCTCGGGCAGCTCCTGGTCAGTGACGAAGGTCTGGATCTGGGTGATGTGGGCGATGCGCACCGGCGCGCTGCGGCGAAGTTTTGTGGAATCGGCGACCAGCATGACGCTGCGGGCATTGGCGATGATGGCCTGCGCCACCTGCACCTCGCGATAGTCGAAGTCGAGCAGCGCGCCCTCCTCGTCGATCGCCGAGGCGCCGATGATGGCATAGTCGACCTTGAACTGTCCGATCAGCTGCGTCGCGGTCGAGCCGACCACGGCGCCATCGGCGCGCCGCACCGTGCCGCCGGCGACCACCACCTCGATGCGCGGATGGCGGTAGAGCAGCATGGCGACATTGAGGTTGTTGGTGATGACGAGCAGATCCTCATGCGAGGTCAGCGCGCTCGCCACCTCCTCCGTCGTGGTGCCGATGTTGATGAAGAGCGAGCAGCCGTTCGGGATCAGCGAGGCGGCGGCAGCGCCAATCGCCTTCTTCTCGTCGGCGGCGACGAAGCGGCGCGCCTCATAGGCGAGGTTTTCCACGCCCGAGGCGATGATGGCGCCGCCATGGATGCGGGTCAGCGAACGCCGCTCACAGAGATCGTTGAGATCCTTGCGGATGGTCTGCGCCGACACCTCGAAGCGGCGCGCCAGCTCCTCGACCATGACGCGGCCGGAGGCGCGCGCGATGTTGAGGATTTCGGCTTGGCGATGGGTCAATCCGGTCACGGCAAAGGCCTCAAATCAGAATGATGCATGGTGCGGCGGTTCGCGCCTGCGGTCAATGCGGACGCCGATCACGGTTGACGGATGAAGGTCCTCACCATGCCATTTCTTACCACCCCATGGCACTTGCAAGACGTGCGAGCAGCGTCGGGTCGTCGAACGCGCTGGCGGAGGCGACCGCGCCTGCTCCAACCAGGTCAGCATGGCTGAGGCTGGTGCGGATGCCGACAGTCGGAATGCCGGCGGCCGTTGCGGACTGCACGCCGGTGCGGGAGTCCTCGAATGCGATCGAGGCTCGCGGGCTCGCGCCGACGAAACGCAGCCCCTCCTGATAGGGCAGCGGATGCGGCTTGCCGTGCGGCAGCTCGGCGCCGATCACCAGCGCCTTGAAACGATGCGTGATGCCGAGTCCTGAGAGCAGCAGCTCGGCGTTGAGACGCGGCGCGTTGGTCACGGCGACCATGGGGATGCCGGCGCCATCGGCGCGGTCGAGCAGCGCCATCAGGCCCGGCAGCGGCGCGATCTGCCCGGCCACCAGCGTGCGGAAGACCTCCTCCTTCTCTTCGAGGATGAGGGCGCGCCGCTCCGGCGCCTCGTGGGGCAGAAAGCGCTCGCCGATCGCGACATTGGCGAAGCCCTGCAGCTCGAGGGAGAAACGTGCGTGATCGAAGACGTGTCCGTGCGGGCCGAGCACCTGGTTGAAAGCCTTCAAGTGCAACGGATCGGTGTCGGCGAGCGTGCCGTCGATGTCGAACAACAGCGCCCGGCCCATTCCATCGTGTCTGGTCTCGATCATTTCCGTACTTTCCCAAATGCGCGGCGCATCGATGCGGAAGGCGTATCAATACGGCCTCGATCGCGCAATGACGCATCCACATGAGGCAGGTGACACTCGACAAAGCCGCGTGCGACTGCAACACTGATTGCAAGATCAAAAAGGAGGAAACGATGACGATCAACCGACGCGATCTGGCTCTCTCGACGCTCGCCGTGTCCGCGCTTGCGTTCGCCACGCCGGCGCTCGCCGCTTCGGCAGACGAGGACGCCGTGGCGAAGAGGGTCGAGGCCTTCCGCCTCGCCCAGATCGCGGCCGATCCCAAGGCGCTCGGCGCGCTCTGCGCGGAGGAACTGAGCTACAGCCATTCCAGCGGCAAGGTCGAAGACAAGGCGGCGTTCATCGCCAACGCCACCGACGGCAAATCGAAGTTTCTGTCCATCGAATACAAGGATCCCACCATCAAGGTCGTCGGCCCCGCAGCGATCGTGCGTTTCCACTGGCTGGGCGAGCAGGAGATGGCGGCCGATGGGAAAAAAGTATCGACCAACCTTCACATCCTGATGAACTGGCAGAAGCAAGGCGACGAGTGGAAGCTGTTGTCGCGGGCGGCGACGAAGTTGTGATCACGTCTTTCCCCTCTCCCCTTGCGGGAGAGGGTGGCTTCGCAAAGCGAAGCCGGGTGAGGGGTATCTATCCGCGGGTCTAACTCTCTGTTGAATTCGCGGAGCCACCCCCTTATCCGGCGCTTCGCGCCACCTTCTCCCGCATCCGCCTTCGCCAAGGCTTCGGCGGACATGAGGGGAGAAGGAAGAAGGCAGCAACATCAAGGGCGGCAAAAAATTCCGACCACGCCTCGCGGGCCGGAATGACAGTTACGCCGCCTCCTTCACGTCGCCATTCACCAGCCTGCGCGCGGCGCGCTCGGCTTCGCGGGCGTTGCGGAAGAGCTGGCCTTCGAGACGGTTGAAACGGTGCGATGAGGCGAAGAAGCAGTAGCCTCCAGAAGAACGAACGACGATACCTGCGGTCTGCGAATCGACTTCGATGATGTAGCTGTCCGGCATAGTCCGTGGCTTCCTCAGTGCGGGCAAACAACGGCGCTCCTGCCCAAAGGTTCCCAAGGGCATTTGCGGCGTTTCCACCCCGAATCGACACGCAATTGAGTACGCCGGGACCTCATCCGTTTTATGACTGGTTCTTGACTGGTTCTTGGCGAAGCCGCGACGATGTGACTTGCTCGTGCCGCGTTCTGCGGCGCTGCAAGGCCTCGCAATATGGGGACAGTGCGTCGCGCGCGATTACGTCGCGATCGGCGGATCGTTTTGCTGGATCGCCTGGGGACGGCCGTGGTCGTCGATCGAGACGTAGGTGAAATGACCGTCGGTGACGAGGAACGGATGCAACTCCTTGCGCCGCAATGCCCAGGCCTCGAGATGCACGGTCAGCGAGGTGCGCCCGACGCGCACGAGATTGGCGTAGACCGAGACGAGATCGCCGACATAGACCGCTTTGCGAAAATTCATCGCCTCGATCGCGACCGTCACGGTGCGCGACCGCGCGACCTTCGAGGCGAACACGCCGCCGCCGACGTCCATCTGGCTGAGCAGCCAGCCGCCGAAGATGTCGCCATTGGCATTGGTGTCGGCCGGCATCGCCAGCGTGCGGATGCAGAGATCCCCGCTCGGTCCGGTCGCTTGTTCGCTCATATGGCTCTCACTTGAAATTGTCCCAGCCCGGATCGGGCGCGAAGCGCGCGCCGAATCGTTCCGCCAGCGCGCGCAGAGTGGATACGATGTTCTCCACGCCGCGCGTGCGCGCGTAATTCAGCGGGCCACCGCGGAAGGGTGCATAACCGGTGCCGAAGATCATAGCGCCATCGACCGCGTCGGCATCGTCGACAATGCCCTCGCGAAGCGCCGCGACGCAGACATTGGACATCGGCAACACCAGGCGGTCGATCATCTGGTCGGTGACCCGCGGTCCGGTCTCCGGCAACGCTGCTTTCTCCGCCTTGCCGTCCTTCCAGGTGTAAAAGCCCTTGCCGGTCTTGCGGCCGAGCTCGCCCTTGGCGACCTTCTCGCGCAGCCAGGCCGGCGTCGGCGGCAGGAGATCGCCGAACTTGGTGCGCAGCATATCGCCGACGTCGAGGCAGATATCGAGCCCGACCTGATCGGCCAGCTCGATCGGACCCATCGGCATGCCGAACTGCACGGCCGCTTCATCGATCAGGCGCTGGTCGATCTTCTCGTCCAGCATCACCATCGCTTCCAGCATGTAAGGCGTCAGCGCGCGGTTGACGAGGAAGCCGGGCGAGCTCTTCACAGGCAATGGCAGGCGGTCGATCGCTCCGACGAAGGCGAGCGCCTCTTTCAGCACGTGTGCATCGTTGCCGTCATGGCTGACAACCTCGACCAATTGCAGCCGCGACACCGGGTTGAAGAAATGCAGGCCGACCAGCCGCTCCGGCCGCGCCAGCGTGGTGCGCAGATCCTGCAGCGGAATGCTGGACGTGTTCGTCGCAAGGATGGCTCCGGGCTTCATCCGCGGCTCGAGTCCGGCATAGACCTTCTGTTTCAGCTCCAGCTTTTCCGGCACCGCCTCGATAATGAGGTCGGCGTTGCGGACGCCCTCGCCGTCCATGTCGGGAATGAGGCGGTCGAGCGCGTCGCGCTCGTCGGTGGGCTTGCGGATGATCTTGCCGTAGAGGTCGGCCGCGCGCTTGACCGCGCCTGCGATCGGCTCGGGCTTCATGTCGGCGAGCGAGACGCGAAGGCCCTGCCCCGCACACCAGGCCGCGATGTCGCCGCCCATCGCGCCGGCGCCGATGACGTGGACATGCTTCACCGTGTCGCCGGCGCCTGCCGCCTTCTTCATCTGCTCGCGCAGGAAGAAGACCCGGATCAGATTCTGCGCGGTCGGCGTCACCATCAGCTTGGCGAACGAGGCCTGTTCCGCCTTCAGCATCGCGGATTTGCTGCCGCCATGCGCTTCCCAGAGATCGATCAGCGCATAGGGCGCTGGATAATGCTCGCGCGATGCGGCCTTCGCGGCCTCCGCTCGCATGCGCTTGGCCAGCAGGCCGCGCACCGGCCCGAGATTGGCGGCACGCATCAGCAGACCAGGCTTGGCCCGCTTCAGACGGCCGAACAGCGCATCCTTCACCGCGCCCTGGACATGCCGCTCCTGCGTCACGGTGTCGACGAGGCCGAGCGATCTGGCTCGGCGCGCATCGATGGTGCGCCCGGTCAGCATCAGCGCCATCGACTGCGTCGGATTGACGAGCGCAGTGAAACGCGCGCTGCCGCCAAGGCCGGGATGCAGGCCGAGCATCACCTCCGGGAAGCCGAAACGCGCCCCATCGATGGCGATGCGCGCCTGGCAGGCCAGCGCCACCTCGAGCCCGCCGCCGAGGCAGAAACCGTGGATGACCGCGACCGTCGGCAGCCTCAAGGCTTCCAGATGGTCGACCACCGCATGCGCGGCGCGGATGCGCGTCTCCACCATGCCGGGATCGTTGGCACCGCGGAATTCATTGACGTCGGCGCCGGCAATGAAGCCGGACGGCTTTGCCGAGCGGATGACGAGACCGGCGGGGCGCTCGGTCTCGATCGCCGCGAGCACGGCGTCGAACTCCTCCATCACCTCGGAGGACAGCGTGTTGGCGCTGGCATCAGCGCGGTCGAACAGCAGCCAGGCGACGCCGTCTTCATCTCGCGTCAGCTTGAAATGCTTGTAAGGACCATCCGGCGCAGGGCGCGGCCCGAGCTCCAGCACGCGGTCGGCGAGCACGGTCATGATCTTGGAATCCATGGTCATACCGCCTCGATCAGCATGGCGCCGCCGAGCCCGCCGCCGATGCATTCGGTGGCAATTCCGCGCCGCGTGCCGAGCCGCTTCATCGCGTTGACGAGATGCAGCACGATGCGGTTGCCGGAGGTGCCGACGGGGTGGCCCAGCGAAATCGCACCGCCGTCGACGTTCAGCCGCTCGCGGTCGATCTCGCCGGCCGCGCCGTCGAGCCGCAATATTTCGCGGCAGAACTTGTCGTCGTTCCAGGCCGCGAGACAGCCGAGCACCTGCGTTGCAAAAGCCTCGTTCAGCTCCCAGGTCTCGACGTCCTTGAGGGTGAGGTCGTTGCGCTTCAGCAGCGGCGTCACCGACATCACCGGACCGAGCCCCATGATGCTGGGGTCGAGCGCGGCCCAATGGCTGTCGACGATCGCAGCTTTCGGCGTCAGCTTGTGCTTTGCAACGGCAGCGTCAGAGGCGAGGATCACCCAGGAGGCACCGTCGGTGATCTGGGAGGAATTGCCGGCGGTAACCTGGCCCCACGGGCGCTCGAACACCGGCCGGAGCTTGGCGAGCGTCTCCGCCGTGGAGTCCGGACGCACGCCATCGTCGTGGTCGAAGAACTTGCCGTCGCGGGAAAACGCGGTTTCGACCTCGCCCTTCAGATAACCCGCGCTTTGCGCATGCGCGAGCCGGCGATGGCTGTCGGCCGCGTAGGCATCCGACTGCGCGCGCGTGATGCCGAAGAGATGGCCGACGACCTCGGCTGTCTGGCCCATGTTCAGCTCGGTGACGGGATCGGTCAGGCCGCGCTCGAGGCCGATGATCGGCTTGAGATCGCGCGGCCTCAGCTTGAACGCCGAGGCGAGCT
The DNA here is from genome assembly GCF_020194115.1 of Bradyrhizobium sp. NBAIM01. Lineage (NCBI taxonomy): Bacteria > Pseudomonadati > Pseudomonadota > Alphaproteobacteria > Hyphomicrobiales > Nitrobacteraceae > Bradyrhizobium > Bradyrhizobium sp. NBAIM01. The sequence continues at coordinate 2,826 of NZ_JADYVU010000022.1, read as the reverse complement.
TCGCGGCCATACCCTTTGCGGTGGCAAGGCCGGCGAACCAGCGCACGCCGGAATTCGGCCAGACCAGCGGCGCGTGGCTGAGCGCCTCGGTGCCGCCGGCCAAAACCATGTCGGCATGGCCTTCGCGGATATAGCGGTAGGCGGTGTCGATCGACTGCATGCCCGAGCCGCAATTGATCTGCACGGTGAAGGCGACCATGTCCTCGCCCATGCCGAGCCGGAGCGCGGCGACGCGGGCCGGGTTCATCTCGTCCGCGATCACGTTGACGCAGCCGAGGATGACCTGGTCGAAGCTATCGGGCGAGAACGGCTGGCGCGCCAAGAGCGGTCGGCCGCATTGCACGGCGAGATCGACCGGCGTGAACGGCCCTGGCCCCGAACGCGCCTTCAGGAACGGCGTCCGGCTGCCGTCGACGATGAATACCGGTCGTGCCATCAGCTCGCCGCCCTCTGCTCACCGAGTTCCTGGAAGAACTGATGCACATTGACGGTTTTCTTGTAAATCGGCGACAGCGCCTCCGGCGCAAAATCGTCGACCTCTATCACTTTTGTGACGGCTTCGCGGGCAGCGGCGAGTTGCTCGCCCTCGGCTTGCGTGATTACGCCCTTGGTCACCGCCTCCTTCCAGTCGCGGATATGCGCAGCACGCATGCGCCTGGCGATCGCATCCGTCGCCGCGACCAGCTTGAACGCGCGCTCCAGCCGGGCAAAGCCGCCGTCGTCGTCGACATGGGCCAGATCCGGCGTGAGGCGCGCGCGTGCCGCCGACGGCTCCAGCACGATGGCAGCGCATTGGTGCACGATGCGGTCGGACGGGCCGAGCACGCGGGCGCCGAACGGCTGCACCACGAGCCTGAGGAAGCCGGCGACGAAGCGGTTCGGCAGATTGGCCAGGATTTCGGCGAGCCGGTTCTCGATGGTTTTGAACCCGGTCGCCATGCACCATTCCAGCGCGGCAAAATCCTCCTTCTGCCGCCCCTCGTCCTGCCAGCGCTTCAGCGCGGCCGAGAGCAGATAGAGCTCGGACAGGATGTCGCCGAAGCGGGCCGACAGCATTTCCTTGCGCTTGAGCGCGCCGCCGAGCGTCAGCAGCGCCATGTCGGCGCAGAGCGCAAAGGCCGCCGAGTAGCGCGAGAGCTGGCGATAGAAGGGCGTGGCATCGCCCGCATCGGGCACTGGGGCGAATGCGCCAAAGGTCCAGCTGCGACCCATGGCGCGGAAGAGTGTCCTGAAGCTGTGGCCGACATGCTTCCAGAACGCCTTGTCGAACGCGCCGAGGCCGCGCTCGCGATCGCTATCGGCGAGCGCGTTCATCTCGTCGAGCAGGTAAGGATGGGCGCGGATGGCTCCTTGTCCGAACACGATGAGATTGCGGGTCAGGATGTTGGCGCCTTCGACGGTGATGCCGACGGGCACGGCGCGGTGGAGATTGCCCAGATAATTTTGCGGACCGTCGATCACGGCCTTGCCGCCATGAATGTCCATGGCATCGTCGACCGCGGTGCGCATCCGCTCAGTCGCGTGCAGCTTCATGATGCCGGAGATGACGGCGGGATGGATGCCGGCATTCAGTGCCGCGCAGGTGAGCCGGCGCGCGGCGTCGAGCTGGTAGGCGGTCGCGACGATGCGGGCGAGCGGCTCCTCGACGCCTTCGAACTTGGAGATCGAGATGCCGAACTGCTCGCGGATGCGCGCATAGGCGCCGGTGGTGCGCGCGGCATAGGCGGCCCCGGCCGCCGACAGCGACGGCAGCGAGATGCCGCGGCCGGCGGCGAGCGCCGTCATCAGCATCTTCCAGCCCTGCCCGAGCCGCTCCTTGCCGCCGATGACGTAGTCGAGCGGGATGAAGACGTCGCGGCCCCAATTCGGGCCGTTCTGAAAGACCTGCATCGAGGGCAGATGACGCTGCCCGATCTCGACGCCGGGCAGGTTAGTCGGGATCAGCGCCACGGTGATGCCGAGCTCTTCCCGGCCGCCCACGAGATGATCGGGATCATAGGCCTTGAAGGCGAGACCGAGCAGCGTCGCGACCGGACCGAGCGTGATGTAGCGCTTGTGCCAGTTGAGGCGGAGGCCGACGACCTCGCGACCCTCGAATTCGCCCTTGCAGATGATGCCGGTGTCGACCATCGAGGCGGCGTCGGAGCCGGCTTCCGGGCTGGTGAGGCCGAAGCAGGGAATCTCGCGGCCGTCGGCGAGACGCGGCAGCCAGCGCTGCTGCTGCTCTGTGGTGCCGAAGCGCATCAGGAGCTCGCCCGGGCCGAGCGAGTTCGGCACCATCACGGTGACCGCGGCCGCGATCGAGCGCGTCGAGATCTTGCGCACCACTTCCGAATGCGCGTAGGGCGAGAAGCCGAGGCCGCCGTACTCCTTCGGAATGATCATGCCGAAGAATTTCTCGCGCTTGACGAAGTGCCAGACGTCCGGCGGCAGGTCGCGCGACTCCCAAAAGATCTTCCACTCATCGAGCATGGCGCAGAGCTCGTCGACGGGGCCATTGAGGAAGGCCCGCTCCTCGTCCGTCAGCGTCGCCTGCGGGACCTTCAGCAGCTTCGACCAGTCGGGGTTGCCGGTGAAGAGATCGGCATCCCACCAGACGTCCCCCGCCTCCAGCGCCTCGCGCTCGGTGTCGGACATCGCCGGCAGCACGCCGCGCGCCCATGAGAAGATCGGCTTTGTGATGGTGTCGCGGCGGAAGCTCATGGCGGACCTCATGCATCGGCGCGGTTTTCCGGCATTTTAGCGGAAAGTGGCTGGCGGAGGCGAGCATCTCGCCTGCAACATTGACGCGGCCGGGCGGCCGCCCGAGCCATAACGGCGGGGGCG
>NZ_JADYVU010000021.1:0-100659 GCF_020194115.1 Bradyrhizobium sp. NBAIM01 | reverse complement strand
CGGCGACGTGGCGCGGTGGCGATCCGACGGCGTGCTCGATTATGTCGGCCGTGCCGATTACCAGGTGAAGATCCGCGGCTTCCGCATCGAGCTCGGCGAGATCGAGGCGCGGCTGCAGGCGCAGCCGGGCGTCCGCGCGGCCGTGGTGGTGGCGCGCGAGGCCGGCACCGGCCGCCAGCTGGTCGGCTATGTCAGCGGCGAAGCGCTGGATGGGGCGGCGCTCAAAACGGCGCTGTCCCCGGTGCTGCCCGACTACATGGTCCCGGCGCGGATCGTGGTGCTGGAGCGTCTGCCGCTGACGCCGAACGGCAAGATCGACCGCAAGGCATTGCCGGCGCCGGATCAGCTCGCGGAGTCAGAACGCATCGCGCCGCGCACGCCGGCGGAGGCTGCATTGGCCGCGATCTGGGCCGATCTGCTGCGCCAGCCCAATATCGGTGTCACCGACAATTTCTTCGAGCTCGGCGGCGATTCCTTGATCGCGGTCCAGCTCGTCAGCCGCATCAAGCGGGATCTCGGCCACGACCTGCCGCTCAATCGTCTGTTTGAATTGACGACCGTTGAAACCATGGCTGCTGCGCTGGGCCTGGAGAGCGAGATCGACAAGCGAAGCGACGACATCGTAGCGATGCTCGACCTGTTGAAGGAAGTCGAACTGTCCCATGAGTGACACGGCAACCACGCAAAAGCAGCAGCTGCGCGACATTTCACGGCGCTTGATGCGTCTCGATTCCGGCAAGCAGCACGCGTTCGTGTCGCAGCTCGCGGCGAAGGGCGTCAACCTCGCCATGCTGCCGATCGTGCGCCAGGGGCGAAAGCGGGCGCCGCTGTCCTTTGCGCAAGCGCGCCTCTGGTTCCTGTGGCGGATGGATCCGTCCAGCGCGGCCTACAACATATCAGCGACGGTGCGCGTGCGCGGCCAGCTGCAACCACGCGCATTGCAACAGGCGTTCGATATGCTTGTCGCCCGCCACAGCGCGCTTCGCACCGTCTTTCGGCAGGAAGGGGAGCAGGCCGAACAAGTCATCCAGGTTCCGCAGCCGGCCGCATTGCGGCACCTGGCCCTCGATGGCGACGACCGCGAACGGCAGGCGCGCGAGCTTGCGCGGCAGGAGGCTTCGCTGCCGTTCGATCTCGAGGCCGGCCCGCTTATGCGCGCGACGCTGCTGACGCTGGACGAGGGCGATCACTTCCTCGTCGTCAGCCTGCACCATATCGTGGCCGACGGCTGGTCGATGGGCGTGCTGGTTGACGAGTTCTGGAAACTGTACGCGGCATTCGCTTGCGGTGAAGAACCGGCGCTGCCGGAGCCGGAGATTGACTATGCCGACTACGCCGAATGGCAGCGGCTCTGGATGAGTGCGGTCGATGGCGAACGGCAGGTCGGCTACTGGACCAGGCGTCTCGCCGATCCGGCGGTGCTCCAGCTGCCGATCGACCGGCCGCGCCCGGCGGTCCCGGATTTGGCGGGATCGGCACATCGCATCCCGCTCGACCCGGCGCTAGCCGATGGCTTGCGCGGGCTCGCGCGGCGGCACCGCACGACCCTGTTCGCCGTCCTGCTGGCGAGCTTCAAGCTGCTGCTCTATCGCTACACCGGGCAGTCCGACATCAACATCGGCGTGCCCGTCGCCAACAGGCATCGCGGCGAAGCGCGCGGCGTGATCGGTCTGTTCGTCAATACCCAGGTGCTTCGCACGCAGATCGACGGCCGCGCGGCGATCGCGGACTTCATTGCGGCGGTTCATGCGGCCACTGTCGAGGCACAGGAAAACCAGGACCTGCCGTTCGAACGTCTGCTCGAAATCCTTCGGCCCACGCGCAGCCTGAGTCAGAATTCACTGTTCCAGGTGCTCTACAATCACCAGCGCCGTCGGGCGTCGGCTAGTCCATCGGATCGGACCGGTCTCCAGATCGAGACGATCGATACGGAGGTCGATGCCGTCAAGTTCGACCTCGCGCTCGATACCGAGGAGGGGCTGTCAGGCGAAATCCGCGCCGTCTTTACCTATGCGGCGGCGCTGTTCGAGGCGGCGACGATCGAGCGTCTTGCCGCGCATTGGACCACGACCCTGAAGGCCATGGTCGCCGACGACGCGCAAGGGATCGCCGATGTGGCGTTGCTGTCCGAACAGGAACTGGGGCAGTTGCGGCAATGGAATCGCGCCGACGAAACGGCAAGCTCATCGTTCACACCGGTGCATCGGACGGTTGCACGGCTGGCCGCCGAAACGCCCGACGCGCCGGCGCTGGTCTTCGGTGACGATGAAATCAGCTATGCCGAGCTCAACCGCCGCGCCAATCGGCTCGCGCACCACCTGATCCGCCTCGGTGTCGGGCGCGACGACCTTGTCGGTGTCTCGGCACGGCGTTCGCCAGGCCTCATTACAGCGCTGCTCGCCATCTTGAAGACGGGTGCAGCCTATCTGCCGCTCGATCCCGAGCATCCGGCCAGACGACAGGTCGGCACCCTGCGCGAGGCCGGCGCGCGTGTCGTGCTGGTCGACGCAGATAGTTCGGCGTTAACGCCGCCGCCAGCTGGCGTTGTGGTCGTTCCGCTCGGTGCGATCGATCTCGCCAAGGAGAGCGAAAGCGATCCCGAGATCGCGGTGGTGCCAACCAGCCTTGCCTATGTGATCTACACCTCCGGCTCCACCGGCATCCCCAAGGGCGTCGCGGTCGAACACGGTCCGTTCGCCATGCACTGCGAGGTGACGGCCGGGCTCTACGACATGGATCGGCACTCGCGCGAGCTGCACTTCCTGTCCTTCACCTTCGATGGCGCCCATGAGCGGCTCTGGACCGCACTGACCTGCGGCGCGGCGCTCGTGATGCGGGATGCGGACCTGTGGTCCGCCGAACAGACTATCGAGGTTCTGCGCCGGCAGCGCGTCACCAATGCCGGATTCCCGCCCGCCTACCTGCAACAGCTCGCTGATTTCGCGATGTGGCGTGGCGATCCGCCGCCAGTCGAGCTGTACTCGTTCGGCGGCGAGGCGATGCCAAAGGCCGGCTTCGACAAGGTCAAGCGCGCGCTCAAGCCGCGGGCATTGATCAACGGCTACGGGCCGACCGAAACCGTGGTCACGCCGCTGGTCTGGAAGGTCGATGCGAGCGAGGAGATCGACGGCAATTATGCCCCGATCGGTCGCCCGGTGGGCCGCCGCTCGGCCTACATCCTGGACAATGATCTCAACATCGTCCCGGTCGGCGTGACCGGTGAACTGTTCATCGGCGGCGAGGGCTTGGCGCGCGGTTACTGGCAGCGCGCCGAGCTGACGGCCGACCGCTTCGTCCCTGATCCGTTTGGCGCGCCGGGCGCGCGGCTGTATCGCACCGGCGATCTGGCGCGGTGGCGCGCCGATGGCGTCATCGAATATGTGGGCCGGACCGATCATCAGGTGAAGATCCGCGGCTTCCGGATCGAGCTCGGCGAGATCGAGGCATGGCTGATGCGGCAGGCCGGCGTGCGGTCGGCCGTGGTCGTTGCCCTTGAAGCCAGCGTCAGCCGTCAGCTGGTCGGCTATGTCGCCGGCGATGGGCCGTTCGACGAAGCGGCGATGCGTGCGGCGCTCTCGGATGAGCTGCCCGACTACATGGTGCCGGCCCGCATCGTGCGATTGGACCGGCTGCCGCTCACCGCGCACGGCAAGGTCGATCGCGACGCCCTGCCGGCACCGGAGATGCCGGCCGCAACCATCGCGCATGTCGCGCCGCGCTCCGCAGCCGAGACGGTGCTCGCTGCGATCTGGGCCGAGCTGCTCGGCCAGCCCGTCATCGGCGCCACCGACAATTTCTTCGAGCTCGGCGGCGATTCCATCATCTCGCTGCAATTGGTCGGTCGGGCGCGCCAGGCGGGCCTGCTGATCGAGCCGCGTGACGTCTTCCGGCATCAGACCTTGCAGGATCTGGCGCGCGTGGCGCGGAGTGAAGACAAAGCGGAGATCGTCGCCGCTGAGATCGATCTCGACGGCCGCGAGCACCTGCTGCTGCCGATCCAGTTGCGGTTCCTCAGTGAGGATGCAGGGGACCGTCATCACTGGAATCAGGCCATCCCGCTGATGCCGAAGTCGCGGCTCGACTGGAAGCTCGTCGAGCTCACGCTTGCCGCTCTTGTCGCGCATCATGCGGCCCTGCGCCTGCGCTTCGAGGAGATTGATGGCGGTTGGCGCGCGACGTACGGCGCTACACCGCCAACGTCCGAGCTGCTGTGGATTCTTGGTGACCTCCAGGATGCCGCCGCAGTCACGAAGGTCGCCTCACAAGCTCAGGCCAGCCTGTCGCTGGCCGGGCCGCTGTTGCGTGTGGTCGGCATGGATCTCGCGGACGGCAGCCAGCGGCTTCTGGTGGTGGTGCATCATCTCGTCATCGACGGCGTGTCATGGCGTGTGCTGCTCGAAGACTTTGCGACGGCGTACGATCAGCTCCGCCAGGGCGCGGCTTCAGTCGCACTGGCGAGGAGCGACTCTTATGCATCCTGGGGCGCGCGATTGCAGGCCTATGCTGCAACCGACGAGCTGGCGGCCGAGCTCGACTATTGGCTGGAGCGGGGATCGCATGTGGCGTTTCCCTGCGATGACGATCATGGCGGGGTCGACCGGGTTGCAGACGGCGATGAAGTCCTGCTGGCGTTCGACGCCGGATTGACCACGCGGCTGCTGAAGGAAGCCCCGGCCGCCTACCGCACCCAGGTCAATGATCTCCTGCTGGCGGCACTTGCGCGAGCGGTGTCACGCTGGGGCGGGATTGAGGATGTCGTCGTTGAGCTCGAGGGCCATGGCCGCGAAGACGTCTTTGCGGGCGCCGATGTGTCCCGCACCATCGGCTGGTTCACCACTGCTTTTCCGGTGCGGCTGTCGGGTGGCCCCGAGGACGATGCCTCTCTGATCAAATCCATCAAGGAGGAGCTTCGGGCCGTTCCCAACCGCGGGCTGGGGTACGGCATCCTGCGCCATCTCGGCACCGAGGCGCAGCGGAGCGCCCTGGCGACACGCCCTGAGCCGCGCATCGTCTTCAACTATCTCGGCCAGTTCGATTCCAGCATGGGAGAGAGTGCCCCGTTCCGCCTCGCGCCCGAGAGCTCGGGGCCGATGCGCAGCGAAAGCGCGCCACTCGGCCGCTGGGTCAGCATCAACGGTCAGGTCGGCGAAGGACAATTGCGCCTGTCGTTCAGCTATGGCCGCAGGCGTTACCGGCGCGCAACGATCGAACGTCTCGCCGAGCATTACGCGGCTTCCTTGCGCGAACTCGTCGCGCATTGCACGGGCGGCGCCCGCGGCATCACGCCGTCGGACTTCGCCTTGTCGAACCTCAAGCAGGCTGATCTCGACGCGCTGGTCGCGACGATCGACTGCCGCGAGATCGAGGACATCTATCCGCTGTCGCCCATGCAGCAGGGCATGCTGTTCCATGCCCTTCGTGATGGCGAGAGCGGCAATTACGTCAACCAGATCGGCCTGGAGGTCCGTGGTCTCGAGGCCGGCAGGCTGCGCGCAGCCTGGCACGAGATCAGCTCGCGCCACGCCGTGTTGCGAACCGGATTTGCGTGGCGCGAGCTGTCGGGGGCCGCGCAGCAGGTGGTCTATCGCTCTGCGCCTTTGCCATTCGAGGAAGAAGACTGGCGCTCGCGGGCGGCCGCCATGGAAGAGGAGGAGCTGCGGGTTGCGCTCGCGGATATTGCGCAAGCCGAACGTACCAGGGCATTCGATCTGTCTCAGGCGCCATTGCAGCGGGTCCGGCTGATCCGGCTCGACGAGGCACGCCACTGGCTGATCTGGACCCATCACCATATCCTGCTCGACGGCTGGAGCGCCGCGCGTCTGATGGCCGAGATCCTGCAGCACGAACGCGGTGCGCGACTATCGGCCGTGAAGGGCCGCTACCGCGACTACATCGCGTGGCTGCAAAGGCAGGACCGCGACGCGTCCGCGTCGTTCTGGCGATCGGCCTTGGCCGAATTGGACGAGCCCAGCTTCCTAGCGGACACGCTGGGAGGACCTGCGGCCAACGGTGCTTCCGGCCATGGCTCGTCGGACCTGCTGCTCACGGCCGACCTGACGGCAAGCCTGCAAGCCTTTGCGCGGCGCGAGCGCGTCACGCTGAACACGCTGGTGCAAGGCGCTTGGGCGCAGCTGTTGCGCCGCCACACCGGTCAGCGCGCGGTCTGTTTCGGTGCGACGGTCTCGGGCCGGCCGGCGGAGATCAGCGGGGCCGAGGAGATGGTCGGCCTGTTCATCAACACGCTGCCCGTCGTCGATCAGGCAAGCCCGCAAACCGAGATCGGAGCGTGGCTGCGCGATCTCCAGGCGCGCAACACGGATCTGCGCGATCACGGCTGGATGCCGCTGTACGAAATCCAGCGTCTTGCCGGCCGTTCCGGACGCGCGTTGTTCGACAACATCCTCGTGTTCGAGAACTATCCGATCGATCAGGCGCTACGGGGCGAGAGCGAAAGCGGACGCCGGTTCGGCCGGGTCGAGCAGGTCTCGATCACCAACTATGCGCTGACGGTGGCGGTCTTCGCCAAGCCCGACGGCATCAATCTGGGCTTTCGCTACGATCGCAGCCGCCTCGACCACGATCATATCAGATATCTGCAAGCCTCGCTGTCGCAACTGCTGGCCAGGATCGTGGCGGACGCCTCGCGGCCGCTGGGCGCGCTGGACAGCCTCGATGCCGATGAGGAGCAGAGATTGCTCGGCTGGGGCGGCAGCGCCGAGCGGGCACCGAAGCTTGGCGACACTATCGTCGCGCAGATCGAAGCCCGGGCCGCGGCTTCGCCATCGTCGATCGCGTTGATCTTCGGTGAACGGCAGATCAGCTATGGCGAGCTGAACGCGCGTGCCAATCGCCTGGCATGGCGGTTGCGGGAGCACGGGATCAGTCGCGACCGGCTGGTCGGCTTGGCGCTCGAGCGCAGCATCGAGCTGATCGTCGGCGTCCTGGCCGTGCTGAAGGCCGGAGGCGCCTATCTGCCGCTCGATCCCGACTACCCGTCCGATCGCCTGCTCCACATGCTGCGTGATAGCGGAACGGCGCTGGTGCTGACCCAGGAGCGGCTGCTTCCGCACCTGGCGTCTGTGATCACGGATGCGGACGTCGAGGCCTGGACAATCGACGGCGAGGCTGAAGCTCGGATCGGCGCGCCTGCCGGCAATCCCGACCCGGCGCTTCATCCGGACAGCCTGGCTTATGTGATGTACACATCAGGCTCGACCGGCGTGCCCAAGGGCGTGGCCTGTTCGCATCGCGCGCTGGCGGCGCGGCTTGACTGGATGGAGGCGGAGTATCGTCTCGATCCTGCCGAGACCTTGCTGCACAAGACCCCGTTCAGCTTCGACGTCTCGGTTTGGGAGATATTTTGGCCGCTCGCAACCGGCGCGCGGCTCGTGATCGCGGCTCCAGGCGCGCATCGCGAGCCGCGACTCCTGGTGGACGCCGTCATCGCCCACGACGTGACGACGCTCCACTTCGTGCCGCAGATGCTCGAGCATTTCGTGACCGAGCCCGGCGCGCCGCGCTGCACCTCGCTGAGGCGCCTGTTTGCTGGCGGCGAGGCGCTGTCACTCGATCTCATGACGCGTGTGCGTGCGGCGTTCCCCCATGTGCGGTTTGACAATCGCTACGGTCCGACCGAGGCTCTCATCAACGCCACGTATTGGACCTGTCGCGACGAGGATGGGACGCGCGTGCCGATCGGCCAGCCCATTCCCGGCGTGACGATCCGCATCCTCGACGCCGATCTGAACATGGTTCCGGCAGGCGTGACCGGCGAGTTGTTCATCGGCGGGGCCGGTTTGGCGCGGGGCTATTGGCGGCGCGAGAAGCTGACGGCGGAGCGCTTCATTCCCGATCCGTTCGGGCAGGAAGGCGAACGGCTCTATCGGTCGGGAGATCTGGCGCGTTGGCGCGCTGATGGCGCGATCGACTATGTCGGACGCGCGGATCACCGGATCAAGATCCGTGGCTTCCGCATCGAGCTCGGTGAGATCGAGGCGCGGCTGCTCGAGCAGCCCGGTGTTCGTTCCGTGGTCGTGGTGGCGCGAGAGATCGGCGCCGGCCGGCAGCTCGTTGGCTACGTCAGCGGCACGGCGGAGTTGGAAGAGGCTGCGCTGCGGACAGCGCTGTCGGCCGTCCTGCCGGATTACATGGTGCCGCCGAGAATTGCCGTGCTGGAGCGGCTGCCCTTGATGCCGAGCGGCAAGGTTGATCGCCAGGCGCTGCCGGCGCCCGACATGGCCCATGGCCATGCGGATCATCAGGCGCCACGCACGCCTGCGGAGATCGCCTTTGCGGCGATCTGGGCCGAGCTGCTCGGCCGGCCGGCCGTCGGCCTCACCGACAATTTCTTCGAGCTCGGGGGCGATTCCATCATCTCGCTCCAGATGGTGAGCCGCGCCCGGCGCGCCGGATACCTGATCGAGCCCCGCGACGTATTCCAGCATCAGACGCTCGAAGCTCTGGCGCGCGCGGCGCGGACCGAGCAGCGCACGGGGACGCTCGCCGATCAGGGGCAGGTCATCGGCCCGCATCCGCTCTTGCCGATTCAGTCCCGCTTCTTTGCTGAGGACATGGAGAATCGGGATCATTGGAACCAGGCTGTGCTCTTGCATCCGCGAGAGCGCCTCGACTGGAACGTGATGCGGCGCGCGCTCGCCGCCGTGGTCGATCATCATGATGCGCTACGCCTGCGCTTCGAGCAGAAGCAAGGAAGCTGGTATGCCGAGCACGGCGCTGCTGTTGGCGCGGAGGAACTGCTCTGGGTCCGGCAGGCGGCCGGCCGCGATGCCGTGACGGCGCTGGCATCGTCGGCGCAAGCAAGCCTGTCGATCTCCGGCGGGGAGCTGTTACGGGCCGTCGGCATCGATGTCGCTGATGGCAGCCAGCGTTTTCTGATCGTGATCCACCATCTCGTGGTCGACGGGATGTCATGGCGCATTCTGCTGGAGGACGTCGCGTCCGCTTACAGGCAGCTTGCGAAGGGTGACGCCGCGGCCGCGCTTCCGCCCAAGACTCATGCTCACGCGCTGTGGGGTCAGCGCTTGCGGGCTTACGCGACCTCGCCAGAACTGGCGACGGAGTTACCCTACTGGACCAGCCGCTGTGCAAATGCGGACGTTCCCTGCGACGAGGACCACGCGGGCAACGATCGCATCGCCGATGCCGATGAGGTCCTGCTGTCATTCGAAAGTGAATGGACGCGGCGCCTGCTGACGGATGCGCCATCGGCTTATCGTACGCAGATCAATGATCTCCTTCTTGCCGGCCTTGCACGCGCCGTCTGGCAGTGGAGTGGGCAGGACGACGTTCTCGTCGAGCTGGAGGGGCATGGCCGCGAGCCTCTCGCTGGCGATCTCGACCTCTCGCGCACGGTCGGCTGGTTTACGACGGCTTTTCCCGTGCGGTTGGCCGGTGGCTCGGAAGATCCTTCGTCATTGATCAAGACCGTGAAGGAGGAGCTTCGCGTCATTCCCGGCCGCGGGCTGGGCTACGGCGTATTGCGCTATCTTGGCTCCGAAGAACAACGTTTGGCGCTATCGCATGCCGGCGAGCCGAAGATTGCGTTCAATTATCTCGGCCAGATCGACGGAGGCGACGAGGCGGCGCTGTTCAAGATGGCAGCGGAAAGCGCCGGCCGATCGCGGGATGCATCGAGCCCGCTGCGACGCTGGCTGACCGTGAACGGCACGGTGCGCGATGGTCGGTTGTTTCTATCGTTCGGGTTCGGCCGCAAGCGCTATCGGCGCGAGACGGTCGAGCGGCTGGCCGCGTTGTACGAGGCTGCGTTGCGCGAGCTGGTCGATCACTGCACCGGCGGCGCTTGCGGTCTGACACCATCGGACGTGGCGTTGTCGGGGCTGGGTCAGACCGAGCTCGACAGGCTTGCGCTTGATTGGCGCGAGATCGAGGACATCTATCCATTGTCGCCGATGCAGCAAGGCATGTTGTTCCATGCGATGCATGACGGCGAGAGCGGGCTCTACGTCAACCAGGTCGCGGCGGAGATCCGTGGGCTGGAAGCCGGAAAGCTGCGCCGCGCCTGGCAGGCAGCCAGCGATCGTCACGCGGTGCTGCGGACGGGATTCATTTGGCGCGACTTGCCCGGCGCACCGCAACAGGTCGTCTATCGGCGGGCCGAAGTGCCCTTTATCGAGGATGACTGGCGAGCACGGAGTGCGACGTGGGACCAGGCGCAACTGGATGCGGCGCTGGCCGACGTTTCGCGGCAGGAGCAGGCCGCCGGGTTCGACCTGTCGCGACCACCGTTGCAGCGGGTCCGGCTGATCCGGCTCGGCGCCGACAGGCATTGGCTGATCTGGACGCATCACCACATCCTGCTCGACGGATGGAGCTCGGCGCGTCTGATCGCCGAGGTGATGCAGCATAATGGCGAGGGACGTCTGCCGGCGCTGCATCACCGTTATCGCGACTACATCGCGTGGCTGAAGGCTCGCGACAGCGACGCCTCGGCGGCGTTCTGGCGCAATGCGACGGCAGAACTTGACGAGCCGGGTTTCCTGGCAGACAGCCTGGCTGACCGGTCGGGCGCGCAATCGTCAGGCCACGGCACCCTCGCGCTGGAGCTGGATGCGGCTCTGACCGGACGCTTGCAGGAATTCGCGGCGCGCGAGCGGATCACGATGAACACGCTGGTGCAGGCGGCATGGGCGCAGTTGCTGCGACAGCATACCGGGCAGGGCACGGTCTGCTTCGGTGTCACCGTGTCGGGCAGACCGCCGGAGCTCGCCGGCGCCGAAGAGATGGTCGGCCTGTTCATCAACACGTTGCCGGTCATCGACGGTGTCAGCCCGCAGCAGGCCGTTGGATCATGGCTGCACGAGTTGCAGGATCGCAATCTGGCCCTGCGCGAATTCGGCGCGACGCCGCTCTATGAAATCCAGCGGCTGGCAGGGCGCCCCGGACGGCCGCTATTCGACAGCATCCTGGTGTTCGAGAATTACCCGGTCGACCGCGCGCTAATCGGACAGAACCGGCAGATCCAGGTCGGCGAAACCCGGATCGTCGAGACCAGCAATTATCCTTTGTTCGCCAGCATCGGCGTCGATGAGCGCCTGCGCCTCGTCTTCAACTATCAGCGCAAATATTTCGACGAGGCCCAGATCGCACGGCTGCAGCGAACCTTTGTGCGGCTGATCGAGCCGCTGAGCATGGATGCCGATCGACCGGTCGGGATGATCGCGGCCCGCGACCCCGCGGAAGACGTCCTGCTTGCACGGGCGAACGATACGCGCCGGGATGAACCGCGCGAAGGGATCATTGCGCAATTCGAGGCACAGGTCCGGAAGTCGCCGCAGGCGATCGCGCTGGTGTTCGGCGAGGTGGGGCTGAGTTACGCTGCGCTGAATGCACGCGCCAACCGGCTGGCGCGACGATTGCGGGATCGCGGCGTCGGGACCGAAATCGTGGTCGGGCTGGCGCTCGAGCGCAGCGTCGAGATGCTGGTCGCGCTGTTGGCGGTGCTGAAGGCCGGCGGGGCCTATCTGCCGCTCGATCCGGATTACCCGCCGGAGCGGCTGGCGCACATGCTGCGCGACAGCGGCGCGGCGCTGGTGCTGACGCAACAGGGATTGCACGATCAGTTCGCAGACATACTGGCGAAGACTGGCGCAGAAGCCTGGCTCGTTGATGGACAGGACGGCGAGGGCAGCGATGCCGCCAATCTCGATGTCGCCGTTCACGCCGAGAGCCTCGCCTATGTGATCTACACTTCGGGCTCGACCGGTCTGCCCAAGGGCGTGATGGTTCGCCACGACGCCGTGACAAACTTCCTCGCGACCATGGCGGAGCAGCCCGGCATGACGGCCGCCGACCGGGTGCTTGGCCTGACCTCGCTGTCCTTTGACATCGCAGTGCTTGAGCTCTGGCTGCCGCTGACGATTGGCGCCTGCGTCGTGCTGGCGGATCGCGCGGCCGCGCATGATCCTGCCAAGCTCAAGGCGATCGTGCAGCGGCATGGCGTGTCCCTGATCCAGGCAACGCCGTCGACCTGGCGGATGCTGCTCGATCATGACGGCCCTGCGCTGCCGGCGAGCTGCCGGGTGCTGTGCGGCGGCGAGGCGCTGCCGCCGGATCTGGCGCGGCGGCTGGTGGCCCAGGCCGGCGAGGTCTGGAACCTGTACGGCCCGACCGAGACCACGGTGTGGTCGGCGTGCCATCGGCTCGATGCGATGGATGATCGTCCGCTGCTGGGCCGCCCGATCGGCAACACCACGCTTTACGTTCTCGACGGTGACCTCAACCTCGCGCCGGTCGGCGTCGCCGGCGAGCTCTATATCGGCGGGAGCGGGCTCGCCCGCGGCTATTGGCAGCGCGGCGGCCTGACGGCGGAGCGCTTCATCCCTGATCCGTTCGGTCCGCCGGGGGCGCGGCTGTACCGCACCGGCGACGTGGCGCGGTGGCGATCCGACGGCGTGCTCGATTATGTCGGCCGTGCCGATTACCAGGTGAAGATCCGCGGCTTCCGCATCGAGCTCGGCGAGATCGAGGCGCGGCTGCAGGCGCAGCCGAGCGTCCGCGCGGCCGTGGTGGTGGCGCGCGAGGCCGGCACCGGCCGCCAGCTGGTCGGCTATGTCAGCGGCGAAGCGCTGGATGGGGCGGCGCTCAAAACGGCGCTGTCCCCGGTGCTGCCCGACTACATGGTCCCGGCGCGGATCGTGGTGCTGGAGCGCCTGCCGCTGACGCCGAACGGCAAGATCGACCGCAAGGCATTGCCGGCGCCGGATCAGCTCGCGGCGTCCGCCCAGCATGTGGCGCCGCGCACGCCGGCGGAGGTTACATTGGCCGCGATCTGGGCCGATCTGCTGCGCCAGCCCAACATCGGCGTCACCGATAATTTTTTCGAGCTCGGTGGTGATTCCATCATCTCGCTGCAGATGGTGAGCCGCGCGCGGCGCGAAGGCGTGCTCATCGAGCCGCGCGACGTGTTCCGGCATCAAACCATCGAGCTGCTGAGTGCGTCGTCCCGAGATGTCGAGCCCGATAAGGAAGACCCCGCATCGGAGCGTGGCTCGCTGGCGGGACTCTCCAGTGAGCAGCTCGAACGGCTCGGTCTGGACTGGAGCCGCGTCGAGGACGTCTATCCGCTGTCGCCGATGCAGCAGGGCATGCTGTTTCACAGCCTGCGCGATGCTGGCAGCGGCGTTCATGTCAATCAGGTCAGTGTCGAGATCCGGGGCCTCGACCCGGAACGGCTCGGCACAGCGTGGCGCGAGGTGAGCGCGCGTCATCAGATGCTGCGGACCGGCTTCCTCTGGCGTGAGCTCTCCGGCTCCCCGCTGCAAGCCGTCTATCGCGACGCCATCGTGCCGTTCGCACAGGTGGACTGGCGAGGGCAGGCGATCAGTGATGAAAGAATTGCGGCGGCTCTTGCCGATGAGCGCGCCGCCGAGTTCGATCTCCAGAGGCCGCCGCTCCAGCGGGTGCGGCTGTTGCGCCTCCAGGACCACCTGTATCGGCTGATCTGGACCTATCATCACATCCTGATGGACGGCTGGAGCTCGGCAAGGTTCGTCGGAGAAGTCCTGGAGTGCTATTACGGCGGCGCTGCTGCCGCGAACGCGACGCGCTACCGCGACTATATCGCCTGGCTGCAGGCGCAGGACGCCAAGGCTGCCGAAGCTTTCTGGCGTGAACAACTCAGGAGCTTTGATCAGCCAACGCAGCTCGCCGACGCCTTCGGCGCGCGCCGCCATCAGGCATCCGGCCACGAACGCTGTTACACGCGTCTCGGAGAGGCCGCGACCGCGGAGCTGAAGGCGTTCGCGCGCCGCGAACGGATCACGCTGAACACCGTCGTCCAGGGCGTGTGGGCGCTGCTGCTGCAGCGCTATACGGGCCAGAACACAGTCACATTCGGCGTAACCGTGGCCGGTCGTCCGGCCGGTCTCGACGGATCGCAGCAGATGCTCGGGCTCTTCATCAACACGCTGCCCGTGATCGATACAATTCCGCCCGAAAGCCCGATCGGAGAATGGCTCCGCGCGCTGCAGGACCGCAATTCGGCGATCCGGGACTACGAGCACACGCCGCTCTATGACATCCAGGGCTGGGCCGGCCGCGCCGGTCAGACCATGTTCGACAGCATCATCGTCTTCGAGAACTATCCGATCGAACGCAGCATGCACCGCGGCGCAGGCGCATTGCAGTTCAGCGGCCTCAAGAGTGTCGACGTGACGAACTATCCGATGGACCTCTCGGTGCTGGTCGAAGACACGCTCCAGGTCGAATACACCTATATGCCGAGTCATTTCACCGCAGCGCAGGCGGCGCAGATCAAGGCGCAGTTCGAGCTCTTGCTGGCGGAGCTGACTCGGGATGCCACGGCCTTGCTTGGTAGCATCCATCCCCTCACAGAGCTCGACGCCGTCCTTGCGGATCGTTGCAATCGGCACGCGACGTCGAGCGCTCCGCTGCCGCTGGTGCATGAGGCGATCAGCAGCCATGCGCGGCGTCTCCCGGAGCGGACGGCGCTGACCATCGGCAGCTCGGTGCTCTCGTTCGGAGACCTCGAGCGCAGGGCCAACCGTCTGGCGCATCACCTGATCGCCCGGGGGCTCAAGCCCGAGCAGCGCGTCGGCGTGGTGGTCGAGCGAACTGCTGCCACGATGATTGCGCTGCTGGCCGTGCTCAAGGCGGGTGGGGCCTACGTTCCACTCGATCCCGAGCTGCCCTCGGAGCGGCGCGCGTTCGTCATGCGCGATGCCGCAATCGCGTTCCTGTTGGCGGGACGGCTCGATTTCGATGGCAGCCCGGATGGCGTTGAAACAATCTCGCTGCTCACGTTCGATTTCGACGCGGGACCCGACCATCCGCCCCAACCCGAACTGCACCACGAGAACCTTGCCTATTTGATTTACACCTCGGGCTCGACGGGGACGCCGAAGGGCGTCGCTGTCGCCCACGGTCCGCTGGCGATGCACTGTCGCGTCACGGGCAGCCTCTACGAGATCGACGAAAGCTCCTGCGAGCTGCATTTCCTATCGCTGGCCTTCGACGGCGCTCATGAGCGCTGGCTCACAGTTCTGTCGCATGGCGCACGGCTGTTGATGCGTGACGCCGAATTGTGGACGCCGGAACAGACCGTCGAGAACCTGCACGCCCATCGCGTCAGCCATATCGGATTGCCGCCGGCCTACCTCCAGCAGGTCGCCGATTGCGTCGAGCAGAGCGGCAATCCACCGCCGGTCAAGCTCTACTCTTTCGGCGGCGAGGCGATGCCGAAGGCGGGCTTCGACAAGGTCAGGCGCGTTCTCAAGCCACGCATTCTGATCAATGGTTATGGTCCGACCGAAACCGTCGTCACGCCGCTGGTCTGGAAAGTCGATGGCGCGTCGGAATGCGACACGCCCTACGCGCCGATCGGCGTGCCGGTCGGAGATCGCCGTGCCTACATTCTCGATGCCGCGCTCGACATTATTCCCGCCGGCGTCGCCGGCGAGCTTTATCTCGGCGGCTTTGGGCTGGCACGGTGCTATCACGGCAAGGCCGGTATGACCGCAGAGCGCTTCGTGCCTGACCCATTCTCGTCGGCCCCGGGAGCGCGGCTGTACCGCACCGGCGATCTGGCGCGGTGGCGCGAGGACGGCACCGTCGAATATCTCGGCCGCAGCGATGACCAGGTCAAGGTCAACGGTTTCCGGATCGAGCTCGGAGAGATCCAGACCTCACTGCTCCGTCACGAGGCAATCGCGCAGGCCGCGGTGGTGGCGATGCCGGGTGCAGCCGGAAATCAGCTCATTGCCTATGTCGCGCCGAAGGCGGCAGATGACGCCGCGCCTGATGCGGCCGAGACGCTGGTCGAGCGCTTAACCGGTTTCCTGAAGCTCGTCCTGCCGGCCTATATGGTGCCGGCTCGGATCGTGGTGCTGGAGCGGTTGCCGACATTGTCGAGCGGCAAGATCGACCGGCGTGCATTGCCGGCTCCCGATGCGTCGATGCGGAGCTTCGTCCCCCCGCGAACCCCGGCAGAGATTGCAATGGCGCGCCTGTGGTCCGAGATCCTGGAGGTGCCGCAGGTCGGCGTCACCGACAATTTCTTCGAGCTTGGCGGCAATTCAATCCTGTGCCTCAAGGTCGTGGCGCGGGTCCGTCAGGACAAGACGTTCGGGATCGAGATCAAGCTGCGCGATCTGCTTCAGAAGCCGACGATCCGCGCCTTGCTCGCCGGCAGCGCCACCGCGGCGTCCGCCGTCGCACCCGCGCCATCGGCGCTGCTGCCGCTGAATGCCGCGGTTCGCGGCGTGAACCCGGTCTTCGCTGTGCATGGGGGCTTCGGCACAGTGTTCGACTACGGGCCGCTGGCGCGCCGCCTCGAAGGGCACCGGCAGCTGATCGGGCTGCAATCGAGAATGCTGGTCGATCCCTCGTGGACCGACGCCTCCCTCGAAGCCATGGCCGTGGACTACGCGGCCGAGATCAGGCGGATGCAGCCGCGCGGTCCCTATAGCCTGGTCGGCTGGTCCTTGGGAGGACTGCTGGTCGGTCTCGTCGCGGCCGAGCTCGAACGCGGCGGTGAGCGCGTCGATCGTCTCGCGCTGGTCGACAGCTTCGTGCCGCGGCAGCCGGACGGACCGAACCGGCAGGAGTCGATGGCACACTGGGCCGACGATCTCGCAGGATTGCTGTCCGCGGTTCTTCCGAGCGCTGCGGCCTCTCGCATCAAGGCGCAGGTCGAGGCAGCGAAACGCGCTGATTTGCCGGAGACGCCGGAGCGCATCCGCGATCTGGTCGCCTCTGTTGTGGAGCAGAGCAGGAGCGTGAGAGCGAACGACGCCTCGCTCGGCGCCGATGATTTGTCCGCTGCATTCGCAGTCGGACGGCACCTCAACAGGCTGGCGCAGAACACAGCGCTGCCGCGGGGCCTGGAAGCCACGCCGCTCTGCTGGTGGACCTCGACCCGTCTGGCACAGCGTGATCGGCTGGAATCGCAGATGCCGAAGGCGGTCGATCGCGGCTTCGTCGGCGACAACCATTTCACGATCCTGAGGGATGCCGGCCTGCTCGATGAGATCTGCGGTCTGCTCGTGCCGGCGGAGGCGTCGACGATCGCGCAGGATACGGTCCCGGAGCCAGCGGAGTAAGTCTTTGAGTCTTGATCCAGATATCGCGGCATTGCTCGAGATGGTGCAGGCCGGCACCGAAAGCGGCGCGCGCGTTCCGTTTCCGCAATTGACTGCTGCGCAGGCGCGGGCCGATTTCGATGCGTCCTCGCCCCTGCTCGACGTCGATCCGCCGGCGCTCGCCTACGAGCGGCGTTTGTCGCTGCCGGTGCGGGATGGCGCGATCATCGAGGCGCGGCTCTATGCGAGCGCGCAGCCGAGCGAACGCACTCCCATTCCTGTTCTTCTTTACATGCACGGCGGCGGCTTCGTCGTCGGCAGCCTCGATTCGCATCAGCCATTGTGCCGCGGCCTCGCCGAGGACAGCGGTGCGGCCGTGCTGTCGGTCGGCTACAGGCTCGCACCGGAGCACAAGTTTCCGACCGCTTTCGAGGATGCAGTCGATGCGCTGACCTGGATCGGCCTCGAGGGCCGCGCGATCGGGCTCGATCCCCGCCGGGTCGCCGTCGGCGGCGACAGCGCCGGCGGAACGCTTGCCGCCGCGCTCGCGATCGAAGCGAGGACAAACACGGGCCTTCCGCCGCCGGTGCTTCAGGTTCTCGCTTATCCCGGTCTCAGCTCCCGACAAAGCTCCGCATCCTACGAGCGCTACGGTACCGGCCATCTTCTGGAGCGTAGCACCGTCGATTGGTTCTTCCGGCAATATCTCCGCGACGAGTCGGATCGCGACGATTGGCGTTTCGCACCGCTCGCAGCGGATGATTTGTCGGGCCTCGCTCCCGCATGCATCGTCCTCGCCGAGTTCGATCCGCTGGTGGACGAGGGAAACGATTATGCAGCCCGCTTGGCGGCGGCCGGTGTTCCCGTCGATCTGCACGTTTATCCCGGCATGATCCATGAATTCCTTCGCATGGGGAATGTCGTGGCCGATGCCTTGCAGGCGCGGGCGGCGATCGGGCGGGCGCTGGCCAAGGCCTTTCTCGCCGCTGGCGAAAAGGCGGCCTGACATGGAATGCAGCGTGAGCCAAAGTATGTCATGATCATCATCTCTCGCGGCCTCTCTGCGAGAGGCGCCTGAACGGATCCCATGAGCACGTCTATTCCAGACCATAGGCTGTCCCGCCGTGCGCTCCTCGGCGCGGGCGCAGCGATCGGAGGCACGGCCCTTGCGGGTCCATGGCCCATGGCGTTTGCCCAAACCGCTGGATCGCAATCCGGGCCCCGGGTCGCCGCGCTCGGCTGGGCCTGTGCCCAGACGATCCTGGCGCTCGGCGTTGTGCCGCTGGTGATTCCGGAGATCGAGCGCTATGGCCGGCTCGTCGTCGAGCCGCCCGTTCCGTCCGCGGTTCAGGAAATTGGTCTGCGTTCGGAGCCAAATCTCGAACTGCTGCAGAGCTTCGCGCCCGACATCATCGTCATCGACCCCAGCATTGCGGCCGCCGTCCCCCGGCTCAAGCTGATCGCGCCGGTCGAAACGTTTACGATCTTCAGACCCGGCGGGCATCCTCTCGACACGGCGCGCCATTCGACGCTGGAGCTTGCCAAACGTCTCGGAGTGCAGTCGGCGTGCGAAGCCTATTTCGCCCGTTTCGACGTCGCCATGGCCGGCTATCGTGAGCGGCTCCAGGGTCGCGGCGGCAAGCCGCTCTATCTCGTCAGCGAGATCGCGCGCAACCGCGCGCTCGTGTTCGGACCGAACAGCCTCTATCAGGAGGTGCTCGATCGGTGCGGATTGAAGAATGCCTGGACGGGACAGAGCGGCCCATGGGGCCATACCAGTGTTGGGCTCGAAGTGCTCGCCGCGGTTCCGGACGCGCGGCTGGTGTTGATGACCTCGCGGGTCGCCGATGTCGAAGCGCTGCTGAAGGCAAGCCCTGTGCTTCAAACCCTGCCGTCTCTTCGGTCGCATCGGCTGACGGTCCTGGGTAACCAGTTCTTCTATGGCGGCGTGCCGGCGGCCGAACGTTTCGCCCGCGTTCTCGCCGAACGTCTGCCGCGGGAAAGCCATGAGCAAGGTTGAGGCACTGCCGGCCCGGTCCGGCTTGGAGATGCATCCGGCGGTGCTGATCGGCTTGCTGCTGGCAGCCGCGGCCGCGCTGACTTGGCGGAACCTGTCCGGATATCTGCCCGCCGGCGCCTGGCTGCCGGTGCTGTGGCGGCCCGAGGTCACCGATCCCCAACAGATGCTCGTGCACTACACCGTTTTTCCGCGCATCGCAGTGGCGCTGCTGGCCGGCGCAGCCCTCGGTCTTGCCGGCACCGTCTCTCAGCAGGTGTTGCGCAATCCGCTTGCGGAGCCGAGCACCATCGGCGTCCTGAACGGCGCCTATCTTGCGCTGGCCGTGACGACGCTGTGGGCGCCGTCGCTGCTGGCCTTCGGCCGCGAGTGGATTGCGCTGTGCGGCGGGTTCGCTGCGTTCCTTTGCGTGTTCGGGCTGACTTGGAAGCGTGCGCTGTCGCCCGTCCTCCTGGTGCTCGCTGGATTGATCGTCAGCTACTACTGCGCGGTGACCACCCAGGCGCTGGTGCTGCTCAACCACGAATATCTGATCGGTCTGTTCATCTGGGGCGCCGGCTTCCTCAATCAGCAGGATTGGAGCAACGTCACGTTCCTGGCGCCGCGGCTGCTGATTTCGATCGTGCTGATCGCGGCGATGGTTCGTCCGCTGACCCTGCTCGGCTTCGACGACGAGACCGCGCGCAATCTGGGCCTCGGATTGACGAGGGCCCGGGTCTTCGCGCTCGTCATCGCGATCGCGCTCAGTGCGTCAGTCGTCAGCGTGGTCGGCGTCATGGGATTTGTCGGTTTGTCCGCGCCGGCCATCGTCATGCTGTCAGGCGCGCGCCGCTTTCGCGACCGGCTGATCTGGGCGCCACTTTGCGGCGCCCTGCTGCTGTGGCTGACGGATCAGCTCGTGCTTCTGATCCCGCCCGGCTATCGCGAAATGCCGGCCGGTGCGGTGACGGCCCTGATCGGCGCGCCAATGTTGCTCGTGCTGCTGCCGCGGCTGCGGGCCGCCATGCCGATGGGAAACCTCACGCCATCCGTTCCGGCGCGGCTCGATCATCCCTGGCGCGTGATCCTGTTCGCGTTCGTCTTGCTGCTGCTTGCCGTCTGGATCGCACTCGGCCTCGGGGTCGGCTCCGACGGCTGGCGCTGGAGCGGCCTGTCGGGCTTGCAGGAATTCTGGCCGTGGCGCTGGCCGCGCGTGGTGTCGGCGCTGGCCGCGGGCGCGACGCTGGCGGTCGCCGGCACGCTGCTGCAGCGGATGACCGGAAACCCGATGGCCGCGCCGGAGGTCATGGGCATCAGCTATGGCGCCGCGATGGGCGTGATCGTTCTGCTCTATCTCTTTCCCGCCCACACCCGGCTGGAGCAGATTGCAGCGGCCGGGATCGGCGCCTTCATTGTGCTGGCGCTGGTGCTGCTGTTCAGCCGGCGGTCCGAGTTCAGTCCGGAGCGCGTGCTGCTGGCAGGCGTCGCCATGAGCGCGGCATTCGGCGCGATCATTGCCATGGCGCTGGCGACCGGCGATCCCCGCATCGGCACGCTGCTGTCGCTGCTGACAGGCTCGCTCTACCAGATCGGCCCGGCCGAGGCCGCAATCCTCGCCGCCGCGGCGCTCGTTCTGCTGATCATGGTGCCAATGCTGTCCCGCTGGCTTGATATCCTGCCGCTGGGGCCTGCGACCTCGCGTTCGATCGGCATCTCGCTGACGCGGAGCCGCGTCATCATCATGCTGCTGACGGCGTTGCTGACAGCGACGGCCACGCTGATGGTTGGTCTTCTGAGCCTGGTCGGCTTCATCGCGCCGCATATGGCACGGATGATGGGGGCGCAGCGCGCGCTGCATCAGGCGGCGCTGGCCGCGTTGATCGGGGCGATCCTGATGGTCACGGCGGATTGGGCCGGACGCATGGTGATCTTCCCGTTCCAGATGCCCGCCGGCATCTTCGCCATGATGCTTGCCGGACCCTATCTCATCTGGCTGCTGCGCCCGCAGCGCGGCTGACGGCGCTCACCGCGCGAAGCTGATGAGATGGCCATGGTCCGGCGACGGCATCACGCCCATGGGGATGCCGTAGATGGTTTCGAGCTCGGCCGGCGTCATGATCTTGTCCGGTGTGCCGCGCGCGATCAGCTTCCCGGAATGCAGCGCGATGATCTCGTCGCAGAAGCGGGCGGCCATGTTGACGTCGTGGAGCACCACGACCACGCCGAGATTGCGCTCGCGGGCGAGCTGCCTGACCAGCGACAGCACTTCGATCTGATGAGCGATGTCGAGCGCCGAGGTCGGCTCGTCGAGCAGCAGGCAATCGGCATCCTGCGCAACCAGCATGGCGATCCACGCCCGCTGGCGCTCGCCGCCGGACAACGTATCGACCAGGCGATCCGCAAAGGGTTCGATATGGGTCAACGCCATGGCGTTTGCGACCTTCTCGCGGTCGATGTCACCGAACCGTCCGAGCGCGCCGTGCCAGGGATAGCGACCGAGTGCGACCAGCTCCTTGACCAGCATGCCGGCGGCGGGCGGCGTCTGCTGCGGCAGGTAGGCGACCTTGCGGGCATAGTCCCGATCGCTCCAGGCGCGCAGTGCGCGGCCTTCGAAACGAATCGTTCCCGACGAGCTCGGCTGCTGGCGCGACAACAATTTCAGCAAGGTCGATTTGCCGGAGCCATTATGGCCGATCAGCCCGACGACGCTGCGTGCGGGAAGGGATAGCGTCAGCGGTTCGAGCAGCGCGCGCCCGGCCACGGCGAAGCCGACCTGGTCGAGCTGGAACAAGGGCGCGGGCGCTTCCAGTGAGGCCTGCGTGACGTCGGGCAAGGCGAGCGTCCTTTCGCTCGTCTGCGCGTGTTGGATCGTCATGGTTGGCGTAGGCTCCAATAGGCGACGGCCAGAAGCTGGTCACGGGAAAGCTTTCGCTCATCGCGCAGATGGTTGCGCAGGGTCTTCAGCGCCTGCGCCTCACACGCGATCCAGGCGAAGACGTCCCGATGGTCCGGCCATCGCACTGCCTTGACGGCGTCGACCAGGAGCTGCGTCGTCCCGGCTGGACGGCCCTCGCGATGCAACCAGCGGATTGCTACCCCGGCCGGGGCGACCAGCGGAACTTCCTCGCGCCGATCCGCGACCTCGATAAAGGCCTCACCCGCCGCCGTCGCCGGCAGCGTCTCCAGAATTCGCGCGATGGCGGGCAGGGCGGTTTCGTCGCCCGCCAGCAGCATCCAGCGCGCCGGACGAATGCCCCGGCCGAGCGGGCCAGCCATGCCGCAGATGGCGCCGGCCGTCGCGTTGACGGCGAACGCCGAGCCCGGCCCGGCATGATCATGGACTACGAAGTCGATGTCGATTTCGCGGCTCTGCAACTCGATGCGGCGGATCGTGTAATAGCGGGTGATGGGCCTGCGGTCTGGCTCCGGCCACAGGATACGTCCGTCGGGCGCGGGCCACGGCCATTCGGGCTTGGCGAGGCCCTCGGGCGGGAAGTACAGCCGCACGTGCAGATCGTCGTCATTCACGAAACGGGCGATATCGTCGCCCGTGAAGGTCAGCCGCCGCATGTGCGGCGTCAGGGTGATCGCGGCCTTCAGCCGCACTTCACGGAAATTGGCCAGCGTGCCGCCGTTGGATTCATGACCGGACCAAATGATGGTCGGGGCAATGTCTCCCGCGAACTCGATCACATGCGAGGCGACGACCGAACGCAGCATTTCCAAATTGCCTTTGTCGTCGGCCTCGACGCGGATCTTGAGCACTTCGGCCTCGACGGCGAGGGAACTGGTGCCGAACGGCAGTTTCGCGACCATGAGGCCGTCCCGGTCCTCGAACGCGATGTCATGCTCGGCCAGATGGTCGATCATCCGCGCAGCGAGGCCGGCGGCATCGGGAAGCGCGATGCGGGTTTCGGAGATCAGCAAGTCCAAAGTCATTCTCCACCGGGCCTGTCCGATGCCGGCTTACAAGCGCTTCAATGTTCGGATGTCGCGGCCTGGCACGGCTCTGGATCATAAATCCTGCTCGCTCGCCGGCTGCGATGCAAAAGCGATACTACCCGCATCATATTAAAGGCATTGCCGATCCCAAATTAGAATCCATCGAAAGAGCAGCGAAAATAAGCGCTGGAGTTGCGGGGCCGCCATCATGTATTCGCATCACTTCGGCACGGCTTGTCCGGCCATATCGGTTCGCTTCAGGTCTCCTCCAGCGCGGCTCTCATCATGAACTCACGAAGCGGCCTGACGACGCAGATCCTGCAGCTCCTGCGGCCTTACTGGCCACTCGTGCTCGGCGGCAGCATTCTGGGAGTGGTCGGCGGTGCCTCCGTCGCGGCGTTGCTCGCGGTCGTGAATCATGGGCTTTATGCCACGCAGGCCGACGTGGTAACGCTGTTTTTCGCCTTCGCTGGCCTGTGCCTTCTGATCCTGATCGGTTCCATTGGCGCCGACATCAGCGCAAATTATGTCGGACAGCGGATCATCGCCGAGCTTCGTAAGTCGCTCGCCGCCAAAATTCTGGCTGCGCCGATCGATCAGCTCGAAATCTACCGGACGCATCGCCTGATCCCGGTTCTCACGCAGGACGTCGACACGATCAGCGATTTCGCGTTCTTCTTTTCGTCCTTTTTCGTGTCGCTCGTGATCGCGCTCGGCTGCATGGTTTACCTGGCGGTGCTGTCTTGGCAGCTTTTCCTGATCACGGGAGTCGTCATCGTGTTGGGATCGCTGGCGCATGGATATGCGAGGACGCGCGGCGTTCGCGGCTTCAGCGCCGCGCGAGAGGCCGAAGATCAGCTGCACAAGCAGTATCGCGCGATCGCCGAAGGTGCCAAGGAGTTGCGCCTCAATCGGGTGCGCCGTCGGCGCGTCTATGTCGAGCAGCTCCAGCAGACCGTCGACCGGATCAGCTTGGTGCAGATCAGGTCGATCAATCTGTTCGTGACGGCGCGGGCCTTCGGGACGATGCTGTTCTTCGTCGTGATCGGCGTGGCGCTGACCTTGCGACCGTTCCTGTGGCCCGACAGTCCCGCTGCGGTGTCCAGCGGCTTCGTGCTGGTGCTGCTCTTTATGCGCGGGCCCATCGACCAGGTCATCGGCATCCTGCCGGCGCTCGGCCGCGCCCAGGTCGCGATGCGCCGCATTGCGCAGCTCTCGGAGCAGTTTTCGAGCCCCGAGCACGATCTGCTGACCAGTGCTCCCGCTGCGCCCGCCAAGACCACCATCGAATCCATCGAGCTCCGCGGCGTCACCTATGCCTTTCGCGCCGTGCCGGGCAGCGATCCCTTTGTCCTCGGGCCGGTTGATCTGCTCGTTCGGCAAGGCGACATCGTCTTCATCGTGGGGCAGAACGGCAGCGGAAAGACGACCCTGATCAAGTTGTTACTGGGCCTTTATGCTCCGCATGGCGGCGCTGTGCTGCGCGACGGTTCGCCGGTCCTGACGGAGACACGCGACGATTACCGCCAGCTCTTCACGACCATCTTCTCCGACTATTATCTGTTTGAGGATCTCATTCGTGGAGAGGGCGTGGTTCCTGATGTGGCGGAACGCTATCTCCAGCGGCTGGAGGTCGCGCACAAGGTCTCGGTCGAGAACGGCGTGTTCACGACGACGGACCTGTCGACCGGACAGCGCAAGCGATTGGCGCTGATGAATGCATGGCTGGAGGAAAGACCCGTGCTCGTGTTTGACGAATGGGCCGCGGATCAGGATCCGGCGTTCCGGCACATCTTCTATACGGAGCTGCTGCCCGATCTGAAGCGTCTCGGAAAGACCATCATCGTGATTTCACACGATGATCGCTATTTCGGGATTGCGGATCATCTGGTGCGGCTGCGCGACGGCAAGATCCTCGCAAGCGAGGCAAGGGCCAGCAACGTCGCTGGGCCTTCCGCAGTTCCAACCGATGCGCCGCTTTAGACACATTGTAGCGAGCCGCTGGCGCCATCTGTCGCACAAATGACGGCATACGATCCCGTTTTGCGACAGGCCGTCAGATTTGTAGAGAATCTAATCTGCGTGTGCGCGCATTCCTTGTCAGCCTGTAGGCGAGTGATCTACACCACGCCTCAACGATGATCGAGATGCGAGGGCCGGATGAACAAGGCTTCGGATTCCGGGACCGGACCTCGTGCGTTCCCGGTCGGCCCATATTCCGCTCAGACCGTTTTCCAGGAGGGCGATCGCCTTCGCGTCGTCGCCGCCGATGTGACCGCGTTGGAACTGCGTCTGCGCGAGCGCGTCGATCACCTCGATATCCTGAATGCCTCGGACGACCGCGAGGTTGCGGCACGGGCGGTGTCGGCGTCCGCCGAGGCGCTGTTTGCCTGGCGACCTGGCGCCGATCGGCTCGTTCTGGACTTCGCTGGAAGAGCGCCGCTTGCACGAGAGCTGACCGAGAGTGGTCTTGCCATCATGTCCGAGGGGCGACTGGTGCTGCCGCCCGAACTGGTGATGCAGCGGCGGGACAACTGGCTGGTCAACCCCGGACGACCGCCATTGCCGCAACTCCACGTCATGACGGACGGCAAGCGCCATCCGCGCCGCGCCGCAAAGCCGGCGGGAAAGGTGTACGGTCGTTTTATTCCCTGGCTGTCGGAGGTCATCTCGTTTCGCGTGGCCGATCTCGAGAATGACCTCCATTTGTTGCACCGCTGGATGAACGATCCTCGCGTCGATGCATTCTGGAACGAGGCGGGCGATCTCGACAAGCATCGGCGATATCTGGCCGGCATTCTGGCCGATCCTCATATGCTGCCGTTGATCGGCTGCTTCGGCGAGCAGCCGTTCGGCTATTTCGAGCTCTATTGGGCCAAGGAAAATCGCATTGCGCCGTTCTATGATGCCGACGACTATGACCGGGGATGGCACGTGGTCGTGGGCGAGGACGCTTTTCGCGGCGCTCGTTACATCAGCGCGTGGCTGCCGTCTCTGATGCACTACATGTTCCTCGACGATTGCCGCACGCAGCGGATCGTCGGGGAGCCGGCGGCGGCGCATACGCAGCAGCTTCGCAATCTCGAGCGCTCGGGATTCGCAAGGATCAAGAACTTCAACTTTCCCCATAAGCGCGCGACCCTGGTCATGCTGTTGCGCGAGCGCTTCTTCGGCGATCGGCTTTGGCTTCCGGCAGCCGCCGGCCCAACGGTCTCGTCTTAAAGCGCAAGCGGAGCGCGGCTTCATGTCCCATCAACTTGCGATCGAGCACGACGTCATTGGCGTCGGATTCGGGCCTTCCAATCTCGCGCTCGCCATCGCATTGGACGAGTGCGCGAAGCGATCACGGCTGAAATGCACGCCGCTGTTCGTGGAGAAGCAGCCGCACTTCACCTGGCATGGCGGCATGCTGCTTCCGGGCAGCGACATGCAGATATCGTTTCTCAAAGATCTGGTCTCCTTGCGCGATCCGACCAGTCCCTTCACCTTCGTGAACTACCTGCATAAGCGCGGCCGCCTACTGGATTTCATCAACTGTCGGACGTTCTATCCGAGCAGGGTCGAGTTCAACGATTACCTGCAGTGGGTGGCGAGCCATTTTAAGTCGCAGGCCGCTTACGGCGAGACCATCGTCGCCGTCGAGCCGGTGACGGCCGGGCAGACGGTGACGTCGTTGCGGGTGCATTCGCGCTCGCTCGCCGGCGGGGAGACCGTGCGGCTGGCGCGAAATCTCGTGGTCGCGGTTGGAGGCCAGCCCTATGTTCCGCAGGTGTTTGCCAAGGTTACCGACGATCGCAGGCTGCTGCATTCCAGCCGCTATCTCGACCTGATAGAGCGCGTTGTCCCGCGCGGCCGGTCCGTGCGCGTGGCCGTCGTCGGTGGCGGACAGAGCGCGACCGAGGTAACGGTCGATCTTCATGGCCGATGTCCCGAAGCGCATATCGACCTGATCTTCCGCGGCCATGCTCTCAAGCCGTCCGACAGCAGTCCCTTCGTCAACGAGATCTTCAACCCCCACTATACGGACTTCGTCTACGCGCAGCCTGCCGAGCGGCGGGATGCGATCGTCCGCAACTTCCGGAACACCAACTACGCCGTTGTCGACGCCGACCTGCTGGACCAGCTTTATCGGCTGCTCTACCAGCAGCGCGTCGGTGGCGACACAAGGGTCATGTTGCGTCCCCGCAGCGAGATTACCAATGTGGATGCGGGACCGGGCGGCATCGAGATCGGCGTGATCGACAAGTTCCGCGGCGAAAACCGTCGTTCGACCTATGACGTGGTCGTTCTGGCGACGGGATACGATAGGGATACGCCGCACGGGTTTCTCGAACCGATCCGCCGCTACATTCGCGATGCGGCACCGGATCGCAACTACCGGCTCGTGACCAATCCGGCGTTCCGGCCGCAGATCCACCTCCAGGGCTATTCGGAATCCTCTCACGGTCTGAGCGACACGCTGCTTTCGGTGATTGCCGTGCGGTCGCAGGAGATTGCGGAGTCTCTGCTCTCGACAATCTCGCGCCAGGAACTCATCGCCTAGAACACGATCCGGGAGAGATCGCAGCTCCAAAAGCCTCGCGCGGATGAGAGATCGAAGCGCATCACGAATCGTCCCGTTCTCATTACACAATAGCCGGCGTTCTCACGGTCACCCTGCAGGCGTGTTCCGCTGTCGTTTTGGGGGTTCCCCGATCTAGAACCTGTCTAATCGATATCAACCGCAGCGTGTACGTGTGAGACAACGCCGATTTGCTTTGCTAGAGGAGTTCTTAGAACGATCTTTGGAACGTCTGAAAGTTTAGCTGGAATTGACCGTGAGGAAAGCTCTCGTTCCCAAGCAGGGGCAAAGCCTTCTCCCTGAGCGAATTGCAGGCATTTTAGTTCACAGTCCGCTTGCGGCGTTGGTTGGCAGAGAGCCCGTGACGCGCATGCACTACCTCCTCGAGATTGCGTCGCTTCACACCAAGACCGAGCTCCTGGCGCAGCCGGGCTTGGGACGTTCAGGCGTGCGTCGCATCGAGAACTGGATGGCCTTTCACGGACACCGCATGCGCGACGTGAATGAGAGTCTCGATAGCGTCATCTGCCGCTTTGCGTTCCGACGTTCTTCCGTTCGGAAAGGAAACGTTCGTTCTCTCCCCTTATCGGCGTTGCCCTCGCGTTTCACGCGGGCAGCTGGTGGCTAAGGCGGTACATGCGTGGGCGCAAAGCAGGTCGATTGTTTTCAGACGCTGTCTCACGAGCTTGTGCATTGGACCGGCGCTCCCTGTCGAAGCCAGCGAGCTCGCCCGAGTGCTCGCGGGCGAGCTGCTGCTTGAGCTTGGTGTAGCGCCGCGGCGTACGCCAATCCTCGCGGCCCGCTACAAGCGAGGTAAGGACGGCCGAGTGGCGAAGCCTGATCTGATCAGGCGCAACCACGCTGCACAGATTTGCTGCATGGCGACGTGATTGGAGCAGCCTGCGCTGCAATAGCGCGCTTGATTTCGCTTTCGATCTCTCATGTTGGTTAGGGGGCGTGTCCACGGCATGTGTACCGGGAGATCAAGGCAAATCTCCCGACGGCCCACGTGAGTGAGCATGCTCTTCGCGCGCTACTCGCTGGCAGCGGGCTGGTCGCGTTCGACGTGTACGCGTTCGAGCGCGGCGCCGCGCCGTGCTGCCGCGAACCGCTTGCCGTCTGGTCTGGCGCCGGCCTTCCCCCGCGCCGATTGGCTCGCAGAGCGTGCCATCGAGCCGGCACGGTCATGAAATCCGCTATTCCCGTCGGGGGCTCGAAAGTCTATATGATCCATATGTTGTCTCATCGCTTTTCCGTGGCCCCCATGATGGATTGGACCGACCGGCATTGCCGGGTGTTCCACCGTCACCTGACGCGGCGGGGATTGCTCTATACCGAGATGCTGACGACCGGCGCGATCATTCACGGCGACCGGGTGCGGCTGCTTGGGTTCGACGCGGTCGAGCACCCCGTGGCGCTTCAGCTCGGCGGATCGGATCCGCGCGAGCTCGCGGCGGCGGCACGGATCGGCGAGGACTTCGGTTATGACGAGATCAATCTCAATGTCGGCTGCCCGTCCGATCGTGTGAAGGATGGCCGTTTCGGCGCCTGTCTAATGGCCGAGCCGGAGCTGGTGGCGAGGTGCGTCGACGCGATGAAGCGCGTGGTCGCCGTTCCCGTCACGGTGAAGTGCCGCATCGGCATCGATGATCAGGATCCGGAGGTCGCGCTCGATGCGCTCGCGCGTGCGGTGGTCGCCGCGGGCAGCGATGCGTTGATCGTGCACGCCCGCAAGGCCTGGCTCAACGGCCTGTCGCCGAAGGAGAACCGCGATATCCCGCCGCTCGACTATGATCGCGTCTACCGGCTCAAGCGCGCGATGCCCGATGTGCCCGTCATCATCAACGGCGGCGTTCGGAGCATCGACGAGGCAAAGGCGCATCTTGCCCATGTCGACGGCGTGATGCTCGGCCGCGCCGCCTATCAGGAGCCGTGGCGGCTGCTCGCGGTCGACCACGAAATCTTTGGAGGGCCGGCGCCGCACGCCACCATGCAGGACGCGCTCGAGGCGATGATGCCCTACATCGAAGAGCAGCTCGCGCACGGCACGCGGCTGCACGCGATCACGCGGCATTTCGTCGGCGCATTTCATGCTGTGCCCGGCGCGCGTGCGTTCCGCCGGCATCTGGCCGAGCAGGGTGTGAAGCCCGGCGCCGGTCTCGACGTGCTGCGCGAGGCGATTACGTGTGTCGGGGCCCGCGCGCCGGCTGAGGCGGCCTGAATGAGCGGGAGCATGATCCGGAAAAGTGCGCAGCGGTTTTCCGAAAAGATCATGTTCAAACAACAGCCTAAAGCGCGAGACGATTCATCCTAATCGCATCGCGCTTTAGTCGACCGCCGTACGCGCGCGGCGGGGACTGCGCTGCTGCTCCGGATACCCTGTCAGCATCAGCGTGTCGGCGCGCACGCCCCAGCTTTCCAGCCGGTCGAGGAAGCTCATGCCGAGCAGATTGGTCTTCATCTGGCCGCGCTGCACGACGAGGGCCGGCACCGACTTCTCGACCAGCTTGCCGACGGCGAGACGGTCGAGCGTGAGCCGCGCTGCCTTGGTGTGGCCGCCTGCGGTCTCGAGATCGACGTCGTATTCAAGCATCTCGAGCGGCAGCCCGATCGCCCTTGCGGTTTCCCAGGTCAGCACCACCGACGTCGCGCCGGTATCGATCACCATCGGCGCAGTGACGCCGTTGATCTTCGCGCGCAGCGTGAATTCGCCGCCCTGGCCACGCGGGATCTGCACGGCCGGCGCCGGGGAGGCGGCTTGTGCGCGAAAAATATGCGAGACCTTGTGGCTGGCGCGCGCGATCTGGTCGGGATCGCCATAGGCGACGACGGCACCTGCCGTGCCGGCGAGCATGATCAGGACGAGCAGGAAGCGGATCATCGCGCGCCTCCAAGGGCACGCAGGCGGATCAGACGTGCTTTGGGGATCCAGCGATCGGCACTAGTCCGGCTTCCGTCATGCGCTCCGGCAAGAGGGCCATGATCGCGCGCCGGTCCGCGCTCTCCATGGCGTGCCAGCGTGCGATCTCCGGCAAGGTGCGGCCGCAGCCGAAGCACAGCTTGGTCTTGGGATCGATCATGCACACGGCGACGCACGGCGTTTCTTTGCTCATACGGACATAGTGAGGGATGATCGGGCATGTCTGCAAGCATCTCGTTAAGAGCCTGTGCCGGCACTCATGATCGGCTTGTGCCG
Organism: Bradyrhizobium sp. NBAIM01; assembly: GCF_020194115.1. Taxonomy (NCBI): domain Bacteria; kingdom Pseudomonadati; phylum Pseudomonadota; class Alphaproteobacteria; order Hyphomicrobiales; family Nitrobacteraceae; genus Bradyrhizobium; species Bradyrhizobium sp. NBAIM01. The sequence goes on along the minus strand of NZ_JADYVU010000021.1, from coordinate 69,886 downwards.
CGGCCGACGTTTCTCGTCCGGCACGACGGAGCTCTCCGGCTGGAGCGGTGGAGAATCGTCCGAGAGTGGGGCAAGCGCGCTCATCACGCGCTCCGGCGGGAATGTGACGATCACCTCGGTGCCGATGCGCAGCTTCGATTTCAACGTGAACGTGCCACCGTGCAGGTCGATCAGGTTCTTGGCGATCGGCAGGCCGAGGCCGGCGCCCTGTTCAGCCGACTTGATCGAATTGGAGCCCTGGCCGAACGAGGCGAGCACGACCGGGATCTCGTCCTCGGGTATGCCGGAGCCGGAATCCCTCACCGAGAGATATTGTCCGCCGGAGGCGGTCCAGCCGGCCTTGAGCCAGATCTCGCCGCCCTGCGGGGTGAACTTGATCGAGTTGGAGAGCAGGTTGAGCACGACCTGGCGGATCGCGCGCTCGTCGGCCCAGAGCCGCGGCATCGCCTGCTCGAACACTTCGTGGATGGTGATGCCGCGGCTCGAGGCACGCAGCTTCATCAGATGATGGCAATCGGCGACGATGCCGACCAGGGACACCGCCTCCTCGTTGAGCTCGTAACGGCCGGCTTCGATCCGTGACAGATCGAGGATCTCGTTGATCAGGTTGAGCAGGTGCACGCCGGAATTATGGATGTCGGCGGAATATTCCTTGTAGACCGGTACCGCATGCGCGCCGAAAATCTCGCTCTTCATGACCTCTGAGAAGCCGAGGATGGCGTTCAGCGGCGTCCGCAGCTCGTGGCTCATCTGCGCGAGGAAGCGCGACTTGGCGACGTTGGCGGCTTCGGCGCGGTGGCGCGCTTCGTCCGAGATTGCCTTGGCCTGCTCCAGCTCGCCGATCAGCGCGTCCTTTTCCGCACGTGCTTCCAGCGTGGCGAAGGTGGAGGAGTGCAGGCGGTGCGCCAGCAGCACGAAATAGCCTTCGGCGGCGAGCGACAGCGCTGCCAGGATGTAATTGTCCAGCGATCCGGTCGTCACGAAGCTCAGCGCCATCGCAACCGCGACCGGCGCCGTGGCGGCGAGGGCTGCGATCGGCAGATTGGCCGCGAGCATGCTCGATACTGCGATCACCAGCAGCATCAAGAACATCATCAGCGTTTCGGTGACCATGTCGAGCACGGGATGGATCAGGATCGCCATCCAGCACAGGCCATAGAGCAGGTCGAGCACGACGAAGCGCGTCCGCCATGCGCGTGTCGCGGCCGGAGAGGCGGGCTCGGTCAGGAAGCGCCGGCAGCTGCGGATCATGGCGCTGTGGATGCAGAGCATGCCCGCGGTCCAGGCCGCGGCCGGGATCGGCTGCATCCATAGCCCGAACAGCACGCCGGTCGCCACCACCAGGAGCATCACGACATAGGAGGCGGACAGCCGGGTCTGGGCGTATTGCCGCAGCATCTCGGCGTCGAAAGCCGGCCGGGTTCCACTGGTCGACGTTAACTTGTCGCGCGCCTCGCGCACCCGCTGCGCCGCAGCCCTTCGGCTGCTCGCCGATGGCGCGCTCACCGGCTCGGCCGGAAGCTGCACGACCTCGGGCTTTTCAGCGGGGTTACTCATCAAGCAACACGGATTCCTGCCCACGCCGGACGCGGGCTTTCTGCATTGTCTATCTCTGGCAAGAAATCCTTAAGAGCTGACTTAAGGAGCTAAAGAATTACGTTAACCGAACGTTAATTCATACGCAGTCCGGGCGGCCGCTTTCATCAACCCGCGCTTCAATCATCTGAAGAAAACGAGCGTGACCAACCCGAAGACCGGCAGCAGCAGGACGGAGGTCCAGGCCATGTATCCGAAGAAGCCGGGCATTGCGACACCACTCGCTCGGGCAATTGCGTACACCATGAAATTGGGCGCGTTGCCGATGTAGGAGTTTGCGCCCATGAACACCGCACCGGCGGAAATCGCGGCAAGGGTCAAGGCGCCGTTCGTCATCAGATGCTTGGCGTCGCCTCCGGCAAGTTCAAAGAAGACCAGATAGGTCGGCGCATTGTCGAGAAAGGATGAGAGCAGGCCGGTCAACCAGAAATATGCGGCATTGTTCGGCGTGCCGTCTGCGTTGGTGACCATGTTTACGACGGAGGCAAACGCGCCGGATTTGCCGGCGTTGAGAATCGCGAGCACGGGAATGATGGTGATGAAGATCGCGGCAAACAGCTTTGCCACTTCGATCATCGGGCCCCAAGAGAAGCCGTTCGCGTCGTGGTCCTCCTTCGAGGTGACGGCGAGAGATGCGAACACGACTCCGATCATCACGGCATCGCGCAGGAGATTCTGCACCTGGAGATGCGTGCCGAGAACTTCAAATCCGCCGAGGTCGAGCTTGGCACTCAAGAGGATCGCAGCGATGATGACTCCCATCAAAGCGAAGTTGAGGCCGCCGCTGATCCGCAAGGGATTGTCCGGAGTTGGGTCCGGTTTGACGCGGCCTTCCTTGCGATAGAGATAAGTATCGATGCAAAAGAACAGGGCGAGCAGAATCCAGGCCGCGAACGTGGTCTGGGGAAGCAGGTGTGTCGTCGTCCAGAAAAAATCCACGCCGCGCAGGAACCCCAGAAACAACGGGGGATCTCCAAGGGGGGAGAGCGAACCGCCGATGTTGGACACCAGAAAGATGAAGAAGATCACGACGTGCGCGTTGTGCCGCCGATCGTCATTGGCGCGGATCACCGGTCGGATCATGACCATTGAGGCGCCGGTCGTGCCGATGACGCTCGCGATCAGAGTGCCGAGAGCGAGCAGCAGCGTATTCAGGACGGGGGAGCCGTGAAGATTGCCGCGCACCACGATTCCGCCGGCGACGGTAAACAGGGCGAGGAGCAGCAGAATGAACGGGACGTATTCGAGCAGCGCCGTATGAACGAGCGCTTGGACGGTTGGAAGCGGGCCGTACCAGATTGCAAGCGGCAGCGCGATCAGGGTGGCCCACATCGCGGCAATCTTGCCTTGGTGATGCTCCCAGAAGTGAGGCGCGGCGAGCGGAAATATGGCGATCGAGAGCAGCATCCCCGCGAATGGAAGTGCCCATTGCGGGCCAATGCTGGCACCATCGAGCGATGCGGCAAGCGCCTGCGAAGGTGATGCCAGCAGGGCCAGGAGCGCGACCGGGAACAGGCGCGCAACAACAGCAAGGACGGCGGCGATCACGTTAGGCAAGGCTTCCCCCCGGAAGTCTATGATTGTTTCGGTCGGCGCGCTTTACGGAACGCCGTCGCGACGGATGTCGCGACGACGTTCAAAGCCGGCTACGCCGAACCAGGCCGCAACAGAGCGTCAGCGTTGCAGGCGTGCGAGCAGGCTCGACGTATCCCAGCGCTTGCCGCCCATCTTCTCGACCTCGGAATAAAACTGATCGACGAGCGCGGTCACCGGCAGATTGGCGCCGTTGCGGCGGGCTTCGGCCAGCGCGATCGAGAGGTCCTTGCGCATCCATTCGACCGCGAAGCCGAAATCGTACTTGTCCTCGTTCATGGTCTTGTAGCGGTTCTCCATTTGCCAGGACTGGGCGGCCCCTTTCGAGATGGTCTCGATCACTGCGGCGACGTCCAGGCCGCTCTTCTTGGCGAAATGGATGCCTTCGGAGAGGCCCTGCACCAGACCGGCGATGCAAATCTGGTTGACCATCTTGGTCAGCTGGCCGCTTCCGGCGGGCCCGAGCAGCTTGCACATCCGCGCATAGGCGCCCGTGATGATCGGCTCGGCGCCGGAATAGGCGTCCTGCGCGCCGCCGCACATCACCGTCAGCACGCCGTTTTCGGCGCCGGCCTGGCCGCCGGAGACGGGGGCGTCGACGAATTTGAAGCCGGCCTTGGTCGCGGCTGCGTCGAGCTCACGGGCGACCTCGGCGGAGGCAGTGGTGTGGTCGACGAAGGTCGCACCCTTCTTCATGCCGGCGAAGGCGCCGTCGGGGCCGATCGTGACCGCGCGCAGATCGTTGTCGTTGCCGACGCAGCACATCACGAAATCCTGACCCTCGGCGGCGGCCTTCGGGGTCGGTGCGGTCTTGCCGCCGAACTTGTCCGCCCATTCCTTCGCCTTCGCCGCGGTGCGGTTGTAGACGGTGACCTCATGGCCCCCTTTTTTCACGAGGTGTCCGGCCATGGGGAAGCCCATCACGCCAAGACCGAGGAAAGCGACTTTAGCCATAGTGGTACCTTGTCCGTAGTTCGGGTTTACGGTTCTTGCCAAGCGAGGGATGCCTGGGTTCCGCGGTGAGGGCGGACCGGAGGCGCACCATAAACCCTTGAGGCCAGAGGGCAACGGCTTCGTTTGGCGGCCTGCCGTGCTAGGGTGGCGACCCAAGGACTTCAAAACAAGGGAGCGAGAGCATGGGCGGCGTGAGCGTAGGCGTCCTCGATCATTTCAACATCCGGACCCGGAATCTGGCCGAGACCGTCCGCTTCTACGAAGACGTGCTGGGCCTGGAAAAAGGCGCGCGGCCGAACTTCGCCTTCCCGGGCGCCTGGATGTACAGCGAGGGCAGGCCGGTGGTTCACCTCGTCGACATTTCCCCGACCGACGAGCCACAAAAGCCGGATTCCGGCGTTGTCCACCATGTCGCCTTCGCCAGTCGCGGCTTTGACGGTATGAAACAGCGGCTGGCGTCAAAGAAGATCAAGTTCGAGGCCCGCCAGGTGCCCGGTGGCGATCTCTGGCAGATCTTCGTCCACGACCCCAACGGGGTCATGATCGAGCTGAACTACGAGGCCGCCCTGGAGCAGGGGGCGGCGCCGGCCGAAAAGGCGGACGATATCGGCAGACAGTAGCCTTTTGGGCGTTTCCGCTCTAATGGGGCATCCTCAACTGCAGGAGATGCGCTTTGAGCGTGACGCAGCAACAGGTTCTCGATAGCCTCGCCAGGGTCCAGTCGCCCCGCGGGGTCGCGCTCCCCCATGCCAATGTGCTGAGCGCGATCAGCGCCTCCGACGGCAAGGTATTCTTCTCGATCAATGTCGACGCCGCCGAGGCAAGAGCCTGGGAATCCGTCCGGGCCGAAGCGGAAGCCGCCGTGCGCAGCATTCCCGGTGTCACCACCGTCATGGTGGCGCTGACCGCCGAGCGCAAGCCGGGCTCCGCGCCGCCGCCACCCCCGCAGCCGAGCCGCGGCACGCCCGGCGTGCAGCCGGCCCATGCCCACAAGCCGCCCCAGGGCGGGGGGTCGCCGATGGCGCGGCAATCGGAAATTCCCGGCGTTGCCGCCGTAATCGCGGTCGCCTCCGGCAAGGGCGGCGTCGGAAAGTCGACCACGGCGCTCAATCTGGCGCTCGGCCTGCGCGACCTCGGCCTCAAGGTCGGGCTGCTCGACGCCGATATCTACGGCCCCTCGGTGCCGCGCCTGACGGGCCTGCGCGACAAGCCGGAGCTGAACGACGAGCGCAAGATGATTCCGCTTCGGCGCTTCGGGCTCGCCATCATGTCGATCGGCTTCCTGGTCGAGGAGGAGACCGCGATGATCTGGCGCGGCCCGATGGTGATGTCGGCGGTGACGCAGATGCTGCGCGACGTCGAATGGGGCAAGCTCGATGTGCTGGTCGTCGACATGCCGCCGGGCACCGGCGATGCCCAGCTCACGCTGGCGCAGAACGTGCCGCTCAAGGGGGCCGTGATCGTCTCGACCCCGCAGGACCTGTCCCTGATCGATGCGCGGCGGGGGCTTGCCATGTTCAAGAAGGTCAACGTGCCCGTGCTCGGCATCGTCGAGAATATGAGCTACTTCCAATGTCCGCATTGCGGCACCAAGTCGGATATTTTCGGCCATGGCGGGGCGCGGCACGAGGCCGAGAAGCTCGGCGTCCCATTCCTGGGCGAGATCCCCCTGCACATGGCGATTCGCGCCACCTCGGACGCCGGCAATCCCGTGGTCGACAGCGAGCCGGACGGCCCTCATGCGGCGATCTACCGCGCCATTGCCGGCCAGGTCCGGGACCAGCTCAAGGGTGTCATCGCCGCGGCCTGAATGGGGGCACCGCGGCAGGCTCCGGGGCATGCGACTTTCGTAGAGCCCCGTCATGCCATTGTCGCGTTCCGAAACCGGGCTGGCCGTGTTAAAGGCCCCCCGCAGTCAAGCCCCTTCGGTTCGACGCGACCTCAACGCGTCGCCGGAACGAGCGGCGGCAAGAAGAGAAGTCAAGGGGAAACGCCCCAGCAAGGAGAGACCTGAAGATGAAGCGTCGTGATTTTCTCAAAGTGTCGGCAGCAGGCGCGGCGGCGACCGCGGTGGCCTCGCCGGCGATCGCACAGTCCTCGCCCGAGGTGAAGTGGCGCCTGACTTCGAGCTTCCCGAAGTCGCTCGACACCATCTATGGCGGCGCCGAGCAGGTGGCGAAGTACGTCGCCGAGATGACTGACAACAAGTTCCAGATTCAGGTGTTCGCCGCCGGCGAAATCGTCCCCGGCCTCCAGGCGCTCGATGCGACCTCGAACGGCACGGTCGATATGTGCCACACCGTCTCGTACTATTACGTCGGCAAGGACCCCACCTTCGCGATCTTCGCCTCGGTGCCGTTCGGCCTCAATGCGCGCCAGCAGAATTCGTGGCTGTATCAGGGCGGCGGCAACGAGCTCGCGAACGAGTTCTTCAAGAAGTCGAACGTGATCGGCTTCCCCTGCGGCAACACCGGTACCCAGATGGGCGGCTGGTTCCGCAAGGAGATCAAGACCGTTGCCGACCTCTCTGGCCTCAAGATGCGCATCGGCGGCATCGCCGGCCAGGTGCTGCAGAAGGTCGGCGTCGTGCCGCAGCAGCTCGCCGGCGGCGACATCTATCCCGCGCTGGAGAAGGGCACCATCGACGCCGCCGAGTGGGTCGGCCCCTACGATGACGAGAAGCTCGGCTTCGCCAAGGTCGCCAAGTACTACTATTATCCGGGCTTCTGGGAGGGCGGTCCGACCGTCCACGCCTTCGCCAACCTGGAAAAGTTCAATGCGCTGCCGAAGAGCTACCAGGCGATCCTCACCAACGCGACGGCGAACGCCAACAGCTGGATGGCCGCGCGCTACGACATGCAGAACCCGGCGGCGCTGAAGCGCCTGGTCGCCGGCGGCACCCAGCTTCGTCCGTTCACCAACGAGGTGCTGGAAGCCTGCCTCAAGGCGACCAACGAGCTGTGGGCCGAGGTCTCCGGCAAGAACGCCGACTTCAAGAAGGCCATCGATTCCATGCAGGCCTACCGCTCCGACGAATATCTGTGGTGGCAGGTTGCCGAATATACCTACGACAGCTTCATGATCCGCTCGCGCACCCGCGGCTGATCTCCGGCTTAGGTCGTAAGACCACTAGCCCGGCCTCCCCAGGAGGCCGGGCTTTTTCTTTGCGATCGGGATGGCATTCGGTCCCGTGATGTTCCATGCTGTCGGCAAGCCTCGCAAAGAAGGCTCCACAATCAGATCCATCAGGGTAGGAAATCATGAAGAGAAGAGACTTCATCAAGGTCACAGGACTTGGCGCGGCCGGCGCCGCCACGCTCGCGGCTCCCGCGATCGCGCAGTCGATGCCGGAAATCAAATGGCGCATGCCGACGAGCTGGCCGAAATCGCTCGACACGCTGTTTGGCGGCGCCGAGATGATGTGCAAGATGGTCGCCGAGGCGACCGACAACAAATTCCAGATCCAGATCTTCGCGGCCGGCGAGATCGTGCCGGGCCTGCAGGTGCTCGACGCCGTGCAGAACGGCACCTGCGAGATCGGCCATACCGCGTCCTATTATTATTTCGGCAAGGACCCGACCTTCACCTTCGGATCGGCCGTGCCGTTCGGTCCCAACATGCGCATCAATCAGGCCTGGTACATGCTCGGCGGCGGCCGCGATGTGCTCAACGAGTTCTACAAGGGCTACAACGTCATCTCGCTGCTCGCGGGCAATACCGGTTGCCAGATGGGCGGCTGGTTCAGGAAAGAGGTCAACACGCCCGACGATCTCAAGGGCATGAAGTTCCGCATCGGCGGCTTCACCGGCCGCGTGCTCCAGAAGCTCGGCGTGGTGCCGCAGCAGCTCGCCGGCGGTGACATCTATCCGGCGCTGGAGAAGGGCACGATCGACGCCGCCGAATGGGTCGGGCCTTATGACGACGAGAAGCTCGGCTTCTACAAGATCGCGCCGCACTACTACTATCCCGGCTGGTGGGAAGGCGGTCCGATGCTGATGGCTTTCGTCAACCTCGACAAGTGGAACGCGCTGCCGAAATATTACCAGAGCGTGCTGGAGCAGGCCGGCCACTACGCCAACAATTACATGATGGCGCGCTACGACAACGCCAATCCGCTGGCGCTGAGGAAGCTGCTCGCCGGCGGCACCAAGCTGCACGCCTTCTCGCCCGCGATCATGGATGCCTGCTACAAGGCGGCCAAGGAGCTGCACGCCGAAGTCGCTGCGACCAATCCGAACTTCAAGAAGGTGAACGACTCGCTCGCCAAGTTCACGAGCGACGGCTATTCCTGGTTCCAGGTGGCCGAGGTCGGCTACGACATCTTCATGGCGCGGCGCTCGCAGAGCTGATCGCGTCCCGATCGAATGCGGCACGCCCCGGAGCGAAAGACTCCGGGGCGTTGTCGCTACTGTTGGGAGGGCGTCCAACCAAAACATCGAAAACAACCCCATGCACAGTAGACCGGGGCAGCGACATCAATGACTTGACTTCGTTACCACGAGCGATTGCGAAATTACCGAAATTTTTGACCCGTCGGGCAAAACAGTGGTAGACATGCATCATCGCCCGATCCGAAATCGTGGCGCTGAACGATGCCCCCGATGCGCTTCGATCCCGATGAAACTCAAAGAGCGCTGCGCAAGGCCTGGTCGATGTCCTTTTCCGTTAGTGCCGGCGCGCGTCGTAATGGAAAGGTCCGCGCGTTGGGGCAAGCTGAGTCGTAGCAGCCGAGCTTATTTGCCGCCAGAGGCGGACCATCGGTCGGCTGCCGAGCATCGGAAGCGCGGCTAGCGAACGACGCCTGCTGCGTCTCTTGCGCTTGGCATGAGCCAGTCGAGCCCGAGCAGGGCAGCTTCGAGAATGACGAAGGCGACAATTCCGCCGATCCAGCCGAAGAACACGATCGAAAAGGTGCCGAGCAGGATCGCGCAGAAGACGTCGGCGAGCACCTTGCAAATGCGGAAGGCTTGGTCTTCGCCAGATGGAAAATACGACATCGGGCTCCTCCAGGCGCTCATCCTGAGCGCTTGGATTTAACGACACGCCAAAACGAATGTTCCGTGGGTCAATCTTCGGCCGGCGATGATCATGTGGTCGATGACCGGGTTCATGCGCAGCGCTGGCTTACACTGACCTGACAAGGAGAGGCTATTCGGCGCTTTTTCGCTGGCCGCGGCGCCCCGAATGCTGGAAAAGAGCGCAGATGCGGCGCGAGCGGTGCGGTATCAGGAACGTCCAGCGGATATGCGATGCGGCTTCTGATCGTCGAGGACAATGCCGAGCTGTCGCGGCTCGTGGCCGGTGGGCTGGCCGCAGCCGGCTATGAGAGCGACATCGTGGGCAGCGCGGCCGAGGCGCGCGAGGCGGTGAGCTGCGTGAACTATGCCGCGATGATCCTCGACCTCGGCCTGCCCGACGGCGACGGCCTGTCGGTGCTGCGCGAGCTGCGCCTCAAGATGGAGCCGCTGCCGGTGCTGGTGCTGACCGCGCGCGGCGGCTTGCAGGACCGCGTCACCGGCCTGCGCAGCGGCGCCGACGACTATTTGGCAAAACCGTTCGCGATGGAGGAGCTGGTGGCGCGGCTGGAGGCCATCCTGCGCCGCCCCGGCCAGTTGCTCGGCCGCTCGCTCACTCTCGCCAACCTCGTCTACGACACCGAGAGCCGGCAGATCTTCGTCGACGACCAGCCGCGGATCATCTCCGCGCGCGAGACCTCGGTGCTCGAGATCCTGCTGCGCCGGCAGGGGCGGGTGGTACCGAAGAAGAACGTCGAGGACCACATCTTCGGTCTCGAAGGCGACGTCGCCTCCAATGCGATCGAGGTCTACGTGTCGCGGCTGCGCAAGCAGCTGACTGAACACGGCGCCAAGGTCGTGATCCATACGATCCGTGGCGTCGGCTATCTCATGACCGAGGAGAAATAGCGTGCCCGCCGCGGGCCGTGCCGGATCGCTGACCTTCAAATCGCTGATCTCGCGCATCGTGTTTCTGCACATCGTCGCGGTCGCGATGGTCGCGATCTTCCTGCCGCTGGTGTTGTTCTGGCTGCTCAACTCCGAGATCGACCAGCTGCATCGCGATGCCATGCGCGCGCAGGCCGAGGTGCTGGCGGAGCGCATCGTCGCGCAGCCGGACGGCACGTTGACCTTCAACCTGCCCGACAGCCTCAAGGGGCTTTATTCGGACGCCTACGGCCGCTACCAGTTCGACATTCGCGATGCCGACGGAAGGTTGCTGTTCTCCTCCCACCGGCGTTCCGCCGCGACGGCGCCCTCCCGTTTCTCCGACACCGTCTCCGGCGCCAGCGTCACGCGAGACGTTGCCGGCAAGACGGTGCGCATCCAGGTTGCCGAGGATCTGGCCCACCGGGACGTCATCATCGACGATATCGTCTCGAACTTTTTTCGGCGGGTCGGGTGGATCACCGTCCCGATCCTCCTGGTCCTGCTTGCCATCGACATCATCATCTTCCGCCGCGCGATCGCGCCGTTGTGGAAGGCCTCCCAGGAGGCCAGCAACATCGGCCCTGCACGCACCGACATTCGCCTGCCGACCGAGCAGATTCCGCGCGAGATCGTGCCGCTGGTCACCGCCGTGAACCAGGCGCTCGACCGCCTCGAGGCCGGCTTTCGCGTGCAGCGGCAGTTCACGGCGGATGCCGCGCATCAATTGCGCACGCCGCTGGCGATCCTGCGCACGCGGATCGAGACGCTCGGCGACGGCGCGGAACGGCGGGCGCTGCATGCCGACATCGAGGCGATGAGCCGGATCGTCGCCCAACTGCTTGAGATCGCCGAGCTCGACACCCTGGTGCTCGATCCCGGCGAGACCGCGGATTTGCGCGCCGTCTGTGCCGAGGTGGTCGGCTCGATCGCTCCGTTCGCGATCGCGCAACGCAAGGACATCGCGCTGAAGGGCACCGAAGCACCGGTCCTGATCCACGGCAATTCGGAGATGCTGCAGCGCGCGGTGTTCAATCTTGCCGAAAACGCCATCAAGTTCACGGCGGAGGGCACCACCGTCGAGGTCGAGGTGGGGGAGGACGGTTCGGTGCAGGTGCGCGATTCCGGCCCGGGGATCGCGGAGGCTGAGCGCGAGCTGATCTTCCAGCGCTTCTGGCGCGCCGACCGCCGGCGCAGTGACGGCGCGGGGCTGGGGCTCTCGATCGTGCGCGCCGTGGCGGATGATCACGCCGCCACGGTGTCGGTGGAGAACCTGCCCGGCGGCGGTGCGGAGTTCACGCTGCGGTTTCGGCTGGCGGACAAGGTCACGATGGGGGAGGAACTGGCCCGGCAATGACAATGCACCTTTTCCCGTGCGCGGAGCAGGGAGGCCCGGATGGCGCTTGAGGTATGTATGACACTGTCATATCTTGCGTTGTAGAGCACTGAAGGGGAACCACATGCGGACCAGCAAGCCGATCACCGTGACTCTTGGCCCGCAGCGCGCGAGCCTGGAAGCCCGCCTGAAGTCAGGCGAATATGCCTCTGCCAGCGAAGTCATGCGCTCGGCCCTCCGCGCCCTCGATCGTCAGGATGCCGCGCTTGACGAATATCTGGCCGCCAAGGTCCAAGCTTCGGTCCAGGATCCTCGCCCAAGCGTTGCTGCGAGCGACGTTTTCAAACGCCTGCGGACTCGTCACGCCAGAAACGTGAAGGCAGCCAAGCGTGGCACTTAAGGTCGTATTCCGACCGGAGGCGGAGGCCGATCTGGTCGGCCTTTACGAGTACATCGCAGAACGTGCCGGCTACCGAATTGCAGGCGGCTATATCGACCGTATCGAGAAGGCATGCATGGCTCTCGCCACCTTTCCCAAACGTGGGACCAGTCGCGACGATCTTCTTCCAGGTCTGCGTACCGTCGGATTCGAGCGGCGCGTGACGATCGCGTTCCGTGTCCTGAAGACAGAGGTCGAGATCGTCACAATCGCATATGCCGGACGTCATTTCGAAGACGATCTCTGAACGCTTCCTGTTCCTGACGGAACAGCTTCGCTCGGTCTCGTTCGCCGTGGAGGGCGGCAAGCCTGAAAGTGAAACGCGGCGACCGAGCCGCTATTTCAGCTTGCCGGTGGACAGGTCCATGATCATGCGTGTCGTCAGATACAGCCGCGGCACGATGCTGCCCACCTGCACATATTCGGCATCGTTGGAGTGCGCGCCGAAGGCCGACAGGCCCATGCCTTCCACCACGGCTCCTTTGGATTGCAGTGCGGCGAAAGCCGCGTCGGTGCCGCCGCCGATGGCCTTCTCGTCGACCTTGAGGGATAGTCCGATCTCCCCATAGATCGTCTTGCCATAGGCCGCCACCCGGCGCGAGGCCTCACTGGGTTCGAGCGGCGGGCGCCGCACCTCGAACTTCAGCTCGACTCTGGAATCGGGCAGCAGGCGATTTTTGATCTTGTCCTGCAGCGCCTTCTGCAACTCGTCGAAGTCGGACACCTTGAGGGCGCGCGCGTCGGCCTGGGCCGTCGCCTCGGCAGGGATCACATTGCGGTTGGTTCCGGACTTGGACACCGTCCAATTCAGCTTCAGGCCCTGCTCGGGCTTGGACAAGTCCTTCATCTGCAGCACCTGGTGCGAGAGCTCGTACAGCGCATTCACGCCGCCTTCGGGCCGTGCGCCGGCATGTGACGATCTGCCATGCACGGTAAGATAGGCCGAGCCGATGCCGCTGGTGGCGAGGCGCAGCGTGCCGTCGGCGCCGCCGCCTTCGAACGAGAACACCACGTCCTGATCCGATGCGAGCTTGGTGATGGTGCTGCGCCAGCCGGGCGAGGAGATCTCCTCGTCGCCGTTCGTGAGCACTGTGAGCGTGCCGTAATCCCTGAAGTTCAGCTTCTGCAGCAATGCTACGGTATGGAGAATGAGCGCGATGCCCTGCTTGTCGTCGGCAATGCCGAGCCCGTAGGCCTTGTCGCCGTCGATGCGGAACGGCTGGTCCTTCAGCATGCCCTTCAGGTACACCGTGTCCATGTGGGCAATCAGCATGATCTTCTTGGACCCCGTGCCCTTGAACACGGCGTGTACGGCCGGCCCGATCTTTTCGGGGGTGTCGTCGAGGCGATAGATGTCAGTCGGCTGCAGGATCTCCACCGTGCCGCCGAGTTGCTTGAGCTGACCGGCAATGCGCTCGGCGATCTGGTTCAGGCCTTCGATGTCCTTGCTGCCGGATTCGATGTTGACGAGATCGCGCAGCGTGTCGAGCAGCGGCTGCTGTTCCTTCTGCGCCAGCGCATGGACGTTGGCGACCGGCTCGGCGTGCACCAGCGTTGCGGCAGATGCCAGCCAGAGTGAGGCGATCAACGTTCCAAAGAACGTGGAAGCGAGGTGCGATCGGGGCATGAGCGGACAGTCCTTCGGTTGAAGAAGGAGCCGATATGCCTGTGTTCGCGGCGCTTGTCACGCGGCCGTGCTGCACCCTCTCCCCTGGTGGGAGAGGGCGGCTTCGCGATAGCGAAGCCGGGTGAGGGGTTGTCTCCGCGAGTCCGACGGCGAGTAAAATGCGCGGAGAGAAACCCCTCATCCGGCGCGAACTGCGTTCGCGCCACCTTCTCCCACAAGGGGAGAAGGGAAGAGGGTGTGGGCGCTCGCTGCTAGAACCAGTTGTCGCACTACTTCTGCGGAGGGCCGAGATCCAGCGGAGGCAGCTCGATCTGCGGCACCTCGATCTTGATCGTGCTGGGATCGATGTTCGTCTGCACGCCCTTGTAGTGCATCACCATCGACGGGAACGCGATCACGAGGCCGACCATGATGATCTGGATGACGACGAAGGGCACCGCACCCCAATAGATCTGGCCGGTGGTGACGGGGTCCATCCGCTTGCCGGTGACCCGATCGGTGTATCGCTCCTTCGGCGCGACGGACCGGAGATAGAACAGCGCGAATCCGAACGGCGGGTGCATGAACGAGGTCTGCATATTGACGCCGAGAATGACGCCGAACCAGATCAGGTCGATGCCGAGCTTCTCGGCGGCCGGTCCCAGTAGCGGGATCACGATGAAGGCCAGCTCGAAGAAGTCGAGGAAGAAGGCCAGTACGAATACGAGCGCGTTGACGAAGATCAGGAAGCCGATCTGGCCGCCCGGCAGCGATGTGAGCAGGTGCTCGACCCAGACGTGACCGTTGACCCCGTAAAAGGTGAGCGAAAAGATGCGGGCGCCGACCAGGATGAACACGACGAAGGCCGACAGCTTGGCGGTCGATTCCGTGGCCTGCCGGATCAGGTCCCAGCTCAGCCGCCGCTTCACGGCACCGAGAATGAGGGCGCCGGCGGCACCCATCGCACCGCCTTCGGTCGGCGTGGCGATGCCGATGAAGATCGTGCCCAGCACCAGGAAGATCAGGAACAGCGGCGGCACCATCACGAAGGTGGTCTGCTGCGCCATCTTCGAGAGGAAACGGAATCCGGTCAGCTTATCCACCACCCAGTTCAGCACGGCGACGGCGAATGCGAAGATGATGCCGTAGAACATGCTGAGCACCACGTAATCGGCGCCACGAGTGCTGGAATTGCGCATCATGAGCCATCCGAATGCGCAGCTGGCGAGAAACAGCACACCGAGCGAGACCAGGCCGCGATCGCCATTCTCCTCGCGGAAGCCGATGGCGTCCTTCGGCAGGCCGGGCGCCGCCTTCGGCCAGATCATGCTGACGAGGAAAGCGTATCCGGCGTAGAGGGCGGCAAGCACGAGGCCCGGGATGAAGGCGCCTTCGTACATGTCGCCGACGGACTTGCCGAGCTGGTCGGCCATCACGATCAGGACGAGGGAGGGCGGAATGATTTGCGCGAGCGTGCCGGAGGCGGCGATGACACCGGCGGCCACGCGGCGATCATAGCCATAGCGCAGCATGATCGGCAGCGAGATCAGGCCCATCGAGATCACGGACGCCGCGACCACGCCGGTGGTCGCAGCGAGCAGCGCGCCGACGAAGATCACGGCATAGGCGAGGCCGCCGCGGATCGTGCCGAACAGCTGGCCGATCGTGTCGAGCAGGTCCTCGGCCATGCCCGACCGCTCCAGCACCAATCCCATGAAGGTGAAGAAGGGGATCGCGAGCAGCGTGTCGTTGTTCATCACGCCATAGACGCGCTCCGGCAAGGCCTGGAGGAAGTCGGGGTGAAACTGGCCGAGCTCGACGCCGATGATGGCGAAGAACAGGCCGACGGCGCCGAGCGAGAATGCCGCCGGATAGCCGAGCAGCAGCATGACGACCAGCGATACGAACATGATGGGCGCCATATTGGCGATGATGAATGCGGTCATGGATTCCCCCTACACCGTCGCCAACGGCTACTTCTTCTCGATCGCTTCAACGAGATGCTCGACTTCCGCTTCGAGCGCTGACACCTGCGATTCGTGCGGGTCCGGTATCAAGCCGCGCATCACCGCGATCCGCTTGATCAGCTCGGAAATGCCTTGGACCAGAAGGAAGGCGAACCCCACCATGATCAGGGCTTTGGCGGGCCATTGCGGCAGGCCGCCGGCATTGCCGGATTGCTCGTTGATCTGGAAGGAGCGCAGGAAGAACGGCACGCCCGTGACGATCATGACGATGCAGATCGGAATGAGGAAGAACACGTGACCGACGATGTCGATGACGTTGCGCGCCTTCTTGGGCATCGTGTTGCTTACGATGTCGATGCGGATGTGCTCATTGTCGAGCAGCGTCCAGGGCGAACAGAGCAGGAAGACGATGCTGAACAGCACCCATTGCAGCTCGAGCCACGAATTGGACGAGGTGTCGAACGTCTTGCGGATGATCGCGTTGACCGCCGAAATGACAACGGCGAGCACGATCAGCCACGCAATACGTTTGCCGGTCCAGCGCGTGAACGCGTCGATCCTGCTGCTCAGCTTAAGGAGCGCTTGCAACGATAGGTCCTCCCCCGATTGTGCCCCGGCCGTCTTGACTGCGCCGAGATGGCGCGTGGCTTATCTCGCCGCGCAGGCATGAGGCCGCCGCACCAAACCAGCGGGCGTGCCGCCAGTCAATCGGAAGTTTGTTGATAGTTAAGGGGAATAGGGCCGCAACTATACGGAGTTAGCCGCCGGTGACGCTCATGTGCCTGGAGACGCTGGGCCGGTCGTGGCGGCGGTCGATGATGAAATCGTGGCCCTTGGGCTTCAGCCCGATGGCGCGGTCGATCGCATCCGCAAGCAATAGATCGTCGCTCGATGCACGCAGAGGTTTGCGCAAATCGGAGGCATCCTCATGGCCGAGGCAGGTGTGCAGCGTTCCGGTGCAGGTGATGCGTACCCGATTACAGGATTCGCAGAAATTATGGGTCATCGGCGTGATGAAGCCGAGCTTGCCGCCGGTCTCGGCGACGCCGACATAGCGGGCCGGACCGCCGGTGCTCTCGGCCAGATCCGTCAGCGTGAACTGCTGGGCGAGGCGGGCGCGCACCAGCGACAGCGGCAGATATTGGTCAATGCGGCCCGATCCGATCTCGCCCATCGGCATCACCTCGATCAGCGTCAGGCCCATGCCCTTGCCGTGGGCCCAGCGCATCAGCGAAGGCAGCTCGTCCTCGTTGAGGTTCTTCAGCGCCACGGCGTTGATCTTCACGGCGAGCCCTGCGGCGCGCGCGGCCTCGATGCCCTCCAGCACCTTGTCGATCTCGCCCCAGCGGGTGATCTCGCGAAACTTCTTGGGATCGAGGGTGTCGAGCGAGACGTTGATGCGGCGGACGCCGCAATCGGCGAGCTCCCGCGCGTGCTTCGCAAGCTGGGTGCCGTTGGTGGTCAGCGTCAGCTCGCTCAACGCGCCGCTCGACAGATGCCGCGACAACGAGCGCACCAGCGACATCACATTGCGGCGGACCAAGGGCTCGCCGCCGGTGAGGCGCAGCTTCTTCACGCCCTTGGCGATGAAGGCCGTACAGAGCCGATCGAGCTCCTCCAGCGTCAGCAGGTCCGCCTTGGGCAGGAACGTCATGTCTTCGGACATACAGTAGAAGCAGCGCAGGTCGCAGCGGTCGGTGACGGAGACGCGCAAGTAGGTGATGGTCCGCCCGAATGGATCGGTCATCGGGGTCGACAATGCGGCGGATCCGGTCATGCGAGAGGCCTTCACTTATGGCGACGGGCGCACCTTTGCTGCAGCGGTGCGGTCGACGCAATCTAAGCATCGGACGCGGCAAGGACAATCGGGTGGTATACGTGAGTGCAGCACTGACGCATGTGACCCCCTTGGCGCGGGATTTCGGCTCGTTCGGTGCGGCTCGCAGCTGGGTTCCGCGTGCGGCCGGCAACGCCCGCGGCGCCGGTGAAGTCAGCCCTCTATGCATCCATTCGGGATGTGAGGCGGCGAAAATGGCAATCCTATCAAAGCGTTGCTGTTTTGCTTGCCGTCATCAGGCTGATCGCGGCCGCCGGCAGGTCGCGCATGTGGTGGATCAGGCGGTCCGGCTTCAGCTCGGCGATCGGCACGTCGGTGTAGCCGAAGCTGACCCCGATCACGGGCACGCCGGCCCGCCGGGCGACACCGACATCGGTTCCGGCATCGCCGACCATGATGCTGGCCTTCACGTCGCCGCCGGCCCGGGCCACCGTCTCCCGAAAAATAGTCGGATCGGGCTTCTGGACGCCAAAAGTGTCCGCGCCGCAGATCGCCGCGAAGCGGCGGCTGAGGTCGAGCTGGTCCAGCAGGCGCTTCGACAGCCATTCCAGCTTGTTGGTGCAGACCGCGAGGCGGTGGCCTTGCGCCGAAAACTGGTCGAGCGCGGCCTCGAGACCCTCGAAGGGGCGAGATTCCACCGCGATATGGTCGGCATAGTACGCGATGAAATCCGCAGTCATCCGGTCCATGTCCGCGGGCGTGACGGTGCGGCCCTCCGCTTCCAGCCCCCGCTCGATCAGCTTGCGGGCACCGGCGCCGATCATGTTGCGGGCCGAGGCCATCGGCACCGGCGGCAGGCCTTCGCGGTCGAGCACGTAATTAAGGGCCGTGATCAGGTCGGGTGCCGTATCCACAAGCGTGCCGTCGAGATCGAAGACGATGGTGTGAGGGAAAGTCGTCTTGAAGAAGGTCATGATTTCCAAGCGCTACCGGCCTGGTCCTATCCGCGCAAGGGGCGGGCCCATAAGATCACCTTATAGGCCTGTTCCCAGACCCTGTTCCAGGCCCTGTTCTCCTGGGAAAAACGAGGCTACATAGGCGCCCGAAACCGGCCGGAATCGGCCGCATGTTCGAGACTTCACAAGGCAGGCGCACACGTGACCATGGACCAGTTGAAGCGGCAGGCTGCGGCGCGTGCGCTGGAGGAGGTGCGCGACGGCATGCAGCTCGGGCTCGGCACCGGCTCGACCGCCAAGCACTTCGTCGAGCTGCTCGGCGAACGCGTTGCCGCCGGGCTCAAGGTGATCGGCGTGCCGACCTCCGAGGCGACGCGGGCCGATGCGGAACGCTGCGGCGTCAAGCTGACGACGCTGGACGAGATCGACCATCTCGACCTCACGATCGACGGCGCCGACGAGATCGATCCCGAGCTCAATCTGATCAAGGGCGGTGGCGGCGCGCTGTTGCGCGAGAAGATCGTGGCGGCCGCCTCGGACCGCATGATCGTGATTGCCGACGACAGCAAATGGGTGCCGACGCTCGGCAAGTTTCCGCTGCCGATCGAGGTCATCCCGTTCGGGCTCGGTGCGACGCGCCGCGCGATCGAAAAGGCATTTGCCGAATGCGGCGTTTCCGGGCAAATGGCGGTCCGCAAGGCCAAAGGCGGGGACAAGGACGGCCACGTTTTCGTCACCGATGGCGGCCACTGGATCGTCGATGCCCAGCTCGGACGTATTACGGATCCCCCCGGTCTCGCCAAGGCGTTGAGCGCCATTCCCGGTGTGGTCGAGCACGGGCTGTTCATCGGCTTGGCCAGCTCGGCCGTTCTGGCGGGCGGTGGCGGAATCCGCGTGATTGAACGGCGCAAGCCGAAAGGAGACCAGGAATGAAGAACGTGTTGAAAATCTTGCCGGCTGCGGCTCTCGCTGCGGGATTGGCCCTTTCGGCCGCCCCGGTCGCCGCGCAGCAGGCGGGCCAGAAGGCTCCCGCGGCGCCGGCCCTGCCGAAGGCGTCGCCCGCAGCGATTGCGGCAGCGAAGGAAATTCTGCAGATCAAGAACGCCGCCGGGATGTATGCGGGCGCCGTGCCGGGCATGGTCGAGAAGACCAAGGGCGCGCTGATCCAGCAGAACCTGAATTACCAGAAGGACCTCAACGAGGTCGCGCCGATCGTGGCCCAGCAGCTCAACGGCCGCCAGAGCGAGATCGGCGAAGGCATGGCGCAGATTTATGCCAGCGAGTTCACCGAGCAGGAGCTGAAGGACCTCGTCACCTTCTACAAGTCGCCGCTGGGCAAGAAGCTGATCGATGCCGAGCCGCGCGCGATCGGGCAGAGCATGGCGTTCATGAACAGCTGGGCCCAGAACTTCTCGGAAACCGTGATGGGCGCCTTCCGTGCCGAGATGCGCAAGCGTGGCAAGGAGATCTGAGCGCACCTATCTGAAAGCTCGTTCCTGATAAGGGGTCGGAGTGGATAATGGCTGATTTCGACGTCGACCTCTTCGTCATTGGTGGCGGCTCGGGCGGCGTCCGTGCCGCCCGCATCGCGGCCGGCTACGGCGCCCGCGTCATGATCGCGGAAGAGTACCGCATGGGCGGCACCTGCGTGATCCGCGGCTGTGTGCCGAAGAAGCTGTTCGTGATCGGCTCGCACGTCCGTCACGAGCTCGAGGACGCCGCCGGCTTCGGCTGGACCGTGCCGCCCGCCAGCTTCGACTGGCCGACGCTGATCGCCAACAAGGACAAGGAGATCGCGCGGCTGGAGGCGGCCTACACCGCCAACGTCGAGAAATCAGGCGCGCAGATCGTCAAGAGCCGCGCGGTGATCGAGGACAAGCACACCGTCCGCCTGCTCGAGAACGACAGGAAGGTCACGGCGAAGTACATCCTGATCGCCACCGGCGGCGCGCCCAACCATGGCGCGGCGATCCCCGGCATCGAGCACGTGATCTCCTCCAACGAGGCGTTTCATCTTGCGAGGCTGCCGAAGCGGATCGTGATCCAGGGCGGCGGCTATATCGCGCTGGAATTCGCCGGCATCTTCGCCGGCTTCGGCTCCGATGTGACGGTAATCTATCGCGGCGACAACATTCTGCGCGGCTTCGACGAGGATGTCCGGACCCATGTCCGCGCCGAGATGGAGAAGCAGGGCATCACCATCCTCACCGGCTGCACCGTGACCAAGGTCGACCGCCACGGCGAGGACTTCACCACGCATCTGTCGAACGGCTCGAGCCTCGCCTCCGACCAAGTGATGTTCGCGATCGGCCGCCATCCGAACGTCGCCAATCTCGGCCTGGAGAATGCCGGCGTCGCCATCAATCCCGCCAACGGCGGCATCGCGGTCGACCATTTCTCCAAGAGCTCGGTCGACAGCATCTATGCCATCGGCGACGTCACCCACCGCTTCAACCTGACGCCGGTCGCGATCCGGGAGGGCCATGCCTTCGCCGACACGGTGTTCGGCAAGCGCGAGGTGCAGGTCGACCACGCCAATATCCCGACGGCCGTGTTCTCGCAGCCGGAGGTCGGCACTGTCGGCCTGACGGAAACCGAGGCGCGCGCGCAATTCAGCCACGTCGACATCTACAAGACGACGTTCCGGCCCATCAAGGCGACGATGTCCGGCCGCGACACCCGCGTGCTGATGAAGCTCGTGGTCGACGGCGCGACCGACCGCGTGCTCGGCTGTCACATCGTCGGCGATGCCGCCGCCGAGATCACGCAGGCCGTCGCGATCGCGGTGAAGATGAAGGCGACCAAGGCCGATTTCGACGCGACCATCGCGCTGCATCCGACCGCGGCCGAAGAGCTCGTCACCATGCGCACCCCGACCGCACGGCACGTGCGGCAGGCGGCGGAGTAGGGCGGCGGCACGAGCACACTCAACCGAATAAGTTGGTGCGCGCTTACCCTCTCCCCTTGCGGGAGAGGGTGGATCGCCGCGGAGCGGCGAGACGGGTGAGGGGTCTCTCTCCTCACGAACAGTGTTACGAGCTGAGAGAACCCTTCATCCGGCGCTTCGCGCCACCTTCTCCCACAAGGGGAGAAGGGAAGAAGACCCTAGCTGCGAGCCGCCTAGCCGTACAGATATCCGACCGGCTTGCCTTCGGTGCGCAGGGGACGCACGTCCTTCTGGGTGATGATCTGACCGGCAAGGCCGTCGATCTCGTCGCGCTGTGTCGCCGTCCAGCTGCGCAGCTCGTTCATGCCCTTGAGCAGGCCGAGGCGGAGGACCTGCGTGTTTTCGCCGAGACCCGTGAGGCTGATGGAACCCTTCCCCGCCGTCACCACGTCGCCGGCAGAGAGTTCAAAGCTCTCGCCGGACTTTCTCTTGAACTCCGCCATGCCGCGAATGACGCGATAGATCACGACCTCGCCCTTGGCAAAGCGGGTCGCGTCCGCCGCGGCAGACGTGCTCTTCGGCAAGAGCGCGTGGCCACGCGGGTCGGTCGCGATGATGTGGCCGGTGACGAGATGCCCGCTCGGAATCTCGATGCCGATGTCGCGTACGTAAACCGGCATCGCCGATCTGACAGAACCATCGGTGAGCGGCTTGAACAGTGCGTCGAGCGCCAGGGGATCCTGAAGCCAGAAGCCGGCATCGGCCGGGCGGTCATGCAGCGGATGGCTCCAGGCCACGCGCGGCGTTTCGTCCTCATTGATCTGATCCGGACCGACAATGGTCGGGTTCGGAAAGGTGGTGGGATCGGTGATGAAGGCTTCGAGAAATTTGCCGGAATAGCCCATCGAGATCGGATCGGGCACCACCGTCTGCGGCGTCTTCAAATTCTCTTCGGTCGACAGGCCTGACCAGGTGTAGAACAGCTGGCGATGCACGATCGCGCTTTGCAGCATCACCGCGCCCGGGCCGACATTGTACCAGCGGCCGTCATAGTCGAAGGTGAACGCGCCCGAGGTGACCAGCACGAGCTGAAAGCCGCCCGGCGGCAGATGCAGATGGAAGTCGGTAGGGCCGGTGTCGGGCCGATAAATCGGCAGATTGGTGGCGACCTCGTGCAGCAGGAAGGTTTCGTTGTTGGCGTGGAAGCCTTCGTTGGCGCGGTTGTAGAGCGCCTGCGGCCGGTAGGTCGCCTCGAAATTCGCATTCTTGTCGCGATCGATCGCCACGAAGTCCTGATCGTTGAGGCGCAGCCGGGCGCCGTTCGGATGGGTGAGACCGGTGAATTTGATGTTTCCGGCAGCATGCACGTTCATGGCATTCTCCGATCTGAGGCCATTCATCCCGGAAGCCGAGCGCACGTGACTGGCCGCTCCTCATCGTGGCCGGGCAGGGACTTGGCCTGATGCGGTCTTGCGAATTTCAGGCCAGCCGGAGCGCAATGCGGCGCGCTGGTCCGCCGGCTGCACGCGACGCGCAAATAATCGAGATTGCACCTGAGGTTAGACAATGGGTGGCGCCGAACTCGTCCGACCTGTCCTGGCAAGCCGTCAGTGGGCGCAGCGGCTTGTCTTGTCTAATTTGTCGGCATGCCCTGCAAAAGCGCATGCAGCCGGCCCCCGCGACGGGCGCCCGGCACGGTTCAGTCGAATGATCGCGGGAGCGCCGGCTCGGGCTTGCCGGACGGGCTGCCTGCCCATTTCGCCATGTCCATGGCGCGCGCGTCGAAGCCTTCGCACCAGAGGCAGCTCGGCTCCGTGTGGCCGTGGGCCGTCAGCATCGGCACAAGTGCATGGCCGCAGCCGGGGCAGGGTGTGGTGCGGTTCATGCGCTTCTCCAACGATCTCCGTAACTCAGGAATAGCATTTTCGTCGCGCAAGCTTGCGCGGGCGCTATGACGGTGCAGGAGCGCTGCGATGCACAGGCGCGCTCGTTCCTGACAGCGTAGAGGTAGCGATCCATTGTGACACGGCTGCGATGTCGTCGCCGCTTTCGCGATAGGCGCGAAGCTGGAATTCCGCCGAGCTGCCGCGCGCGACGATGGTACGGCAGTGTTCGATCTCGGCGGAGCAGTTCAGTGCGGCTGCGTCCTCCGCAATGTCGTCGATCACCCCGGTGAGCAGCTCCGAGATCGTCACCGGCCCGTCCGTGGAGGCGAAGATGCAGTCGGTGCCGTAGCGCTGGGCGCGCCATTTGTTCTCGACCGCGATCGCGCGCTCGACCGCAGTGACCTCCCGGGACAGCTGAGGGCGCAGATAGAGATGCCGCGTCAGGCAGCGGTAGAGCGAGGCGATGGCAACCGCGTCGTCGACGAAGGTGCAGGTGTCGGGCGCGCGAAGCTCCAGCGTCGGATGCTTCATGGAGGGGCGCATTGCCCACCAGATGTGGCTTTCGTCCGGGATCACGCCGGAGCGCTGCAACGCGCCGACATAAGCGTCGAAATCCTGCTTGCCTTCGAACAATTCGGGCAGGCCGGTGCGCGGCAGCTCGGAATAAGCCGCGAGGCGGTAGCCCTTCAATCCGGTCTTGTGCGAATTCCAGAAGGGCGAGGACGCCGACAGCGCGATGAACAACGGCAGGTGCGGCAGCATCGCCCGCATCACCGCCATGCGTTTCTCGGGATCCGGCAACTGCACATGCACGTGCATGCCGCACATCATGTTGCGGTGACCGATGCTGCGCAGATCCTCGATCATCTCCTCGTAGCGCGGTTTCGGGCTGGGCTGCGACATGCGCCAGACTGCGCTCGGGTGCGTGCCGCAGGCCATGATCACAAAGCCGTATTGCGCAGCGACGTTCGCGACCTCGCGTCGCAGGAAGCGCAGCTCCTCCCGCGCGTCGTTCACGTCGACATGAACGTTGGTTGCGACCTCGAGCTGCGATTGCAGCATCTCGCGCATGGCTTGGCCGCCGGTCGACCAGTTTGCCGATTCGAACAGCTCGTTGGGCGTGCGGATCGCGACCTCGAAGCTGCGGCGGTCAGCGAGGAAGTATTCCTCCTCGATGCCGAAGGAATATTCCGCCGGATTACCGCCGCCGCCGGCAGAACGGATGACGACATGCTGCTTGTCCTCGGAGGGGGCAAGACGCAGCAGCTTTGAAACGTCTGAAGCAAATGTCATTGGCCACCGGCGCGGTCACTACCTGCGGGCGATAATCCGTCTGATTGTGGCCGGTTCCGCACCCGATGTACTGGAAATTGCAAGGTCGAACGGAACAATTTTGACGGCTTCGGACGCTCGCGCGATCAGGGCGTGGTTCGGCGGGACTTCCGCCCAGTCCGATTCCTTATCGAACGGCTCGGAGACGACGATGACTTGCCCGCCGTCCTCGCGGAAGTAGAGCGTGTTCGCGGCATCGTTCACCGAGACCCGAAATGCGTAGAGGTCGCGGCCGTTGGCAATCGCGCTGGTAAAGCGCAGCCGTTCGCGAAGCCCGCCTTCATTGACGAATCCGAGGAGGGATTGCAGCACGGACTGTGTCGCGCCGAGCGGATCGTGCTCGAGACCGGCCCCCATCATGGCCAGGAACACGGCTTCCGAATCCGTCGTGCCCAGCCGCGACGGATAGTAGGCATCGGGAATCAGCGCCTCGACTTTGCGCCGCAGCCGATTCCAGCTCCCGACGAACCCGTTGTGCATGAACATCCAGTGCCCGCAGGCAAAGGGGTGACAATTCTGCCGCGTCACGGCCGTGCCGGTTGCGGCACGCACATGAGCGAAGAACAGGTGCGAGTGCAGATGCCGGCAGAGGTAGCGCAGGTTTTCGTCCGACCACGCCGGGCGCGTCTCGCGATAAAGGCCCGGCTCGGGGTGCTCGCCATACCAGCCGAGACCAAAGCCGTCTCCGTTCGAGCCCGCCGTGGACTGAAGCGAGCGGATGCTCTGCGCAATCAGCGAATGCTCGGGTTCGGTGACATAAGGCTCGAACGAGGTGGTTTCGCCCCGGTATGCGATCCAGCGGCACATGCGGGTTCCTGCCAGGCGGTTTGATGCGTCGCGAGGTGCATCAACACCTGTCACGGACGCATGGTTCCAGCTGCGAAAGGGTTGCATGACCGATCCCGCAACGCCGAACGGATGCGGCGGCTGGTCGCAGCCGGTCCGCCTTGATTCCGACAGGCGTACCTATAATTCTGAAGCGAACAAGAATCCGGGCCCCTCTGGCGAGGACGTCGACGTTCGTCGGCAAACCTCGCGATGTCGGATGACCAGTCCCGCGCGAATGCGATGGATCGGCCGATTGTCGGGCCCCCTGTTTCGTTTTCTCCGACCATTCGTCCCCATCGCAGCTCCGTGCGGCTATTTCGCAAGTTAAGGGAGCTACGATGTCCGGAACCAAGTCCTCAAATTCGATCGAGATCACGGAACCGTCCAGCCTGAACGAGCAGGTCGCGGCGGCCGTGGTGATCGTGGGCGCCCTGGTAGCGGTTGCTGACCGGCGCGTCTCACCCGTCGAACGCGACGAGGTGATCCGTTTCATCAGAGACCGCAAGCTGGCGCCGCACATCGGCGACGAACGGCTCCGTGCGATGTTCGACGAACTCGCCGAACGGCTCGAAGAGCCGGATTTTGCCAACGTCGTGATCGATACGCTGCGACCGGTTTCGAACCTGCCGCTGTCGTCGCATCTGGTGGAGCTGTCGGAGCGCGTTGCTGCCGCAGACGAGGACGTACATCCCCACGAAGTCCAGGCGATTAAATTGTTGCGCTTGCTGACGCTGGTGCTGCCGCGCGCGAAGCCGGTCGGGGCGAGTGCGCCGGGCCCCAAGCTGCAGGCCGCCTCGAAGGGGTAAGCATGAGCACGATTTCGAACGAGCGCGCCAGGCAAACCGAGGGGAACACCGAGCAGATCGCTGGTGGAGACCCGCGCCTGGCCAAGCTCGTCGACCGCCTGCCGCCGCGCATGAGCGACACCCTGACCTATCTGCTCAAGCCGTCCAGCCGCTGGGTCAGGATCCCCTCGGGCACGCTGCTGGTCGTCGGCGGTGTGCTCTCCATCCTCCCGGTGCTCGGCGTCTGGATGCTGCCGCTCGGCCTTGCTCTGCTCGCCGAGGACGTGCCTGCGCTGCGCTCCTCCCGTTCAAAAGTCTTCGACTGGATCGAGCGGCGCAAGCCGCATTGGCTCGATCCGTCTGCCTCTAGGAATGATCAATCATGACTGAACTCATCACCGCCGAAGCGCTGTCCGCGCTGTTTCAAGTCATCCTGATCGATCTCGTGCTCGCCGGCGACAATGCCGTCGTCATCGGCCTTGCGGCTGCCGGCCTGCCGGCCGAGCAGCGCCGCCGCGCCATCATCGTCGGTATCGCCGCTGCCACCGCACTGCGTATCGCCTTCGCCGGCGTTGCGACCCAGCTTCTGCAGGTGATCGGCCTTCTGCTCGCCGGCGGCGTGTTGCTGCTCTGGGTCTGCTGGAAGATGTGGCGCGAGCTGCGCGAGCAGGCCGCGCATTCGAAAGAACTCGCATTCGATAGTAACGGCGCAGGTGCTGCGCCGGTACAGCAGCCGGTAACGCAGAAGACTTTCGGCCAAGCGGCGGTGCAGATCGTCGCCGCCGACGTGTCGATGTCGCTCGACAACGTGCTCGCGGTCGCGGGCGCCGCGCGGGAGCATCCCTACATCCTGGCCTTCGGCCTGCTCTTGTCGGTTGGGATGATGGGCGTTGCCGCGGATCTGCTTGGCCGTTTGCTCCAGAAGCAGCGCTGGGTGGCCTATGTCGGCCTCGCCATCATCCTTTACGTCTCGTTTGAGATGATCTATCGCGGCACGCTGGAACTTGCACCGGTGATTGCGAGTCTCTGAGGCGACAATCTACCGCAGTCCGGAGTGATCAATGACGTCTGAACCCAAAGCACCTTCGGCGCGGGCCGCGCCGTTGCCGCCGGTCGGCCTGCTTCCGAAGCTGATCTTCGGCTCGCGCTGGCTGCAGCTGCCGCTCTATGTTGGCCTCATTGTCGCCCAGTCCGTCTATGTGCTGTTGTTCCTGAAGGAGCTCTGGCACCTCGTCTTGCATTCGTTCGACGCCAGCGAGCAGCAGATCATGCTGGTCGTGCTCGGGCTGATTGACGTCGTCATGATCTCGAACCTTCTGATCATGGTAATCGTGGGTGGATACGAGACCTTCGTTTCCCGGCTGAACCTCAGCGGCCATCCGGACGAGCCGGAATGGCTCGGTCACGTCAATGCCAGCGTGCTCAAGATCAAGCTCGCAATGGCGATCATCGGCATCTCCTCGATCTCGCTGCTCAGGACCTTCATCGAGGCCGGCAATCTCGGCACGACCCGCAGCAATTTCACCGAGAGCGGGGTAATGTGGCAGGTGCTGATTCATATGACCTTCATCGTCTCGGCGGTCGGCATCGCCTGGGTCGACCGCCTCAGCGAGAGCGGCCATCGCAAGGCGGCCGAGCACGGCTGATAAGCTGGCCGCCCAATACCTCCCGAGCGGCCAATCCTGGAGCCCGCCTGATCGTCCGGTTGGGCGGGCTCTCTTTCGAGATCGATAAAATTGTCTGCAATCGGTTCAGTGCCGGCAAACGCTGCCGACAAGAAGCCGGGCGCCTTAAACCAGGCCTTTGGAACCGATCTGCATCCTGCCCGCAAAGGGCAGGGCATCGGGCATGACAATTCTCAGGGAGATCGTCGCAGCGGTCGCGGGAGTCTACGCGCTCCTGCTGGTCTGTGACGCATTGTTCGGCGTCGGCGAGGCGCGCTTCGACGACGCTTATTACCGCGCAAGCTTCTACGCACCGCGGCCGAAGGAGTTTCGGTTCGCGAGCGACACGCCGCCGGCGGTGCGCGTCAGCGACGCCTTCGCGCAGTTCGCACCTAGCGACGCCAAGCCGAACCGGCGCTACTCGTCGCTGACGACGATCATCCGCTGACGCAGCCTCATTCCCCCTGAATCCATTCCGCGACGCCGCGCCACAGCGTGTCGCGGTGCTCGGGGCGGAAGAAGCCGAAATGGCCTATTCCCTTGGCGCCGACGTCGGACGGTTTGACCATCAGCACCTCCGGCTTGATCGCAGTGAATCCGCTCGCGAGCAGCTCGACCGCGGGCCGCGTCGCCCAAGGATCGTCGGAGAAACATAGCGAGCGCAGCTCGCCCTTGAACCTGGCGAAGTTCTCGAGTGCCGGCAGCTTTGAATCGAACAGATAGCGCGGGCTCGAGACCCATTCGGTCCATTGCAGGAAGACGCCCTTGGGCACATCCTCGCCGATACCGGCCCAGCCCGGTGCGTAACCGAGTGCTTTGACCAGCGGCACACCGACAAAATTCATGAAGGCGTAGACCCGGTATTTTTCCGGCGAGGTCATCAACCGCCATGTCGCGGCCTGCGAGGCCACCAAGGCCGCGCGCGAGATATCGCTGTTATTCGCGATCAGCCCGAGCGCCTGGCCGCCGAAGGAATGGCCGATATAGGCGAGCGGCAGGGCATGATAGCGCTCGCGCATCCAACTGACCGCGGCGGTGACGTCGAGCGCGGCCCAGTCCGACATCGAGGCCTTGAAGCCGACCAGCGATTTTGGCTGGTTGTAGCCGACCATCGCCGGCAGGCGGGAATCGCCGATGCCGCGATAATCGTAGGTCAGCACCGCGCAGCCGCGATGGGCGAGGTAGGAGGCAAAGCCCCGATAGATCTTTCGCGGCACGGCGGTCGCCGAATTGATCAGGACGGCATGGCGCTTGGCGCCGCGCGGCAGGAACAGGGTGCCGGTCAGGGCATAGCCGTCGGCTGCCGGGAAGCTGATCTCGTCGATGAAAACGTCATCCAGTGCCTCGCCCATGGCGGTCGGTGTCCTGTCGGATTCCTCAAGCCTGCCCAAGCAAATGCGAATTCGGCTTTGGCCGCAAGGGTTTGCGCTGCGAAATGGATTTACAACTGGCGGGGCGTGGCCCGCCTGTGTATAAGGCGGCCCTCGCAACCCCTAGATCAGGTTGTGGTTTTTGCTTCACGGAGAGATTGCGATGTCCGAGCGGTGGACGCCCGAGTCCTGGCGCAGCAAGCCGGTGCTACAGGTGCCCGAATATCCCGACGCCAAGGCTCTGGCCGACGTCGAGGCGCAGCTTGCGACCTTTCCGCCGCTGGTGTTCGCAGGCGAGGCGCGCAATCTGAAGAAGGCCTTGGGCCGCGTTGCGGCCGGCGAGGCCTTCCTGCTGCAGGGCGGCGACTGCGCCGAGAGCTTCGCCGAGCACGGCGCCAACAACATTCGCGACTTCTTCCGCGTGCTGCTGCAGATGGCGGTGGTGCTGACCTATGCCGGCGCGGTGCCGGTGGTGAAGGTCGGCCGCATCGCCGGCCAGTTCGCGAAACCGCGCTCGTCGGCGACCGAGAAGGTGAATGGCGTCGAGCTGCCGAGCTATCGCGGCGACATCGTCAACGACATCGCCTTCACTAGCGAAGCGCGCATTCCCGATCCGCAGCGCCAGCTGATGGCCTATCGCCAGTCCGCCGCGACGCTGAACCTGCTCCGCGCGTTCGCCACCGGCGGCTTCGCCAATCTCGGCAGCGTGCATCAATGGATGCTGGGTTTCCTCAAGGATAGCCCGCAGTCACGCCGCTACAAGGAGCTGGCCGACCGCATCTCGGACGCGCTCAACTTCATGCGCGCCTGCGGCCTCGACCTCGAGAGCCATCCGGAGCTGCGTGCCACCGATTTCTACACCAGCCATGAGGCGCTGCTGCTCGGCTACGAGCAGGCCATGACCCGCGTCGATTCCACCACCGGCGACTGGTACGCGACCTCGGGCCACATGATCTGGATCGGCGACCGCACCCGCCAGCTCGATCACGGCCATGTCGAATATTTCCGGGGCATCAAGAATCCGATCGGGCTGAAGTGCGGCCCCTCGCTCAAGGTGGACGAGCTGCTGAAGCTGATCGACGTGCTCAATCCCGACAACGAGCCGGGCCGGCTGACGCTGATCGGCCGCTTCGGCTCCGACAAGATCGGCGAGCATCTGCCGAACATGGTCCGCGCCGTGAAGCGCGAGGGCCGGGTGGTGGTCTGGTCCTGCGATCCCATGCACGGCAACACCATCACCTCGACGTCCGGCTACAAGACTCGCCCGTTCGACCGCATCCTGTCCGAGGTCAAGTCGTTCTTCGCGGTCCACGCCGCCGAGGGCACCCATGCCGGCGGCGTGCATCTGGAGATGACCGGCCAGGACGTCACCGAATGTCTCGGCGGCGCCCGCGCGATCACGGATGAGGATCTCAACGATCGCTACCACACGGTCTGCGATCCCCGCCTCAACGCCGAGCAATCCATCGATATGGCGTTCCTGGTCGCGGAGCTGCTCAAGCAGGAGCGCGCCGGCAAGGCTCAGCCGATTCCGGCCGCAGCGGGGCTGTAAGACCTTGCTGCGGATCTGGAAGGCCACGATCAATTCCCGCAACGGGCTTGCCTTTGCGTTCCGGTCGGAGCAGGCCGTCCGCGAGGAGATCTTCGCGCTGCTGCTGTCGGTGCCGCTCGCCTGGTTCATCGGCGCCACGGCGATGCGCGCGGTCGAATTGGTGTGCTCTGTCGCTTTCGTGCTGACGGTCGAGCTGCTCAATACCGCGATCGAGAAGCTCGCCGACCGGCTGACCTTGGATCACGACAAGCAGATCGGCCGCGTCAAGGACATGGGCTCGGCCGCGGTTGGCGTTGCGCTTTTGATGACCGGCGCGTTCTGGATCATTGCCATCATCGAGCGATTGGGATTCCTGTAACTCGGGATCGGATAAAGCGGCCATGACCGAACGTCTCGACACATTCGCGGTCACGCTCGCCCAGCTCAATCCGACCATGGGCGACGTGGAGGGCAATGCGGCCAAGGCGCGCGCGGCGCGGGCGCAGGCCAAGTCCGACGGCGCCGATCTCGTGTTGTTTCCAGAACTGTTCATCGCCGGCTATCCGCCGGAAGACCTGGTGCAGAAACCCGCCTTCCAGGCCGCCTGCCGCGCCGCGATCGAAAGCCTCGCGCGCGAGACCGCCGATGGCGGGCCTGCGATGCTGGTCGGCACGCCCTGGGTCGAGGAGGGCATGCTCTACAATGCCTGTGCGCTGCTCGACGGCGGGCGCATCGCGAGCCTGCGTTTCAAGTGCAACCTGCCGAATTACGGCGTGTTCGACGAGAAGCGGCTGTTTTCGCGCGGCCCTGCCGCCGGTCCCGTGACTGTGCGCGGCGTGCGCATCGGTGTGCCGATCTGCGAGGACATCTGGCTGGAAGAGTCCGAGGATTACGAGAACGTGGTCGAGACGCTGGCCGAGACCGGCGCCGAGATCATCCTGGTGCCGAACGGCTCGCCTTACGCCCGCGACAAGAACGACGTGCGCCTGTCGGTCGCGGTGGCGCGCGTCACGGAGAGCGGGCTGCCGCTGGTCTATCTCAACCAGGTCGGCGGCCAGGACGAGCTCGTGTTCGACGGCGCATCCTTCGCGCTCAATGGCGATCTCTCGCTCGCGGCGCAGCTGCCGGCCTTCGAAGAAGGCATCGTCACGCTGCGCTTCAGCAGAAACGGCGACGACTGGCGCTGCAGCGGGCCGATCGCCGAGCTGCCCGAGCGCGACAAGGCCGACTACGCCGCCTGCGTGCTGGGCTTACGCGATTACGTCGCCAAGAACGGCTTTCCAGGCGTGCTGCTCGGCATCTCCGGCGGCATCGATTCGGCGCTCTGCGCGGCGATCGCGGTCGACGCGCTCGGCGTCGACCAGGTGCATGGCGTGATGCTGCCTTACCGCTACACCGCGCCGCATTCGATCGCGGATGCCGGCGAGCTCGCCGGTCATCTCGGCATCCGCTACGAGGTGCTGCCGATCGCCGAAGCCGTGACCGGGTTCGAGACGATCCTGTCCGGCATCTTCAAGAACCTGCCGCCCGATATCACCGAGGAGAACCTCCAGGCCCGCACCCGCGGCACGCTGCTGATGGCGATCTCCAACAAGACCGGGCTGATGGTGGTGACGACCGGCAACAAGTCGGAGATGTCGGTCGGCTACGCCACGCTTTATGGCGACATGAACGGCGGCTTCAACCCGATCAAGGACATCTACAAGACGCAGGTGTTCCGCCTGGCAAGCCTGCGCAATTCCTGGAAGCCGGAGGGCGCGCTCGGCCCTGCCGGCGAGGTGATCCCGCCCGACATCATCACGCGCCCGCCGACCGCGGAGCTGCGCGAGAACCAGACCGATCAGGATTCGTTGCCGCCTTACGACGTGCTCGATGCCATCCTGGAGCGCCTGGTCGAGCGCGAGGAGCCGCTCGACCAGATCATCGCCGCCGGCTTCGACCGCGAGACGGTGATCCGGATCGATCATCTGCTCAACGTCGCCGAATACAAGCGCCGCCAGGCCGCGCCTGGGGTGAAGGTGACACCGAAGAATTTCGGCCGCGACCGCCGTTATCCCATCACCAACCGTTTTCGCGACAAGGGCCAGCCGTTGCCGGCGACGGATGAGGCGCTGGTGTCACGTGGAAGCACGGCGTCAATCGACGCATTCGAGGGGTGAAGCCTAGCCTGAGCGACGGCAGGCGCTATGACGGGGTTGCGAAAAACAGCACCCTCAGGAAGCGCGTGTATTCGGATTCGAGCGCCATGATCGCCACAAATACGAATACCACGACCGGCGGCAGCAGGATGGCATAGGTCAAGGCCAGCCGCTCCCAGGCCATGTGCATGAAGACGGCGACGATCAGGCCGGCCTTCAACATCATGAACAGCAGGATCAGCGACCACCTCAGATAGCCATGCAGGCCAAAGTAGTCGACGAGGTAGGAGAACGTGCTGAGGACGAACAACCAGCCCCAGACCACGAGGTAGAGCTTGATCGGGTGCTGTTGCCCCTCGGCGTGAACGGCTTCCGTTGCGACTGCGCCGTGCGCCGGAGCGTGGAGCCGCTCTTCCATGTGTACCGCCGCGTTTGTCATGCGCCGACCTCACCAAAGATAGAAGAATGCAAAGATGAACACCCACACGAGATCGACGAAGTGCCAGTACAGGCCCGTGATCTCGACGATCTCGTAATTCCCCCTTCGGCTCGTGAAGAAGCCGCGCCTCTCGACGTCGAAGTCGCCACGAAAGACCTTTCGCGCGATGGCGATCAGGAAGATCACACCGAACGTCACATGGGTGCCGTGGAAGCCGGTGATCATGAAGAAGCTCGCACCAAACTGCGGGGCGCCCCATGGATTGCCCCAGGGCCGGACGCCCTCCATGATCAGCTTGGTCCATTCGAAGGCCTGCATTCCGACGAAGGTCGCGCCGAAGGCTGCAGTGACCAGCATCAGGATTGCGGTTCTCACGCGATCGCGGCGGTAGCCGAAATTGACGGCCATCGCCATCGTACCGCTGCTGCTGATCAGCACGAAGGTCATGATGGCGATCAGGATCAGGGGCATGTGGTTGCCCCCGATATCGAGGGCGAAGACTTCGCTGGGATTGGGCCACGGCACGGTCGTCGACATGCGCGCCGTCATGTAGGAGAGCAGGAAGCAACTGAAGATGAAGGTGTCGCTGAGGAGGAAGATCCACATCATGGCCTTGCCCCAGGACACGTTCTTGAAGGCGCGCTGATCGGACGCCCAGTCGGCGGCGATGCCGCGCCAGCCTTCAAGCCGCGCAGGCGATTGGCCCGGATTTGTCAGCACGGTCTCAGCCATCTGGTCTCGCCTCCCTAGCTCAGCAATTGGCGGCAGATGTCGACGAAATCGTCGGTCCAGCCGGTGAGAAGACCGAGCAGGACAAGCCAGACCAACAGCAGGAAGTGCCAGTAGATGGCGCACAGCTCCACGCTCAAGCGCATGCCGGCGATCTCGGCGCCGCGCCACATCTTGGCCGAGGTTCGGCCCAAGGCCACCAGACCGCCCGTCAGATGCAGCCCGTGCACTGCGGTCAACAGGTAGAAGAAGGAATTCGATGGATTGGACGCCACGAAATATCCCGCAGCCCCGAGCCGTTGCCAGGCCAGGAGCTGCCCGGCGAGGAAGATCACGGCAGATGCTCCGCCCGCGAGCAGACCGATCATGACGCCTTCGGTATCGTGTCGGCGCGCGGCCACGTACGACCATTGCAGCGCGACACTGCTCAGGACCAGGACGCCCGTGTTGACCCACAGCAGCCGCGGCACCGGCAGCGGCCGCCAGTCCACCACGCTCATGCGCATCGAGTAGGCGCTGATGAAGAGGATGAACAAGGCGCTCGCGACCGCGAGAAACACGCCAAGTCCGATCTTCGCTGCCGGCCAGGTTATGGCATCGCCGCCGGGGAAGTCACCGGCCGGGCCTTCCTCCAGCCAGGGCTTGGCCGTCAGGCGCTGTTGCGACAGCCACCATCCGGCGATCACCGCAAGCACAGCCAGGAACAGGATGATGGCGCTCACGAAGCAGCTCCCTGAACGAGCTGAGTCGCGCGCGGCGGCTGGTTCTGCGGAATGAAGTCCTCCGCGGCACCGGGCACACTGTAATCATAGGCCCAGCGGTACACGACAGGGAGCTCCTTGCCCCAGTTGCCGTGCGCTGGGGGCGTCTCCGGCGTCTGCCACTCCAGCGTCGTCGCCCGCCACGGATTGCCGCCTGAGGCCTCACCTTTGAACAGGCTCCAGACAAGGTTGAACAGGAACACCATCTGGCTAAAGCCGACGATCAAGGCCACCACGGAGATGAAGGCGTTGAGTGAATGGGCCGAGGACGGGATGAACGTCGTATCCAGGAGTTCGAAATACCGGCGCGGGACCCCGAGCAGTCCAAGATAGTGCATGGGGAAGAAGATCAGGTAGGCGCCGAGGAAGGTGACCCAGAAGTGAAACTTGCCCATGGCCTCGTTCAGCATCCGCCCCGTGACCTTTGGGTACCAATGATAGATCGCGCCGAGCACGACCATGATCGGCGCCACGCCCATCACCATGTGGAAATGGGCGACCACGAACATGGTATCCGAGAGGGGCACGTCCACGACGACGTTGCCGAGGAAGAGGCCGGTGAGCCCGCCGTTCACGAAGGTGACGATGAAGCCGAGGGCGAACAGCATCGGCACCGTGAGATGAATGTCGCCGCGCCACAGGGTCAGCACCCAGTTGTAGACCTTGATCGCGGTGGGGATTGCGATGATGAGCGTCGTGGTGGCGAAGAAGTACCCGAATTGCGGGAACATGCCGCTCACATACATGTGGTGCGCCCATACGATGAAGCTGAGCGCGCCGATGGCTACGATCGCCCAGACCATCATGCGATAACCAAAGATGTTCTTGCGCGCATGCGTGCTGATCAGATCGGAGACGATGCCGAAGGCGGGCAGGGCAACGATGTAGACTTCGGGATGACCGAAAAACCAGAACAGGTGCTGGAAGAGCAACGGGCTGCCGCCGCCATGTTTCGAAAGCGTGCCCATCTCGAGGAGAGCGGGCATGAAGAAGCTGGTTCCCAAGAGACGGTCGAACAGCAGCATGACCGAGGCAACGAACAATGCAGGGAACGCGAGGAGCGCCATAACGGTCGCCGTGAAAATGCCCCACACCGTCAGGGGCAGGCGCATCAAGGTCATGCCGCGCGTGCGCGCCTGCAACACAGTGACCACATAGTTCAGCCCGCCCATGGTGAAGCCGATGATGAACAGGATCAGGGACGCGAGCATGAGAAGGATGCCCCAATCCTGCCCGGGCGTTCCTGAAAGGATTGCTTGCGGCGGGTACAGCGTCCAACCGGCGCCGGTGGGGCCGCCGGGCACGAAGAATGTCGAGGCAAGCACCAGGACTGCGAGCAGGTAGATCCAGTAGCTCAGCATGTTCACATAGGGGAAGACCATGTCCCTGGCGCCGACCATCAGCGGGATCAGGTAGTTGCCGAAGCCGCCCAGGAACAATGCGGTGAGCAGGTAAATCACCATGATCATGCCGTGCATGGTGATGAACTGGAGGTACTGGTTGGCATCGATGAAAGAGAACGTGCCGGGGAATCCCAGTTGCAGCCGCATCAGCCACGACAGCACCAGGGCCACCAGCCCGATGGCCGTGGCCGTCAGCGAATACTGAATGGCGATCACCTTGGCGTCCTGCGAGAACACATATCGTGTCCACCAGCTCCGCGGATGATAGAGCTCGACGTCAGGTACTTCGGCAGGCGGGATGCCGGGGATCCCTTCATATGGAACATCGACCATAGAACCTCCTCGGTCGTTCCATCGGGGGGAGGCGCTGGCCTCTTGCGCCCGATCTATCTTCGGCGGCAGCTTGCTACTTGCTGCCGGATTGATACGTCGTCTTCACGACGGCTTTTGCCGGCGATAATTCTGCGAACGTTTTTTGTTGCTCCAGCCAAGCGTGATATTCACGCTCTTCGTCGACGATGACCTTGGCCCGCATTTGATAGTGAGCAGTGCCACAAAGCTCCGCACAGAGGACATCGAAGGTTCCGGTTCGGATCGGCGTGATCCAGAAATAGGTCACCATGCCTGGAACCATGTCCATCTTGGCCCGGAATTCGGGCACGTAGAAATCGTGCAGGACATCGACCGAGCGGAGGAGAACCTTGACCGGCTTTCCGACTTGAAGGTGCAGGTCGCCGCTCTCGATCACGACATCGTCCTGCGCGTGCCGGTCGTCACGATTGAGCCCCATCGGATTGTCGGAAGCGATGTTGCGGACATCGGATGTGCCCAACTGCCCATCCTTGCCCGGAAGGCGGAAGCTCCACTGCCATTGCTGGCCCATGACCTCGAGCTCGGTGGCATCCGCAGGCACCGTCACGAACTGGTGCCAGACCACGAGGCCAGGCGCCAGCATGGCCGCGACGCCGACGCCGGTCCCGACGCTCAGCCACCATTCGAGCCTTTTGTTTTCCGGATTGTAGTCAGCCCTTCTTCCCTCTCTGTGGCGAAAGCGGAAGACGCAGTAAGCCATGAAGGCGATCACGGCGACGAAAACAAAGCCCGTGATCCAGAACGTGATGTTGATGGTGTGGTCGATATAGGCCCAGTTCGTGGCGATCGGCGTCCACCACCACGGGCTGTAGATGTGAAACAGCACCGAGCCGATCGCGACCAGAAGCAGTATCAGTGCGACAGCCATCCTGATCCATCCTTGCCATCGAAGGCTACGGATACGAATCCCGGGCGGAGCTCATGTCTGTCGCGATGGCTGGCCTTTCTTGGCATATGCCATCGCCGGCCTCTTGCTTCGCCCAGTCCACCGATCGCGAAATCAAGAGAACGCTCGCGACCTTCAACTCTAAGGGCGTCTGCGTCTAAAATGATCCCAGCCTAATCCGGCGTCAATAGAGCAATAGAGGTGCCCGAATTGGTGTGATTGCCGGTGCTGGCAAACCGTCAAGCATCCGGTGCCCATTGTTCGGTTTGGGTGATGCAACGCACAAATCCGTGCTGGTGCGCAATTCACCCAACCGTGAGTGCAGTCGTGCTCCGCGCGCGCTAAGCTTGCCGGGCAGGTCGCGACGGGTTCCGTCCGGCCAGGCTCGGTTACTGAACCTGGGTTGCCGTACCAGACCCATCGCGTTTCCTGCTCGTCAGGCGGACACGCGTGGCTGAAGAGCGCGTGTTGTCGAAAACCGCGATTTTCAGCACGGGAGGGTCCGTACATGGCCACTCTGTACTCCCACGACATCAGGCGGCGCGCATTCGGCGAAGCGACCTCCTATCCCATTCGCAAGATAAGCTTGTCCGACCTGACCGAGGTCCTGCGCCTGGGTTGGGGTGATTTCCAGGCGATGCCGAGTCACGCTATCGTCGTGTGCCTGATTTATCCCGTTCTCGGTCTCGTCCTGTTCAGGATGGTGCTCGGCTATTCGGTGCTGCCGCTACTGTTTCCGCTGGCCGCCGGCTTTGCCTTGATCGGTCCTTTTGCCGCGATCGGTCTCTACGAACTCAGCCGTCGTCGCGAGCGCGGCGAAGAGGTCGAAGCATGGGATGCGATCAAGGTGCTGCGCGCACCGTCGTTCGGCGCCATGGTCGAACTCGGCGTGCTCCTGCTGGTCCTGTTCGGGGCCTGGATCGGTGCCGCGAACGCAATCTATGTCGCGATCTTCGGTCACGCTGCGGCCGCAAGCATACCCGACTTCGCAACGCGCGTGCTGACGACACCCGAAGGCTGGTCGCTCATCATCATCGGTTGCGGTGTCGGCTTCCTGTTTGCGGTTGTGGCATTGTGCGTTAGCGTCGTGTCATTTCCGTTGATGCTGGACCGTCATGCGACGGCGATCGACGCGATCCGCACGTCGCTCCGAGCGGTGGCGGCGAATCCGGTTGCGATGGCCGGATGGGGCCTCATCGTGGCGGCTCTGCTCGTGATCGGCTCGCTGCCGCTCTTCGTCGGTCTCGCCGTCGTTCTGCCGGTGCTCGGTCATGCCACCTGGCACCTCTATCGGCGGGTGGTCGAGCCCAATCCGAACCCACCGGACGCACCGCTTCCGCCCCGGAAGGGCAGGCGCTACGCAGCAGACTTTCCGGCCAATCTCTTCCCGTGGAGCCGCGAGGGCGAGCCGTAACAGCGGAACGGCCGCGCTGGGACGCCTGCGCGGAGCATGACAGAGCGACGGCCTACTTCTGCTGCTGCGGCAGGAAGGTGGGGCCGACCGAGCGGATCGGCTTGTTCTCCGACGCGGGGCTCGCGTCCGCGGGTGGCGTGGCGACCGGTGCGGCAGCAGTTGCTGGCGCAGGAGCCGCGCCTTTCTTGGCATTGGCAGGCTGCGGCGCGCCCTTGTTGAGCCGTTGCTGCTGCATCTTCCTGGCGCTTTCCTCGGTGACGATGATGTCGCCCTGCTGCTCGGCCGCGGCCTTGTCGTCGGCCGATTTCAGCGCATCCGCCCAGGTCTGTCCCGCCGCCTTGCAGGAGCAAGACGGGTTGAACTCGCTGCGGAATTTGAATGCGGTCGGCAGCGCCGTGTAGGGCTGGCCGCCGATCGAGACCGCTGCGTTCATGTCCTCGCCGGGATTGCGATGGCTGTAGAGCACGGCTTCCGCGGCCGGGCACAGCGCCTTGCAGGTTCTCTCGTCGTCGGCGAAACGCGCCGGCACGGTGGCAAAGGAGATCGGGAAATAAGCGCCGTCGCAGGTGCGCACGCAGACGGTGCGGAAGGTGCCGGATTGCGGGCCGAGATCGGAGGGCGGCATGGCCTGCGGATTGTTCGGGTTGTTGCCGCCGAACAGATTGCTGAGGAAGTTGCCGCCGCCCTGCTGCTGCACGGCATTGGCATATTGCGGGCCGCAATTGTTCTGCGCCAGCGCCATCAGCACCGAGCGGCGCTGGTTGTCGCGCTCCGGGTTGGCGCCGGGACCGCCGCGCAGCCGCTCCAGACTGCCGGTGATCTGGTCCAGATTGGCGCGCATCTGCTGGATCTGGGTGTTGACCGGGCCGCACTGCGCCGACTGGCCGTTGAACAGCGAGAAGAAGCCGGAGGAATCACAGCCCATGCGCTTGGCCTGCATGGTGACACGGTCGAGCTCGGCCTGCTGCTTGGCCTGGGAATCCTGGTAGCGGCGGATCTGCTCTTCGCGCGCGGCATCACCTCCGCCGCGATCGAGCGCGGCGAGTTGGGCTTCCAGCCGCACGCACATCGGGTTCGGTCCGAGCCCGTTCTGGCCGGGCTGGGGCGGCGGGCCGGCCTGCGCCAAAGCGCCATCGGCGAGCACGAGTGTGCCGAGGAGCACGGTGCAGGCAAGGAGGGAGCGGGCACGGAGGAGAGAGAAGAATTCAGGCATATCCGCCATTCTAGCGAGGTCACGGCCCAGCGTGATCATCCAAGTGAGGTGGGGGCCGAAGCGCGCCCTCCAATAGCCGCTTCCCGCGGCATCGTCACGTCGTTTCAGGGGCCGAACTGGTCCTAAGGTCCGCCAGCTCCGAGGGAATTCAGCGCTGGCAGGTGATTGCGACATATTCGTCGCAATGGCCATGGGAGCAGTTTGTGCCGGTTTTGGGGACGGAGCCGGTAATTTCGTCGGGATCGATCCGGCGATAGCCTGATGCCTTTGCAAAATCTCGTGACTGACAATAGGTGCGCGCGGCGGAGGCGCCGCATGTGTCGCCCTTGGTGTCGTTCTTGGCCAGGCACTGGTCGGCGATGATGAAGACGCGGGTCTCGGCGCACGCCTGAGGTGCTGCAAGGAGCGAGGCGCTGAAAATGAGCGCGAGCAGGGATCGCATGAAAATACCGGGGGCAAAAAATTAGGGAACCGCGGGTTCCAGAATGGGCTCAAATGGTTAGGGGATCATGAACCCTCCGGGCGGGCCGCGCCCCGTGCGGAGGTAAAAACGGCATTTTCGCGGCCCTTGACGCCGGGGCCCGTGGTGGCCCATATGTGGCCGCATGAACGGTCTCCTCGCCATTTGCGCCATTTGCCGCGAGATTACGAGCTAGCGATTCGCTGGCTGGAGCCGTCTTTTCTCAAACACATTGAGAGCCTTGGACGCCCGGCCGAGAGGGATGGGTTGTCATGGAATTGCGTCTTTACGATACGCTGAGCCGGGAAAAGCGCACCTTCGTGCCGCTCGATCCGAACAACGTCCGCATGTATGTCTGCGGACCGACGGTCTATGACTTCGCCCATATCGGCAATGCGCGGCCGGTGATCGTGTTCGACGTGCTGTTTCGGCTGCTGCGCCACATCTACGGCGAGGCGCACGTCAAATATGTCCGCAACATCACCGACGTCGACGACAAGATCAACGACCGCGCCGCGCGCGACTTTCCCGGCCTGCCGCTGAACGAGGCCATTCGCAAGGTGACCGAGCAGACCGGCAAGCAGTTCCATGCCGACGTCGATGCGCTCGGCGCGCTTCGGCCGAGCGTCGAGCCGCGCGCCACCGAGCATATCGGCGAGATGCGCGAGATCATCGAGAAGCTGGTCGCCGGCGGCTTTGCCTATGTCGCCGAGGACCACGTGCTGTTCTCGCCGCAGGCGATGAACGCGGCCAATTCCGCGCTGCCGCGCTATGGCGCGCTGTCGAAGCGCTCGCTCGACGAGATGATCGCCGGCGCGCGGGTCGATGTTGCGCCCTACAAGCGCGATGCGACCGACTTCGTGCTGTGGAAGCCGTCGAAGCCGGGCGAGCCGTCCTGGCCGTCGCCATCCGGCATCAAGGCGGAGGGGCGTCCGGGCTGGCACATCGAGTGCTCAGCGATGGCCTGGAAGCATCTCGGCGAGCATTTCGACATCCATGGCGGCGGCATCGATCTCGTGTTTCCGCACCACGAGAACGAGGTCGCGCAGACCTGCTGCGCCTTCCATCGCGAGCGCATGGCGAATTATTGGATGCACAACGGCTTCTTGCAGGTCGAGAGCGAGAAGATGTCGAAGAGCCTCGGCAACTTCATCACGATCCACGAGCTGCTCAGGGATTGGCCGGGTGAGGTGCTGCGCCTCAACATGCTCAAGACGCATTACCGCTCGCCGATCGACTGGACCATGAAGTCGCTGGAGGAGAGCGCCAAGACGCTCGACGACTGGTATCGCGTCGCGGCCGATGTCGTGTCCGGCGAGCCGGCTCCGTCGGTGGTCGAACCGCTGCTCGACGACCTCAACACGCCGCAGGCGATCGCGGCGCTGCACGGCCTCCGCGGCAACGATATCGCAGGTCTTGCGGGCTCGTTGCGGCTGCTCGGATTCCTCTCCGAGAGCGCGGCGCAGTGGGAAGGGCGCAAGCAGCAGGCGAGCGGGATCGACGCCAAGGAGGTCGAGCGCCTGCTCGCGGAGCGAACAGCTGCGCGTGGCCGCAACGACTTTGGCGAGTCCGACCGCATTCGCGATCTGCTCGCTGCGATGGGCGTCGTGATCAAGGACTCCAAGGAAGGCACCACCTGGGAGATCGCCCGATGAAGCGCCCCGAGACGCCGTTTCCGCGGCACTGGCTCTATTACATCGCGCTGAAAATCGCGCTGCTCGCCGGCGCGGTGGCGATCGTGCTCAAGCTTTATGGGATGTGGTAA
Source organism: Bradyrhizobium sp. NBAIM01 (assembly GCF_020194115.1). Lineage (NCBI taxonomy): Bacteria > Pseudomonadati > Pseudomonadota > Alphaproteobacteria > Hyphomicrobiales > Nitrobacteraceae > Bradyrhizobium > Bradyrhizobium sp. NBAIM01. The sequence goes on along the minus strand of NZ_JADYVU010000021.1, from coordinate 27,857 downwards.
GGACGATGGGACAGACTTTGCCAAAGCCCGCACTGAGGCCCTTCCTGCCGGCGGATGTGCCGATGCTCGCCGCGATCTTCGCCGCCAGCATCGAGGAGTTGACCGGCGACGATTATAGCGAGGCGCAGCAGGAAGCCTGGATGGCGGCGGCCGAGGACGAGGAGTTCGGCAAGCGGCTTGCGTCCGACCTGACGCTGATCGCGACGCTGGAAGGCTCGCCTGTCGGCTTCGCCTCGCTGCGCGGCAATGATCACATCCGCATGCTCTATGTGCATCCGGCCGTGGCCGGGCAGGGCATCGCGACCATGCTGGTCGACGCGCTGGAGAAGCTCGCCGGCGGCCGCGGCGCCAAGAGCCTCTCGGTCGACGCCAGCGATACCGCGGAGGGCTTCTTCGCCAAGCGCGGCTACACCGCCCAGCAGCGCAACAGCGTCACCATCAACGACGAGTGGCTCGCCAACACCACCATGAAGAAGACGCTCGGAGCGGGGCAATGAGCAAGCAGCGTCTCTATCTGTTCGACACCACGCTGCGCGATGGGGCGCAGACCAATGGCGTCGACTTCACGCTGGCCGACAAGCAGGTCATCGCGGCGATGCTCGATGATCTCGGCATCGACTATGTCGAGGGCGGCTATCCCGGCGCCAATCCGCTCGATACGGAGTTCTTTGGCTCCAAGCCCAAGCTCAATCATGCGCGCTTCACCGCCTTCGGCATGACGCGGCGGGCGGGCCGCTCGGTGTCCAACGATCCTGGGGTCGCGGGCCTTTTGGAAGCGAAGGCGGACGCGATCTGCTTCGTGGCGAAGGCGTCGGCCTATCAGGTCCGCGTCGCGCTGGAGACCACGAAGGGAGAAAACCTCGCCTCGATCCGCGACAGCGTCGCGGCGGCGAAGGCGGCCGGCCGCGAGGTGATGCTCGATTGCGAGCATTTCTTCGACGGCTACAAGGAAGACGCCGCCTTCGCGCTCGCCTGCGCCAAGGCCGCCTTCGATGCCGGTGCGCGTTGGGTGGTGCTGTGCGACACCAACGGCGGCACCATGCCCGATGAGGTCGAGGCCATCGTCAGAGACGTGACCAGGCACATCCCCGGCGATCACGTCGGCATCCACGCCCATAACGACACCGAGCAGGCGGTGGCCAATTCGCTCGCCGCGGTGCGTGCCGGCGCGCGGCAGATCCAGGGCACGCTGAACGGCCTCGGCGAGCGCTGCGGCAATGCCAATCTCTGCTCGCTGATCCCGACGCTGAAGCTGAAGACGGGGTTTGCCGACGCTTTCGAGATCGGCGTCACCACCGAGAAGCTGGCGACGCTCGTCAAGGTGTCGCGCACGCTCGACGACATGCTGAACCGCGTGCCGAACCGGCATGCTCCTTACGTCGGCGAGAGCGCCTTCGTCACCAAGACCGGCATCCATGCCTCCGCCGTGCTGAAGGATCCGCAGACCTACGAGCATGTGTTGCCGGAGCTGGTCGGCAATCACCGCAAGGTGCTGGTGTCCGACCAGGCCGGGCGCTCCAACGTCATCGCCGAGCTCGACCGCGCCGGTATCCCCTACGAGAAGAGCGATTCGAAGCTGACGCGTCTCGTCGAGGAATTGAAGGAGCGCGAGGCGGCCGGCTATGCCTATGAATCCGCCAACGCCTCGTTCGAGCTCCTGGCGCGCCGCACGCTCGGCAAGGTGCCGCATTATTTCGAGGTCGAGCAGTTCGACGTCAACGTCGAGCAGCGCTACAACGCGCTCGGCGAACGCGTCACGGTGGCGCTCGCGGTGGTCAAGGTCGACGTCGCCGGCGAGCATCTGATCTCGGCGGCCGAAGGCAACGGTCCCGTCAACGCGCTCGACGTCGCCCTGCGCAAGGACCTCGGCAAGTACCAGAAGTTCATCGAGGGCCTGACACTGATCGACTATCGCGTCCGTATCCTCAATGGCGGCACCGGCGCGGTCACGCGCGTGCTGATCGAGAGCGAGGACGAGAACGGCGATCGTTGGACCACCGTCGGCGTGTCCCCGAACATCATCGATGCCTCGTTCCAGGCGCTAATGGATTCGGTAATCTACAAGCTCGTGAAGTCGGACGCGCCGGCGTAACCCCCACGACGACTGTCATTCCCCGCGAAGGCGGGGAATCCAGTACGCTGCGGCCCATCGATTTATCTACTGCTGTCACGGAGTACTGGATCGCCCGGTCAAGCCGGGCGATGACACCGAGGATGGGGAAAGGGCACGGCCATGATCGACCACATCTCCGTCGGCGTCAGCGATCTCGATCGCGCCGCAAAGTTCTACGAGGCGACGCTCGCCGCACTCGGCCTCGCGCGCCTCGTCACGCGGCCGCGGACGATCGGGTTTGGCAAGGCCTATCCGGAGTTCTGGATCAATCTGCGCGAGGGCATGCCGCGTGTCGCGCCGGAGAGCGGCGTGCACATCTGCCTGCGGGCGAAAACCGCAGCCGAGGTCGATGCGTTTCACGCAGCTGCGCTGTCCGCTGGCGGCGCCTCCGACGGCGCACCGGGCCTCCGCCCGCACGATCGCGTGCGCTACTACGCCGCCTTCGTCACCGATCCCGACGGCAACCGGATCGAGGCGGTGACGTTTCCGCAGGAATAGGGACGGTCTAAAGCGCGATGCGATTAGGATGGATCGTCATCGCGCTTTAGGTTGTTGTTTGAGCATGATCTTTTCGGAAAACCGCTTCACACTTTTTCCGGATCATGCTTTAGAGCCGCCGGGCCACGTCGGGCGCGAGATCGCGCTGGTCGTCAGGGATCTGCGCCGCCGCGGCGCGCAGCCGTGGGATGATCTCCTCGACCTTGTCCGCCTTCAGGATATCGACGGTGAGGCCGGCGCGGATGAACTGGGTCTGCCGCATGTGGGCCACCAGGGAGAACAGCGGCTCCCAGAAGCCGTCGACATTGGCGAGCAGCACGGGCTTGGCGTGACGGCCGAGTTGCTGCCAGGTCAGCTGCTCCACCAGCTCCTCCAGCGTGCCGAGCCCGCCGGGCAGGGCCACGAAGGCGTCGGAGCGCTCGAACATCAGCCGCTTGCGCTCGTGCATGTCGGGCGTGACGACCATCTCCTGCACGCGCGTCAGCGCATTCTCGCGCATCCGGAGGAAGTCGGGGATGATGCCGGTGACCATGCCGCCGTGATCCAGCACGGAGGTCGCAACCGCGCCCATCAGGCCGAGCGAGCCGCCGCCATAAACAAGACGGATCTTGTTTTCCGCCAACGCTCTGCCGAGCGCCTTCGCCGCTTCAATGAAGTTGGGATTTGTTCCAGGGCCGGAGCCGCAATAGACACAGACGGTTTTGATCGTGCTCATTGGTGCCATGATGCATTGCAGCGAAGTGGCGTCAAGCCCAAACGGTGATTCGATACGTCCGGGAATTTACCGGTAAATCGCGACAAACAATCGAAGATTCGCCATCTGGCGGGGTGCACGGGCATCGGGAAGGCTCTATATGACGGGCGAAAATCGTTAATCGCAGTTGCGCCCGCACCCGGCGGGCTTCGGGTTTGTTGATGGACCAACCTCAATCGTTCGACGGCGCCGACGTTCCTGATCCTTCCGTGGCAGGACCGCAGGCCGGGGCCACGCTGATGGGCACGCTGGCACATCTGTGGCCCTACATCTGGCCCGGCGACCGTTCCGACCTGAAGATGAGGGTGGTCTGGTCGCTGGTGCTGCTGCTCGCCGCCAAGCTGATCACGCTCACCGTGCCGTTCAGCTTCAAATGGGCGACGGATGCGCTGACCGGCGCCAACACCGCGCCGGTCGCGGCCGACAATTGGCATCTCTGGGTGATCGCCTCGCCCTTGCTGCTGACCGCGAGCTACGGCGTGATGCGCATCTTGATGGCGGTGCTGACGCAATGGCGCGACGGCATCTTCGCCCGCGTCGCCATGCATGCGGTGCGCAAGCTCGCGACCCTCACCTTCATCCACATGCACGAGCTGTCGCTGCGCTTTCACCTCGAGCGCAAGACCGGTGGCCTCACGCGCGTGCTCGAGCGCGGCCGCGAGGGCATCGAGGTCATCGTGCGCATGGTGATCCTGCAGCTGATCCCGACCATCGTCGAGGTCTCGCTGCTGCTGGCGGTGCTGCTCTGGCAATTCGACTGGCGCTACGTGGTCGCGACCCTGATCACGGTCACGCTCTACATGTACTACACCTACGTCGCGACCGAGTGGCGGATCGGCATCCGCCGCAAGATGAACGATTCCGACACCGAGGCGAACACCAAGGCGATCGACTCGCTGCTCAACTACGAGACGGTGAAGTATTTCAGTGCCGAGGCACGCGAGGCGCAGCGCTACGACAGGTCGGTCGAGCGCTACGAGGAGGCGAGCGTCCGCACCTACACCTCGCTCGCGGTGCTCAACACAGGCCAGGCGGTGATCTTCACGCTGGGCCTGACCGCGACCATGCTGATGTGCGCGATCGGCGTGCGCAACGGCACCAACACGGTCGGCGATTTCGTGCTGGTCAACGCCATGATGATCCAGCTCTACCAGCCGCTGAACTTCATGGGCATGGTCTATCGCGAGATCAAGCAGGCGATCATCGACATCGAGAAGATGTTCGGCGTGCTCAGCCGCGAGGCCGAGATCAAGGACGCGCCTGGCGCGAAGCCGCTGGTCATCTCCGCCGGCACGGTGCGCTTCGAGGACGTGCGCTTTGCCTATGAGCCGGCGCGCCCCATCCTCAAGGGCATCAGCTTCGAAGTGCCGGCCGGCAAGACGGTTGCCATCGTCGGCCCCTCTGGCGCCGGCAAATCGACCATCTCGCGGCTTCTGTTTCGCCTCTATGATGTCTCCGGCGGCAGGATCCTGATCGACGGCCAGGACATCCGCGAGGTCACGCAGGCCAGCCTGCGCGCATCGATCGGCATGGTGCCGCAGGATACCGTGCTGTTCAACGACACCATCCGCTACAACATCCGCTACGGCCGCTGGGACGCGACCGATGCCGAGGTCGAGGAGGCGGCGCGGCTGGCGCAGATCGACCACTTCATCCGCATGGCGCCGAAGGGCTACGAGACCCAGGTTGGCGAGCGCGGCCTGAAGCTGTCGGGCGGCGAGAAGCAGCGGGTCGCGATCGCGCGCACGGTGCTCAAGGCGCCGCCGATCCTGGTGCTCGACGAGGCGACCTCGGCGCTCGACACCCATACGGAGCACGAGATCCAGGGGGCGCTCGACCGCGTGGCGAAGAACCGCACCTCCCTGGTGATCGCGCATCGGCTTTCCACCATCGTCGGCGCCGACGAGATCATCGTGCTGAACCAGGGCCGCATCGCCGAGCGCGGCACTCACGCGAGCCTGCTCGCGCAGGGCGGGCTCTATGCCAGCATGTGGAACAGGCAGCGCGAGGCCGAGGAGGCCCGCGAGAAGCTGGCCAAGATGGCCGACACCAATGCCGCGCCTAACCGGGAGCCGCCGCCGGTCGATGATAGCCTGACGACGCCCGCGGCGGCGGAGTGACCTTGTCTCCGGTCCCAAGTCTGGCCTAAACAAAGTCTGGCCTAAACAAGCCCGCGCGACGACCCCGTGGCATTAACCCCCGACCGGCAAAAAGCAATGTCCATTCTCGATTCGATCCAGCGTCAGATCCCGCCGATCCACAAGGAGGGCTATCCCTTCATCGGCGCCTTTGCGCTGGCGAGCCTGCTCCTGTTCTGGCTGTGGTCGCCGCTGGGGTGGATCGGCACGATCCTGACCGTTTGGTGCGCGCTGTTCTTCCGCGATCCCGTCCGTGTGACGCCGGCGCGCGAGGGTCTCGTGGTGTCGCCGGCCGACGGGCGTGTCTCCATGATCACCATGGCGCTGCCGCCGGCCGAGCTCGGGCTCGGCGACCGGCCGCTGCCGCGCGTCTCGATCTTCATGAGCGTGTTCAATTGCCACGTGAACCGCGCGCCCGTGGCGGGCAGGGTGGATCGTATCGCCTACCGGCCCGGCCTCTTCATCAACGCCGAGCTCGACAAGGCGAGCGAGGACAACGAGCGCAACTCGCTGGTGATCACGACGCCGACGGCGCGGATCGGCGTGGTCCAGATCGCCGGCCTGGTCGCCAAGCGCATCGTCTGCTTCGTCAAGGAGGGGCAGGCGATCGGCGCCGGCGAGCGTTTCGGCCTGATCCGCTTCGGCTCGCGCCTCGACGTCTACCTGCCCGTGGGCACCAAGGCGCTGGTCTCGGAAGGGCAGACCGCGGTCGCCGGAGAGACGATCCTGGCCGACCTTGCCGGCGACGACCCGGGCCGCGCGTTCCGCGCCAATTAACCAATAGTCGGTGCTCGCAGGCGTTCCGCCGCAATGGCGGACGGCGGCGCGGCTTGCTATATCTCGCCTCGAGATAAGGACGAGCCATGACGCCTTACGATTTCAAGGATCCCGACGTCCGCCGCCGGCGGTTCCGACCGATCCCGGTGCGGATGCTGGTGCCCAACGTCATCACGCTGCTGGCGATCTGCGCCGGCCTGACCTCGATCCGCCTGTCGATCGAAGGGCGGATGACGCTCGCGGTCTATGCAATCGTGTTCGCCGCCGCGCTCGACGGCATCGATGGCCGCATCGCGCGCATGATCAAGGGGCAGTCGAAGTTCGGCGCCGAGCTCGACAGTCTCGCCGACTTCGTCAATTTCGGCGTGGCGCCCGGCCTGATGCTGTATTTCTGGCAGCTGCACGAGCTCGGCAATGCCGGCTGGATCGCCGCCATGGTGTTCGCGATATCCGGCGGCCTGCGGCTCGCCCGCTTCAATGCCACCATGGACGATCCGAACAAGCCGGCCTTCGCCGCCAATTTCTTCACCGGCGTGCCGGCGCCCGCCGGCGCGATCACCGTGCTGCTGCCGATCTATGTCGCGTTCCTCGACGTCGGGCGCACACCTGCGGCGGTGACCGCGGCCTACACGCTTCTGATCGCGTTTCTGATGGTGTCGCGCCTGCCGGTGTTCTCCGGCAAGACCAAGCGGATGCGCGTGCCGCCCGAGCTGGTGCTGCCGGCCTTCGTCGCCGTGATCGTCTTCATCGCGCTCCTGATCGCCTATCCCTGGCACGTGCTGTCGATCGGCACGGTGCTGTACCTCCTCGCGCTGCCGCTCGGCTACAAATCCTATCGCGACCAGGCGCGCGCGATGGAAGCCACCGCGCCGGCGGGAGGCGAGGTCCCGTCACCGCCCTCGGCGCCGACGCTGGCGAATTTGTCGGAGCCGCCGCAAGACGACGATCGGCCCGGACGACTGCACTAAAGCGCTCCTCGCGGATATCTGCCATGAAGCCTGCCTGAGTTGGGTCGAGGTCCGATCTCGGCTATATCGCCCTTGTGCCGGCGGCATCGCGCAATCAATCGCCGCCAACCTGGGAGAGAACGCCGTGACCAATTCCGCGACCGGGCCGCTGCCCGCTTCCGTCCTCGAAGCGCTGGGCCGTTACGATACGCCGACGATCTGCAACGCCATGGAGATCGTGGCGCCCGAGCGGCGGCTGATCGGCTACACCACCAAGCAGCTGGTCTGTCCGTTTCCCGACCTGCCGCCGATCGTCGGCTATGCCCGCACGGTGACGATCCGCTCGGTTCTGAAGTCATCGCTTCCGGCCGAGGAGCAGTCCAAGCGCCGAATCGCATATTACGAATATGTCGGCACCGGCCATGGCCCGCGCATCTCGGTGATCCAGGACATCGACGGACCCGACGTCGGCTATGGCGCGTTCTGGGGCGAGGTACAGAGCAACGTGCACAAGGCGCTCGGCTGCCTCGGCGTCATCACCGACGGCTCGATCCGCGACATCCCGCAATGGGCGCCAGGGTTCCAGGCGCTAGCCGGCTCGATCGGCCCGTCGCACGCCTGGGTGCACGCGGAAAGCTTTGGCGGCGAGGTGCGCGTCGCCGGCATGACCGTGAAGTCGGACGACCTCATCCACGCCGACCGGCATGGCGCCATCGTGATCCCGCTCGACCTTGCCGCAAAGCTGCCGGAGGCGGCCGAACTGTGCGGCCGCCGCGAGACGCCGATCCTGGAGATCGCCCGCAGTCCCGACTTCTCGCTCGAGAAGCTCAAGGCCGCGCTGAAGCGCTCTGCGGAGATCCATTGACGGCTGCTGGAGCGTGATCCGGAAAAGTGTGTAGCGGTTTTCCGAAAAGATCATGCTCAAACAATAACCTAAAGCGCGATGACGATTGATCCTAATCGCATCGCGCTTTAGGGCAATCTACGGCCCGGACGACGGCCGAATGCCGCCTTGCTCGGTCAGAAGCAGGGCGACTTGATCCGGTTCTCCGAGCACGGCGGCTGCGCATCCGATCAGGGTGAAGCCGCCGGCAAGGTCCCAGAGGGTGATATCGTCTGCGCTGTTGGAGCTGCGCATCAACCGCGCCGCGAGCACGGCGAAGGCGGCCTCGATAAAGAGCAGCACGCTGAACGCCGGAAGCACGAGTTCCGCCTCGAGCAGGTGGAACGCCAGCGCCGCGGGCAGCGCCGTGAGTAGACCGAATAGCATCAACATCGCGCTGGCTCCGCGATTGGCCCTGTCGCAACGCTAGCAGACACCAACTGATCCCCGTCCACGATGTGGCGGAGGGCCGCAGCCGACGTGACGTGGTGGGCGCCTGATTATGGTTAGCGAAGGGTTGAAATTCCTATCGCTGGACGGCAACCGGGACAAATTGCGGCGGCAGGCGGCACATCGTCGAGACTTAACCTTTACGCGCCTTTAAGGGCGGCGCTCTAGGGTCTGCGATGCGGTTCGGGGTTGAGCCGCGCCAGCGGCCAGGACGGCCGTTGTTGCGTAGGCGTTGGAGTCGATCATGGATATCGCAACACTTGTCGGCCTCGTCGCAGGCGCCATTGTTGTGTCGTCGCTGATCCTGATGGGCGGTACGTTCGGGATGTTCTACGACATCCACGCCGTCATCGTCATCTTCGGCGGCTCGTTCGCAGCGACGATGATCCGCTTTCCTTTGTCCGCGATGATCCACGGCGTGCCGCTGGGCGCGAAGTTTGCTTTCACCCTGAGCCGCCTGTCGGCTCACGACCTTGTCGACGAGCTCGCCCGCATCGCGGAAATCGCCCGCAAGCAGGGCCCGGTCGGACTCGAAAAGGTCGAGACCGACGAGCCCTTCCTCGCCAAGGGCATTCGCTATGTTGCCGACGGCTACGACCTCGATTTCATTCGCGACAATCTGGAGCGCGACCGGGACAACTTCCTGATGCACCTCGACGAAGGCAGCAAGATCTACCGCGCCGTCGGCGACTGCGCCCCGGCGTTCGGCATGATCGGCACGCTGCTTGGCATGGTGCAGATGTTCTCCAACATGTCGGATCCCTCCAAGCTCGGCCCGTTCATGGCCACCGCGCTGCTGGCGACCCTGTACGGCGCCGTTGTCGCCAACCTGATCTGCTTGCCGATCGCGGACAAGCTGCACGGCAAGCTGCTGGACGAAGAGACCAACCGCACCTTGATCATCGACGGCATCCTGATGATCCGCGACTCCAAGAGCCCGACCCTGGTGCGCGAAATGCTGCTGGCCTATCTGCCGGAGAAGCATCGTCACACCGAAGGCGAGCCGGTGCCGGCTTGAGGCCGCCGCCTGGATTTTGAGAGATGGCCAAGAAGAAGCGCGGCAATGCTCACGGTGGCGGCCACGGCTGGTTCGTGACCTTCGCCGACCTGATGGCGCTGCTGCTGGCGTTTTTCGTGATGCTGGTCGCGTTCTCCACGCAAGACGCCAACAAGCTGAAGATCGTCGCGGGCTCGATGCGCGAGGCGTTCGGCGTGCAGACCGAGGCGCGCTACTCCGGCATCGTCGAATCCGACGGCCTGCCGACGCGCCCGCGGCTCAAGAACGTCGACCACATCCAGCCGGAAGATGCCTCCAACACGCCGACGCCAGATCAGGAAGACCGCGAAAAGACCTCCGGCGCGAAGATCAAGGTCGACCGCAATTTCGCGCTGGCCGCAGCCTCGCTGCGCCAGGCGTTGCAGGACATGCCGGAACTGACCGAGATGTCCAAGCACATCATGTTCGAGGAGACCAAGCAGGGCCTGAACCTCGAGATCGTCGACCAGGACGGCCGCTCGATGTTCGCCGACGGCTCCAAGGTGCCCTATGACCGCACCCGCCGCCTGGTCGAGAAGCTCGCGATCCCGCTCAAGGCGACGCCGCTCCGCGTCTCCATCGCCGGCCACACCGCGGCGGGGTTCGTGCCGACCCGCAGCGACTATGGCGCCTTCGATCTGTCGGCCGATCGCGCCAACGCCGTGCGCCAGATCCTCGAGCGCCAGGGCCTGCCGCCGTCGCACATCTTCGCCGTCTCCGGCAAGGCCGATACCCAGCCGCTGTTTCCGGACGATCCCTCACTGGCAGCCAACCGGCGGGTGACCATCACCTTGATGCGCGAAGATCCGCCGCTGCCGCCGAATCTGAGGCCGTAACCCCCTTGCGCTACCATCTTACCTGAGGCATGTCGTCGCGCGGGCGATGAGCGTGGCTGTGGCGTCACAGCATCCGGCTCGGCGCCTGCTATGATGGTGCGCCGATTGACAGGTGCACCGGAAGCGTCAAAAGGCGCCGGATCAATTTCAGGAACGAAGCGTTCTCCACCTTCATGACGGCGAGCATGACACAGGCCGAGACCCAGGACGGGCGGCCCACCGCAAGTTTTTGGGCCCTTACGCTCGGGAGTGTCGGCGTCGTCTTTGGCGATATCGGCACTTCGCCGCTCTATGCATTCCACGAGGCGGTCAAGGCCGCCGCCCATGGCGAGCCCGTCTCGCGCGTCATCGTGCTCGGCGTGCTCTCGCTGATCCTGTGGGCGCTCCTGATCGTCGTCACCGCCAAATATGTCCTCTTGCTGCTGCGCGCCGACAATAACGGGGAGGGCGGCACGCTCTCGCTGATGGCGCTCGGCCAGCGCGCGCTCGGGCGGCGAAGCTGGGTCCTGCTCGCGCTCGGCGTGATCGGCGCTTCGATGTTCATCGGCGATTCCATGATCACGCCGGCGATCTCGGTGCTCTCGGCGGTGCAGGGCCTCAAGCTCGCGACCCCCGCGCTCGAGCACTATGTCGTGCCGCTCACCGTGCTCATTCTGGTGCTGCTGTTCGCCGTGCAGAGCAAGGGAACCGCATTGGTCGCCTCGGCCTTCGGGCCGGTGATGGTGGTCTGGTTCACCGTCATCGCCGTGATGGGGGCTGTCCACATCGCCGACGATCCCACGGTGCTGGCGGCGATCAATCCGTACTATGCGGTGCAGTTCGTGCTGTCGCACGGTGTGATCGGCCTCGTGACGCTCGGCGCGGTGTTCCTGGCGGTGACGGGCGGAGAGGCGCTTTATGCCGATCTCGGCCATTTCGGCCGCAAGCCGATCCAGTCGGCCTGGATGTTTTTCGTGCTGCCGGCGCTTCTAGTCAACTATTTCGGGCAGGGTGCGCTGGTGCTGTCCGATCCCAGCGCGATCGAGCATTCGTTTTACCGCATGGTGCCCGAGAGCCTGGTCCTGCCGCTGGTCGGACTCGCGACGGCCGCAACCGTGATCGCGAGCCAGGCGGTGATCACCGGCGCCTATTCGCTGGTCCACCAGGCCGTGCAACTCGGGCTCCTGCCGCGTTTTGAGGTGCGTTACACCTCCGAATCCCATGCCGGCCAGATCTATCTGCCGCGCGTCAACCGCCTGCTGCTGATCGGCGTGATGCTGCTGGTGCTGCTGTTCCACACCCCCAGCAATCTGGCTTCCGCCTACGGTATTGCCGTCTCCACCACCATGGTCGCCGACGGCATCATGGGCTTCGTCGTGATCTGGAAGTTGTGGAACTGGCGCGCCGCGACGGCCGCAGCCGTGATCGTCCCCTTCGTCATCGTCGATTTGAGCTTCCTCAGCGCCAACCTGCTCAAGCTGCTCGAAGGTGCCTGGGTGCCGCTGCTGTTCGGCATCGTCATGGCCGGGACGATCTGGACCTGGCGCAAGGGCTCCGCAATCCTGATCCAGAAGACCCGCCGGATCGAGGTGCCATTGGACGATCTGATCCGCAGTTTGGAGAAGCGGCCACCGCACATCGTCAAGGGCACCGCGGTGTTCCTGACCAGCGATCCCGCGTTCGTGCCGACCGCGCTCCTGCACAATCTCAAGCACAACAAGGTGCTGCATGAGCACAACGTGATTCTGACGATCGAGACCGCGCAGACGCCTCGGGTCGATCTGTCGGAGCGGTTCAGGATGGAGAAGATCAGCGAAAAGTTCTCCAAGGTCCGCTTGCGCTTCGGTTTCATGGAGCAGCCGAACGTGCCGAAGGCGCTCGCCATCGCGCGCAAGCAGGGTTGGCAGTTCGACATCATGTCGACGTCGTTCTTCGTGTCGCGCAGGTCACTGAAGGCCTCGGCACAGTCGGGCATGCCGCTCTGGCAGGATCATGTGTTCATCGCGCTGAGCCGGTCGGCCAACGATGCCACCGACTACTTCCAGATCCCCACCGGCCGCGTGGTCGAAGTCGGAACCCAGGTCACCATCTAGAATGCAACTGGCGTAGCCATGCATATTTGCATGGCTATGGCCCGGAATCGGGCTAGGCCATGCCGGTGGCGCAGGACTATAAGCCGCGCGCTCTTCCGCCGTTGTGCAGTGAAGCATTTTAGAGGCCATCGGGCTCTCCCATGACAAGCGACATAGCAGTTCCCGCCCCGGAAACGGTGGCGGCAAATGGGCATGGCGATGCCCATACCACCGCCGGTTTCGGCGCGCTGACGCTCGGCAGCATCGGCGTCGTTTACGGCGACATCGGCACCAGCCCGCTCTACGCGTTCCGCGAGGCGGTGCTGGCCGCCTCGGGCGCGGACGGGTTGCCGACGCCGGCCGCCGTGCTCGGCGTGCTCTCCCTGATCCTGTGGGCGCTCATCGTGGTGGTGACGCTCAAATACGTCGTGATCCTGCTCCGCGCCGACAACAACGGCGAGGGCGGCACGCTTGCACTGATGGCGCTGGCCCAGCGGGCGGTTGGCACCGGCCGCGGCGGGGCCACCATCGTCCTGCTCGGCATCATTTCCGGAGCTTTGTTCTACGGCGATGCCGTGATCACGCCGGCGCTCTCCGTGCTGTCGGCGATCGAGGGCATGAAGGACGTCACGCTAAGGTTCGAGCCCTACATCGTTCCGCTGACGGTTGTGATCTTGGTCGGCCTGTTCGCCGTGCAGTCCCGCGGCACGGCGCGCGTTGCCGCCTTCTTCGGCCCGATCATGTGCGTCTGGTTCACGGTTCTGGCGGTGGCGGCGATCCCTCAGATCGCCCAGCAGCCGCAGGTGCTGCTTGCGCTCAACCCGCTCTACGCCGTGAACTTCATGCTGCACCATGGCATCGTCGGCTTCGTGACGCTGGGCGCGGTGTTCCTGGCGGTGACTGGCGCCGAGGCGCTCTATGCCGATCTCGGCCATTTCGGCAAGCGGCCGATCCAGACCGCTTGGCTTACCATCGTGCTGCCCTCGCTGGCGCTGAACTATCTGGGGCAGGGCGCGCTGGTGCTCGGCGACCCCGGCGCGATCGTGAGCCCGTTCTTTCAGCTGTTCCCGCAAGGCTTCGTCCGAGGCTGCATGGTCGTGCTCGCCACCATGGCGACCGTCATCGCGAGCCAGGCCGTCATCACCGGCGCCTATTCCCTGACGCGCCAGGCGATCCAGCTCGGGCTGCTGCCGCGCTTTGAAATTCGCCATACGTCGGAAGCCCATTCCGGCCAGATCTTCATTCCGCGCATCAACCAGCTGCTGCTGGTCGCGGTGGTGCTGCTGGTGCTGCTGTTCCGCTCGTCGAGCGCGCTTGCATCCGCCTATGGCATCTCCGTCACCGGTACCATGGTGGTCACGGCGATGATGGGCTTCGTCGTGGTCTGGAAGGGCTGGCGCTGGTCAGCGCTTGCCGCCGGCGCGCTGATTGCGCCGTTCCTGTTCCTCGATCTGACCTTCCTGAGCGCGAACCTGTTGAAGGTCTTCGAGGGTGGCTGGGTGCCGATGGCGCTCGGTGCGGTCATGATCATCTTGATGTACACATGGCGGCGCGGCAGCCGGCTGTTGTTCGAGAAATCGCGCAAGCTCGAGTTCCCGCTCGCCGATCTCGTGGCGATGCTGGAGAAGCGGCCGCCGCAGCGGGTGCCCGGCACTGCGGTGTTCCTGACCTCGGACCCGCTCAGCGCGCCGACCGCGCTGATGCATAGTCTGAAACACTACAAGGTGCTGCACGAGAAGAACGTCATTCTCACCATCGAGACCGCGCAGACCCCGCGGATCGATCCGGCCGAACGGGTGAAGCTGGAGCAGATTTCACCGACCTTCTCCAAGGTGACGCTGAAGTTCGGCTTCATGGAATCGCCCAACGTGCCGAAGGCGCTCGCGATCGCCCGCAAGCTGGGCTGGCAGTTCGACATCATGTCGACCTCGTTCTTCCTGTCGCGCAGGGCGCTCAAGCCCGCCGCCCATTCCGGCATGCCGCGCTGGCAGGACCGGCTGTTCATCTCGCTCAGCCGCTCCGCCAACGACGCCACCGACTATTTCCAGATCCCGTCCGGCCGTGTGGTCGAGGTCGGTACGCAGGTGACGATCTAGGGCAGCGACCTCAGGGCCTGGGATTCAAAGCGGACTTCAAGTCGCTGCGATTTAGCTTTAACTTGCGCCGCGCGGCTCAAGCCTTTGTGGCGCTTGATTTTCGTCTCCCGAGAGGCGAGGTTGCCGCCGGCCGGGATCACCCCGGCATGCGGCCCGCGACGTTGGAGGATGATGTGGCAAATCAAGTGCAGGATCTGACCCCGGACGAGGTCGCCAAGGGTGTCGCGGAAGGGCGTTATCTGCTCGTCGACGTCCGTGAGCCAAACGAGGTCGAGGCCGAGGCTTACCCTTACGGCGTCGTGGTTCCGCTCTCGACCTTCGATCCCAAGGCGATCCCCGATCCGGCCGGCAAGGAGGTCGTGTTCGCCTGCCGTTCGGGCAAGCGCTCGGTGACGGCCTCGCTGGCGGCACAGGCGGCGGGCCTGTCTTACGACAAGCATCTGGCCGGCGGCATGCTGGGCTGGAAGGCGGCCGGGCTTCCCAGCAAGGTCGGTGGCTAACCGCGCAATGACGACCAAGAGCTCTTCGCTGAACAAGGTCTTCGCCGACCTTCCCGTCACCATCTTCGAGGCGATGTCGCAGGCCGCGCGCGACAACAACGCCATCAATCTCGGCCAGGGCTTTCCCGACGATCCCGGCCCCGAGGACATCCGCCGCGCCGCGGCCGAGGCCTCGCTGAACGGCTACAACCAGTACCCCTCGATGATGGGCCTGCCGGAGCTGCGCCAGGCGATTGCGACCCATTACGGCCATTGGCACGGCCTCAAGCTCGATCCGATGAGCGAAGTGATGGTGACCTCCGGCGGGACCGAGGCGCTGACGTCGGCGATCCTTGCGGTGGTCCAGCCCGGCGACGAGGTGGTCTGCTTCCAGCCGGTCTACGATTCCTATCTGCCGATCATCCGCCAGGCCGGCGGCATTCCGCGCCTGGTCCGGCTCGAGCCGCCGCACTGGCGGCTGAATGAAGACATGCTGAAAAGCGTGTTCAATTCAAAGACCAAGGCGGTGCTCTTCAACAACCCCTTAAATCCCAGCGCGGTGGTCTATCCGCGCGAGGACCTCGAGCTCTTGGCACGCTACTGCCAGGAGTTCGACGTCATCGCGATCTGCGACGAGGTCTGGGAGCACGTCACCTTCGACGAGCACAAGCATATCCCGCTGATCACCATCCCCGGCATGCGCGAGCGCACCATCAAGGTCGGCTCGGCCGGCAAGATCTTCTCGCTGACGGGCTGGAAGATCGGCTTCGTCTGCGCGGCGCCACCGCTGTTGCGCGTCGCGGCCAAGGTGCACCAGTTCCTGACCTTCACCACCGCGCCGAACCTGCAGGCCGCCGTCGCCTATGGGCTCGGCAAGTCCGACGACTACTTCCTATCCATGCGCAAGGACCTGACGCGGAGCAGGGACCGCCTGACCAAGGGGCTGGAGAGCCTCGGCTTCCCCGTGCTGAAGTCGCAAGGCACCTATTTCCTCACCGTCGACCTGTCGCCGCTCGGGCTCAACGAGAGTGACACCGAGTTCTGCTGGCGCATCGTGAAAGACTACAAGGTCGCCGCGATCCCGGTCTCGGCGTTCTACGAGCAGGACCCGGTCACATCAGTGGTGCGCTTCTGCTTTGCCAAGAAGGACGAGACGCTCGACACCGCACTGGAGCGGCTGTCGGACGCGGTGCGTGGACGCAAGAGGTAGACAGAGATGACGAACGTCGGCCGCTCCGGCTTTGGCCTTGGTTTCGCGATCGCCGCCGCGCTGACGTTGCTCTCCGCTCCCGCAGGTGCCGAGGAGCGGGTCGTCAATTTCTACAACTGGTCCAACTACATGGCGCCTGACGTCCTTGAGGCCTTCACCAAGGAGACCGGCATCAAGGTCGTCTACGATACCTTCGACGCCAACGAGACGCTGGAGACGCGCCTGATGGCCGGCAAGTCCGGTTATGACGTCGTGGTGCCCACCGCTTATTTCCTGCAGCGCCAGATCAAGGCCAATATCTTCCAGAAGCTCGACAAGTCGAAGCTCCCGAACCTCGCCAATGCCTGGCCGGTGGTGACGCAGCGCCTCGCCACCTACGACCCCGGCAATGTCTACGCCGCCAACTACATGTGGGGCACGACGGGCATCGGCTACAACATCGCCAAGGTGAAGCAGATCCTTGGGGCTAATGCGAAGATCGACAGCTGGGACATCGTCTTCAAGCCGGAGAACCTCGCCAAGTTCAAGGACTGCGGCGTCCACATGCTCGACTCCGCCGACGACATCTTCCCGGCGGCGCTGAGCTGGCTCGGGCTCGATCCGAACTCGACCAAGCAGGCGGACCTGGAAAAGGCCGCCGATGCCGTGGCGAAAGTCCGCCCCTCCGTACGCAAGTTTCACTCGTCCGAATATCTAAGCGCGCTCGCCACCGGCGAGATCTGCTTCGTGGTCGGCTGGTCCGGTGACATCATGCAGGCCCGCGCCCGCGCCGCGGAAGCCAAAAGCGGCGTCGAGATCGGCTACACCATTCCGAGGGAGGGCGCGCAGATGTTCTTCGACAATCTCGCGATCCCCGCGGATGCCAAGAATGTTAGGGAAGCCTACGAGCTGATCAACTATCTCTATCGCCCGGACGTTGCCGCCAAGAACTCGGACTTCCTGTCCTACGCCAACGGCAACCTCGCCAGCCAGAAGCTGGTGGATCCAAAAATCCTTGATGACAAGAACATCTATCCGGACGAGGCGACGCTGGCAAAACTGTTCGTCATCACGGCGCGCGAGCCGGCGACGCAGCGGATCATCAACCGGCTCTGGACCAAGGTGAAGACGGGGCGGTAGTAGCGCCTGTCATTGCGAGGAGCGAAGCGACGAAGCAATCCAGACTGCTTCGGTGGAACGATTCTGGATTGCTTCGCTGCGCTCGCAAGGACGGAGTATTTACCGCCACCTTCTGTGCAGCCATAGCCACTGCTCGGGATGTTCTCGTACCCAGCTTTCCACCACGCTCGTGATCGCCTGCGTCGTGCCCTGGATGTCGATCTTGCCATCGGCATCGCGCACCGGCGGGATCTCCTCGGTCAGCTCGCCGCGGAAGCGGCCGTCGGGCAGGCGGATGATGCGCACGCCGTGGATTGGGCATTCGACCTGGCGCAAGAGGCGCGCCAGCATCGGATTGGCGCGGGTCTTGCGGCCGAAGAACGTGACCTCGACGCCGGCCGTCAGATACTGGTCGATCAGCATGGCGACGTGCTTGCCGTCCTTCAGCGCCTGCGCGAGCCGCAGCGGCGCGTCGCGGCCGGCCGGGATCAGCGTGCCCATGTTGACCTGGCGCATCTCCTGGATGATGCGATCGGCCGAGGCGATGTTCGGGCGGCGATAGAGAATCGCGGTGTCCAGGCCATGCGCGACCGCGGCGAGCGCCGGCAATTCCCAGTTCGCAAGATGTGCGGCGAAGATCAGCGCCGGCTTGCCGTCGTCGCGGATCTGGTCGAACAGCTCGATGCTGCGCGGGGAAATCTCGATGCGACTCTTCTCGGGGACATCGCGGGCGTAGTCCCAGACCTGGTCGATATGGGCGAACTCGGCGCCGACGCGGCCGAGATTGTCCCAGACGCCCATCAGGATCCGTTCGATCTCCTCCGGTGACTTCTCGGGGAAGGCGGCGGTGAGGTTGGCGCGGCCGATGCGGTGCTCGCGCAGGCGCGGCCCGATCAGCTTGACGGCACGCGCGAAGAAGTCCGAGGTCTTGGCCGGATCGAAATAGCGCGTGGTGCGCAGCATCGCGACGGTCGCGCCGCCGATCAGGCTGCCGCCGAGCGATTTGGCAGCCTCCCGCGCGCGGGCCTTCGTGCTCGCAGGAAGCAGCGCCATGCGTCCGGTCAGGCCGGTTCGCGGGTCAGGATCAGCGAAGCGTTCTGGCCGCCGAAGCCGAATGAGTTCGACATCACCGCGGTCACGCGCGCATCGCGCGCCTTGTTGCCGACGACGTCGAACAGGATCGTGGGATCCGGATTGTCGTAGTTGATCGTCGGCGGAATGCGCTGATGCTCGAGCGTGAGCAGCGAGAAGATCGCCTCGACCGCGCCGGCGGCCGAGATGGTATGGCCGACCATCGACTTGTTGGAGGTGACCGGAATCTTCTGCGCGAGCTCGCCGAACACGGCCGACGTCGTGTTGAACTCCATCTTGTCGTTCTCGGGCGTCGCGGTGCCGTGCGCGTTGATGTGGTCGATCTGATCCGGCGTCATGCCGGCATCGGCCAGCGTCTTGTTCATGCAGCCGATGATCGGCTTGCCGTCGGGCGAGGAGCGGGTGCGGTGGAAGGAATCGGTGAGCTCGCCGCAGCCGGCGATCACGCCGAGGATCTTTGCGCCGCGCGCGGTCGCGGCCTCGTAGCTCTCCAGCACCAGCGCGCCGGCGCCTTCCGCCATGACAAAACCGTCGCGGTTCTTGGAGAAGGGACGGGAGGCCGCCTGCGGCGGATCGTTCTGGGTCGACAGCGCCGAGAGCAGCGAGAAGCGCACCAGCGCTTCCGGGTTCACGGTGCCGTCGGTCGCGACGCAAAGCGCTGCGTCCGTCTCGCCGCGGCGGATCGCCTCGACGCCGAGCTGGATCGAGGTGGCTCCGGACGCGCACGCCGTCGACAGCGAGATCGGCGAGCCCTTGGTGCCGAAGGTCTCGGCAAGATAGGCGGCAACCGAGCCGAACATGAAGCGATGATGATAGGCGCTAAACTTGCCGCCGCCGGAGATGCGGAGCAGATCGTCATAGGTGATGTCTTGCTGGCCGACGGCGCGACCGAGCTCGCGACGCTGCGGCCATTCAACCTCGACCGGCGCCACCGCGAGGAAAAGCGGACCCGGGAAATCGGCCTTGGCGCCGATGCCGGCCTGCTCTAGCGCTTCCTGCGTCACCAGCTCGGCCATCCGCTCGGACAGGGCGGTGGAAGAGAACGGATCGGCGCTGACGAAATCGACCGTGCCGGCCATCGTGGTCTTGAGGCCGTCGATCGGAAAACGCGTGATGGTGCGGATACCGGATTCGCCGGCGACGAGCTTTGCCCAATTGTCGGATTTGCCGGCGCCGAGCGAGGTCATGATGCCCATGCCGGTGACGACGACGACGGGACGCCCGAGTTTGTCGCGTGGTGCAGTCATGTCGATCCCCGCTTGAGCTGATTAAACCGCCTCGACCAGCGCCATGCCTTCGCCGCGCCAGTGTCCGGCTCCCACCACCACGATCTGGGTGGGCGCGCCCTGCATTTCAATCTCGGTCCCCGTGGAATCATTCGGCGGGAACAGCGCGCCGCGCGAGATCGACAATGCAGCGAGGGCAATGCCGAGCGGAAATTGCGTTTCCATGGCGTGGCCGAACACCGTGCCGGTCGAGCGCACCGGAAAGTCGGCATGGTTCTTCAGGAAGTCGCGCTCGTCCGAGGTCGCAGGCTCCGCCCCAGTCGCCCCGGTGATGATCGCGCCCTTGCCCTCGCGCCTGGGCAGCTTGTCCCACAGTTTCTCGAGCGTCGCGGTCATGTCGCCGGGCTGCTTGCGTTTGGCGAGGTCGGCGACGACGCTCGACAGCTTTGCGAACGGCTTGGCGCCGCGCGCTTCCGCATGCGCCTTCGATTCCAGCACCAGGAAGGCGCCGGCCGAGCCGAGCGCGAAGCCGGGATGGTCCTTGCGCGCCCACACGGGCGCGAACTTGTCCTTCAGGTTGAAGTCGCCGAACTCGTAGAGGACGAGCAAGTCCTTGCGCTCGCCGTTGTACGAGCCGCCGACCAGCGCGATGTCGCTCTCGCCCGAGGCGATGCGCGCGAGCGCGATGCGGGCGGCGTCGGCGCCGGCGACCTCTTCGCCCATGAAGGTGCGCGAGGTGCCACCCAGACCGTGCACGATGGCGATGTTGCCGGCGAGCAGGTTGGAGAGCTGGGCCAGGAACAGCGTCGGCCTCAGATCGCTCATCAGCCGTTCGTTGAGGAAGCCCGGCGCGTTAGCGCCCTTGGCCTCGGCGGTGAGAATGCCGCTGTCGACGTTGATGTCGCGCTCTCCGCCGCCGGCGGCGACGACCATGTCGATCTTCGACAGGATGTCCTTGTTGCCTTTGATGCCGGCGGAATCGAGCGCAAGACCGGCGGCATAGGTGCCGATGCGCTGCCAGGCTTCCATCTGGCGCTGGTCGCCCTTCTTCGGGATCTGGCTGTCGAAGGATACCGGCATCAAGGGATGCACGATGTAGGGCGCAAAGCCCTTCTCGTCGACATTGATGCGCTTCTCGGAAAGCGCGGCCCAGTTGGCGTCGAGGCCCTCGCCGAGCGAGGTGGCGAGCCCAATGCCGGTGATCCAGACCTCGGTCTGGCCCGGCTTCAAAGCAGGAGTGTCAGTCATGACGATACGGCCTGTTGCGGAAAGCCGACGCGCTCGGCGACCTTCGCCATGTATCCGCGCATATCCGCATTGGGGAAGGGAATCAGCGTGAAGGTCAGCGCCGAATTGGCGCGCAGCTTGCCGCCGACCCGGATCTTGGCTTCGGTCATGGCATAGCCGGAGCCTTCATGGGTGAGGCTCGCCTCGATGCTCATGAGGTCGCCGGGGAAGACCGAGCCGCGGACCTTGGCCTCCTTCACGGCGGCCAGGATCGGCATGCGTTCGAATCGGAACACGCCGAGTTGAAGCCAGCCCGAGGCCTGCGCCATCGATTCGATCAGGAGCACGCCGGGCATCAAGGGATAACCCGGGAAGTGCCCCTCGAAGATGGTGCTTTCCTGCGGGACCTGCGCTTCGACGACGATCGTCTTCTCGTCGACCTTGAGGTCGACGATGCGATCGATCATGTGGAAGTATTCGAGTTGCATGACTGCGCCCTTAGGCGCTCGCGCCCTTGGCCGCAACCAGTTCGTCGATGCGGGCGCACAGGTTCTTCAGCACGAAATATTGCTCGGTGGTCGCCTTGCCGTCGTTGACCTCCTGAGTCCACTTCTCCAGCGGCAGCTTGATGCCGAACTGCTTGTCGATCGCGAAGGCGATATCGAGGAAATCGAGGCTGTCGATGCCGAGGTCATCGATGGCATGGCTATCCGGCGTGATCGTGTCGCGCGGGATGTCGCAGGTTTCAGCGATGATCGTGGCGACCTGATCGAATGTGGAGGACATCACTAAGCCTTTGATATATTGTAGGTATTTGTCAGATTGTCCAGAGTGGCACGGTGGCTGGGCATCGCGCCCCTGATGACGCCCTCAAACCCCCCTCTGGCCGGGTCGAAAGCCCGTATATCGGAGCGCCGCCCTGAGTTCAATGGAGCCGGGCAGGCGCCGGGGGACAGCACCGGAGGCGGCTGGGGATGCCCGCTGGACCCATCCGCCGCGAGGTCCGTGCCGGGCCGGGCCTTAAATATGCGGCGTTGTGATCTTGACGCAGTCGCGGCGGCCCATCAGCACGCAATCCTGGGTCCGGCGCAGGTCGGCGATGCTGACCGCGAGCCAGATCCCGATCGCCGTCAGCGCGATGGTGAAGGCGAGCGCTGCGATGTTGGCAAGCATGCGCTGCCGGTAATTGTCGGGCTCGGCACGCGGCTGCTCGTAGCGTGACAGGTCCAGCCGTTCGGGCGTGCCGCGGAGCGGTTGCACGGAGCCATTGCCGCGCTGGACCCTTGGAGAAGGCGGGGTGCGCGGCCTGAACTGGAGCACCCGGTGCTCCTCATCAGAGCTTATGGGCCGCTGATTGTTCATGGGGCGGGGATCACTCCGAAGCAGCGATCTAGATAGCATAGGTGAGGCACGCGTTGCAGTAAATCTTTGCAATGCCAGGATGCATTTGTGCGTTCGTACTATTTTGCGCATGGACCGGTGTGCCGCGATCCAGCAGCGGGCCATCGTGTCCGTCCCGAGCGTTGCGCTGCAACGCGGGCATAGCGACAGCCATTGAGGACGTCTTTTTTACCGGCCGGCATCGACTTGTGATCTGCGCGTCTTCCGAACGGATTTTGCCACCGCGGGACCCGTGGCATAGTCGCGGGAACCCGAACCGTTTCGTTGCTGCCAGGGGCCTTCGATCATGACCACGACCAACGCGCGCGAGCCGAGAGTGCATCCGGTTCCGATCCTGTCGCTCCGGCCGACGCAGATGACGGTCGGCATGCGCGAGGTCAAGGAGAAGCGCAGGCGCTGGCGCGAGCACGGCAAGAAGAAGCAGGCGGATCTGCTCGGCAAGCACATGATCCCCGTCGTTTACGGTCCTGACGCGCGCTACTACGTGATCGATCATCATCACCTCGGCCGCGCACTGCACGATGAAGGCGTCAAGGAAGTGCTGGTGACCGTCGTCGGCGATCTCAGGATGGTGGAGCGCGAGGCGTTCTGGGGCGTCATGGACAACAAGCGCTGGGTCTATCCTTACGACGCCAAGGGTGAGCGGCGCTCGTTCCGCGACCTGCCGAAATCGGTGGCCGACCTCAAGGACGATCCGTTCCGCAGTCTTGCCGGCGAATTGCGCCGCATGGGCGGCTTCGCCAAGGACACCACACCGTTCTCCGAATTCCTGTGGGCCGACTTCCTGCGCCGGCAGGTCTCGCGCAAGGCGGTGGAGGCCGATTTCGATAATGCGCTCGAGAAGGCGATGGCCGCGGCCAGAAGCAAGAATGCGATCTATCTGCCCGGCTGGTGCGGCCCGGCGGACGACGACTGAGGGTATTCACGTCAGTCGCGCTGGAAGATCCTGGCGCCGGGATAGGCGCGGCGGGCGTAAGTTACCACCAGCGCGCGGTCCTGGGTGTCCAGGAACGGCGTTCGGATCTGGCTCGATCCGACGATGAGGTGCCACAGGCCATTGAGCTTCTGGATCACGATCTTCATTTGCGTAGTCCTCAATGACTCCCATTCCGGCGAATGTTGCCGCCGCAGTGCCTAGGATAGCGCTCGCGGGTATCAAATTCCCAATACGGCCGGCGCTGCAAAACACGTCCACCCTTGTTAGTTGGTTACGGAATGTGCCGAGATAAGCCGGATCTCATCACAGCCGCTTGAGCGAAATCAATTTCCGCGCCCACGAAACCGTCCTGAAACAGAGCGGTCCCATCTCTATGGAGTAGTCGAGCTCACACAGGAGGCGAACATGCGCCGTCTGGCTTTCGTACTTGCCTTGCTCGCGGTCGCTTCGGCGGGAATCTCTGCATCCTTTGCCGCAGTCCACCACGCCAAGTCGTTGACGTTCGCGGAGCGCTTTGCTCCGGCGCTCGAGCTGATGGCAAAGCGCTAGCTGCATACGTCTCGCAGCCGTGAGCGATGCACCGGCTGTTCGCTGTTGGGCGGACATCACGTCGCAGTCGCCGACCGATGATGGCCGGGTCAGGCTTGACCTGTCGCAAACTTGCCTCGCCCTGACCGGCTAAGGTCTGCCTGCATGGTTGCAGAGACAGCGTTGCGCCCCGATGCCGAGGGCCCGGGCTCCAAGTCATGCAGATCTTGTCATGCAGATCTTGGAGGCACGGCCATGAGCGTCATCTTTCGCATCCTCTTTGTCCTCGCCGGCGCGATCACGGCGCTGTTCGTCGCGCGCGACGCGCTGAACTTCACCATCATCCAGACCTTCGTCGCCGTCCTGCTCGCCACCGCAATCGTCGGTGCCGGCAGCTTCTGGAGCCTGCGGCGGAAACCGTGAGCGAGGTGCAACGCGGAGGTGCGGCCGGTCTGAGTGAGACCGAGGCGCGGGCGAGGCTCGCGGCAGACGGCCCCAACGAACTGCCTCGGCCGGAACGACGCAGTCCGCTGCGCATCGTGGTGGAAGTGCTGCGCGAGCCGATGCTCCTGCTGCTGCTCTGCGGCGGGCTGATCTACCTCGTGCTCGGCGATCTCAAGGAGGCGGTGATTCTGCTGGCGTTCGGGGCAATGTCCATCGTGATCACGGTGGTGCAGGAAACCCGAACCGAGCGCGTGCTGGAAGCCTTGCGCGATCTGACCAGCCCGCGGGCGCTGGTGGTGCGTGACGGTGCGCGCCGGCGAATTGCCGGCCGCGAGGTCGTGCAGGGCGACCTTCTCGTCCTCGGTGAAGGCGATCGCGTTCCCGCCGACGCCGCGCTCGTCGAAGCGCGGGACTTGCAGATCGACGAGTCCCTGCTGACCGGCGAGTCGGTGCCCGTCCGCAAGAAGACCGCCGACAAGATCAAAGTAGCCGCTCACCGGCCCGGCGGCGAGGATCAGCCATTCGTGTATTCCGGCTCGCTCGTCGTGCGCGGCGAGGGGTTGGCGCTGGTCGAGGCCACCGGGCCGCGCAGCGAGATCGGGAAGATCGGGCTGTCGCTTCGCGGCTTGCGGGCCGAGCCGCCGCGGCTTCAGCAACAGACCGCAAGGCTGGTGCGGCTCTGCTTCCTCGGCGGCGCCGTGATCAGCCTGGCCGCGATTGTGCTCTACGGCGTCTCGCGCGGCGACTGGCTGCAGGCGCTGCTGGCAGGCGTCGCCATCGGTATGTCGATGCTTCCGGAAGAATTCGGTGTCGTGCTCACGGTGTTCATGGCCATGGGTGCGTGGCGGATTTCGCAGGCCCGCGTCCTGACGCGGCGCGCCGCCGCCATCGAGGTCCTCGGCTCAGCAACAGTCCTGTGCACCGACAAGACCGGAACGCTGACGCAGAATCAGATGTCGGTCGCCGAGCTGCGCCTGCTGGACGGCGCGCGCCTGCGCGCGGAGGCGTCCGGACCGGATCAGGTCGGGCGCGAATTCGCAGAGCTGGCGCGCTGCGGGGCACTGGCAAGCTCTCCGGAGCCGTTCGATCCGATGGAGAAGGCGCTGCATTCGTTCGCGCGTGGTGTCCTGCGGGACGGCGACGCGATGGATGGCGAGCGGACGCTGGTGCGCACCTATGGTCTGCGCCCCGAGCTGCTGGCCATGACCCAGGTTTGGCGGACAGCCGGAGGGGCGGACCTCGTCGCATGCGCCAAGGGCGCGCCGGAAGCGATTGCGCGCCTGTGCAGGCTGAACGAGGCCGATCGGGAGGCCGTGCAAGCTGCCATCGGGGCAATGGCGAAGGACGGGCTCCGGGTGCTGGGGATGGCGGTTGCCGTTTGCGATGAGGCTTCCCTGCCGGAATCCCAGGAGGCTTTTGTATTTCGCTTCGTCGGCCTGGTCGGGCTTGCCGATCCGTTGCGGCCTCATGTTCCGGAGGCGGTTCGCGAATGCCGTTCGGCCGGCATCCGCGTCATCATGATCACGGGCGACTATCCGGCGACCGCCATGGCGATCGCCGCGCAAGCCGGGCTCGACGTCGATGAGGTCGCGACCGGGGAGCAGGTCAAGCTCGCGGACGACCGCGAGCTCGAGGCACTCGTCAGGAAGGCGAACGTCTTCGCGCGGGTTCTGCCGGAGCAGAAGCTGCGGATCGTCCAGGCGCTGAAGCGCAGCGGCGAGATCGTCGCGATGACGGGCGACGGCGTCAACGACGCGCCGTCGCTGAAGGCCGCCCATATCGGAATCGCGATGGGTGGCCGCGGCACCGACGTCGCTCGCGAGGCGTCCTCGATCGTCCTGCTCGACGACGACTTCAGCTCCATCGTCGCATCCATCCGCCTCGGTCGCCGGATCTACGACAATCTGCGCAAGGCCATGGCCTTTATCTTTGCCGTCCACGTGCCGATCGCGGGTCTTGCGCTGCTTCCCCTGGTGTTCGGGCTGCCGCTGGTGCTCGGCCCGGTGCACATCGCCTTTCTGGAGCTGATCATCGATCCCGTCTGCTCGCTGGTGTTCGAGGCCGAGCGGGAGGAGCGCGACGTCATGAAGCGTCCGCCGCGGCGTGCCGATGCGGAGCTGTTCTCGTGGCCCCTGATCGCCTGGAGCGTTCTGCAAGGCACGATGGCCTTCGCCTTGATCGCCGTGATCTTCGTCGCAGCGCTTCGTTCCGGCCTTCCGCCCGAGGAGGCTCGCACCCTCGCATTCATCGCGCTCGTCGTCTGCGTCCTCGCGCTGGTGCTGGTCAATCGATCCTTCAGCGCATCGTTCTTGTCCGCCTTCTTCCGTCCGAACGCGGCATTGCTCTGGATCTTCCTCTTGATTGCGCTCGTTCTCGCCACAGCCTTGTTCTGGCCGCCGGCCTCCGGCCTGTTTCGCTTCGGTCCCCTGCATCTTGACGATTTGATGATCACGCTCGGCGCGGGAGTGCTGGTGCTCACGGCGCTCGAACTGCTGAAGCCGTTTTGGGGCCGACGGTTGCGATTCTAATCGCTCTCCCGCTGACCCGAGCTCGGCGAGGTCTCCGTCCGCTGAGGATCTTCCTTGCCGCCAAGCATACGATGCAGCCGGCGCTCGAGGCGGCGGCCAATCGTCAGCAGCACGAAGGCCAGCGCCAGGGCGACGACGACGATCTTCCATTGTCCGGCGCCGCAGACGATGCCGAGGCAGGCGGCAAGGAAAGTGCAGGCGGCGCTGGTGAGGCCTCGAACGCGAAACCCGGTGCTTTGGTGCACGATGACGCCGGCGCCGAGAAAGCCGATGCCGGTGAGGATGCCCTGGATGACACGGCTGGCGGCGTCGACGACCCTGGCCGGTTCGGCGAGCTGCAATGCGAGCAGAACCACGCTCGCGGTGGAGAGCCCGACGATGCCGAGCGTCTTCAGCCCGATCGGCTTGCCGTGCAGGTCGCGGTTGAGGCCGATCGTGCCGCCGGCAAGCGTGGCCGTGCCTAGGCGCAGCAGGATTTCGGGCCAATCGAGCTCGGTCATGGCGCCTCGACTACGTCTTCGGCAGGCGGCCCATCAGATAGAACTCCTCGTTCGGCCGCATGCCCGTGAAATTCGCCAGCCGGTTCGACAGCGCGAAGAAGGCGGAGATCGCGGCGATGTCCCAGATGTCGTCGTCGCTGAAGCCGTGCGGCGCGAGAGCGGCGAAATCGTTCTCGGAAATCCGCTGCGCGTCTACCGAGACCTTCATGGCGAAATCGAGCATCGCCTTCTGCCGCGGCGTGATATCGGCCTTGCGGTAGTTGATGGCGACCTGGTCGGCGATCACAGGGTTCTTGGCGCGGATGCGCAGGATCGCGCCATGGGCGATCACGCAATATTGGCACTGGTTGGCCGCCGA
The DNA here is from genome assembly GCF_020194115.1 of Bradyrhizobium sp. NBAIM01. NCBI lineage: Bacteria > Pseudomonadati > Pseudomonadota > Alphaproteobacteria > Hyphomicrobiales > Nitrobacteraceae > Bradyrhizobium > Bradyrhizobium sp. NBAIM01. The sequence goes on along the minus strand of NZ_JADYVU010000021.1, from coordinate 250 downwards.
CGTCGCCACCACGATCATCTCGCGCTCGGCCTTGGTGAGGCCGCCGTCCTTCTCCATCAGCGCGTCGTGATAGGCGAAGAAGGCGCGGAACTCGTCGGGGCGATAGGCCAGCGTCAGGAACACGTTCGGGACGAAGCCGCTCTTCTCCTGCACGGCAAGGAGGCGCGTGCGAATGTCGTCGGGCAGGGTGTCGAGGGCGGGTGCGGGAAAGCGTTGCGCGGCGGTCTTTGTCATGGGCATGGTTCCAGCT